>NZ_JAPSKE010000050.1 GCF_031177825.1 Paenibacillus sp. | reverse complement strand
CACTAATCTTAGTGTTGCTAGGCAATAATTCTTTATATAATTGTTCAATTCTTTTAGCATCTTTTGGTTCCGCTTCCCGAATCATTGATTTGTTTCCTTTCATTTTAGGCTGATTTCATATAACGTTCCTCGCATTCACGAACTCCCGTAGGGAGTTGTCACAGCAACCGCTTCTTCGAACCCACGTCTGCGACCGAGGGCGTCAGCCCGATGCGTGAATGCGGTGTTATCGGAAGTCAGAGCCTTCTTCGAATAACCCATTAAAATGTATTAGAATAATTTATAGAATTCTTCCCAATCTGCTCTTTTTAAAGCTTCTTGAGCCTTTGACAATATATAATCTGATCTATCCTTTCTAGAACTAGGGATCCATCCAATCAAAGAGTTATCAACCATTCGCACCCAGCTTTTGAAACTGGGGGAATTTTCGACTTCGTGAGAGTTCTTAATGCCCTCTAACACAAATTCAATTATTTCTCTTATCGCAGATGATTTATAATATATGGCATGATTTTCACTCAAAAAAAATGCAGTGCCGACTCTTGTCCGTAATGAAAAGAAACATTCCTTTTCTTTGTTATCTTCGACGATGTTATCAGAGGGATACATTACCAGTTTGTACTCAGTAGATACATTATCTTTTGTTGCTATACCTATCACGTTTAAATATTGTATATACAGCTTATTAAATTCTTCAGACAAAAAAGTAACTTTCATTCCGTCATTAGCCAAAACCATTTCAAATGGCTTATCTTTTGTAATTACCCAAAGTGAAATACCTAAATCACGTGCAACTTCGATTGCTTCACTAGTGAATCCTACAGGCGATGCAATTGCCGCTTTATGAGCATTTATTGCTTCTTTAGTTTGATGAAAGTTTTGAACGATTGGCCTTGTAATAGGTCTACTATGATTTTTACATTCAATTATTATTGTGATTCTACTCATGTTCTCAATTATCATTTCACATGCGATATCTATTTCATACTCACCAGGCTGTCGTATACCAGGATATTTCAAATTTCTATATATGTTAGCATTTTTAAAAAAGTTTAAACAATTAAGTGTTTTTTCGACAAATTCCTCGTATTCTTTTGAATTCACATCAACTCTATCCTTTCACAATCTTTGAATTAAATTAGTCTGGAATTTTTTATGTTGTTGCTCTGATTTCCGATAACGTTCCTCGCATTCACGAACTCCCGTAGGGAGTTGTCGCAGCATCCACATCTTCGAACTCTCGTTTGCGACCGAGGGCGCCAGCCCGATGCGTGAATGCGGTGTTAGACGAAGTTTCCCGCTTCGAAGCAATCACAATCACTGTTCCAGTCTTTGAATTAGGTTTACGGTTTCTTTATGCTCTTCGAAAAATTCAGCATTCCGAACTGCATAGTTGTACGAGTGCCTTAGTTTTGCTCCCCTAGCAAAAAGAATTTCAATAAATGAATTAATTGCACTTATTGCGGCATTCTCTATTAATGTCCTACCGAACTCATCTTCACTCTCTATGTCTAATCCTTCATCCAGTAATTTTATTAAAGATTCGCTGTCCCTTGTTCTATATATTCGCTCTATTATTGTTTCATTTGGGTCTATATTCTCAAATAAATTGTCTAAAAAACTGTTAAAATCATTGTAAATCTCTACAATATTGCCCCAATACGGTTGTTTTCCTTCTTCCACCTCAGACTCATGGCCCCAATAGAAAATCTTATCCCTGTACTTACCTTTCAAACTAATGCATATAAGATTACCAAATGGATCATCACAAATAGGAATTAACACACTAGGCATTCTTCCTTTGTACATCAGGTAGGAATCGATTAAGGAGAAATAAGAAGGCCCATTGTGTATCCCCTTCATATGATGAATAGAACTACTGTCTCCACCTGAAGAAATAATAAAATCTGAAGGACACGGTTTGCCACCATTATGTTCTATTAAGTAATCTCTATAATTAGTGGGTAGTTTTGAAGCAATCAATTCCTCAAACCTAATTAATGCATCAAGCTTTAATTCTCCATATTTGTTCGATTCTCTAAAGAACATACTACGCCCCCTGTATTGGGAAATTTCGTCTAACGTCTTTTCTGCGAACTTCGGATAAATCTCACCTCTAGCGGATAGGCGAAGTTCTGAGAATCTCCCAATCCAGAGGATATACGAAGTTCGCGTATCCGCTTCCGCCGCCCCCATCAGCACTCGCGCGGGGGCAACATGCGATCCAGCGGGCTCTGGATCTGACGGATGTCCCTCACGCTAACATGCGTGTAACGTTCCGTAGTCTTTAAGTTCCGATGGCCGAGCAACTCCTGAATAAATCGGATGTCCGTCCCTGCTTCTAACAAATGAGTCGCGAAAGAATGTCGGAGGGTGTGAATTGTCGCTTCCTTCTTCAGCCCGGATTTGCGAAGCGATTGTTCGAACACCTTCTGCGCGGCGCGTTCGGTGAGCGGCTTTCGAACGTCCTGCCCGGGAAAAAGCCAGAACTGCGGGCGTTCGATCGCCACATATCGATTCACTTCAAGAAGCGCAGCCCCGGATAGGATCGTGTACCGGTCTTTACGCCCCTTGCCTTGCCGAACCTTCAACGTTCGGCGTTCAACATCAAGATCTTGAGGCTTCAACCGGACGACCTCGCCGACTCGCAAGCCGGAAGCATAAGTGAGGTACAGCAGCGCCCGATATTGTAACGCAGTCGAGCAATCGAAGCACTTCTTGTAGACTTAACACGTTCGGGAGCTTCTGTTCACGTTTCGGTCGAGCATACGCGACAGAAACAGGAGGCGTTTCACACACATGACGAAGGTAGAACGTAATCGCGCTGATCGCTTGATTAATGTAAGAATGAGAAAAGGACCGATCCTGCAAATCCACGTTGTACCACGTCAAAAGTTGTTCGTCCCAAGCCTCGTTCCCTTCCTGAAAGGTTGCGAAAAACCGGGCGACATGACCGACGTACGCTTTCACGGATCGTTCGCTGTAACCTCTAGCTTTCAATCGGTGCCGGAGCTCAGCCTTGGCGCGAGCATCCCAAACGGGGGACAAGCTCGGAACTTTCAATCGCTGCAGCACATTCCCGAACAAGCTCCTCCTTCGCTCCCATTCCAACCGCAGGGCGGGTTGAATCGTAACCGCAACTCCTCGAAGAACATCTAACAACGCTAGAACGGCCGCCTCCGTATGCGGGACTTTCCACACTCGAAGTTCCCGCGACCAATGAACGCCGGGCAACCCATGCAGTGCCTTCACAAAATCGGGATGGTACGGGACGCGAGCACCGATGTGAGCTTCGTCCAGAAGGCCTAGTACGATCTTCACGCGTTTTCCAGCCTTTCACCAAGGATTATATCAATACTACCTGATTATGGAAACCATTCATTTCCGTACCTCTACCCCGCCAACCACCATCGCCAAAACGTCAAATTCCAATCCCGCCTCAAGTATCGAATCAACTCGTCCACCTCCTCCGTTCGATGGAGCAAAAACCAGTCCCGATCGTAATAACTTTTCCGGTGCACCAACAGATCCCCATAACCGTAGGCGAGCACCAAATACGTCGGCCGCCGGTACACCCCCCACGCCTCCTCCTCGGCGGGGCGCCCTGGGCGAATCGTCACTTCCTCATCCACGGCCTTCAACACCGACAGCATATCGACCTCCGCTTGATCGGAGAATAGGACGATTTGCACCTTCGGAAAGATCATGTCATACAGCAAAATGACCATCGCCGATAAAAACGACACGCTTAGGAAAGCCCACTGCTTCCATGTAACGACCACCATCATACCCCCATCCGGAAAATGACCCCGAAAACAAAAAAAGGAGACTGTCGCCGTAAAGGCGTACAGTCTCCCGATGCTTTCGGAAGAACCCGATAAATTATCCCTAGATTACCATGAATCCGCAGCGAAGTCGACGGAAAACAACCGAACGCAAAAAAGAATGGCCGCACCGTTCCCGGAGCAAAATAGTGATGGCTTGGCAAACGCCCGGCCACACAAACCGAAAGGGGCAAATCGCTGCCATGGCAAAACAAAACAAGAAGAACAATCAGAACAACAACAATCAAGACCTCGGCGACATGATGCAGAACGCGGCGCAAAAAGTGAAGAACGCCTTCACGGGCGACAACAACAACAACGGACAAAACCGTCGCTAATTTCGGAAAAGGAAGAAAGGAGCGCCCCGGCCAAAACCGGTGTCGCTCCCTCCCATACATAAAGTTTAGAATAAGGACAATTGATTCGACTCCGGCAAGCCGCGGAAGCAGCCCATGCCGGTGAGCAGCTCGATGATCGTCTTCGACGCCTTCGAGCGCTGCTGGAAGTCCTCGATCGAGAGATAAGGACCGTCCTCGCGAGAAGCGGCGATGTTGCGGGCGGCGTTCTCGCCGATGCCCGCCACCGCCGAGAACGGCGGGATGAGCGAATCGCCGTCGACGAGGAACTTGCGCGCATCCGACTTGTACAAGTCCAGAGGCTTGAACGTAAATCCGCGCGCCGTCATCTCCAGAGCCATCTCGAGCGGAGAAATCATATTTTTCTCTTTGGTCGTGGCGTTGAAGCCCTTTTCCTCGATCTCCGTGATCTTGGCGTTGATGGCGTCATAGCCTTGCGCGAGCAAGTCCAAGTCGAAATCTTCCGCGCGTACGGTGAAGTAGGTCGCATAATAGTGGATCGGATAATACACCTTGAAGTACGCCGTACGTACCGCGGAGATAACGTAAGCGGCCGCGTGCGCCTTCGGGAACATGTACTCGATGCGGAGGCAGGAGTCGATGTACCATTTCGGGACGCCGCAGCGCTTCATTTCTTCGATCCACTCGTCGGTAAGACCTTTACCTTTACGCACGCTCTCCGTAATCTTGAACGCCAGCGACGCATCCATGCCCGCCTTGTAAATCAAGTACAGCATGATGTCGTCGCGGCAACCGATTACGGTCTTGATGTTGCACGTACCGTTCTTGATCAGCTCTTGCGCGTTCCCGAGCCAGACCCCCGTACCGTGGGACAAGCCGGAAATCTGAAGCAAGTCCGCGAACGTCTTCGGCTGCGTCTCCTCTAACATTTGCCGGACGAACCGCGTCCCCATTTCGGGCACGCCGTACGTCGCGACGGGCGAACGAATTTGCTGCGGCGTCACGCCGAGCGCCTCGGTCGACGAGAAGATGCTCATCACCTTCGGATCGTTCATCGGAATCGTCGTCGGATCGACGCCGGTGATGTCCTGGAGCATGCGCATCATCGTCGGATCGTCGTGACCCAGAATATCGAGCTTCAGCAGATTCGCGTCGAAGGCGTGATAATCGAAGTGCGTCGTCTTCCAATCGGCCGACGTATCGTCCGCCGGGAATTGCACCGGGGTAATGTCTTCGACATCGATATACTCCGGAACGACGACAATGCCGCCCGGGTGCTGACCGGTCGAACGCTTGACGCCGGAGCAGCCGAGCGCGAGACGGCTTTCTTCGGCGCCTCGCCAGCGCACGACTTTGTCTTCTTCGTATTTCTTCACGTATCCGTATGCGGTTTTCTCCGCGACCGTGCCGATCGTTCCCGCCCGGAAGACGTTTTCCTCGCCGAACAGCACCTTCGTATAGTTGTGCGCATGCGGTTGGTATTCGCCCGAGAAGTTCAAGTCGATATCGGGAACTTTATCCCCTTTGAACCCAAGGAACGTTTCGAACGGGATGTCTTGGCCGTCGCCTTTCATCGGCTCGCCGCAATTCGGACAGTTCTTGTTCGGCAAGTCGAAGCCGCTCGGGATGCTGCCGTCGGTGAACCATTCCGAATGCGTGCATTTGCGACATAAGTAATGCGGCGGCAGCGGATTGACCTCCGAGATGCCGAGCATCATCGCGACGACCGAAGAGCCGACGGAACCCCGGGAGCCGACCAGATACCCGTCTTCGTTCGACTTCTTCACGAGTCGCTGCGAAATCAAGTATAAAGCCGAGAAGCCGGCTTTCGTGATCGGTACGAGCTCGCGCTCGAGCCGCGTCACGATGACCTCCGGAATCGGGTCGCCGTACATCTCGCGAGCGGTCCGATAACACGTCTCGCGCATCTCCTCGTCCGCGCCTTCGATGATCGGGAAGAACGGCGTCGGCGGGAACAGCTCGATGTCCTCGAACCGATCCGCGAGCGCCGAAGGATTGCCGACGACGACCTCGAACGCCGTCTCTTCGCCGAGGAACGCGAATTCCTGCAGCATCTCCTTCGTCGTGCGGAAGTGCGCTTCCGGCTTGCGTTGATCCTTCAACGGGCTGAAGCCGGTAATGCCGTGAATCGTAATGTCGCGGAACAGCTTCTGCCGCGGGTGCGCGTAATGAACGTTGCCCGTGGCGATGACCGGCTTGCCGAGCTTCTTGCCGATCGCCAGCACCGTCTTGACGGCCGCTTGCAGCTGCGCGACGCTGGCGACGAGCCCTTTGTCCACCAAATGCTCGTAGAACGTAATCGGCTGAATCTCGAGCACGTCGTAAAACTCGGCGACGCTCTCGGCTTCTTCCAACGATTTATTGAGCACCGCTTCGAAAAACTCGCCCTTCTCGCAGCCCGATACGACGAGCAGCCCCTCTCTTAGCTCGATGAGCTTCGACTTCGGGATACAGGCGACGCGGTTGAAATATTGGGTATGAGATAAAGATACTAATTTATATAAGTTCTTCTTGCCGACCGCGTTAAGCGCGTAGATGCAGCAGTGGAACGGACGCGTGTTCGACAAGTCGACGCCGACGTAGTCGTTCAGCTGCGACAGCACCTTCATGTTGCGAGCGTCCGTCTCTTTGAGCAGGTGCATGAGCACCTCGCCGAGCGCCTTCGAGTCGTCGATCGCGCGGTGATGGCTCTCGAGCGTCACCTTGAATTTATCGGTAAGCGTGTTAAGACGGTGATTTTTCATCTGCGGGTACAACAACCGCGCCAGCTCGAGCGTGTCGAGCACCGGATTCGGCATCTCGGGCAAGCCGTGACGCTTGCATGCCGCCTGCAGGAAGCCGGTATCGAAGCGCGCGTTATGCGCGACGAGCACGGCGTCTCCGACCCATTCGACGAACTGCGGAATGACCTCCGATTCTTCCGGAGCGCCCGCGACCATCTCGTCCGTAATATTGGTCAGCTGCGTGATGTTGTACGGAATCTTCTCGTGCGGATCGATGAATTTCGCGAACTCGTCGACGACTTTGCCGTCGATCATCTTGACGCCGGCGATCTCGATAATTTTATTGTTCGTGACCGAGAGTCCCGTTGTCTCGACGTCGTATACGACGTACGTCGCGCCGGCGAGCGGGCGATCGTCCGCCTGCAGCACGACCGGCACGGAGTCGTTCACGACGTTCGCCTCGAGGCCGTAAATCATCTTGATGCCGTTCTTCTTCGCCGCCTTCGCCGCCTCCGGATACGCCTGCACCGCGGAATGGTCGGTGATGGCGATCGCCTTGTGACCCCACTTCGCCGCAAGCTTCACGTACTCGCCGATATCGCTGACCGCGTCCATCGCGCTCATCGTCGTGTGCAGATGGAATTCCACGCGCTTCTCGGCCGCGTCGTCCTTCCGCTCCGGCGGCGCCGCGACTTCGTTCAAGTCGTTCACCATCATGACGAGCTCGGGCGTCATCATGAACCGGTCGTATTCCACCTTGCCGCGCAGCCGCACCCACTTGCCGACCGAGAGCAGCTTCAGCGTCTTCAGATCGTCCTTCGTCTTCGCGAACACCTTGCACTGCAAGGAATCCGTGAAGTCGGTAATCGAAAATTGGAAGAGCGTGCTGCCGTTCCGCAGTTCCTTCGCCTCGAGCTGGAACACGGTCCCTTGGATGACGACCTTCTTCTCTTCCTCTTGGACGTTCTGAATCGGCACCGGCTGATCCTTGATGTCGTACCCGTACGTCAGCACCTCCGGCGCGTCGCCCACGACCTCCGGCTCCTCTTCGTACGTCGCCTCGGCGAGCAGCTCCTGCTTGAACAGACGCTCTTCCTCCAGCAGCTTCGCTTGGAATCGCTCATACTCCTCCGCGCGAGACTCCCCTACGAGAAACTTGACGCGGTACTCGCGAGCGAAGTTACGGGCGAAATACGTCTTGAGCATCTCTTCGATGCCCTTCTTCTTCGCGAGCTCGAGCGCCGTCTGGTCGAGCAGCGTCACCGAGACGAGATCGCCTTCCGTCTCGACCTTCGCCTTCGCGAGCCAGCCGTTGACCGATGCGACTTCGCGCTGGGCCCAATCGACGAACAACGGCCAATACGCTTCCATGACATCGGCGTTCGACACCGTCTCCTCGTAGTTGAGCACGAAGCGGATCGCCGCGATATGCGCGAATCGATCGATGATCGCCTTGCAGAAGGCGCGGTACACGTCCCTCGGCACCAGCGTGGTTTTGCTTAAGACGAACGTCCACTCCCGGTTCGATCTGGACGTCTCGACGCGTTCGATATATCCGTCTCGAAAGAAAGAGTCGATGACGTCGGTCGGAATATTCGCTTGCTGCATGAGCAGCTCGAACCGATTTCGTTTTTCAGCTACAACGCTCAAAAGGGTGTCCTCCCACAACGATTCTTGTATTTCCGGCCCTCTTGACTCTGCAACTTGTCGCCACAAGGATAAACGGCCTCACCGTCTTCGCAAGACGGTACCCGTTTACCGAGACGATTCAGGTGGTACATCCGCAGGATATACGCTCCGAATCGTTAAAAAAAAGAGAAACCGGGCGAGGAACGCTTGCCAGAACCCGAATCGCGATTCGTCGAAGCGTCCACGCCACGGCTGATGTTGTTCCTTAGTAAGCTCTTGCGAACGCGACCGTATGCTTCGCGGCGTCGCCGCACACGAGGCAAGTCGACTTCGTCTCGCCCGGCTCGAACGGAATGTTTCGACTGGTCGCCCCGGTCTCTTCTTTCACCTTCGACTCGCACTCCCGCGAGCCGCACCAACCGGCGAGCACGAAGCCGCGCAGCTTGTCGTCGTTCGCCTTGAGCTCCTCCAAGGAATCGACGCTCCGCAGGTTGTCGTTCATGAATTGCAGCGCACGATCGTACAATTCCTTATGTACGTCCGCAAGCATCTTCTCCACTTCCGCGACGAGGTTGTCCAGCGCGACGATGCGCTTCTCGCCGGAGACGCGCGAGGCGAGCACGGCTTGTCCGTTCTCGAGATCGCGCGGTCCGAGCTCGATCCGAACCGGGATGCCGCGCATCTCGTATTCGTTGAACTTCCAGCCCGGGCTCAGGTCGGAGCGGTCGTCCATCCGGACGCGCACGCCGGCCGCCTTCAGATCCGCGAGCACCTCGGCCGCTTTGGCGAGCACCGGCTCGCGCTTCGCCGGCGGGCCGATCGGAATGAGCACCGCCTGCATCGGCGCGACCTTCGGCGGCAAGACGAGACCCTTGTCGTCGCCGTGCACCATGATGAGCGCGCCGATCAAGCGCGTCGAGACGCCCCACGACGTCGTGTGCGCGAACTGCTGCGTGTTCTCGCGATCGAGGTACTTAATATCGAACGCCGTCGCGAAGTTCGTGCCGAGATAATGAGACGTGCCGGCCTGCACCGCGCGACCGTCGCGCATCATCGCTTCGATCGAATACGTGTCGACGGCGCCGGCGAACTTCTCCGACTCCGTCTTCTGGCCGGCGATGACCGGAATGGCCAGAACGTTTTCCACGAATTCCTTGTAAATCTCCAGCATCAACATCGTCTCGCGGCGCGCGTCCGCTTCGTCCTCGTGCGCCGTATGGCCTTCCTGCCACAAAAATTCGCTCGTGCGCAGGAACGGCATCGTCCGCTTCTCCCAACGAACGACGTTCGCCCATTGGTTGATGAGCACCGGCAGATCGCGATACGACTGAATCCACTTCGCGTACATATGACCGATCATCGTCTCCGACGTCGGACGGATGGCCAGGCGCTCCTCCAGCTTCTCGCCGCCCGCCTCGGTCACCCAAGGCAGTTCGGGATTAAAGCCTTCGACGTGCTCCTTCTCCTTCTCGAAGAAGCTCTCCGGAATAAACAACGGGAAATACGCGTTCCGGTGACCCGTCGCCTTGAACCGGTCGTCCAGCTGCCGCTGAATGAGCTCCCACAGCTCGTAACCGTCCGGCTTGAAGACGATACAGCCGCGCACCGGCGCGTAATCCATCAGATCCGCCTTGCGAATCGCATCGAGATACCAACGGGAGAAATCCTCGCTCTGCGGCGTGATCTCCCGGTTTCCTGCTTGCTGGCTTTCCTTACCCGACTCTTTCGTCATGAGAACCCATTACCCCCGAAACAAGCGCAGTATGTCGTTATACGTGACCGCCACCATCACCAGCATGAGCATCGCGAAGCCGATGAAGTGGACGAGACTTTCCCGATTCGGATCGACCGGCCGGCCGCGAATCGCCTCTAACCCTAGGAAGATCAAGCGGCTGCCGTCGAGCGCCGGCACGGGCAGCAGGTTGAAGATGGCCAGATACAAGCTCAGCATCGCGGCCCACCACGTGTAGTACAGAATGCCGGCGTTCGCGAGCTGCAGCGTCATCTCCGCCATGCGGATCGGACCGCCGAGATCGTCGAGCGTGAACTGCCCGAGCACCAACATCTTGAAGCCTTCGAAAATGGTGACCGTCGCCGCCCACATCGTCGTCACGCCGTTCGTAATCCCTTCCTGGAACGAAGCCGGGCGCGTGAGCGGCATCATCTCGACGCCGACGCGAATTTGCGCGTTGCCGGCTTCGTCGATCGCCTCGATCGGCGTCATCTGCACGGTGACCGGCCGGCCGTCGCGCAGCACGACCCATTCCATCGGCTCGCCGGCGGAGGCCGTGACGAGCTCGCGGATCTTCGACGTATCCGGTCCGATCGTCACGCCGTTGATCGACTGAATGACGTCGCCGGCCTGAATGCCCGCCGCGTCCGCCGGCTCTCCGGCGTTCACCTTGTTGACGGAGACGTTCACGGCGATGCCGTTAATGAAGGCGAACGCGATGAACAGGCCCGCCGCCAAGATGACGTTCATCATCGGCCCCGCGAAGATGGCCATCGCGCGCTTGCCCACCGGCTTTCCGGCGAACTGTCGATCCCACGGCGCGATCTGCGTCTCTTGGCCGCGGGAGACCGTCATCGCTTCCGGATGAATCCGGTACGACTCGTCCTCTCCGTCGACGTCCAGCGTAAGCGAGAGCTTGCGCTCCAGATCGATCGAACGCACCTCGCCGCGGACGGCGTTCATCCGCTCGTCGATGCGGTCGAGGTAAATCTTCGTCACGACGTCGTCCGGCGTCGTCTCCACCGCGATCGTCTGGCCCTGCTGAATCTGCACCGTCTCCGGATCCTCGCCGGCCATGCGGACGTATCCTCCGAACGGCAGCAGCCGCAGCGTATATTTCGTCTCTCCGCGGCGGAACGCGAATACCTTCGGACCGAAGCCGATGGCGAATTCCCGAACGAGAATGCCCGCCCGCTTCGCGAAATAATAGTGACCCCACTCGTGAATCGTGACCAAGACGAAAAACAACAGCACCGTGAGTACGATACCTTGCGGCGTCAGCTGAGGCGTCATCAAGTAAGCCGTTCCTCCTTACGCTCCCGAACGAAGCGCATATGTCCGGGGCAGTATGTCCTTATAGCTTACCATTATTCCCGAACGAGCTTCAAGAGAACGGAATTCGGGGAAAATTAGCAACTTTTCGCAACGTCCCGCGCCCATGCGTCCGCTTCCCGGATCGCGCCGAGGTCGGTCGCGGCGACGACGTCGTGCTTCGCCAGCGTCGACTCGACGATCGACTCGATTCTCAGGAACGGAATATCCTCCGCGAGAAAGCGCGCGACCGCGATTTCGTTAGCGGCATTAAACACCGCCGTCGCCGTCCCGCCCGCTCTCCCCGCTTCGTACGCGAGGCGAATCATCGGATATCGCTCGAAGTCCATCGGTCGGAACGTCAGCTTGCCGAGCGCCGCCAAGTCGAGCGAGCTCGCCGGCGATAACGGACGATCCGGGAACGTAAGCGCGTATTGAATCGGCACTCGCATATCGGGTTGGCCCAGCTGAGCGATGATGCTCTTATCATAAAATTCTACATAAGAATGAATAATCGATTCCGGATGGACGAGCACGCGAATTCGATCGTAGTCGACGTCGAACAGCCAGCGAGCTTCGATGACCTCGAGCCCCTTGTTCGCCATCGTCGCCGAATCGATCGTCACCTTCGCGCCCATCGACCAATTGGGGTGCCTCAAGGCGTCGGCGATCGTCACGTCCGCCAGCTCCTCCCGGCCGCGATCGCGGAAGCTGCCCCCCGAAGCGGTCAGCGTCAGCGCGAGCACGTCGTCGATACGTGAACCGTTCAGCGACTGGAAGATCGCCGAGTGCTCGCTGTCGACCGGAATGAGCGGCACGCCGCGGCGTCTCGCTCTTGCCGTCACGACGGCGCCGGCCGCTACGAGCGTCTCCTTGTTCGCGAGCGCGATCGCCTTGCCCGCGTCGATCGCCGCCAGCGTCGGCTCGCAGCCCGCGCTGCCGACCATCGCGGAGACGACGACGTCCGCGTCGTTGCCGGCCGCGACCTCGCGAACGCCCTCGTCGCCGTACAGCACGCGAATGCCTTCCGGGATCATGCCGGTCAGCTTGTCGGCGAGCTCCTTCGTCGCCACCGAGACGAGACGGGGCCGGAACCGGTTCGCCTGTTCGGCAAGGAGGTCTACATTCGTTCCCGCCGCCAGCGCTTCGACGCGGAACCGCTCGGGGTGGAACGCCGCGATGTCGAGCGTCTGCGTGCCGATCGATCCCGTGCTTCCCAATATCGAGATTCTCTTCATGTCTCTCCCCCTCTATTGCGGCAGCAAACCGAGCAGATGCACGAACGGAAAGACGATAATCCACGAGTCCGTTCGGTCCAGAATGCCGCCGTGTCCGGGAAGAATCGTTCCCGAATCCTTAATGTTGCGCACGCGCTTATACGCCGACTGGATCAAGTCGCCGAGCTGGCCTAACACGGAGACGATCACGCCGATCGCGATCGCTTCCTTCCAGCCGATCAGCTCCGGCCGGACCGCGGCGAAGACGACCGCCGTCGCGACGGAAATCACGACGCCGCCCACGGCGCCTTCCACCGTCTTCTTCGGCGAAATCGACGGCCACAACAGATGTTTGCCGAACAGCTTGCCGAAGAAGTAAGCGCCGACGTCGGTAAGCCAGATGCAGCCGAACAGGAGCAGCGTCCAAAACAGGCCGTCCGTCATCCACCGCGTGTAAATCATATAATGAAAACCTACGCCTATGTACACGACTCCGATAAAGAGGAGCGCGATTTTATCGATGCTTGTCCGGTTTTGCGAGAAGACGGTGAGGGCGAAGAACAAAAACATCAGCAGCCAAACGACCGTCTGCTGCGGAGGAACCGGCCAACCGAACAAGACGTTCCAAGGAACGACGAGGTACAGAATTCCGGCGAAGCCGACCAACGATGCCGGTTCCCGCGCCTTCGCACCGTTCAGTCTTACGAATTCTTGATAAGCTATGACCGCAAGGACGATGATTAACAGCGCGTACCATCGGCTGCCGGCGGCCAGCATCGTCAAGAAAAAAAGCGCGGCAAGCACTCCGGTGACAATACGTTGACGCATGTAAGCCGTACTCCTCCTCCGCCGCCCGCGTTACAGCTTTCCGTATCGCCGCGCGCGCCCTTGATAAGATCGAATCGCTTCGTAGAAATGCTCTTCCGTAAATTCCGGCCAATAGACGTCCGTGAACCATAATTCGGTATACGCCAACTGCCACAACATAAAGTTGCTGATGCGCACCTCGCCGCTTGTGCGAATGAGCAGGTCCAGCTCCGGCAGCCCTTCGGATTGCAGGTAGCTGCCGAACGTCGCTTCCGTCAAGTCGTCGAGTTCCCGTTCGCCGGACTTCACCTCTTCGGCGAATCGTCGCATCCCGAGCAGCAGCTCGCGGCGGCTTCCGTAATTGAGAGCGAAATTTAAGATGAGTCCCGTATTATGCTTCGTATCCTCGATCGCCGCGTCGACGGCCCGGAGCGTATGCTCCGGAAGCCCTTCCCGTTCCCCCATCATGCGGATGCGGACGTTGTTCGCTTTCAGCTCGCCGATCTCCAAGGGGAAGAATTCCTGCGGCAGCTTCATAAGAAAGTCCACTTCTTCCTGCGGACGCTTCCAGTTTTCCGTGGAGAACGCATAGAGCGTCAATGCCTTCACGCCTAAGTCGTTCGCCGCCATCGTAATCGTCTTGACGTTCTTCATCCCGGCGCGATGGCCTGCGATGCGCGGCATGCCGTGACTGCGGGCCCAGCGTCCGTTGCCGTCCATGATGATCGCCACATGCTTCGGGACGTTCTCCCCGACAATCGGTTCGCCGTCCGGCGGCTTCTTGTTTCGGAACCACCCGAAAAGACGGTCCATGACGCCTCCCCCTCCGTTGCGTAAGTATTACGGGTATGACGCAACAACCCCCTGCCGATTGCCAGGGGGCCGTAGGGTCGATCAAACTTCCATGATTTCCTTTTCCTTGGCGGCGAGAACCTTGTCGACCTCCGCGACGAAGCGGTCGGTCAGCTTCTGGATGTCGTCCTGGTGACGCTTCGATTCGTCCTCGGAAATTTGATCCTTCTCCAGCTTCTTGATTTCGTCGTTCGCGTCGCGGCGAATGTTGCGGATCGCGACTTTCGCCTCTTCCCCGAACTTCTTCGTCATCTTCACGAGGTCCGCGCGGCGCTCTTCGGTGAGCGGCGGCATCGTCAGACGGATCGCGGTGCCGTCGTTCGTCGGCGTAATGCCGATGTCCGACTTCATGATCGCCTTCTCGATCGCGCCCATCGAGCTCTTATCCCACGGCTGGATCATCAGCGTGCGGGAATCCGGCGTATTAATGTTCGCGAGCTGGTTGACCGGCGTCATCGCGCCGTAATACTCGACCTGGATGCGGTCCAGCAAGCCAGGCGTCGCGCGGCCGGCGCGCAGCGTAGACAGGTCGCGCTTCAGCGCGCCGATCGCCTTCTCCATCCGTTCTTCCGCGTTCTTCTTAACCGATTGCGGCATCGTTGATTACACTCCCTTCAAGATCGTCGTTCCGATTTTCTCGCCCTGCACGACGCGGCGGATGTTGCCTTGTTCGGAGATCGAGAACACTACGAGCGGAATGTCGTTATCCATGCATAAGGAGGATGCCGTCGAGTCCATGACGCCTAAATTCTGGTTGAGCATCTCCATATAAGTCAGCGTTTCGTATTTGACGGCCGTCGAATCCACGAACGGATCCGCGGAGTAGACGCCGTCGACTTTGTTCTTCGCCATCAGAATGACTTCCGCTTCGATCTCGGCGGCGCGCAGCGCGGCCGTCGTATCGGTCGAGAAGTACGGGTTGCCCGTGCCGGCGGCGAAGATGACGACGCGGCCCTTCTCGAGGTGGCGCATCGCCCGTCGACGGATGTATGGCTCCGCGACCTGCTGCATGTTGATCGACGACTGGACGCGCGTCGGCACCTCCAGCTTCTCAAGCGCGTCTTGAAGCGCCAAGGAATTCATGACGGTCGCGAGCATGCCCATATAGTCCGCCGTCGCCCGGTCGATCCCCTTCGCGCTGCCCGAGATGCCTCGCCAGATGTTGCCGCCGCCTACCACGACGGCGACCTCGACGCCGAGTCGAACGACCTCTTTCACCTGTTCGGCGATCGTCGTAATCATCCCCGCATCGATGCCGTACCCCATCTGACCCGCGAGCGCTTCCCCGCTCAGCTTCAGCACGACACGCTTGTAAACCGGTTTACTCACCTTGCTCCAGCCTCCATTCGCTTCAAAGAAGAACCCATTCTAAAAAGGAAGGAACACGCCGTGTTCCTTCCATCCGTCTTACTTCTTCACTTGCGCCATAACTTCTTCTACGAAGTTATCTTGCTTCTTCTCGAGACCTTCGCCGAGCTCGAAGCGGACGAAACGACGGATCGAGATGTTTTCGCCGATCGTGGCGATTTTTTCGTTCACGAGCGTCTGGATCGTCTTGTCTTGATCCTTGACGAACGTTTGCTCGAGCAAGCAGAACTCTTCGTAGTACTTGCTCATGCGGCCTTCGACCATCTTGTCGACGATGTGAGCCGGCTTGCCTTCGTTCAGCGCCTGCGCGCGAAGGATTTCCTTCTCCTTCTCGAGCTCTTCTTGCGGCACTTCTTCACGAGTGACGTACTTCGGAGCGGCTGCCGCGATTTGCATCGCGACGTCCTTCACGAAGTCGCGGAACGAATCCGTCTTCGCGACGAAGTCGGTTTCGCAGTTTACTTCTACGAGGACGCCGATCCGGCCGCCAGCGTGAATGTACGATTCGACCAAGCCTTCCGTCGCGATGCGGCCGGCTTTGTTCTTCGCGGCCGCGAGGCCCTTCTCGCGAAGAATTTCGCTCGCTTTCGTAACGTCGCCGTTCGCTTCTTCCAATGCCTTCTTGCAATCCATCATGCCCGCGCCTGTCTTCTCGCGGAGTTCTTTGACCGCTTGCGCTGTAACCGCCATTGTAAATTCCTCCTTAATTGTAAAGACGAAAGTCTATGTATCCGAAAAAAAGGGGAGTGATCGGTTTGATCAACCCCCACCCACCCTTTTCCTAGGTCTTACATTCCATTATGCGCTCGTTTGCTCGCCTTGATGCGCTTCGATGACCGCGTCGGCCATCTTCGCCGTCAACAGCTTCACGGCGCGAATCGCGTCGTCGTTGCCCGGGATGACGTAGTCGATCTCGTCCGGATCGCAGTTCGTGTCGACGATGCCCACGATCGGGATACCGAGCTTGCGAGCTTCCGCTACCGCGATGCGCTCTTTGCGAGGGTCGATGATGAATACGGCGTCAGGCATGCCGCGCATGTTCTTGATGCCGCCGAGGAACTTCTCAAGACGCTCTTGCTCTTTCTTGAGGATGATGACTTCCTTCTTCGGCAATACGTCGAACGTGCCGTCCGCTTCCATGCGCTCGAGCTCTTTCAGGCGGTTGATCCGCTTCTTGATCGTCTCGAAGTTGGTCAGCGTGCCGCCGAGCCAACGTTGGTTGATGTAGAATTGACCGCAGCGAGCGGCTTCCTCCGCGACGGAGTCTTGCGCTTGCTTCTTCGTGCC
>NZ_JAPSKE010000031.1 GCF_031177825.1 Paenibacillus sp. | reverse complement strand
CCACCGTCTCGAAGGCGGCCGGCTGCGGCGATACGAGCGCGACGAAGCTGTCGAGATGCGCCTGCATGGCCGGCGCCTCCGCTTCGGGATACCCGTGGCGAGCGAATAACGCGAGCGTATCCGCCGCGGTGCCGGCGGTCTCCTCGGGCCCCCATAGGCGGCGAGCTTGACCGAGCGCTCGGGCCGACAGCTTCACGGGCGCGCCGCTTTTCGCTTGCATCCAGCCGGCGAGGCCGTAATGGTCGGGGTGATGATGGGTCAGCACGATGCTGCGCACGTCGTTCCAAGCGAACGGAATCGTCTCCGCCGCCTCGGCCCATCGACATTCGGCTTCCTCCGTATGAATGCCCGGATCGATTACGTCGACGAAGCCGTCTGCGGAGACGACGACGTACGCGTTCACCCATTGGAGCGGGAACGGCAGCGGCACCTTTACCTGCCAGATGCCATCCCCTCGATCGATGATACGGTTCACAGCTCCGCCTCCCCTTTCGTTCCGAGCAAGATCAGCCGCTGCGACGTCGCCTCGTCGTAAGCCTCGCCCCCGTAGCCGCCGTACACGCGATCGATCCGCAGACCGGTCCTGGCGAGCATCGCGCGAAAATCGGCGAGCTCGTACAGCTTCACTCGTTCCTCGTAGCTTCGCTCTTCCGCCTGTGCGTCGCGGATGCGAATCCTTTTGACCACGTAACGATCTTCTACGCTTCTTCGCTCGTCGATCTTCGTCGCGCCTTCCTCCCGCACGGAATGCGGCACGAGATTCGCTTTGACGTAAGCCGGATTCAGGAAATCGATTAAATAGCTCCCGCCCGGGCGAAGCAAGCGCTCGATTTCGTGCAACGCTTTCTCGTTCTCCGCGTCGTCCTCGAAATAACCGAACGACGTGAACAGATTGAACACCGCGTCGAACGGGCCTTCCGCGGGCACCTTCCGCATATCGCCCTGCAGCCAGCGGATCGCGCCGATCGGGTCGCTCTTCTTGGCCTCTTGCAGCAGCGTCTCGGACAAATCCACGCCCGTGACGTTATAGCCGAGCTTGTCCAACACGAGCGAATGACGACCGGAGCCGCAGCATAAATCGAGCACGCGCGCGCCTTCGGGGAGCTTCAGCCATTCCGACATCGCCCGCACCTCTCGTTCGGCGCCTTTGCCGTCCCGATGCTTATATACTAATAAGTAATCCTCCCGGAAACTTCGTTCGTACCAAGGTTCGTTCACGTGTTTCCCACCTCCGCGACTGTACCGTATCATTGTACTAAGGACGCGGCGAAAACTCAAAAACCTCCTTTCCGGCAGCCCGTTGGCGGAGCCGTCCGAAAGAGAAGGTCTAAAGAGGTTTCCGTATGGAAAGAAGTCGAACTTTCGTCAAATGTTCAGTTCCCCGAGCCTGATCAGCTCCACAACCGCTTGAGAACGGCCTTTGACATTCAGCTTCTGCATCACGTTGGAAATGTGATTGCGTACGGTTTTCTCGCTGATGAACAGCTGCTGGGCGATGTCTCTGGTCGTCTTGTCTTGAACCAGAAGTTCAAACACCTCCCGTTCGCGGTTCGTCAACAGGAACTTGTTGCGATGGTCGTTACCCTTCAAGTGCGTCACCCCTCCTTGCTCGGGATTTGGTTTACAAGGTTAAGGGATACAGTCAACATATAGTATGAGGGGCGAAAACCGATGGTGCTAACGACCCGAAAAATAGGCGCATACGCGATTTGCGGAACGCATATACTTGTCGTCCGACCTTACGCGCGCGAAAAACCCTCCCGGACTCCCGGAAGGGTTCTTATTTGGCGCAATAGCAGGTGTTAACGCGCGGACCCGAGCGTGCCCGCCTGCGCTTGGTTCATGCCCGTACCGGTGCCCGTGACGCCTCCGCCGTTATGTCTCGGATTGTTCCGGTCGAAGCTGTTGTCCATCAACCGCGTCACCCCGTTGCGGTTGCGTTGGTCGTATCCGTTCTGCATGTCGTATCGGTTCGTATCGTTGTCGCCGTTGAAGATGCGACCGACGAATTCGTTGAACTGCGAGACGAGGCTTTCGCCGTCTCTGCCGCCGAAGCTGTTCGTCTTATAGGTGCCTAGGCGCTGCATGAAGCTTTCGTCCGAGCTCACGTACACGTTGCGCACGTTCGGCGCCAACGAGCGCACGATGCTCTCGACGCGGGCGCGCACTTGCATGCTGAGTCCGTTGTTATTATTGTAGGCGCTCAATTGACCGTATTGGCCGCCGTTATGCATATATTGGCTGTTCGCGTCGTCCGTGCCGTTCATGCCCGTCGGGTTCAACCCGATGCGGCCCGACCGGCCGGTACCCGTCACTCCGTAGTTGCCGGCGTTCCCCCCGTTCATGCCGGCCGAACCCATCGCCCCGTTGGCGCCGGTCGTACCGGTCATGCCCGTCCCGCCGGCCGCCCCGGTCGTACCGGTCATGCCGTTCGTACCCGTCATGCCGGCCGCGCCGCTCGTTCCGCCCGCATGGTCGCTGCGGTCGTTCCGATCGCCGTTCAAGCCGAACATCCGTCCGAGCCCGCTCAGGAAGCCGCCCGGATTGCCGTCGCCGCCCGAATACCCGCTGATTTCCGACCCGCCGTTCAAGCCGCGGCCGGCGCCGCGGGCATTCGTCCCGTACATGTTCGGAGCGCTCGCCGCCGAGCCCGCTTCTTCCAAGCTCGTCGTGCCGACGCCGTCTCGGCCGCCGACTCTCGGAAACACGCGGCTGTCCGTGACGCCGTAGTAGTTGCCTCGCATGCCGAATTCGCTTGCGTTCGCGCTGCTTCGCGCGTTGCTTCCGCCGAGAGCCGGGCTGTTTCCGGCGTTCTCGTTCGTTTCCACGGCGACGTAGGCGTTCGATTCTCCCATGACGACGCGAGCGCGGGAGATGCCGTCGATCCGTTCGATCGCTCTCGCGATGTCGCGGTTGATGCGCAGATTGCGATTGTTATGATTGCCGTAATCGGTCGCGCCCCGGATGCCTTGTCCAGCCCCCGTTTGGTTCGTGCGATAACCGTTCTGCGACATATTCCCGGCGTCGTTCTGTCCTCCGCATGCGGCAAGCGCAAGAACCGAGGCGCCGATGACGGTTACGCGAAGAAGCTTCTTCAACATCGTCCCTCATCTCTCCGTTTCTCAAGGTTGTGGTGGAAACATCCTATAGGATGCGCCCCCGCTCCCGGTTCATGCGCCGCGCGCGTGCCATAAAGCTTGTCTCTCAAGGGAAATGGTTTACGGCTTCATCAACATCTGGGTATCCGTCCCGCCGCCCCCGAGCCGATGTCCCGACGAGGTTTCTCCTTATATGTACGGGAGCCTGGCGGCATCCCGTTGACGCTTCGCTCAGCGTTTCCGCCGCCGAGTCTTAGATTTATTACGCGGAGCCCGATACGGGGCAACCGCCGGCCGCTTGGAGGCCGCGACGCGCGCCCGCTTCCCTGCCGCTTCCAGAAGCTTCGCAGACGGGGAAGCGCAGCGGGCCAGCGCCGCGATCGCCTCGGGATGCGTCGCGATCGCGCGCGCGCACCCCTCGTCGCGCTCGGCGACGTCCGCGACGCAGGCGAGGATGCGGTCGACCGCGCGGCGGCTTCGCAGCACGGCTCGCACGTAATCGCTCGCGATCGACTGCAACGAAGATTCAAGCTTCATAGGTCTACGCCTCCTCCGAACCCAAGCATCCCGGTGTCGCCGAACGCATTGTCGGGAACGACTTCCTCCTCGACGAGCATCAGTTCGACATGCTTCGCGAGTCCGGTTTCCATCTTTGTAATGCCGTGAATGAGATCGATTAATTGCGTATGAAATTCGCAGGAGCTCGCTACGAATAAATTGGCGTCCTTGACTTGGGATTGCCGGACCGTATCCAGCACCCAATCCCGCAGCGTCTCCATCTCCGACGCCTTCGCCTCCAAGATGTCGGCGACGCACCACTGCATCGCGGCGGCGGCGGACAGCATTCGAAGGCTCGCTTTCGTTCTTGCCGACATGCCGGCTCTCACCACCTCTTCCGTTATTCCTCTTCCGAGACGCGCAGCTCCTTAATGGCGTACTTGACGTGATTCGCGAGCGCCTCCTCGAAATCGGCGAGTGCGTTCACGTACGCCCCGATCTCCCGCATGACGGTGGTCTCGGCTTCCGTGTACGGATGGCCCGCGACGACCGTCAATTCGTTCGAGCGGATGCGCCGCAGAAGGCTCGCCATGCGCGTGACGACGACGCTCTCCGCCTGCATCGATCGAGCGAGCTGCTCCTGCGACTTCGCCATCGCTTGGAGTTGTTCGTCGATAATATCCTTCATCTCGCGCTCCCCCTTTCTCTGGACCGAAGCAGCGCCGCCGCGTACCGGACGGGGTTATGGAACGTATCCGCCCAAGTTTGCCGATCGCCCGCGTTCCGGAACGTGATCCGAAGATCGCGGAAGTTCGATTCGATGAACCAAGGATGGCCTTGATCGTCCAGGGCGATGTCGAGCCCGAGATCGGCGATCGGCGGCAGCTCCCGCTCCAGCGCGGTCGCGATGCGCACGCCGAGCTCCGCGACTCGCGCCTCCACCTCGGCGTGATTCCAGCCCCATTCGCGGAACAGCTCGCCGGCTTTCATCGAGGTGCCTCCGCAGTGCAAATTCGTCACGATCGCCCGTTTCCTCGCGACCTTGCCGACCATGCCGGTGCACTGCCAGTTTCCGTCGGCGCCGCGTTGGATCGACACGCGGAAGTCGACCGGGCGCCCGCGGTACTTCATGAGCGGAATGCCTTGCTGCACGAGATAATTCCGGCGCTTGCCCTTCACCAACGCCGCAATGCGCCGGACGTCGATCCGCTTGCGCTCGGTCCGCCCGAGCCGGTTCACCTCGGCGTACGTCGCGCCGTCGGCGCGGCTGATCCGGATGATGCCGTTCCCGACGGACGCGCGGCTCGGCTTCAGAAATACGTTCCGATTCGCCGCCAGCAGATCGTTGACCGCCCGAGTCGAGAGCGACGCGGTCTCCGGCAAGTAAGGCTGCAACGCAGGCTCCTTGACTAGAATTCGATGGATCGTCAGCTTCGAGACGACGTTCCGTTCGTTGCAGACGAGCTTGCCCATGCGCTTCAGGCGAAGGATGCTCCGCCTCGCCGAAGCGCGCGTCGTACGCGTCCGGTTCAGGATGACGTCGGGAATCGGACGCCGCTTCCACACGGGATCGATGCCGTTCCATCCCCTCGCCGTCCCCTCGTTCCAATCGATGTCGACGAGCGAGAAAAACCATATCTCTTCGCCCGCCTCCCGCGCCGCCTGCACGTAGAAGGCGGGCTTCTCGAACGACCGACCGCCCTTCATAAGCCTCGATATCAGCGCTCTAGGATATAACATCCCGATCATGGCTTCACCTCCGAGCCGTATAAGCGGACGATATACGCCCATTGTCTCGCCATGCCCTCCTCAAGGGATACGGCGGGAGCGTAGCCGAGCTCCCGGCGGGCGAGCGACACGTCGGCGCGGGTCGCGAACGGATCGCCTGGCTGCTCGGGAAGTCGCTCGATCCGGAGCGGTTTGCCGGCGAGCGTCTCGATCCGGCGCAGCACGTCGTTGACCGTCGCCGTCTCCACGCCCCCGACGTTGAAGACCGTCCCGTGAACGCCGTACGTCATGGCCGCGACGTTCGCCTGCACCAGGTCGCTGACGTAGGTGAAGTCTCTCGTCTGTTCGCCGTTCCCGTATAACGGGAGCGGTTCGTCGAACAGCGCCGCCTTCATAAACCGATGGAAGCCCATGTCCGGGCGCTGCCTCGGGCCGTACACCGTAAAGAAACGCAGCGCCGTATACGGAACCCCGAATTCGTGATGGTAGACGTGGCACAGCTGCTCTCCGGCCAGCTTCGTCAGCCCGTACGGAGAGATCGGCCGCGTAGGGGAGTCTTCCGAGCTGTATGCGCCGCCGCCGCCGTACACGGACGAGGAGGACGCATACACCAGCTTCTTCAACCGGGGCGCGCGCTTGCAGGCTTCCAGCACGTTCTGCGTGAGCAGCACGTTCGCATCAAGATAATCCTTGAACGACGCGCCCCAGCTGCCCCGGACCCCGGCGATGCCGGCAAGGTGGAAGACGACGTCGGCGTCCGCGAACAGAGGACCCAGATCGATCGACAGCAAGTCGGCGGGCGTCCAGACGAATCGCGGATGACGGAGCGCTTCTTTCAGATTATCCTCTTTGACGAATTTCGCCGGGTGGGCGTCGATCTGATCGACGCCCACCACGTCGTGGCCGCTCGCGAGCAGCGTTTCGCTCAGGTGCGAGCCGATGAAGCCCGCCGCGCCGGTGATGACGATCTTCAACGCCCCCGCCCCCTCGCCACGCCGTAATATTGCCATCCCAGCCCCCGAAGCGCGACGTCGTCGAGGAAGTTCCGCCCGTCGAACACGACCGGCGTCGCCGCGGCCGTCGCCCATTGCTTCCAAGGCAGCGTCTCGAAAGACTTCCAAGGCGTCGTCAAGACGACGGCATGCACCCCGTCCGCCGCCCGATCGACATCGGCGACGACCTTCACGCGCCTCGCGGCGCCCTTGCCGAGCGGCTTCGTCCAACGTATCTCGTCGACCGCACGGACGGTCGGATCGAACGCCCGAACCTCGCGAACGCCGAGCTTCAGCAGTCGCTCCATGAGACGGATGCCGGGCGATTCGCGTTGATCGTCCGTGTCTTCTTTGAACGCGACGCCGAGCACGAGCACCCGCTGCCCCTTGAGCGGCGCGACCGCCTGCATCCGTTCGACGAACCAGTCGATCTGGGTGTCGTTCACCCGCTTCGCTTCCGCCAGCATGCTCAGCTTGACGTTCTTCCGATTGGCGAGGTGAAGCAGCTCGGCGACGTCTTTCGGGAAACAAGAGCCCCCATAGCCGATGCCGGCCGATAGATGATGCGACGAGATGCGGGGGTCCATCCCCATGCCGCGCGCGACGCCGCCGATATCGGCGCCGACCTCCTCCGCAAGCCGGGCAATTTCGTTTATGAACGAAATTTTGGCGGCCAGGAAGCCGTTGGACGCGTACTTGATCATCTCGGCCGTCTCGTAGTCGCACGTGTAGTACGTCGTCGGAAGGCCGGAATACAGCTGCTTCACCGTCTCGACGGCCAGCGGATTGTCGCCGCCGATCACCGTGCGGGAAGGCTGGAACGAATCGTGCAGCGCGCTGCCCTCCCGAAGGAACTCGGGATTGGAGACGACGTCGACGGGCGTCTTCGTCAAATCGACCTTCTCGGCGAACCGCTCTTTGATCCAACGGTTCGTGCCGATCGGCACCGTGCTCTTCGTAATGACGATCTTCGGACCGTCGATACATTCGGCGATCGTGTCGATCGCCGAGGTCAGATACTTTAGGTCGGCGTTGCCGTCCGCCGCGGAGGGCGTGCCGACAGAAATCATAAGCAGCTGGCTGCTCGTCACCGCCGTGCGGCCGTCGGCCGTAAAGACGATCTTCCCGTCCTGCAGCAGCTCGTGCAGCAGCTCTTCCAATCCGGGCTCGCGGAAGGGCAGCTCTCCGCGATTCAGCCTCTCGACCTTCGAGGCGTCGACGTCGTATCCGATGACTTGATGTCCGAGCTTCGCCAGGACGAGCGCCGTCGTCGTCCCGACGTACCCCGAACCGATTACGGTTATATTCACGCTCCTTCTCCTCCTCCAGACGATTGCGGTGCCGGCGGTCGTTCCTGCGCCCGAGGCGCGGACGGCGGACCCGAAACGGAGATCTCGGCCCGCGCCTTCGCGGTCCGCGGCCTCCACGGCCGCACCTTCCGGTCGCCCTTCACCATAAACACCGCGGATTTCCCGAAGTCGATCGCGACCCGCCCTTGCTCTCTGGCAAGCCGTTCCGCCAGAATGACGGCGTTGACCCCTGCCGAGATAAGAACGATGTCGCACTCGACCTTCTCCATCTTCCGCAGCACCTTCGGAATTTCTTCGAATCGATCGATGCGAATGAGCCTCGTGAAATCGATGTCGAAATCGTTGTATTTCGTGCCGACCCACCGCTTCAAATCGCCGGCCCAACGAGAGATGACGACCGCCTTCTTGCCCCGCAGCATCTCCCAGAACGATTCATACTCCACCATGTGCCGGTTCACGAACGTATGGCACACCGCCTTCGGTCGAATCTTGTATCGGCGGAAGCAGCGGTCGGTCAACGGGCGAAGCGTATGCTGCTTCGCCAAAATCTCGCGGTCGTTCTCGTACGGAATGCCGACGATGTCGGCTTTCTTAATGGAAGCGATCAGCTGCTCCCGCAGGAGAACGTTCGGCAGACGCACGCCTTTCCAATTCGTCGTTCGCGACAGCCTCGCCCACCGAGTGTAGAGCGTCTTGCGAATCGACCAGACTTTGTATTGGGCGAGGCAGATGTTCTCGCCGTCGCCGACGCGGACGACGGACAGCGGCCGCTTCTCGGCCATCGCTTGATGAATCCGTTCAATGACCTCTTCCGTCGACAGCCACGCTTCGCGCTTCGGTTCGTCCATGCGCTCCCCTCCCGAATTCTATTTCTTAACGAGGCGGCCGACCTTCAGCCGTCCGCGGACCCATACAAATCTAGGTTTAAATTTGTTGCCCCAGCGCTTCAGCGCCTTCTTATACAGATATCTCGTCACTCTGGCGTATTTGTCTCGGTTTTCGATGCGAGAGTTGTTGCTTTCATGATTCAAGCGGTTATAGATCGCCTTGCGCACCGCTTTGAAGCGATAGCGTCCCGCCAGCTTCAACAAGATTTGCCGATCTTCCGCGAAGCGCCCGCCTTCCGGCACCCGCGTGGACCAGCCGCCGACCTTGCGCAGCGCTTCGGTCCGATAAAACCGCGGATAGATCATGGAGTGGAACGTGATGAAATCGTATTTGCCGCGGATTTGGCGTTTTTTCTTTTTCCCCAAATACTTGAGTCTGTTGCCCCGCTTCTTCTTCCACACTTTCTCGTTCCCGTAGACGACGGCGACCTTCGGTCCGCCCTGCTCCATCTTCTGAAGACACTTCTCGAGCGTATCCTTCTCGTACCAGTCGTCCGCGTCCAATTGGGAAAAGTACGGCGTATCCACAAGCGACAACGCGTGATTCAGCGTGTAGCACACGCCTCGGTTTTTCCGCTGCTTTACGTATCGGATGCGCGGATCCCGCTCCACGTACTTCCGCACGATTCTCTCCGTCTTATCCTTCGAGCCGTCGTCGACGATCAAGAGCTTCCAATTGTCGATCGTCTGCTTCAGCACGCTCTCGATCCCGCGGCGAATGAACTTCGCTCGATTATACGTCGGTATAACGACGGTGACGACCGGCTCGCGTTGCCCGGTCGATTCGGGAGTCTCGCTCCCGGAGTTGATCGTAAACAAGCTTATCTCCCCTTTCGCAGCAATCGGCGATAGATGCCTTCCAGCCTCTTTACTTGCTTGACCGCGTCGAACCGCCTCTCGACCTTCGCGCGGCCGTTCCGTCCCATCTCCTCGCGCAGCGCCGGCTGCTCGATCAAATCGATCAATCCCTCGGCCAGCCGCTTGATGCTGCGCTCCGGCACGAGAATGCCTTCGACGCCGTTCCCGACGAGTTCCGGAATGCCGCCGTGCTTCGTCGATACGACGGGCAGCCCGGTGGCCATCGCCTCCTTGATCGAGTTCGGGATGCCCTCTTGGTTGCCGTCCTTCGTCGTCAAGCTGGGCAGACAGAAGATGTCGGCCCGGCGCAGCAGATCGGTCAGCTTGTCGTGCCGGATATGGCCGCGGAGCCGAACGCGGTCCTGCAGCTTCCACCTGCGGATGAGCCGCTTCAGCCGGCGCCCCTCCTCGCCTTCGCCGACGATGACGAGCCGGCTCGTCGGATGCTTCTCGAGCACCTGCCGGAACGCCTTCACCAAGTACCGAAATCCCTTCTTTTTATGAAGCCGGCCGACGCCGACGATCGTGACCCCCTCCGTCTTCGGCTCCCGTTCGACGTATGGAAACCGAACGAGATCGATCCCGCTGTACATGATCTTGATTTTGCGCCGGGGGCAGCCCCAACGGATCAGCTTGTGTTTCATATGCCGAGACGGCACGGTGAACTTCTCGCCGGTGCGGAACAGCTCCGGCAGCTTGCGATGATAGGCCTTGCGGGGGTTCCGCTTCGTCGGCAGGTCGAAGCCGTGGAACGAGGTCAGCATCGGGATGCGCAGCCGGCGCTTCACCGGCAGCAGGCTGACGCCGGCGTTGCCGAAGCGGGCGTGAATCAGGCGGACGCGGCGTCTGCGGAAGGCGCGGACGATCTTCGAAGGCCGATTCGGCAGCCGCTTGATTTTTTTATAAGGGAATTTCTTCAAGTTCATGCGCTTGCGCGCGAATACGATCGGCCTCACCGTGCGGATGCGCCGCAGCTCTCCGTAGATGAACGTCTCCGACGGAGGAAGGTAGCGAAGCCGGACGAATGCGATGCGTTTCATGCTTTCCCCTCCTTCCCCGCGGACGCGCCGCTTCCGAAGAACCGCTTCATTACGTATTCCGTTCTTCGCCGCTCATGCTCGAGCCAGAACGCCACTTCTTCCTCGGTCATCTTCTTATACTTCTTCTTGCGCAACGTCCGTTCGAATACGTGAGGAAACAGCAGGTCGATCTCGACGAGCCGGCGGACGTCCTGCGCCAGCGGATAGATCTCGAGGTAGCGCCGCAGCATGAGGCGGAACGTCTTCGCTTCGAAGGCGCGCCGTTTCGCGTACATGCTGTGAATGCGGATTAAATCCTTGGACGGGGCGTCGTACCGCACATCCTCGAAGTCGATGAGCTTGAGGCTTCCGCCGTGAATCAGGACGTTCTTGTTGTGCAGGTCGCCGTGCACGAGCGTTCGAGCGCCGGCGCTCCCTTCCGCGTACGCCCCGTAAGCGCTATTCTTCAGCTCGCGGAACGCCGTCTCCCCCGTCTTCAAGAAGAAGGGGATCGCCGCCGCGATCAAACCCTTCTTCCCGCTCTTCGCTTGGCCTTCCTTCGCCAGCCAATCCTCGATAGAGCGCAGCCGTTGGGCGTACTCCTCCCGCCAATCGAGATGGCCGTACACCTGCACGCCGGAGGGGTACTCGATTCCCGCCGAGGCGCGGTGGAACAGGGCCGACAGCTCGACGATCCGCAGCAGATCGTCCGGCTTGTCGAGCGGCGCTCCTTCGCCCGGAAGCCACTCGTACAGGACGTACGGCGCCCCCTCGTGCTCGAAGAAGAGGCGGCCGTCCTTCGCACGCACCGGCGGGGCGAGACCGACGCCGCGCTCCGCCAGCAGCCGCTCCGATTCCGCGATGAATCGCTGACGCTCCGGCGGTTCGAACAGGCTCTTCAGCGCGTACGCTTCGCCGGATTCGGCGATCAGCTTCGCCACGAAGCTGGAGTCCGCTTTATGTTTGATGAGCTCATGCGATTGGAGGCGGATGTCGTACGCCGCCTCTACTTTTTCGTAAAGCTTTTCCGTAGTGACCACGCTCCCCTGACAGCAAACCCCTCTCTCCCCATCAACCTATGCTCGGGCGGAGTACGAGGAGTGGGCAAAGCGGCAACGATTCTGTGCGGACGACCCGGTTTGGAAGGCGGCTGTCTATACACACCTACCCGGCGCGTCATAGAGTAAAGCAGCACATTGAAGGGAGGAATGCCTTCTGAATCGCATCGCCGTCGTGCGTTCCGTCTTTCTGCCCGTCAGCGAAACCTTCATCTATGGAGAGGTTCGCCGATTGAAACGGTACGAACCGCACGTATTTTGCGGAAGGCGCATCAACAGAGGCGAACTTCCGCACGAGCATGTCACCGTCGATCCGTCGCACCGACAGCTGGACGCGCGTCTCGGGAAGGGCGAGTTCGCCTTGATCCACGCCCGGTTCGGCAACTCGGGCATCCGCATGCTTCCGTTTCGCCGGAAATGGCGCGTGCCGCTCGTCACCTCGTTCCACGGCTGCGACGCGCCCGGCACCGCCCGCATGCGTCGACGCCGCGGCGCATTAAAGCGCCTGTTCGCCGAAGGGGACTGCTTCACGGTGCCCTGCGAATCCATGAAGTCGGACCTCGTCAAACACGGTTGTCCCGCGGAGAAGATCGTCGTTCATTACAGCGGCATCGACCTCGAGCGATTCGCCTTCAAGGTACGCGAGGCGCCGGATGACGGTACGGTCCGAATCCTATACGTGGGACGGCTCGTCGAGAAGAAAGGCGCGGATACGCTGCTTCGCGCGTTCCGTTACGTCCATCAGGTGTTCCCGCACGCGCGGCTGACGATGGTCGGGGACGGCAAGCTGAAGTCCCGCCTGAAGCTGCTCGCGCGACGGCTAGGCATCGCGCAATATGTAGAGTTCCTTGGAGCGCTTCCCCATCGCGCGATCGCGAAGCAACTGAACGAAGCCCATATCTTCTGTCTTCCGAGTCGGAAAGACCGTACGGGCAACGTCGAGGGCATCCCGAACGCGCTCAAGGAAGCGATGGCGTCGGGGCTGCCGGTCGTCTCCACGTTCCACTCCGGCATCCCGGAGCTGATCGAGGACGGTATCAGCGGCCATCTCGTCCCGGAGGACAGCGTCGGCGCGCTCGCCGGGAAGCTGATCCACGTCGTGGGGCGGCCCGATACGTGGGCGAAGCTCGGCAAGAACGCCCGCGCGCGCGTGGAGGAGGATTTCGACGCGGCTCGGCAAACGGTGAAGCTGGAGAAGCTGTTCGACGGCGTCGTCGCCGCCTACGAGAAGGCGGAACGCGAGCGCCGGGAGCGTCCGCTGTTCAGCGTCGTCATCCCGACGTACAACCGGGAGCGGTATATCGCCCGCGCGATCCGCAGCGTGCTGAACCAAACGTGCGACGACTACGAGCTGATCGTCGTCGACGACGGCTCCACGGACCGAACGAGTAAGATCGTCCGGTCGTTCGGCCGACAAGTCCGGTATATTCGTCAGCGGAACCGCGGCCCGTCCGAGGCGCGCAACGCAGGCATCCGGGCGGCCAAAGGTCGATTTATCGCGTTCCTCGATTCCGACGACCGGTTCCTGCCGAAGAAGCTCGAAGAAAACAAGGCGTTCCTCGCGCGGCATCCGGACTGCCACTTCCTTTATTCGTGGTACTACGACGTCCGGGGCGGCCGGAAGCGGCTGCGCAAAGGGAAGGAATACGACGACCTCGACCGGTTCCGGTATCGGCTCTATCGGCGCGACTTCACGATCCGTACCTCGACCGCGGTCGTCCGCCGCGACTGCTTCGACAAGATCGGCTTGTTCCATCCGAAATACCGATACTCGCAAGACTGGGATATGTGGCTGCGGCTCGCGACGTATTATCGGGGCTTCTGCCAGCGGAAGCCGTTGGCGATGTACCGCCGGCATCCGCGCAAGCCGATCCCGCACGCGAAACGCCACCGCAGCATCCGGCGTACGGCGCGGACGATGTACCGGTGGGACGAAGCGACGATCGCGTCCTTGCGCGTGAAGTACGACCGCGGAGGACGCCCGAAGCCGCAAGGCGCGCCGCCGGGCTTCGGCGCGTTATTCGGTACTCGAAGGGGGCCAAGAGCATGAACGAACCGTTGCCGTCGATTTTGCATCATAAATATTCTCTCGAGGACGGACACGTCATGGCGCAAATCCGCAATGTGGAAGGCTACCGCGGGGTGCTCGTGACGAAAAGTCCGAAGGAGCTGCGGCCCGGCGCTCCCAAGTCGCAGGTGCTGCAGCTCGAGAAGCTGCGCTCCGATCCGGACCTGCTGAAGCGGCTCCACGTCGCGGGGCTGCACGTGCATCACGGGACGCTGGCGCCGCCCTTCCAATTCCTGAAGGAGAAATACGGCGTCCCGATGTTCGTGGGCTTTCGCGGCAACGACGCGACGGCCTATCCGAAGAAGGACGAGGAATACCGGAAGGCGCTGCGCAAGCTGTTCGCCATCGGCGATCGATTTTTCCCGGTATGCGAGCATCTGAAGAAGGAGATCGTCCGGCTCGGCTGTCCGGAGGACCGCATTCGCGTCCTGTACGGCGGCGTCGATCTGTCCCGCTTCGAGTTCCGTCCGAGGTTCGTCCAAGACGGGAAGAAAATTCGCTTCCTCGCCGTCGGCCGCTTCGTCGAGAAGAAGGGCTTCGACGATCTGATCCGAGCGTTCGCGGAGGTGAAGCGCAGGCGCGAGAAAGCGAAGCTCGTATTGGTCGGTCAAGGTCCGTGCGAAGCGCAATACCGGAGGCTCATCTCGCGGCTCGGCCTCGACGGCAGCGTCAAGATCAAGGGATGGGTCGACTACCGGGGCATTCAGAATATGTATTACCGGTCTCACGTGTTCTGCGCGCCGAGCGTCACCGACGTCGACGGGAATCAGGAAGGGATTCCGAACACATTGAAGGAAGCGATGGCGACCGGTATGCCCGTCGTCTCGACGACGCATGCCGGCATACCGGAGCTGGTCGACTCCTCGATTTCCGGACTGCTCGTCCCGGAACGATCGCCGGCGAAGCTGGCGGAGGCGATGATTTGGTTGGCGGAGCACCCTGAACGTTGGAAGGAGCTTGGAGGGAACGCACGAAAGAAAGTAGAGACGGATTTCAATTTAAGCGTGCAGCTGAGGAAGCAAAAGTCTTATTACGACGAGGTCGTCGAGCGCCGTCCGTAAGGGCGGCGCAGCGGAGTTGTCGGAGGGCGGGGCAGCCGCCTTTTCTTTCTAGCCGGCGTCGGACGGGCTGCCCCGGGGCGGCGGCGCCGCCCTTTAACGAGGGAAGAATAACTGCGAATGGTCGCCGATCCACAGCTTCACGCTTTGCGGAGGCTGGGTCCGGCCAAGCACTTTCGAATCGCTGCCGATCAAGCTTTCGTCGATGCGGCGGGCGACGCCTTCCAACACCGCGTCTTCCATGACGATACTGTTCTCTACCTCGCAGCGAGCGATGCGAACGCGGTCGCCGACCGATGTGAACGGTCCGATGTAGCTGTCTTCGATCACCGCATCGTTCCCGATGACGACCGGTCCGCGAATGACGCTGTTGACGATCTTGGCGTTCTCTCCGATCGAGACGGGACTGGACACCTGCGAGCTCGCGTCGATCGATCCCTTCACCCTCAACCCTTCGATCCGCTGCAAATAATGCTGATTGCACAATATCAAGTCCTTCGGCTGTCCGGTGTCCTTCCACCAATACGGCGACCGGAATACGCCGAGCGGCCGGCCGTCGTCGACGAGACGTTGGATGGCGTCGGTGATTTCGTATTCTCCCCGAGCCGACGGCCGAAGTCCCGCGATGGCGTCGAAGAGCGAAGGCCGGAACAAATAGACGCCGTTGATCGCGAGATTGCTAGGCGGCTCCTTCGGCTTCTCGACGACCTTCACAAGCCGTTCTCCGTCGAGCTGCACGACCCCGAACTGCTGGGGCGATTCCACCTCGCTCACCGATACGAGCCCTTCGAGACGCTCCCTATGGAAGCGCTCGACGAGCGGCGCAAGCGATCCGTCGATCACGTTATCGCCCAAATAAAGAATAAAATCGTCGTTGCCGACGTACGCTTCCGCCATCCGAACGGCGTCCGCGAGCCCTCGGGGCTCCGGCTGCTCGATCAGCGAAATTTCGATATCCCAAGGCGCCCCGCCCTGGAGCGCTTCGTCGAAGGCCTCCCGGTACACGGGCGGAACGACGACGGCGATGTTGTCGATGCCTGCTTCGATCATGGATTCGATGCCGTAGTACAGCACCGGCTTATTCATGACCGGCAGGAGGTGCTTCGGCCTTGAGAACGTGTGCGGCCTGAGGCGCGACCCTTTTCCGCCGCATAAGATGATGCCCTTCACGCGAATAACCTCCCCGAAAAGGATTCCGTGCCGCTCCCCCATCGCCGGCTTCGCGTCCGCGTCGGACTTGTCGCCGGTTGCCGAACCGATTCGGCCCTTATGTCCGCTTGCTCGACCGAACCGTTCGAAGAAGCGACAGCTGTATCGTATTACTCTATGTGGGCAAGTCGCCGCTGGACACGGTAAGTATCACGGAGAGCCATAGGAAAATGTTGCGTTTCTTAGTATAATAACCGAGTGAACCTTCGAAAGGATGGAATCCGCTCATGACGACGGAGCTCGATGCTTTAAAGCGCAAGCTGCTGCGGCTCGCGACCGAACTCGCGACCGGTTGTTCCTTCTGCGTATCCGTATCCGACGACCCCGACAGCAAGGCGCCCGTCGCCTGCACCAAGTGGTCCGGCTCTTCGTACCCGGTGGGCGTCAATCCGGCGACCTGCCTCTCGTGCGGCGAATATCGAAAATCGACAACTTTGACATAGGAGACGCTTGCCATGTGGAGCCCATTGTTCCGAGCCCTTACCGAGCTCTCGTCCAGACCGACGATCGCCCGGCTCGCCGGCGCGTTCGCCAAGTCGGCCGCCAGCCGCAGACTGATTCCGCGGTTCGCCTCCTTTTACGGCATCGCCCTCGAGGAAGCCGAATACGCGATCGACAAGTATGCGTCGCTGAACGACTTTTTCATCCGAAAATTGAAGCCCGGCGCCCGTCCCGTCGACGAGGACGAACGCTCCGTCGTCTCTCCCGTCGACGGCCTCGTCGCCGAAGCGGGGACGATCTCGCCCGATCGCACGTTTCTTGTGAAGGGCCAGCAGTATACCGTCGACGAGCTCTTGAACGGCTCGCCGCACGCGGCCCGTTACATGGACGGAACGTTCGCTGTCATCTACTTAAGCCCGGCGAATTATCACCGCATCCATGCGCCCGTCGACGCGGAGGTCATCGAGAGCGACCGAATTCCCGGCGCCGTCTATCCGGTGAACGATCCTTCCCTCCGGCTCATGAAGCGGGTGTTGTCCCGGAACGTGCGTCTCGTGACGTACTTGGAATCCGAGGGCGGCGCCACGACGGCGCTCGTCAAGGTCGGGGCCATGAACGTCGCCTCGATCCGTTACGTCTCCGGCGATCAGCCGCCGGCGCGCGTCGCCAAGGGCGAAGATCTTGCGTACTTCGAATTCGGGTCTACCGTCGTGTTATTGTGGCAACGCGGCCGATTCGTTCCGACGGAGCGCCTCTCAGCCGGCGTCAAGGTGCGAATGGGCGAGAAAATCGGCGAAATCGCCGTCCCTCGCGGATGACGCTCCCGTAGCGTCATGATATAATACACAAAACTACGTCGGAAGGATGAATTGTTTTCCATGAACCCTCAAGCGGTCCAACTGAACGAGACGCTCTCCCGCGTCGCGCCCGTCGTGCACGACATGCTGTCGCGGCTCGGTCTCGGCATGTATTTTCCGAAAGTCGGCATTCTGAATCAATCCGCCGAAGCGAAAAAACAAGCGACGGCGTTCAACGCGACGATCGGCATCGCGACGGAAGGCAAGACGCCGATGCACCTCGGCATCATTCAAGAGACGCTGTCGGCTTACGCGCCGTCGGACTTGTATCCGTACGCGCCTCCGGAAGGCAAGCCGGAGCTTCGCGGCGTATGGCGCGAGAAGATGCTGAGCGAGAACCCGTCGCTCGCCGGGAAGACGTTCGGCAAGCCGATCGTCACGAACGCGCTCACCCACGGCCTCAGCATCGTGGCGGACCTGTTCGCCGACGAGGGCGACGCCGTCATCATGCCGGAGAAAAACTGGGAAAACTACGAGCTGACGTTCGGCGTGCGCCGCGGCGCGAACATCGTGACGTTCCCGCTTTATAACGAGGACGGCTTGTTCAACAGCGAAGGACTTCTCGCCTCCGTCCTCGCCCAGAAGGAGCGGGGCAAGGCGATCGTCGTGCTCAACTTCCCGAACAATCCGACGGGGTATACCCCGACGGCGCGCGAAGCGGACGACATTCTTTCGGCCGTGAAGGCCGGCGCGGAAGCGGGCGTCAAAACCGTCGTCGTGACGGACGATGCGTACTTCGGCTTGTTCTTCGAGGATTCGCTGCGGGAATCGCTGTTCGGCCGCTTGATCGGCCTGCATCCGAACGTGCTGCCGGTCAAGGTCGACGGCGCGACGAAAGAAGAGTTCGTGTGGGGGTTCCGGGTCGGGTTCATTACGTTCGGCTGCGAGTCGCTTGAAGCGAACGAAGCGTTGGAGCAGAAGACGCTCGGCATTATCCGCGGCACCGTGTCCAGCTGCTCGCACCCGTCGCAGACGTTCGTGCTGAAGGCGCTGCAGCATCCGGATTTCGAGAAGCAGCGAGACGAGAAGGTGGCGATTCTGAAGGCGCGCGCCAACCGGACGAAGCAGGTGCTCGACGCCGGCAAGTACGACGACGCGTGGGATTACTATCCGTTCAACTCCGGCTACTTCATGTGCCTGAAGCTGAAGACGGTGAACGCGGAATCGCTTCGCCGCCACGCGCTCGAGAAGTTCGGCGTCGGCACGATCGCGCTAGGCGACACCGACCTTCGCGTGGCGTTCTCCTGCCTCGAGGAAGGCGATATCGAGAAGCTGTTCGATCTGCTGTACCAAGGCGTGAAAGAACTGGAGCAAGCGTAACGACGACGAAAGCCGCCCCGGCGCAAGGTTTCCTGCGCGGGACGGCTTTTTTTAAGGTTTCACGGTTGCCGATTTGTTAATTATGCGGCCTCCGCCATTTCGCTTGCCGATCGCCGGTTTAACCTCACATGTGCACCTAAGTCTACCTTTTCGCTCGCCGGCAGCAGCGCTCAAAATAAAAAACGGGCCGCCGGCGGTAGCCGGGGCCCGGTCTTGCGCAAACAATTAGTTGCCCTTCGCGCTCTGCAGCGCACGCTCGATCATCGCGAGCGCGTTATCGGCGTTCTCCGAGTCGAGGCGAATGCCGACGATCATATCCTGCATCGCCAGCGGCAACGATTCGGCGAACGCCGTACCTCCGAGGTCGATCCCGTACACATGCTCTTCCCCTAATAAGACGCCGCTCGGGTTGTTCGGGTCGGTCTCCGCCTCGGCCGCCTTCTTCGCCGCTCCTTCGGGGAGGATATCCTTCAAGCGGCCTTCGACTTCCGCGTCCAACGGGAGCAGCACCCCGTTGCGCGCGATCCACTCGAAGCTGGCGCCGTCCATGACGTAGATGTCCGGCGATTCGGTCGCCAGCATGACGACGACCTTCTGCAGCATCGCCGCGTCCGTCATTCCTTGCTCCGCCATATTGAACGTAAGCACGTCCGCCTCGACGCGCTGCCAACCCGGCATCTGCTCGACGATCGCCGCTTCCAACGCTTCTTCCGAATCGTCCGCCGTCGGCAACTGGAATAGGCCTAAGAACGATGCCTCCAGCTCGGCCGGCGGCAGCGCGGCGAGCCTCGCTTGCTCCTCGCGATGCTCCACGTAAGCGAAGATGCCGTAAATGACGAGAGCGATCGCCGCGATTCCGCCGATAAGATGCCATTTATAATAGCTGAAAAAATGATCGACCCGCTCCGCCTGACTCGCATATTTCTTATACTTCCCGTATTGCTTCTCTTGAATCGCGCCGACGGCCTCCCGATGTTCCCACTCCAGGATAAGCTTATACGCCCGGTTGATCTGTTCGAAGTCGCTGGTTTCCCCGCGTATCTCCTTCTGCTTCTCCCGGCGCATCAAAATCTCGTAACGCTTCTCCACTTCATCTCTCGTCGCGCCTGCCGTCAATCCAAGCTTCTCGTACGCTTGTTGTTTCTCCATGTCGCTCATCTCGTCCACCTCGTTTTTCTAACTAAAATTATATACGATTTCACCCCGTTAACAAATAACTTCCGATTTATACTTACGTGGGAAGTATCCCCTTGGATGCAAAAAGGCGCATTCCCAAGCTTTAAAGGGAGTTCTCCGTCTAAACCGCCGAGCGAAGCGCGGAAGCAACCTCCGAGGCGCAGCCAACCGACGCAAAAAAACTACCGCCGACCAATCCGCTAACAGAAATCAGGAACGCAATAAATTGGGGCGCTTCTCCGCAATCAATAGGGCATCCTACCCCGAAAAATGAGGAACTCCTCCCAATTGGCCCCAAAACACGAGTTTCATCTTGGTAGTGAGCTATAAATTGGGGCGCTTCTCCGCAATCATTAGGGCATGCCACCCCGAAAATTGAGGAACTCCTCCCCAACTGGCCGCACAACATGAGTTTCATCTTAGTAGTGAGCTATAAATTAGGACGATCCGTGTGCGTGAATTGGTCAGTCGTAGAAAAAAAAGCGAGGCGGCACAAGGCCGCCCCGCTCCCGCTTACGCGATTATTCGTTCCACAGCTTGACGCGTTCTTTCACGAGCGCCTCGTAGCCGTCTTCCATCTTCTCGACGCCTGCATCGAGCAATTCTTGCTGGTAGGCGTCCCACTTCGCGTCGAATTCCTCCGGCTTCGCCAAGATGATTTCCGGGATTCGCTTCCACGTGATGCCCTTCATCTTTTCGGCCAAGATGTTCGTATCGCTGTCGCTCGGCACTTGGATGTTCCAAGCCGCGCCCCACGGACGAACCGGGAATTCCTCGCCTTTCGGGAAATGATCCTTCCACGTTTGCAAGCCGTACGCCGCAAGCGTTTCTTTCTCGACGTCGTTATACGTCGCGATGATTTGCTCAGGGAAGGCCGTCGTGTAGTAATTGCCCGTCGGATCGAGCACGCCGTCGCCGTAGTGCGCGCCGAGGTTGTGGTAGAAGCCTACGCCGGATTCCTTCTGGAAGCCCGCCGGATCGTTCTTTTTCTTCTCCAGGACGTCGGCCGGGATAACGCGTTTACCGTTTTCGATGACGTAATGCTGACCTTCGACGCCCCAGTTGTCCAAGATTTGGCCTTCGTCGGAAGCGAGGAAGTCCAGGAATTTGATCGCGCGGACCGGATCCGGGTTGTCGACCGTGATGCCGACGCCGTTGCCCGCCATGAAGCCCGTCGGCCAGTACGACGTATCTTTATACTCTTCCGTCAACGTGACCGGATAGTGGCCGTACCCGTATTCGAACTTGCCTTCCGCTTTCAGCGCGTTCTCGCCGTCCGCGAAGTCCCAACGCTGGTCGATGAGACCAAGGACGCGGCCCGATGCGATTTTCGCCTTGTATTGGTCGTACTTTTGTACGAAGCTTTCTTTATCGAGCAAGCCTTCCGCGTTCATGTGGTTCAACCAGCGGAAGTACTCTTTCTCTACCGGACGGCGGAAGTGGTATGTGACTTCCTGCGTATCGATATCGATATGATACTCGCCGTCGTCCGGAGCGCCCGTCGTGTAGAACGCAGGGTTCGTAACGGAGATGTACATGCGCCAGTCGTCCGCATTCAACGTCAGACCGATGTTCGGGTTGCCGTTCTCGTCCGTCGGGTGCTTCTCGAGATACGCCTTGATCGCGTTCTCGAAGTCTTTGACCGTACGGATCTTCGGATAGCCAAGCTCTTTCACGACGCGGTGCTGCAGCTCGAAGCCGCCGCCCGCCTCGAGGCCTTCGCCGCCGACTTCCGCGTAGGTCGGAATGACGTAGATCGACGGATCTTCCTCGCTGTAACGCAAACGTTTGATTTGGTCGCCGAACAGCTTCTTAAGATTCGGCGCATGCTCTTCGATCAGATCGGTCAGGTCGATCATCGCGCCCGCATCGACCAGCTTGCTCAGTTCGCCTTTCGGGCTGATCAGGTCCGGATAATCGCCGGAAGCCGCGATCAGGGCGATTTTCTGGGAGGAATCGCCTACGGCGTATTCCGCGTCAAGCGTAACGCCGGTCCGCTCCGTGATGACTTTGCCGACGGCGTCCTGCATCTTTTGCCAGTTCGGGCTCTCGTCCGCGCCATAGAACGTAAATGTGATCGGCGACGTATCGTCGGCCGCCGCTTCGCCGCCGTTGCCCGCCGGCGCCGGCTCCTTCGCGCCGTTGTCGCCGCTGCCGCTATTCCCGCCGCAAGCCGCGAGCAAGCCCGCTACCATGCTGACGGAAAGAAGAATGCTTCCCCACTTTTTCGTCGTGCCCATGTTCGTAACCTCCCATTTCTATTGACCCTCTGTCTATTACTTGTATTGTACAGGTTACCCTGGTAATACCTTACCCCAGCCGTACGGCCCCCATTCGGTTCAGCTCTTCACCGAACCGAGCGTCATGCCGCCGACGAAATACTTCTGCAGGAACGGATAGACGAGCAAGATCGGAAGCGTGACGACCATCGTGATCGCCATCTTGACCGATTCCGGCGACACCTGCGACATGACCTGGCTCATGTTTTGATCCCGGTAGTCGCTGCCTTGCGTCGTGCTCTGCAGCACCTTCATTAGCTCGTACTGCAGCGTCGTCAACGCTTCGTTCGAAGAGTTGTAGAGGTACGTATCGAACCACATGTTCCATTGGCCGACCGCCAGGAAGAGCGCGATCGTGGCGAGCGCCGGCTTCGTCAGCGGCAGGATCACCCGCCAGTAGATCGTGAAGTCGTTGGCGCCGTCCAGCTTGGCCGATTCTTGAAGCGCATACGGCAAGCCGTCGATGAACGAGCGGATGACGAAGACGTTGAACGCGCTCACGAGGCCCGGCAGGACGTACACGGCGAACGTGTTGATAAGGCCGAGGTCCCGCATCAGGATGTAACCCGGGATGAGGCCGCCGGAGACGTACATCGTCAAGGCCAAGAACACCGAGACGAAGCGGCGTCCTTGGAAGTCGGGGCGGCTCAGCGTGAATGCAAGCATCGAAGCGCTGGCGAGACCGAGTACCGTGCCGACGATCGTCCGCAGACCCGAGATCTTAAACCCTTGCAATAACCCTTCATAAGTGAAAATGACCTTGTAGTTTTCAAGCGTAAACTCTCTCGGGAAAATCGTGATGCCCCCTCGGACGCTGTCGACGGAATCGTTCAACGAAATCGCCAGCACGTTCAGGAAGGGATACAGCGTAGCGATCGTGACGATCATCGCGACCGCGTACACCACGACGTCGAACATCGTATCGGACATGGACTTGCGTTGACCTCGGATGACTTGTGCGGACATGTGCGCCCCTCCTTACATAATGCTTTCTTTGGTAATTTTCTTGAACAAGCCGTTCGCCGCGAACAGAAGCATCAAGCTGACGACGGAGTTGAAAATGTTGATCGCCGTACCGAACGAGAAGCGGCCCATCCCTAACCCGTAATTCAACGCGTACAAATCAAGGACGTTCGAGTAGTCGGCCACCAGATTGTTGCCGAGCAGGAACTGCTTCTCGAAACCGATGCTGATGAGATGCCCGATCGACATGATAAGCAGAATAATGATCGTGGAACGGATGCCCGGCAGCGTGATATGCCACATTTGGCGGAGGCGGCTCGCGCCGTCGACCTTCGCGGCTTCGTACAGCTCCGGACTGATGCCGGCGATCGCGGCCAAGTAGATGATCGCGTTCCAGCCCGTCTCCTTCCACACGTCCGAGGCGGTGACGATGCCCCAGAACCATTCGCCCTTCGCCATGAACTGAATCGGTTCGCTGATGACGCCGAGCCATAGCAGCAGATCGTTAATGGCGCCGTTATCGGTCGACAGCATCTTCGTGACGATGCCTGCGACGACGACCCAAGAGACGAAGTGCGGCAGGTAAGAAACCGTTTGTACGAATCTTTTAAAGAACATGTGTCGAACTTCGTTCAGCAGCACCGCGAACAGGATCGGTACCGCGAAGCCCGCGACGAGACCCATGAAGCTCATCGCCAGCGTGTTCCGCATGACGAGATAAAACATATCGTCTTGGAACAACGTCTTGAAATGTTCGAAGCCTACCCATTCTTGTTCGAAGAAGCCTCGCCCCGGCCGGAACTTCTGGAACGCCATCGTCCAGCCCCACAGCGGCAAGTAACTGAATACAAACACCCATGCAACGAACGGCAATGACATCGCGTATAAGTACCGATTTTGCCAGGCGATATGGAAGAAATGCTTTCGTTTTCCGGCTCTCGTCTCGGTCTTCGCTTGACCCGCTACCGTTACCATCTGTCGGTCCCCCCTAGCTCTATGCTCTTAATCATAAAGAATGAAACCGCATTCAACTACCCGAAGGAACCGACACAAAATCATATAAAAATTAGTGCACATCCGATGTCAGGTCTTCCCATGAAAAAAGCGCGCTTTCGCAGCGCGCCGTATCGAATAGGTTATTCCTTCTTCTTATACGCGGACGGTGACGTACCGACGTATTTCCGAAATTTCGTATGAAAATAATCGACGTTCGCGTACCCGACCTGCTCGGCCACCTGATACACCTTCATGCCCTGCTCGAGCAGCGCCTTCGCTTGTTCGATCCTTACTTTGTCCAGATACGTGTTAAAGTATTCGCCCGTCGACTGCTTAAACACCTTGCCCAAGTACGCGCTGTTGTAATGGAACAGCTCCGCGATCGTCTCGAGCTTCAGATTTTCGTGATAATTGCGGCGAATCAGGTCGACGACTCGCTTCACGAGCTTCTCCGCGCCCTGCTCCTCGGTCGCCGACATGAGGCTGTGGAACAGCGACTTCGTCGCCCGCAGCAGCTCGTCGTACCGATATTCGCGGAACAGGGCGAGCATGTCGACGGACAACCGGCGGTCGACCGTCTGCAGCTCGGGCCGGTTCGTCGCCAGCTTGCCGACGACGGCGGAGACGATCTGCACGATCCTCGTCTTGAGCGTCTGCTCGGGCAGGCACGCTTCCCGCATCAGTCTGCCGGCCTCGTCGACGAGACGCGACGCCGCGTCGGCGTTGCCGACGTCGACGGCGAGGTACAGCTTGTCCTCGAGATCCCTCGTCGCGTCCGCGGCGGTCTCCGCGAAAGACGCCTCGGCCCCGTCAGTCGGGGACGACGCTTGCGCGTCGCCGAATCGACGCAGCTCGTCGGCGTCGTGGTAAAACCGATCCTTCATGAGCTCGAGCGCGCGCTCGTACAACGACTCAAGCCGATCCCACTCGGACGTCGCCCCCCCGGACACGGCGTCGCAATCGAGCCCTCGGTCGTGGCACGGCTCGCGAAGCGACCGCAGCAGCGAATCCCGAGCTTCCGCATCGTCGAGCCGGTGTTTCCAGAGCAAGCCGACGTACGGCTCCGCGGCGAATAGCACGCCCTTGCCGGTCGGCTCGTACGCCGCCGCCCACTCCTTGCGCACGGCGGCGGCCACGATCGGGTCGATGTCTTCCCGCGCGAGCAGCCTGATCAACACGAGCTCGTAGCTCGGCCAGCCGAAGCCGTCCCCGGCGTCCCCTCCGCCGCGGAGCGCGGCCAGCACCCGCTGCTCCTTCGTCGCTTCTTCCCAACGATCGGCTTGTTTCGACCGCGCCCGCTCCTCCTGCAGCGTCGTCTTCAGCTTACGCAAGTACTCCTCGAGCTCGTCCTCGTCGACGGGCTTCAGCAAATAACCGTCGACGCGGGAGAGGATCGCCTTCTTCGCGTAGTCGAAATCCGCGTATCCGCTCAGAATCAAAATATGCAAGCCGGCGTCGACCTCCCGCAGCGCCTCGATCAACTCTAGCCCGTCCATTCCCGGCATCCGGATGTCCACGATCATCAGATCGGGTCGCAGCAGCTCGTGCTTGCGCAGCGCCTCCCTTCCGTTCGACGCCGTGTCGACGACCTCGAATCCGTGCTCTTCCCAAGGCAGCAGCGTTCGAAGCCCTTCTCGGATCATCGGTTCGTCGTCGACGATCAATACGCTATACATATCGATTTCCTCCCAGCGGAATATAGAAGTGGATGGACGTCCCCTCGCCGACGGCGCTTCGAATGACGAGACCGTGCTCGGGTCCGAAGCTGAGCTGCAGACGAACGTGAACGTTGCGCATGCCGATCCGGTTGTGCTCGAGTTCTTCGGGCGCCTGCAGCGTCTCGTTCAGTCTTCGCAACGTCTCGGGACTCATGCCGATGCCGTCGTCCTCGACGGACACGCGGACCCGGTCGCCGACGACGTCGACCCGAATGCGCACCGCGCCGCCGTTTTCCTTATTTTCCAACCCATGGATGACGGCGTTCTCGACGAGCGGCTGGATGATGAGCGGCGGAATCGGCGTCGCTTCGGCCCGCGGGTCGACATGCAGCTCGTACTTCAGCCGATCCTCGTAGCGGAACGATTGAATTTCCAAGTAGCAGCGTACCATGTCGATTTCGTCGGCCAGCTGAATGACGCGGCTGCCGGCCTCGAGATTTTTCCGCATCATCTTGCCGAGCAGACGGACGATGCGGGAGATTTCCTTCTCACCCTTGAGGTGCGCCCGCATGCGGATCGACTCCAGCGCGTTGAACAGGAAATGCGGATTGATCTGGCTCGCCATCATCTTGAACCGAATTTCGTTCTGCTTCGCCTCCAGCAGACTGCGCTGCCGGTTCGTCTCTTCGACCTCGTCCATCAAGTCGGCGATGCTCGCGGACATCGAATTGAATTGTCTCGCGAGCTGCCCGATCTCGTCCTTCCCGTCGATGCGGACCGTCGTCCGCCACTGTCCCGTGGCCATGCGCTGGATATGCTTGCTAAGCCGCAGCAACCGAGAGGAAAGCATGCCCGAGAAGGCGTACATGAGAAGGAGCGACAAGGCGAGGCTCGCGCCGATGACGGACAGGGCCAGCCGGTTGATCCGATTCGCGTCGGCGACGATCGTCTCGATGGAAAACACGGAGACGATGCGAAGGCCGTTCGCGCTCGCTTCCGGCACCAGCGACTCGATGCGAATTTCGGACCATTGCCCGTCGACGACGCCTTCGAAGCGCCCGGTTTCGCCCGCCGTAATGAAGTCCTGCACCATGTCGATGTCCGCAAGCGTCAAGCCGATGCGGTCCGTCCGATTGGCGGCGACGATGCGGTCGTTCGAATCGACGATCATCGTATCGAACGTCTCCTGCAGCAAGATGTCCTGGAGCATCTCCATATTGACGTTCAAGACCAGCACGCCGAACGAACGGTATTCCCAGAAGTCGATCTTGCGCACGAGGCTTAACGTCTGTTTCAAATACCGCTCGTCCTCCATGTACCGCCAAACCGCCAGGCCGTTCGCCTCGACGGCGTCCTTGTACCAAGGCGCGTTCACGATGCGCTCGGTCGGGGGAATAAACTCCCAGTTGTTCAGCATCGTCGGGTTGTCCATATAAAATCGGACGCTGGAAATTTCCTTATATAAGCCGACCGTATCGCGAAACTCCGTAAAGTCCCGGTACGCGGAGACCACCTCGTAGGTGGTGCCGTACCTCCGGTTCGCCACATCCTCCAGCAGCTCGTCGTTCGCGAACCGATACGCGTGGTCGTACGCCACGTCGATGACGTCGCTCGTCCGCTTCATGACCCGCTCGACGTTAATCGCGGTCTGTTCCACCGCGTTGTTGAGCGCCATGGCCCGAAGCTGTCCGGTCAAGAAGAAGCCGACGATCAACACCGGAACGAAGACGACGACGATGAACGAGAAGATCAGCTTCGTTCGCAGCCTTAAATCGTTGATAGCGGTAATCCATCGCTGCCACATCCGAGCGGCCCCCCTCGACTCTCTCCCACAATCGTATTATGAAGCATATCCAAATTACACCGGATTTCGCAACCAATTTCGCGGGTATTTTTCCTTCGCGCCCTCATGATAGAATGAAACCCGCGTAAGTGAACCATGCTGATCCATAGGAAAATGCAACCGTATCCAAGGAGAGGATCGATTCCATGACTGCGAAAACGACGGAAACCTACCCGTTTCAACATCCGGATTTGCCGCTCGACGAGCGGGTGAACGATCTCGTTTCCCGGTTTACGCTGGACGAGAAGATCAACCTGATGTGCCAGTATCAGGACGAAGTGCCGCGTCTCGGCGTCGGCGCATACAAGCACGGCACCGAAGCGGCGCACGGCGTCGCTTGGCTCGGCGAAGCGACGTCGTTCCCGCAGCCGATCGGGCTGAGCTGCACCTGGGACGAAGCGCTGCTGCGGAAGATCGGCTCGATCATCGGGGACGAAGCGCGCGGCTTCTACGCCCGCGATCCGAAGATCAACGGCCTGACGCTATGGGCGCCGACCGTCGATATGGAGCGCGATCCGCGTTGGGGCCGCACGGAGGAAGCGTACGGCGAAGATCCGTACCTCGCGGGCAAGCTGGCCGCGGCGCTCGTGCAAGGCTTGCAAGGCGACCATCCGCTGTACGTGAAGGCGGTCGCATCGCTGAAGCACTTCTACGCCAACAACAATGAAATCGACCGCGGCACATGCTCGATCAGCATCGATCCGCGGAATAAGCGCGAATATTACCTCAAGGCATTCGAGCTGCCGTTCAAGGAAGGCGGCGCTTTGTCCATGATGACGGCGTACAACGCGGTGAACGGCGTACCGGCGAACGTCAACCCGGAAGTGCGCGACATCGTGAAGGGCGAATGGGGCATGTCCGGCTTCGTCGTAAGCGACGCCGGCGACGTCACGGGCACCGTGGACGATCACGGCTACAGCGCGTCGTATAAGGAAGCCGTCGCCTTGACGATCAAGGCGGGCGTCGACAGCATCACCGACGACCATCCGCGCTTCAAGGAAGCGATTCGCGAGGCGCTCGCGGACGGACAGCTCGCCGAGAGCGATCTCGACGTCGCGCTGCGGAACGCGTTCCGCGTCCGCTTCCGGCTCGGCGAATTCGACGCCGAACGGAATCCGTACGCGAGCATCGACGAGTCGGTCATTCTTCGGCCGGAGCACGCGGCGTTGTCGCGCGAAGCGGCGCGCAAAGGCGTCGTGCTGCTGAAGAACGAAGGCGGCGCGCTGCCGCTTCAGAGCGGCAAGCTCGGCAAGGTCGCCGTCGTCGGGCCGCTCGGCGGCATCGTCTACCGCGACTGGTACAGCGGCACGCTGCCGTATTCGGTGACGCCGGCCGACGGCATCGCGGCGAAGCTGTCCGCGGGCGACGTCGTCTTCCGCGGCGGCGCGAACCGGATCGCGCTTCGCTCGTCGTCGACGGGCAAATACGTGCGTCTCGGCGAAGGCGACGCGGCGCTCGCCGCGACGGCCGATGACGCGGCGAACGCTTCCGTGCTGGAGACGACGGATTGGGGCTGGGACAACCATACGATCGTCGCGCTCGAGAACGGCAAGTACTTGACGACGAACGACGAGATCGTCAGCGCGACCTCGACGCAAATTTGGGAGTGGTTCACGAAGGAAGTGTTCCACCTCCGCCGGACGGCGAACGGCGACGCGACGCTGACGACATGGAACGACCGTCCGGTCGTCGTCGACGCGGACACCGGCGCCCTTCGCGTCGTCGACGGCTCGAAGGACGATGCCGAGACGTTCGCCGTCGAGGTGATCGGCGACGGCCTTCAGGAAGCCGTCGAGGCGGCGGCGAGCGCGGAGGCGGCGATCGTGTTCGTCGGCAACCATCCGCTCGTGAACGGCAAAGAGACGATCGACCGACCGGACATTACGCTCGCGGCTTCGCAAGAGCGTCTCATTCAGGAAGTGTACCGGGCGAATCCGAATACGACGGTCGTCGTCGTCGGCAGCTACCCGTACGCGTTCCCTTGGGTCGACGCGAACGTTCCGGCGATTCTGTACTCGTCGCACGCGGGCCAAGAGCTCGGCAACGCGATCGCCGACGTCCTGTTCGGTGACTTCAACCCGGCGGGCCGCTTGTCGATGACGTGGTATCAATCCGTCGATCAGCTGCCGGCGTTCCTGGATTACGACATTATCAAGGGCAATCGCACGTACCGGTATTTCGAGGGCGAGCCGTTGTATCCGTTCGGTTACGGCCTGTCGTATTCGCGGTTCGAGTACGACGGCCTCGCGCTCGATCGCGAACGGCTCGGCGCGGACGACGTCGTCGCGATCCGCTTCCGCGTGACGAACAAGAGCGGCGTCGCCGGCGAAGAGGTGCCGCAGTTGTACGCGCGCGCGCTCCGTTCGCGCGTGAAGCGCCCGAACAAGGAGCTGCACGGCTTCCGCCGCATCGCGCTCGCCGCCGGCGAATCGACCGAGGTGACGTTCGAGCTGAAGGCGGCCGACCTCGCCTTCTGGGACGTCACTCGCGACCGGTATTGCGTCGAAAGCGGCGACTATGAAGTCATGGTCGGCGCCTCCTCCGCCGACATTCGCCTCGCCGCGACGTTCGCGATCGACGGCGAGACGGTGCCGCCGCGCGATCTGTATCGGGCGACGAGCGCCGCGAATTACGACGACTACGCGGGCGCTGCAATCGGCGAAGGCCCGAACGGCGGCGATTGCGTCGTCGTCGACGATCCCGCGGCCGGCGCGTGGATCCGGTTCGACGACGTCGAGCTCGGCGAAGGCGCCGGCGCGAACGGCGTCGAGCTCGTCGCCGCGGCCGCGGCGCCGGCGGCGTTCGAGGTGCGCCTCGACGCGCCGGACGGCCCGATCGCCGCATGCGGAACGGTGGATGGCGTCGAAGGCGCGAAGCCCGCTTGGCGGGCGTTCGCGGCTGCGGCGACCGGCGCGAACGGCCGCCGCTCCGTCTACGTGACGCTCCGCGGCCCGGCGCGCGTCGCAACGATTCGTTTCCTGAAGTAATCAAGCTCGTCGGCTAGCCCCCGTTCGGACCCTCTTGGGTCCTTTGGACGGGGGCTTTTTCATGGATTTTCAAAAATCGAGGAATCGACGTGAAAACGAAAGCTTGCATGATATCGCCGCGGATTCGGCGGCGATGCGGCAAGAAGCGGCGGATTTCATGAAAAATCCCGCTTCGGCGTCGCTTTACTCCCTCCGGGGGAAGGAGTAAGATTCATTTCAGCCATTCGTGATGGAATACGCCAGACCGCTGAATTCCCGGAACCAACGCCCGGGAAACGGGGGAACCATCTGCGGCGCGTTCGAAACGTTCGAACTTTCGAAGCGCGGACCGCATGGGGTGAATCGCAGGAATGCGTCGCCTTGAAGGCGCGCGACCTTGCGTAGGGCGACTCTCGCCGCCCGAATCCGACAGCTAACCTCGTAAGCGTAGATCGAGAGGATTGACGACCTGTGATCCGGGAACCCGCCTCTGCGTTTTTCTATTGCCAAAAATGGCATTACGTTCGAAGGAGCTGCTTGTCCCCATGATTGCCGAATTGAAACGATTCGTGATCGGCCGCCCGTTGAAATCCGAAGGCCTGAAGCGCGCTTATGCGGTTCTTATCGCCGTGGATTCTCGTCATCGCGTTCGCGTTATTTCTGTATAGCTACAACCAGTATAGCAAAAACAAGAAAATTTACGGCTGACCGCAGTCCGATCGGCGGCTTCACGCCGGCGGGCAGTCCTTATGTTCTCGGCCGCCTCCGCGCGGCTTCCCAGCTTCGCAGCCATAGACGGGTAAAGACGAGCAGCAACCCCTGCAAGCAGCCGTAAACGAAGAAGGAATAAAGCAGGTTCCAGTGTTTATGAGTAAACACGCCTGCCAACGTGCCGATCCATTCGATCCCGATGCCGAGCAAGGAATAACCGACAATCCATGCAATCGTCGCCGGTCCCCTGATCCGAAACCGAGCATAGCCGTATATGAAAAAATAAGCGAAAGGCCCGTAGGTGAAATGGAGGAGGATATCCATCAGCTCGAGTTTCGGGTAGTCGTTGATGTCGTATAGCTCGAACGGCGGAACGGCAAGCGTCGCGTCCCACAGCTTCGGCACGGTGATGCCGAATAATACGATCACCAGGCTAACCGGAAACGGAAACAATCTTCTGGGGAGAAAGACGGCCGCGTAACCGGCGGGCCAAACCGGCGATTACGAACCATTCGTTGGCGTCGAACCGCTTGGGAAGCGGCAGAGGATTCACGGCAGAAGCAACTCCTCTCGGATCAAGCGGCGAAATATCGTCATACAACCGGAGTATATTCCCAAAAGTACGAACCAAGCGAGGGCGGACCAATACATGCCGGCGGTAGAGTATCGAATGATACCGGTCCAATGGAACAACGGCTGCACAAGAGCGAGCAACCCGCCGGACACGACGATTGCCGCGAATCCTGCCGCCCGCGACCGCTGCCTCCATGAATCGTAAAGCTGTAAAAAACACAGGGCTAGGATAGGGAACATGATGAATCGGACAACAATGGATGCGGCTACTTTATCAGGGCTTTCAGGCAAGGAGACGAATTGTAAATTCGTAAACACGCTGAACTGATACGTGTAGAAGTAAACGTAAACGATGGCATTGAACCATAACTCGAGCAAGTGAAGCCGTTTCGGAAGGAATGCGAAAACAAGGATAACCAACAGCGTCGCGACCAGATAAGCGCCCAGTACCATGCGGACATTCTCCCACCTTCAAGCCCCTTCGCGATTCTGAGTTAGTATGCTAGAAGTTTCAGAAGTTTATTCCAATTCTTATACAAGCTTGTCCCGCCCATCGGGTAAAGCCGCCCGGGGCGGCGATAACGAACAAACCGCCTTTCGGCGGTTTGTTCGTTCATTCGCGTTTAAAACACCCACTGGCCGTTCTTCTGCACGAGCTCGCCGTCGAGGTAGATTTCCCCGCCGTCTTTAAGGCCCTTCACGATGTCCCAGTGGATGACCGAGACGTTGCCGTCCGGGCCGCCTTGCGGGTACGCCCCTCCGAGCGCCAGATGCACCGAGCCGCCGATTTTCTCGTCGAATAAGATGTCCTTCGTCGGGCGTTCGATGCCGAAGTTCGCGCCGATGCCGAGCTCGCCGAGGTAGCGCGCTCCCTCGTCGGTGTTCAGCGCTTCCTCCAGAAACTCCTGCCCCTTCTGCGCCGAAGCTTCGACGACCTTCCCTTCGCGGAACGTCAGCCGGATGCCGGCGATTTCGCGTCCCTTGTACGTGGTCGGCCACTCGAAAAATATCGTGCCCTCCGTCTTCCGGAAGTTGGGCGTATAATAAAACTCGCCGTCCGGCACGTTGTGGCGGCCGGCCGCGAGGATGCCCTTGCGCCCTTCGATGTCGACGGTGACGTCGGTGCCGTTCGATCCGACGACGCGCACCCGGCTCGCGGCATCGAACTTCGCCGCGGCCGCGAGCATCGAACGTTCGATCTCGGCGTAATCGACGAGAGCGGCGGAGTAGATGAAGTCCTCCAGCTCCTCGAGCGACATCTCCGCGTCTTGCGCGTACGCCTGCGTCGGAAACTTCGTCAGCACCCACTTCGCCTTGTCCGCCATCAGATGCTCGAGCGCCGGCCGGCGCGCCTTGCTGCGGGCGGTCGAACGCCAGGCTTCGACGTTCGTGAGGTCCTTCGTGTTTTCCTCGGACAGAATGTTCACGTAACCGTCCATATGGAAGAACAGCAGCTCCGTCCAGCCGGCGTGGGTCAGCTGTTCCTCCGTCCCTTCGCGCAGGAACATGCCGAGCAACCCTGGAATTTCCACGTTCGTATGCGGGTGACCGCCGGCCTTCAATACGGCGCGGTACACTTCCTTCATCAGAGGGATGGCGCTCGTCGAGCCGCTGATCAAAATTTTCTCCCCGGGCTGCACCTTCAGGGAATGATTCACCAGTATGTCCGCCAGTTTAACGACTCTTTCGTCAGCCATCGAACTACCCCCTGCGTTCTATTATTATCTACACATTATACGCGTTCGGGGCGTGTTCTTGCAAAAAGAAATGCGGCCGCCATCCCCGCCGCCGCACACCCCGCCGCCAGCGGCAGCGAGACGACGAAGGCGGGCGACACCGCCAACAGCGCGGCGGCGACCGCATGCGCCGTTCGGCGGACCGAGCGTTGCGAGAGCGCCCGCGCCGCCTGCGGCTGCGGCGACATCGCGGCGAGCAGCGGCTCCGCGGGCGGCGACTGGATGCCGCGCAGCTGCAGTCCGATCAGCCAGCAGAAGACGACGTACATCGCGACCGCCGTCCACGGATGGGGAAACAGCCATACGAGCGCCGCTTCCAATACGACCATCCGGAGCGCTAGCGACGCCATCGACGAGCGAAGGAACATCCGCCAATACATATACAGGAACGCATGGCCGGCGTCGTAGCGGATGAGTCGCAGCAAGGCGTTCAGATAACGACGCGGGCGATACGTCTCCGCCCGATGCGGCAAGTCGACGAAGAAGCCGAACCAGCTCTCGTGCAGCGCCCTCGTCCGCCGCTCCCGCTCGAGTTGATGCTCCCAGTGAATCCGATACGCCTCCGGCAAGCGCAGCGCGGCGGCGTACGCGATCCAGACGAGCGCGAGCAGCGCGTCCGCCGGTTCGAGCGGTCCCCGGAGCAGCGCGAACGCGGTGGCGACGACGGCGATCGCCTTGACGGCCGCGAACGCGGCGCGGACGCCGCCGTACCGGAAGCGCCGCTCGCGCCAGGCTCCCGCGTACAGCAGCGCCTTCAGCGCCAGCAAACTCGCGGCCGCGACCGCGTACGACGCGGCGCCGCCGGCGCCCGCCGCCGCATACAGCGGCCAATACAGCAGGAGCGCCGCCAGCGTCAGCGCGGTGGACGTCGCCGCCCCCCAAGCCCAGGCGCCGCGGAAATACGCGTTCATCCGGCTCTCCAGCCGGAGCAGCAGCGCGAGGTCGGGTTGCCGCAAATACGTCCGCGCCGGGTTCCATAAGAGCGCTAGCGCGAGCACCGCCGCCGCGCCGAGCGGCAGCCAGGCGTCGGCGCTTCCCGCCGCCCTCGTCCGGTTCAGCAGCGCCGCGTAGCCTTGGATCGTCAGGATGACCGCGAAGCCCATCGCCACGCCGCCGCTGCTCATGACGTATTTCCAGTACGGCAGCACCTCGCGCAAATAACGAGCCCGCCGTTCCTTCCAGAGAAGGCGCAAGTTCATCGGCCGCCTCCTCCTCCCACGAGTCGGAAGAACGCCTGCTCCACCTTGCCGGACGGCGGCGTACCGGCGGCCGCGATCACGTCCTCCGCCGTTCCGCTCGCGACGACCGCGCCGTCGTGCAGCACGACGTAGCGATCGCAATAGCTCTCCAACATGGACAAAATATGCGAGCTGACGATCAGCCCGCAGCCGGCCTCCTTCTCCTCTCGCATCTGCTCGAGCAAGGCCCGAATCGCCAGAGGGTCGAGTCCGAGGAACGGCTCGTCGATGACGTAGAGCGGCGGCCTCGCGAGGAAAGCGCACATGAGCATCACCTTCTGTCGCATCCCCTTCGACAGATGACCCGCGAACTTCGTTCGTTCCTTCTCCATTCGGAAGCGGTCGAGCAGCCGCTCCGCCCGCTCCCGGAACGTCTTCTCTTCGACGCCGTACGCCATGGCGGTCCATTCGAGATGCTCCCAGACGGATAACTCGTCGTATAACAGCGGGCTCTCCGGCACGAACGCGAACGAAGCGCGGTACGCTTCGCCGGACGATTGCAGCGTATGTCCGCACACTTCCACCGTGCCTCCGATCGGCTGCAGCAAGCCGATAATATGCTTCATAAGCGTGCTCTTCCCCGCCCCGTTCAGCCCGAGCAGTCCGAGCAGCTCGCCGGGCCGCACGCTCGCGTCCACGTCCTTCAAGACGGGCCGCCTCCGGCTGTACCCTCCGACTAAGCCCCGCACCGTCAACACCGATTCGCTCATCGTTCACCTCATGGTATGATGTCTTATGGAACATTCTGTTTCCATTATAAACCACGGCGGCGTCGAAATAACATTCGCGGCCGGTTGCCGAACGGAAGGAGACGTTGACTCGCATGAACAAGGAACCTTTATCCCCGCCGGCGCGCGGCATGCCGTTCGACGAGGTAGAATAAAATTCCATGCTTGTATTCCTTGACACGCATATTCGAGCTGCAGTATATTCAAATCATGGATGCTACTACATTTAGCGCTCTCGCCGAGCCGAACCGATTGCAAATCGTCGAACTCTTGAGAGACGGACCGCTCGCCGTCGGCGAAATCGCCGAACGCATCGAGCTTCAACAACCGCAAGCGTCCAAACACTTGCGCGTGCTCAGCGAAGCGGGTCTCGTCGAGGTGCATCCGGTCGCCAACCGTCGGATTTACAAGCTTCGCCCCGAGCCGCTCCAAGAGCTGGACACGTGGCTGGAGACGTTCCGGCGCATGTGGGAAGAACGCTTCGACCGGTTGGACCTGTACCTTCAAGCCTTGCAGAACAAGGACACGAAGCCGGGCGATTTGAACTGACGGAGATCGCCTTGCCATCTTGACCGGGAAGGGGGATCGTCGTAACCGCTTGTTTCCGAATGAATGACGCCGCTCGCACGAGCGGCGTCATTTTGTTTGCCCGAACGTGAAGAGGCCTCAGCCGTATCCTCGGCTGAGGCCTCTTTCCGTAGAGCTTACTTAATGGTAATCAAGGTCACCAATTGGTTCGTGACGAGCAATTCGACGTCCGTTTCGCCCTTCTCGAGCGTCAGCGCGTTGCCGTTCACGACCGCGTCCGGCGAGACGTTATAGATGCGAGTCACGACGCCGTTCGACTGCACGGTGCTGATCGTGATTTGCGTCACTTTGCCGTTCGACGTCCGGTGGCTTTGGTACTTGCCTGCTACGGTGTATACGCCGACGTTGTTATCCGATACCGGATCCGTCACGTTCAAGTGCAGCACCTTCCCGTTCACGAGCAGCACGCTCACTTCGTCGCCCGGCTGTACGACGTTCAGCGCGACGGTGACGCCGTTGCGAACGATCGTCGCATTCGTTTCGACCGCGTACGTGACAGAGGAGCTGCCGTTCCACAAGTCGATTTTATCGGCGTAGACCGCGGAGACGACGCCGGTCGCTTGACCGTTCTCCGCTACGGGTTGCGTCACGAGGACGTGCACGATCACGCCGCCGGCGACGACCGCGGTCACTTGATCTCCCGCTTTCAGTGCGCTCAGCGCGACGGTCGCGTTGTTGCGGACGATGACGGCATCGCTCTTCACCGTGTACTCCGTCGCGACGCCGTCTTTCGTCAGCGTCAGCTTGTTCGTGCCGATCGCCGTTACCGTGCCGGTCTTCTGACCGTCCGTAACGCTGACGGCCGTCGTTACGTTCACGTGCACGATGACGCCGCCCGACACGATGACGGTCACTTGGTCGCCGGTTCTCAATGCACTCAGCGTCGCCGAAGCGTTGTTGCGAATGATCGTCGCGTCGCTCTTCACCGTATACTCCGTCGCAACGCCGTCCTTCGTAATCGTCAATTTATTGGAGTCGATCTTCGTGATCGCGCCCGTCTTCTGGCCGTCCGTGACGGCAGCCGCTTGGGTGACGTTCAAGAAGATGATCGTTCCGTTCGAGACGACGGCGGACACCCGGTCGCCCGGAAGCAGGTCATCGATGTCGACCAGAACGTTATTGCGAAGCACCGTTACGTCCGAAGCGAGCGCGTACGACACCGACTTGCCGTTCACCGTCAAGGTCGCCTTGCCGTTCGCGTAGCCCGTGAACGTGCCGGTCACTTGACCGAAGCCCGAATCGTCTTCCGGAATTTGGTCGCCCGTGCGATCCAGGATCGCCGCGAGCTCGGCGCGCGTCACCGGCTGGTTCGGACGGAACGTGTTGTTTTCGTAGCCGGTGACGAGGCCCTTCTCCAACGCGACCGCCACGTAGCCGACGGCGCCGGCCGGAATTTCCTTCTTGTCTTTGAAGTTCAGCTCCGCGTTCATCTTCGCCTTCGCTTCGTCCTCGAGACCGAGCGCCTTCACGAGCAGGATCGTCGACCACAGACGGTCCGCCGGTTGCTCCGGCTTCACTTCCGATTCGGTCTCGAGGAAGAGATCGTTTTCGACGGCGACGGCGACGTAGCCGACGGCCCACGGATATTTCTTCTCGATCTTGTCCGCATCTTTGAAGTTCAGCTCCGTCGCCATCTCGGCCGCGGATTCCGCTTGCGCGCGAAGACCCATCTGGCGGACGGCCGCCGTGATCGCTTCGATGCGCGTAACTTTCTGGTTCGGACGGAACGAGCCGTCCTCGTATCCGGTGAAGACGCCGCGCTTCACGAGCTCGGCGATATATTGCAGCGCCCAAGCCGACTCGTTCTGGACGTCGCGGAACGTCAGCTCGACTTTCTTGCCGTTCACTTCGATATGGATGCCGCGCACGTCGTCGTCGTCGTCCCGATCGTCATCGTCGTTGCGGTCGTGCTTGTTGTCTTTGTTCGTAGACGGCTTGCCCGCCCACTCCGGCTTCGCCGCGAACGCGGAGGTTGCGCCGCCCGCCACCAACGAGAAAGCCAAACAGCTGATCATCGTCTTCTTCCACATGCTCATCTTCATCCACACTCCCACTATTATGAAAAAGTTTGCCGAGCCCGAAACGGCCCCGATATGCTCATACCGTTCGGACCTCGGGCATCGTTTAGGGGGGTGCAGTCAAAAATTGGGTGCAAGGTCCCAGAACACAGGGAAAAGCGGCCCACCCCCGCATGCAAGCTGCGGAAGCGGACCGCGACGTTCGTCACCTACTCCGGCAACCGTACCGAACGCTTCGTTTCGTGAGCTCGGACGACGGCGTCCAATACTTGTTGGTTTCGGTAACCGTCCAAGAAGCCGGGGAGGCCGTCCGGGACTTCGCCTTCGAGAAGCGCCAGGAAGTCCTCGTACTGCTTCCGCTTGCAGCGGCTCGGCACGTCCAGCGTCGTCCGCGCCAGTTGCCCGGGCGACTCCTCGCGAATCCGGATCACCTGGTCCGGGGACAGCGTCGAAGCGTGAATCGTGCCGCGGTCGCCGTAGATCGAAACCTCGTGCTCGTTGCCCGAGCCGACCGCGTTCCTCGTCGTCTGGAACGTGCCGACGATCGAGTTCGTCAGACGCGCCTGAAAGCTGGCGAAGTCGTCGACGTCGATGCGCACGGGCTCCCCGCTGCCGGGATGTCTCCGCTCGGCGACGATCGTGTGCAGCAGCGCGGACAGCTCCTCGAACTCGCCGAACAAGTACCGCGCCATGTCGATCATATGCGACCCCAGATCCCCCAGCGCGCCGGTGCCGGTGATCTCCTTATCGTAGCGCCACATATAGGGCGTATCGTAGATCGCGGAGCCCCAGCTTTGCAGATAGCGGATCGAGAAGCTGCGCACCGCCCCGATGTCGCCTTGGCGAACCAGTTCCCTTGCATAGCGGAAGGACGGCGTATACCGGTACGTAAACCCGATCATCGCAGGGACGGGACGCCGTTCGTATAACGCCAGCAGCGGCCCCGCCTCCTCGAAGTCTCGGGTGAACGGCTTCTCCGCCAGGAACGGCTTCCCCGCCTGGAGGCAAGCGCGAATAATATCGGCATGCACGCGATTCGGCGTGACGGAAACGACCGCATCGACGTCCGGGTCGCCGATGAGCGAAGCGAAGTCGGCATACCGCTTCTCCTCGCTCAGCCCGAGACGATTCCCCGCGCTCGTCAACGCCTCCGCGCTGACGTCGCTGACCGCCGCGATCCGAAACCGGCCGGTCTCGTTCATCCAACGCAGATGCTCCTGCGCCATGCCTCCCAGTCCGATCAATCCGATTCGGTACCTCTTCGTCTTCATGCCTTCCCCCCGATCCGCTCCAGCGGCTTCGCGTTCCCGTACGCGGGGCGGCTGCGCCGAACCGGCCGAGCCCATGTCGCCGCGTTCGCGATCACGCGCTGGATGTCCTTGTGATAGTACGTCGGATACGTCTCGTGTCCCGGGCGGAAATAGAAAATTTTCCCGTTGCCGCGAACGTACGCGCAGCCGCTTCGGAACACCTCGCCTCCCTCGAACCAGCTCGCGAAGATCAGTTCGTCCGGCGCCGGAACGTCGAAGTGTTCGCCGTACATCTCTTCCTTCTCCAGCTCGATGTACGCTCCGATGCCTTCGACGATGGGGTGCCCCGGCGACACGACCCACAGCCGCTCCTTCTCGTTCGCTTCGCGCCATAACAGATCGCAGCTCGTGCCCATTAACGCCCTGAAGATCTTCGAGTGATGTCCGGAATGCAGCACGATCAGACCCATGCCTCCCAGGACGCGCTCCTTCACCTTGCGGACCGTCTCCTCGCCGACCTCCCCGTGCGCCAGATGTCCCCACCAGACGAGGACGTCGGTATCCCGCAGGACGTCGTCCGTCAGCCCGTGTTCCGGCTCGTCCAACGTCGCCGTTCTCGTCTCGAATCCCGCTTCCGTCAAGAAGCTGGCGATCGCCCCGTGGATGCCGTTCGGATACAGCGCTCCGACGACCGGGTCATTCCGCTCATGCCGATATTCGTTCCACACCGTCACCTTCGTTGTCATCGATCCATACCCCTTTCGAAAATGGTCCCCGCCCTCGCCAAGGCGAAGCCCCGCGACGGCGCGCGGGGCTTCCTCTCGGGCGTCGGGGACGCGTTATTCGACGCTCATATATCGGTCGTACGCTTCCTGATAAATCGCGATTAATCGCTCCAACCCCATCGCGTTGAGCTTCCCGACGTAATCGTCCCAGCCTTCGTCGATGCCGCCTTGCGTCACCCATTGGGCGCGAGCGCTCGCGATGAAGCTGTTGATATCGGTCGTCAGCGTAGGCAGCTCTTGATATTCCTCCGCCGTATGCATGACCTCCGGGTAAGGCTGAGTGACGAACTCCTTGCCGAGCTTGTCGAGCTCCATCTTCAGTCCGTCCCCGGTCGTCGGATCCAGCTTGATGTTTTTCTCGAACGCGGGGCTTACGTATTTCGGACCGAAGTCGCGGAGCGAATTTTCCCAATACCACGCGTCGGCGCTCGTCCCTTCCGGCGGAGCCATCAGCGAGAACGTGCCGTCGTCGTGCTGCTCGAGCGACGTGCCGATGGCGCCCCAGAAGTTCTGAATGCTCGCCTCGGACGTATAGAACTGGTCGATCCAGCGCGCCGTCACTTCCGGATGCTCGTTGAAGGTCGTAATCAACACTTCGTTGCGTCGGAAGTTCAACCCTTCCGGCTCCCCCTCCTGATACTTGCCGCCGTCCGGACCGGCGATCGGCGCGATCGTGACGTATTGATCGCTCCACTTGCCGAAGACGGCGTCCGGCGTCCATTGATACGAAAATCCGATGAGCGGAACGTCCGGATTTTGCCGTTTCGCGCTGAGCATCGTACCGTCCTGCGTGAACGATTCCGGATCGATGAGCCCTTCCGCGTACAGCTTATGCGCCCACTTCAGCCCTTCCTTGTAAGCTTCCGACGTAGGGGAGAAGACGGGCTCGCCGTCTTGGATCATCATGTTATTGGCTCGAAGATTCGTGATGCCGAACGGCATGAGCAGCTGCATCTCGATATCGCCCTCGTTGCTGACCGGAATTTCGTCCGCCTTTCCGTTGCCGTTCGGATCCTGCTCTTTGAACGCCTTCAACACCGCGTAGAGCTCGTCGACGTTCGTCGGCGGCTGCAGTCCCAACTTGTCAAGCCATGCTTTATTGATGACCGGCTGCGTCGCCGAGACGGGACGCGACGGCAATCTCGCAGGGAGCGAATAAATGTTGCCGTCCGGGAAGGTGCTCAGCTTGCGCATGACGGGCGTCTCTTCCATCGCCGCCTTCAAATTCGGCATGTATTCCTCGATATAGTCGTCCAGCGGGCGGAAATACGTTAAGTTATTAATGATGTCGGAGTCGCCGAGCGCAAGATTGCCTAAGATCACGTCCGGCAGCTCCCCGCTCGCCAGCATGACCGACTTCTGTTCTCCCCAATCGTTCGAGGACATGACCTGCCAGTTGATCTTCACGTTGCTCGCTTTCTCGAGCTCCTGCAGCCATGCGTTCTTCGTGAAGCTGTCGCCCATATTGCCCCAGCGTACCGTCAGAACGTCGAGCGTAATCGGTTCGTCTACGAGCGGAAGCCCCTCTTTGTTATAGCCGCTCTCCGCCCCGCCTTCGGCGGGCGAGCCGCCCGTCGCTCCGCCGCTGCAGCCGGCCAGCAGGACGGCGATCGATGAACCGAGAGCGAGATAAGATACCGTTTTCTTCAACATACCGCGTTTCCCCCTAAAATAAATTGTGGTCATTGCTTCACCGCTCCGATCATCACCCCCTGATTGAAGTGCTTCTGCACGAACGGGTACGCAAGCATGATCGGGATCGTCGAGACGATGATGACGGAATACCGCATCAGATTCGCGAGCCGCAGCGCGATTTCCGCGGCTTCTCCGCTGCCCATGCTCGACTGCATCTGATTGGTGATGAGAATGTTGCGAAGCACGAGCTGCAGCGGGTACAGCGATTCGTCCTTCAAATAAATCAAAGCGCCGAAATAGGAGTTCCAATGGCCCACCGCGATCCACAACGCGAGCACGGAGACGACCGCCTTCGAGAGCGGCAGGACGAACTGGAAGAAATAACGGAGGTTCCCGCAGCCGTCGATCTGCGCAGATTCCCATAGATCGGCGGGAATGCTGTTTTGGAAAAACGTCCTCGCCACGATAATATCGAACACGCCGACCGCGAACGGCAGCACCATGACCCAGAACGAGTTATACAAGCCGAAATCCCGAATCGTTAGGAAGGTCGGAATCAATCCGCCGTTAAAGAACATCGTGAACAGAAAGAAGAGCGTAATCGCCTTGCGTCCGAACAAATCTTTCCTCGACAGCGCGTAAGCCGCCGACAAATTCACGGCCAGCCCGATTCCCGTTCCGACCGCCGTGTAGAAAATCGTGTTCCGGTATCCGACCCATAGGTTGGAATGATTCAACAGTTCCTTATACCCGTCCAACGTAAACCCCTTCGGCCACATCCACACTTGCCCGTTCCCGACCGCGGAAGGATCGCTGAACGAAGCGATGACGATGAAGTAAAGCGGATATAACGTGATCAAAAGCACGAAAGCCGCCCACACGTACAATAAACCTTCTAGAAGCGAATCGGCGGATCGCCTCTTCGGCGCTCTCCGGATCGCTGGCGCGAGTTGCATCGCTGCGCGTCCCCCTCCCTTCTTACCAAAGACTGTTGTCGCTGTACCTTCTCGCGATATGGTTGACGAGCAGCAACAGGACGAAATTGATGACGGTGTTGAACAAGTTGATCGCGGCCGAGAAGCTATACTGCGCGCTTAACAGCCCGATTTTGTACACATACGTGGAGATGACTTCGCTTCCGGAAATATTCAGGTTGTTCTGCATCAAGTATACCTTCTCGAATCCGACCCCGAGCAGTCCGCCGATTCGCAAAATCAGCAGCGTCACCGCCGTCGGCATGAGCATCGGAACGTCGATATTCCAGACGTTCTGCCATCGGCTCGCCCCGTCCACCTTGGCCGCTTCGTAAAGACTCGGGTCGATCGCCGACAGCGCCGCAAGGAAGATAATGCTGTTCCACCCCGTCTGCTGCCATACGTCGGACCAGACGTACACGCTGCTGAACAAGGCGCTGGAGCCCATCAGATTGGGCGCTTCCGCCCCGAATAGGCGATAGACGTGCCCGACGAGTCCGTTCCCCGGGGAGAGCAGGATGAGCATCAGTCCGACGAGCACGACGGTGGAGATGAAGTGCGGCATGTACGTGACCGTCTGGAAGAAGCGCCGGAACCGCTCGACCCGCATCTGGTTCACGAGCAGCGCGAACGCGATCGGGATCGGGAACGTCGCGAAGCTGTACAAACTGATCAACAGCGTGTTCTTCATCGTAATCTCGAATTGGTAGGATGCGAAATACTTTTCGAAATACTTGAATCCCGCCCAAGGGCTCCCGGAAATCCCGAAGGCCGGACTGTAATCTTTGAAAGCGATGATCACCCCGTACATCGGTTTATAGGTAAAGCACAACAGCAGCGTCACGGCCGGAAGCAGCAGCAGATACAGCCCCCAATTCCTCGCGATGCTTCCCGCCGCGCGTCGCCATCGGACGATCTCTGGACTTGAGCTCAACATCGAATCCCCTCTCTTTCTTGTCGTCCCTCGGAGCTATTCTCATCATAGCGCATCCGTTCGCGACGAACCGGACCACCTCGCACGCGGAATCCGGACATTGCGCGCAAGCCGGACGCGGCGCGATAGTCGAATCCGGACCTTCCCTGCTCCGAACCGGACCTTCGCGCCGAGAATACGCTTGCATCTTGTATTCCCGAGGGAACGCTTGATAATATGAAAGTCATCCGGGCGTTGCGATTCGGTCGCCGCGTCGCGAGAGGAGGCCGAAACCATCGCGAACCGAGCGGAAGAAAAGATGTATTCGATCAAGCATTACGTACGGATCTTGCTCTGGATCTCGTTCATCGCCCTCATCGTCGATTTCGCGATCAGCTTCTCGTCCATCGCGCTCGTGCGACAGCAGTCCGCCAGGTATTTGCAGGACACGGCGGATCTGTATATCGACCGAATCGACAACAACTTCGCGTACATCCATCATTTCATGGGCTGGACGCTGGCGAACGACGAGAACATGGAGACGATGAGCGAACGGGACGCCGACGACACGCTTTTTTTGAAGGCGAACGACAACATCTATAAGCGTTTCGCCGAGCTGCAGAAGAGCCATGGGAAAGAATATAATTTCTTCGTCTATTTGAAGAATAAGGATTTCCTGCTGAACGTCGCGCCGATGACCCTCACCTTCCCCCAGTTCGAAGCGTTGAAGCGGACCGTGAACGGGGACGTCGGAAGCGCCGAAATTTACCAGAAGTATTATTCCCGGTGGACGACGATCGAATTGAACGGAACGTACTATATGATCAACATCGTGCCTTATCATGATCGGTATTTGATCGGATTGGTGTCCGCGGACGATCTGATCCGTCCCTTGCGCGACATCAATCTCGGAGGGGGCGGCTTCGCTTCCTTGGTGAACGAAGACGGGGTCCGCGTCACGAGTCCGATCCCGAACGTCGGCAAGACGATCCGACATCATGCGAAGCCCGAATCGATCCTCGACCGATTGCAGTCCGGCACGACGGTCATCCGCGAGTTTTCGGACGCTTCGTTCTATATCGAGCTCGTCATTCGATTCGGCGCGTTCGAGAAAATCATGATCGCTCAGCTGTTGGTCGTGATCCTGGCCGTGCTCATCGCCTGCAATTTATGCTTCCTCTTGCTGTATTTTCAAAAGAGAGTGTTGAAGCCGATCAAGCATTTCTCCAACAATCTTGCGATTTTGACGAACGACGGCGAACCGATCGACTTGGAAAACAACAAAATCATAGAATTGGAAAAAGCGAATCGGCAGTTCGTCGACTTGATGAAGCAAATTCGGACGATCAAAATCGACCTGTACGAACGCGAGCTGGAGAAGCAGCGCATGCACCTAAACTATATGAAGCTGCAAATCAAACCTCACTTCTTCCTGAACTGCTTGACGACCATCTACAGCATGGCCCAGATGCAGCTGCACGAAGAGATCGAACGGATGACGTTATCGATTTCGAAATATTTCCGGTACATCTTTCAGAACGGGCGAGACTTCGTTAGTCTCGTAGACGAGATCGAGCATGTCCGCACCTATTTGGAAATTCAGAGGGAGCGCTACCGCGACGCGTTCCATTATCGGGTCGACCTCGACCCCATGGCGGCCGGCGTGCAGCTCCCGCCCCTCTTGATTCAGACATTCGTCGAAAACGCGGTGAAATACGCCGTGTCCCGGGACCGAGAGGTCCGGCTCGCGATCGAGGTCGAGCGACACGCCGGCCTGACGGTCATTCGGATTTCCGACACCGGTCCCGGATTTCCTCCGGACGTTCTGGAGAAGCTGGCGGCCGGACAGCCGCTGGATCAGTCCGGCGGCACGCGCATCGGCATCATGAACGCCGTGCAGCGCTTGAATTATTTGTACGCCGACGCAGACATCCGCTTCTCCAACGCGGCGGGCGGCGGCGCGTCGATCGCCTTACGGCTTCCGGACCGCCCGGAAGCGACTACCGGAACGGAGGTGCGCCCATGAACGCCTTGCTCGTCGACGACGATTACTTCGTCCTGACCGCGCTGGAGAAGAAGATCGATTGGAAGGCGCTGCAGATCGATCGCGTGTACACCGCTCCCAACGTTGCGCAAGCCCGGGACATCATTCTCCGTCATCCCGTCGATATATTGGTTTCCGATATCGACATGCCGCAAGGCAGCGGACTGGAGCTATTGGCTTGGATCCGGGAGGAAAAATACGACATCCAAGCGATCTTTCTCACCAATTACGCCGACTTCAATTATGCGCAGAAGGCTATCGAACTACAGAGCTTCGAATACTTCCTGAAGCCGATCGAGTTCGATAAGCTGATGCTCATTCTGCAGAAGGCGGTCGCTCGCGCGAAGCAGCACCGGAGCGACGAGAAGGCGATCCAAGAGGGGTACTTCTGGCAGAAAAACCACGCGAAGCTGCGGGAGCACTTCTGGCGGAAGCTGATCGACGCATGCACCTCGTTCCCGATGAAGCCCGCCGACCTGACCCGCTCGATCGAAGAGCAGCGCCTCGCTTACCGCATGACGGATACGTTCCAACCGCTGCTGCTCCATATGTTCCCTTATAACGGCAGCTTAGGGGACACCGAGAAGGGACTATTCGACTTCGCGCTGCTGAATGTATTGTACGAATCGTTTCAAAGCCCCGAATTTTCGGTCGAAACGATTTTGGAAATCAGAAGCTACCACTGGATCGCCGTTCTGAAATGGGATCGAACGCCCGACCCCGACGCCGTAGAAGCGCTATGTTCCGCTTTCATTCCGAAGGCGAACCGGTATCTGAAGGCCGATGCCTGCTGCACGGTCGCCTCGTCCGGAAGTCTGGAGCAGATGAGCGGCATCGTCAAGCGGCTTCTGCAGACGAACGACGAGGTCGTCAAGTGCAGAAATCAGACGTTCCATGCGGAACGCTTCCGCCGTCAGTCCGTCGAGTACGCGCCGCCCGACCTGCCGAAGCTGGAGGAATGGCTGAACCTGAACCGTCCCGACGCGTTCCTCGCGGAGACGTCGGCATACTTGAAGCAGCGCCTGAGCCTCCAGGCGTTGAATGCGTCCACGCTCAGCTTGTTCCGGCTGGATATCGTGCAGCTCGTCTATTCGTTCCTCAAGACCAAAGGCATCGAGGCGCATAAGCTGTACGCCGGCCGCACGAACGACCGGCTGCTCGCGCATTCGTTGGATTCGATCGAGGATATGGAAGCGTACCTGAGTTATCTGGTGATCACCGCAATGGACTATCGGAACTTCACCGAGCAGCCGCGGTCGGTCGTCGAACAGATCAAGCGGCACATCCATACGCATTGCAAAGACGATCTGACCCGCAACGATCTGGCGGAGCTCGTCTACCTCCACCCGGACTATCTGGCGAGGCTGTTCAAGAAAGAAACGGGCGTATCGCTCGGGAGCTACATTATCCAGGCCCGGATCGCGGCGGCGAAGCACCTGCTCGAGACTTCGAACTTTCCCGTGCAAGCCGTGGCTCGGCGGGTGGGATACGCGAATTACTCTTACTTCGCGAAGCTGTTCCGGCAAGAGGTGGGCCTTAGCCCGAACGAATACAAGCGGGGGTCGAGGAACGAGGAATTATACGAGCCAAGGTAGAAAAAAACGGCAGTCCCGGACGGATCGTACTCGCCTGGACTGCCATTTTTTTGCGTGTTTTAAAAGAAAGGATTCACCAACTTCAACTTGAGCCGGACCTCGCCTTCTTCGAACGAGACCGTCTCGATCTCGGCCGGGATGCGCGCGTCGAAGGCGAGCGGCACGCGAATGGTGCCGATCGCGAGCAGCGACGCTGGAAGCGGGATGTCCTTCAGCGCGGTCGAGACGTGCGTCGCCTTCACGTCGGGCTTCTCCCACTCGAGTCGGAAGCGGTGGGTGAGCGGCAGGCGGATGCTCCCGGCGATCGTCACGTCGGTACGTACGATCAGCGTGTCGCCGTCCAGCGCGACGTCGGCGCCGGTCATTTCCGCTTGTTCGCCGAGCCGCCGTTCTTCGTAAAGGTTCGCCTTCACGAGCGCGTTCAGCTCCGCCTCCGTAATCGCGGCGGACAGCGACTTCGAGGCGATCATGCCCCGAACTTTCTCGGCGAGATCCGGGCCGCCCTGCGACGACCAGTCGAGCGGGGGCTCCGTTGAGACGTACGCCGCCATTCCCCCGACGAGCAGCCCCGCAATGACGAGAAGCCACAGGAGCGGGGCGAAGGCGCGCCGCACGGGCTTAACCTTTTGGGGTACCGCCATCCGATTCGCCTCCGTTGCCCTCCCGCTTGTCCTTCAGCCAACGAGGGGCGCCTTTGTTTTTCTTGTCGCGCGCGCGTTCCTTGGCGACGGGAGCCGCCGCCGGCGCTTTGCCGGTCCTCGCGGCGGGCTTCGCGCCGCGATGGACGGGCCGTGCCGCGCCGATCGAAACGTTCTTGCCGTTGCGCTCGCCCGGTCGCGCCGCGCGATCCGTCGGCCGCGTGCCTGCGCGCTCGCCCGATCGCGCCGCGCGATCCGTCGGCCGCGTGTCTGCGCGCTCGCCCGGTCGCGCCGCGCGATCCGTCGGCCGCGTGCCTGCGCGCTCATCCGGACGCGCCGCGCGATCCGTCGGCCGCGTGCCTGCGCGCTCGCCCGGCCGTGCCGCGCGATCCGTCGGCCGCGTGCCTGCGCGCTCGCCCGGCCGTGCCGCGCGATCCGTCGGCCGCGTGTCTGCGCGCTCGCCCGGCCGTGCCGCGCGATCCGTCGGCCGCGTACCGCTGCGCTCGCCCGGTCGTACCGCGCGATCCGTCGGCCGCGCACCGCTTCGCTCTCCCGGCCGTGCCGCGCGATCCGTCGGCCGCGTGCCTGCGCGCTCGCCCTGCCGTGCCGCGCGATCCGTCGGCCGCGCGCCTGCGCGCTCGCCCGCACGCGACGCAGGCGCCGGCGCCGTCGGCGGAAAGTACGTCCGCCGCTCCTTCAGCTCGCCGCCCTGCAGCTTCTTCTCCTTGATCTCGATTCCCAGCTGTTCCGCGAACTTCGACGCGATGAACGTCCGGTTCGGCGTCAGCACGAGCACCGACTCGCCGCGGCGCCCCATCCGCCCCGTCCGTCCGGCGCGATGCAAGTAGCGCTCCGCGTCCAGCGGCGGATCGACGTGGATGACATGCGTCACGTCCGCCGCGTCCAGCCCGCGCGCCGCGACGTCCGTCGCGAGCAGCAGCTTCAGCTTGCCGCTGCGGAATCGGCGCATGACCGCCGTCCGCTCCTGCTTCGGCTGATCGCCGTAGATCGCCTCTACCTGCAGCCCGTGGTACTGCAGCTTCGCCTCCACCTCCGCGATCGATTCCGTCTGATTGACGAACAGCATCGCGGCCTTCGGCTGCAGCGTTCGAAGCAGCCGGCGCACCGTGTCGATCCGGTCGCGCTCTTCCGAGACGACGTACGAATGCGTCACCGTCGACGGCAGACGCTGCGAAGCTTCCTCGCCCTGCGGCTCCGCCTCGACCCACACCGCGTTCTTCGTCCACTTCGCGACGACGGCGGCGGCCGCTTCCGGCATCGTCGCCGAGCAGAACACCCGCTGCGCGGACGCCGGCACCGCGGCCAGAATGCGCTCCGCCTCGCCCCCGCTGCCCGCGGCGCCGAGCGCGAACGTCTGGTCCGCCTCGTCGAGCACGATGAGGCGCACTTCGCTCATCTTGAGCTTCTTAATGGTTAGAATCTCTTGAATGCGCCCCGGCGTACCGACGACGAGCTGCGGATGGGTTTTCAACTTGTCCAGCTGCCGCTGCAGCGAAGCGCCGCCGATCAGCGCGAGCGTCCGCAGCTTCGTCCCCTCGACGAGCTCCGACGCTTCCTTCGCGATCTGCATCGCGAGCTCCGCCGTCGGCGTCAAGACGACCGCCTGCAGCTTGTCGAGCGTCGGGTCGATCTTCTCGAGCGCCGGCAGCAGGAACGCCAGCGTCTTCCCGGTCCCCGTGCGGGAGCGAATGACGGCGTCGCTTCCCGCGAGCAGCGCCGGCACGCCGACCGCTTGAATCGGCGCCGCGTTCGCGATGCCCCGGCTCGCAAGCCGCTCGACCCAAGGCCCCTTCACCCCAAGCTCGGCGAACGACGCCGTCGCGGGTGCCGAATCGCGGGGCGCTTCCTTTTCATGATCCAAATCGGGTTCTACTTCGTTCTCGTTCATATACATCCTCCGGATTTCATATTGGTTCGATCGCTTTGACACCTTCAACTTATGTACGATAGACTGGACTCGAACTCGACTACCTCGCGCAAAGGAGAACCGCCATGAAGCTGCTCAACGATCCATCCCTGCGGCAATCGTTCGACGCTTTAATAGAAACCTACGCCGATCTGTTGATCGGCGACACGTCCCCGGACGCGGTGGAGAAGGTGAAGCTGTGGGCGCTCTACAGCCATATCCACAAGACGATGCCCGCGCTCGCGAACCACTGGAACGCGTCGCATCCCGAAGCCAAGCTCGCCGTTCGCGAGCTGTTCGAGGACGTCAAGGCGCTGAACGAGCGCAAACGCGCGCAGACGCCGCCTACTTCAACTTAAGAAAGCGCGCCGAGAACGCGTTCACGAGCCCGATCGGAAGCGCCTGGGACAATCGCGCCGCGGCGCCGAGCCAGCCGGGCACGTTCACTTCCGCCCGGCCCCGGTCGAGCCCGGCGAGCGTCTCTCGCGCGACCCGCTCCGGCGTCACCATCATCGACTTCACGCCGTTCACATAGCCGCCTTCCGGGTCCGCGAGGTCGAAGAACGCCGTGCGCACCGGTCCCGGGTTGACCGCCACGACGCGAATTCCGGTGCCGTGCAGCTCCTGGCGCAGCGCGTTCGTGAAGCCGAGCACCGCGTGCTTCGTCGCAGCATAGCCGGCCGACTTCGCGGTAGCGGTCTTCCCGGCGATCGACGCCACGTTGACGATCCATCCTTCGCGCCGCGACAGCATGCCGGGCAGCGCCGCCCGGGTGCATCGCACGGTTCCGAAATAATTGACGTTCATCATCGATTCGAACGAATCCGCCGGCGCGTCCGCAACCAGCTCGAACCGACCGAAGCCCGCGTTGTTCACGAGCAGGTCGACGCGGCCGAACCGAGCCTCGATCTCCTCGAACGCTCGGGCGACCGAGCGTTCGTCCGCGACGTCGAGCGCGATCGCCGTCGCCCGGCTTCCGAGCTTCCCGGCGAAGTCGTTCAGCTTGTCGACGGACCGCGCCGCCAGCACGACGTGCGCGCCCCGTTCGTGGAGCGCCTCGGCGACGGCCCCGCCGATGCCGCCGGACGCGCCGGTCACGACCGCGATCTTGCCGTCGTATTGCACAGTACCCATCATTATCTTTCCTCCCGAACAACAAAAAAAAGCGAGGAGCCCTCGCTTTGAATGATTACGCGATTAACAGCTGAATGTCAAGTTCGCCGATGCCTTCCATCGTGAGCGGGATCGACAGCACCTTGGTCGCCTCGATTCCCTGTCCGTCCGTCGAGCTGAGAATCTTCGGCGGCGTAATGTCGACGCGAACGCCTTGATTGTACAGCATCGTGCTCGCATTGCCGCTGATCATATTGCTCAGCTCCGAGATCGCGCTATGTCCCATCTCGCCGAGCTCGTCCAAGACGTAACCGCCCATCATCGCGGATACCATCTTCAGCGCGACCGACTCGTGCAAGCCGTAAATAATATCGCCGTTCATCTGTCCGGTCAGGCCGATATGAATCCACAGGTACTCATGGTGCTTCGTGATTTCCTTAATGCCGAACTCGCCGGCGGACGGCTTGACGCCGGCCACTTGTTCGATAACGATTCGCGCGGACTCCAAGAACGGGTGGACATATTCGTGGTTCATTCGCTTGCTACCTCCATGCGGATCAAGTTCGACCTTTCGAACTAGTTGCTATGTAATATGGTCTATTATAACCGACATTTTCCGACAAGTATAGGAGGGAATGCGCATGCCCAATGTATGGACGCATTCGATCTACGGGGAAATCCTTCTGGAGCGGTTGTCCCTGACGGGAATCCTCGAGGGGGATCCCGCGCTCGGCCCGCTGTTTCGGTTCGGCTGCCAAGGACCCGACCCGTTGTTTTACCATCGTTTCTTCCCCTGGACCAAAACGGAGTCCGCCCGCTCCGACGCGCTCGGCGGCCTGCTGCACAAGAGCCGCTGCGGCGCCTTCCTGCGCAACCTGCTGCAGGGCTGCGACGGCGCCGCCCCGAACGATCCGCGCGCCGTCTACGCGCTCGGCTGGCTGGCGCATCATGCGCTCGATCGGATCGCGCACCCGTTCGTCTTCGCCCGGCAGGGCGAGAAGAAGCGCGACCACCAGCGGCTCGAGACCGCGATCGATACGTACGTCGCGGAGCGGCTCCGCGGCGTCGACACGTCGCGGGCGCCCGTCCGGCCGACGCTCGACGCCGGCAAGACGCTTCCGGGCGGCGTCGCGAAGCTGGTCGAAGACGCCGTGCGCCGTACGTATCCCGAGTCCGATACGCCGTTCCTCGACGGCCTATGGCAGCGGAGCTACCGCGACATGCTGACGGCGTTCTCCTTGTTCCACGATCCGTCCGGCCTCAAGACGAAGCTGCTCGCCGGCGCGATCGAGCCGTTCGTGCCCGGTCGACGGGACGCCGCGCTCGACCCGATGAACGATCGCCGCGCGCTTTGGAGTCCGCCCGCGGACAAAATAAAGACGTCCCAGGAATCGTTCTGGGACGTCTGGGAGCGCGCGCTGGACGACGGCGAGCGCCTGCTCGGGGCGGCGGCCGCATGGCTCGCCGCAAGCCGCGCCGGCGGCGGCGGCGCGGCCGACGCCGGAGACGCGTGGCGTGCCTTCGAGGCGGCGCTCGGCGATCTCTCCTACGAGACGGGCTTAGCCTCCGACCGGTAAGGAAACCTTGTTATACCGATAGCGCCGGGTCGCGCGGCGGAACGTCGCCGCCGGCCCGGGCCGCTTCCCGCTCGCCCTTGTCGAGATCGACGAAAGCGAGCACGGCGATGCCGAGGACGAAGAAGGCGATCAACGCAAGAATGCCGAGGCGGCTGTTGCCGAGCATGTTGACGTACCCGAAGACGGCCGGCCCCATAATGCCGGCGAACTTATTCCATACGCTCATGAAGCCGAAATATTCGGCCTCGCGGCCGACCGGGATCAGACGCGTGAAGATCGAGCGCGCCAGCGCTTGGCTGCCGCCTTGCACGAAGCCGACCATGACGGCGAGCAGGTAGAAATGCGTCGCGTTCGTCATGAAATACCCGAGAATCGTAATGACGACATAGATGCAGAGCGACGCGTACAGCGAAGATTTCGCGCCGAACCGGCCGGCCAGCCTGCCGAACAGAATCGCGCACGGAAAACCGACGAATTGCGTAATAAGCAGCGCCGTGATCAGGTGCGACGTGCCGATGCCGATGGTTTCCCCATACACCGTCGCCATCCGGATGATCGTGCCGATGCCGTCGCTGAACAACCAGAACGCGATCAAATATTTCAGCAGCTCCGGATAGTTCTTTAAGCCTCGAAGCGTCGAGCCCAACCGGCGGAACGCCAAGCCGATCGATTGTCCGGCGCGGATCGCCGTCTCCGGCTTCGTCTCCGGCACGCGGCGGAAGAGCGGGATCGAGAAGACCAGCCACCAGATCGCCACGGACAGGAAGGCGAGTCGGGTCCCGCCGAGCGTATCCAGCCCGAACCACTCGGGCTTCTGCACCATCATCAGGTTGACCGCCAACAGCAATCCGCCTCCAAGATAGCCGTAAGCATACCCTTGCGCCGATACCCGATCGCGGTCCGCCGGCTTCGCGATGCCCGGCAGCAGCGCGTCGTAGAAGCTATTCGCGCCGCTGTTGCCGATGACGCCGAGCAGCGTCAAGACGACCGCGAACCATAGCTGCCCTTCCCCGACGAGCGCGTACAGCGCCGTCGACATGACGCCGAGCGCCATGAATATGCCGAGCAGCTTCTTTTTGGAACCGGATACGTCCGCCACCGCCCCGAGAATCGGGGACAGCAGCACTAATAGAAACATCGCGGCCGACTGCGTGTACGCCCAGTACGACGCCGCCGCGTCGCCGACTCCCGCGCCCGGCACGCTGACGAAGAAGATCGGCAGCACCGCCGCCACCATCGTCGTCGAATAGGCCGAGTTCGCCCAATCGTAGAGCACCCACGCCCTTACCGTTTTCTTCTGATCCATCGGCATCGTTTCTCCTTCGCGGCCTTTTGATAATGCTTACATTTTACTTGATGGGGACGCGCGGGGGTACCTTTTTCTTTGTTAATCTTTTGTAATATAATTGATGTTGGCTGAGAGGGGGGCGTTCCGCATGAACTTAAACCAACTGGAGACCCTGATTACGATATCCAAGACGATGAGCTTCCGGAAAGCCGGCGAGGTGCTGAATTTGACGCAGCCCGCCGTATCCGCGCAAATCAAGAGCCTCGAAGACGAATTCGGGACCGTGCTCGTCGACCGGAACCAGCCGGTGACGCTGACCGACGCGGGCGTGCTGTTCCTCGAGCAAGCCGAGAAAATTCTCGCCATCGTCGACGAGCTGAAGATGAGACTCAGCGACATCGACGCGACGCCGCAAGGCCATATTCGGCTCGGCACGACGACGTCGATCGCGATGCAGATCCTGCCGCGCATCTTCTCGTATTTCAACAACCAATACCCGCATATCCAGACCTCGATTCATACGATGCCGTCTTTGCAAATCATGACCAGCGTGGAAAACGGGACCGTCGACATCGGCATCGCCTACTTGGTCGAGAAGACGCCGAGCCTCGTCACTTCGACGCTGTATTACGACACGTTCGAGCTCGTCGTCTCGCCGGAGCATCCGCTGGCGGCTCATAAACATCTGCCGCTGTCGGCGCTCGCCGACGTGTCGTTCATTATGTTGTCGCCCGATACGATCGGCCGGCGGTTCGTCGACAGCGTCTTCGAGAAGCACGGCATCGTGCCGAAGGTCGTGATGGAGCTGTCGAGCAGCGAGGAAGTGAAGCGGATGGTCGAATTGAACATGGGCGCGACCGTCATTTCCAAGATGTCCATCGCCAGCGAGCTGCGGCTCGGAACGTTGAAGATGATTCAAGTCAACGAGCTGGAGATCGCCCACCCCGTCGGAGTCATCACGAAAACGGGGCGCTATCTGAATTCCGCGATGCGGCAATTTTTGAGCGACCTGAAAGGCATGCCGGAGACCCATTTCATCGGCTCGGAATAGGAGGAATCGCGTCATGATGTTCGACTTACATACGCATCACGAACGATGCGGCCACGCGGACGGCCCGATCGAACGATATATCGAAGCCGCGATCGAGAAGGGCGTCGCCGCGATCGGCATTTCGGATCATTCGCCGTATTTCGGCCACAAGGACGATCACCCGAACCCGGGAATCGCCATGGCGACGAGCGAATTCGCGAACTACGTGAACGAGGTGCTTCAGCTGAAGGCGAAGTACGCCGGGCGCATCGAAGTGCTGCTGGGCGTCGAATCGGACTTCTTCCCCGAACATGCGGAGAAATACCGCGGCATCTACGCCAAATATCCGTTCGATTACATTATCGGCTCCGTCCATCAGGTCGAAGGCGTCTCCATCTTCAACCGCAACCGGTGGAAGAAGCTGACCGAGAAGCAGAAGCAGCAAACCAAGGAGCGGTATTACGAGCTGATCGGCCATTCGGCGAAGAGCGGCATGTTCGACATCCTCGGACATATCGACGCGATGAAGGCGTATTACCCGGCGTTCTCGGACATTCAGACGGAGGCGGTCGACAAGACGCTGCAGCTGATCGGGGAATGCGACATCGCCATCGAGATCAACACTTCGGGGAAAATGAAAGACGTCGGCGGCTGGTACCCCGCCGACGACATGCTCGAGCGCGCTTTGTTCCATGGCGTGAAGGTGACGTTCGGCTCGGACGCGCACGTGCCCGAGCGGGTCGCCGACGATTGGGAGTTCGTCCGCGGACGGCTCAAGGAAATCGGCTTCCGCGAATGGTGCTACTTCCGCCGCCGCGAGCGCGTGTTGGTGGAGCTGTAGATCGACGCGGCATAGGAAGCGGCACAGGAAGCGGCACAGACATCGGATACGTTCCGGTGTCAGTGCCGCTTTTTTTTCTACGACTGACCAATTAACGCACAATACTTGGATTCAGCCTCTTGAAGGTACTTTTGTGGGTCGCGGCGGAAGCGGCGACGCTTTGTTGTTTCTTCCAAGCGATTGGACCACCGAATACGTTCTTCTCGGAACACATTGTAACTAACGCTTTGAAGTCGTTTAAGGACGTCCTTCTGACGGAGGGCATCATCGACGAAGACAACAAACTCCCCGGAACGAACGATGTATTCGTTCCAGCTTCTCAATCCTGTCATTCGCCGATGACGTGTTTTGGTCTTTCTAAAAAATCTTTCGTGGTCGTTGTTGGTACGGGGGACATGAGGGTGGTCGTAGCAAGTAAAGAGCCCTTTCCAAAAGCCTTTTGTGTAGCTCATGAAGTTTTTAACCATGAGTTGGTCGGCTTCTTCGGTGTACGTTTGCTCGAGCCAATTCAAAAGACAATTCATTTGTAGCTGTACGGACTCGCTGGATTGGTCGAGCGTTGGGTTTAAGATGTTTGCCACGTGATGCAAAGGTTGCGACCAGCGCTTTACCTCTTCATAGAGCCCGCGGAATTCACTCAGTTTGTTGAATATTCTGAATACGTTTTGGAGTAGCGAGGGCCCCTTTTTTATCCAGGCATGTTTGGAGAGATGCCTGAATGACTTCGGCAGTTTCGTAGATCCGAATGCCGGGCAAGTCTAATGGAGGGTTACCGTCTTCGAGGAGCACAGAGCGGACGGCTGCCAAGTAATCCTTCACAACTTCGGATTCTTCAGAAGTACTCTTGTCGAGTATTCTTTCGATCTCTCGAATACCGCGCAGGCTCTTCTTTATGCCTGTCTTGAGCTTGCGATCCAGATCGACGATGGGCTTGGCAATGTCCTTCAAGTAGTGATACTGGCAGTACTGATACGGAACGTCGGGAAGCAACTCCTCCATAGCCAACCGGATGGACTGCTGACCATCCGTAACAATTCCAATGATGGGAAAGCCAAGATCGATGATCGGTTGTATGAGTTCTTTAAGTTCGGCCGTTGAACTGCTCTTCACACTCTTCGCAACTAGAATAGTGCCGCTAAACACTTCCCGGACTACGTACAACGTCTCGTTTCCCTTCTCGGGTTGAACGCCGTCCATGGAGATCATGATTCCGCTGTTCGTTTCTACAACTTGCTTGAGTTCATCCTTCACGTGATCCGTGACGCTAGAACGCAGCAACGTTAGATACCGCTCATACAAGCGTTGGGAATTACGCTCGGATGTGGCAATCCCACGTTCCGTGAGTTCTTCAGTGATCTCGGCGATCGTCATGTGTTGCTTGAACCTGAGTTGACCTACTAGAGCAAGCACGTCGAAGCCGTATGAGGTATGTTTCATAGCAAGCAGATCCGCTTCCGCGGACTTGTAGTATGTGCTCCGATACTCGCAGTTCACATTGGAACAAACATAAGCCATGCTCCAAGCCTGTATGACCCCATGAAGAGTGGAGATGTTCTTTTTCCAAGCAGTATGACTTCTCTTTAACTTGGCACCGCAATGAAGGCAGTGCTCAAACTCAGGTCTGAAGTATATTTTATCCGTTGGTACGATACGATTCTTCGGTAGTGGCATAAAGAAACCTCCATCAAAGTGGGTAATGAATACTTCGACAGAGGCACATGGAAATCCTTGTTAGTTAATTGGTCGGTCGTAGTTTTTTTTGCGCGCCGTTCCCCCCGCCATCCGCCGCTTTAGCCTCAATTTCACCAACCTAAGGAGATGTAAGTACGACGGCCTATACGAAGGGGAGAACGACGAAACGTAAGAAAGCCGGGGAGAAGCACTCGCGAAAGAGGAACCCGGTCCCGACATGCCGCTCCCCACAAAAAAAAGTGGACCTGGCCGCCGAAGCGTCAGGTCCCAAGATATATTTCAAAAAGGGGGTCTTGCCATTTATAATACATGCCCAATATTAGAGCGCCGTAACGGCAATGTTACCGTTTGATGACAAATGTCAGTCGCCGAGTCCGCGAGGCCCGTTCCCCTGTTCATGTCCGAACTCGGGACCGCGTCCGTTGCTCGGGCCGTTCGGCGGCGCCGGCAGCGACCGCCGCGCCGCGAACAACGGCGCGCTGCGCAAGCCGCCGGCGTCGACCGCGATAAGCTCGAACGCGTATACTTTGTTCGCCGACAACCCCGTCACGCGATGCTCCAGCTCGCTTCCGGGGACGACCGCGACCGTCTGCCCATCCATCGACAGCTCGTAACGATCGACGCCCGCGGCATCGATCGCCGCCGGCCAATGCAGCGTCATCGCCATCGGCATGACGTCGGCAGCGGTCAGCGCCGCGCCCTCGGACCATGCCGGCGGGGTGCGGTCCGGCAGCACCTCGAGCGCGAACATGGCGACCGCAGAGCCGTACGTCGCCGTAATGACGGTCGCGCCCGGCGCCAGCGCCTTCACCGTCCCCGCGCCGTCGATGCTGGCCGCCTCGTACAAGCTCGGCTCGATGACCGTCAGCGCCGCCAGATAGATGATGGCGCTGAAGCCCGCTTCCTTCCAGATGCCGGAGCCGAGGAAGATCGAGATCCACGCCCATTCGCTGTACAGATAAGCGAACGGTTCGCCGCCGAACAGCCGATTCGTCAGCGCGTTGACGACGCCGCTCTGCGAGAAGAGCGTGATCACGATGCCGCCGACGACGACCCAGGAGAAGAAGTGCGGCAGGTAGACGAGCGTCTGGATCATGCGCTTGAACCAGGCCCGGCGCACCTCGTTCAGCAGAATCGCGAGCAGGATCGGGAACGGAAAGCCGACGAACACCGTAAAGACGCTGAGCATCAGCGTGTTCCGAATAATCTGTACCGACTGCGCCTGCGTGAACAGGTTGTTGAAGTTGTCCAGCCCCACCCATTGACTGCCCAGGATGCCCTCGTAGAAGGTATAGTTCTTGAAAGCGATGATCAGGCCGAACATGGGGGTGTACTTGAAAATCAGATAGAAAGCTACGACCGGCAAGAACATCGTCCAGAGCGGAATGTTTTGCCTGACGATTCGGTTCCGCCAGAACGGACGCCGGTTCGCGCCGGACTCGGGCTTCTTCGCTTCTGCAGCGATCGCGTGATTGGGTTGCAAGGTTCGTTCTCCTTTCGGCAGAAGTCGATGTGTGATCGACCTCACAGTACCCCTCTGCCGCCGGTTCCGGCAATATTCATCTTTCTTGTATACGGGAAAGGAAAACCGCCCCGCGGCGCAGGGCCATCGGGGCGGTTACGGTTTCTCTTCGGTTATTTTCGCGCCGGCGTCCTTGCGGTAATCGCCCGGCGTCACGCCTTCGACCTTCTTGAATACGCGGATGAACGACATCGGATACAGATATCCGATTTTCTCGGCGATCGATTGGATGGGCTCCGCCGTCTCCGTCAGCAGCCCCCTCGCTCGCTCCACCCGCACCTTCGCGAGATAATCGACGAACTTCGCCCCGAACTCCTCCTTGAAGATGCGGCTTAACGTCTTCTGGTTGACGCCGAAGGCGTCTCCGACGTGGGAGAGCGACAGGTCGGGGTTCGCGAAGTGCTCCCCGATATATTCGCGCACCTTCGCGGCTAGATGGTAGCTCTCACGGTCCATTCTCAGCTTCTGCAGCTCCCGGTCCGCGTCCCGGAGCACGTCGAACAACGCGTTCTTCGTTTGTATCGCCCACTCGGGCTCCTCCGGAACCGCCTGCAGCCTTCGGGCCCCTACGGAGGAACATACCTCCTGAAGATTGCCCTTAAGCTCCTGCATCTCCCGGTTCAGCTGCGACTTGAACAGACGGATCATGACGGTCACTTCTCCGCGGGTGTAGACGCCCGAATGAATCGTATCGAAAGCGTGGGAGAGCAGCGGCGCCCAGCTCCGGCGATTACTTACTGCCATTCTATCCTTTGTTCTTGTTCCGTTTATTTTCAACCTTTATCGGTTTTAAACGGAACAGTTTATCATTTCCGTCTGCATTGCCGGTAATTACATAAATGGATCGGTCGGGTCCCTCCACTACGTCTCTAATTCTCCCGAATGAAGTGAAAAACGACGAAATCAATTGGATGGAACGAGGGTTTTTCCCCTTAATACTAAATCTTAAAATTTGCCTTCCTCTCAAATTAGCCACCAATAGCTGTCCTTGCCATGGCCCTTTCGAAACAAAGGTCATTCCGGATGGAGCCCATGTTTGGTCTCCGCTATGAATCAAGGGAGGCTGGAAAGGCTCTCTGCGTTCATCCCCTTGAACAATCGGCCAGCCATAATTCGAACCGGCGAGAATCAGATTGATTTCATCATTAGCGACCGGACCGTGTTCCGAACTGTAAAGGTGATCTGTTCGCGGGGACCAGTCCAACCCTTGAGGGTTGCGGTGACCCAAGCTATAAACAGGCGAACCGGGAAAGGGATTGCTTTCCGGTATGGATCCGTCCAGTCCAATACGCAAAATTTTACCGGCCAAACTCGTAGGGTCTTGCGCGGCTGTCGGTACTCCGGCATCTCCAGTTGTAATATAGAGTAATTTGTCAGGCCCGATGTTCAATCGTCCGCCATTGTGGTTTGCGTTACCGGGAATGTTTGTGATTAAAACGGTATCGATCGTCGCCTTGTTATTTCTTTCAACCAAACGAACAACCTGGTTTTTGATCTCCAGTCCATCCTGATAACTATGATAGACATATATATAGTGATTTTTTTTAAATTTCGGATCTACAGCCAATCCTAATAGTCCGCCTTCGCCGATGTTAACGAAAGGCGCCGAAAATGTGAAAACAGGCTCCGCCAAAAGCCTTCCGTCTCGCACTAGCCGAATTCTTCCGGGACGTTCCGTGAAAAAAATCCGATCACCCGGTGCGAAATCAATAGCCCAAGGAGTCATAAGGCCGGCCGCCGCCTCTTTGATTTCATACGGTATGGCCTGCCGTGGCAAATCATTCGATCCATGCATATTTATATTTCACCTCCTCTATCATTCAATCACCATATTATATGTTTGAAATAAAATAATAGATTGGGGCATTTGATAGATTGGATAAATTTTCCATTAGTTCGGATGCAAAAAAACCACTCCTTAACAAGTTAGTGGGTGAATGAAAGCAAGTTTACGACGAACCTTTTAATAGGGTCAAACCCCTTGCGCTTACTTAACCAATGAGCAGCTATATAAATCAACATGTAAATCGGCAGGGAGTAATATATTTCCAATTTATTGGGTCGTAATAACCGATCCAAGCATAAAACGGTTCCGCCGCAAAGGAAACAATAAAACCCAAAAACAACGCTTTCCACAAATAATGTATATGAGGTTGAAACTGGATTAATAAAATTACAGATACAGGTACCAATGTAATGTCCCAAGGTATATACGAGGGAATTGCCGGTGTTAACTTTTACAGGATACCTCCATAGCCCAAATTACTTCATTTTTGCGTTTTCCCCATTTTTTCTCCGTGCCACTTAGATTGTTAGTACATTGGTCAGCCGTACAAAAAAACGCCCGCCATCGGTAAACCCCGAGGCGGGCTTGCAAGGTATGAAAGCTCTACCGAAGCCCCGCCGCGGCGAACGCCTTGTCGAAACCGGCCTTGGACCGCTCCAGCAGCGTCTCGACCGATTCGGTCGGCGGCGACTTCGTCAGCACCTCTTGCGTGACCGCGCCGGCGTAGCCGGTCGACGCCAACGCGCGCAGGAAGCCCGCGAGGTCGATGACCCCTTCGCCCGGCAGGACGCGGTCGTTGTCGAGCGCCTCCGACACCGGCACGTCGCGCGCGTCGTTCAGATGCACATGTACGATCTGATGCGGCTTCAGCTTCGCGATGTCGTCCGCCTTCATCTCGGTCGTGTACCAGTGATACGAATCCAGCAGCAAACCGACGTTCGGTTCCGCGATGGCGTCGGCGAGCTCCAGCGTCTCTTCTTGCGTCCAGATGAACGGATTCGCCCACTGCGTCCGAAGGTGATGCGGGCCGACGTACTCCAGCCCGAGCCGGATGCCGTAGGCGCCTAGCAGCTGCGCGCACAGACGAAGCCTGCGAACGGCTTGCGCCATGAAGCGGGCCGCAGGCAAATCCGTCGAGGGCAGGATGTACGTGCAGCATGTCGTGACGCCGACCGCCGCGGCGGCTTCGGCCGCGTCCCGCAGCTTCCCGAGACCGTTCCGGAACGCCTCGTCCGTCGTCCGCCATTCGACCGGCAAGCCGATCGAGCTCACCTCCACGCCGTGTTTCGCAAGCAGCTCTCGCGCTCCGTCGACGCCGTAGCGCGTCACGAAGCCGACTGGATCGTACAGATCGACCGTCTGGAAGCCGTAAGCGCCCGCCAGCTCGACGAAGCGCTCGTCCGAACCGATATCGCCGAGCCCGGCGCGCGTTAATCCGATTTTCATATTCAATGTCGACACCTCTTCTTTTCTTAGTAATTCCAGTTTAACTTGACTTCGTCCCCTGTGCGAGAAGATTCGTAGATCGCGTCCAGGATGAGGCTGTTCGCGAAGCCGGTCATCGCCGAACTGATCGGCTCCTTGCCTTCGCGCACGCACTCGAGGAAGTGGCGGCTGAGCCGCTGACGCGCGCCTTCGTCGCCCTCCGGCGTCCGCAGCTCCGTCTCGAGCGGGCGGTCGAACTTCTCCGTGAGCAGCTTACCGTGGGCCCCGCGATACGAAGCGCCGCCCTCGCTGCCCATCAGATGGATGAACGGCGCGCTGTCCGTATCCATGTGGACCGCCCAGCTCACTTCGAGCGTCAGGGACGAACCGTCCTCCATCTTGATCATCGCCGTGGCGAGATCCTCCACGTCGTACACGCCGTCCCAGTTCGGCTTGCCCCATGTCCCGATGCCCTTCTTCTTCGGGCCGAATTCCGCGTACGTCGAGCCGTAAACCGATACCGGCTTCGGATTGCCCATGAAGTACAGCGCCAGGTCCAGCATATGGACGCCGATATCGATGAGCGGTCCGCCGCCGGACTCGTTCATCCGCGTAAACCACGTGCCCCAGCCGGGAATGCCTTTCCGGCGGTACCAGCCCGTCTTCGCCGTATAGATGCGCCCGAGCTCGCCGCGAAGCGCCTGCTCCTTGATCTGCATCGGCACGGATTCCCAGCGCATCTGATGCGCGATCATCAGCGTCCGATCCGAAGCGGCGGCCGCTCGCATGATCGTCCGCGCCGCCTCGGCGTCGATCGCCATCGGCTTCTCCAGAAGCACATGCTTGCCGGCTTCGAGCGCTTGCACCGCCAGCGGGGCATGATATCGGTTCGGCACGCCGATCACGACCGCGTCAACGTCCTCGCTCGCGATCAGCGCCTCGGCCGATGCGGCGACCGTCCCGACGCCGTACTCCTTCGCCCGCGCTTCCGCGAGAGGCAAATCAGCGTCCGTCACCGCCGTAACTTCGCATGCGTCGGACAGCTTCGAGAACTCTTTCAAGTGAACGTTTCCAATATTGCCGGCGCCGATGACGCCGAGCCGCAGTTTGTTCGTGCCGTTCATGATTTTCATCCCCCGCGAATCGTTTTTTTGCTATGATCATGGTAACCGAGCCCGGACGAAAATACGTACCGCCCGTTTCGGCGAATGTCTCATTTTTTCGGAGTCGGAGGACCCTCGTCATGACGCACTATCCCGGTTACTTGAAGACGTATCCCAACATGCACGCGCCCTTCCCGTTTCATCTCGGGCTCCATCGGCTGACGAACGGGTTTCGCGCCCACCGGCACGACTTTCTCGAATTTTCGTTCGTCGTGGAAGGCAGCGGCTCGGAGACGATCGACGGCGTGAACCACCCGATGGTGCCGGGCACGTTCACCTTCATCCTGCCGTATCAGGTGCACGAGCTGTTCACGGACCCGGGAAGCACATTGGTGTTATATAACTGCAATTTCGGAATGGACTTGTTGTACGAGACCGGCATGAGCGGGGGCTTCGGCGAGCTGTTCGCCGGGTTGGACGACTTGCCTGCGTACGCAAGGCTTCAAGGCGATGCGATGGAGGAGATGCGGGGCCGCATCGAGGAGATGTACCGCGAGACGATGTCGACGGAACGGTGGCGCGACACGCTGCTGAAGGCGAAGCTTGTGGAGACGCTCGTCCGGTTCGACCGGTACCGCCATCAAGCCGAGGCGGCGCCAGGGACGGGCGGGGCCGCATCGCCCGTCCGGCCTCCCCGGAGCAAGAGCTCGGCGTGGGCCGCCATCCATTACATCCACAACAATTATCAAGAAGAGCTGTCGCTGACCGATCTCGCGAAGCGCTTCTCGTTCAGCGCCTCGCGCATGAGCGAGGTGATCAAGGAGGCGACCGGCCAGACTTTCGTCCGATTCGTGCACGACCTGCGTCTTCGCCAAGCGGCCAGCCTGCTCGTCTCCACCGACATGTCCGTCACGGACATCGTGCACGAGGTCGGCTTCGGTTCCTACAAGACGTTCATTCGGATGTTTAAGGAAGCGAAGGGCATCGCCCCGACCGATTATCGGAAGAACAAACGGGGCCGGCCGACGGCGGTCAGGGACGCATTTCCCCAAGGGAAGGAATCGCAGCTGTGAACGCCTTTTTACTTTCTACTCAGACACGGAACATCGATGCGTCGGAGGACGAGCCCCGCGTTACGCGCCGGGCGTACTCCGAGTTCCTGGAGGAGCATGCGAGCCTGCCGCATGGACGGACGGCTCGCCCCGGTTCTCCCGCTTGATGATCCACGCGAAGTTGAACTGCATGAGCGCGGCCCCGAGCACGACGGCCCCGATCCACGGGCTGTCCAGATCCGACGAAAGCGCGATCATGAGGAACAACGCGACGACGCGCCCGACGTTGATGAACGTCTCGCGGGCGACGATCGTCTCGACCCGCAGGTTGCCCTTCAGCGGCAGCTGGCCGACCAGGCGGTAATGGTACGCGGAGAAGGAGTTCACGAGCAGCGGAATGCAGCCGTAATACGACACCGCGAACGCGGCGACCGTCCACACATGAACGCCGAACGCCGTCAGCAGCGCCGCGCCGGCCGTGAAGGCGCAGGCGGCGATCAACGCGTAGCGCTTCGCGAGCTCGGGCTTCGCGTACCGCGAGAGCAGGTAGCTCGTCAGAATCGTCAGGCCGAGCAGCGCGACGCCCGCATAGCCGACCCAATCCTCGCGGCCCAGCGCGTCGAACAACAAAATGTTCGGCAGAAACAATAGCAGCCCTTGATATAAGCCGAGAATCATCCAGCCGAACAAGCTGTGCCGGAACGACGCGTCCTTGCGGAACACGAGCGGCAGCAGCCGTAAATAATACGATTTATGATGGCTGCCCTTCGCCTTCAATCGGAAGCTTCCGATCGTGGCGAGGACGAACGTGACGAACGCGATCGTAAAGACGATCATATACCCTTCCAACCCGTCGGCGAGCCCGATGATATAGCCGGCCGTCGCCGGACCGATCAACCCCGCGAGATTAAAGCAGATGGAGTTGAGGCCCAGATACCTTATCCGATTCTGGTCCGTGGACACGTCGTACATGAGCGTTAAGTACCCGAGCCAATAAAACGCGCCCGAGGCGCCGGCAAGCAACGCGAAGACATAATAATAGTCGACCACCCGGGGGCCGGCGAGAATGACGAGCAAATAAAACGACGCCGTCATCGCAATGCCGAGCCGATACGCGAACAGCCGATCCTTCGTCTTGGCGTATTTGCCGCCGATCGCGAAGACGATCGGGCCGACGGCGTACGACAGCAGCGCGTACAAGCCGTTGATCGCGAGACTCTCCGTCAGACGCCATAAGTACAAATTGAGAAACACGCCCGACATCGACGCTCCCAGTTGGAAGAAGCTGTGGATCGAGATCGTCGTGACGGCTTCCTTGGATAATCGTTTCTCGAGCGGAACGCCTCCGGAGAAGCGCTTCCATCGTACGCTCGGAAAGGCCATGAACGGTACACCTCGGTTCGGTGAGTTGTCCTGCTGCGCCCGAAGGCGAATTCATTATAGCAGAAACCGGAGCCCTGCGGGGGAAAAGAATCCCGGACTCAAGCGCATTTCGAACCCGTTATTGAAGATGCCATCGCGGAGTGGAATCCTCCCTTCCATACACCTGACCGGAGCGGCAACCGCTTCATGGACGGGAAAACCTCCTTCTTATTAGCGGGAAACGAACGAAAACGGTCGGATACGACGAAATAAGCGGGAGGATTCCCCGTTCGTTCGTACGAGCGGAGTTTCGGCCATAAGGGAATAATGATACCGGAAAATAAAGTATTAGACCGAAGGCATTGATCTAGCGCGGCTCCCTGAACTAAAATCCGGCAACTCTCGAAAAATAAGTATTAGACTGACCCTTATTGAAAGAAAAGCAGCAGCCATGGACTAGAAAATAAAGTCCTAGACTGCTGTTGTTGTTTTGTTGAACTCCCTCAGTACGATGCAGTTTACTTACGAATACTCGCTTATTCGCAGGATTTCACCCCTTCCAGAATTGCAGAAGGAACGTAAGACAACCCTCGTAGTAGACCAGGACAACATGAATTGCGTGAGGAAATAGAGGGGATAGCTGCAAGCCCCATATAATTCCATATACTGCACGCATTCTCCACGCCGCCCCTGGAGGTTTTCACTCCCATATCTCAACGGGTCTATGCCCTCTCATTCCTTCGTTACGCCTGTCCAAGGGGTCGATTCCGACGACAAGATGTTGAGGGGTAACTTTTTCAATGAGTTGATTTTGTTTTTCCTGGGCTTTAAACTTCATGATAGAGCGTCCTCCTGGATGATGGGATTTTAAGGGCTATGACCCGTTGCGTACTCCCATCGTACCGAGGCGCTTTTCTTTATGCAAAGCTGAAAATTAACGCTCTACAGGAATGCTAACGTTCTCTGTTAGCTCATTCAAAACCAGGTTTGGTGGAAAGTCAATTTCCCCCTGTAAAAGCCCATTTTCTTCAATTTCGCGACGAATTACTACATAGACATTTTTATAGTGTTCGGTTCCTCAATTTTAGAATTACATGATACACTTTTCCACCGGCATCATAAGCGAATAGGCTTAATCTCTCCTAGTATTAGGGTAATTAGCGTAGCTGACACCACCCGCAAATACATGGATAAAAAATGTAAGGGTGGTCATAGCCCCGTCAAGTAGACAGTAAGAAAAGAGTATATTAAGCGGCGATCGTTTCCCGGTATTCCACTGGGGAGCGGTCGCCGAGTTTTTTCTGGAAACGTTCGTAGTTGTAGTAAGCAA
>NZ_JAPSKE010000030.1:6520-67860 GCF_031177825.1 Paenibacillus sp. | reverse complement strand
GAATATATCCATTTTTACAACCATCACAGACCACAAAGAAAGCTAAGCAAGCTGACGCCAGTAGAGTACCGACGTCAGCTTGCAGCCTAGGGCTTTCTTCGATGTCCATTAAAATGGGGCTTGACCACGCTCGGGGGAGGATTTTTTTTCGGCGGAAACGGGTTACTTCACCGTGTCGCCGACGAACGCTTCCTTCACCCGGTTCCAGAACGGGAAAGGGCGGTACCGCGCGAACGTCACCTTCTGCTCGGACACCGTGCCGCGAACGGAAAGCACCGAATCGTACGGGATCGCGAGGTGGTCGACCGTAATGAGCAGCTTCTGCTCCTTGCGCGGCTGAATGTCGCAATGATGGTGCTTCGGCAGGACGAGCGACGAGCCGACCGTCCGGTAGACGCGGTTGTTGATCGACGCGATCTCGGCGATCTGGATCGCTTCGAGCGACGGGTGCAGCAGCGCCCCGTTCAAGCTCTTATTGTAGGCCGTACTGCCCGAGGGCGTCGAGATACAGATGCCGTCGCCGCGGAACATCTCGAACGGCTTGTCGTTGATATTCAGCTGCGCGACGAGGGTCGCGTCGGCGCCTTTCAGCGTAAACTCGTTGAGCGCGAGATACGAATCGGTCCCGGCGCCGGTGGCGATCTCGATCTTCAGCAGCGGGTATTTCACGACGCGGTCCGCGAGGCCCCCGCCGTCGGCCATCAGCCGTACGAGCTCGGCGACTTCGTTCGGCTTCCAGTCGGCGTAGAAGCCGAGATGCCCGGTGTGGATGCCGACGAACGCGATGTCGTCGAGGCGCTCCCGAAACCGATGGAACGCGTGCAGCATCGTGCCGTCGCCGCCGATCGAGAGTACGACGTCGGGCGCCGTCTCGTCGCGGCGAAGTCCGCGCTCCGCGGCCAAACGTTCGAAGGTTTCCGTCAATTCGCGGGACAGGTCGTCGCCGCGGTCCATTACGCAGTAGTTCAAGTCGCACCTCCAGATGACACGAGAGAGACGAGAACCGCGGCGAACCGGCGGCGGGCCTCTCTTCCCCTCCATCATAATGGATGCGGCGAAGGAACTCAACGAAGGCGTACGAGCGGGCGCAGCAGCCGATAGACGACGTAGACGACCGGCACCGCGGCGAGCGAGATCAAGAAGGCGAGACCGGCGAACGGCGCGTACGCGGCGGCGGCGCTCCACCCGGACGGGGACGCGTCCGGGATCCAAGCGGCCGTCGAGTCCCGGAACGGCGCGAACAACGGCCAGGCGAAATACGCGATCGCGCCGGAGAACAAGGCTTGAAGGGCTTTCGCGACCGCATACTTGCCGTATCGGACGGGCATGTGCGATACGATGCTCATGATTTGGGCGTGCACGGACAGCCCCGCCCACGAAAGGCCGAACGAAGCGATCGCCACCTGCGCCTGCAAGGAGACGCCGGTCGCCGCGCCCGCCGTCTTCGCGCCGAGCGTCACCTCGAACAGGCCGTTCACGACGGCTTCGGCGAGCGGCGCGGGAATGGCGAACAGGCCGAGCGCGAACGCGACGATCCCTTGCATCGCGGTTACGACGCGGGCGAGCGTCAATACCTCGATCACGACGGAGAAGAAGACGACGAGTCCCCCGACCACGACGATCAAGCGAAGCCCCGAGCGGATGCCGTCCAGCAGCAGCTCGCCGAACGGACGCCCGTCCTTGAGTCGGGCGTCGTGCATCGCGTCGAAGGCGCGCAGCAGCAGCGGCCGCTTCGGCCCGCCGTCCTCCGCCGCGTTCGTTTCGGCCGGTTCCCCGCGGCTTTGCAGCCGCAGCAGCAGGCCGAGCAGGACGGCGCCGCCGTAATGCGCCGCGGCGAGCAGCGGCGCGAGCGTCGCGTCGTGGAAGAAGCCGACCGCGACGGCGCCGATCAGGAAGATCGGATCCGCCGTCGTCGTGAAAGCGACGAGACGCTCGCTCTCGCTGCGATTGACGAGCCGAGCGTCCCACAGTTGACTGGTCAGCCGCGCGCCGACGGGATAACCGGAGGCGAAACCCATGGCCATGACGAAGCCGCCCGGTCCCGGCAGACGGAAGAGCGGGCGCATCATCGGGTCGAGCAGCTTGCCGAAGAAGTGCACGATGCCGAAGCCGAGCATGAGCTCAGAGACGACGAAGAACGGGAACAGCGACGGAAACAACACGTCCCACCAGATGGCGACGCCCGTCAGACCCGCCTCGACGCTCTCCCGCGGGAAAGCCAGCACGAGGGCGAGGACGGCGAGAGACATCGCGGCCGGCGGAACGATGGAACGCAGTCGGATCGTATCGGAGCGCATGGGAACGGCTCACCTCCGTACCTCAATATATGCGGACGACCCTGCCGCAATGACGCGTCCCCTAGGCGGGAAAACCCCAAATATTCGGTGATTTCGCGGCTCCGATGTGGTATAATGTACCTACTGATCGCCATCGATGGGAGTGGTTCCTATGACCGGAGTCGTGGCAGGTTGTCTGGCTTGTCTCTTTATATGGGTCATTCGAGAGGCGCTGAAAGAACCATCTGAAGAAGAGTACAAGCATGAGCGGCACAGCAGAAGCTGACGAACGGAGGCGACGAACCGCATGGAGCCCTTATACCAGAAGGCCGTCGTATGTTTGCATTGCCGGCGGGAATTTCAGACGTCGCGCGTCCGGCCTAGCTTTAAGAAAGCAGTGAAGACCGATACCGATTTTTGCACTTATTATAAAGAAGGTCATGAGAATCCCGAGTTTTACGTCGTATGCGTCTGCCCGACCTGCGGCTTCGCTTCGACGGAGAGCTTCGCGCAATCGTTGAACGAGCGGCAGCGCGCCGCGTTCGGCGAGAAGGTGACGGCGACGTGGTCGATGAGGGACTTCGGCGGCAAGCGGACGATGACGGACGCGATGTTCGTCTATAAGCTGGCGCTGCTCAGCGCGCAGGCAGTCGGCGAGCGCCCGCGCGTCGTGGCGGGCATCCTGCATCACATCGCTTGGCTGTACCGTTACCAAGGCGACGAAGAAGGGGAGCAGCGGTTTCTCCGGTACGCGCTGGAGCAATACGTGAAGGTGTACGAAACCGAAGGGGCCGAGATGAACGGCGCGAGGCTGATGTACTTGATCGGCGAGCTTCATCGGCGCCTTAAGGAGTATTCGGACGCGGTGAAGTGGTTTTCGAGAGTGATCAACGATAAGCGGATCATGGACGCGGGAATGATCCGGGCATGCAGGGAAGGATGGGCGACCGTCCGGGACGATATGCTCGCCGCGAAGATGGAGTTGCCGGAAGAGATGCGTCAGAGCGCAGGGAAGAGGTAGTTACTCTCCCTTGCGCTCTTCTTTCTTTTCCGGGGCTTCCGTAGCTTCAGAGGCCTCCGACGCTTCGGACTTGGCCAGCTCGGCGAGCTTCGCGAGCAGAATGTGCTGCGGCATATGCATAAGATGTTCCAACGGGACGTTCAGCTTGGCCGCCAGCTTGACGGCGGTATCCGGCGAAATTTGCAGCGGACGCATAAATACCAATCCTTTCCCAATCATGATATAGTTAGTTTTAGTTTACGTATTGACCAGTGTAATATCAAACGAAACCCGTACGAAGGAGCAAATGTCATATGTCGAATGCGAACCGTCTTCCCGATACGTGGGACTTGGACGTCATCTTTCCGGGAGGAAGCGACTCTCCGGAATTCGCCGAATTTCTCCGAGCGCTGGAACAGGACATCGACGGCTTCGGCGAACGGGTGCGTCTCGCGGCGGACGCGAAGCCGCTGGGCGCCGAGACGCTGGAGTCGCTGACGGGCGAGTTCCAGTCGCTGCAGGCCCGCTTGATCGAAGCCGAGGCGTTCGCGAGCTGCCTCGCGTCGGCCAACCAGAAGGACAAGAAAGCCGTCGCGCTCGGCTCGGCGATCCGGTCGCTCGCGGCCGCGTTCGAGTCGCAGCTGACGCGATTCGATCTCGTGCTGACGACAACGCCGCAAGACGCTTGGGACGAGTGGATGCGGCGTCCGTCGCTCGCGCCCGTCGCGTTCCCGCTCACCGAACGGCGGACGCAAGCGCTCGAGAAGATGAGTCCGGAGCTCGAGACGCTGCTGAACGATCTAGCCGTCGACGGCTATCACGGCTGGTCCGAGCTGTACGACACGACGGTCAGCCTGCTGGAGGTGCCGTTCCAGGAAGAGAACGGGGATACGACGATGCTATCCGCCGGCCAGGCGCAGAACAAGCTGTACCATCCGTCGAAGGAAGTGCGGGACCGGACGTTCGTGGCCTGGGAGAACGCTTGGGAGAAGCATGCCGACTATTGCGCGCAGGCGCTGAACCATCTCGGCGGCTTTCGCCTGCAGACCTACAAGCATCGCGGGTGGGACTCCGTCCACAAGGAACCGTTGGACTTGAATCGGATGTCCCCGGAGACGCTCGACAGCATGTGGAGCGCGATCGAGCGCAATCGATCGTTCCTGCTCGACTATTTCGCCAAGAAGGCGGAGCTGCTCGGCATCGACAAGCTCGGATGGACGGATCTCGACGCGCCGATCGGCAAGGCGGGCGAGAAGATCGCGTTCGACGACGGCGCGGCGCTCATCATCGACCAGTTCCGCCGATTCGGGCCGAAGCTGGCCGACTTCGCGGCCATGACGTTCCGGGACCGCTGGATCGAGGCGGAGGATCGCCCGGGCAAGCGGCCGGGAGGGTTCTGCACGTCGTTCCCGATGAAGAAGCAGTCCCGCATCTTCATGACGTACGAAGGCTCGATGACGAACGTCTCGACGCTGGCGCACGAGCTCGGGCACGGGTTCCATACGCATGTCATGTACGATCAGCCGCAGCTGACGCAAAACTATGCCATGGGCGTCGCGGAGACGGCGTCGACGTTCGCGGAGATGATCGTATCCGACGCGACGATTCGGTACGCGAGGGACCGCGAGACGAAGCTCGCGCTGCTCGACGACAAAATTCAGCGTTCGGTCGCGTTCCTCATGAACATTCATGCGAGATTCCTGTTCGAGACGAATTTCTACGAGGAGCGCAAGCGCGGCACCGTCGGCGCCGAGCGCCTGAACGCGCTCATGGTCGACGCGCAGAAACAAGCGTTCCACGATTCGCTTGCGTCGTATCACCCGCATTTCTGGGCGTCCAAGTTACACTTTTACATTACGGAAGTTCCGTTTTATAATTTTCCATATACGTTCGGCTATTTGTTCAGCACGGGCATCTATGCGACGGCCTCGGGAGAAGGCGCGAATTTCGAGGATCGGTACGTCGCGCTGCTTCAAGATACCGGACGCATGAGCGTCGAATCGCTCGCGAAGAAACATCTGAACGTCGATTTGACGAAACCGGACTTCTGGGAACGTTCGGTGGCGTTAATGAAGAAGGACGTCGAGGATTTCTTGGCGCTGTAAAGATCCGGCGGGCGATATCATCGGAGGTGGATGGACGAGTGGATCTGCAAAACTGCGGACGCTGCGGAACGTTGTATGTACGGCAAAAGTCGCAATTTTGCGCGGAGTGTACCAAATGGTTCGCGGATACGTACGGGGAAATCAGAGACTACTTGCGGACTCATCCGAATCGCACGTTATGGGACGTGCACGTCGACTTGAACATTCCGTTGTCGGTCGTGCAGCAAGTGATCAAGTATACGGAAGAACAAGGGTAAACGGTCGGCCGTGTATCGTAGGTCGGTTATATCCGAAGGATATACGCTCCGAATCGCCAAGAAAAAAAGTGACTATGTCTCCATAGTCACTTTCCCTCGTAAGTACTTCCGCCGGATTAGCGGCGGGATTGGCTTTGGCCGGCCAAGGACTGCTCGGCGATTTGCACGAGGCGGCGAGTAATGTGACCCCCGATCGCACCGGTGTCGCGGGTCGCCATGTAACCGTAGTAGCCGTCTTGAGGAATCGAGATGCCGAGTTCCTGAGCGACTTCATACTTCAGTTGTTCCAAAGCTTGGTTCGCTTGAGGCACGACCAACGTGTTGGAGCTTTTAGAACCTGTACCCATGAGTGATCACCTCCCTCTTGGAAGGTAGTATGAGCCAAAACAAACATTATACGCATGCGAAAAACTGGTAATTTTTACACGGCGACATAAGGGGGCGGCTGCGCGTGTTCGACATTCGGTACGAAGGCTTGACGCATAACGAAGAACTGCAGATCGTGCAGGCGGACGTGCGCGTCGTCGCCGAAGGGGAGACGCTCGTCGAAGAGCCGCTCTGCGTCGACGTCGGCCTGCCGGCGCTGCTCGCGAGCGCGTTCGAGGAGATGCGGCCGGACCGGTTCGCGGACGCGGCGGTCGCTTGGGAGCGGATGCCGTTCTTCGTCTGCGGCTGCGGCGACCCGGATTGCCGTGCGATGCCGTTCGCCGTCCGCCACGAAGCCGGCGAGGTCGTCTGGACGGAGCTCGATCAGTCGCCGTCGGGCGCTCGCGTGCTGGGCGAGTACCGGATCCCGCTGGCGGACTATCGACATGCGCTCCGGCGCCTCGGAGAGGCGTTCCTCGCGTTCGCGGAGCCGCTCGATTACCGTCCGCTGCAGCCGGACACCGTGAGGCTCGTAAGGGAGTGGACGGAGCGGCTGCGCCGAGCGAACGGCGAATGACGCGGGGGTCTTGTGCGGCGGGCGCCTTTTCGTTATAATGTGGAAAATCGAAACCCAAACTTACGAATCGATGACGGGAACAAGTACCATGGCGCAAGTTCAAGCGCAGAGAGCCGGCGGATTGCTGAGAAGCCGGACTTGAACGGCGATGGGAATGGGTCCCCGAGAACGGAACCGAACCGCGCGTAACGGCGCGCTAGGGGAAGCGGACGGCTCCCGATATCGAGCTCGCAAGGCCGAAGGCGCAAGCGCAGCTTGCCGTTTCGGCGAAGAAGGGTGGCACCACGGCTCACGTCCCTTGCGGACGGGGCCTTTTTTGCGTTCATTTTCGGAAAAATCGAGGAGGGTGTCGAAGGATGAAAAAGAAACGGGTGCTCTCGGGCATACAGCCCAGCGGGCTCATGACGATCGGCAATTATATCGGAGCGATCCGGCAGTTCGTCGACATGCAGCACGAGTACGACAGCTACTTCATGGTCGTCGATATGCATGCGATCACGGTGCCGCAGGATCCGGAGAAATTGCGGGAGCAGACGGAGTCGCTCGCGGCCGTATATCTCGCCTGCGGCATCGATCCGGATTCGGCCACGCTGTTCCTGCAGTCGCAGGTGCCGGCGCACGCGATGCTCGGCTGGATGATGACGACGCTGACGTATATGGGCGAGCTCGAGCGGATGACGCAGTTCAAGGATAAATCGGCCGGCAAGGATTCGATCGGCACGGGCTTGTTCGTCTACCCGTCGCTCATGGCGGCGGACATCTTGTTGTACGATACGGACCTGGTCCCGGTCGGCGACGATCAGACGCAGCATCTCGAGCTGACGCGCGATCTCGCGAATCGATTCAACGGGCGGTTCGGCGATACGTTCGTGGTGCCGGAAGGCCATTACACCGAGGTCGGCGCGCGCATCATGTCGCTGCTCGACGGCACGAAGAAGATGAGCAAGAGCGATCCGAATCCCGGCGCCTTCATCTCGCTGCTCGACGAGCCGGACGTCATCCGCAAGAAATTCAGCCGAGCGACGACCGATTCCGGCCGCGAGATCGTGTTCGACCGCGCGAACAAGCCGGAGGTCAGCAACTTGTTGGAAATTTACTCCGTCTTCTCGGGCAAGACGATCAAGGAGCTCGAGAAGCAATACGAGGGGCAAGGCTACGGAGCGTTCAAGAAGGAATTGGCGGAAGCGGTCGTGGAGGTGCTGGAGCCGATCCAGACGCGATACCGCGACATTCGCGCTTCAGGAGAATTGCAAACGATGCTGAAGCGCGGCGCGGAGAAGGCGTCCGCAGTCGCCGACGCGACGCTGCGCCGGGCGATGGAACGCATGGGCTTCGTGCTCCCGTAACGAGGGGGAGGCCGACGGCGGCGGCGGATCACTTCCGCTGCAGCCGTCGCTTCAGCGCCATGCCGGCCCCGGTGACGGCGAAGCTCGCGAGCAGGAAGAAGAGCGCCCAGCCGGTGCGGAAATAGCTGAGCGAGGCCCCGGCCGCGATGAGGCAGACGAGGCTGAGGGAAGCGAACAACAGGGAAAGCGGCTTGCTCATAGAAAATCACCTACCTGGTGCCGACGAGCATCGGTTTTGACGGAGCGTCCTGCAGCTTGCGTTCGAGCTTCTCCTCGCTGATCCAGCCGACGTAGCTGAAGACGGGCTCCTTGTTAGCATTGTACTTTACGACGGCAAGGAATGGATACTGTTTTCGATGCTGGTATCTGGCGTCCAACCAGCGGACGATCGTGTCGCCGCCGCGCCGTTCTTCATGAGGGCAGGGGTGAGAGCTGAACGACAGGAACGCGGCGACGGCGGGATGTCGCTTGGACTTCTCGATGAGCGGCGACGACTCGCAGACATACTCGTCGGTCCACTTCAGCCGGCCGCCCCTCCACACGCCGATCGTATAGTTGCCTTCCCGATTTTTGCGGACGACGTTCCATACGCTCCAGTTCACCGTCGGGATGGCCGTATACTCGTCGCCCTCGCGTCCCGTCGGATCGCGCTTCGGCAGCGTTCGCTCCGTTAGGACGTGGACGGCCGTTCGCCAGGCGTAATACAACAGCAGAACCCCGTACAGCGTCGGGAACAAGACGACGGCCGGAACGGCGCCGAGCGCCCACAGCGCCAGCGCCAGGAGATGAGCGCCGAACAGGAACGGATCGAAGATGTGGATAATGTTCCAGGCGATCCAACGCCGGGTAACCGGACGGAACGCCTGCGTGCCGTAGGTGTTGAACATGTCCGTCGCGACGTGCAGCAATACCGCCGCGAACACCCAGGCGGCCAGGGTCAGGTACGGGACGGTCGGAATCGCGAGCCAGACGGCCGTACTGATGAGCGCGGTCCAGAAAAACCACGCCGGTATCGAGTGCGACATGCCCCGGTGATGGCGCACGTACAGTTCGTTGCCGCGGAAGCGGATGACCGTGTCGAAGTCCGGCGCCTGCGAGCCAGCCACGGTGCCGATCATGACCGCAGCGGTCGCCCAGGCGTCGGCGGCCACGTTCGGATCGATCTGGGCGAGGCCGGCGAGACCGAAGCCGAACGCGAAGTGAGTTGCGGTATCCATTCGGTGTCTCCCTCCTTGTCTCTGGTTCGAGCATACACGTTCCCGACCCATAGCTTCAACCAAAAGGAGCCTTCCCATGCGGGGAGGCTCCTTCTCGTTTAACGACCGGTACCGGTCGAAAACCCCGGATACTCGTAGTTCAGTTCGCCCTCGAAGGTGACGTAGTCGAGGTTGATCATCAACAGCAGGTAACGCATGCCGGTCGCCGGGTCGCTGAGGATGATGTGGTCGCGCCCCGCGGCTTCGAGACGGCCTTTGAAAATTTTCGCGTTCCATTGGCTGTTGTTTTCGAACGTCATGTAGACGGTGGCCATCTTGCCGAGATTGAGGCGAAGGATGTTTTCGATATACGATTCTTCGAAAATCGGCTGGCCCGCGCCCGGCGTGCCCATCCCCCCGGTAGGAATCATCGCGCCGCTCGGCGTCGGAGGCGGCGAAGTCGTCTGCGCCGAAGCGGGCGGATAGGTCGGGTACGCGGGAGCGCCTTGGTACGAGAACGGAGCGGTGCCCTGCGGGGCGACCGGGAATTGCTGACGGTTCATGATCATACGGGATAACACAATCCTCTCTTAAGTAAATGATCTTACATCGTGCCGTACACGCGCGGGCAATCGGCGCCCGACGGAATAAAGAAGCAGTGCGCTTTGAAGCGCCCGCTGTTCGCTTGGTCGTACCACTGCGCCGGGCAGTCGCCCGTAGGCCGGAAGAACCATAGCGCGTTCGAGGCGGGGTGCGTGCGTTCCCCGTTGACGGCTCGCCGGGCGAGGCGGATATCCCGTTCGCGCGCGGCTTGATAGAAGTAACCTTTGATCGTCGCTTCGAATCCGCCCGGACGCTGGTACACCATGTCCTGGAGGTTGCGGATGTTCTGGAAATCTAGGCAATCGGCCCGGACGCGGTTCACGCCGACGTTGCCGACCATCAGCATGCCGAGCTCGCCTTCGCCCTCGGCTTCGGCTCGCATCAGCCTCGCAAGCAGCTTCACTTGTTCGCTGTTCGCCTTAATGACAGCCATCTTGGATTTGTTCTCACATCCTTCGCGTCGGATCGTTAAGCAGCGGAAGCTCTACCGTATAATGTATTAGGCATTCGCCGAGGGCGTGCGTGTCTACGCAAAAACCGACAAATTGTTGAACGGTCCGCGCGAATCGTTGCGAAAGAGATGCGGCTCCGGTATCATAAGGTATGATTTTAATCACTAAGGAGGACGGCCAGACGTGGATCAACCGATAATGAACGAAGCCTCGGCCACTCGCGCGGATGAGACGGCGACGCCGACGACACGCGCCTCCTGGAGAGACTACTATAACTTGGCGAAACCGCGCATGATCATGACCAATCTCATTACCGCGTTCGGCGGCTTCTGGGTCGCCTCGAGGTGGAGCATCGATTGGTTCGATCTGGCGTTCATGCTCATAGGCTCGGCGCTGATCATGGGCTCGGGCTGCGTGTTCAACAACGTGCTCGACCGGGAACACGACCAGAAGATGGAGCGAACGAAGAAGCGCGCCATCCCGACGGGCAAGATTTCGTTGAACGGAGCGATCGTATACGGGACCGCGCTCGGCATCGCGGGGCTCGCGGCGCTGTATTTCCTCGTGAACCCGCTGACGGCGCTGCTCGGCATCGTCGGCCATATCGCCTACGTGATCATCTACACGTATTGGCTGAAGCCGACGTCGACATGGAGCACATCCGTAGGCGGCATCTCCGGGGCGGTTCCGCCGGTCATCGGCTATTGCGCGGTGACGAACGCGGTCGATCTCGGCGCGATCCTGCTGTTCGGCTTGATGTTCTTCTGGCAGCCGCCCCACTTCTGGGCGCTCGGCATTCGCAAGCGCGACGAATACCAGAAGGCAGGGTATAAGGTGCTGCCGGTCGTGAAGGGCGTACTGCGGACGAAGTGGCAAATGGTGCCTTACTTGATCGCGCTCTACCCGACGACGGTGCTGTTGTATACGCTGAATTACGTCGGGATCGTGTTCCTGATCGGCGGCTTGGCGCTGCTTACGATCTGGACATGGCAGTGTCTCAAGGGGTTCGCCGCGAAAGACGACAACAAGTGGTCGATGGGCGCTTTCAAGTACTCGCTTTACTATCTGGTGTTCGTGTTTCTGTTGATGGTCGCGGACACGCCGCATCTGCCGGCATAACGAGGAGGAACGGTTTACGTGGGGTTTTGGCGCAAGCATTGGTATAAGGCGACGATGGTCGCCGTCTCGGTCGTGCTGCTCGCGGCGATCGGGTATGTGTATTTCGGCGGAGAGAAGGAACCTCCGTTCCCGCAACAGGGCCCGGCGTCGCCGTTCACCTTGAACGACACGACAGGGCAGCCGGTGACGATGGAGACGACGACCGGTCAAGTGAAGCTGCTGTATTTCTTCTTCGGGAATTGCCCGGACGTGTGCCCGCCGACGAGTCATATGCTGTCGCGGGTGCAGGATCGATTGGTAGAGGAGGGCGTGTTCGGCACGAAGGCGCAAATCCTCCAAATCACGATCGACCCGGAGCGGGATACGGTCGAGAACTTGACGAAATACGCTTCGAACATGAACGCGGATCCGAGCGGCTGGAAGTTCCTTCGAGGAGACATCGAGGAGACGAAGTCGATCGCCGAGGATTACGGCATCTACTACGAGCAGGATAAGGAGACGGGGTTTTTCATGCATTCGAACACCGTCATTATGATCGACCAGAACAATCAAATCCGCATGCGATACAACGGAGACGATCTGAACGACGAAATCGTCGCCAAAGACATGATGAAGCTCATTAACAGTTAATTCGACAGACCCTTAGCGTCAGATAAGAAGGTCGGGCTCGGGATACACGATGTATTCCTCGAGCCCGGCCTTTTCCAATTGTCGGATCAAATGCTCGTCGGGCGTACCTTCCACCCCGGCGTACCCGGACTTCGTATAGAGCTGCTCCGCGTCGGGGAACAGGTCTCGCAGCATGCCGCGAATTCGTTTGCCGGAAGCGTCGTTATCCGTATAAATATACACCATCCGATCGCCGACCTTTTTGACGAGCTCTTGCAGCTTCTTCGATCCGGGCGTACCGAAGGTGCATAGGATCGGCACGTCGGGGGACATGAGACGCGCGAGGCGGCTGCGATCGTTCTTTCCTTCTACGATGATCACGAAATCCATGGTTCCCTCCCGGCGCATTCGACATCGTTCCAAGTCATGTACCTTAAATTTATTGTATACATTCCCCGGGAAATGTCGAACGATACGCGATCACGTCTTCGCCGAAGCGGGGGCGGATCGCTTGAACGGCGGAGGCAGCAGGGCGAGGGCCGTCATCAACGCGACGAAGGCGATGTAATACGGCGAGAGATGGTTGCGCACTTGTCCGGCGACGATCGGCCCGATGAACGCGCCGAGCGAGAAGGCGATCGATAAGACGGAGAAGACGCGGCCGTATTTGCTCGGGGCGGTCGCGGACGCGAGCAGGGCCGCGATCGCCGGGAAGATGACTCCCTTCGCCATTCCGATCAGGAGAAGGGAGACGGGGAGCGGCACGGGCCACCGCATCGCGAGACCGAAGAAGACGAGGGCGAGCGCTAGAGCGCCGAACATCGTGCGATAAAGCGGGGGCACGCGGTTAAAGAATACCATCGCGAGCGTAATCAGCGCGCCGACGCTGACGATCGAGAACAACACGCCGGTTTCGACGACCGACGCGGCGGACTCGGATAAGAGCGGCAACTCGAAGAAGAGAATGCCCTGCGAGCACGATAAGGCCAGCGGCACGCCGTAGAACAGCCACGGCAAATTTCGGGAGCGCCCTGCGGGGGCGGCCGCGCCGCCGGCTTCTTCGACCTTCGGAGCGATGGGCTTCGACAAGGCCGCCGGCGCTTCCTTCACGCCGAACGCCGCCAAAATCCCCGTGACGATGAGACCCCAACCGAGCGCGACGAAAGCGGTCGTGAAGCCGACCTTCGCCACGAGCAGGGCGCCGGCGGCGGGGGAAACGACAGAGGCGAGCGTATGGACGAGACCGTTGCCGGACATCAGCTTGCTCTGGTGGACATGATCCCTCGCCAGCTTCGCAAGGAGCGCGAGGCACGCCGGCGACAGGAACGCCAGCACGAAGCCGCTGACGGAACGGACGGCGAGCAGCTGCCATGGGTCGGCGACGTGGCCTTGGGCGATTAAGAGCGCTCCGGCGCCGATTAAGCTGAGGACGATGAACGGCTTGCTGCCGAACCGGTCGACGCTGTAGCCGGCGAGCAGATTGCCCGGGAGATGCGTAAGCGAGTAGATGCCCATGATGAACCCGATGAACGACGGAGCGGCGCCGAGCGAGATCGCGTACGGCGTCAGCATCGGGAATTGCGCATGCAGATCGAAGAAGGCGACGAAGATGAACAAGTACAGCCACATGACGGTCTTCACGGTTTCCTTCCCTCCGTTGCGTCCGCTTGCCGGACGGTTTGTCTTTTTCCTACATGTATGGATTGCCGGGGCGCTCTAGACCAAAATGATGTATAATGTAACATACAATACTAATGAGGATGTCCGAGGGGACGTAAGCGGGAGGAAACGGAATGCCGGAGCAATGGTTGTCGTTCGTTCAGGAAAAATGGTGGGTCATTCTGGCGGCGGTCGTGGCGCTCTTGATCGTCGTGAGCGTCGTGAAGACGGTGTTGAAGTGGGTGCTCGTGCTGGCGATCGTCGCCGGAGTGCTCGTCTACGGCTCGAATTATAAAGAAGAGCTCACCGCGATGAGCGGGCAGATGCTCGAAGAAGCGAAGGTGCAGGCGTTCCAGGCGCTCGTGTCGGGCGCGTTCGACGCGCAATACGAATCGAACGCCGACGGGACGTTCGCCGTGTTTACGGAGTCGGTACGCGTGGAAGGCGCGGAAGGCTCGAACGAAGTCATCGTCTACTGGAAGGGCGTGAAGATCGGCACGTTCGAGATCGACGCCACGATCGAGGCGTTCCTGAACGAGGCGAAGCAGAAGCAATAATCGAGGCGGCCGCGTCCGCAGGTTTCGAGGAAAGGAGATTCGCATGAACCGATTTACTACGCTCGACGACGATCCGCAGAAGAACGAGATCGCCAAGCGGCGTCATTTTACGTTTCGGATCAACGTATTTTTCTTCGCCGTCTTTCTGTTGTTTTCCGTACTTATCGTAAGACTCGCGTTCATCCAATTCGTCGAAGGCAAGACGTTGTCCGCGCAGGAGTCGGAACGGACGACGCGGACCGTGCTGATCCCGCCGATCCGCGGCAATATTTACGATCGCAACGGTTATCCGATCGCGTATTCGACCTCGACGCAATCGGTGTATTACCGCATGGAGCCGGGGAAGAAGCTCGAGGACCATCAAGCGCTCGCTCTGGCGCTGACCGACCTGTTCCGGCGGTACGGCGATAACCCGGAGGGGCCGCCGAAGGTCGAGGACGTGTTCGAAGCGATGGACGTCGGGTATGATTGGTCCGGCGAGCGGAAGACGATGTTCAATACGATGTTCGAGCCGAGACGGGTGAAGTCCGGTCTGACGAAAGAGGAGATCGCCTACCTGATGGCGCATCCCGAGCAGTTCCCGGGCATCGAGGTGACCGAGGAGAGCGTGCGCCATTACGACTCGAACACGATCGCTTCGCAGCTGATCGGGTATTTGAAACCCTTCTCCAGCTCGAACAACCAGAAAGCGCAATATCTCGACTATTACAAAGACCCGGAGATCACCAAGGATTACTTGCGCATGGAGCAGGTCGGCTTCGACGGGTTGGAGTTTCTGTATCAGGAGACGCTGCGCGGCAAGAGCGGCGCCCGCAATTACCCCGTCAACAGTCTTGATCAGATCGTCGGACCCGTGACGACGATCCCGCCGACGAAGGGCGATTTTCTATACTTGACGTTGGACAAAGACGTACAGTTGATCGCGGAGCAATCGATCATGGATCAGATCGAGCATATGCAGAAATCGACCGAGAAGTACCCGTCGATGGGCAAGAACGCGCTCGCCGGGTATGCGGTGGCGATGGAGGTCGACACCGGCAACATCGTGGCGATGGCGTCGATGCCGGACTACGACTCTAACGTATGGTCGGGGGCGACGATGCCGCTGTCGGTGTATCAGGCGATCGAGCCGTTCTATCAGAACGGGACGATCAAGACGGTGTACCCGGACGTGCCGGAAGGGAAAAACCGAGCCCGCTACCCGTCGTCGATCGTGCCGCTCGGCTCGACGCTGAAGCCGCTCACCGTGCTGATCGGGTTGAACGAAGGCTTCTATTCGTCCACGGATCGGTATACCGACACGGGGCGCTTTTATTACGGGAAGAACGATTCGGCGTCGATCGGGAACTCGGAAGGCCACGCTTACGGCAAGATCACGCCGGCGGAAGCGATTCGCGTATCTTCGAATACGTTTATGGCGGCGATGATCGGAGAGAAGCTGTACGAGAAGTACGGCGGCGAAAACGGCGGACCCATCGACGTATGGGACGATTATATGAAGAAGTTCGGGCTCGGCGTGCCGACCGGCAGCGGGCTGCCGATGGAAACCGCGGGCGTGCTCGACTACAACAGCAAGGACACTCGCGGCAGCGTGCAGAACGCCATGGTCATGGCGTCGTTCGGTCAGCAGGGCCGGTATACGACGCTGCAGCTGGCGCAGTATACGGCGATGTTGGCGAACCGGGGCAAGCGGATGAAGCCGAATTTCGTCGACAAGATTACTGACTTCGAGGGCAATACGGTCGAGACGATCGAACCGGTCGTCTTGAACGAGGAGACGTTCGATCCGAAGCATTGGGACGTCGTGCATAACGGCATGAAGTCGGTAACGAAGAGCAATTCGTTGTCGCAATGGTTCGGGCGCCTCCCGTTCGAGGTGGCGTCGAAGACGGGAACGTCGCAGCAGGATACCGCGGCGGGCAAGATCGAGAACTCCGTATTCGTCGCGTTCGCGCCCGCGGACGATCCGAAGCTCGCGGTCGCGGTCGTCGTGCCGTGGGGCGGCTACGGCGCCTGGGGCGCCGCGCCGATCGCGGCCAAAATTTTCGAAGCGTACCACGAATACATCGGCTTCGACGGCAAGCCGGCAGGCCGGAATTCGACGTCGCCGGTCGATGAGGGGACGCCGCCGACGGACGATTCGACCGAGCGGGACGTAACGCCGCCGACGGAGTAACCCGGAACCGCATAGGAACAGCAAGCGAGCGAACCGCTCTCGGCCGATTGGCCGAGGGCGGTTTCTTTATGCGCGGCGCCAATCGCGTGCGACAGCGGCGGAGGGTTCGCAAAAATAAATGTTGCACATGTGCAACACATTTGTGTATTATAAATAAAAAGTAATAAGTACAACACTTATAGACATATAAAACAATTAGGACTGTAATCAACATAAGTGGTACGACCCACAAACGATGAGGAGTGGAAACAATGGGAAGCAAGCGGAAAGAAGCAGGGACGAACAGGTTACGGGCAGCGGTGACGGGAGCGGTCGCCGCTGCGATCGCCGCCGCGCTGGCGGGCTGCGGAGCGGCCCCGACGAATGCCGTCGACGGGGAAGGGCCCGTTCGGGTGACGACGACGATCGGGCAAATTACCGACATCGTTACGAATATCGGCGGCGAGCGCGTCGAGGTTGCCGGCATCATGCCGTCCGGGGTCGACCCTCACTTGTATAAGGCGTCGCAGGGGGACATCGCGAAGTTCGAGGATGCGGATATCATTTTCTATAACGGTCTGCACTTGGAAGGGAAAATGACGGAAGTGTTCGAGGAGATGGCCGAACAGAAGCCTACGATCGCGGTCGGCGAATCCATCGATCCCTCGTCGCTCATCGAAGTCGCGGACGCGGACGGGACGAAGGTGTACGATCCGCATATTTGGTTCGACGTGAAGCTCTGGATGCAGGCTGTGGAGACGGTCAAGAACGAGCTGGCGAAGCTCGATCCTAACAACGCCGGGACGTACGAGGTGAATGCGAAGGCGTATCTGGCCGAGCTGGAGGCGCTGGACGCGTACGCGAGGGAGCGTATCGCGACGATTCCCGAAGGGCAGCGCGTGTTGGTGACGGCGCACGACGCGTTCGGGTATTTCGGCAAAGCGTATGACATCGAGGTTCGCGGCTTGCAAGGCATCAGCACCGCTTCGGAAGCCGGCAGCAAGGACGTGACGGATCTCCGGGATTTCCTGGTGGAACGGAAGATCAAAGCCGTCTTCGTGGAAACGAGCGTATCGAACCGCTCGATTACGGCCGTCATCGAAGGCGCGAGGAAGCTCGGACACGACTTGAAGGAAGGCGGAACGTTGTATTCCGACGCCATGGGCGAGGAAGGCACGCAGGAGGGGACGTACGTCGGCATGGTTCGCCATAACGTCGATACGATCGTTACCGCGCTACAATAAGGAGGGAAGCGGCATGACGGCAAGGACTCACGCACAAGCTCCGTTAGAGGTGAATCATCTCACGATCGCGTATCAGAAAAAGCCGGTCGTCGAGGACGTGACGTTTTCCATCCCGGAAGGCAAGCTGATCGGCATCGTGGGGCCGAACGGCGCCGGCAAGTCGACGCTTATTAAATCGATCCTCGGGCTTCATCCGAGCGCGGCCGGCGAAGTGCGCATCTATGGCAGGCCGTATAAGGAGCAGCGCAAGCTCGTCGGTTACGTGCCGCAGCGCGAATCGGTCGATTGGGATTTCCCGACGAACGCCCTCGACGTCGTTACGATGGGGACGTACGGACGGCTCGGATGGTTCCAGCGTCCGGGCGTCCGCGAACGGGCGGCGGCGATGGACGCGCTCGCGAAGGTCGGCATGGCGGAGTTCGCCGACCGGCAAATCAGTCAACTGTCCGGCGGACAGCAGCAGCGGATCTTCCTCGCGCGGGCGCTCGCGCAGGACGCGAAGCTGTATTTCATGGATGAACCGTTCGTCGGGGTCGACGCGGCGACGGAGAAGGCGATCGTCACGCTGTTGACGGCGTTGAAGCAAGAGGGCAAGACGGTGCTGGTCGTCCACCACGACCTGTCGACGGTGGCGGAATACTTCGATTGGGTCATGCTGCTGAATAAGACGCTGATCGACATCGGACCGACGGAGGACGTGTTCACGGCGGTGAAGCTGCAGCATACGTACGGAGGCAAACTGGCGATCTTGGGCGGGGATCGATCCTCGCCGTTCTTGGTCGGAACGAGGTGAGCGGGCGATGAACGTTCTTGAACTGGCGTTGGATCCGAACATCCGCTGGATTTTGCTCGCGACGATGCTGCTCGGCACAAGCAGCGGCGTGCTCGGCAGCTTCGCGTACTTGCGCAAGCAGAGCTTGATGGGCGACGCGCTGTCGCATGCGGCGCTGCCGGGCGTCTGCATCGCGTTCATGCTGACCGGGATCAAGTCGCTTTGGTTTTTCATGATCGGCGCAGCGATCGCGGGGGCGATCGCTACGTTCGGGATCGGCTTCATCACCCGGCACAGCCGCATCAAGCAGGATGCCGCGCTCGCGATCGTGCTCTCCGCGTTCTTCGGCCTCGGCATTATGCTGCTGACGCGAATTCAGCAATCGGGCAGCGGCAGCCAAGCAGGTCTCGACAAGTTCCTGTTCGGGCAGGCGGCCGCGATGATTCAATCCGACGTGTATACGATGGCGGCGCTTGCTCTGGTGCTGATCGCCGCCTGCGCCTTGTTCTTCAAGCACTTCAAGCTGATCAGCTTCGACGCGGGCTTCGCGCGAATGATCGGGTATCCGACGGCCGCGCTGGAGCAATTCCTGATGCTGCTGCTCGTCGTAGCGGTCGTCGTCGGCATCCAGGCGGTGGGCGTCGTCTTGATGGCGGCGATGCTCATTACGCCGGCGGTGGCGGCGCGCTATTGGACCGACCGCCTCGGCGTCATGGTCGTGCTCGCCGGCGTCTTCGGCGCCGCTAGCGGGGTGCTGGGCACGCTCGTCAGCACGGTCGCGAACCAGCTCCCGACGGGACCGCTCGCCGTGCTCGCGGCGACGGCGATCTTCGTTCTGTCGGTGCTGTTCGCGCCGCGGCGCGGACTCGTCGCGAAGCGGCTGCAGCGAGCGAAGGTGAAGCGCGACGTCCGGCGGGAGCAAGCGAGCCGCGTCGGCGCGCCGGAGAAAGGAGTGTCCGTATGAGTTCGAACGAAGGGGTGATCCTCGCCACGGGCATACTCGTCGCCGTCTCGTGCGCGATCGTCGGGTCGTTCCTCATGCTGCGCAAGATGGCGATGATCGGCGACGCGATCTCGCACGCGGTGCTGCCGGGCATCGTCGTCGCCTTCCTGATGAGCGGCTCGCGCGATTCGCTCTGGATGCTATTGGCCGCTACGGCCGTCGGACTGCTGACGGTATTCCTCATCCAATGGTTCCATCGGCAGGGCGTGCAATCCGACGCGTCGATCGGCGTCATCTTCACCGCGATGTTTTCGATCGGCGTCGTGTTGGTCAGCTTGTACGCCGATCAAGTGGACCTCGACCTCGATTGCGTCTTGTTCGGCGAAATCAACTACGTGCCATGGACGAAGCTGGAGTTGTTCGGCGTCGACATCGGACCGAAGTCGCTCTGGGCGCTCGGCCTCGCGCTGCTCCTGATCGTCGGCTGCATCGGCGCGTTCTACAAGCAATTCAAACTGTGCGCCTTCGATCCGTTCATGGCGGCGGCGGTCGGCATCCCGGCGGCGCTGTTCCATTACGCGTTGATGGGCCTCGTCAGCGTGACGACGGTCGCTTCCTTCGAGAGCGTCGGCGCGATTCTCGTGCTCGGCATGATCGTCATCCCGCCGGCCAGCGCGTACCTGATGACGGAGAAGCTGTCGACGATGATCCTTTACGCGATTCTGTACGGCGTCGCCAGCGTCCTGGCCGGCTACTTCGCGGCCGCTTGGCTCGAATCGTCCATCACCGGCACGATGGTGGCCGCCGCCGGCGTACTGTTCGTCTTGACGCTGCTGCTGTCGCCGACCCACGGACTTCTTTGGAAAACGAGACGTACGAAGCGGGTGGCCGGCGCCGCATAACTTGCCGCAAACCGAAAGGGCTGCTTCGGAAAGTCGATCGCGACTTTCGAAGCAGCCCTGTTGTCGTGGATTAAGCGATTATGGCGCGATCGTGTGCAGCCGCAGCGGAAGTTTGACGCGGAACGACAGGACGTGATCCGCTGCGGTCTCGACGTCGAGCTGGCCGCGGTAATGGCCGACCCGCTCTTTCACGATCGACAGGCCGAGGCCGGAATGGACGTCTTTCTTCTTCGTCGTGAAGCCGCTTCGGAACATGTTCGACTTCTGTTCTTCCGTGACGGAGTAGGCCGGATTCGAGACGGATAAATAGAAATTCTCCTCGTCCGTCCAACCGGCGATCTCGATCCATCGGTTCTCCGGATCGCTGTTCAGCACTTCGTCCAACGCATTGTCGAGCAGGTTGCCGGCGATCTTCACGTAGTCGACGGAGGCGACCCCGTGTCCGATCCGATCCATCCCTTCGAACGAATACCGAAAATCGATCTTCCGATCGAGCGCGTACACCATCTTCGACTTGACGAGCGCGGCGAGCGCCGGGTGGCCGATCTGAAGGAGATCGTTGATTTCGACGATCTCGCCGACGAGCTCGGAGACGTACCGTTCGAGCTCGTCGAACTTCTTCCGGCGAACGAACGCTTGGATCACCTGGACATGGTTCAAGAAGTCGTGCCGCTGCCCGCGGATGGTCGTGAACAGATTGTCGATCTCGTCGACGTACGTCTCTTGGGTGTTCAAGATTTCCAGGTTTTTCACGGCGATGATCGAGCGGATCGTCACGATTAGAATGACTACGCTGACGAGCGAGGTCGCGACGAGCGTATAAGAGGCTGCGAACGGATGGCGCAACATCGTGTAATAGAACACCGCCGACGAAATGACGACGTTCCCGGCGAACAGCAGTACGAGGGAAAATAACAATCGATTCTGCTTCTGGTCGAAGAAGAGGCGAATGGCTTTCCCCGGCGATAGTCGGTAACGTCGCAGCAGCTCCGCGACGAGCGCAATAATCGTATTGCCTAATAGAAGATAAGGGATAATGACGCGCGGATCGTTCGCCAGATCGGACTGCTGCGCGAGCCCGAGCGAGATGGCCGCGAACGCCGTCGTAATTTCCAAGCTGGCATATAGAATCACGGCGGTGAAGGCCATGATCACCCGATCCCGTCGGGAGATATCGCGGAATAAGTAAAATAGGGCGGCAGAAGTAAAAAGCATACTGCCCGGACGAAGCGCTTCCGGAAGCAGCATGAAAACCATAAAGGAGATCGTGTTCGCCGCGGTATATTGCGCGATGCGAAGCCAAGGCCGCTCCGCTCGGATGCCCCAGAAGGTCATCGTAAAGAAGAGTACCGCGAAGGATTGCGGAATCGTTGAGAAGATACCGATTTCAAGACTGATCAGAAGATCATCCAACATGTCTAACACCCACATGAAATATGTCGTAATATGTCGAAAATGACATCTATCATTACTTTACCTTTTTTTGAGCGAGTTGCCTACCTTTTTTTTGGCATTCCCCTCGTCTTCGGCTACAATGGAACGGAATCGATTGACCGCAAGGGAGCGAGGAACCATGGGGAAAAGTTACAAGCTGTTGGCGCTCGATATGGACGGGACGCTGTTGAACGAGAAGAGCGAGATCAGCGGGGAAAACGAGCGCTGGATCCGCGAGGCGATCGCCCAAGGGATCGTCGTCTGCTTCGCCACGGGCCGGGGGTATCCGAGCGCGCTGCCGTATGCGGAGCAGCTCGGCCTCGCGTCGCCGATGGTGCTCGTGAACGGGGGAGAGGTGTGGGCATCGCCGAACGAGCTTCGCGCCCGGCATACGATGCCGGCGGCCGAAGTAGCCGCGCTCCGGGAGATCGCGCTGCGGTACGACACTTGGTACTGGGGATACAGCGTAGAGCGGGTGTATAACCGAAACGAATGGATCGAAGACCCGTATGGTACGGAGTGGCTGAAGTTCGGATATTATACGGAAGACGCGTCGGCGCTCGCGTCCGTCGCGGAAGCGATTAAGGGCGTAGGAACGTTCGAGACGACGAACTCGCATCCGTGCAACATCGAGCTGAATCCGCTCGGCGTGTCGAAGGCTTCGGGCCTCCGTCAAGTGTGCGAGATGCTCGGCATCGGCATGCACGAGATCGTCGCCTGCGGGGACAGCTTGAACGACGTCGCGATGATCCGCGAGGCGGGCCTCGGCGTGGCGATGGGGAACGCGCAGGATGCGGTGAAGAGAATCGCCGACGAAGTGACGCTGACGAACGACGAAGACGGCGTCGCGCACGTCATCCGAACCTTCATGCTCTAACCTGGAGAGGGGAAGGCGAAGCGAAAGATGGACATCCTTGGTTGGTCGTTGGTCGTTATTTTGTTCCTCGTCGGCATGGCGGGGGCAGTGTATCCGGTGCTGCCGGGCGCGCTTGCGATTTACGGAGCGTTCTTCGTGTACGGGTTCTTCTTCGGTTGGTCGGAATTCGGGTTTTGGTTCTGGACGATCCAGACGATCGTCGTCGTCGTCATTACGGTGGCGGACTATGCCGTCGGCGCGCTCGGAGTGAAGAAGTTCGGCGGGGGGCGGGCCTCGGTATGGGGCAGCACGATCGGCTTGATCGTCGGCCCGTTCGTCATCCCGGCGTTCGGTCTTCTGATCGGCCCGTTCCTGGGCGCGGTGCTCGGAGAGCTGCTCGTCGGGACGAAGCCGCTGCCCGCGATGAAGGCGGGGGTCGGCGCGCTGGTCGGCCTGTTCACGAGCACCGTCGCGAAGTTCGTTCTTCAAGCGGCTATGATTGTTGTGTTTGTCGTGTGGATCATTTAATCTAATAACGAGTAAATATCTGGGCAAAGGTGGCTTTCTTCGTGAGCATTCGAGTAACGGTATGGAACGAGAACCGACACGAATTTAAGAACGAAAAAGTGAGAAGCATCTATCCGAACGGCATCCACGGCGCGATCGCCGAAGGCATCGCGGAGAACGGATTGGAGATCCGCACGGCGTGGTTGGACCAGCCGGAGCACGGCTTGACCGAAGCGGTATTGGCCGATACGGACGTCTTGATCTGGTGGGGGCATATGGCGCACGGGGAAGTACAGGACGACATCGTCGACCGCGTACATAAGCGCGTCTTGGAAGGCATGGGGCTGATCGTGCTCCACTCCGGCCATTTCTCGAAAATTTTCAAGAAGCTGATGGGCACGTCCTGCGACTTGAAGTGGCGCGAAGCGGAAGACAAGGAGCGCCTCTGGGTCGTCGATCCGTCGCACCCGATCGCGGAAGGGCTCGGCGCTTACATCGAGCTGCCGGCGGAAGAGATGTACGGCGAGCACTTCGACATTCCGGCGCCGGAAGAACTCGTCTTCGTCTCGTGGTTCACGGGCGGCGAAGTGTTCCGCAGCGGCTGCACGTACCGACGCGGGCAAGGCAAAGTGTTTTACTTCCGTCCGGGGCACGAGACGTACCCGACGTATCATAACGAAGAAGTGCTGCGCGTCATCCGCAACGGCGTTCGCTGGGCGGCGCCCGTCCACGGCGCGAAGCCGGTGTACGGCAACGCGAAGCCGCTCGAGCCGGTAGGTCCGAAGGAATAACGAGAAATCCATCCAACATGCAAGGCGAAACGGGCGGCCCTGTGGGGCCGTCGTTTTGCGTTCAAGGAAACGAGGCGTTGAAGGTTGAGCGGGAAGATGTTGTTGAGAGGGACGTTGATTTTAGCCGGAGCGGCCCTCGTTGCGCGCGTCCTCGGCGTCGTGCAGCGCATTCCGCTGCAGCGGCTGTTGGACGACGCGGGGATGTCGACGTACGTGACGTCGTATAACGTGTACATGTGGTTGCTTGTGCTGGCGACGGCCGGGTTTCCGAGCGCGATCGCGAAGCTGGTGTCCGAGAAGTACGCGCTCGGCCGGCCGGAGGAAGGGGAGGCGATCCGCCGGGCGGCGAATCGGTATGCCCTCGTCGCGGGCGTCGGCGCCGCTGCGCTCGTCTTCTTATTGGCGCCGGCCCTCGCCGCGGTTAATAAGGATCCGAACGCGACGCTCGCCATTCGGGCGTTGGCGCCGGCTCTGATTTTGTTTCCCTGGATCGCGGTCGAGCGGGGATATTTCCACGGGCGGCAACGGATGGGGGCGAACGGGCTGTCCCAAATTTGGGAACAGATCCTGCGCGTCGTCACCTCGATCGTCTTGGCTTATTTCTTATTGGAGCTCGGCTACGGCATCGTATGGGCGGTGGCCGGGGCGTCTTTCGGCGGCGTGCTCGGCACCGTCGCGGCGGCGGCCGTCATGCTGTATTACGGCGCGAAGCTGCGCCGCGAGCCCGCTCCGGCGCGGGCGGCGGCGGCCGGGGACGGAGGCGCCGTCGTCGCCGTTTCGGCGCCCGGCGTTCCGGAGGCCGGGTTGACGGCGGATCCGGCGGTCGCGAGCGCGGACGCCTCTTCGTTCCGCTCGATCTTCAAGGCGATTCTGAAGCTGTCGATCCCGGTGTCGATTACGGCGCTGGCGGTGCCGACCATCTATCTTATCGACTCGCTCGCGACGAAGCCGCTGCTCATCGCCGAGTACGGGGACGCGCTCGCGCAAGAGATGCAGGGCTGGCTGACGAGCCGGGCGCAGTCGCTCGCGGGCATCCCGGTCATCTTCGCGATCGCGCTGAGCCAGTCGATCTTGCCGATCATCTCGTCCGCCTTCGTCCGGAGGGATACGCCCGAGGTCGAACGACAGACGTCGCTGGCGCTGCGGATGACGTACTTATCCGGCGTGCCGGCGGTCGTCGTCATGGCGACGTCGGCGTTTCCGCTGAACACGTTCCTCTTCAAGGACGCCGAAGGCTCCTGGGTCATCGTGGCGATGGTGTGCTCCGTCCTGTTCCAGGTGGTCATGATGATCTCCGGATCGATTCTGCTCGGGATCGGGCGGCCGGAGCTGCCGATGAAGCATATCGCCGTCGGGATCGTCGTCAAGCTTGCGCTGTCGCTCTCGCTTGCGCCGCTCATCGGGATTTACGGCGTCGTCGCGGGCACGGCGCTTTGCTTCGCCGTCACGATGGCGCTGAATCTGCGATCGCTGCGGAAGCTGATCCGTTACGAAGCGTTCGGCCGCCGGGCGGCGCCGTTCGCCGCGACGGTCGCGCTGCAGGCGGCGATCGGCGCGGCCGTCGGCTGGGCCGCGTACGCGTACGTCCATCCGTTCGGCGTCGCGTTCTGGGACGCCATGCTGCAGACGCTGCTCGCGGCGGGGACGACGGCGGCGCTGTACCCGGTGCTGCTGCTGCGCACCGGCGCGTTCGTCGCGGCGGACGCCGAAGGGCTGCCGCCGAAGGCGCGCAAGCTGTGGGACCGCGCCGCTCCGGCGCTGCGGAAGCTGCGCCTCGTCCGCTAGCGCAGCGCCGCCTTGGCGAGCACCGCGAGCTCGAGCTTGTTCAGGCCGTAGCACGCTTCGGCGCCCATCTCGTACGGCGGCGCCGCCCGCGCGTCCGTCAAATAGGCGCAAGCTTCGTCGGCGTCGCGAAACCAATCGTACCGCTCCGGTTCCCGGAGCGGTCTTCTTTTCCACGCGGCCTCGAGCCGCGGGCTGTAGAAGCGCTTGGCGCCGGGGCGCAGCTTCCGGCCGTCCAGACGCGCTTCGTACGGCCCGCCGGGCAGGCCGGCCGCTTGCCGCGTGTATAGCTCCGGCCAGTAATCGGCCCGCGAGCCGGTATGCGGCGTCTTCGACGCGAACGCCTCCGCCCCGGCGGCGACGGCGGGGATGCCGAACAGCATCGCGTACAGCGTCTTGCCGACCTCGATCCGTTCCGCGAGATCGCCGAAATTTTCTAAAATGAGTCCTGCCAGCCGCTGGCGCCCATCGCCGTCCCGGCCGCCGTAAGGAATGTACACCTGATTGAGCTGCAGCGCCGCCTGCGCCTGGAACGGCAGCGACGACAGCACCTGCTCCTGCACCTTGGGGTCGCGGATGATCCGGCCTTCGATATAATGCTGCTCGTTCACGATGAGCGCCGTCGTGAGCAGCGCCGAATCCCGCGTCTCCCAGAACCGCTCCCACACCGGCTGCATGAAGCGGGACACGCCGAAGGCGGGCAGCAGCGAGAAGCAAGGCTTGCCTCGCTTCCGGCTCTCCTCGTACAGAAGCAGCTGCGGGAACGCGTCGCCGAAGATGAACGCATTGGCGTCCTCCAGCATGTCGAACAGCCGGCCGCGCGTCGCCGTCGCGAGAAGTCGAGGCAGCAGCTCGCCTTGCAGATCGGTCATGTTCCAGCCGCCGTTGCGGGACACCATGTGGGCCAGGAACGCCCAGTGCACCTCGGGGTGCCGGATGTAAAACTCCCGGTATGCGTTCGTCCGCGTCACGTTGTCCCGGTTGCGTTCCCGCGTCTCGTTCAGGATCCGCTCGACGAGCCGGGCCGTCCCGCCGTCCGGTCCCGCCGACGCGCCGGGCGGCCGGGCCAGCCGGCGCCGAAGCCGCTCGCGCTCCTTCGGGTCGACGCGGAGGACGGCTTCGCCGACGGGCGAACCGCTCTCCGTCTCCGCGTCGCCGACTCCGAGCCAGGCGGTCATCCGCCGCAGCAGCGTCTTCCATAACGGTTCTTCTCGCGTTCGCATGTTCGCTCGCCTCCTGCTACAGTGTATCCATCGCCGCGGCGCGACATGAACTTTTTCCGGAGGGACGAGGTTTTGTCATGCATTTTCCCCCTGAACGAGCTATAATCATAGATAGGGTTTTGGGAGAAACCGGGAACTCGATAGGGGGAATGGATCGTGAAACGGATCGGGAAGCGCGGACTATTATCGATCGCGGCCGCAGGCTCGATGCTCGGCTTGATCGGCTGCGAAGCGGTCGGCGGCGTGGACGTGAATCAGGCGGTCGCCGACATGCTCGACGTGAAGTCGTCGGAAGGCACGTTATCGCTCGCATGGGAGATCGATGCGGAGTCGAAGGGGAACGCGGAGGCGGATCGGCTTGCGGACGTATTCGGCAGCGGCGCGATCGTCGTGACGGAGCTGCTGCAAGAGAGTCAAGGAACGGCTTCGATGGAAGGAACGATCGAGCTGTCGAAGGGCGACATTCCGTTCCGCATGTTCGTGGACGAAACGTCGATGGTGCTCGACGTCGAGGGCGCGATCCAGCCGTTCGAGCTGGAGCTGAACGGATTCGCGGGAGCGGGCGCGAGCGGCCTGCTCGGCGGCGACATGCTGTCGGAGGCGTTGTCCGGGGAAGCCGGACGGAACGCGGTATCGGACATCGTTACGTACGTGCTTAGCCATGTGCCGAATCCGGAACGCACGAAGCTCGGATCGACGACGGCGACGATCGACGGGCAGTCGAAGTCGCTCGCGACCGTTACGACGGAAGTCGGCGTCGAAGAGCTGACGGAGCTCGTCTCGACGGCGATATCCGCGATCCTCGAGGACGAGGCAGGGCTGAAGGCGTTCATCGGCACGCTGTACGATGCATTGAAGCCTTCGCTTACGGAGATGGCGAAGGAGAGCGCGGATCCGATTCTGAGGATCGCACTGAACAATAAAGGGCTCGCCGTGGAGTTCTTGTACGGTCAAGTCACGACGGCGCTCGAAGGCTTCGCGGCCGACTTGGAAGCGGAAGGCGCGTTCGGCTCCGACCTGACGCCGGAGAGCGGAGCGACGTTCGCGCTGTTGCTCGACGGGGCGAAGCCGACCGGCATGGACGTAGGACTCTATCTCGAGCCGGCGACGGATGCCGCCGACGGAGTCGGCGCGATTCGCATCGACGTCGAGAGCCGGTGGTGGAACGTGAACGGCGCCGTGAAGGCGGAGCCGATCGAAGGGACGACGGCGACGTTCCCGACCGAGGTCAAACCGCGGGAGCGGCTCGCCAACGTCGAGAGCGGTTCGCTGTTGTACGATATCTTGAAGAACGATCTCCGAATGACGCGCCATTCGTTCGATATGACGATGGGGGCGAACGCGAGCGTACCGGACGGCGTTTCGCCATATATTAAAGGAGCGGGCACGACGATGGTGCCGGTCCGATACGTCAGCGAGCAGCTGGACGCGAAGGTGGCGTGGGACGGCGCGACGTCGACGATTACGATCAAGGACGACGTCGACGGCGTCGAGATCGTCATGAAGGTCGGCTCTACGTCGGCCACCGTGAACGGCGTCGCGCAATCGCTGCCGGAAGCGCCGGAGATTATCGCATCGACGAACTCGACGTTCGTGCCGATCGGATTCATCACGCTGGCGCTCGGCGGGGAGAAGGGCTGGGACCCGGCATCGGGTACCGTAACCATAACGAAGGAGTTTTGATCGATATGCTGAAGAAACTCGATAGCGTCGCGGCGTTCGACGAGACCATCGCGTCCTCGAAGCCGACGGTGGCGCTGTTCAAGGCGGATTGGTGCAAGGATTGCGTGTATATCGACCCGTTCATGCCGGACGTGGCCGAGAAGTACGCGGACAAAATCACGTTCCTGGTCGTCGACCGGGACGCATTCCCGGAGCTCGGGGAGCGCTATAACATTCTCGGCATTCCGAGCTTCGTCGCGTTCCACGAAGGACGCGAGACGATTACGTTCATCAGCAAGCTGCGGAAGACGCGCGAAGAGATCGAAGGGTTCCTCGATCGCGTCGTGCAAGTGTCCGACGAGCTCGCGAACTCCGGCCGATAAGGTCGGCTAGGTTGTAGAGGAAGACCGTCTTTGAGGGCTGTTTTGCCCTTGGGGCGGTCTTTTTTGACGTTTCGTCAAGCGGAAGCTTAACGCCGATCGACGTACCGGATCGTTCGCTATTCGGGCAAATTTGCGGGAGTTCATACAAAGTTCAGAGTCGGGAAATGGCGTTTCGCCTGTCGAACCGATATAATTGGCAGTGATAAAACGCAAAGCGGACGCTTTGCCAATCTTATGATTACGGGAGTTATGCATAATGAGAAAAGGTGGAAGCGCGGTTCGCGCGCTCGCGCTCGCGGCGTGTATCGGAATGTTTCTCGTCTTGTTGATGGGCGCTACGGTCACGCAGACGGAGTCCGGCCGCGGCTGCGGCGACGACTGGCCGCTGTGCAACGGCAAATTCGTACCGGATTATACGATTACGTCGATTATCGAATACAGCCACAGGGTCGTCAGCGGCGTCGTCGGGCTGTTGATCTTGGCGGCGGCGATCGCGGTGTTCCTTCGCGTCCCTCGCCGCGCGCCGAGGCTGTATTCGACCGGCGCGCTCTTGTTCACGGTGCTGCAAGCCGGACTCGGCGCCGCGCAGGTGATGAATCCGCAGTCCGACGCGATTCTCGCCCTGCACTTCGGCATTTCGCTGCTCGCCTTCACGCTTACGCTGCTGACAGTCACGTCGGTAAGAGCATACTTTAGAGGCGACCGGTCGATCGAAGCGGTCCGGCCGGTGTCCGGCGGGTTTCGTCTTGCGGTATGGTTGACGACACTGTACTCGTACGTCGTCGTCTATACGGGGGCGTACACGAGCCACACCGACTCGGGCGGCGGCTGCGCGGGGTTCCCGCTGTGCAACGGACAAGTCGTCCCGTCCGCGCTCGAAGGGGCGACGGCGGTCGCGTTCACCCACCGGACCGCCGCTTACCTGTTGTTCGCGGTCGTCCTCGCGCTCGCGCTGTACACCTGGCGCGCGTACGCGTCGCGGCGGGACATCTCGAACGGGGCGATGTGGTCGCTCGTCCTCGTCGTCGCGCAAGTGCTTAGCGGCGGCCTGCTGATGGCGCTGGCGGGCACGGACAGCTATGTGCTCGGGACGCTGCTGCATACGATGATCATATCGGTGTTGTTCGCGGTGTTAAGCTACTTAAGCATTACGGTTTGGGAAGCCGGACGGGCGGATCGGCGCTGACGCCGAACGCCCTTCGGGCATAACGCTGCAGGAAGGGGAGAATGGGAAGAGCATGCTTCGGAAAATGTGCGACGAGCCGCCGAGAACCGACGACGCCCAGATGCGGGACATTCTTGCGCTGACGAACGAGCTGGCGATCAAATACGGCAAGCTCCGCGGCGGGGAACAAGCCGGACGGGCGCAGACGCTGGTCGCTTGGATGAAGAGCCTCGCTTCGTCGTTCGACGAGCTGGAGCAGAGCGTGCATTGCGCGATCCACTTCGCCGAGCGGGTGCAACACGATTACATGGAAGAGATGGGACCGGAGGAGCGAACGGATTTCCGCAGGCATCTATATTTCTATAAGAACGCGTTCATCCGCGTCTTCTCGGTGTTGGACAAGCTCGGCTCGTTCATGAACGACATCTTCGGACTGCACGCGGAGCGAGTGAAGGAGCGGTATTCGTATTTTACGGTGCTTCGGTGCATGCGCGAAGCGCGCGCCGAGCCCGAGCTGCTTCGGCGGCTCGACGAGACGCGGAACAAATACCGCGAGCCGGTCCGGGATCTTCGGTTGATGCGCAACCACGAGGTGCATGCGATCAACACGGAGCTGCTCGACGAAGACGGACGGCTGCGGCTTCGTCCGCGCGACCCGAGAACGCCGATCGAGGATTTGCGCCGCAACGTGGCGATGCTGCAAGCGGGCTACGCGATGGCCGGCGAGTCGCTGCACGCGGTGCTGCAGTACTGCGACAAGCGCGCGTAAGCGAGACGCGCCGACACCTTATCTCCGCGGGAGGGATCGTGAATGGAATCGCGAACGGGGAAGCCGCTCGCAGGCAGGACGGCGCTCGTCACGGGGAGCGCCCGGGGACTCGGACGCATGACGGCGCTCGAGCTGGCGGCGCTCGGCTGCAACGTCGCCGTCAACTACGTCCGAAGCGAGGCGGACGCGGCGGAGCTCGTCGAGCGGCTGCGGGCGGCGGGCGTACGAGCGGCCGCGATTCGCGCCGATGTGGCCGACCCGGCGGCGCCCCAACGGCTCGTCGCCGACGTCGAGCGCGAGCTGGGCGCCGGCGTCGACATCCTCGTGAACAACGCCGGGCCGTTCATCCGGGAGCGCCGGCGCTTCGCGGACTACGCGGAGGAAGAAGCCGAGGCGCTGATGCAGGGCAATCTGCTCGGCCCGATGCGGCTCGACCGGCTCGTCATTCCGGGCATGCGGGAGCGCAGGTGGGGGCGCATCGTGCACTTCGGCTTCGGTCGCGCCGCCGAAGCGAGAGGCTGGCCTCACCGAGCGGCTTACGCCGCGGCGAAGGTCGGTCTCGTCTCTCTGACGAAGACGCTCGCCGTCGAGGAGGCGGCTTCCGGCATCACGGTGAACATGATATGCCCGGGGGACATTCGCGGAGCGCATAAGGAGATGGGCATCGAGGACGTCCGCGGGCTCGCCGATCCGGAATCGCCGGGGCAGCGGCCGGGCGCGGGCGGAGACGTCGCGCGCGTCGTGGCGTTCCTGTGCGATCCGGCGTCGGATTACGTGACCGGCAACGTGATCGAGGTGACCGGAGGCTTCGATCCGATCCGAAACTACATCCCGTAACGAAAAAAAACCTGACGCGCCGCAAGGGCCGTCAGGTTTTCTTGAGATAAGATCGGGTTAAAATACTTGCATAACTTCCTTAACGCCTTCGATCTCTTCCGTAAGGGCGCGTTCGATGCCCGCTTTCAGCGTGATCGTCGAGCTCGGGCAGCTGCCGCATGCGCCCATCAAGCGAAGCTTCACGATGCCGTCCTCGATTTCCACGAGTTCTACGTCGCCGCCGTCGCGCTGCAGGAACGGACGCAATTTATCCAACACCTCGAGCACTTCGTCGTACATTTTTTCATCGGTGTTCGTCGTCATTGAAATCATCTCCTTTTCCTCCTATATTATATTACAAAACGCAAGAAAGTTAAACGGAGCGTGGCCTCTTATGAATCGCTTGGTCGAATTTTGCACGAACAACATGCACCACGGGACGGATGCGATCTTGCGCCGGCTCGAAGAAGAGCGGCCCGACGTCGAGACGATCGAATACGGCTGTCTCGGCAACTGCGGCATGTGCTACCTGGAGCCGTACGTTCTGGTCGACGGCGAAATCGTCGCGGCCGAAACCGCCGAGGCGCTCTACGAGAAAATCGTCCAAAAATTAAACGAAGCGGAGATCGACCCGTTCGCCGACCTGCCGCTCGATTAATTTACCCGATATGCACCTTGGACATCCAGAGCACGCCACTCTTCAGGAGGCGCGGTACGCGGCCCATCAACGTCGTGCGGCCCATGACGCCGAAGCCGGCCTTCTTGCCGAGCGAGCCGAGAACGCCCTTCAGCTTAATTTGCTTCAGCCGTACGCTTTCGCCGCGCAGCCGGGCGCGGATAATTTCCGCGACCTGCTTGCCTTGCGCTTCCGCGGCTTGTCCGCTCGGCGCGAACGGCAGGCTCGCGCAATCGCCGACGACGAAGACGTTATCGTCGTCGGGGAGATAATAATGTTCGGTCAGCACCAGTCGTCCGATGTTATCCTTGGCGCCCGGCAGCCGCTGCACGATCGGACTCGGCTGAATGCCTGCGGTCCATACGGTCACGTCCGTGTCGATCACGGCGTCCCGATCGTAGATGACGCCTTGCTCCAGACGGGAGATGGCCACATGGCCTCGCATCTCCACGTCGTGCTCGAGGAACCAGGAACGGACGTAGTCCTGCGCCTTGCCCGGGAACGCCGACAGCACGCTCGGTCCGCGGTCGAGGATGCGGATGTTCAGATCCGGGCGGCTTTCCCGCAGCTCGGCCGCGACTTCGACCCCGCTTAGCCCCCCGCCGACGATCGACACTTGGCCGTACGGCTTCACGTCGTTGACTTGTTGATACGTTCTCCGACTCGACGAGAACGTCTGAATGCTGCACGAGAACTCCTCCGCGCCGGGGATGCCGTGATACTTGTCGACGCAGCCGAGGGCGATGACGAGGAGATCGTATTCGATCGGGTCTTCGTTCTCCATCAATACGCGCTTCGCTTCGAGATCGACGGCGATCACTTCGCCGTATTTCATGAAGAGGCGGGGATCGACCGGGAAGGCGACGCGAAGCGCGAGATCCGAGACGGTACCCGCCGCGAGGGCGTAATATTCCGTCTTCAACCCTTGGAAGGGCATGCGGTCGATCAACGTTAGGCGGCAATCGTCCGGAAGACGGTCCTGCAGCAATTCGGTGGCGACGGTGAATCCGCCGTAGCCTCCGCCGAGAATAACGATATTTCGCATGAATAGCTTCCTTTCTTGACCGTAACGCGGACACTTGAATATCTATAGTTTTCGGTGATACCCGAATTAATACACTTTGATTTCGTTGTAAAACGTATCCCGTTCGACGGCCGTGCGGCCGGCGCCTTGGATCAACCAGACGAGCTCTTCGCGCGTAAGGCCTTCGGCGGACGTCGCTCCCGCGGCGTGGCTGATGCGCTCCTTCACGAGCGTGCCGTGCACGTCGGAAGCGCCGAACGTCAGCGCCATCTGCGTCAGCTGCGTGCCGATATTGATGAAATACGCCTTGATATGCGGGAAGTTGTCGAGCATGAGACGCGATATCGCGATCATGCGCATATCCTCGAACGCGGACGTTCGCCGCTTGATGCCGGCGCTGCGCGACTTGGGCTGCACCGCGAGCGGGATAAACACCATAAAGCCGTTCGTCTCGTCCTGAAGCTCGCGCAAATAGGCCATATGCTGCATCCGCTCTTCGATCGTCTCGATCGAGCCGTACAGCATCGTGGCGTGCGTCTTCATGCCGATCTTATGCGCGGCGCGGTGCACCTCGAGCCACTGGTCGGTCGTCGCCTTGTCGACGGACATCTTCTTGCGATAGCGCTCGGACAATATTTCCGCGCCGCCGCCCGTCAGCGTGCCGAGGCCGGCTTCCTTCAGCGTCAGGAGGACGTCCGTAAAGCTCATGCCGCTCAGTCTCGAGAAAAACTCGATCTCCGCCCCCGTGTACGCCTTCACCGTCACGTCCGGGAAACGGGTTTTGAGCGCGCGCACGGAATCGACGTAATACTGGAACGGCACCGTATTGTTATGGCCGCCGGTGATGTGGAACTCGCGAACGCCCGGGTGGTAATGCTGTTCCGCGAAGGCGATCACTTCCTCCGGCGAGAGCGTGAAGGCCCCGTCTTCGCCGGGGTCGCGGCGATAGTTGCAGAACGCGCAATGCGCTTCGCACACGTTGGTGAAGTAGAGGGTCATGTTTTCGATGAAGTACACCTTGTTGCCGTTCTTGCGCTGATTGACCTGATTCGCCAGTTGACCTAAGGTCAATATGTCGTTCGTTTCATATAAGTAGAGGCCGTCCTCGATGGACAGCCGTACGCCGTTCTGCACTTTCTCCGCAATCGCGGCCATGCGCTTGTCCATACCCGCAACGAGCGTGCTCATGGGTTGATTCCTCCTTATGTCCGCACTCTAGCAAAGCTCAATCTATTATAAACCTGTTGATTCGACCCGGCAATATCGAGAAGAGGGAAACGGGCTTAATATGTGACATTTTTCACAAATTTGTACTTCCCTTGAGCGCTCGGGTTCGGAGTTGTATACTATAAGGAAGGAGGTGCTTTCCAATGATCGACATTTCCGAATTGGCATCGGAGAAGATCAAGCAATTGATGGCTGCGGACGGAATGACGGACGCGTATTTGCGCTTAGGCGTGAAGACGGGCGGCTGCAGCGGCTTCACATACGGCATGGGCATCGACGAAGAGGTGTCCGAAGCCGACGACACGCTCGAGCTGAACGGCTTGAAGGTCGTCATGGAGAAGGATAGCGTCAAATATTTGCGCGGCTTGCAGATCGACTACAAGGAGTCTGCGATGGGCGGCGGCTTTACGATGAATAATCCGAACGCGATCGCGACGTGCGGCTGCGGCTCGAGCTTCCGGACGAAGGAAGAGGCGGGCGTGCCGGGCGAGTGCTAAGGCAACTCGCGCACCGTTAAGAATAGCTGAAAAATCCCCTCATCGGTCGACAACCGCGGTTGTCGCCGGGAGGGGATTTTTCAGGTTGCAAAGGGAAAGGGAAACGGCGCCGCTTATTTCTTCACGACGAGGGCGACCTCATTGTTCGCCACGGTCAACTCTACCTTCGTATAATTGACTAGAAAATTCGGCTTGTTCGTAATCCCCGTCTCGATCAATACATTGGCATCCGACTTGACCTTATACGTTCGAGGGATCGGAACGCCGCCTTGCACGACGGAAATCGTAATTTCCGTAACCGAACCGTTGAACTCCAAGTGGCTTTGATACGTCCCTTCGATCGTGTAATACGGTTTTTCGTCGACAGGGGTAGTCACGAACAGCAAAATAATGTTCCGGTCCACCAGCGACAATCGCACTTCGTCGCCGGGTTTAATATCGGCGATGGCGGCCGTCTTGCCGGCGCGAACCACGTTGATGCGATCGTCGTACGGATAGACGGTCGTTTGCCCGTTCGACGCGATGGCGATTTGTTTGCCGTATACGGCAATAACGAATCCGGTCGATTCCCCCGAGACGGCCGCCGTCTTCGTCAAGCTGACGTGATACACTTCATTGTTCGAGATCAACGCCGTCACTTGATCCCCCGGCTGCACGTCGGACCATGCGCCGATCGAATTGTTGAGGACCACGATCGAATCGCGGCTCACGGGGTAAGCGGTCGTGAGGCCGTTTTCCGTAATGGCGATCTGGGTCGGGGTAACGGACGATACGACTCCCGTCGCTCGACCGTTCAGGGCGACCGCGCTCGAAGCCTCGATGCGGGCGACCGATCCGCCCGTCAACGCGACGGTAACGTCGTCGCCGACCTTCAATGCGTTCCAATCCGCCGGCAGCGCGTTGCGCAATATCGTCACGGTATCGGCAACGGGATATGGCGTCACGATCCCGTTCGCTTCGATCGCGATGAGGCTGGGGGAGAGGGAGGCGATGACGCCCCGATCTTCCTTCGATGCGTCAAGCGCCGCTTCGTCGACATTCATATGTACAAGCTTCATGCCGCGAAGCACGGCGGAGACCTGATCCCCCGCTCGTATCGAACCGAGTCCGACGAGCTCTCCTTCGCGAACGATCGTCGCGTCTTGCCCGACGTCGAACGTATTCGTCCCGCCGTCCTTCGTGAGCGTTACTAGATTGCCCTGGACGGCGCTTACCGTCGCCGTTAATTCGACGTGGTCGGACGTGGCGATCGGAACGATGTTGCCGGCGCGATCCAACAACGCGGCGAACTCCGCGCGGCTTACCTTCCTCTTGGGGCGGAACGTGTCGTCGTCGTATCCCGTCGCGAGCCCCTTCTCCAGCGCGACGGCGACGTAACCGACGGCCTCCGCTGGGATGTCGCTGCTATCGTTGAATTCTAGCTCCGTATTCATGCTCCGCTTCGCCTCCCGTTCGAGTCCCATGGCCCGTACGAGCGCCATCGTCGTCCACCATCGTTCCGCGCCCGCCGCAGGGTTGACCGCGTCTTCCTCGAACAAGCCGCTCTTTTCGGCGACGGCGATATACCCGACGGCCCATTCGTACTTCTCGAAAATGAGCTTCGCGTCGGACGACTGAAGATCCTTCGCGGTAGCTGCCGCTTGCGCCGCCTGGTCCTGTTTTCCCATCATCCGTACAATTCCCGTAATCGTCTCGATTCGGGACACGGTCTGATTCGGACGGAAGGAGCCGTCGTCGTACCCGGTAAGTATCCCGCGTTGTACAAGTTCGGCAACGGGAGCCAGCGCCCAAGCGGCTTCCGATTTCACGTCGCGATAATGTACGGCGGCTTCCGCTTCGGGAACGGCCGCTCCGGAGTATATTCCAGCCGATAATACCGATATGGCTAATAGAAGCTTGATGCTCGAACGCATAAGATCGGGGTCCTTTCTTCCTCGTGATTTTCTCCTCTATGATTATATCAGAAATGATGGGGCTGCGAGTCGAGCGCGTACCGTCTTCCGACGTTCGTTAGTTACGTGTATACTAGCTTACAAGATGCTTTTACTAGGAGGCTATGGGTTTGCGGAAATGGATTGGAGTCGCAGGGGGAATCCTCGTTTTGACGGGGGCGGCCACAAGTTACGCCAATGTGAACGGGACGTTCGAAGGGAACCCTATTATCCAAATTCATATGGACGGACAACCGATTCAGGCGGCGGATGTGCCGGCGGTGAACCTCAACGGGCGTACGATGGTGCCGATTTATATGTTGAAGGCGTTGGGCGTGGAAGCGGTCTGGAACGGCGACAAGCAAACGGTGCAAGTATCGGTCCCCGAACCGGAATCGGTCGAGCGACCGGCGCTGAAGGCGAATGTAGATAAAGCAAGCTTGTATAAGCGCATCGAGGATTTCGGAGACCGTCTCGTCGGCATAGACAACGAGCTTCGCTTACTCAACGAGAGGATCATGTTATCGCCGATCAAGCCGGTCCTTCCTCGGGGCGAACAAAGTCGAAGCATAACGGCGGCGCTGACCGAATTCAATGGATTAATGGATGCCGCGCGCGGGATGACCGAAAGCTATCCGGAAGAGAAGGACGTCGTAGGGTCGACCTTAAACGCGTACATGGATGCGCTTCGCAATTATTCCGAAGCGTATAATAAATTGGTAGGGTTTTTGAATGGAGATCTGAACGATTATATCTACGATACGCATTACGATAACCGATCGACGGCCTCCAAACGCGTGTCCGAAGCCCAAGACGCTTCGCGCGAGCGATATCGGCTATATGTAGAGAATGCGCTTCGAGAATAAGGGAAACCGCCTTAGAGGGCCATTCGCGCAGCGTGCGCGGATGGCTTTTTCTATTTTCGCCGAACGGGATAACGCATAATGAAATGATTAGAAAAAATCTGTAAAATTTTACTTTCGGAGAAAAAGGGATTTGTAAAAAGTTGTCGAATTTTGTTCATAAAATGCCATTAAATTCTAAATTAACCGGGCGGGAGGCGCGCGCGTTGATACAAAACATCGTAATGAACGTATCGATCGTCGTCTCTTATTTGTTCGTTTTGCATTTCTTCTTCTTTCGCAGGAGCGCCGAGCGCGAGATGTCGCGGTTCCGAAGGAGCCTGTGGATCGGAGCCATGTACGGCATCCTGGGCAGCTCGTTGATGTTCTTTACCATTCCGGTCGGGTACGACCTCTTTCTCGATCTGCGCCACGTCACGATCGTTCTCTCCGCGTTCTACGGCGGTTGGGTCGGTAGTTTTGTATCCGCCTCGACGGTGTCCGCGTCCCGCGTATTGTTTTTCGGTTGGAGCGAGGCGTCCGCCTACGCCGCGGCCGCCATGTTCGTCGTCGGTCTCGGCTGCGCGGCGATCGCCCGTTTCAAGCTGTCTCCCGGCATCAAGTTCCAGCTGCTGAACGGCATGTCCACCTTTTTCGTAACGCTGCTTCTCTTATGGGGAGTGCCCGACAAGCGATTGTTCGCGACCGTTGCAGTCTACGTCTGGCTGACGTCGATCGCCGCGGGGATCGCCATGTATTTGCTTTCGTCGTTCCTCGAACGGGCGTACGAGAACGAGCGGCGCCTTCGAAAGAGCGAATGCGAGCTTCGAAGCGCGGTAAACCTGCAGCGGACGCTGCTCGATCATATTCCGAGCGGGTTATTGGTCGAGGACGAGAAGGGACGAATCATCTACGTGAATCGGGAGCTGCTGACGATGTTCGGCGAGGAGGCCCATCCGGACGCCTTGGCGGGCGTGGCGAAGTCGAAGCTGTTCGAGCGGTATCGCGAGGCGTTCTTCGATCCCGGGGCGCGGCTTCGGATGTTCGAGCTGGCCGAAGGGAAGACGCCGGCCAAGGGAATGTACGTCGATATGGCCGACGGCCGCACCTTCCAGCTGGATTACGCTCCGGTATTCGAGGAAGGACGGATCAACGCTCATCTGTGGAAGTACCAGGACGTTACGGAAATCAAAAATAACGAAAAGAAGCTGCAGGAAGCGAATACGGTGTTGAAGCGCTTATCCGGTATCGACGGCTTGACGGGAATCGCGAACCGAAGAAGCCTCGACGAGCAGTTGAAGTTCGAATGGGACGCCTGCGCCCGCAGCGGGAAGCCGTTGACGGTGCTGCTGCTCGACGTCGACGACTTTAAGCGATACAACGATAACTACGGCCATCTGAACGGGGACGCCTGCCTCCGTCGGATCGCGGAGACGCTGGAGGCGTGCGTACAGAAGCCGGACGACTTCATCGCCCGGTACGGCGGCGAGGAATTCGCGGCGCTGCTGCCGGGCACGACGATCGAGGGCGGGGCGAAGGTAGCGGAACGAATGCGGCGGGCGGTCGATGCGTTGCGCATCGCGCACGAGCATTCGAGCTACGGCCCGCATGTGTCGATCAGCGTCGGCATCGGGTCAGTCGTGCCGAGCGGCGAGGGATCGGAGTCGGAAGTGCTGGAGCGAGCGGACCGAGCGCTATACGCGGCCAAGACCGGGGGAAGAAACCGCGTCGTGGCGTACGACGCCGCAGGGCAAGCTTATGTATGGGAATAGCAGGACCCGCCAGGGCGCCTGGAACGAGACCAAAGTTCCGGCGCCCTTGTCGCGCTGTCAGCGGCATAGTCGCGTGATGATGACGAGCAGGATGAAGAGAACGAGAATCGCTTCCGCGGTCAGGCGATCTCCGCCGACATGAGAACATACCGGCTTGGCGAACGCGGGTGAGACCATCGCCGGCCCGTGCGCTTGGAGCGGAGCAACGTTCGCCGCGGGGGCGGCGTTCGCCGTCGGCCCCATGTTCGCCGTCGGCATGTGCGACACGTTCGGATTAACGTAGTATTCTGCCAATCGTACAACCTCCTCATCGTTTCGGGTACGTACCCATAGTATGAGAAGGAGGGGAATGCGCCCTGTGCGAGTACCTATATTCCTCGAATTAGGCGAATCGCCCGATTAAATTTATTTATCACGAAACTATCCACATATCCACCGAAATCGTTGCCCACATAAAACACAATGGACAGCACCGATCGGGGGGGTTAGTCACAGCTTGTGCACATGCTGTCCACAATAATCTGTGGATATCGGAACGGTTGTTCGGATTTCCTTCCTCTGGTAGCATATGAGGAAACCAAGCAAGGGAGGGAATCCGAATGAGAGGATTAAGCAACGAAAGCTTGATCGAGACGTATTTCAAAGCGCTCGACCTGGAGCTCGAACAAGACTTTATCAAGTTGTTGGAGCAGGAAATCGAGCGACGCAACTTAGAAGTCGACGCCGCCTCTTATACGCTGCACTAGAATCGTCCGTCGTTTCCTGCATTCATCCTTCGCTTTCCGGCACAGCCGCGACGAAGGCGGCGCCGCAGTTCGCGCAATACGCCTTATGAAGACATTCCCGCGCCGCGACGTCGGGGTAGCCGTTCGTCAGACGCACTTCGTCGATCGGTCGATAGGCCGAATACGGATCATAATAATCGGCTAATCGTCCGCCGTCCTCGGCTTCCCGCTTGCAAGTCGGACATGCCGCCCGCAGGTCGGCGAACCCGTTGCACACCGGACATATCGTGTTCATAGAGATAAGGGCACCCTCCCTTAAGCTGACCTTCGGCTTATCGGTAGGATGCCCTTCGTTTTTGGAAATCAGACTTTCATTTATAACTTCATATTGCTGCTGTGGCCCGGGGACAGCTTCGCGTTCGGATCGATGTACACCTTGGCGTTGTTGATCGCGGTCGGCGCTTCGCCGAACCCGACGGCGATCAGCTTCAGCTTACCGGGGTACGTCGTAATGTCGCCGGCGGCGAAGATGCCGGGGATCGACGTCTCCATGCGGGTATCGACGAGGATGGAGCCGTCCGCAATGTCGAAGCCCCATTCGGCGATCGGACCGAGCGACGACACGAAGCCGAAATTGACGATCACGTCGTCGACCTCGAATTCCGTCTCCGCGCCCGTCTTCACGTCTTTCAGCGTCACGCTTCGAATCGCGTCGTCTCCGTTCAGACCGGCGATCTCGATCGGCGTCCGAACGTCCACTTTCGACTTCATCAGCAACTCTACGCTGTGCTCGTGCGCCCGGAACTTATCCCTGCGGTGAATAAGGGTCACCTGTTCGGCGATCGGCTCGAGCATGAGGGACCAGTCGACGGCCGAGTCGCCGCCGCCGCTGATGAGCACGCGGCGCCCGCGGAATTTCTCCAGGTTGCTGACGAAGTAATGAAGATTCTTGCCTTCATATTGAGCCGCTTCCGGCAGGTCCAGCTTTCTCGGCTCGAAAGCGCCGACGCCGGCCGTAATGACGACCGCGCGCGCCTCGTGGGTCGCCTTCGTCGTCTCGATGACGAAGTGACGTTCGCTCTTCTTCGTCAAGCGGACGACCTTCTCCTCGAGACACCGCTCGATCGGAAAATGGCTCATCTGCTGCATCAGATTGTCCACGAGCTCCTGCGCTCTGACCTTCGGGAAGCCGGCGACGTCGTAAATGTATTTTTCGGGATAAAGCGCGGCTAGCTGTCCGCCCAATTGCGGCATGCTCTCGATAATCTTGCAGCTCGCCTGTCTCATACCGGCGTAGAACGCCGCGAACAAGCCGGCGGGACCTCCGCCGATGACCGCGATATCGACGATTCCGTTCTCGTTCTGCTGTCGCGTCATAGGATGCACCTCCGATGTAATGATCCTTAACATCATTAGATTTTGTTACCATTATACACAGGAAGTTCTACGGAATGAAACCCTGTTTCGCGTTTCGCGGATGAAAAATCGGTGACAATTCGTTCATATTCAAGCGCGATTTTAGGCTTGAACTTTCTTCAATATTGTGGCAAGATATTGACAGTTTGATTTGTTTTGTAATATGGGGTGATCGCTCACGATAAAGTGTTCCCATAATGGGCATCCTACCATGCAAACCTATAATTTCGTTTGTTTATGTGTAATTTTTCACAAATAAATATATAGCTTTTCACAAAAACAAAAATATATATATAACCGGAAGGATTGGAGAAAGCATGAGCAGAATCCCACGCATCGTTATCCTTGGAGCGGGATACGGCGGCATCGTCACGGCTTTGCGACTGCAGAAAGAGCTCAACTACAACGAGGCGGACGTCACTCTGGTCAACAAGCACGACTATCATTACATCACGACGCATCTCCATATGCCGGCTGCCGGTACGGACGATCCGCAGAATGCGCGGGTTAGCATTCTGAAGCTGATCGACGAATTTAAGATCGACTTCGTCAAGTCCACGGTCGTGCAAATTCGGCCGAACGATAAGAAAGTAATTTTGGAAGACGGCACCTTGTCTTACGATTACTTGGTGATCGGTCTCGGCGGCGAACCGGAGACGTTCGGCATCCCGGGACTCAAGGAGCATGCTCATTTCATTCGAAGCATCAACAGCGTTCGCCTGATCCGCGAGCATATCGAATACCAATTCGCGCGCTTCAAGAAGGAGCCGCATCGCAAAGATTACTTAACGTTCGTCGTCGGCGGCGCGGGCTTCACCGGCATCGAATTCATCGGCGAGCTCGCCGACCGGATTCCGAAGCTGTGCAAGGAATTCGACGTCGATCCGAACCTCGTGAAGATCTATAACGTCGAAGCGGCGCCTACGGCGCTGCCGGGCTTCGATCCGGAGCTCGTTCAATACGCGATGGAAGTGCTTCAGAAGAAGGGCGTTACGTTCAAGATCGGCATCGCGCTGAAGGAATGCACGCCGGATAGCATTACGCTGGCCGACGGCGAAGAAATCAAAACGCAAACCGTCATCTGGACGGGCGGCGTCCGCGGCAACCGTCTGGTCGAGGAAGCAGGCTTCGAAGCGATGCGGGGCCGGATCAAGGTCGACGAATACTTGCGCATTCCGGGTCATGAAGACGTCTACGTCATCGGGGATTGCTCGATCGTCATGAACGAAGAAGGACGTCCGTATCCGCCGACGGCGCAGATGGCCATTCAGCAAGCCGACGTGCTCGCGCATAACCTTGTCGCGTCGATCCGCAACTCGTCGCTGAAGACGTTCAAATACGAAAGCAAGGGCACGGTCGCGTCGCTCGGCAAGAACGAGGCGATCGGCATCGCGATGGGCCGCAAGCTGAAGGGCGGCAGCGCGGCCATGATGAAGAAAATCATCGACCTTCGCTACTTGTACATTATCGGCGGCATTCCGCTCGTGCTGCGCAAGGGGTATTTCAATTAACGATGCGCCATTGCAGCGTGCAAGTGAGAGGATTGCTGACGCGCGACGAGCTGGACCGGTACAACGCGTTAATGGACGTCGGCCACTTCCTTGAATCGCAGCAGCGGTACGACTTGTCGCAGACGATCCAGAAGGAGATCGACCGGCTCATTCAACCGGCCATCGAACGGCTGAAGGAGAAGGGACGGGAACGGGACCGGCGGGACGAAGAGTTTATGCGCCAGATCGAACGACTGCGTTCAGGCGAGGACGACGACGAGGACTGAACCTAAAAAAACCACCCGCGGTACGAGCGTTGCGCTCGGAAGCGGGTGGTTTTTTGCGCATGAACCGGACTTTAAGATTTCAACATCTGAGCGAACTTGTCCGCATCCGTCAGGTTGCCGACGTAGAAGTCGCCGAACTCGCCGAACCGCGCGGACACTTCGTCGAACCGCATCTCGTATACGAGCTTCTTGAACTGGAGCGCGTCGTCGGCGAACAACGTGACGCCCCATTCCCAATCGTCGAAGCCGACCGAGCCGGTAATGATCTGCTTCACCTTGCCGGCGTAGGAGCGGCCGATCATGCCGTGACTGCGCATCATCTCGCGGCGCTCCTCCATCGAGAGCATATACCAGTTGTCGCTGCCGGAACGGCGCTTGTTCATCGGGTAGAAGCAGATGTGCTTCGCCTTCGGCATCGACGGCTTCAAGCGCGCGACGATTTCCGGGCTTTCCATCGGATCGGTGCCGGGCTTCGCCATGTAGTTGCTTAACTCGACGATCGAGACGTAGCTGTGCGCAGGGATCGTCACGTCGGCGAACGACGTCTTATTGAACCGGGTTTCCAGCTCGTTCAGCTCTTCGAGCGTCTCCCGCAGGTGGACGAACACGAAGTCGGCCTTCTGCCCGACGATCGAATAGAAGGCGAAGCTGCCCGTCTTCGTCTCGTCCGCTTGCGCGCACTCGGCGATATAGGTACGCAGCTCGTCCTCCGCCCGGCGCTGCTCGGCCGGCGTCAGCGATTTCCACACGGTCCAATCGATATGGCGAAAATCGTGGAGGGCATACCAGCCGTCCAGCGTTTGTGCTGCTTCGCTCATGAATGAAGTCACTCTCCTTAAGGTTTGTCCTTATTTTACCGAATCGGGAGGACCGGGGCAAACGGGGTCGTTTGACGAGGCCGAACGCGGGCGGTACACTATTGAAAGATTCGGGAATCGCGCAGGAGGCTGTGAAATTCGGATGGTAACTAACATTTTCCAAGTCATCGTGATCGCGGTGTTGGCGTTCGTGCTCATGTTCGGCATCGGCTTCATTCTTAACATGCTGCTCAAGACGACCTGGTTGACGGTATATTTGTACCTCGCGCTCATCGTCGGGCTGTTCGCGTATTTCGGGTGGGGAACGGGCAATCCGTTCGCCAGCTTGCTCGAGTACGGCATGATCGATTGGCTGGCCGTCGCCGGAGGACTGGCGGGCGCGTACGTGAGCGGCGTGACGATCCGCACGCTTCGCGTGAGAGGCTTCAAGATGTTCTAACGTATCGGGAAAATGTGTCGCGTATGGGTCCTCCTCCGCAGGGCATCGTAACGGTATGACCTTCATACTGGCCAGTTACGTCTAAGGAAGGAAGTGGACTCATGCCGAAAGCAAGCGTCAACGGGACGATCCTGCACTACCACGTGCATGGCCGCGGCACGCCGATCGTCTTCATTCATCCGCCGCTGCTGAATCGGGCCGTATTCCGGTACCAAGAGGTGCAGCTGGCGGATCCGTTCCAGGTCGTTACCTTCGACATTCGCGGCCATGGTTTCAGTCCGGCTTCGGAGACGCCGCTCACGTACGCGCTCATCGCGGAAGACATCAAGTCGCTGCTCGATCATTTGAACATTCGGAAGGCGTATCTATGCGGCTATTCGGCGGGAGCCGGAGTCGCGATGCAGACGATGCTGACCTACCCCGATCGCATCCGGGGCGGTATCCTGTTAGGCGCGATGGCCGAGCCGTTCAACTGGGCGGTTAGGGGGCAGCTGGCCGCCGCCTCCGCGCTCGCGAAGCTCGGGATGAAGACGAGCCTTGCGCTCTTGATCGCGAAGGCGAACGCGGACATGGCGGAGACGTTCCACAATTTGTATTACGAGGCCATCCGCGGCGATGTTCGGAACTGGCAGCAATATTACGAAGCGGGCATGAAATTTTCGGTGACGGGGCAACTCGGCAGCATTCAGGCGCCGACGCTGCTCGTGTACGGAGCTCGAGACCGTTCGGCTTACGCTCACGGCATAGAGCTGCATCAGATGATGCCGGATTCGACGCTCGCGCGCATTCCGGACATCCGCCATCACGTGCCGACGAAGGGAATGGACACGTTCCACGATCTCGTGACGAAGTGGATCATGCAGCACGAGCTGCGCGCCGCTTCGAACGGGGAGTCTCATGTGGACAAAAACTTGATCAAGAAGGCGATGGATTACGATCTCCGCATCCCGGACGACGTCCTCGCCGATCACGGCATCATGCGTTAACGCCGTGCCCCGCTCGTCGGGCCCGCCGGATTCTTCGGCGGGCCTTTTATATTTGCCCGCCCGGCGGGCGCGGAATTATGCTACAATGGAGTTTATCGAAACTTGTCGAACAGGAAGGGGAGCGCCGCTTGAAAGTAACGAATCTGTTGCAGCTGACGGAGCATCACCGCTACGTCGTCTCGCGCCGCTTCGGGCTCAGCCCCTTGGATTCACGGCTCTTATGGACGGCATACCAACCGATGATCGGGGGGACGGCCGTCGCTTTATATACTACGCTTTATTCCGCGCTCGCCTCCGACGCCGTCGGAGATTGCGACGCGGGCACGCTCGGGCAGCTGTTTCTCGCCTGCGGCCTGCCGCCGAACGAGCGCGGCCGCAAGCAGCTCGTCGACGAGACGGCGAAGCTCGAGGCGGTCGGGCTGCTGCAAACGTTCCGCCGGATGGACGGCGACGAGGTGGCGGCGTACGAGTTCCGGCTGCAGCCGCCGCTTCGGCCGGATCAATTTTTCGGGGTGCACCACCTGTGGCTGCTGCTCCAGGAGAAGCTCGGGCCGAATGGGGCCGAGGCGGTCCGTCGCTCGTTCGCGGCGGACGGAGGCATCATGGCGCGACCCGCCGATCACGAGACGCTCGAGGACATCTCGGCGCCGTTCTACGAGGTGTTCCGGATGACCGTCGGCGCCGCAGCCTTGGCCGAGGAGCCGACGGAGCTGGTCGAGCCGCCCGCGTCTCAAGCCGGCGGGGAATTCGGCCGCGACGGCTTCCGAGGCGACGAGCTGCTGCGGCGCTTTCCGCGCTCGCATGCGCATCGCCGCGCCATGGAGCGGCTCGTCGCCGATCCGGCGCGGCTGGCGGAGCTGAACTACCACGCCGGCCGGTTCGAGCTGACGCTCAAGCAGACCGTGTCGCTGCTCGACGAGGACGGCATGTTCGCCGCGAACGGGGAATGGGTCGCGGATCGGTTCCAAGCGCGGGCGGCGGAAGTGTACCGCGGCTCGAACGAGCAGGCGATGCGCAAGGAGCGGACGACGCATAAACAGGCGGTCGCGCGCGAGAGCGAGGCGTCGGCCGCGGCGTCGGCGCTTGCCGCGGAGCGCGACGTCTCGGCGCCGTATTGGCTCGAGGTGCCGGAGCAGTTCCAAGGGCAATGCGATGTCCGGCAGTATAACGCGATGCTCGCGAATTCGCCGTACACGCGCGTGCTGAAGATGTTCTTCCAGCCGTCGGCCGTGCCGACCGCGGTGGAGGAAGCGTTCCTCACGATGAAGGTCAACTACCAGCTGCCCGACGAAGTGCTTAACGTCATGATCCACTATATTCGTGCGAACGACTTGGATTGGAAGCGCAATTATTTGGATGCGATCGCGGGGAACGTCGCGGGCAAGCGCATTCGCTCGTTCGAGAACGCGGTCACGTATTTCCGGAAGGCGGAGCAGTCGCGCGCTAGCGCCGGCGCGGCCGGCCGGACCGGCGAAGCGGGGAGCGCGGGGGCCGGCGCGGCGCCGCAGCGTGCGCCGCAGGCGCGCCGCGGGCGGCCGCCCGGGACGGCGAAGCCGGTCATTCCGGTCGCGAAATCTTCGGACACGCCGGAGGCGACCGAAGAAGATATCATGAGAATGATGGAGATGGCCAAGCGGCTGACGAACGGATAATTTACTTACTTGTCGGGAGGAGAGGTAGCGGATGGAGTCCATGGGGAGATGGCTCGGGGCCGCGTCGGGGATCGGGGAAGCGGACTGGAAGCGGCAGCAGATGAAGGTGCTCAACGACGCGGTCGTCGCCGAGTGGGTGGCGGGGCATCCGGAGTTGGAGCGCGAGGCGTTGACGAAGAACGTGACGCGGCTGTATCAATACGCGAAGGAAGCGAAAGAATGCGCCCGCTGCCCGGGGCTCGAACGATGCCCTAACGATATGCCGGGGCATTACACGAAGCTCGTCGTCACCGGCGCCGGAGCGGAGGCGAGCATCGCGGATTACAAGGTGCCTTGTTCCTTGCAGTCGACGAAGTCCGCGCAGGATTCGGTCCGATCCCGCATCCAAAGCTTCTACGTCGACGAGAAGGCGCTCAATCGCGAATATTCTCCGGCGGAGATCATCTCGCGGGATATGCGGCGGGCGTCGGCGGTCGAAGCGGTCATGAAATACGTGCTGCGTACGAAGGACGAAGGGCTTCAGCCGAACGGGTTGTATTTGATGGGCGACTTCGGCACGGGCAAGACGTTCCTGGCGAGTTACCTGCTATACGAGCTGGCGAAGCTGGGTCTGACGGGCGTGATCGTCTACACCCCGGACTTCGTCGAGGACTTGAAGTCGATGTTCGGCGATCCGCAGAAGCTGAAGGATACGATCGACCTGCTGAAGGAAACCGATTTGCTCGTCTTCGACGACATCGGCGCGGAGCATCTGAACGCTTGGACGCGCGATCACGTGCTCGGGACGATTTTGAATTACCGCATGAACCGCAAGCCGACGTTCTACACGTCGAACCACGATTTGAACGGGCTGCAGCGCCACTTAAGCTTTACGACGCGCGAGGGCGAGGACGAGTACCGGGGACAGCGCATCATGGACCGGATCCGTCCGTTCGTCGAGGTGATCGAGGTCGCGGGGCGCAACCAGCGAGGGACGTAAGGGACATTTTCCCGAAATGTAAAACGGATCGCAACGAAAAAACGCCCGACCTTCGCGACATTCGCGAAGCGTCAGGCGTTCGTTGTTTGTATCGTCGATTAGCGCGTCATCACTTGAATGACCGTGGCTGCGACGGCGATGACCAGCATGAGGCCGAACATGCCCAGGAAGCCGACGCCGACGTCGAGCAAGTCGTTGCGCGGTTCTTCGTTCACGTGCTGTCTCGGGTCGTTCATCTTACATCCCCCTTTAGATTCCATGTCAACAGTATAGAAAAACGAACGTCCATTGTAAAGCGTCAAGGATGTGACAATACTAAGAAGGTTCCGGCGGCGTTAGGACGGCGGCAAGAAATGTGGTATACTTTGCATGTTGACTTATTCTCGCATGAGGGAGGTACAAATTCGTATGGCAATCGTGAACGTAAGCGACGATTCCTTCAAGACCGAGGTCGAGGGAACGGGTACGGTGCTCGTAGATTTCTGGGCGCCTTGGTGCGGACCTTGCAAGATGATCGCTCCGGTGCTCGAAGAGCTCGATAAAGAGTTGGGCAGCTTGAAGATCGCTAAGGTAAACGTCGACGACAATCCGGAATCCGCGGGCCGCTTCGGCGTGATGAGCATTCCGACGCTGATCGTGTTCAAGAACGGCGAGCCGGTCGACAAGGTCGTCGGCTTCCAGTCGAAGGACGCACTGAAGAACGTCGTCAGCCGTCATATGTAAGGTTCCTACAACCCTCTCCCGTTTATGCGGGGGAGGGTTTTTCGCGCCGTTTTTTTCCTGAGCGGACCCGTTTGTTCGGCGGACGATTTCGTGTACAATCGTATGAGGGGAACAGGAGTGCGCAGGAGAGGATGGACGGCCGCATGGAACAAGGTACGAACCGGGACCGGGAGAAGGAGCTCGAAGCGATCCGCCATAAGCTGGCGCTGCTTCCGGACAAACCGGGCTGCTATTTAATGAAAAACAACGAAGGCACGATCATCTACGTCGGCAAGGCGAAGGTGCTGAAAAACCGGGTCCGCTCGTACTTCACGGGCAGCCACTCGGCGAAGACGCACCGTCTGGTCGCGGACATCGTCGACTTCGAATATATCGTCACCGCGAACAACGTGGAGGCGCTGCTGCTCGAGTGCAATCTGATCAAGAAGCACAGTCCGAAGTACAACGTGCTGCTGAAGGACGACAAGTCGTTCCCGTATTTGAAAATCACGAACGAAGCGCATCCGCGGCTCGAAGTGACGCGGCGCGTCGTCAAAGACAAGGCGAAATATTTCGGACCGTATCCGAACGCGTTCGCCGCCCAGCAGACGAAGAAGCTGCTCGATCGGCTGTATCCGCTGCGCAAGTGCAAGACGCTGCCGGATAAAGTGTGCTTGTACTATCATATCGGCCAATGCGTGGCGCCCTGCGAGTACCCGGTCGAGAAGGCGGAATACGAGCGCATGGTCGGGGAAATTACGCGCTTCCTGAACGGGGGGCACGACGCGATCAAGGACGAGCTGCAGGAGAAGATGGCCGCCGCGGCGGAGGAGCTCAATTTCGAGCGGGCGCGGGAGCTGCGGGACATGATCGCGGCGATCGACGCGCTGATGGAGAAGCAGACGATCACGGCCGCCGCGGGCGTGGACCGCGACGTGTTCGGGTACGCCGTGGACAAGGGCTGGATGTGCGTGCAGATCATGTACGTGCGGCAAGGGAAAATGATCGAACGCCGCGCTTCGGCGTTCCCTTATTACGGCGAGGCGTACGACGATTTCATGACGTACGTGACGCAATATTACAGCGACAACCCGGCGCTGCCGAAGGAAGTGCTGCTGCCGGGTCCCCCTGCGGAAGGAGCGGTCGGCGCGGAAGCCGGCGTCGAGGGCGCGGCCGCGGAGTCCGCAGGCGAACAAGGCGATGCGGGCGGCGACTTGGCGACCGCGCTGGAGTCTTGGCTGAAGGTGAAGGTGCTGCTGCCGCAGCGAGGCGACAAGAAGAAGATGCTCGAGATGGCGGCCGACAACGCGCGCGTGACGCTCGAGGAGAAGTTCCGCTTGATCGAGCGGGACGAGGAGCGCACCGTCAAGGCGGTGGAAGGGCTTGCCGAGTGGCTCGGCGCGGATCGCATCCATCGCATCGAGGCGTTCGACAACTCGAACATCCAGGGGGCCGATCCGGTGTCGGCGATGGTCGTCTTCACGGACGGCAAGCCGGACCGCAAGGAATACCGCAAGTATAAGATCAAGACGGTCGTCGGTCCCGACGATTACGCGACGATGCGCGAGGTCATCCGCCGCCGCTACGAGCGCGTGCTGCGCGACGGGTTGACGCTGCCGGACCTGATCGTGGTCGACGGCGGCAAGGGACAGATCGCGGCGGCCGTCGACGTGCTCGAGAACGAGCTTGGCTTGTTCGTGCCGGTATGCGGCCTCGTGAAGGACGCGAAGCATAAGACGGCGCAGCTGATGGTTGGCGATCCGCCGACGCCGGTGCCGATGCGTCGCGACAGCCAGGAGTTTTACCTGCTGCAGCGCATTCAGGAGGAAGTGCACCGATTCGCGATTACGTTCCATCGGGATACGCGGTCGAAGCGGTCGTTCGCTTCTCAGCTGGACGACATTCCGGGCATCGGCGAGAAGCGGAAGAAGCAGCTGCTCAAGCACTTCGGCAGCGTGAAGGCGATGCGCGAAGCCGACGTGGAGGCGTTCCGCCCGCTCGGCTTCGGCGACAAGCTGGCGCAAAGCATCGTGGACGCGCTGCGCGGACCGACGCCGGCCGAAGAAGAGACGGCGGCGGAAGCGGAGCTCGAAGCGGAAGCCGAATCGGAGCAGCAAGCGGAATAAGAAGCAGGGGACCGCTCGACGGCGGCCTCCTGCTTTTTCATTTTCTCGTTCGCCTCTGCATGATCGATCGCCGAATATGGGAAAAGTATACGGTAAGATCAGGTCCGAACAGAGGAGGCGCCTGTCGCCGATGAATGCATACGCCGACAATGTAGCCTACTTCCGCCGAGTGTTCGATCGATGCGAAGACGTGATATTCAGATCCGTCCGCGCGGGCGGGCGGATCGAAGCGACGATCGTCTTTACCCAAGCGATGTCGAGCGATCTGCGGATCGAGAGGAACGTGCTGCTGCCGTTGATGCGAACCGTCGCGCCTTCCCCGCACGACCCGGACCGCCGGCTCGAATGGCTCGTGTCCGAGGCGCTCCCCGCGGAAGAGATCGTCGTGCAAAGCGACCGGGAACGCGCGACGGAGTCGGTCTTGGCCGGCTATGTCATGCTGCTCGTCGATGGAGTGAACCCCGCGCTGCTCATCGGGCTGGCGGCGTACCCCGCGCGGTCCGTCGAGGAGCCCGCGAGCGAACCCGCCATTCGAGGATCGCGGGACGGCTTTACCGAGAGCTTGCAAACGAACATTTCGCTCATTCGACGAAGGCTGAAGACGCCCGCGCTGAAGATCGAATCGCGCCATGCCGGCAAGCTGACGAAAACCGCGCTTTCCGTATTGTATCTGGAAGGGATCGCCTCGTCCGCCCTCGTGGAAGAGGTGAAGTCGCGGCTGGATGAAATTCGTCTGGACGCGATCCTGGAAAGCGGAGCGGTCGAAGAGCTGATCAAGGAGCGGCGGAAGACCGTATTTCCCCAACTGCATGCGACCGAACGTCCGGATCGGGCGTCGGCCGCTTTGGCGGAAGGGCGCGTATTGATTTTGGTGGACAATTCGCCGTTCGGCTTGGTGGCGCCCGGTCTGGCCCTGGAGATGCTCCAAGCGTCCGAGGATTACAGTCAACATTACATCGTGGCGTCGGCGACGCGCTGGCTTCGCTATTGGCTGGCGTTCAGCGCCTTGGTGTTCCCTTCGCTGTACATCGCCATCACGACCATGCATCAGGAGATGCTGCCTACGAATCTGCTGCTCAGTATCGCTTCCTCCAGGGAAGCTGTGCCGTTCCCCGCGATCGTGGAAGCGTTCATTATGGAGATGGCCTTCGAAGGACTGCGGGAGGCGGGCGTGCGGCTGCCGAGGCCCGTCGGCCAAGCCGTCAGCATCGTCGGCGCTCTCGTCATCGGCCAAGCCGCCGTTCAAGCCGGTCTCGTGTCCGCTTCGCTCGTCATCGTCGTGTCGTTCACCGGAATCGCTTCGTTCATTTTTCCTTCGTACAGCTTCGGCTTGGCCGTTCGGCTGCTGCGATTCCCGCTTATGATCGTGGCGGGGCTCCTCGGGTTGTACGGGATCGTCTTGTTTTTGCTGGCGCTCCTTATTCATCTTGCGAAGATGAAGTCGTTCGGCGTCCCTTATTTATCCCCGGCGGCGCCGCTGAACTTGGAAGGCATCAAGGACGTTCTCATGCGCAGGTCTTGGATCGGTTGGAACAAGGGACGGAAAGCGCCGTAATGGGGGAATGCGCGTGAATTCGAACGTTCCGACGTCTTCGCCGGGAGGTCGGAGGCGGTGGCTGCTGTTGCTGCTGCTTCCGATCATCACGGGATGCTGGGGACGGCAAGAGGTGAACGATATCGGGATCGTGACCGCTACGGCCGTGGACCGCGCGGATAACGGCGCCATCGAAGTGACGCTGCTGCTCGCGGTCCCGCGACTGGTGGGCACGTCCTCCATGGCCGGGGGCGGCGGCGAAAGCAAGATGGAGACGACGGCGGGGTGGGTCGTCTCGGCCGACGGCGAGACGGTGATGGACGCCTTCCGCAACATTCAAGCGAAGCTGCCGCGAACGATCTATTTCTCGCATAACCGCGTCCTCGTGTTAGGCGAGCGGCTGGCGAAAGAAGGGATCGATCCCTTGCTCGACGTTTTCCAGCGCAATCGGCAGTCGCAGATGAACAGCTTTGTCCTCGTAGCCGAACATCCGACCGATATTTTGCGGTTCAAGCCCAAATTCGAGAAGTTGTCCTCCGAAATCCTAGAAGAGGAAATCGTGAGAGGGGTCGGGACGAACGTGCGGCTCGTAGAGTTTCTTGCGATGTTGCACGCGGAGGGGCAAGAAGCGTATGCGCCCGTCGTCGAATGGATTCGGTCGACGGAGAAGAAAGAGAGTTCGAACCTCCGGGCGACGGTGAAGACGGCTGTCTTCCGAGGCGATCGCCTCGTCGGTATGCTCGGCGACGAAGCGACGAGAGGCCTCATCTGGCTTCGGAACGAGGTGAGGGACGGCGTGATCACGATTCAGGTCCCGGAAAGTTACGGCGGCGGGAAGATCAGCGCCGAAATCAAATCCGCCTCGACGCGCTTTCGTCCGTCCGTTCGAGACGGCCGGGTTCGGATCCGAATCGAAACCGAGGCGACGTTGGATATTGCGGAGAACGCGTCGAAAATGGATGTCGAACGACATTTGGATACCGTCGAGACTTACTTCGAACGCGACCTGGAGGAGCGCCTTCGCGCTCTGGTAGACAAAGCGCAGAAGCAACTGCATACGGACATCGTCGGCTTCGGACAGAGTTTGTACCGGAACGATCCGCAGCGTTGGCGCCAAGCGTATGCGGAACGGTGGGGGGAGACGTTCCCGAACGTACGCGCGGACATCTCCGTAACCGTGAAAGTGTTGAATACAGGCCTGGTAGGGAAAAACGTGGACATGTGGGAGGGGGGGCAATGACCGGTTACCAATTATTTTCGATCATGGTGTTGTTCCAGTTAGGCACGACGGTGATTTTCGGCTTCGAGGCGGGGGCGGGCCGGGACGCATGGATCACCGCCGCCGGCTCCGCCCTTCTAGGCAGCGTCCTCATCGCGGGCTACGCGGGCATTACGCGGTTGACCGGCTACGTCTCTCTGGTGCAATGGTTTCGCCGCGGCTTCGGTCCCTGGCTCGGCGTTCCGCTGGCATGGCTGTACCCTCTCCTGTTCATCTATGACGCCGCTCGAATTTTGACCGATTTGGAATTTCTCGTGCCGCTGACGCTGCTGCCGGCCACGCCTCCCTGGTTTTTTCTACCGGCGATTTTAGCGGTAGCGTTGTATTTAATGTTTTCGGGGGTGGAGGTGTTAGGCCGCATCGCCGGCGTCCTGCTCCCCTTACTTGTGGTGTTCAGCTTGCTGGAGGCCGTGCTGCTGATCGCTTCGAAGAGCGTGCATACGGAATATTTCCTTCCGATTCTCGGCGAAGGCTGGGGCAGGGTGTTCGCCGGGATATGGCCGCTCGGCATTACGCAGACGTACGGGGAGAGCATCGAGATGGCCGTCTTCTGGCATCTGCTGAACAAGAAGGGGCGGCTTCCGGCCGTCGGCATCGCGGCGACGTTGTCCGCCGGCATGATTATCGTCTTGTTCGACGCGCTCGGGATCGCCGCGATGGGCGAGCATCTATTTATGGAGATGATCTTCCCTACGTTTACGATTTTGAACTTGTCCAGCGTGGCGGGATTTTTAGAAAATCTGAACGCCCTTGGCGCTATGTATTTCTTATGCACGTCGTTCGTGAAAATGGCGGTCCACTTGATCGCGGCCGCGTTGTGCATCCAGGAATTAACCGCGGCCGCGAACAGCGGCGCCGCGGTCTGGTTGTCGGCGGGTTCCGCGTTCTTCGTCTCGTTAACGATGGCGGACAATTTCTCGGAGCATCTGAAAGCGGGGTTGGAGCAGCTGCCGCACGTGTTATGGGTTCCGATGTTTCTTGTTCTGCCGGCCGCCGCCGGGGCTGCCGTCTGGTTCGGCATGCGGTTCCGGAAAGCGGCGTACCGATGAACGTCGTCTTCCCTTGGGAGTCCGCCGCCATGATCGAGTCGCCATGGATGATGCAATGCGCGATCGTCGGCGCCGCCTTCGCCTTGTCGATCTTGACATGGGTTCAAGAACGAAGGCGGAAAAAGTAAAACCTCCTGTCCCTTCCGCCGTCGACGCTCGGTTGCCGAGCGGCGACCGGGGGCAACGTAGGGGGGTTTTGCCTAGCCGGCCCGCGCCGCCCGGCGGGCCCCCCCACCACTGTTCACGTAGAGTGCTATAAGCGCCGGCGTCGTCAGGTAGAAGGCGAAAGCGGCGAAGCCGCCCGCCGTCGGCGCGGAGGAGACGACGGAAATGCCGAACCAGATCAAGTCGACGACCGCGTGCGCGAAGACGGCGGCCAGGAAGCCGTGCCTCAGAAAGATGAAGGCGAACAGCAAGCCGAGCGCCGTCACCTCCGCGAATCGCGTGTAATACGGATAAATCGGGTACTGGACGTGTCCGAGCGCCCAGACCATGCTGCTGATCAGGATGGCGCCGACAAGCGCGACGGCGCCCACGGTCCGCTTGGACGCGCCGAGCGGCTTCAACGCCCAAGACAGCGGCCAGGCGAACAGCCGCTTCAGCGCCGCAATGGCGAAGAGCCGATACACGGCTTCTTCGGAGACGGCCGCGCACCAGGCGAGCAGCGGCGCGAGCAGCGGATACGCCATGTTGTTGGGCGAGCTGAGCGCGTCGATCGTGTACCAGGTGCGGAAGCCTTGCTCCGCGAACAAAAACAGGATCGACTGCACGCCGAGCAGAATCGGCGCGTACAAGTAACCGAGCTTCACCGCGTTCGCGACGTGCGAGCCGTATCCGGCGTCTTCGGGCTGCGGCCACAGCCGGTAGCCCTGCCGCGCGGCGAGCGTATCGCCGGCGACGGCGCTGAAGTAGAGGCCGATCGCCATGGCCAGCGTCAGCGCGTTGGTAACGACGAGTCCGCCGATCATGCCCGCGATCGCGCCGGCGCCGTCCAGCTCGGAGAGGGCGGCGTAGTCTCCGCCGTTCAGAAGATCGAGCATCGTCGCCTTGAGGCCGGGGTACATGTTCACGTTCATCGCGCAATAGAACACGCCGAAGACGAGCGCCATCAAGACGCCGCGATTCCAACGGACGGAGCCGGCCTGCGCGAGCGCATAGATGAAGGCGGCGAATTGCAGGACGCCGCTGAGCAGCAGCCCGATCAGACCGAGCGCGGACGACTTGGCGTCTTGGTCCGCGATGCGGGAAGCGTACGATTCGGGCACGATCCAACGCACCGTGAAGGCGGTCGCTCCCAGCTCGTCGGCCCGCACGGACACCTCCGCGGACGCTTCGCCGAACGCCGGGTCCGAGAGCGCGTAGGCCGCCTCGCCGACGTCCTCGTCCGCCCGGAGCAGCTCCGGCTCGGCGCCCGTCCAGCCGAGGTCCGCGAGCGTCCGTCGGCCGATCGCTTCCAGCTCGCCCCTGGCGACCGGTTCGCCGGCGATCGCCAGACTCCATTCGGTCGCCTTACCGGTGTACGGATTAACGTCGACCCAGTGCTTCGCCCCGCTCCCGACGTCTTCCACTTCGACGCGGTACGCCTCTAACGGAAGCGTCCCGGACCACCGTCGCTGCACGTCCGCGATCGTCTCGGCCTCGTAGAAATACCCGAAGACGTCCCGGTCGGCGGCATACATCGCGAACGAACGGAACTCCGCGCCGGCGTCCCCGACCCGCGACCGAACATACGCTTCCGCGACCCGCTCGGCTTCCGAACGATCGACGACGTGCGTCGTCGCGCTCGGATCGTCGCCCGCGGCCATCGGGACGACGTTCGTCGCAAGAAAGACGAGGAGTCCGACCGCCGAAGCGATCCATAACGACTTTGCGATTTTCGAAATTGGCATGATTTCGCTCCCAACATTTATGTACATACTGAAAGATAGACGTCGTTTTATTTTATCATAGGCGCACGGAACGATTCATGCGTGGTCGCCGAGCCCCACAGCTTCGTCTGCTGCGCGAGCTCGATCAGCTGAGCGGCCGCCGGCGTCAGCGGACCGTGCTTCGAATACAGCAGCGACGTCGTTCGGGTGAAGTGGGCGATGTCGGGAATGTGCCGCACGACGACCGCGTCGTCGGCGGCGACGCTGCTGCGGAGATACGACTGCGGAAGCAGCGTGGCGAGATTGCAGGCGGAGACGAGGCGAACGATCACCTCGAACGAATCGATCTCCATCTTGACGTCCGGCACGACGCCGCTCGCGGCGAGCAGCTCGTCGGTCAACACCCGGTACCACGTCCCTTGGGAAAATAAAATCATCGGCAGCCGTTCCAAGTCGCCGATCGACAGCTCGGCCTTGGCGCCGAGCGGGTGGAAGGCGGGCAGAACGAGCGACAGGTGGTCGTCGAACAGCGGCACGCAGACGGTGTCCGCAGTGTCGACGGCGGAGGCGACGAGGCCGACGTCGCACTTCTTCTCCTTCACGAGCGTGACGATCTCGTGGGTTTTGCCGGTGACGGCATGAATGTCGACGTCGGGCGCGTGGCGCGTGAACGCGGCGATAAGATCGGGCAGCGTGGATTGCAGCGTGGTGAGGCTCGCGCCGAGCGTCAGGCGGCCTCGGTTGGCCGAGTTGAATTCGCCGAGCGTCTGAAGAAACCGTCCCTGCAGCTGGCGCATCTCGACGGCGAATTCGTAGCTGATCTGGCCGACGCGCGTCAGCTCGAGCCGCTTGCCGCGCCGATGAAACAGCTTGACGCCGAGATCCTCCTCGAGCGACGAAATTTTGCGCGAGAGCGCCGGCTGGCTAATATTGAGCGCCTGCGACGCTTTGTTGACGCTGCGATGCTCGACGACGGCGGCGAGTGCGATCATCTGGTCGTACATCGAATAGACACCTCCAATAGAGAGCTTATGCAGAATAGGTATTATTCATTATAATAAATCGGCACTTCCATTATAAGAGGCGGAGTTGTATCATTTACAATGTGAAACTTTTTTGAACGGACGGTGCCGACCGTATTGACGGGCTTATCCCGCGAGAGTAGAATTGTGTACGGTTTGTCACAAGGGGATGGAACGGCGATTTCAATCAGGGAGGAACAAGGAACATGAAAGGAAATTCGTATTTGCACCGGAAGATCCACTCCTTATTAGGCGTGCTTCCGCTCGGAGGATTTTTCGTAGAGCACTTGCTCACGAATTACGCGGCGTTCCAAGGCGGACAAGAACGGTTCTTAGAACATGTTCATTGGATTCACAGCTTGCCGCTCGTGCTCTTGCTCGAGATCGCGCTCATCTGGCTGCCGCTGCTGTATCATGGCGTGTACGGCTTGTACGTCGCGTACCAGTCCCGCAACAACGTCGGCAATTACGGCTACGTTCGCAACTGGGCGTTCGCGGCGCAGCGCGTCACCGGCGTGGTGACGTTCGTCTTCGTCGTCTGGCATATCTGGAACACACGCGTGCAGATTTCGCTCGGCACGGTCGAGCAGGACGCCATCGGCGTTCACATGCACGAGATCGCGTCCAACCCGGTCTACTACTGGATTTACATCGTCTGTATCGTAGCGGCGGTATTCCACTTCTGCAATGGTCTATGGTCCTTCCTCGTGTCCTGGGGCATCACGGTCGGCCCTCGCGCGCAGCGCTTCTCGTCGTACGCGACGATGGGTCTCTTCGTGCTCATGAGCATCATGTTTATTCTGTCGCTTAACGCATTCTTGGACGAATCTTTCGCGGAGCCGATCGCCTCTGCGTTAAACCAATAAAATCGGCGAGGAGTGAACGGTAACATTATGGCGAACCAAAACATCATCGTCGTCGGCGGCGGTCTCGCCGGCCTGATGGCAACCATTAAAGCGGCGGAGGCAGGCCAGCACGTCGACCTGTTTTCGCTCGTACCGGTCAAGCGCTCGCACTCGGTGTGCGCGCAGGGCGGCATCAACGGCGCGGTCAATACGAAGGGCGAAGGAGACTCCCCGTGGGAGCACTTCGACGATACGATCTACGGCGGCGACTTCCTCGCGAACCAGCCTCCGGTCAAGGCGATGTGCGAAGCCGCGCCGGGCATCATTCACTTGATGGACCGGATGGGCGTTATGTTCAACCGGACGCCGGAAGGCTTGCTCGACTTCCGTCGATTCGGCGGCACGAAGCATCACCGGACGGCGTTCGCGGGCGCGACGACGGGCCAACAGCTGCTGTACGCGCTCGACGAGCAAGTGCGCCGCTGGGAAGTGGCGGGCCTCGTTACGAAGTACGAGCACTGGGAGTTCCTCGGCGCGGTCGTCGACGAAGAAGGCGTCTGCCGCGGCATCTCCGCGCAGGATCTGCGCTCGATGGAAGTGCACACGTTTAAGGCGGACGCGGTTATTCTCGCGACGGGCGGCCCGGGGATCATTTTCGGCAAGTCGACGAACTCGGTCATCAACACCGGTACCGCGGCGAGCGCCGTGTATCAGCAGGGCGTTCACTACGCGAACGGCGAGTTCATTCAGATTCACCCGACGGCCATTCCGGGCGACGACAAGCTGCGCCTCATGTCCGAGTCGGCGCGCGGCGAAGGCGGGCGCATCTGGACGTACGACAAGGACGGCAAACCGTGGTACTTCCTTGAGGAGAAGTATCCGGCGTACGGCAACCTCGTGCCTCGGGACATCGCGACGCGCGAAATTTTCCATGTTTGCGTAGACTTGAAGCTCGGCGTCAACGGCGAGAACATGGTGTACCTCGACCTATCGCATAAGGATCCGAAGGAGCTGGACGTGAAGCTCGGGGGCATCATCGAAATTTACGAGAAGTTCATGGGCGACGACCCGCGGAAAATTCCGATGAAGATTTTCCCGGCGGTTCACTACTCCATGGGCGGCATGTGGGTCGACTACAATCAAATGACGAACATTCCGGGCCTCTTCGCGGCGGGCGAGTGCGAGTACCAGTACCACGGCGCGAACCGTCTCGGCGCGAACTCGCTTCTGTCGGCGATTTACGGCGGCATGATGGCGGGTCCGAAAGCGGTCGAATATATCAAAGGCTTGAAGAAAGCTTCGGCGGACGTGGACGAGCGGGTATACAGCTCCGAGAAGAAGCGCCAAACGGAGAAATACGAGTCGATCCTCGGCATGACGAAGGGCAACGAGAACCCGTACGTGTTGCATAAGGAGCTCGGCGAGTGGATGGTCGACAACATGACGGTCGTCCGCTTCAACAAGAAGCTGCAGGACACGGACAATAAAATCCAAGAGCTTATGCAGCGTTACCAGAACATCAACGTCAACGATACGGCGAAGTGGAGCAACCAAGCGGTGTCGTTCACGCGTCAGCTGTGGAACATGTTCGAGCTCGCGCGCGTCATGACGCTGGGCGCCCTGCAGCGGAACGAAAGCCGCGGCGCGCATTACAAGCCGGAATTCCCGGAACGCGACGACGAAAACTTCATGAAGACGACGATCGCGAAGTACACGAAGAACGGCCCGGAGATTTCCTACGAGGATATCGACGTTTCGCTCATCGCGCCGCGGAAGCGCGACTATACTTCGGATAAGAAAAAATAAAAAAGGAAGGGTGCTAACGCGATGTCTACGACTGTGGCGAACGACAAGAAGACGGTCAAGTTTATCGTGACGCGTCAAGATACGCCGGATTCCCCTTCGTACACGGAGGAATTCGAAGTTCCGTACCGCCCGAACATGAACGTCATCAGCGGGCTGATGGAAGTGCAACGCAACCCGGTGAACGCGAAGGGCGAGATGACGGCCCCGGTGTGCTGGGAGTCGAACTGCCTGGAGGAAGTGTGCGGCGCTTGTTCGATGGTCATTAACGGCAAGCCGCGTCAGGCGTGCTCCGCGCTGATCGACCAGCTCGAGCAGCCGGTGCGCCTCGCGCCGATGAAGACGTTCCCGGTCATGCGGGACCTCGTCACCGACCGCGGCAGCATGTTCAACGCGCTGAAGCGCGTGAAGGCGTGGATTCCGATCGACGGCACGTACGATCTCGGACCGGGTCCGCGGATGGCGGAAGCGAAGCGCCAATGGGCGTACGAGCTGTCCAAGTGCATGACGTGCGGCGTATGCCTCGAGGCGTGCCCGAACGTCAACGACCGGAACGACTTCATCGGCCCGCAGCCGATCTCGCAGGTGCGCTTGTTCAATGCGCATCCGACGGGCGAAATGAACGCGGAGGAGCGTCTCGAAGCGCTCATGCATGACGGTGGCATCGAAGGCTGCGGCAACTCGCAGAACTGCGTGCAATCTTGCCCGAAGGGCATTCCGCTGACGACGTCGATCGCCGCGATCAACCGCGACACGACGAAGCTGTTGTTCAAGAAGTGGCTTAGCCAATAAGCATATAGAAGCGGGGCCCCCCGGGGGAATCAG
>NZ_JAPSKE010000030.1:0-6510 GCF_031177825.1 Paenibacillus sp. | reverse complement strand
CACGGCATACCGTCCCCGCACCGCGCCCCCCCCGAACACCCCCCCCACCCCTACCGTTTTTTCACCTAATGGGCTTCCCCCATACCAATAATCCCGCGGCGCCCCCGGTCGATATCCGACCGGAGGCGCCGCTTCGTGCGTTGAGACCCGGCTTATCCTCGCGTTTCGATCCGCCCGAGCCACTCGCCGAGTCGAGTCGGAGCAATTCTGGCGCCGTCTTGGACGGGCACGAGGGATTCCGCGAGGAGCGGCGCCCCGAAGTAACCCGCGGTATCGTCCGTGACGACGATCCGTTCATCCCCGTTCGCTCTCAAGGAGGCTCGGACGAATTCGTCCAGTCCGAGCCGCTCCGGTCCGGCCACCTCGACGACGCCGTTCGCGGGCGAGGCGAGCGCGCAATCGACCATCGCCGCCGCCACGTCGTCCGCCGCGATCGGCTGCACGAGGGCGGAGGGCAAGCGAACGGTTTGTCCTTCCGTCGCGGTGTAGGCGATGGCGCCGGCGAATTCGAAAAATTGCGTGGCGCGTACGATCGTATACGGCATGCCGGACGATCGAATCAGCCGCTCTTGCGCGAGCTTCGCGCGGAAATAGTCGTTCCCCGGCGGACGATCCGTACCCACCACGGAGAGCGCCACATGATGGAGCGCGCCGGCGGCCGCTTCGGCGGCGAGCAGATTGCGAGTCGACGTCTCGAAGAACGATAAGACGGCTTGGGCTTCGAACGACGGGGAGTTCGTCACGTCGACGACGACCTGCGCGCCTCGGATCGCTTCCTCCAAGCTTTCGCCGGTGACGGCGTTGACGCCCGCCGACGGCGAGGCGACCGCCGCTTCATGTCCGAGCGCTTGAAGGGTAGCGACCATTTTTTTGCCGATCAATCCGGTACCGCCGACGATTATGATTTTCATAGGATAACCTCCTGGGATAGATAGCCCTTCTTGCCGGGCCGTAAGTTGGCGAAGCCGTTCGACGTCCGGATCGTCGATCCGCGCTTCATCCATAACACGACGGAGAGTATCGTTTTGTGACATCCCTTGTTTCTCCGCTTCGCCGGCGATAGAGTGAGGGAAGGGAGTTTATCGCGCGGAAGGGGCGAGCTTCGATGCAGGAGCTGTACGTGCAGTACAAAGGGTTGATGTTCAAGCTGGCTTATCAATTGACCGGATCGGCCGCCGACGCGGAGGACGTCGTGCAGGACGTCTTCCTGAAAGCGCAGAGTCTTCCGCCGAGCAGGCTGGAAGATTCGAAAGCGTTCCTCTGCAAGATGGTGACGAATCGCTGCCGCGACTTGTATAAATCGGCGCGCAAGAAGCGGGAGCTTTATGTCGGGGAATGGCTGCCGGAGCCGCTGCAAGCCGCGGCGGACGATTCGTCGGAATCGGTCGTTCAAGGCGACCTCTTGTCCTATGCCATGCTCGTCTTGCTGGAACGCCTGTCGATCTCGGAACGCGCCGTATTCGTCTTACGCGAGGCGCTCGGTTTCGAGTACGGGGAGATCGCCGGCCTGCTCGGCAAGAGCGAGGTCGGCTGCCGGAAGCTGTTCAGCCGGGCGAAAGCGAAGATGGAGCTTTCCGAAGACGAGCCGGTCCGTTCCGATGCGGCCGGCCGATCGTGGGCCGACGACTTCGTGGCGGCGCTGAAGAAGGGGGATCTGGACCGGATCTACGCTTTGCTGGATCAAGACGTCGTCCTTGTCGCCGACGGAGGAGGCAAGGCGGTCGCGGCGGTGAATCCCATTCGAACGAGAGAGCGCGTCGCGCGGTTTCTGCTTGGCGGCTTGCGCAAGGCCGCTATGGTGGGGGAAGATTTCGCGATCGACATCGTCCGTCTCAACGGACAAGCCGGCTTCGTCATTCGCTCGGAAGAAGGGATTGTACACACCGCAGGCATGTTCCGCATCGCGGGGGACGGAATCCGGAGCATCTACCTCATGCGCAATCCCGATAAGCTTACGTTTGTAAGGAATTAAGCCTCGGAACCATGGATCCGGGAGGAAGCAATCATCTCGGGCACTTCGCCTTGACCGGCCTGCTGCTGCCGGCGCTGACGTCCCCGGAGTCGGGGCGCTCCCGCGTCGTCGCGTTGACGAGCATCGCGGCGCGTTCAGGACGCATCGACTTCGACAACTTGGACGGATCCCGGGGGTACGGCGCCATGAAGTTCTATTCGCAGAGCAAGCTCGCGAACCTGCTGTTCGCGCTCGAGCTGCAGCGGCGCCTAAGCGCCGCCGGCGCCGCCGCGATCAGCGTCGCGTGCCACCCGGGCATCTCGACGACGAACTTGTTCTCGCGAGGCTCCGGGAAAGAGTCGGGGCGGTTCATGAAGCTGCTGTTCGCCTCCGTCGGGCACTCCGCGGAGATGGGGGCGCTGCCGACGCTGTACGCGGCGACGAATCCGGCGATTCGCGGCGGCGAGCTGATCGGCCCCGACGGCCGCGGCGGCCGCCGCGGGTATCCTGCGCCGGACGCCGTCGGCAAGAAGAAGGACGACCCGGAAGTCGCTCGCCGGCTCTGGGACGTATCGGAACGGCTGACGGGCGTCGAGTTCCGGCTGTAATGCGCGAAGCCCGTCGACAGGGAAACCTGACGCCGGGCTTTATTCGTTATTTGTTCGAGAAAAATAAAGTTTTAGATTGAAAAATAAACTATTAGACCGGGAAAATAAAGTATTAGACTGGCTATCGGCGTTAAGATAACTGGCAATTAACTCAACAAACTAGCACGAAAGAACGGCTGATTAAAGTGGCTCATGCAAGGTTTCTCATTCGTTCGTTCCCGATGTCACAAATCAGCGCCATACATTGTTATATGTGCAAAACGTAAGAGGAGCTGAGGAAAGATGAACGAATTGACATGCATCTTCATCGGAGGCGGCCATGCAGGGCTTGCCGCGCTTAAAGCAATAAAGGAAGAAACCCAGGGCATGGCGAACGGACGGCGCATTCGGTTTGTTCTGTTCGACAAGCAGCCAGGTCATGTGCGCAAAATACTGTTGTTCCGGCCGGCCGTGGGCGAGGAAGAGATTATGATTCCCTGGACGCGTTATGGGTTTTTAGAAGGAGTCGAATTCGTGCAAGGTACGGTTACGTCCGTGGATAGCAGGGGAAAACAGATTCACTATACAGATGCGCAAGGAAATGATGCCCGAATTCGGTATGACCTTGTAGTTTTGGCGGTAGGCAGTGTCGTTCGGCAACCGGATCCTGATCAGGGAGGCATTCCTTTAACCGATCCGCAAACCGCGGCGGTCATACGGGAGCGCTGGCGCGCCAATCTACGCCAAGCTGTGGGTGAGACAAATCCTAAAGAACGAAAGCGACTGATGACAGTCGCAGTTGCGGGGGCGGGTATAAGCGGCATCGAGACTTCCGCCGAGCTTGCACTTGAGATGCAGAAGGAAGCATCGTCACTAGGAATGAACCCGTCCGATATTTCTGTCTATTTGGTGAGTGGACAAGAACGATTGTTCATGGAAGGACCCGAAAAAGTTGGACGAAAATTAGATCAAATCCTCAGTGAAAGCGGAGTGACCGTGCTTTACAACCGTAGGGTGATGCGGGAGGAGGCAGGAGTGGTGAAGCTGAACAATGGCGATCGTCTGGCGGTTGGTTTATGTATATGGACGATTGGTCTGATTCCGAATCCGGCCCTTCGCACGATGGGCTTGCCGCTTACTCCTGCTGGCCAAATGTTGGTGGATGAATCCTATCGTGTTCAGGGGGCGCCAGGCGTATACAGCATTGGCGACTGTGCGAGAATCGTCGACCCACAAACCGGCAAGGCAGCTCAGATGAGGTGCGCAGAGATTGCGCTACAGGAACATCGACTGGGAAAAATCGTGGTGGCAGATCTGGAGGACCGCCCGGCGCCGGTTCACAAAGCGGCGCCGCTGGATTTCTTCTGCATCGGCCTGGGGGAAAATCGCGGATTGGTGTGGGGGCGCAAATGGGGACTTGATATGATAATGACGGGAAAGCTTGCGTGGAAACTCAAGAAGCTGACATGGGATGCAGGCAGTAAGCTTCGATAGGAAAGGAGAAGCAGCAGATGGAAGAACTGTACGAGCAATATAGAGCGCTGCTGTTCACGCTGGCTTATCAGCTGACAGGCTCTGCGGATGACGCGGAAGATGTGGTGCAGGACATATTTTTTAAGTCGTTCGACGTGCATCCTGAACGTTTAGAGAAACCAAAAGCGTATTTGTGCAAAATGGTAACCAATCGCTGTCTTAATCTGCAGAAGTCGGCGAGGAAGAGGAGGGAAGTATACGTTGGTCCGTGGCTCCCCGAACCGATTCGGACGTCGGAGGCGGATACGCTCGAGACGACGGTCGTCCGCCGCGATCTTCTGTCTTACGCCATGCTCGTACTTCTCGAACGGCTGACGCCGACAGAGCGGGCGGTTTTCGTTCTGCGTGAGGCGCTTGGCTTCGATTATTCCGATATTGCTGAACTGCTCGGCAAGCAAGAGTCGAATTGTCGCAAGCTGTTGAGCCGAGCAAGAAGCAAGATGGGAATATCCGAGGAGGAGCCGGTCGCGGCCGAAGCTGTCGAATTGGAATGGGTTAGCCGGTTCATCACATGCCTCGAACAAGGTGACGTCGATCAAGTGCTGTCTCTGCTGACCGAAGACGTCATGCTCGTCTCCGACGGAGGTGGAAGAACAATCGCGACCACGTATCCGATACAATCGAGTGATCGCGTGGCCCGAATCCTTGCTGCCGCGTTCGAGGGTATAAAGCACTACTATAAGGGATGTGCTCACTTCGAGGTTGCCCCTCTCAACGGTGAGACCGGTATAGTACTCCGTTCGGGGGACGAAATCGCAGCCGCTATATTTATACAACTCCGACGCGGAAAGCTTGCCAGAATATATGCCGTACAAAACCCAGATAAACTTGATTGGGTTTAGATAGTAGTCGACCGCTGATTTTTCCATCATGATAAGGAAACCGGTTGTTAACCAGACATCGATCATCGACGATTTTGTGGAGGACGCAATAAGGACTTATTGCAGGGAATTGACGCACCATCTTGAGTGAGTATTTTTCTGCGAAATGAGGATGGGAAACATGAATATTTGTAAAAACAAATTGGTATTGTTAGCGCCATTTATTGCTTTCCTGGTTGTATTTATTTTTTCGCTTACACTTTTTCCAACTGTCCAGTCAAAACCAAGAAATTTGCCGATTGCCGTTGTGAATGAAGATCAAGGTTTCGAAATTCAGGGTCAGCCGAAAATGAATATGGGGCAATCAATCATTGAAATGATGCGGAAAACGGCAGCAACAACGGAAGGCGACCCCGCTGTGAAGTGGGTGGAGGTATCAAGCACGGAAGAGGTGCGGAATGGATTAAACAATCAAGCGTATTACGCGGCATTGGTTATTCCAAGCGACTTCAGTGCTAAGCAAGCCTCATTGCGAACCCCGAAACCGTCATTGCCTGAAGTTCAAATATTTATAAACCAAGGCATGAATACCGCAGCATCGGCAGCAGCAGGGCAAATCCTGAACGGAGTCGTTGACAACATGAACAACAGCGTTCGCGCCCAATTGCTTGAAGTCTTTAAGGCGCAGGGAGTGATGCTGACCGTAGAGCAAGCTGCGGCTTTAGCCTTGCCGATTGCAAAAAAAGTGACAAATGTTAATGAAACAGGCGCGAAAAGCGCGAATGGCAATGCCCCTGTTTCCTTATTTCAGCCCTTATGGATGGCATGTATCGCTAGCTCGGCAATCCTTTTTATAGCCGTCAGTAAATTATCGGTTACGACCCGAAGAGAGAGCCTAGTCTCGAAGCTGATGTATATCCTGATGGGCACGATCGCTTCTCTTGTTGTTGGATTCGGACTAACCTGGCTTTCGGATGGAATGCTGGATCTTGATATTCCTAAATTTGCGGATACAGCATTGTTCTTATCAGTTACGTTCTTCAGTTTTTACCTAATGATAACTGCTGTAATGTCGGTGTTGGGTTTCAGAGGGATTGCTATATTCGCCTTATTGCTTTTCTTCGGGGCGCCTTTGCTGGCTTTGCCGCCTGAAATGATGTCCCCTTTCTATCGGGAATGGATTCATCCATGGCTTCCAATGCGCTTTATGGTCGATGGTCTGAGGGAATTGTTCTTCTTTGGCAAAGGATTTGGCTGGAATGCTCCCGTAGCCGCTCTTACATGGATCGCATTGGTAAGCGGCATAGTAATTCTGGGTTCCTCATTAAAGGCTTCAGAAAAATCGAAAGTACAGTCAAAGCTTGTAGGAAATAATATCCGGTAATCGTTTCGAATCCAACTTACCTCGAAGATAACAAATCCAAAATTTTAATGTAAATAGGCTGTAATTGGTACATTTATCATTAATAAAAAGAACTCTAGAGTCAGAGGGCCCTGGTATTATCCCCTCATGGTAGACAGTGAAAAAAGAGTCCATGGTATCATGGATGAAACACTGTTGACCGGAGGGGATTTTTCTATGCCGCCAAAGAAAGGGCAGAAGCAAATCCAATACAAT
>NZ_JAPSKE010000029.1:54106-68370 GCF_031177825.1 Paenibacillus sp. | reverse complement strand
GAACAACTCCGCTCGACTTGCATGTATTAGGCACGCCGCCAGCGTTCGTCCTGAGCCAGTATCAAACTCTCCAAAAAGGGTAGTTCAAACGACTGCGCTCATTACAAGCTAGCATTTCTTACTTTAAGCATATGCTTTGGAGATTTTTTTCATCGGCGAGTGCCTCGCCTGCGAAAAAACTCCGACTCATGTTCAGTTTTCAAGGAGCAAGCTTGTCTTACTCGGTACTGCTTGTCCGACTCGCTTTCACGGCCGGAAGACTAATGTACCACATTCGGTCATTCGATTGCAAGCGACAATGTTTTCCAATTCATTCGTCATCTTGTCGTTCGCCGTCGGAACGGCCGGCCGCTCGTCGCGGCGGATTAACAATATACCATCCTGCCGCGATGTTGTACAATGGAAATTCCGACCAACGCCAGGGCGAGGTTAAGGAACGTACTCGCTTAGCTTTCCCTCATAAATCAATCGCAATCGGTCGCTCTTCCTAAAGTCGTCCGGCGTCACCAAGGCGGGCAGCTTGTTCCACAGCCGTATCCCGGACCGTTGCAGGATTTCGGCGACGAATTGCGAACAAAAATAAGAATTGCTGAACTCCACCGGCTCGTTCAGCACGATGCCGAAGACGCCCAGCAGATTATACAGATATTTCTGACGGCTTCGGATAAAGATACGAAGAACGCGCTTCATCTTGTCGACTTCCCGCGGAGTCGCCTTCAGCTCGTAAATGACGCAGGTCGTATTGGGATATTTGCTGTAGGTCCCCGTCTTGATGTCTTCCTTCACGAAGCCGCCGTTCAGCGGGTTGTTCGGGTTTTTCCTCCCGAAGCTGTACAGCTCCGTCAGCTCGCGGTCGAACGAAATCGAGGCATGGTTATAAGGCGCTTTCGTATAACTCTGTATGGATTTCGTAAACAATGTGCCGGTATTCGTAAGCAGGATATAAACCGAACGATCGGAATCCATGGCGAATCTCCCTTGCTGCTTCATATATCTACATGTATTATGCCGCATCCCGATTTCGATTCCTACTATAATGTACATAGGTTGGTGTTCGCACATGGTCAGCGCGTTATGGACGCTCGGCGTCATTTTCGCAAGCTTGGTCTTCATTACAATTGCCTTCTATATCGTTCGGAAGAAACAGCCGGATAAGGATTTCGACGCGATCTCGGCGCGAATCGGCACATGGTGGGGGATGTTCTTCATCTTCAGTCTGGCGACGCTGTTCAATCCGGCCGTCTCCCTGCTCTCCCTCATGGTGCTGACGTTCTTCTCCTTGAAGGAGTATTTCTCGATGATCAAGACCCGGAAGGCGGACCGCCGCATCTTCCTCTGGGCGTATTTGTCGATCCCGATACAGTTCTATTGGATATATACGGGCTGGTACGGCATGTTCATCGTCTTCATCCCGATTTACGTTTTCTTATTTTTGCCGCTTCCCCGCCTCCTTACCAAAGGCACCGTCGGCTTCCTCCGTTCCGTCAGCTCGACGCAATGGGGGCTGATGCTGATGGTGTTCGGCCTAAGCCATCTGGCGTATTACCAGATCGCCACGCCGGAATACGGCGCCGAGCTCGTGTTGTTCCTGGTCGTCTTAACGCAGGTGAACGACGTTGTCCATTCGTTAGTCTCCATCTATTTCGGCAAGCGCAAGATCGTTCCGACGGCGAACCCGAATATGACATGGGAGGGTTTCGTCTTCGCGCTGCTCGCCACGACCGCGGCGTCCTATTGGCTGTATCCGCATCTGACTCCGTTCGATCCGGCCTTCGGCGTATGGGCTGGCGTTCTGATCAGCGTGAGCGGATTTTTCGGGGCGCTGACGATATCCGTGCTGAAACGCGACTTGCTCATCGGGGACGATCCGAAGCCGGAGGAAGGAAAGAACAGTTACCTGAACCGCGTCGACAGTCTGACGTATACGTCGCCGATTTTTTTCCATGCGATTCGTTATTTCTTCGACTTCATGTAACCTCGGGCGCCGCGACATACTTTCCGGATCGAATCATATGATGAGAGAAAAAACGCGCGCCGGAAAGAAGGGAACCGCCGTGAGCATGCCGGAAATCCCGGAGGGAACGAACCGACCGAACCTGAACGAGACGCTGATCGACCTGCTCGAATCGATCGCGTTGGAGGAGATGGCGCTCGCCCATCTTATGAACGCCAAGGCCGAGGAAATACAGGCATTCGTCGGCAATAACCTCGATTTCCCGACGAATCCGAGCAACGACGACATTTTGCGGTTCGACGTGAGCGTCACGCGGTTCATGGAGACCTTGATGTTTAAAGAGCTGTTCCTGTTGCGAAAATTGGAAACCGCGCTAACGCTGCGGGCGCAGCCGGCGGACGAGGAATGAGGCATGGGCCTCGAGCGCTTGATCCTCGCCGACGAAGCGACGGAAATCGGTATCGCCCGTTTCCTTGAGCAGGTCGCCCGTAGGTTAGCCGCAACCCGCCGCCGAGGCGGGTTCCGCCCGTCCGACGCGTATTTCGCCTCGAAGACGCTCACGGCGCTAAGCGCCATCCTCCGATTCCACCTGCAGAAATACGCGCTGTACGCCGCGGCTGCTTCAAGCGCGACCGGCGGCGCCGGGGCCGCGGAACGGGCGTTGCTGCGGGCGTCGCGATCGCTGCGCACCCAGCTCGCGCCGCTGCGCGCGGGAGCGTCGTCGTATCCGCTCGCCGCGGCGATGCTCGCGGAGCTGGAAGCGTTCCCCGCCCGGAAGAGGGACGCGCTCTTCGGGCCGACGTCCGAGGCTCGGCCTTCGCCGCCATGGCTCCATCCGAACGTGCCGAGAACCGCAAGAAGCGCCGAACCGTAATTCCGGGTTCGGCGCTTTTTCTTCAATGTCTTCTATAATCTGTCAACTGATTTTGAAACACGTCAATCCGATGGGTTTCGATGAAGGATATCGGGCGTCGACATGGAATGAACTATCCGTGAATCGACATGGAGGTGATGAGGTTGGAAAGTTTGCGGAGCTCGCCCTTCGACTCCCTGTTTCGAAACCATCCGGACGCCGTGATCGTCACCGACTTGAACGGCGCCTATTTGGATATGAACGACAGCTGCGTTCGCTTGACCGGCTATGGAACGGAGGACGCGCGCCCGGCATCGCTTCGCGAGATGGTCGACGGAGCGAGCGTTCCCGTTCTTTCTCTGCAGCTCGCTTCCATCGCCCGAGGCGCGTCCGGCCGATTCGCGGCGGAGCTGCTGACGGAAGACGGTCGGCGCATCGAGGTCAAGATGACCGCCGTTCCGATGACGGACGATTCGGGAGGCGTCGTCGGCGCGTTTTGGATCGCGAAGGCCGTGCCGAGCGACGAGAAGCGACCCGAAGAGCTGTTCCGACTGATCTCCGCCTGCACGAACGATATTATCAGCTACATCTCCCACGAGGGAGATCTCGTCTATGTAAACCATGCCGTCCATCGAACGCTCGGATACGACCCGGAGCGGCTCGTCGGGGCCAAGTTTTTCGAATTGCTCCACCCCGACGACTATGCGCACCTGAAGCGGCAAGACCGAACGAAGGATACGGATCTGTTCGTCTATCGCATCCGTCACCGCGACGGGTATTACTTATGGTTCGAGACGGTCATCCAGCGGATCAAGGACCCGAGCGGCAACGATCTGTATTCCGTCAACATCTCCCGGGAGATGACCGAACGCAAACGACTGGAAGACGAACTGCTGTCGACGAAAGAGATGATGGAATCGTTCATCGACAACCATGCGGACATGATGCTGTTGTTCCGCCGGGACGACACCGTCGCCCGCGTCAATCCCGCGTTCGTGCGGCAGACGGGGTGGGCGCCGGAGGACGTGCTCGGACAATCGGCGGCTGCCGTCGCGTTCATGACCGAGGAGCTGAGAGGTCGGGTACTCGCCGACGTCGGACGGCTGCGCGACGGCCTGGACGTCCCCGGACGGGAATCGCTCGTTCGGTGTAAATCCGGACGGAGCCTCGACGTCTTCGCGACCCTCTCGCCGATTCGCGACGCGGGCGGACTCGTCGACGGCTGGTCCATGGTGCTTAGGGACATCTCGGAGCGGAAACGAACGGAAGAGCTGCTGATTCGTTCCGAGAAGCTGGCCGTTGCGGGAGAATTGGCCGCCGGCATCGGTCATGAGATCCGCAACCCGCTTACGACGCTGAAGGGGTTCGTTCAGCTGCTGCCCCGCCATCCGGATAAGCAGCCCGATTACCTCGAGGTGATGCGGACGGAGCTCGACCGCATCGATCTCATCTGCAGCGAGCTGCTGCTGCTGGCCAAGCCCCAAGCGGTTTCTTACAAAGACGCGGACCTGAACGCGCTGCTCGACGAGGTGCTGGCGCTGCTGCAACCGCAAGCGGCCTTATGCGACGTTCGCATCGCCAGCCGACTCGCAGACGCGCCGCCGATCGTCCGATGCGACACGAATCAAGTGAAGCAAGTGTTCATCAATCTGCTTAAGAACGCGATCGAATCGATGCCCGACGGCGGGAAGGCGAGCGTCTTCGTCCGGAAGAGCGCCGAAGACGTTACGGTACGGATCGAGGACGAGGGCTGCGGCATCTCGGAAGAGAGGCTGCATAAGATCGGAGAGCCGTTCTATTCGACGAAGGACAAGGGAACCGGACTCGGCATGCTTGTCAGCTATAAGATCGTGGAATCGCACCGAGGACGAATTCGGATCGAGAGCAAGGTGAACGAGGGAACGCGAGTTCAGGTGACGTTCCCGCTTGCGGACAAACCAAGAGAGGCGGTCTTCGAATGAACGGCGCGGTACACCGGAATCGATGGAGCATTCTCCAAATCGTGAATATGGGCACGCTCATTTCGACGCTCGACGTCGGCATCGTCAACGTGACGCTCCCGACGATGTCGGAACAATTCGGCGTCTCCCTCTCGCAAATTCAATGGGTGGCAACCGCTTATTTGCTGACGATGGTCGCTCTTCTTCCGTTCATGGGGAAATTGTCCGATCGATGGGATCGCCGGAAAATTTACAGCTGGGGCTTCCTGCTCTTCAGCGTCGGGTCCGTCTGCATCGCGCTTTCGAACGGGCTTGCAAGCATCCTGCTTTCTCGGATATTGCAAGGCGTCGGAGCGACGATGATCATGGCCAACAGTCAGGCGATGGTGCGCCAGCTGTTCCCCGATCGGGAACGAGGCCGCGCGCTTGGAATGAACGCCGTCGTCATCTCGATCGGGACGATGTCCGGTCCGGCCCTAGGCGGCTTGATGCTCGAGGTCGTCGACTGGCCGTGGTTGTTTTGGATCAATGTGCCGATCGGACTTTGCGCGTTCGTCTTGGGGCTTCGTTGGTTTCCGAGCGCGGAGGCGGGGCAGGATCGAAGTCCGTTCGACGTTTTCGGGTCCTTCTTACTGGCTGCGGGGACCTGCCTCCTCATGTTCGCGGCCGAAGGCGGCAAGGAGAACGGCTTCACGACTCCTATTCTCTTGCAAGGGGCGGCCGGTTTGGTCCTCTTCGCCGTTCTATGGTTCGCACAACGAAACATGGCGTACGGGATCTTGGATCGAGAGTTATTCGGACGTCGGAAAATCGCGCTCGGCAACGCAAGCTCCTTTTTTATCAATCTCGCGCAAACGGCGACGCTTATCCCGATCGCGTTTTATCTCCAGGGCCCCTTAGGCCTATCGCCTTGGAGCGTCGGTCTTCTGCTGATCGTCCAGCCCCTGTTGATGGGCGTCGCCGCGCCGATCGCCGGCTGGGTTCGCGATCGGTACGGCGCTTGGTTTCCGATTACGGCCGGTTCCTTGCTCTGCGCGGCGTCGATGCTGTTCGTAGCCGCGCTTCCGAACGTGACCGTCCTCGGGATCGCGCTGCAGCTGGCCTTGTTCGGCGTCGGCGTGGGGCTGTTCCATGCGACGAACAACGCCGAAATCATGAGCGACGCCCCGGATCGTAAAATCAGTCTCGCCGGAAGCCTCCTGGCCATGGTTCGCTATCTGGGCAATATCGCGGGGATCGGAATCGCCACGTTGCTGGTAGGCTCTATGACGCTCGGAGACTCGCTCGGAGACGGCGCGAGCGCGAGCATGGACCTCCGGATGCGGATCTTATTCGGCATATGCTTCTTGTTCTGCCTCGGCGTCGCCGGCATGGGCAAGCTTCGCCCCAAGGACAAACCCACGACGACGGAAATCGGCGCTTAGGCGCCATTCGGAAAAAGAACGACGCTTGCGGCCGGCCGCAGGCGTCGTTCTCCGTTACAAAGGGCGATCCCGCGAATGGCGGAAAAATTCGCACGTTTCATAAAAAAACAAAACCCGATCCGAAGTTTCCCCATAGGGAGGCGGTCGACGGCGTGCTACAATTTCGAGGAAACGACTGTCGGGAGGGGTACGCATGATCGAAGGGTTGTTGGGGAAGACATTACGGAAAATGGAGCGCTCCTCGCGAAGCATCGGCGCCAAGTCGCCGCATGTCGCGAAGGAAGGCATATACGATGACGCGCGGCTCGATTGGTGGACGTCCGGCTTCTGGCCGGGCATGCTGTGGATCGCGGCCGACTTGACGGGCGACGCCGCGTACCGGGAAGCCGCATGGACCTACGACGAACGGATGGAGCGGCTGTTCCTCGAACCGAACCGGTTCCATCACGACGTCGGGTTTCAGTTTTTGCCGACGGCCGTGCTGAAGCACCGGCTGACCGGCGACGAGGACGGACGGAGGCGAGGCCTGTTCGCGGCGAATGTTTTGGCGGGGCGATATAACGCGGCGGGCGGCTTCCTGCGGGCGTGGAACGACGTCGCCGATCCGTCCGCGTGGAACCGGAACAACGCGGGCTGGGCTATCATCGATTCGATGATGAACCTGCCGCTGCTGTTCTGGGCGTCGGAGACGAGCGGCGATCCGCGCTACCGGCACATCGCCGCCGCCCACGCGGATACGGTGCTTCGCCGCTTCGTCCGGGAGGACGGCTCCGTCGCGCATATTTCGAGCTTCGACCCGACGACGGGCGATTTCCTCGGCTGGATCGGCGGCCAAGGCTTCGCGTCGGATTCCGCTTGGAGCCGCGGCGCCGCGTGGGCGCTGTACGGCTTCGCGGTCGCCGGCCGCTACACCGGCGAAGCGCGCTACCTCGAAGCGTCCAGACGGGTCGCCGACTTCTTCCTCGCCTCGGTCGAAGCGGACGGCGTGCCGCTGTGGGACTTCCGCGTCGTCCCGCGCGACGGCGAGCCGCGCGATACGTCGGCGGCGTCGTGCGCGGCGTCGGGGCTGCTCGAGCTCGCGGCGCTGCTGCCGCCGAATGAGGGCGAGCCGTACCGCGACGCCGCTCGCCGGACGCTCCGCGCGCTCGCGGACGGCTACGCGGCCTGGGACGATCCGGACGACGAAGCGCTGCTGCGCGGCGGCACCGGGAACAAGCCGGCGGGCCAGAACGTCGACGTTTCGCTCATCTACGGCGACTACTTTTTCCTCGAGGCGCTGGCGAAGCTGTCCGGATGGAAACACCGAGTATTCTAGAATAAACCGTCAAGGGCCGTCTCCGCTTGTCGCGGGACGGCCCTTGCCTCATTTTCACCGCATTGTTAGTAGGCTTTCGCCACCTCGATCCGCTTCGTGACGCCGCGCTCGGTGAAGTATAGATGTACGCCGTGATCCTGATCGTCCAGGAACGTCGAGACGAGCTTCGGCTCGCCCTTCTTCGCCGGCACGAGCAGCGTCACGATCCGGTGCGACGGCGCGCGCTTCGTCTCCGCGAGCAGCCTCGCATGCGGCGCGAGGCCTTCGATCTCGGACGGTTCGACGTCCTCGAAGCCGGTAAACGCGGACAGCCGCAGCTCGCCCGAGGAGCAATAGACGAACTTGCCGGCGAGCTCGGCCTTCTCCCCGTCGACGCGGAACGTCTGCCGGTTCGGCTCGGGCTCTCGGAGCGCGTGCAGCTGCCAGGTTACGCGGCCCGGCTGCTCCAGATCGACGAGGTCGACGACGACGACGTAGGAGCCGCCGACGAAGTACAGCTCCCTCGCGACCCGCTTCGCATACGGAATCTCGACGCGATACGCGGCCGTCGCGTCCATCCGCGCATAGCCGACGCCGTCCCGAAACCATGCGTCCTCGACGCGGCCCGACGCTTCCAAGTTCAGCGACTTGTCGCGGCCCGCGTATTGGCCCCGGCCGTCGACGAGCGGCGCGTTCTTCGACCGCGTCTGCCGGCGCCAGTTCAGGTGCATGGTCGAACCGAAGGCGACGTAGTAGCCGCTGTCGATCGCGAGCGGCTCGCCGTAGGCGTGCAGAAGGAAGCCGTTCTGATCGCCGTGGCTGTGGCTGATCGACCCGTACGGGCTGCTCTTCGCAAGCAAGGCGACGTGCTCCTCGGGATCGTCCATCCGGTGATGCATGGCGACCCAGCCGACGTCCCGAAACCAGCGCAGCGGCTCGACGCCGTCGAGCGATCCCGGCGCGTCGTCCGGAAATTCGTGCCGGTAGACGAGCTCGTCGAAGCGGAAATCCCACCAGCCGTAATTGTAAAACTTCGCGTCCGCCTCTTCCGGCGATTCGCGCGCGCGCACCTGATCGTAATACCACCGATACGCCGGATGGCCCGTCTGGCCGGCGAACAGCCGCATGAGCGCGCCCGTCTTCAAGCTCGGCGGGTCGCCCAGCGTCGACTGGTCGCCGAAGCTCGCCCGCGTCGTGTCGGGTGCGAAGCAATAGAGCGGGAAATCCCCGGTCTTGCGGAAGAAGGGGCGCCGGTACAAGTCGATGCCGACGTAAGCCTTCAGCAACCCCATCGCCTCGGTCACGAACGCCATGCCGGTCGTCCAATACATCGGCCCTTCGGCCCAGCCGCCGTCCGCGCCGCCCCAAGGCGAATACAGGCAAGCGAAGTAGTCGATCGCGTAATCGAGCCACTCCCTCGCTTGCTCCTCCTCGTGGAGCATCGCGATGCAGCAGGGCGTCAGCACCGACGAGAGCGAGCGGACCGCGTGCGAGTCGTACGGCACGTGGTGGATTTTCGACCGGTCGATCACGTGGAACGCCACCTGCTCGGTGCGGCGCAGCAGCGAGGCGCGCACGAGGCGCCGCTCGTCGTCGGTCAACTCGCCGTGCAGCCAGTCGTATCCCCACGCGAGCGCCCCCGCGACGCGGAACGCCGCTTCGTCGTTGTAGTCCCGGGAGGTCGTCCCGTCCGGGTCCCACGACGCGGCGTGCAGCAGCCACCCTCTAGCCTTCGCGAGCAGCGCCTCGTCCTGCAGCACGACGCCCGCCACCGCAAGATGTCGGATCGCGTACAGCGTCTCTTGGCAATCCATGTACATTCGCCGCCATAGCGACGCCACCCGCTTGTTGTCCGGGTATCGCGCGGGCTCGGGAATCGGCTCCCGTTCGGCCCACGGCCGTACCGACCGCTCGTAGAAGGCGGTCCAACCGCAGCCGTCCGCGTCCGCGCGAACGCGCGCGCGGAGCGCTTCGACGCCCGCCGCGTCCAGCCACAGCCGGGGATGCGCCGCGGACAACCCGGCGTATCGGTCGGCGCGGGACGGCAGCGGCGTCTCCGGCAAGCCGGGCGCGACGTCGAAGCGGCGCGTTCGGCTCCAGTCGGACGCCGGGCCGTCGCCGTCCCAGAGCGCGTACCGCCAATAGTACATCCCCGGCGCGAGTACCCGGTCGGGGGTGAAGAAGTTGTAGGATAGCGGCCCGAACGTTGCCGTCGCCTCATCCTGGAAATTTTCGTTCGTCGACAGCTGCAGCGCGTAGCGCTCGTCTTCCCACGAACCGCCCATCCAGACGAAGCGGGGCGGATTTTCCCGGAGCTCCGTCTCCTCGGTCGGCGCATACTGCACCGTCAACGGGCCGCTGATCGGCTCGAACAACGTCTTTCGCATCTCGGTCACTCCCTATGAAGTCCTTGATCGGTCATGCGGAACCGCATCGCCGCCCCCCCGCCGCCGGCGGACGCGACGAGGACGCCGCCGTCGTCGCCGCGCGCGAGCCGAACCGGCGACCCGCCGGCCGCGAACGCGGCGACGAACGTCGCGCGTCTCCCTCGCGCGCGGTATAGCAGTCCGTCGAGCGGCCGCGACGGGTCGACCGACGTACCGGGCGACGCGATCCGGTACAGCTCTCCCCCGGGGACGGCGAGCAGCGACGCCGTCACCCGCTCCCCGCCGCACGCCGTGGAGGCTGCGGCGAATCGCTCCTCGGCGGTCCATCGCGCCGCCGTCGCGACGTACCCGTACGCCTCGTCCTCGCCGGGCGCGGCGTCGGGCGGGCATGCCGCCCACCCACCGGCGGTGTCCAGCGGCTCCGCGAAATGGAGCCAATAATCGATCGTCTCCTCTTGGTCGAGACGAACCTCGAACCAATCGAGCGCGACGTCTCGATCGACCCATAGATGCCGGTCCAGCGTCGCCCCGGCGTACGCCCCTGCGCTGCGCAACCATGCGTACGAGCGATGCGCCGCGGCGTCGAACCGCAGGCAGGCGCCGGTATGCGCCGCTTGCGTCCGGCCGCCGACCGAGACGGTATTGTGGCTCGGCGTCCGGGCGAACCAGCGCTTGCGCAGCTCCGAGCCGTACGGCACCATGCCGCGTTCCGGCAGGACGAAGCCGTTCCGGTGCATCAGCACGACGTTCAGCTTATCGTCGTGTCCGTGGCTGCCGCCGTGCGGTCCGAAATCCGCGAGCAGCGACAACGGGTTGTCGGGATGCCGCAGCGCGGCGAACCCCGCCGACGCGTACAGACGGGACGGCTCGCTCAGCGGCTCCGTTGCAGGCCATTCGCCTTCGCCGTACAGCACGGCTTCGAGGCCGCGACGCTCCGGCGAGCCGGCCCCGCCGTCGCCGTCCGCGCGACGATACGCCTCGCGCAAGATCGGCGCATAACGCGCGTCGCCGTATCTCGCGTAGCCGAGCTCGAACACCTCGGCGATCTCTCGGGCGTACGGCGGGCGGCTGTACGGGCCGTCATGCAGCGCCGGCAGCTCTCCGTTCGGGGCCGCAAGGCCGACGATCGCTTCCAGCATGCCGCGGAAGCTCTGCCCGCCGCTCCCCGTCCACGCCGTCGTGTCGAACCCGAGCCGCTCCGCCATCTCGGCGGCGATCCAATACGCCCGAAGCACGAAGACGTGGTAATAGAGGCTCCCCTCGAATTCCAACTGATCCGGCAGCACGCCGATCTCCAGATGGTGCCGCAGGCCGCCGCGCGCCGAGACGAGCGCCTCCATCCCGGCGCGGTCGTCCCGCGCCGCAAATAAACAAGCAAGGCAGGCGTTCAGCCAAGCCGTGTAATTGTTCGCGGGCTCGTCCCGCTCCTCGATCAGGATGCGGCGGTACTCCGCCATGCTGCCCTCCAGCATCGCGAAGAACGCGTCCGCCGCCGACGCGTCGACCTTCAGCGCCCCTGCGTCCCGAAGCAGCAAATAAGCCCTCAAGATCGTCGTCGCCCAGATCGCCTCCGTAAGCGCCTGATGGAACGCCCGTCCCTTCAGCATCCACGGCTGCGCGTCCGGGTGAACCGGATAGCGCGGATATTGCGACGCGTACGCTTCAAGAATCGCGTTCGCGGCCTCCGCGTACTTCGCCTCCCCTGTCGCCGCGTAGATCGCCGCCGCCGACAGCGCCGTGCGCGCCCGCTCTTGATGCTTAAAGACGAGCCACGCGCCGCGGTACGCCTCGTCCTCAAGGATACAGCCGTGCGGGCAGCGAAACGCGAACGCCTCCCGCTCGCGCGGATCGAACCGAAGCTCCGCGCCATGCGCGGGACAGACGTATTGGTGCCACCAGCCCCCGGGCTCCTCCGGCACGTCCGCGCCGGCTTCCAGCGCGGCGTCGGTCTCTTCCCGCAGCGCCCGCAGCCCGGCGTCGAACCACCCGTACCGCGCCTTCTCCCGCAGTCGCTCCGCCGTCATCGCATGAACATGCCGCCGTTCACTTCGATCGTCTCTCCGGTGATGTAGGAGGATAGATCGGAAGCGAAAAACAGCGCGGCGCCCGCCACGTCGTCCGGCGTTCCCTCCCGGCCGAGCGGGATGCCCTGCACCGTCGCCTTGCGCGCCGCCTCCGGCGTGAACGTATCGTGGAAGGCGGTCTGCCCGATAAAGCCAGGCGAAATGAGATTTACGCGAATGCCCGCGCCCGCGACCTCCTTCGCCAGTCCCTTCGAATAAGCGATCATCGCCGCTTTCGCCCCGGCGTACACCGCCGCTCCGGCGCCGCCGCCGTTATGCGCCGCGACCGACGTCATGTTAATGATGCTGCCGCCGCCCTTCTCCCGCATCCCCTTGCCGAACGCGGCGCACATGAGCACGCAGCTCTTGAAGTTGACGTCCATCACCTTATCGTAGTGCGCTTCGGTCATCTCGAGACTCGGCACGCGTCCGATAAGATGTCCCGCGTTGTTCACCAAGACGTCGACCGAGCGGCCGAACGTCTCCTCGATTTCCGTCGGAAAGCGCGCCACGCGTTCCGCGTCGCCGGCGTCGAGCTGGAACGCCGCGCTGCGGACGCCCTTTTCCCGGATAGCCCTTGCCGTCTCCTCGCCCTGCTCTCGTCCGTTCCTATACGTGACCGCCACGTCGGCGCCCGCGGATGCCAGCGCCAGCGCGATCGCCCGTCCGATGCCGGCGTTCGAGCCCGTCACGAGCGCAAGCTTTCCCGTTAAGTCGATGTTCATGTCCTGCTCCTCCCTTATCGGCCGTTCTATCTTTCATCTTATGGGTGCGCGCCGGGCGCAACAATGGGGCCGGTTCCCGTGCGGTTGTGTTTTTTTTAGGTGGAAACCTTTGGGCGAAGACATGCGTCTGAGGAGTAATACGACTTCGCAGAGGAGTGAGTAGTTCGATGACAGCCCTTCTTCGGAACATGATCCTCCCCGCGGCAACCGCCCTCTCCATCAGCCTGGCTGCGCCGCAGGCGGGAGCCGAGGTGTGGTACGAGCCGCACCGGACCCCATCGGAAACGACGTCGTCGTTCGGGTCCGCCTTCGCGGCGCCGCTCGCCAAGCCCCGATGGACGATCGAGTACGGCCGACCGAACGACGGCGACGCATGGAACAGCGACCGGATCGTCGCGACGGACAAGCGGCTGTATTACGTCCAAAACGGGAAGCTCGTCGCGGCGGAACCGTCCTCCGGTCGACGCGCTTGGACGGTCGACGCGAACGTCGTCTCCGTCGCGGCCGGGGACGATCTCGCCGTGTACGCGCTCAGCGCCGCCGGCGCCTTGTCGCGATTGTCCGCGTCGGACGGAGGCGTGACGTGGCGCACCCAGATCGACGACGCCGCGAACGGCGGCCGACTCGTCGTCGAAGACGGGACCGTATACGTCAAGTACGCCGGAGGCCTGCTCGCCGTCGACGCGAAATCGGGCCACGTGCTGTGGCGCAACGCCGACGCTTCCGGTTATGGGACGCCCGTCGCGACGAAAGGACTCCTTCTGTTCGCGACGGCGGAATCCGGGGCGATTACGCGCGACTTCACCTATGGCATCGATAAAGCGACCGGCCGAACGTTATGGAAGGCCGAGGGCGTCCCGCTTCAAGTGCGAAGCGATGTCGTCTATTTGCGTGACACGTACCCGGTAGGCGACGACGAAGCCTTCGGACTGAAAGTGGACGTCGTGGCGACGATGACGGGCGAAGCGATGGGGTCCCGCTACTTCCTCCCTCTCCCCGAGGGACGCGATCGATTGACGGGCGGCGCGGGCCGCGCCGTCATCGCCGGCGACCTCGTCATCGCCGCGGCGTTCGACGGCAACGTATATCGGACGCATCTTGACGCCGAGCCGACGAACGTCGTTCTGGCGGCCGAAGGCCGCGGCGACTTCGCGGGCCCCTACGGCGGAAAGCTGTTCTTCGCCGACCCCGGAGGATCCCTCCATTCTCGCGATGTGCTCACCAACGCCCGCGTAGACTACTCCGGCCTCGACAATCCGGTCGCTCGGCTCGACGTACGCGAGGATGGCCTCTTCGTCGGCCAGACGGACGGCGACGTGCTCGCCTTCGACGTCCGTTCCGGGAAAGTCTTATTACGCTTCGAGACCGGCGCGAAGCATTTCGGCCCGTTCCGGATCGTCGGCAACCTGCTGCTCGCGCAGACCGAGGACACGCTCTACGCCTTCGACCTGCCGAAGGAGTTGCAGCGCAAGCCCGGTCAGTTCCTTACGCCGATTCAACGGAAAGCGGAAGCAGCGCTTCGAGCCGAGCCCGATCATGATCGACAACCGGATGTTCGTGCCGCTGCGAGCGCTGTTCGAAGCGGTCGGCGCCGCGGTCGAGTACGACGAAGCGACGTCCGGCG
>NZ_JAPSKE010000029.1:0-54096 GCF_031177825.1 Paenibacillus sp. | reverse complement strand
GTCAGCAACCTGCTGCTCGCGCAGACCGAGGACACGCTCTACGCCTTCGACCTGCCGAAGGAGTTGCAGCGCAAGCCCGGTCAGTTCCTTACGCCGATTCAACGGAAAGCGGAAGCAGCGCTTCGGATTGACGGAGAAGAGCAGCGCTTCGAGCCGAGCCCGATCATGATCGACAACCGGATGTTCGTGCCGCTGCGAGCGCTGTTCGAAGCGGTCGGCGCCGCGGTCGAGTACGACGAAGCGACGTCCGGCGTGAACGTCGCCTACGCCGACCGCGCCTTCACGCTTCGCGAGGGCGCCCCGTTCGCGCTCGTCGGCGGCAAGCAGCAGGCGCTCTCCTACGCGCCGCTGCTCATGAACGCCGCCGTCTACGTCCCGCTGCGCGACGTCGGCGGGTTGCTTGGCGTCGAGGTCGTCTGGAACGACGACACGCGCACGGTCGAAATCACCACCGCGCCGACGAATTCGATGTAAGGGATCGTCGCCTTTCTAAGGTGATTGCCTTCCCTCAGGAAGTTTGCCGAGCCGCTGCGTAGTCCCTTATTGCTACAGGTCCTACCGAGCGGCCCGGCCGTACCTGCCTGCCGACCTCTTTCTCAGGTGATTTCCTCTGTTCAGTGACCCTGAGTAAGGGAAATCAGGTTAGAAAAGCGCCGAGGAGAGGGTCAGGTGAACGTTATCGGTAGAATTCTAAGTTGGCGGCTGCGGCGGAGGGGATCGCTCTCGGGCTACAACGATCGGGGCGTTCCTCCGCAATTTTCAGGGCATACCGCCCCAACAATTGAGGAGCCCCTCCCCAAATTGCTCGCTCTTGCGAGGTTCATCTCCGGATGCAGCAATGAATCGGGCGCTTCCCCGCAATATTCAGGGCGCACCGCCCCGAAAATGGAGGCACTCCTCCCCGATTTGCACGCTCACACGAGGTTCGTCTCTGCAAGCAAAGGATACCGATTGTACGTGAAAAAGGGGGCCGGCCACAGCCGTCACCCCCTTCTTGGCATGCGCATCGTGAAGCGAGTGCCGCGCCCCTCTTCGCTGTCGATGGCGAGTCCGTAGCCTTCGCCGTACACCATGCGGATGCGGCGGTGCACGTTGACGATGCCGATGCCGCCGCGGCGCAAAATCGTGCGGGCCGCGGCCGGGCCGCCGCCGTCGGGACGGTCGAGCGCGGCCGTCGCCGCCGCTTCGGCTTCCGCTCCGTCGTCCGCCAGCTTCGCCCGCATCGCGGCGAGCTTCCCCGGAGACATGCCGACGCCGTTGTCTTCGACATAGACGCGGAATTCTTCCGCGGTTTCTTCCGCGTCGATGCGGATGGTATGATGCGGCTCCATCCCGTCCCGGAACGCGTGCTGCAGCGCGTTCTCGACGAGCGGCTGCATCGTGAGCCTCACCATGTGCCGCAGCAGCAGCGACGGAGGAACGGCGACGTCCAGCTCGAAGCCGTTGCCGAGTCGATGCCGCATGATGACCATGTAGTTGCGCACATGGTTCAGTTCGTTGACGAGCGTGATTTCCTCCAGATGCGTCTGTACCGAGTACCGGAGCATGAAGGCCATCGCTTCGACGATTTCCGAAATTTCATCCGAATCCTGCACGATGGCGTAGCAGTTGATCGTCTCCAAAGTGTTGTACAGGAAGTGCGGATTGATCTGCAGCTGCAGCGCTTGGAATTCGGCCTGCTGCCGTTCGAAACGGCTGCGCTGCAGCTCGAGCTCCGACTTCTGCTGCTTCAGCTCCGCGTCGTAGACGAGGTCGATCATCTCCGACAAGCGGCTGACCATCAGGTTGTAGCGATGGATGAGACCTCCGAGCTCGTCGTCCCGGCCCTGGTCTTCGAGGCGGCTCCAATTCCCCTTTTCCGTCTCGCGCATCCCTTCCATGACGGAGCGGATCGGCCGGGTGATCGTCCGTCCGAATCGGTATGCGAGCAGCAAGGCGATGAGCAGCGTCGCAAGGCCGACGGACCACGTCGTCGTTCGAATCGAATCGACCGGCCGGCGCAGCTCGTCGACGGGGAGGGAGACGATCATCTTCCATTTCAGGTAAGCGGACTCTCTGGCGACGAACAGCGTCGGCTCCCCGCCGATCGGAATCACCTCCGACCGCTCGGTCCCCCCCGTCAAACGGGACGCGACGGCGACCATGTCCGCGTCGGTCAACGTCGACGACGACGGCTCGTAAATGATGCGTCCGCTCTCGTCGGCGATGAAGAACGTCGCGGACGGTCCGAGATCCGCCATGTCCCACAGCGGCGCGAGCTGCTCGGTCTTAATTTCCATGGCGAGGATGCCCTTCGGCTGATAGGAGACGAACCCCCCGATCCGGCGGGCGATCGTGATCGTCGCGCCACGGCCCTTCTCGTCGTCGTTGCGGAATATGGCGATCTTCCCGTCCGGCGGCACCTTGGCGTTCACGTACGCGAGCGTCTGCTCGGGGTCGAAATTCGTGTAGGTCGCCCAGTTTTGGTTGTCGTCGATCACCGCCTTGCCGTGGTCGCCGATGACCGTGATCGAGTGAACGCTCGGGTACGCGATGAACGTCTTGCGGAACAAATTTTTCTGGATCGTCTGGGTCAATTCATAGAATCGATAGCTGTCCTCGGGATCCATCTCCATGAATTGCTTCACCGCGTCCTCGGACAGCAGCGAATCGCTCGCCAGCTCGTAGCGCCGCAAATAAGACTCGGTCTGCGACGTCGAGTGCCGGATCAATTGGCCGATGTACCGCTCGACCTGATCGTCCAGGGCGCGCGACGACTGCATGTACGACACGATGCCGACGCCTAAGATCGAAAGGAGGATGACGACGGTGAAATACAGATAGATTTGGCCGAATAAGCTCTTCCTCATGATCGATTCCCAGCTTCTCCCTATATTGTTTCGGCGTATCGCCGGTCATCTTCTTGAACGTCTTCGTGAAGTGGGGGTGGTCCGCGTAGCCGACCTCGTACGAGATATCCGTGATCCGATGCCGCGGCTCGGCGAGCAGCCGCTTCGCCCGCTCCATGCGGCGGCGGATGCGGTACGAAGCGAACGTCTCCCCGGTCGACTGCTTGAACAATTGACTGAAATACGAAGCGTTCAGTCCGAGCATGTCGGCGACCTCTTCCAAGGAGAAGTCGCGGGACAGGTGAAGCTCGATGTACTTCTTCGCTTCTTCGATCGGATCCTTCGCTTTGCCCTTGCGCTTCGTTCGCAGCGCGTCCATGGCGGAAGCGGCGAACTCGACGAGGCGCGCCCGCGCATCCTCGCTTCCGGCGGCGTTCTCCTTCCGGAACGACGTCGCGAGCGGATAGACGTCGCGAGCGTTCAGCTTCCGCGCGAGCAGCTCGCACAGATCCGCGACGATCGTCGCCTGCTGATGCGTCGACAGCCCCTTGCCCCGAAGCTCGCCGAACAGCGACTCGATGCCGCGGGCGACGTCGTCCTCCGACAACGACCAGACGGCTTCCTCCATCGCATCGATCCATTCCGTCGACTTCGCGAGAGACGGAAGCGAGCGCTCGCGTTTCCGCTCCGCGTCGAGCAGCCGAACGACGACCTCCTGTATGCTCTTCTTCGTGATGGGCTTAAGCAAGTATTCCTTCACGCCGCACGCGATCCCTTGCCGAGCGTACGCGAAGTCGTCATAGCCCGTCACGATCACGATCTGGATCTGCGGATATTCGCGGGACACGACGCCGCACAATTCCAAGCCGTCCATCTTCGCCATCCGGATGTCGGTGAACAGAAAATCGGGCGGAAACGTCCGAATCCGTTCCAGCGCTTCGACTCCGTTCTCCGCCGACCGAATGTCCGCGAGCCCGAAGCCGCCGCTCTCTAAGATTTTCGTCAGCCCTTTGCGAATCATCGGCTCGTCGTCCACGACCAACACGTTGTACATAGAGCGCCTCCCTCCGCCGAGCGGGTTTGGTTGCAACCGCTTACAAAGCTCTTATGAATTTCATCTTAAAAGAAAGATGCTCCCCGCGCAACCGCGCGGGGAGTCTGATTCGAATTAACGCTGCGGCGCATAAACGACCGCGCCGTCGTTATATTTCTTGGTCGCTTCCTCGATCAAGGCGTCCCCGCCCTTCGAGCGCCACTCCTCGATGACCTTCGGCCAATTTTCGATCGGCTCTTGGCCGAACACCATTTTCATAATGTGCTCGTTGATCAGCGGCGGGTACCGGTCGGAGAATGGGTTAATGTCCGGATTGTTCACCCATGCTTCCAACGGATCGTTGAACTCGTAGCCGTCGCGGCCTTCGTTCGCCAGCATCGTGTCGTAGATTTCGATCAACTCCCTGCCTTCCTCCGTCTGGCTGAGCACGAGCTCGTTGTACGTCGTGTCCTGGACCATCCACAGCCAGTAGTTCAAGTAACGCTGCTTGTCGAGCTCTTCGTTCGTCTCCGGCGCTTTATACACCGGTACGCTGCCGTTCATCGTGTAGTCCGTGCCCTCGAGACCGTAGCTGAAAAACAGCTTCGCTTCCTCCGTCGTCTGCCATTCGAAAAATTTAATGATGTCCACGACTTTGTCTTCCGCTTGCTTCGTGATCAGGAAGGAGCGCGTCACCGGGCTGTACAGCGAGTACCCGCCCTTGCCGTCCGGGCCGATCGGCGACGGAATGAGCGCCACCTTCGCCTCCGGCACATTGTTCACGAGCTGTTCGCCCCAGATCGGGAGCTCGTTGGCGTTCATGCTCCACATGCCCGCCTTGCCGGACGTAATGTTCGCCTTGAACGTGTTCGGATTGACCGTCGCGAATTCCTTGCTCATCAGCCCTTCGTCGTACATCGTCTTATACACCCCGATAGCGGCCTGCATGTTCTCGACGTCCAAGAACTTCGGCTGCATCTTCCCGTCGACGAGCTCCAGCTCGTTGCCGTAACCGAATACGTCGTACGCCCCGAAGAACGTATCCGCGTATTTGAACTCCGCCCGTCCCGCGAACGGTTCTTCCACCCCTAACTTTTTGAACGCGCGCAGCACCTCGAGATATTCGTCGACCGTCTTCGGCACCGGCAGCCCGGTTTTCTCGAGCAAATCCATCCGGATCCACGTCGCCCGGCGGGACGGATTGCCGAGATACTCCGGGATGCCGTAGATGTGCCCTTCGGCGTCCGTCACCCGTTCCCAAGCGGCTTCGGGAATCGTCTCGAGCAGCGCCTTGCCGTGTTCCTCGAGGTACGGCTTCAGATCGACGAACACGCCGGCCTCGACCGAACCCGCCAGCTCCTTGCCGCCGATGCCGCCGCTCGCCTGGATGACGTCCGTCAAGTCGTTCGTCGCGAACATCTGCACCATCTTCGTCTCGTATTCGGCGTGCGGGATGAGACGAATGTCCAGGTCCGTGTTCGTGAATTGCTCCAGCGCCTTCACGTACGGATCGTCGTTTATGTTCGCGTGGTTTTCCACGTATTTCACGTTCAACGTCCGCATCCCGATCGAGAACTTCGTCGGCTCCTTCGGCGCTTCGGGCTCCGCCGGCTTCTCCGCAGCCGCTCCGCCCGACGCCGACGGCGCATCCGTCGAAGGCGTCGCCGCCGGGCTCTGCGTGCAGGCGGCTAGGAGACTAATCATAAGAACGCTTACAAGAAAGATGAATGACCTTTTCTTCAAGTGAATCCCCTCTTCTCGATTAATGTCGCTACGCCCTCATTATGGATTCGCATGAATTTTCTAACAATGGAATGATATTGCATCGACTTGTCGTTTTTTTAGGTGACCCGCGCGTCCGCTCGCCCGATCGCCTGCGCCTACGATTTGATCGAGCCGACCATCATGCCCTTCACGAAGTACCGCTGCAGGAACGGGTAGATCATGACGATCGGCACCGTCGCGACGATGATGACCGTCATCTGCACCCCTTGCGGCGACGCGGTCGCGAGGTTCGAGAACAGATCGTTCCCCGTGTCGACGATGTCGTCGGTGATGAGCATCTCGCGCAGCTTGATCTGCAGCGGGTACAAAGCCCTGTCGTTAATATAGTACAACGCATTCTTATACGTGTTCCAGTTCATGACCGAGTAGAAAATGCCCACCGTCGCCATCACCGGCTTCGACAACGGCAGCACGATGCTCCAAGCCATGCGCAGCTCGCCGGCGCCGTCGATGCGGCCGGAGTCGATGAGCTCCTTCGGAATTTGCATGAAGAACGATCGCATCACGATCAAGTTGAACGCGCTGATCGCCGTCGGAATCATAAGCGCCCAGAGCGTGTTCGACAATCTCAGCTCGCGGATCAAGATGAATTCCGGAATGAGCGGCGCGGTGAATATCATCGTAAAGACGATCAGCAGCAGCAGCTGCTTCCGGCCGACGAATTCGTCGCGGGAGAGCGGATAGGCGAGCGACGACGTCGCGGCCAGGTTGATGAACGTGCCGACGACGGTAATGAATACCGAGATGCCGAAGGCGCGCCAGATCGAGGCGTCCTGGAACACGTATTGATAATAAATCGTCGTGAACTCGACCGGCCAAAACAGCACATCCCCGCGATCGATCGCGAACGGACTGCTGAACGACTGCGCGATGACGTTCAGGAGCGGTAAAAACATGCTCAACGTCGCGACGGTCAAGAAGATATAGTTGAATATCGTAAACGTCCGATAGCCGGCGGTCATTCGTGCGTTCATGGGGTCCCCTCCTTAATACAGCGATTCGCCGGTCGCCTTGCGGCTTAGCGTATTGGCGATGACGAGCAGCGTCAGTCCGACGATCGACTTGAACAGCCCGATCGCCGTCGCGTAGCTGTACTGCATCTGCTGCAGCCCCGCCTTGTAGATGAACGTGTCCAAAATTTCGCTGCTCTCGAGATTGAGCGAGTTCTGGAACACGAAGACGCGTTCGAAGCCGAAGTCGAGGAAGTCGCCGATCTTCAGCAGGAACAGCACGGTAATGACGGGCAGCAGCGACGGAAGCGTGATCGCCAGCGTCTGCTTCCACCGGTTCGCGCCGTCCATCTCGGCCGCCTCGTACAGCTCCGGGTTAATGGACGTCAACGCCGCCAAGTAGATGATCGTTCCGTACCCGACGTCCCTCCACACGCCCGAGCCGACGAGCACCGGCCGGATCCAGGCGTTCTCGACGAGGAAATAAATCGGCTCGATGCCGAACCAGCCCAACATCGTGTTCACGAAGCCGGAGGACGGCGACAGGATGCCGACGAAGATGCCGCTGATAATGACCCACGACAAGAAGTGAGGCGCGTAGATGATCGTCTGTACCGTCCGCTTGAAGGCGAGCCTGCGCACTTCGTTCAGCAGCAGCGCCAGAACGATCGGCGCCGGGAAGGCGATCGCGATGTCGAGCAGCCCGAGATAAATCGTGTTTTTCAGAATACGGAGGAAGTCGTAATGCGCGAACATTTTCTGGAAATGCGTCAATCCCGCCCAAGGGCTCCCCGTGAACCCCTTGAACAAATTGTAATTCTGGAACGCGATGACGGAGCCGAGCAGCGGCACGTACTTAAAGACGAGAAAATAGACGACGCCCGGCACGGCCAGCAAGTACAACGCCTTGTATTTCAACATAAAGCTTACTGTCGCGCGAAGCTTCGGTTTCGGCGGCTTGGCACGCGAGGCGTTCGGCGTCGTAGGTGCGTGTGGATTCATGGCTCCCCTCCTCATGGGTCGTTCGTGTCGATAGATTCGGTTCGTGATGTTTCTATCGTACGCGAACCGTGGAAGCGGTCACAATGGAATGCAACGCTGCGCGTTTGTGTTTTTTTTAGGTATGCCGCCCGGCGGGTTTGCTCTACGCTTCCGATGGGGAACATAGAGATACGTCATCATTAGATTCATAGCAGAGAGGATCCTATGCCGAATTACATCCCTTACCTCGCCCTAAGCGCCGTCAGCGTCGCCGCTCTTGCGGTCCTGCTCGTCCGAAAGCATGCGTTTTGGCCGCTCGTCCTAGTGCTCGCCTTCTCGGGCATGATCTACTTTTTGGAATTTTTTACTTTCGTGCTTTATGGAAGCTATCGCTACTCCCCCCATCTCGTGAGCAAACCGTATTACGACAATGCGTTCGGCGCCGTCGTTTCGAATTTGATCGCGGTGCCGGTCGCCGCCGCGTACGTCGCCGTCTACCGGCTCGGCGCGCGGTGGTGGATCTTGTCGGCGCTCGGCTTCGGCGGGATCGAATGGCTGTTCCGATGGTTGGAAGTTTACAAGCTTCATTGGTGGAAAATTCCGTATACGATCGCGGCGCTGATCTTTTTCTTCTGGCTTGCCCGCCTGTGGCTCGAGAAGGTGCGCCAAGGCGCATTCCCGTACGTCTTCCTTACGCTCCATATGTTCGCGTGGTCCGCCATCGGGACGTTCCTGTTCGCGCTGGGTGTCTCCGGCGTTCGAGCGCTTCACGCGGGCGTATTCGAGGATCCCTATCACGACGATATTTTTATGTCGGCGGTGTGCGGGTTCGCGAAGGCGACGCTGCTGGCGGCGGTCGTCTACCGAACTCGAAGCCTTGGAGGGTACGCGGTCGCGCTGCTGCTCATCTTCGCCGCGAACGCCGCGATGATACGGTTCGATATACTTCGCGTCTACTTGCCTCTATGGCAGTATTGGCTGATTTATATCCCCTGCATGGTAGCGGTGCTGTGGTCGATGAACGTCGCGCTCCGTACCATGAAGCGATTGAGGTTTTCCTCTTTTCGAGAATAAGAAAAAGAAGTCCGCGAGGGCTCGAACCTCGCGGACTTCTTCGTAGTGTCCGATTCTATTCGATTTCGAACGTGTGCTTCCCCGGTCCCGCCGGGACCCGCTCTCGTTCGTGTTCGGGACGCTTCGTCGCGCCGCTTGGCAAGACGATCCAGGCGGTCGTCCCCTCGGGGATGTCGACTTCGAGCCGGAGCCGCCCCTCTTCCTTCCTCCACGCCGAGGAGATGCGACCCTTCGGCGTGTCAACGCTCGCTTCCGCCCAGTCCAGCGCGCTAGGAATGCAAGGATGAATGAGAATCGTATCGTACCCTGGGGTAAGCGGGCGAATGCCGGCCAGACGGGTGTAGTACGATACGCCGATGCCTCCGAACATCGCGTGATCGTGCGAATGCATGCCGCCTTTCTCGCTCCATTGCTCCCACAGCGTCGTCGCTCCCGAAGCGATCTGGAACCCGAAGCTCGGATAGCTCTCCTGCGTGAGCACCTCGTACGCCAAATCGACGTATCCGTGGTCGGCGAGCACGTCCAGCAAGTACCGGGTGCCGTAGATGCCCGTGTCCAGGCGGTTGTCCTTCGCGGCGATCGCCTCCGCCAGTCGGCGGACGGTCGGCGCGATCGCCTCTTCCGGCGTCAGGCCGAGGGCGAGCGGCATCAGCAACGCGGTTTGCGTACCGTTGCCGTACCGGCCGTCGCCCTTGTAGAACGCCTCGTTGAACGCGCGCTTGATCGTATCCGCAAGCTCCGCGTACCGCCGCGCTTCGTCCGGCAACCCCAAGACGGCGGCCGCTTCGGAGACGATCGACGTCTGGCTGTAGTAAAGCGACGTATTGACGATCTCCACTTCGCGGAAATACGACTCCCAGCCGTCCTCGTTCGGCGCGCACCAGTCCCCGAAGCCTTCCGTCACGATGCCTTCCGGCCACCGCCGCGCGAGATGGTCGACATAGCCGCGCATGGACGGGTACTGTCTCGCCAGCGTCTCCTTGTCTCCGTAATACCGGTACAAGTGCCAAGGAAGCGTCACCTTGTCCCCGCTCCAATCGGGGTTGGTGACGCTGTCTTCGATGTCCCCGAGCCACTTGCGATAATAGTGCCGCATATCGAAGTTTTGGATGGCCGCTTCCTCGACGACCGCCGAATCCATCAGACAAGGCGTCCGTTCGTCGCGCTGGCAGCAATCCGTCGGGATCGTGACCAGGTTGTTGAGGAACGACCAACGGAGATTGCTCTGGATCCGGTTCACGAGCGCGTCGGAGCAGGCGAATCGCCCGGTCTCCCGGACGTCCGTGCGGATCGGAACCGCGCGAACCGCGATCGGCCGGGCGTCGCCGGACGCTTCCACGTACCGGAACCCGTGGTATGTAAACCGCGGCTCGTACGTCTCGATCCCCTCGCCGTTCAAGATGTACGCGTCCGTCGCCTTCGCGTTCCGGTTCGTCCACGGATCGAGGTTGCCGTCCGCGTCGATCAGCTCGCTGTAGCGGAGCGTCAGGCGGCTCCCAACCGCTCCTTCGACCGTCGCCCTCGCCCATCCGGCGACGTTCTGGCCGAAGTCGTAGACGGCGACGCCTTCCCTCGGGCGCAGGACGCGGACCGGCTCGAGCGCCGCGAACGCGCGCACCGGCGGCTGCGGATTCGGCTCGAGCGTCCCTTCCGGCGGGACGGCCGGCGCGGCGGGAAGCCAATCGTCGTCCGCGTAAGCGTAAGTATCCCAGCCCGGCCGGTCGAGCCGGCCGTCGTACGTCTCGCCGTCGTAGATGTCGTTCTCGAGCAGCGGACTGTCCGTCGTCCGCCACGTCTCGTCCGTGACGATTCGCCGCTTGCCGCCGTCGGCCAGCTCGACGTCCAGCTGCAGAACGACGGCCTTGTTCCGCCTCCACTTCCAGCCCCAGCGGGAATAGTTGGCGTTGTAGCCGTTGCCGAGCCAGAGGCCGAGCGCGTTGCCGCCGGTCCGCAGCGCGTCCGTCACGTCGTATTCGTCGTACAGCATCCGGCGCTCGTACGGCGTATTGGCCGGCGTCAGCACGCGATTGTCGGCTTTCCGGCCGTTGACGCGCAACTCGTACCAGCCGACGGCATAGACGCGCGCGACGGCGCTCGCCACCGGGACGCCGGCGGGAAGCTCGAAAGCCTTCCGGAACAGCGGACTATCGGTCGCCGCCGGCGTCTCGAGCAGCGCGACCGCGTCCCCTTCGAGCAGCAGGCCGCTCGCTCCCTCGATGCGGCCCGCGCTGAAATGCACGACCGTCGGATCGTAGAAGCGATTGACATACATCGCGCGTCCGTCCTCCGCCAGCACGCGAAGGTCGCGGAACACGGCTCGCTGCCCCGCGCCCGTCGCGAAACCGATCGTGCCGGAACCGAACGCGGGCGTCGCGGCTTCGAGCGCGAGTCGGCCGTTCGCGAAGACGCGAACCTCGCCCGTTCCGAGCTCGATGCGAAGCGACGCGCGCGAGACGGCGGACGCCTCCTCTCCCGGGAGCGTCGCGCGTCCCAGCTCGGCCCGGCCGCCGCCTTCGACCGCATAGATCGTCACCGCGGCCCCAGGGCCGCATAGATCCAAGCCGCAGCCGTAATAGGCGGTGTCGTCCTTCGCGCCGAACAGCACCGCGGCGCCCCCGGCTTCGACCGCGACATCCGCTTCCACCGTATATCGACTCCAGCTCCGATGATCGATCGCCGGCTTCTCGATCCAACGGGCTTCCCCTTGCCCAACGTTCCATTCCACGATTTCCATTCTCCTCCGCTGCGTAATCCTCCCGATTCTCTTTTATTATCGAGCCCGACAGTATTGAAGTCAATCGTTTTTGATTATATGCTGTTGTTTATTAACGAATCAACAATAGAAAACGCGCACCTACTAGAGGCGCGCGTCGATGCGATATTCAAGATCAGCCCTTCACGCCGCCCAACGTCATCCCTTGAACGAAATACTTCTGCAGGAACGGATACACCAGCATGATCGGCAAGCTGGCGACGATCGTCATCGTCGCGCGGACCGACGTCGGCGTCACGACGTTGGCGTCCGCGTTCATCCCTCTGGCGAAGGCGTCGCTCCCGCTCGAGGACACGGAGGCGTTCGAATTTTGCAAAATTTTCATCAACTCGTATTGCAGCGTACTCAGCTCGACCGTCGAAGAGTTGTATAAGAAGACGTCGAACCAAGAGTTCCACTGCCACACGCCCGTAAACAACGCGACGGTCGCGAGGACGGGGACGGATAGCGGCAGCACGATTTTCATGAACGTCGTAAATTCGCCGGAGCCGTCGATCCGGGCCGATTCCAAGATCCCCTCGGGCAGCCCTTCGATGAAGGAACGAATAATGATCAGGTTGAACACCCCGATGATGCCGGGAATGACGTACACCCAGAAGCTGTTCAGCATGCCGAGCTCGCGGATGAGCAGGAAATTCGGGATCAGTCCGCCGTTGAAGTACATCGTCAGGACGAACGCGACCGTCACGAGCTTGCGGAGCACGAACTCCGGTCTACTGATCGTGTAGGCGACCATCGCCGAACAGAACACCGTGACGATCGTGCCGATGACCGTGCGCAGGATCGAAATCAAGGTCGCATGGAAAATGGTCGCTTCGCGGAACACGTACTCGTAATTATCCCAAGTAAACGCCCTCGGCCACAGGTAGATCCCGCCTTTGATCGAATCCTTGGCGTCGTTGAGCGAGACCGCCATCGAGTTGACGAAAGGATATAAGGTAACGATCATGAGCAAGATCATGAAGACGACGTTGCAGAAGTCGAAAATGCGGTCGCCCGGAGAACGATACCGGCCGTAAAGCTTTTTGGGTTTCTCCATGTTCCATCCCCTCCTCTAGAACAGTCTGGCTTCGCCGAGCCGCTTGGCGATCGTATTCGCCGAAAACAACAGGATGAAGCTGACGACGGTCTTGAACATGCCGGCGGCGATCGCAAGCGAGAAATTGCCCATCGAGATGCCGTACCGCAGGACGAAGATGTCCAGGTTTTCGGAATAATCCACGTTCATGCCGTTGCCGAGCAAATATTGCGGTTCGAATCCCGTCTCCAATATATTGCCAACGTTCATAATGAGCAGAATGACGATCACGGGCTTCAGCCCCGGAAGCGTGATGTTCCAGATGCGCTGGAACCGCCCCGCTCCGTCGATCTCCGCCGCCTCGTACTGCGCCGGATCGATCATCGTCATGGCCGCCAAATAAACGATTGTATTCCAACCGACGTTCTTCCACACCTCGGACGCGCCGAGAAGTCCCCAGAAGTATTCCCCGACGCCCAGCCACAAGACCGGTTCTTTCATGACGCCGAGCCGGAGGAGCAGCTCGTTGACGATGCCGCCGTCCGCGGACAATGCGGTGGAGATGATGCTGGCCGCGACGACCCAAGAAATAAAGTATGGCAAATAACTAATCGTTTGCACGACCCGCTTGAACACGATTTGCCGCAATTCGTTCAATAGAATGGCCAGGGTAATGGCCGTGGCGAAGCCCAAGACCAAATTGATCGCGCTCATGGCGAGCGTATTGCGAAGCACGCGGTAGAACGCTTCTTCCTGGAACAAAAACCGAAAATGCTCTAGGCCGACCCAGGTTTGGTCCAGAAAGTCCTTGGCCGGTTTAAAGTCTTGGAACGCGATGCTCCAACCCCATATGGGCACGTACTTAAAGATGAACAACCAAATCAGAAACGGGACGGACATGAGAACTAGGGCTCTTTGTTGAAACAGTCTCTTGAAAAACAACCGGATTCCCGTCGGATTCTTCGGGGTCGCCTTGGCGGTACGCAGCGATGGTGTATTCGTCTCCATATCCTCTCTCTCCTTATCAGAACCGAATCGGGGGCGGATATTACGAAAGGCCGGCTTTTATGCGCGAGGCATGCAAGCCGGCCTTCCGCTTCTTTCCTGCCTATTTTTTTACGGAGTCGACCACGGCCTTGATCTGCTCCGTGTACCACTTCTCGTAACCGGCCGTATCGAGCTTTCCGAATTCGCCCAGGTATTCCTGCCATACCGCTTCGAAGTCGCCCGGTTCCGCCAAAATCAGCTTCGGAATGTACTTCTTCGTCAGCTCGTCTTTTTTCGTCTCCCAAATTTGCTGCGGCGATCCTTGCTCTTTCGGAATGCCCCAGGCCGGGAACCATGGGCGCTCGTCCGGAGCGGCGAACAGTTCGGAATACGTCTTCACGCCGTACTTCTCGAGAATCGTCTTGTCTTCCGCCGTCAGCCCCATCTGGAACACTTCCGGCTGCAAGCCCGGCGACAACGCGTTGCCGTCCGAGAGCGTGGAGCTCGTGTTGTATTGCGGCCAATCCCAATCGAAGTACTTGAACCCGAACTGTTCGCGGAACGCTTCGTCGATCTTCAAGATTTGCTCCTCCGTGCGGTAGAAGCGGCCGTTCGCGTCGACTTCGTACGTCTCGCCCTTGATGCCCCAGCTTCTCATGATCTGGTTTTCTTCCGCGAGCAGCGTGTCGAAAAACTGCATGATGCGATCCGGATCCTTGGCGCTGACCGTCACGCCGACGCCGCGGTTTTTCACGAAGCCCGGCGGATCGAGGTACTGATCCTTGCCGCCGTCGAACGTCACCGGAAGCGGGAAGTAGACGAAATCGTCCTGCGTCGGGTCTTTCTTCGCCGCGTCCTTGAGGTTCAGCTGCGCGTTGTTGACCTGCCAGCCGTAGTCGAAGAAGCCGACGACTTTATGCGATGCCAGCTTCGCGATGTATTGATCGTAGTTGTCTACGAACGAAGACTTGTCGAAGAGGCCCTTCGCGTTGATCTCGTTCATCTTCTGCGCCCAACGCTTCGTATCCTCGTTCGCCGCGTACGTCTTCGCCTCGAAGGTGTTCATGTCGACGAGCACGTTGCCGTCGTTCGGGTACCCCGCCAGATGCATCGGCTGGTTGGAGGTGGCGAAGAATCTCCAGTCGTGCGTCAAGGAGAGGAAGCCGGTCAGATTTTCTTCCGGATGCTTCGCGACGAAATCTTCGATCAGCTTGAAATATTCGTCCATCGTCTTGATTTGCGGATAGCCCGCTTCTTTCAGTACGCGGCGCTGCACCCACCATGCGCCTTGGTTGATGTTCGGGTCAGGCATATATTCGCCGACGACCGTGGAGAACGGGAGGATGTAAATGTTGCCGTCCGCCGCTTTCATCTGGTTCAAGTAAGGTCCGAAGACGAACTTGAGGTTCTCGTATTTTTCGATATAGGGCGTCAGATCGATAAAGCCGCCCGCGTCGATTACTTTATCGATCGCCGCATCGGGAACGAGCACGTCCGGATATTCGTTGGAGGCGATCATCGTCCCGATCTTCGTGTTCAAATCGCCTACGAGATATTCCATTTTGAAGTTGACGCCCGTCTGATCTTCCAGGAGTTTACCGATCGTCGTTTCGTTCGTGTTTCTATCTTTCTTGCCCGACGCCCCTACGAAGTAGGTGAACGTAGCTTTCTCCAGCGGCTTCTCGGCTTGCTCTTCGGTTTTCGTCCCGCCGGTCGACTCATTGTTCGTCGAACCGGCCGCTTCGTTATTCGTGCCCGAGCCGGAGCCCGCGCAGCCCGCGACGAGGGAGGCCGACATAACGATCGCTAAGCCCGACAGCCAGTGTTTCTTTGCCATCTGTTTGTAAACCCCTTTCATTTTGTTGTAAGCACTTTCATTCTCAGTATAGAAAACAGCCGGTTTTTCGGTAACCTGACAATCTAAAGTTCGTACTTAGAAAACCACACATTACGTCGAAGGGGGCGCAACGTCCTGCAGCGGTATTTCCATGCGTACGACGGTACCGCGGCCCGGCTCGCTTTCGAACCGAAGCAGAAACCTGCCGCCGTAATACAGCTTTAAGCGATAGATGACGTTTTGGACGCCGATCCGGTCGCCCATCTCTTCCTCTCCCTCCAAGTATCCATGGAGGCGTCGGATCTTCTCTTCGTCCATCCCGACGCCGTTATCCTGTAACGTAAATAAGAGCGTATCGGCCGTCCGGCCGATCTCGAGCTCGATCCGCCCGCAGCCCTTCAGCGGCTCTACGCCGTGAATGCTGGCGTTTTCCACGAACGGCAGGAACGCCATCTTCGGCACTTGGCAGTCGTAAGCCGATTCGTCGACTTGCAGGCGGTAATTCAATTTATCGCCGAAGCGGTATTTCTGGATTTCGAGGAAGCAATTGATGAATTCCATCTCTTCCCGTATGGTGACGGTGTCTTTGCGCCAAGCGAGCGAATTGCGGAATATTTTCGCCATATTCTGGATAATTTTTGCCGTTTCGGTTTCCTGCTTGAGCAGACTGCGCATGCGAATCGTCTCGAGCGAGTTGAACAGGAAATGCGGGTTGATCTGGCTTTGGAGCGCGTTCAGCTGGGCGTACCGAGTCTGCAGCTCGTGCTCCTTCTTCTGCAAATCCGCGAGGTATACGTCTTGAATCAAACTCTTGACCTGCAGCGTCATGCGATTGAATTCGCTCGTCAGCTGCCCGATCTCGTCTCGCGAATCCGCCCGGTCGATCGTATCGTACTGCTGGTTTTTCACTTTTTTCATATGCTTTAAGATGCGGGCCAGCCGATCGCTGAGCGATTTCGTAAACCATACGATGATCAGGGTCGGAATGACCATATTGATGCTGGCGAGCAAGATGATAAATTCCCGGGATTTGCGCACTTCCTTAAGCACTTCGTCTTCGGAAATCGTGCCGACGACGCGCCAGCCGTTCAAATAAGCGGCGTACTCGGTTTCCGTGCCCGACTCCAGCGTCAACGTGCCTTCGGGCAGCGGAAGTTCGTTGAAATTTCGCTTTTCTCTCATCCAATCGATCGTTCGGTCCGTCGTATATTCGATCGCGCCGTTCTCGTTCACGAGGTACAGATTTCCCTGCAAATTGAGATTCGAGAAGATTTGCCGCAACGCCGACGTCCGAAGGTCGATTTTCAATATTTTCTCGCGTTTGTTCTGTCCGTCGACGAAATTCATCTTGCGAACGATGCTGAACGTATCCTTCACGCCGCCCGTTTCGGTGCGCATAAACACCGGCGCGGAATATTTCGCCTCGGTGACGACGCGATACCACGCCGCGTTTCGGACCTCCTCCGAGATGTAGCCGATCCCCCCGGAGTGAAGCATCGTGGGATTATCGACGTACACCGTAATCGCTTGCACGGAATGGTATACGGGCGCGTAGCTGTTCAAGACTCTGCGTAAATATGAATCGTACGCCTCGATGTATTCGATCGGGCTCGCGTAATCCGCTTCCAGGATTTCGTTCAGGAGTAAATCCGTATAAAACACGCCCGAGATGCTGACCGCATCCTCGATTTCGGCGCGGAATTCCTGCCGGATTTGTTCGATCGCGCGGGAGATGTCCTGCATTCGCTGTTCCCGAACGTTGTCGATCGTCACGTGGTAAAAGACGATGTTCGTAAACACGATCGGCACGAAGACGGACAAGATGTAGACGATAAGCATTTTGTCGCGGAGCCGGACGTTATCGAAGGTCAGCTTCACATGTCCCATTCCTTCGCCTATGTTATTTTTTTTCGAGCAGCTTGTTTCGATATTCCGTCGGCGTCATCCGCTCGAGCTTCTCGAATCGGGTGACGAAGTAGTCCGCGCTGCCGAAGCCCACCTTCTCCGCGATCTCGTACACCCGAAGGTCGGTCTGGCGCAGCAGCTTCTTCGCTTCGCCGATTCGAATTTGCAGCAGAAATTCATTGAAATGAACGCCGTACGTCTTCTTGAACAGCTGACCCAAATACACCGGATTCATGAAGAAAATCGAAGCGATGCTCTTTAAGCTGATGTTCTCGTTGTAATGGGCTTCGATATAGGTTTTGATCTTCTGAATGCCGCCCTTGACGCAGTCCTTCCGGAGCCTTGCGATTTCCTCCGCGCTCTCCAGGACGAAATTCAGGAACAGCCGCTTCAGCTCGCCGGGCGACACATTCAAATCCTGCCAGCCGACGATCGGCTCGAGCGTGGTCAGCGCCCGATCGTCTCCCTCCATGCTCCGGATCAGCGTCAGCACGCCGGCCACCACTTGGCGGATCGCCGACTTCACCGCTTCCGGCGCGAAGCGGCGCTCCTTGAATTCGCGGAACGTCGCTTCGACCTGCTCCGCGATCCGCGCCGCGTCTTTCTCCTCGATGCTCTCCATGAGCTGACGGCGGAACGCGTCGTCCGCGACGACGTAATTCGCGGAACCCTCCCCGGGATCGGGACAATAGATGACTTGGCTGTCCGGTCGAGCGAACTTCAGCTGCAGCGCATCCTTGGCGGAAAGATACGAGTCCCGCAGCTCGGCGAGGCGCGAGACGGGCCTGCCCAAGTAGAGGTAAACGACCGCCCCGACGGCGTCGGATACGGCCTGCCGCAGCTTGGCGGCGTACGCCGCCGCGTCGCCGCGCGGCCCGGACGCCTCGCCGCAAGCGATCAACAATCCGAATCTGCCATGATGCTCCTTCAAGAACGCGTCGTCCTCGGCCTCCGCGAAGCCCGCTTCGACGATGCGCCGGCGGATGATCTCTCTCCACTGCTCCGCGGAAGGCGGCTCCGGCGCGTTCCAAGGATGAACGTCGTTCACTTCAAGGAACGCATAATGAATCTCCTTCGCGCGGTCGACCTTCAGCTCCTTCGCCCATTCCTCGAGCTGTTCGTCCTCGAAGTCGCCGCGGATCAACGCATCGACGATGCGCTCCTTCCGCAAGTCGCCGTTCCTTAAGTCGAACAGCTTGTTCTCGGCGATCTTGCGGTGCAGCTGCGTCAACGCGTCGGTCAGCTCCCGCTCGTCGATCGGCTTCAGGATAAAGTCGTGCACCCCGTACCGGACCGCCTTCTGGGCGTAACCGAAGTCGTTATACCCGCTGATGATGATGAAGCACGCGTTCGATTGGGCGCTCCGCGCCCGCCCGATCAACTCCAATCCGTCCACCGCCGGCATGCGGATATCGGTGACGACCAGATCCGGCTTCTTGCGCTCGATCAGCTCGAGCGCGTCTTCGCCGTTATCCGCCTCGTCGATAATGTCGTACCCAAGACTATTCCAATCTATTAAATTTCTTAGACCGATTCGAACGAACACTTCGTCGTCTACTAAGATGACCGTATGCATCGCTTTCGAACCTCCGTTCCGCCGCCCATAAAATCGTTTTCACGTTCTTCTATTGTAGCTTCATTTTGGAAGAAGGAAAGCGATAAATCGACCCTTCCGGCCCGGAACGGCCGCTCGGCGTTCAACTCGTATACTTTTCTCGGTACGATGTTTACTTTTCTAAGTTCATACGAAAAAAAACTCCTTCGCCTCGAAGGAGAGCGCGAAGGAGCTTTCTGGAAACCGCAAAATTACATGACCGAATCTTCGTCGACGTCCCGCAAGTTGTCCGGATCCTCGCCTTGGGCCAAATTATCGATTTGGTTCGCGATTTCGGCCGGCAGCCGCGTTCGGAAATACCCGACGATCGTCTCGACCGCCTCGTTCGACAACGCCTCCGACAATCCGGTTTTGTCGGACACGAGCTTCGTCAATTGATGCTTCACCGTACCCCTCCTGTCTCGATCCACATTTTCCCCCATATAGAGTGCACAGGATCGGCGCGCGTATGCATCTTGCATCTTAATAAAAACTCCGCATCGTATCGTTCCGACCGAAGCGATAGACGGCGACGAGCGTCAACGCGGCGGCGAAGGCGAGCAGGATCGAGAAGTTGAGGGTCAAGGCGCCGAGCGGGCTTCCGCGCTGCATCGCGTCCAACGTCTCCAGCAGCCAATGCTGCGGCAGGAAATCCGCAATTCGCTTGAGCGCCTCCGGCATCGCGTCGGTCGGGAACATGCAGCCCGCTATAAGGCTCGTCGGGAGGAAAATCGCGTTTTGCATAGCGCCGACTTTGAGCGAACTGCCGGCGATCGAGACGATCGCGAGCGACGCCCCGATCGCCGTCAGCGCGAACAGCTGCAGCAACAGAAACAGCTGCCAGAACGGGACGCCCGGGTCCATCCGGAAGAACGTCCCCATTACGAACAGCATCACCGCGATCTGAACCGTCAACACGAGGAGGTTCACGGCCGCGTTCGCGACGACGTACGCCGCCGGAGACGCCGGCGACGCCAGGATGCGGAAGTACGTACGGTGTTCATTCTCCCGCAGGAAGGCGCTCGACTGATGAACGGCGGAAAACAACATGAGGAAGAGCAAATACCCTACGGATTGCCTCGCCATGGCGCGGGACGCGGAGACGTCTTCGACCGTCCGAGTCGTTACGCCGAACTCGGCCTTGCGGAACTCGTCGTATAAAGCGCGGAACGACGCCTCGTCTCCTTGCGCCGCTCGCCCGAGGGAAGCGACCTGCCCGATGTACGCGTCAAGGAATTCGGCGACGCGCTTCGCGGCCAAGCTGTCCGGGCTCGACTCCATGTCGGCCGGCGGCGGGGCGCCGCCGACGAGACCCGCCGCGAACCCCTCGGGGAACGTCAGCACCGCCTCCATTTCGCCCTCGTGCAGCAGAGCGCCGGCTTCGGCCGCCTCCGAAGCGGCGAACTCGCGGGTCCCGACGCCCTCGAGCGCCTCGATATACGCGACAGCGTCCGTCGCGAGCCGTTGGCCGACGTCCCGATTCACGATGCCGACGGTCGCGTCGGCCGATCCCGTTCCGCCGTAGATGACGGACGAGAGAAGGAGGCCGACGACCGGAATCGCAACGGCGAAAATCCATGGTTTCCCTTCGCGGAACGACGTCAGCAGCGCCTTCCGGAAGAACCGCATCGTATCCTTCATTATAGTCCCTCCCGCTTGCGCATCGTCCACGCGGCGACCGTTAACAGCAGCGCGGCCATGCCGACGTTCCATAGTACCGCGGGAAGCGCCGCCGCCAAGCGGTCCGCGTAGATAATCTGGAGTATGGCCTCGTTCGTCCGCGCGAGCGGGGAAACATTCGAAATCGTCCCCATCCATCCCGTCATGGCGCTCGTCGGGGTATACGCCCCGCCGAAGAAGCACTCCAGCTGCACGATCGTCAACGTCACCGCGCCGGCGGCGCTTCCCTTGAACACATAGCTGACGCCGAGGCCCAAGCTGATCGCGAAGACGATCTGGGACAGCAGCACGAGGAACACGACGCCGAGATCGTCCCCCCATTCGGCGCCGAACATCCACTTGCTGATCAGGACGACGATCGCGATGAAGACCGCATTCATCGCGACGGAGCCCCCGACCTTCCCCGCGAAGACGGCCGCTTTGGAGACGGGCGCCGCCGCAAGCCGGAGCGCCGTGTTCCGCTTCCGCTCCTCCTCGATCAGCCCGCCGGCCGTGAGCGCGCCGTACAAAATAATCATCGTCGTCACGGCGACGGCGTAATAATCCAGCGCTCCGGGCTTCGCTTGCGTCTCCGCGGCGGCGCTTCGCACGAAGCCTCCTGCGGACGGCGGAGCGCCGATCGCCGCGGCGACGTTCCGAGCGTCCGCGAACGACGTCAGCAGCCCCGCGACGATACCGTTCGCGGCCGCGCCTCGTTCGTTCCCGGCGTACTCGATGCCGGTGTCGGTCAGCGTCACGAGACCGGCGTAACGCCCGGACCGGATGTCGCCCTCGACGTCCGTCCCCGGCGCGGCCGCTTCGAACGCGATGCCGGAGCCTGCCGCTTCCTTCGCGAACGCGTTCCAAGCTTCCGTCAGTTCGCCGTCGGCCGCGTCGTCCCGAACCCATACGCGAATCTCGCCGACCTCCGCGCCGCCGCCTTGGAAGGCGCTCGACAGCAGCGAGCCGAGAATCAAAATGAGCAGCACGGGCGTCGCCAGCATGAAGATGAGCATTTTCACGTCCCGGATATTGGTTATGATTTCTTTGCCTGCGATTCGTAACGCGTTCAAGCTTTCCACCCCCATCTCCTCGGGTCCGAAATCAATCGTCCCGCAGGCTTCTGCCCGTCAATGTCAAGAACACCTGCTCCAAGCTCGGTTCCCGCGCTTTCACCGCGCGAATGTCGACGCCGTCCGTCATAAGCCGCTCGAGAATGCGGTTTAAATTCCGAACCTCGGCGGCGGAGGCGACGCGCAAGACGTTCTCCTCGAGCTCCGCCGACAGGACGCCGGGAACGCGCCTCAGCTCGGCGAGATCGAGGCCTCCCGCGCCGCGCACCTCGATGTCGATCTCCTTCCGGTCGGTCACGATCGCTTTCAGCTGCTCCTTCGTTCCGTCGGCGATGATTTTGCCGTGGTCGATAATCGCGATCCGCGTACAAATTTCCTCGACCTCTTCCATGTAATGACTCGTGTATAATATCGTGCACCCCGTCTCGTTCAGCTGCCGCACGGAGTTCAAGATATAATTCCTCGATTGCGGGTCGATGCCGACCGTCGGTTCGTCCATAATGATCAGCTTCGGCTTATGGGCGATGGCGCAGGCGATGTTCAGACGCCGCTTCATCCCGCCCGAAAAGTGCTTCGGGTAGCTCTTCGCCTTGTCCGCGAGTCCGACGAACGCCAGCGCTTCCTCTGCGCGCCGCTTCAATTCCGAGCCGCCCAGCCCGTAGAGCCCGGCGAAAAACCGCACGTTCTCCAATGCCGTCATCTCCTCGTAAATCGCCAAATCTTGAGGCACGATCCCGATGTTCGACTTGGCGAATCGAGGATGCTTCGCGATACTCTTGCCGAGCAATTCGATTTCCCCCGAAGAGATCGACAGCAGCGATGCGATCATGTGAATCGTCGTGCTCTTCCCCGCGCCGTTCGCCCCGAGGAAGCCGAAGATTTCCCCTTCGCGGACCGACAGGGTGATGCCGTCCACCGCGATAAAATCGCCGAACTTCTTGGTCAGCCGTTTCATGTCCAGTACGTTCAATCCGTCGCCCTCCCTGCTTCTTCTGTATACCTCAATCATAATCAAAAAGGGATGAACCGCGGCAGTGCACAAGTTCATCCCTTGCGTATGAGAAAGTTCATGTTCTTTCGGAGAACGGCAGCAGCGTCGTTACCGTAAAGCCCCTCGACCCGTCCGCGACGACCGTTCCGTTCGCCGAGGCCGCCCGCTCTTCCATGCCGATCAACCCGAGTCCCTTCACTACGCGGGGCGCGCCCTTGCCGTCGTCCGAGACGACCGCCTTGACCATCGTGTTCAGCACCTGCACATGGACGGAGACGGATGCCGCGCCGGCGTATTTCATCGCGTTGGTCAGCGCTTCCTTCACGTTCTCGCGGATGATCTTCCAGTACACCGGCGGAATCAAATCCACGTCGCCTTCATACGTGAACGCCGTCTTGATCGGATGCGCGGCGGCGAATTCGTCGATGAACAATTTCATCCGTTGAATGCCGAGCTGCTCCGCGGGCGGCTTCGCCCCCTTAAGCACGCGGCGAATGTCGTCGATGCCTTCCTTCGAGATGCGGATCGCGTTCCCCAACAGCTCTGCCGACTTCTCCCGGTCCGCGTCGAGCAACCGCTTGGCCGCCTCCATCTGGATTAACGCGCCCGCGATGGAATGGCCGATCGAATCATGGATTTGCTGCGACAACCGGTTGCGCTCCTCCAACGCGTACGTATACTCGAACTGCCGAACGTAGTCTTGCTGCTCGTCCAATCGCGTCCGTACCCGCTCCAACTCGCGGCGGAACCGTTCCGCCTCGATCCGGTCCGTTCGCGACCGGGTCTCGAGCTCGTCCAGCATCGCGACGAACAGGAGGCTGAACGCGGCGGCGAGCCCGTATGCGAACCAAAGCCGCTCGGGGACGTAAGGGAGCGGCGCGAGCAGAAGCAGCGCCGCGGCCCAACGATTGTGCGTCGCGTTCGCCGCGAGCTCGCACAGTTGGATCGGGAGCAGCAGGAGCAGCGCCGGGTGAGCGACGACGGCGGCGGCCAAGACGACCGCGATCGGCGCCGCGGACAACCCCGTTCGCCAGCTAGCCGCTCGCGGCAGGCTCGATGCGATCGCGGCGCATGCGTACAAGAGCACGAACAAGACGAACGGCGCCGAGACGGCGCCTTCCTCGACGGACGCGACCCCGATCGCCGACAGCAAGAACAAGCCCTTCCCAAGCAGCGGCCAATACGTCCTCGGGTCTTTCTCGTTATTCACTAGGGTGCACTTCCCCCGTCAAGTAATAGATCGCGATTTGCGTGCGGTGGGTCAATCCCGTCTTGCCGAGAATCGAGGTGATATGGTTCGCGACGGTGCCCTCGGACAGAAACAGCTTCTTCGAAATTTCCTTGTTCGTCGCTCCTTTGGCGATGAACGTCATAATGTCCAGTTCCCGCTCCGTGAACGGCGCGAGGTCGATGTCGGCGCGTCGAGCCGCGCCGCGCTCCTCCTCCGCGGCTAAACCGGACTTCAGCTTTTCCAGCGCTTCGTCCTGAAGCACGTTGTGCCCGTAATGCACCGTTTTGATCGCGTCTCGGATGCGCTCCGGGTCGTTGTTCTTGAGCAAATACCCCTTCGCTCCGTTCTTGATCGCCTCGACGATAAATCGGTCGTCGTCGAACGTCGTCAGGATGAGCGGCTTCGTCTTCGTTCGCTCGGCGATCCGCTTCGTCGCTTCTACGCCGTTCATATTCGGCATCCGGACGTCGAGCAGCGCCACGTCCACCTCGTGCCGTTCGCAGTAATCCGAGGCTTCCGCGCCGTCCTGCACCGTCGCCGACACCTCGATGTCGTCGAAGGTCGACAGAATAATTTTCATTCCTTCCCGGACGAACGCGTTATCGTCCGCTATAAGCACCTTAATCTTCATCCGGTCCACCCTCTCATTTGCTTCCATTATAAGACTGCGACGGAAGCAATTCGAGTCTTAAAACTTTCAGCGAACGTTCAGTTGGGTTTCATCTTCGTTTCAGGTTCCGCCTCCATAATTTGTGACAGTTGGCAAGCCTATGGTCTGGGAAGGGTGAATCGATTCGAATGAAAAAGAAATGGTGGATCGCGGGACTCGGCGTCGCCTTGGTCGGCGGATCGGCCGCCGGGTGGCTGTACTGGAACGAGGAGCCGGCGCCGACGGCGTCCGCGGCGGTCACGACGACGGTTCGCAAAGGGGAGCTCGTGTCCTCGATCGGCGGCACCGGAAGCATCGAGCCCGCGGAACGGAAGACGATCGTCTCGAGCGCGGCGGGGACGGTCGAGGAGGTGTTCTTTCAAGACGGCGACACGGTGAAGAAAGGCGACGTCCTGTTGACGTTCGAACAAGAGGACGCGGCGGATCAGCTCGAGAGCAAGCGGATCGAGCTCGAGCGTCAGCGATTGGAGCTGGAACAGCTGCAGCTTCAATTCAAGGAGGCGGCCGAAAGCGGGGATACGGCGCAGCAAACGATCGGCATCAACATCAAGAAGCAGGAGTTGACGATTCGATCGTTGGAAGCCGAGATCGCCTCGCTTCAAGACGAGGATGCGATCGACCCGATCACGGCGCCGATCGACGGCAAGCTGTCCGGCTTCGACGTCGAGCCGGGCGACGCGCTGCGGGAAGACGCCGAGCTCGGCGAAGTCGTCGACTTCGCCGTCATGAAGATGGTCGTCGGCGTCGACGAGCTCGATATCGCCGAAGTGGCGCTCGGCCAGGAAGCGACCGTGTTGGTCGACGCCCTCCCGAACGCGGTATACGCCGGGCAAGTCGCCGACATCGCCGAGGAAGGCACTGCCAATAACGGAGTCGCAAGCTTCGACGTGACCGTCTTGCTGACGGACATCGACGGTCTCAAGGCGGGCATGTCCGCCGAAGCGAGCATCGTGACGGCGAAGAAGGCGGACGCGCTGTTTCTGCCGATCGATGCGGTGCAGTCGTTCCGCGGCCAATACTTCGTGTCGGTCCCGTCCGCCGAAGACGCCGCGCCGGCCGCTGCCGCGACGGGAGCGGAAGCGCCGACCGGAGCGGGCGCCGAAGGATCGACGGAGCAGCGCCAGTCCCCCCCGGCGCAGCAAAGGCAGGCGGAAGGCCAAGCGGCGCCGCAGCGGCCTTCGGGCGACGGCGCGCCGACGGGGCGGGGGCAAGCCGGAGGCTTCGGCGGCGGCGCGGCGGCCGGGCAAAGCCGCGTCTTCGTCGAGGTCGGCATTCATAACGAGGACAGCATCGAGATCGTCTCCGGCTTGGCGGAGGGCGACGAGGTCATCGTCCCGACGACGACGGCCGCCTCCTCGACCGCTCCGGGCGCCGCGTCCGCCGGTTTCGGCTTCGGCGGCTTCGGCGGCTTCGGCGGAGGCGCCGTGCCCGGGAGCTTCGGCGGCGGCGGCGGAGCGCCCGGCGGCTTCGGCGGCGGGGCCGGGGGAGGACGGAACTGATGGCCGCCCCGACGCCCGCCCTTATCCGCATCGAGCGCTTGTCGAAGCAATACCGCATGGGCGGCGAAATCGTCAAAGCGCTCGACGACGTATCGCTTACGATCGACCGGGGCGATTTCGTCGCCATCATCGGGCCTTCCGGCTCCGGCAAGTCGACGCTCATGAACGTGCTCGGCTGCTTGGACGCTCCCACCGGAGGGGAGTATTGGCTGGACGGCGAGGAAGTAAGCGCACTGAAGGACAACCGATTGGCGGAAATTCGGAATCGGAAGATCGGGTTCATTTTCCAAGGATTCAATTTACTCCCGAAACTCAGCGCCCTGGAAAACGTCGAATTGCCTCTCATTTACGGCGGACTCCCCTCCGCTCGGCGAAGAGAGCTGTCGGTCGAGGCGCTCCGCAAGGTAGGGCTCGAGGAACGCATGCATCATACGCCGCTCGAGCTGTCCGGCGGGCAGCAGCAGCGCGTCGCGATCGCCCGGGCGCTCGTCGGCTCGCCGCCGGTGCTTCTGGCCGACGAGCCGACCGGCGCCTTGGATACGAAGACCGGCCGCGAGGTCATGTCGCTCATCCGCGAGCTGAACCGCGCCGGGCACACCATCATCCTCATTACGCACGACTTGGATATCGCGCGTCAGGCGGGCCGCGTCGTCCGCATTTCGGACGGGCGGATCGGAGAGGAGGACGCGGCGGAACATGAACTTCAGCCAGGGCTTTAAGATGGCGTTCAAGAGCATCTTGGGCAACAAGATGCGGTCGCTCCTGACGATGCTCGGCATCATCATCGGCGTCGCCGCGGTGATCGCCCTCGTCGCGATCGGACAAGGCGCCACGAAGCAGGTGACCGAGCAGGTGCAAGGGCTCGGGACGAACCTGCTGACCGTCAATATCCTCGGGCGCGGCAGCACGTCGACGCTCGCCTACGACCAAGCGACGAGCCTCGGCGAGCTCGAAGGCGTCGAATACGCAGCGCCGTACAACGCGAACAACGGTACGGTGAGGTACGGCACGGACAGCGTCTCCGTCAGCGTCGTCGGCACGAACGCGCAATACGCCGACGTCCGCGACTACGAGGTGTCCGCAGGAAGGTTCGTCTCTCAGATCGATCTGGACTTCTATCAGAAAATCGCGGTGCTCGGTTCGACGACGGCCGCCGACTTGTTCGGCTTCGCCGACCCGATCGGCGAGTACGTCCAGATTAACGGCACGCGATTTAAAGTCGTCGGCGTGCTCGCGGAGAAAGGCGACTCCTCCCAAGGGTCGAACGACGAGCTCGTCGTCGTGCCGCTCACGACGGCGGAGCGCGTGTTCCAAAGCAAAGGCGTTCGGAACGTGTACATTCAAGTCGAGTCCGCCGACGCCGTCGACCGGACCGCCGCGCTGCTCGAAGCGGAGCTCGCCGGCATGTTCCGGAACAACGCGGACAGCTATCGCGTCTTCAATCAGCAGGACGTCTTGGACACGGTATCTTCGGTGACGGATACGCTGTCGCTCGCCTTAGGCGGCATCGCCGGCATCTCGCTTCTCGTCGGCGGCATCGGCATCATGAACATCATGCTGGTGTCCGTGACGGAGCGTACGCGGGAGATCGGGATCCGCAAGGCGATCGGCGCCAAGAAGCGCGACATTCTGATGCAATTCCTCATCGAAGCGATCACGCTCAGCGGCCTGGGGGGCCTCCTCGGCGTCGGCGTCGGCTTAGGCGTCGGGATCGCCGTCTCGTCGGCGCTCAATATGGATGCGGTATTATCCTACGAAAACATCGCGCTCGCCTTCGGCTTCTCCGTCGTTATCGGCGTCGCCTTCGGGCTGTTTCCGGCGAACAAAGCGGCCGGCCTGAAGCCGATCGACGCGCTGCGCTTCAGCTGATGGGCCGTTCGTCGAAGGAGGCATGTCGCATGCAGACCGCGTCCCGCTTCGAAGCGCTCGTCTCGCCGCATCTTCAGGATCTTCGCGGTTACTGCCACTACTTAGCCAAGTCGAAGTGGGACGCGGAGGACTTGATGCAAGAAGCGCTGTTGAAGTCGTTCGTCTATTTCAAAGATCACGACCGGTACGAAATCACGAAGATGTTCCTGCTGCGCGCGGCCAAGCTGTCGTGGATCGACCGATATCGGAGAACGCAAGTCCGGAGCGGACGGATGGAATCGCAGCCGGAGGCCGCGTTCGATGCGGACTATATCGAAATCCGCGGAATCATCGAGTGGATGGCGGAACGATTGTCGGCGCAGCAGATGGAGATTTGGCTGCTCGCCGAATACTTCGGCTATTCCATGGCCGAGATCGCGGAGCGGCAGCGGACGACCGTCTCCGCCGTCAAGTCCGCGCTGTACCGGACGAAGCGAGGCATCCGCGAACAGCGATTCCGCCCTCACCCCCCCGCCGAGGGCGGAAACCCGGCTTCGATAGAACGCTGGGTGCGCGCCGTCCTTCGCGAAGAGCCGCGCCGCATGTCGATGTGAAGCCCTCCCGGAGTAGATTGCGGACTTTGGGTTAAAATATGGTAACTACGACGGAGGAGCGCGACGATGGACAAAGCGAAGACGATCAAGCATCTGAATGAATTTTTGCAAGGACGTTATATGGGAATTCGACAATACGAGCACCTGATCCATCAAGCGAGCGACGAGGCGTTGAAAGATTTCCTGCAGCATCTGCAAGCTTCTACGAAAGATCAAGCGGCGCGAGTGGCGAAGCGGATTCAGGATTTAGGCGGGCAAGCCGCGAACGACGTCAGCATCGCGGGCCGGGTCGAGGAATGGATGTCGCAGCTGCGGCGGGAGCCCCGGACGACCGAGGAGATTTTGTCGCAGGCCTATAAAGGCGAGCATAAATACGGCATTCACGTCTCGCACGATATCGTGGAAGGCGAACTCGACGCGGCGAGCGCGAAGCTGATCGACGAAATCTTGGACGAAGACCACCGCCATGTAGAGCAAATTCAAGAACGCCTTGGAAAACGGGAACCCGCCCCGTCGCGGTAACCTCCCGCTTCGACTCGCGGCCCCCTCCCCCTGGAGGGGGCTTTTCCTTTTCCGGGAACCCTTCTCTTCTCTCGCGCCTGCCGGGGCGGCCTCTTCCCCTTCCCCCTCCTCGGCACTTTCTAAGGTGATTCCTCTAGTCAGGAGGATGAGCTCGAATTTCTCTGTTGATATGCGAATGTATGTTCTGTATAATAGAGAAAAGGAGGCGCAGTTCATGGATCAAGCGGAACAGGTGGCGTTGTTTTTTCGGCGGCGGTGGCCGAACGGATTTTCCTGCCCGAGCTGCGGGTACGGGGCGTATTATACGATCTCGACGCGGCACCTCCCGCTCTATGAATGCCGCCTGTGCGGCCATCAGACGTCCGTGACGGCCGGCACCGTCATGGCCAAGACGCGCACGCCGCTCGCCAAGTGGGCCGCGGCCATCGAACTGCTCGCCTCTACGAACGGCGTGAACGCGAAGCGGCTTGCCGCCCTCATTGACGTTAAGCATAAAACCGCGTGGCTTATGCTGCGCAAATTCCGGCAAGCGATCGGAGAAGTCGAAGACGCCTTCAAGCTGCAGGGAACTGTACATACCGGGCATCTTTTTTTGGCGCCTAAGTATATTTCATCTTCCCTGCCCCATCGGCTGAATTCCGACCGAATGCACCGTAGCCCGCTGCGGGACTGCATTCTGGAAGCTCGCAGCTGGATGAACCGGCTGTTCAACGGCGTCGGCACGAAGTACCTCCAGAGCTACCTCGACGAGTTCTGCTTCCGTTGGAACGCCGGCGCGAGCGGCACATCGTTACGCTACAGCTGGTACGGACTGTGTTTTAAAGACGCCCAGACCTATTTTTCCGTGCAAGCTGCCTAATTTCCCTGAGCAGACGAAATCAGGTTGGAAAGGCGCTGAGAAACCCAATTCCCCCTCCCCGGCAAAGAAAAAGGAGCGTCGGGATTGCCGCTCCCGAACGCTCCTGAACCTTTATAGGACCACCGGTTTCCCGGTTTCCCTGCTTTCGTTCGCCGCTTCCATGAACCGGATGATTTCCACCGTCTCGTCGATCGGCACGGCGGGCTCGCCGGTCCGGCAAAACTCGACGATGCGTTCGACGAGACTGGCATAGAACGGCTTGGCGTACGCGCTGACGTCGGCGTACCGGGTCGCTTCTATCCCGTGTATTGCCGCGCCGAAGCCGTAATTGCCGCTTCGGTTGCCGCGGGCGATGCCGATTCGGCCGTCGCGCCACTCCCCGACGGCGACGTCGTGATCGGCGCTGACGGACGCCGTCACCCGCACGCAGCCGGGCCCCATCGCCGCGTAGAGCATCTCGACCGTGTGGATGCCGTACCAAAACCACCCCGGCTGGGAAGGTTCGATCGCCATCGGTCCGAAGCAGTCCGCGCCGATGACTTTCTCCCGTCCGCCGACGCCGTCCAGCGCTTCCTGGACCGCACCGGAAAACCGCAGCGAGGAGCCGCTCATGAGCGGCACGCCGTGCGCAGCCGCCAGATCGCGGATCGCCAGGGCATCTTCCGAGCGAACGGCGAGCGGCTTGTCGATGAACACCGGCTTGCCGTAATGGGCGATCTCTCGGAAGAGCGAGAGATGGGCGCGCCCATCCATCGCCTCGATAAGAATCGCGTCGGCCTCCTCGGCCACGCGGACCGGCGAGTCGACGATCTTCACGCCGAATTCGCCGGCGAGCCGTTCGGTAAATCCGCCGACGCGCGTCCGGCTTAATTCGATGTCCGGCGAACCGCCCGGGAACGCGACGGCGACCGTGGCGCCGGGCACGTAATACGCATGGTTCGCGTCATGAAGCAGCTCCGCGAACGCCGTACAATGCGACGTATCCAATCCGATCATGCCAAGTTTCATATGAAGTACAAACCTCCCGTATAGGGTAGCGGAACCGGCTCCCACGCACGCGGCGCCGCGTGCGCCGCCGATTCGGAATCGGACGCGTCGACGCGTCCGAAGCAAGCGGCGACGAGCTGCTCGGGAGACAGCGACTCCCGCTCCAACGACTTACCTCTAAGCCATGGCTCCAGCTGAAGAAACAACCGGTCTGCGTTCAGAATCCGCACGGTCCCCTGGTTGTTCTCGTCGGTCGCGGCCGCCCCTGCCGCGTCCAGCGCCTCGCGCAGCGCGGTTTCGTGCGCCTGCACCGGTACTTCAAGCGCGGTCGTCTCCGGTTGGGACGCGCAAGCCCCGAGCAGCGGCGCGACCGACCCCGCCGGGCCGGCCCATTCCAACACCGTGGCACGCTCCGCGCGGAAAGCGACGACCGCGAAGGCTTGGATTCCGTCCGCGGCTTCGGCGACGAATACGCGCTGCTTCGCCTTGATGACGCTGGCGAACGCCTCCGCCTTCAGGAGCGTACCTATGCCATTGACGTCGGCTTCGTAGCGGACGGGCATCGCGGCGGCTGCCGCGTGCAGGGCGAATAGGTCGGACGGATCGGCTTCGCGTACGTCGATCGACGCGGCACCCGCTCCCGACGCGGCCAATCGGGACGCGGTATCCGCCGATACCGTGTAGCGCCGAACGCGTCCGAACGGGTAACAATGCGCCCGCGTATACAAGGAACGAGAGCCCGACACGAAGAGCAGCGACGCGCCCGAGCGATCCGCGAACGCGATGACTTCGTCTAGAATGCTAGAGGCGTGGCCTTGTCCCTGATACGCCGGATCCGTGCAGACGGAGCCGATCGAGAACGCCTGAACCCGCGCTTCGCCGACGCGGACGATCCACGGGACGAGACCGAAGAAGGAGACGAGCTTGTCCCCGTCGAACGCACCGTACGATACGCTCCGGATCGCGTTCGAGAAAATGTAAGGGAAGGCGTCGGCCATCGAAGATTGGCCCGGTTCCCGAAAGATCCGGTCGGAGAGGGCTGCCGCGTCCGAAAGCTCCCTGCCCTTCAACATGCGAATATGCATGGCGTTCATCGTCTCCTTATTAAATATTTTATGTACAAGGGAAAGCGCCGTCCGGACAACGGCGCAGCGTTTTCCCAATATATTACTTCTTCGTTCCCTTCCGGTTGTCCTGCTTCGCGTAGGCCATTATTCGCCGGTACATCGAACGATCTTTAAGCTTCAGGAACAGACCGTTATACGGGGTGAAATTCGCTTCGATAATCCACACCCCGCCCTTATCGTCCAAGCCGACGTCCAGTCCGCAGACGCGAACCGGGTAATATCGTTCCAGTTGTTCCGCGGCGGCCACTGCCAAGGCGTCGATGCGCCGCTCCGTCTCGGTCATGGACGCGCCCCGAAGGTTGGAACGCCGGAACGCGGCGGCGTACGAAATCACCCTCCCGCCGCTGCGCCGGACGTTCGTGATGAGGAAGCCGGGGCCCGCGACCTTCGCCAGCTTGCCGGTTACGACCCACGGCGAACCTTTCTTCCGCTGGACCATCACGCGAAGGTCGAACGGCTTGCCGTTCACGGTCGCCAGCGGGATTCTTTGCTGCACGATGTGGCTTCTCCCCTTGGACAGTCTTCGTAGATACGTATAGGCGGAATCCGTCCCTTCGAACGTTCTCCGAGACTTGCCGCTGCGAACCTCATACCGTCCGTCTCCCTCGGTCGAGACGGACACGACCCCATCCCCGCCCCAGCCGCCGACCGGCTTCACGATGACATGGCGGTGCCGTTCCAGCATGGACCGGAACGCGTCGCGGCTACATCTGCGCGTCTCCGGCAAACTCGGCGCCAGCGCGGCGGACTTCATCATCGCCCTATGCTTCCAGTATTTGCTACGGCTGTAACGCATCCCAGTTCACTTCCCCCGATTCGTCGTACAACGGGTGCTCGACGCATGCGGTGATGCGATTGTTGCGATCCACGAAGACGACCCGCGGCACGAGCCGCTCTACTTCTCTCTCGTCGAACAATCCCAAGCTTAAAATAATGACCATATCGCCGGGCTGAAACAGATGGGCGGGCGGTCCGTTCAAGCAAATTTTCCCCGTACATTCTCCTCCCGGAAGCGCGTACGTCTTCCAGCGGGTGGCGTTGCGCAAGCTCGTCACTTGAACCATCTCGTACGGCGTAATTTTCGCCGCCTTCATCAATGCGGCATCGATCGTAATGCTGCCGACGTAATCGAGGTTCGCTTCCGTCACTGTCGCCCGATGAATTTTCCCCTTACACATTAACCGTAACATCGTTAGCTCCCTTCCGACACTCGTCGCTTCCCCACATACATCAACCTATGATTCGGCGCGGAGACGGACTTGGGCGGAACGGCAAATTGTTTCCCCATATCGTCAGACACCCTGCCCCATCGCCGCGGATTCTCATAATCTACCGTACGACGGGAAGAAGAATGGGAGGATGACATGAATTTCTGGTTTCGATGTTGCGTCTGCTCGGCGCAAACCCCGTTCGGGCTGCGGGAGACGAAATGCGCGTGCGGCGGTACGTTATTAGTGGAGTACGATCTGGAACGAGCGGCCCGCGACATGACGAAGGCCGCCCTGCGCGCGCGGCCCGCTTCGATGTGGAGGTACGCGGAGTTGTTGCCGGTATCGAACCCGGAGTGTATCGTGTCGCTCGGCGAAGGCTGGACGCCGCTCCTTCGTCTGAACGCGGCGGAACGGACGCTGCCGCTCGGGAAGCTGTGGGTGAAGCGCGAGGAGCAAAACCCGACCGGCAGCTTCAAGGCGAGAGGGATGTCCGCGGCGCTGTCGGTCGCCCGCGAATACGGCGTCCGTAAGGTCGCCGTCAACTCCAACGGCAACGCGGCTTCCGCCCTCGCCGCGTACGCCGCTCGCGCGGGAATGGAAGCTTATGCGTTCCTGCCGAAGGATTGCCCTTGGATGATCGCGGAGGAATGCGTGCATTACGGCGCGCATACGACGCTGGTCGATGGGTTCATTCACGATGCCGGGAATATTATTCTGGACGGGAAGGCGGAGCAGGGCTGGCATCACGTCGGCACGCTTCGGGAGCCGGGCAGGGCGGAAGGCAAGAAGACGATGGGACTCGAGCTCGCCGAACAGTTGGGCTGGAAGCTGCCCGACGTGATCGTTTATCCGACCGGGGGCGGCTCCGGCATTATCGGGATGTGGAGCGCCTTCCGGCAATTGCGGGAGTTGGGGTGGATCGACGGGAAGCTGCCGCGGATCGTCGCCGTGCAAGAGTCCGGATGCGCCCCGATCGTGCGGGCGATGTCGGGACGGAGCGGCTCGGAAGGGGCCGTCGAATCTACGCCGACCGGAATGCGCGTGCCGAACCCGCCGGACGGGCAATTGCTCGTGCGGATCTTGCAAGAGACGGGCGGAACGGCCGTCGAGGTAAGCGCGGACGACATTCGCGCCGCACAAGCCGCCATGGGCAAATTCGGTGTGTCGTCTTCTCCGGAAGGCGCCGCCACGTGGGCGGGCCTCGCCGTTCTGCTCGACCGCGGCTGGATCGGTCCCGACGAAGAAGTCGTGTTGTTCAACACGTCGCATGCGATGAAATACTGGCCGACGGGCGGGCGCGCGTTGCCCGAAGTCCGAACGTACGAGGAATGGAAAAAGCTACAGCCATGACGAAGCCGTCATGGCTGTTGTTCCGTCGGGCTTATTTCAAAGAATAAATCCAGTAGTAAAATTCGTTCCACGCCCGCGTCTCGCCGGCTTGCACGTACTCCAGACGAACCGTAATCTCGCCCTTCCCCGACGTGTAAGCGGCCGGAATGTCGAACTCGTCCTCCAGCCACCGCTTGTACGGATTGCGATCCGCCGCGTACCAGCTGCGCTCCGTCACGAGCGCGCCGTCGACATAAACGTTCGCCTTCTGCCGCCCGGTCGCCTGGTCGGATCTTCTGCGGAGTCTGACGCCGGCGTTGTCCGGATGAACGGTCGCCACGAACTCGCTCCAGCCTTCGGTCTCGTGGCCCGTATCGCGGATCGACCGATGATCGTCGTCGCCTTCGTAATACGATTCCAACGTATAATACCCCCGGCTCCCCGACGTTCGATACGAATGTATTCCCTCGGACGCCGGATTGCCGACATCGAGTTCGTCGGTGAGAGTCAAGCCCGGCTCGTCGACGCCGTAATAAAACAGCGCGCCTGAATGACGAATGTATTGGTTGTTGAATTCGCCGGCTTCGATGCCGAAGACGAGCTCGGACCGGAACGGATACCAATCTCCGCTGCACAGCCGGACCATCGACCACGGATTGTCTGGAAGACCGTCGTACGCGCTGGACGGATTCATCTCCGGCGGCGTCGGAAATCCCCAACCGTAGCATACCCAGCTCTCCGAACCGTCGCTCTCCACCTGCGGCGTCGCGATGCCGTCGATGTGGACGCGCACGTCGCCTTCGCAGCTGATCAGCCCCGGCTTCCGCGTCACCCCGGTCACATGCCCCGCCACGAGATGACCGCGTCCGGCAATCCGCCCGATGATGCTGTCCGCCCCATGCGTCGCCTTGGCGCGATAATAAGGCGTCGATCGGAAGTAACCCGCTCGGCCTTCTTCGTACAGCGCATTCCTCGCCGTCGTCGTGCGCGTCTCCCAACGGGCGAACGTTACGGGCTGCTCGCCTTTGTTGATGAGTTCGATGCGGGCGCTTCGCCAATACGGCATCGGGAAGTAATGGTAGAACGTCCCGTCCGGCCGACGCCCGTGCGACAGCACGCCGACGGGGTGAATCCCGAGCTCGTTCGCGAAGAAGACACCGATCGGGCATTCCACGTCCGCCTCCGCATGATCGTCCCAGATCGCCCGTATCCATACATTCATTAGATCATCCCGCTTGCCGTCCGCAAGCTCCGCGACGATCGCCACCACGCTGCCCGGCCCCCGCTCCTCGAGCACGGTCGCCGATTCGCCGGGGCGCAGCTCGAGACGCTCCGCCGCGTGCGCGTCGGACGGCGCCGGCGGCTTCGGGTCCGAGCCGACGTTCCTCCATATCTCCAGCAAGCGGTCGTACGATTCCGTCCCCGTGAACGTGCGGATTTCGTCGGCCGTATCGTAAGCATGGTACGCGATGTGGCCCCAGCCGCCATCGCCCTTGTTCGGCCCCTTCAATTGGAGGTCCGTCGTCACCCTGCACGACTTCGCGAACGGCATCGGCACGAAGCTGCGCACGACGCGGATCGGCCCCCGGCCGTTGTCCTCAGGTCCGAGATAAGCGTCCGCGAGCGGCGAGACGAACGGAACCTTGCTTCCGAACTCCGAAGGCTTGATTTCGAAACGAGGCGCCTCCTCGCCGTCGAAATAAAACCGGAACGTCGGCTCGCGGCTTTCCGGATACCGGTGCTGCACGAAGTTGTAAATGCAGCCCGGCCCGTCGACGTCGAAGATGACCCACTCTTCGCGCTCCCGATACAGCCACCAGTCCCAATCCGCGTTACGTCCTTGCTTGTCGATGCTGCCTTCGTAACGCACTTGCACGCCGTCGCGCAGCACCGGCAGCAAGTCGAACCGCTCCATATTCGCAATTCCTCTAATTCTGTTAGACAAGGCGACAACCTCCGATAGGACGAATAGATTCATGGATCTCTAATACATTAAATGATAATTGTATGATATCGTTTATTATTATACATTATTGTTTGGACGGGGTAAATAAAGAAAGCGCCCCTCAAAAGCAAGGGCGCCGGTATCGTTTTCTATTTCTTCTCCTTCTTCAGCTTCAAGTCGTGCTCCGCGAGCGGAACGTCGACCTGGACGTTCGTCCCTCGATTTTGCTTGATCTCGTTTCCCAACACCGTAATCCGCTGGCCCGCTTCGATCTTCAGCCCGTTCGCATTGCGGCGAACGACGTTCCCGGTCACCGTCGCGTCGACCGGGTCGCCGGCGCCCGCGCCGGTTCCCGCGTTCACGTCGCCGGGGTCGTGCGCCAGCAGAATGCCCCAGAAGCCGGGCGCCTCGTTGCCGACGATCACATTGTCTTTAACGATCGTGCCGGGGCCGTTCAAAATTTTGATCCCGGCGGCGTTTACGTAATCCTTCGTGCCCGTAATGAGGTTTTCTTCGATCCGCGTCCCCGGCGAGCCCATATAAACCAAGATCCCGTCGCGCGTATTCACGACGCTGTTGCGGTGAATGTAGTTGCCCGGCCCGGAGGCGTCATGATTGCTGAGCGGCGGCGTGCCGCCCGTGTTCCCGACCCCGATGCCTCCGCGCGGGACGTTCTCCACATGATTGAACGCGACCTCGTTCAAATATTCGTCCTCGCCGTGCAGGTCGATCGCGTCAAGCTGCGTGCTCAGGAACGTATTGTTCGCGACAAGATTGTTGTGCGCATAATACTGGACCACGACGCCGTGGCGGAGATACGGGCCTTCGAACCGGTTGTGTTCGATCAACACATGGCGCGTATCGGTCGGGAGGCCGAGCGTATCGACCTTCGGCGTGCCCTGCACCGCGATGCCGTACCCGGCGCCGCCTCCGCCGACGTCGGTCGCCTTCCGGAACGTGCTGTGACGCACCGTGACGTCGTGACTCTTCGCGATGCGGATGCCCATGCGTTGGAAATGCTCGATCGTCACCCGCTCGATCGTAATATTGTAAGAGCCTTGATCGCCTGATTGATCGATGTAGATGCCGTTGCCGAACCCGCCGATGCCGGGGTTTTGCGAGGTCGGATCCGTCGTGTATCGGCCGTCGTACCGCGCGGTAATCGTCAAATCCGAGATATAAATGTTGTTCTTATTGAACGCCTTGATCGCCCGGCTGTTGCCCGGCTCGTTCAAATCCGACTTCAGCACGGTCCCCGCTTCCGATTCGCCGCGAAGGTTGACGCCGTTCTTCAGCTGGAAGTTCGTCTGGGCGTCGCCCGGCATCGTGCTGATCAGGTTGTACGTTCCGTTCGGGAAATACACCTCGTCGCCGCTGTCGGCCGCCGCGATCGCCGCGAGAATGGCCGGCGTATCGTCGTTCTCGTTGTCCGCGGGATCGGCGCCGAAATCCGCGACCACGTCGTGCGTCGCGCCCGTCACCGGGTTCGGCGTATGCACCGCGTACGGCGTGCCGTCCGGATTCGTCAACCCCGGCTGCGTGTACGGCTCCGTCGGCGGCAGCTCCGGCTCGACATACGGCGCGTCGACGACCGGCGTCGTCCCGTCCGGATGCGGCGGATACGCTTGGAACTCCGTAATGCTGTTCCAGCCCCGCGAGTTCGCGTTATCGGAGTTGTTGCCGTGCCCCACATACCGGAGATACCGCGTCGTCAGCTCGTACGCGTGAAGATCGAACGCTTCGACCTGCTGCGAAGCCCCGGAGCTCGCGGCGTTCGAAGCGACGTCGATCCAGACCGCGCCGTCGTTCGACGCTTGCAGCGTAAAGAACGACTGCCTGGAATCGCCGTTGTAGAACGCTATCCCGACGTATCCGACCGGCTTCGGCTCGCCGAGGTCGAATGTAATGTACTGGTTTTGCTCGGCGGTGTTTTGCGCGGACCAGCGAGTATACCGGTTGTTGTCCACCGCGTTCGGGGCGATGTTGCCGTCGTCCGCGCTGGACGTGACGTTCGACGGCGGAATGTCGTACGGATCGACGACGAAGTCGACCGCTTCGACCTTCTGCGGCAGCAGCGTCGGCGCGCGCGGCACGGTTTCCCCGCGATCGTTGGCGAACGTCCCGGTCTTGTTCGAGAACGCGAGCGAGCCCTGCGAAGCGTTCGACTTGCCCTTCAGGCTGAAGTAGACGCGGTTCGCGTCGTCCGGGACCTGCTCGGCATCGACCCGGAACTTAAAGTAGCCGGTGCGCGCGGCCGTATCGTTCGTCTTAATGTTGTATGCCCCGTCCCCGCCTCCGCTGTGCGCCTTCGGCAAATGCGCGTCGGGATTCGCCTGCTCCGCGACGGCGTTCGCCAGGACGGCGACGGCGGGGTAGGCGGTTACCTGCTCCGCGGCGCGGGCGTCGTGCCATGACATGCCGGTCGGCAGCGCCAGCGCGGCGGCTGCTGCGATGCGAAGGATGCGTTTCATGAATGCCCTCCTTAGAATCGGAAAATGAGTTCCTATTCTATTGTAGGAGAACGGCCAAGCCCAGCATTGTGATTCCTTTATATGGGATTGTGTTTTTCCCTTAAAAAAGTCCCCCGACGCCGATCCGGCAGCGGGGGACTTCATTTAGGCGTCCGAGCGGCGAACTAAGAGGAAATAACTAAGCAGCGCTCCGCAGAAGCAGGCCGCGATGACCGCGCCGATCGGCAATACCGTTACGCCTCCGCCGAGGCCCGTCAGCGGCGAAATCAAGGCGCCGGCCGACATGCCGATCAAGCCGAGCAGGCCGGCCGCGCTGCCTGCGGCTTGCTTATGCTTCTGCAGCGCAAGCGACGTGCACGTCGTGCCGATAACGCCCATGCAGCATACGACGAGAAACAGCGCGGGCACGACGAAGGGTAAGCTCGCTCCCATCCATAGCGCCGCGAACAAATACAGTCCGGAAGCCGCCGCAACGGTCAGACCGGCGAACAGCAGCGTGCGCTCGGAGAATTTCCCGACCAGCCGCGCCGTGCCTTGGGAACCTACGATGAACGCGGAGCCGCACAGCGCGAACAGCAAGCTGAACGTCTGCGGCGACACGCCGTAATGATCCTGCATCAAGAACGATGAGCTGGAGATGTACGAAAATAACCCGGCCTGCGCCAAGCCTTGAGTCAACGCGAAGCCGATCAACTCTCGGTTTTTGAGCAGCCCCAGCATCGAACGCGTCGACTTCCCGATCCCCCCGGCGATGCGGCGCTCCCGCGGCAGACTCTCCGGTATCGCTGCAAAGAGGGAAACCCCTAAGAACAAGCCGAACGCGGCCAAAAACACGAACACGCCGTGCCATGACGTCAGCAGCAGCAGCTGTCCGCCGATCATCGGCGCGACGATCGGTCCCGCGCCGCCGATCAAGGTCAACAATGCGAAAAACTTCGTCAGCTCCACGCCTTCGAAGCGATCTCTGGCGATCGCCCGCGCGATAACGACCCCCGACGCGCCCGCCAGCCCCTGCAGCAGCCTAAGCGCCGCCAGCCATTCGATCGTCGGCGCTGCCGCGCATAGGAGCGAAGCGACGATATAGATGCATAGTCCGATGAAGAGCGGCCTTCTTCGCCCCCACGCGTCGCTGATCGGTCCGGCGACGATCTGACCGATCGCCATGCCGAGCAGGAACATCGTCAGCGTCACCTGCGTCCAAGCCGCGTTCGTTGCGTACTCTACCGCCATATCCGGCAGCGCCGGCAAATACATATCGATCGAAAACGGTCCGATCGCCGTAGCCGTCCCCAGCACGACGCCCGTAAGCAACCGCCCCTTCGACCGACCGCCTTCGGCCTTCGCCGATTCCATGTTTTGCGCTTGATTCAAGGTGGTTCTCATCTCCGTTTCTATCTATGCCACTGTATAGAATACCAGAAAACGAAGAAAACGGCTGCCCTCGCGAGAGGACAGCCGTTCCCGTTCCTATCTTATTGCCCTACGTACACCTTCAGCCAACCGTCGCCGATTCTCGATTCGTCGATCCATTCGCCATCGCTGAACTTGCCGAATTTCAGCGCGGCGCCGACGTCCGCCGTCTGCCACTCGTAAGTGAAATCCGACGGCTCGACTTGCCCGAGCACGATGGCGTACGTCATCCCGCTCTTCAATCCGGTGTACGTCAGCGGCGCGCCGATGATCGCGAACGCCTCCGGAATCGCGGTGGCCGCGACGGTCGCGGTCGCCAGCGGTTCGCCGACCGGCTTATCGTTTTGCGTCGCGTACAGGCTCACCGTCATGTCGCTGGCGTCGAACCAACGGCGCACCTTCACTTCGACCTTGGAGATCGAAGGATGGGCGTTCGCCGCGAACGTCTGGTAACGCAGCAGCTGATCTCTCGCTTCGCCGAACGTGAACGCGCCGTTACCGACGTGCGACAGGTCGATGACGTCGACGGCCGGCTGCGCCTCCGACGTCGAGGCCGACACCGGCTCGCTCCATGCGCTGGCGCCGACCGCGTTCACCGCGCGCACGCGGTACGTATGGGCCGTTCCGGACGCGAGTCCGCCGTGGCTGTACGTCGTGCCTGTCACGGTCGCGGGCGTACCGCCGTCCGCCTCCACTTCATACGCTGTGGCCCCCGCCGCCGCGTTCCAAGCGACGGCGATCGACGCGTCGCCCGCCGCGCTCGCCGCGAGGCCCGTCGGCGTCGCCGGCGGCTGCTGCGTACCCGTCGCGACGTGTACGCGCATCCAGCCGTCGCCGATCGAAGATTCGTCCACGTATCCGGCCGCGCGCGTGTTCTTCCCGAAATTCCAGTTGCTCTCGACGTCGTAACCCGCTAACCATTCGTACACCCCGTCGCTCTCTTCCGGCGACGTCTGTCCGAGGACGACGGCGTATTCCGCCCCGCTGACCAATCCCTCGTACGCGATCGGCACGGACACCTCCGTCCAGTCGTTCCACTGTACCGCCTCGTTCGGGAGGATCGTCTCCGCCAGCGGTTCGCCGGTCGGCCGATTGTCGCTCGTCGCGTACAGCTGGACCGTCACGTCGCCCGGCTCGCCCCACAGCTTTCGCAGCTTCAGATCGATGCCCGTTACGACGGGATACCCCTCCGAGACGAACGTCTGATATCGGCGCAGCTGATCGGAAAATTCTCCGAACGTGTACCCGAACACGCCGTCATGCGATACGTCGATCACATGGTTCGGCGGCGCTTCCGGCAGCGTCAAGACGACCGGAGCGCTCCACTCGCTGACGCCGCCGGCGTTCCTCGCCCGAACCCTGTACGTATGCGTCGATTCCGCTTGCAGCTTCTTGTGCGTATACTTCGTGGCGAGACCGAGATTGAGCGTCTCGCCGTCCACTTCAAGCTCATAGAATCTGGTGCCCTCGGAAGGGCTCCACGTGATGTTCGCTTGGAAGCTGCCGACCGCCGCGGCCGTCAACCGCGCCGGCGTCGCAGGCGGCGTAGGCGGCGCTTCCGTGACGCCGGTCGCCGGCTCGCTCCAAGCGCTGACGCCGTACGCGTTCTTCGCCCGAACGCGGAACGTATGGGCCGTTTGCGGCTCGAGCCCGTTCTCGACATAGCGGCGCTGCAGGCCGTTGTCGACGACGAAACCGTCGACTTCCACCTCGTAGCCCGTCGCGCCCGGCGAATGGCTCCATGCGAACGCTAGGGCCGATTCGCTCATCGCCGCCGCCGCGGCGCCGGTCGGCGTCTCGGGAGGCGCCTTCGGAGCCAATACCGGAGCCGCGTATTTCGCGACCATCTTCACGTACCCGCCTTGGTAGTAGATCGCGTTTTCCGTAATCTCCCAAGAACGGTCGTAATGATTTTCTTCCCCCCAACGAACCCCGTTCCAATCCAGATACATCTTCTGCCGCGGCTGTCCGCGCGGCGGCGACATCGTTCCCTCGTACTGCTCGCTCGGTCCGCCCGGCAGGAAGCCCGGAGGCGCAATGTCCCACTGCGTACCGTCGAAGAACCACGCGTGGAAAATTTGCGTAATCGAGTGTTCCGCGCCGTACTCGCTCATGTTCGTCAAGTAGACGCGGCCGAACGGGTTGACGCCGTGGAAGTAATGCAGGATGTTCCGCGCGCGCAGGTCGTATTCCTCTCGCTTCGCCGGGTTGATGTCGTATTGCACGAAATCGTAGGCCGACGACGCGAGCCGCGCCCGCACCTGCAAGCTGCCCCAGTGATACGACCAATCCGGCACGGAGGAACGGAACAGATCTCTGTTCGGTTCGAACCGATGCTCGAAATCCTGCACGTCGCGGCGCTCCAGAATGTGCGCCTTCACCGCCGGATCGGCGTTCGGAAGCGTCGTGTAGAACATCACCCCGTCGGCTTGTTCGCCGTAGCTTAAGCCCCAGTACCCGTCGATCATCGGCTGAGTGATCCGGTACTGACTCTTGAAATAATCATGATACGTCTCGTCGCCCGTTAAGGCGTACAAGTACGCCGATGCGACGGCCGCGACCTGCGCTTGGCCCGAGATCGGCATATCCGCGTCGCCGGCTTCGAGCTCGTAGTTGTCGGCGTTCTCCGTCTTCGGGTTGGAATGGTACCAATCCCACGCCATGATCGCGCGCTGCCGCAGCTCGGCCGCATAAACGCGCATCGACGGAATTTGATCGAACACGATCGCCGCGTGAGCGAAGTTGAGCGCCGTGACGATCGTCGAAGACGAAGCCTTCGGCAAGTAATAGCGAACCATCGTAATTTCGCTCGGACGCGCGGAGAATTCGCCGATGCGGCCTTCCCGCGGGAATCCGACCTTCAGCAGCACGCCGCCGTCGTCCTCTTGCATTTTCATAAGCCAATCCAGTTCCCACTTCACTTCGTCCAGAATATCCGGCACCCCGTTGCCCGACTCCGGGATGTTGTAATCGTCGCCGAACGCGTCGGGATTCAGCTCATAGGCGGATAAGAGCTCGTTGACCGGCTGCGCGGTGAACGTCACGTACTTGTTGAAATCGCCCGCGTCCATCCATCCGCCGGACAAGTCGCGTTCGGTCTCCGGGTTGTTCCGATCGAATACGTTGCGCGCCTCCGAATCTTGGCGGGGGTGGATCAACGCCGGACCGTCCGCGAACGCGGCGCCGGCGTGCTCGGCGAGATGCGGCGTGCCGATCCGCTGGTAGTAGAACGTGCGTACGGCCGCCTTCAGCGCGTCGTTGTATACGTCTTCCGCAATTTCGAAGTCGTACGACTTCATGTTGTTTTCGGCGTCGTAGACGTAGTAGTCTCCTTCGGCCGTTACCGACGAGAAGTCGAACCACCATCCGCGATCTCCCGAATTCGCCTGCGTCGCGCCGCCGTTCCATACGGTCGGCGCTCCCGTAAAGACGACCGCGTCGTCGCTCGCCCGCCGCACCTCGAGCACGCTGCCCGGCACGTAGGCGTCGCTTGCGTTAAAGCCTTGCTGCGGATCGACCAGCACGGCCACCTTATCGTCGTTCGGGCGATAGCCGAATTGATCGACCGTAATATACTTCTGAACGGCGACGCCCGGAACGGCCGCGCGGGCCCCTATCGGCGCCGCGGCGCTCGCGAGCAAGCTCGCGCAAAGCAGCAGCGTCCCCAACGCTCGCTGTCGCAACTTGATATTCATCTTCTGACTCCACTCCTATTCGGAAAATAATAGCTTGTTTCGTTCCGTTCTTCTTCCTCAGGACGTTACATCGTCATGCCCGCATTCCTCCGCTTCTTCCGTTCTCGACAAGCAGCCGACGCGCATAGCGTTCTTGTCGAAACTAAGAATAGCAAAATATCCGTTCCCCCCATTCGGGAAGATCGTCCGCGCGGAAGGGAAATCGGTCCCGCCGTTCCCGGTTCGTGTGACCCGCTTCACAAAAGTAAGGCCGGAGACCGACGATTCGTACGAATCCGGAAATTGCGCGCTACGCGAACGAACTCCGAAAGCCCGCCTCCTTGACGAGCGCGATCGCCTGAGCGCGATCTTCGGCCTGCAGCTTGTTCAATACATTCGAGACATGGTTGCGCACCGTCTTGATCGAGACGTTGATGCGCCGCGCGATCTCTTCGTTCGGAAGGCCCGAGCAGATCAGCTCCAAGATGTCCTGCTCCCGTTCCGTGAGGCTCGGGAACGCCTCCTCGAGCATAGGCTTCTTCGTCGCCTTCATCGAATCGAAATACAACGCCAGCTTCCTCGCGATCGCCGCGCCGAAGATCGCCTCCCCGCTCGCGACGGCCGCGATCGCCCGGAGGAGGACCTGCTTGTCCGAGCCCTTCAATAGATATCCTCTGGCGCCGGCTCTTATCGCCGCCATGACGGCGTCGTCGTCGTCGGAGTTCGTTACCATCAAGATATGAATGTGAGGGCACGCCTCCACGATGTCGCGGGCGGCTTCGATGCCGCTCGTCTCGCCCAATTGCACATCCATCAATACGACATCCGGCTGCAGCTCGATCGCCTTCCGCACCGCCTCGGCGGCGTAGCCCGCTTGACCGACGATCTCCGCCGCGTCGTCATGGAGGCGCAGCGCCGCGGCGAGCCCGTCCCGGAATAACGGGTGCGCGTCCGCCAACAGGATGCGGATCCGTCCCTTCCCGTGCATACCATCTCCTCCTAATAGAAAAGGCCGCGCCTAGGCACGACCTTCGCTTACCGATATAGGAGTTGTATTTCGCAAGGGACGAACCGGAATCCTGCCGACTTCTCGAGAATGTGACAATAGTTATGACTCGCGGTCGCAAGTCATATGACGCGGCGCGGGCGACGCGTCCTCCACCGCGATTGTTGACCGGTGGCCAATGGTTCCTTGCGATTCGGGGAACGGTGGTATATGATCTTGTCACCTGCAAAAATTAGGAAATCCTGAACAACCGAAGGAGACGATTATGGAATCGACCGCATCGACGCCCGCCCGTCCGCCGTATGGCTTGCTCGCCGTATTGATGATCGGCGCATTCATTACTTTTCTTAACAATACGTTATTGAATATCGCCCTGCCCTCGATCATGAACGACCTGGCGATCGACCCGTCGACGGTACAGTGGCTCTCCACCGGCTTCATGCTGGTCAACGGGATTTTGATCCCGACGACGGCGTTCCTGATTCAGAAATATTCGGTCCGCCACTTGTTTTTGGGGGCTATGGGTTTATTTTTGCTAGGCACGGTGTTGGCCGGCTACGCGCACGCGTTCCCGCTGCTGCTGACCGGACGGATGGTGCAGGCTTCCGGTTCTGCGATCATGATGCCGGTGTTGATGAACGTCATGCTGGTCAGCTTCCCCGTGGAGAAGCGCGGCGCGGCGATGGGTGTCTTCGGACTCGTCTTGATGGGCGCGCCGGCGATCGGCCCGACGTTGTCGGGCTGGATCGTCGAACACTACGATTGGAGAATGCTGTTCCATTTCGTCACGCCGATCGCGGCGGTCGTGCTGCTGCTCGGTTTCTTCCTCCTGAAGGGGAAGAAGGAGCGGTCGAACGTCCGCCTCGATTTCTTCTCGCTCGTCTTGTCGAGCGTCGGCTTCGGCGGCCTGCTGTACGGCTTCAGCTCCGCCGGCTCGAAGGGCTGGGAGCATCCGACTGTCTACCTGACGATCGTCGCCGGGGTAACCGCGCTGACCTGGTTCATCCTGCGTCAGTCGAAGTTGGAGCGGCCGATGTTGAATTTCGGCATCTTCCGGTATCCCGCTTATTCCTTGGCCGCGGCCATCTCGATGGTATTGACGATGGCCATGTTTTCCGGAATGCTGCTGCTGCCGCTCTACGTGCAGAGCATCCGCGGCATCTCGCCGATCGACGCCGGCCTGATGATGCTGCCGGGCGCGCTCCTCATGGCGCTCATGTCTCCGGTCACCGGAAGGCTGTTCGACCGATTCGGCGGGCGGGCGTTGTCGATCATCGGCTTGATCATCATGACGGCGACGACCTATCTGTTAAGCGATCTGACGATGGAGACGACGTATACCGAGCTGACGATCATTCATACCATCCGCATGTTCGGCATGTCGATGGTGATGATGCCCGTCTCCACGAACGGCTTGAATCAGCTGCCGGCGAGATATTACCCTCACGGCACCGCCATGAACAACACGCTGCAGCAGGTATCCGGCGCGATCGGCACGGCGTTCCTCGTAACGATCATGTCCACCCGTCAGGAAACGTACGCCGCGGACGCCATTAGCCGTCTGGCGGAGGCGCCGACGGAAGAGACGAAGCTCGCGATCGGCATGCAGGCGATGCTCGGCGGCATCAACGATGCGTTCTTCGTCGCCACCGTCATCTCCGCGATCGCGCTCGTCATGGCATTCTTCATCAAGCGGGCCAAGCCGGCGGAAGATCCGGGCGAAGACGGGAAGCCGAACCTTGTAGCCGAAGCGGAATAGGAGCATGAAAAGAGGCTGTCCCGCAAGTCAACCATGACTGAGGGCAGCCTTTTCCGTTATGCCCTATCCCATCGTTCGAGCGTCTCGTCGATCAGCCGGCGAAGCTTGTCGTCCATCGGGTTGCGAAGGACGGCGCTGCCCTTGAAGGTGATCGACAACGAGTCGTCGAGCTTCGGCTTCGCTTGATGGAACACGTCCGCAATGTCCTGCCGCGTCTCCGCGTGCCGATCCCCGATGCGGGACAACGACGTCAGCGCATAGGACACGTATTGGAATCTTACTTCCTCGGCGTCGGACAGAAACTCCTTGTCTCGCTCGCTCCACGCGAACGCTTCCCGCTGCTCGAGGATGCCGCGCAGTTCGGGGATCGCGTCTTTGTCGGCCAGCTTGCCCAGCAAGTACACGGCGGCGTATCCGCGGGATTGATTATACTTCACGCTCGTCGACGGGAAGAACGGGTCGCGCTCCCGCACGATGTCCCGCAGGACCGGCGCCGCGGCCGGATCTCGCAAGAGCGCCAGCGCGATCGCGCTGTGCTTCTGCAGATGCTCGGACGCCTCGTCGCGCATCCACTCCAGCAGCCGCGGACGGACGGCGTCTCCTAGCCGCCTCGCCGACCAGATCGCCACGCCGGGCTTGACGCCGGAGAGACCTGCCTTCAATTCGCCCGGGTCCTCGATCCAACGGATGAGCGGATTCGACGTATCGCCCTCCGCAAGCCGCTGCTCGAAGTATACTTCGTGGCGTTCCGGCAAGCAGTCCGTCTCCCGGAGCAGCTTCGCCAGCTCGGGATACGGCACGTCCCGCACCGGCACGCCCTTCTCGATCGACAGGAACGCGGCGCAGGCGGCGGCCTCCCCGCACTTCTGCATATCCCGCTTCATCCGGACGCAGGCGGCCAGATCGTGATCGACGGCGAGGCACCGCCCGGCGACGATCAGTCCGTCGTACCCTCTCGGGATTAGCGCGCCGAGCGGAATCGGCACCGAAAACCGCAGCCCCCATAGACTGGCGGCGACCGTCCAATCCCGCTGCAGCTCGCTCTCGAAGGCAAGGTCCTTGCTGTGGTTATCCAGGTTCGAATAGGCCATGAACACAGGCTGTCGAGTGTAACGGTCATGCAGGAAATCGTCCAGCGTTACGTCCTCCTCGCCCGCGATGAAGCGGCTCTCCCGGACGCCGAGCTGCGGAGCGACGCGGATCAGCCGCGGCTCCTCCTCGAACCGATCCTTCAGATGCGTAGACAGCAGCGCGGAATCGACGATCGCCCGGGACAAGCTTTCGGGATCCTCGGGGAACACGTAACCGGAATCGGTGTATGCGGCTTGGACCCGATTGTCCTTCATGCGGAACCATACGTTGGAAAACGGCTGCGCCTGACCGTCGAACGCCCGGCCGCCGCGCAGCTCGCAGCCGGCCAGCCGGCAGACGTCCGCATTGCCCGTGCCGTCGATGACGACGGAACAAGCGACCTCGTACCGCCCGGTGTCCGGCGAGAAGCACTCGACGCCGCGAACGGCGGTTCCTTCCCGGCGCACGGCGGTTACGGTCGTATCGTACCGGATCGTCGCGCCGGCTTCGACCGCCTCCCTCTCCAGCACGTACTGCTTCCCCTCGGCGTTCACGCCGAAGGATGGCGTGAACACCTGCCGTTCCGTCGCGGGGACGCGGCGATCGATCTCTTCGTACAGCCCCCCGCGCGTCCCGAGATAGTACCCGACGACGCCGCCGGCCGTTCCGACGCCCCCCATGCACGTGTGCCGGTCGACGCCCAGCACGCGAAGGCCTCGGCGGGCGGCGGCGATCGCCGCGATCGAGCCCGCCGTGCCGAGCCCGACGACGACGACGTCATAGCGCTGTTTCATCGCGAACCCCTCCCGCATAAACCATATGGCCGTACCCGGCGTCGATCGCTTCGATCGGGTGATCGTACGCTTCGGAAGGCAGCCAGGTCCACCCTTCCTTCAGCCGCCGCGGCCCGCGGCGGACGATCGATTCGAAGCCGCCGGCGACCGCCGCGATCGTCCACGGCGCCCAAGCCTCCGGTCTCGCTTCCCAATACCGATACAGCCACTGCTTCGCTTGCAGCCAATCCAGCTTCGGCGGAACGCATACCCGCAAGATGACCTCGGAAGGAAATCTTCCCCGAGCGATCGACATCGCGCCGTCGATCGGTTCGGGCAGCGGGGCGGCGCCGATGTCGGGATGATGCAAATAAGCGTTCAATCGCTTATGTACCGGAACGAACAGGTTGCCCGGTTCGGTAAGCCGCCGCGTGGACGTATCCAACATTTCGTCCGTCGTCACCCGATGCAGGCCCGCGGCGTCCGACAGCGTCACGACGTAACGCCCGCCGCACCTCGCGACTTCAACGATTTCCGTAAGAAAACGGACATTCACCCCATATTGCTTTATCCGAAGACATAAGACGGGATGCAGCGCCGGAAGGTGCAGGAGTCCCGCTTCGGTCATGACGTTGCGATTCGCCGCTTCGTCCCGGAACGATCGACCGAAATCCGTCTCCGGCGTCCCCGTCCCCCGTCCCGGGTTCATGGCGTCGATAAATTCGCTTCCGACCAAAGCCGTGCGCTCCACGACGACGACGCTCCGATTCGCTTCCGACGCGGCCGCCGCCGCCCCGATGCCGGCGAAGGTCGCGCCGGCGACGAGTAACGCATACTCGGTCTGCTTCATGGGTATGAACCTCCTTTTGCTCTCCATCCTTTATCGCGTGAAGTCACGCCTTCCGGAATACGGCGACATATCCCCCATTCGGTTCCAAGACGATGTCCGGAGCGTCCTGCGAAACGACGCGCATGCCTTCCTTGCGTGCCATGCAAGCGGGTCCGCGGTCGACGATTTCCACCGCGTCGTACGCCGCTCCGTCGTCCAGGAAAGACAGCGGCAGCCGAAGCGTCGCGCGCTCCGCCTTCCCGTTCAGGACGCCCAGGAACCACGCCTCCCCGGACCTACGGGCGAGCGCGGCCAGCTCGCCGATCGCGCTCGGCGGAAGCGCCCGCGTCTCGTCCCATACGGCCGGGATCGACTTCAGTACGTCCAATGCCGGCTGCGCCGCCGCCTCCTCGAGCAGGAAGGCCGGGTTTTCGGCGACGACCTGCAAGGGGGACGTGAAGGCGATCATCGTCGCCAGCTGATGCGCATACGTCGTCTCCCCCGGATTCGAGAAGCCGACTGGCGTGTAGTCCCCATGCCCCGCAACGAAACGGGTGAAGGGCAGCGCGGCGTTGTGCCAGGCCGGAATCGGCCCTTCCTTCATCTTGTTGAGCTCGAGCCCCCGAATGCCCTCCCGCGAAATTTCGTTCGGGTACGTCCGCGATTCGCCGGTCGGCTTCGAGATGCCGTGGAAGTTGATCATCAGCCGCCGTTCCGCCGCCAGCCGCAGCGCCGCGATTTCGAAATCGATCGCGGCCTTCGACTCGTTATCGATGAAGTCGATCTTGAGGCCGACGACGCCGGCGTCCTTCGCCTTGTCGAAAAACTCGCGCATCGTCCGCCATCCTTCCCGCGGATCGTCGATCTCCTTCGACCGTTTCCATATGAAGACGCCGACATGGTTTCCCTTCGCGTACTCGGTCAAGCGGCGCAGGTCCGCCCACGGCTCGGGCCACGCCTCCCAGCCCTCGTCGACCGTCGTATACTCGAAGCCGAGCGACGACGCCTGGTCGACCGTCTCCCGCTCCTGCTCCGGCGTCCCGGTGCCGAGGCTCCACCAACGCCACGCGGAGCGTCCCGGCCGGATGTAGCTCGTATCCGGGAACAGCGTCGCGGACGGAGTCGGATTCAAATTCGTAATCAAATCGCTGTTCACGAGACCGTCCAAGTCCGGTACGGCCATCAACACGCGCCAAGGCGTCAGGACGGCGCCCTCCACGACGAAGCCGGCGTCCCCTTCGGTGAAATTCGCGCGAACGGCGCGGCGTCCGATCGCTTCGAGCCGCATGCCGCTGTAGTCGTACAGCGCGGCCTCCGCGATCGCCGCGTAGCCGCGCCCCTCGGGAAGCTCCACGACGAGCGGGGTGCCCTGCACGGGACCTTGGCCGGACACCGTATGCAGCTCCTCCGCGTCGGCGGAAATCCATTCGCCCGCATAGCTCTTCAGCTTCCAGCCGTTGTTCCGTTCGAACAGCCAGACGCGGCTGCCGGCCGGAAGCGTCCAGCTTGAGGCTTCCCCGCGGATCGTCGTCGTTCCTACCCGCGAAGAAAGCGAGTACCGAAACGCGAAGCCGTCGTCGTACGCCCTCGCCTGCAGCTCGTACGCTTCCCCGCTCACGGCGTGCCGGAGCGAGAAGCGATACGCATGGCAGCGATTCAGGGCGTCCGAATGCCCGCCGAGCACCTTGTAAGTTTCATAGATCGTCTCTTGACGAATGTCTTCTACGGCGATGCCGTCGCCCAGATCGACGCCGTCCGCCGTCATGCCGATGTCGCCTTCTTCCACGACGTTCGCGCCGTCGCGCCGCACTTGGAATCGAAGTCTGTTCTCGCGCGTCAGACGCAACGTTGCCGTCAAGACGCCGCTCGGGCTTCGCATGATGAACCCGCTGCCGTCGATCATAGTTCCTTCTCCTTCCGGTGTCCTCTCCTGCCGTTCTCCCCCGAACGAAACCGACCGGCTTGCGCCGGCCGGCTTCCTGAACGACTTACGTCCCCGCCATCAACGAATCCGCCGCCTGAAGAAGGAGCGACGCAGCCTCCGGCGCCAGTCGGCCGTCCTGTTCCAAAGACGACACATGCTGCTTGAACGCGCGGTACTGCTCGTGCAGCGCTTGCTTCTCCAAGGAGTTGGCGATGCCATGGCTGTCGATCCATCCTTGATCCTGCAAAAATTCGAGCAGCCGCAGCAGCCCCGAGGCATCGTCGATCGGCGCCACGAATACGGTCCAAGTTTCGGTGACGCCGTTCTCCGCCCGCACGACGTATTCGACCGGATCGGTATAGTCGGCCGTCCCCGTCGGGGATAGCAGCGTCGCCCCTTCGGACAAGACGACCGTCGGCGCCAAGGCGCTCGTATTCGTCCCGTATACGATCGACACGACCGTGCGGACTTCCTGCGCGACGAATGCGTTCCCGATTTGGCCGGCGCCCGCCTGGAACGAGGCGATATCGTTCCCTGCCGCGTAAGGCTTGAGCCGCTTCTGGGACGAGGTGCGCACCGTTCCGTCCTTGCCGTGCACGTCGAAGTAGAAATCGAACGGCGCGTCGCCCGACACCTTCACCGTAAATTCATACGGATACGCCGACTTCTCCTCCGCTTGCCATTCGCCTTCGCCGACGCGGTAATGCAGTGTCGCGCGAGCCGTCGTCTCCGGCATATCCGTTACGTACGCATAAGCGTGGTAGAACGATGGATTCGTCTGCAGCACCGCGCCTGCGCCGAAGTCCGCGCCGCCGGCCGCATGCGCGACCGTCTCGCCGAGCGGGCGGGACAGCGCGGTCGAATCGTCGATCGCCGCGAAAGCCGGCGCCTGCACGTCCGGATGATCCATGACGAGCGCGACCAAGCCGCGAGCCGGAACGGTCACCGTTACCGCACCGCCGGACACCGCCGCGGCGGTGGCGTTGCCGGCCGCGTCGTACAGCGTCGCCGCGCCCGAGAGCAGCGCGCCGCCCAGCTCCTCGCCGAACGTCACCGTCGTCGCGATCGGCGCCGCGTCCTCGTTCATCAGCGCGAGGCCGAGCTTGCCGTCCTTCCGGGCCGCCAGCCAATCGACTTGGATGCTGTCCGTCGCGACCAATCCGCGCTTCAGCCACGGCCACATGTCCGTCTCGCCGAAGAACGTCCCGGGTTCGCCCCCGAACTTCCGGTTATTGAAGTAGGCATACCCTTGCTGGCGCAGGAACGGGAAGTCGATCCGTCCGTCGGACCAGCTCCAAGCCTGCGCGAACAAGTAGTCCGTCAGCAGCCCGTAGTACACCGGGATATGATGATAATAAATGCTCGTGAGGTCCGGTCCCACGTACGGGAAGTCCGCCGTCTTCTGATGCATCATGTATTGGTTTTGATAATACCCCGGATAGTTCGCGCCGCGGCCGAGCACCGCGTTGCGGGCGTACGTCTCGAACGTCTCGTCGCCGGTCAGCTTCGCGAGGCGCATCAGGTCGGGCGCCCAGTTCGACATCGTGATGAAGCCGGAATCGGTGCCCATGAACGTGCTCGCTTGCTCGACGCCGAGGCCGACGGGCGAAGGCATCCACGCCGGGACCGTCATGTCCTGCAAGTCCGCCAATCGCTCCGGATGACCTAGGCGGTCCGAGTACTCGCCCTTCCACCAGAAGTGCGCGCCGTCCAGGAAGCCTCTCTCCCGGATCGCGTCCGCGCTGATGGTCGTCTCCCCTTCCGGTACGGGGAACGTGCGCAGCGTCGTCATCAGCATGCGGGCCGCCGCCGCCGCTCCGTCCAAATACCGCTGTTCGCCGCTGATTTCGTACAAGTCAAGCAGCGCGTTCAGGTTCGGATAATAGCTGATGTAGATGAAGCTGCCGAAGTCGGGCAGCGCACTCGGCGCCGCGTACACGACTGACTCCAGGTATTGATCGGCCGCCGCCTTCGCCTGCTCCAAGTACGTCGGATCGCCCGTATACCGATACATCCAGACATGATCGGACCAGGAAGGCGCGTTGCCCGCGGTCTGCTTGACGCCGTTGTCGACGCCGACCTCCCGGAACGCCGGGGACAGCCCCTGCGTCATGTCGAACAATCCGCCGAACACGCTCGTGCCGTAGCCGGCCGTCGGCGAGCCGATCGGCAGCGGGTTCGGGAACGTGATCGCAGGATGCGCGGTCGTGTTGCCCTTCGAAGAGAAATGCTGATTTTTCCGCGTCAACATCGACGCGAGCGTCGGGACGACCCGGCGTTCGTACAGCTCGTCGTCTTCCGACAGCAGGTACGCCTGCATCGCGGCGAGCGGACTGGCGGTCGTGCCGACGTTCTGCCCTTCCATGTTATAGTGAGCTTTCATTTCGACGTCCCAGCCGCCGAAGTTATCGTTCAGCATCAAGTCCTGCACGTTGAAGATCGTATCCGTCAAGGACGACTCGATGTTTTTGCGATAATCCGTAAGGCCCATGATGGATTGCGTCACATGCCGGTACGTGTCGTACCAGCCCGCGAGCCGCGTCACCGGACGGTACGTGAACGTATACGCATCGCCCGGCTCCATCTGCGAGCCCGGCATGCCGATCAGCGGCGCGAACAACGAAGGCAATACGCCTCGGTCGCGTCCCATAATGCCGAGACCGAACGCCGACGACTCCGCGTACGCCCATCGATTCGGAATGGACGAAGGATCCGCGACGATCGCGTACGTCACCTCGAGGCCGCCCGCGATGTCGGGCTTGCCGGACAACGTCACGGAGCTCGCCGCGTTCGACGACGTCTGCTCCGTATTCAGCACCGGCTCCTCCGGCAGCCGCTTGCCGTGGTAG
>NZ_JAPSKE010000007.1 GCF_031177825.1 Paenibacillus sp. | reverse complement strand
CGAGCACCGCTTCCATCTCCCGGCCGAACCGCGACTGGGTGTCGGCGCGCGTCCACCATTCCATAAAGCGCCATGCCGCGTCTTTGTCTTCGACGCCCTTCAGCATCATGACCGCGGTGCCCGTCGCCGGGGTCGCCCGATCGATCGTGCCGTCCGCCCGAACCGTACCCGGCAACGGCGCGAACTCCCACAGCCCTCGAATTTCCGGGGCGAAGGCGATCAGCTGGTTGTACGTCGTGTAATCGGCGATGCCGAGCGGCATCTCCCCGGTCCGGAACCGGTTCGCGAAGTCGTAATCCCGGGGAAACCGATACGTCGTGAACAGCTCCGTCTGCTTCTGGAACGCTTCGACCGTAGCGTCCGCGTCGAGCGTGGATCGCGTCCGTCCCGCGTCGTACAGCTCCGCGCCGTTCTGATACAAGAAGATCTGCAGGCCCGTAATATCTTGGGGGAAGCCGAGCTGCAGGTTTTGCTTCTGGATTTCCGGAATGATCCGGTAAAATTCGTCCCACGTCTCCGGAACGTCCAGCCCCAGCTCCAGCAAAATATCTTTCCGATAAAACAGCATCGGGAACGATTGCGTCTCGGGCAGCGCGTATACCTGCCCATCGAACGTGTAAGGCACCATGGCGCTGGAGTGGAACCGGGAGGCGACCTCCTCGAAGTTCGGCATCTCATGGATCGGCTGCACCGCGTTCCGAAGCGCGTATTGCACCGGATCCGCCACGGGATTGCCCATCGCGACGTCGGGCCCGGTGCCCGCGAGCACCGAAGGAAGCAGCGTCTGCTCCGGGATCAGCTTGAGCTTCACATGAATGCCGGTTTCGGGGGTGAACGCGTCGTTCAGCATCTCCCGGATGATCTGCGCTTGGTCGCGGCCCGACGTCAACCACACCTCTACCTCTTGCCCCTCTTCGTCCCCCTCCTGTACAGACAGCGTATTGTAATCGACGACGAACGACAGGAGGAACGATCGGATTTCGAACAGCAGACTTTCTAGAAAATTCGGCTCCGCCTGCGGCAGCGGTGCCGACGTCGGAACGACGCTGACGTAATCGAGCGTGAGCGGCTGCTCGCCGACCGTCAAAATCCACGTGCCCAGCGCGCCGATATTTTCCTTGAACGGACCGAACGTCTTGGCGATTCGATCCTCGGGGTCCTCGACCATCTGCTCCAACTGGAAGGCGATCTTGTCGAGCAGCACCGTCTGCTCGCCCTTCTGTCCTGTGAACGCTTCCATCTCGGCGGAGATGCGCCGCAATTCCTCCGCGTTCTCGGCCATCGTCGCGATCGCGTCCGGAATGAGCTTCTTGAAGTCGTAGTCTCGGTACAGATCCGGTTCGGATCCGGTGATCATGAGAATTTGCCGGTAAGCGGCGTTCAACTCGAACAGACTATTATCGACCCGCTGCAGCACGTCGGCCAAGTCGCCTAGCGTCACCTGGAACGTCAGCTCGTGTTCGCCCGCTTCGAGGTAGAACGCGTATTCCCGCTCGCCGTCGCCCAGCGCCTGCACTTGCCAACGATTCCCGTAATTGAATCGCACCGCTTCGGCTTCTTGGAACGGCACCTTGCCGTCGATGAGCACTTTCCGATTGACGTACATGCCGGCAAGCAGCTGCTGCTTGAACCTCGTCACGATCTTGTATAAGCCGTCTTCCTCGACCTTGAACCGGTACGTCACCCATTGGCCCGGCAGCTTCCACTTGTCGCCGCCGATGCTGTTGAGCCGCAGCTTCGCGGGATCTTGGGGCTCCGTCAGCGGCGACGACCGATCGGCGATCGGATACAGCGTATTGTCCGACTTCTCGTAAGGCAGCTGGGCTTGGAATTTCACCGGTTCGGCGTCCGCCTCCCGGTAGCCCTGCGCTTCGTAGAACGCCGCCACCTCCGCGTACGGCTTCGGCTTCTCTGCGGCGTACAGCCGGACGGACCGGATCACGACCGGTTCCCGTACCGACTCCAGTCCGATGGTGCGCCGCCCCGCCTCGAGGTACACCTGAAGCGGATCGTTATAATAACCCAGCGAATCGTGCAAGAGCGTCGCTCTCCACCGCGGCGCTTCGGCTTGCCGCGGCCGGATGTCGTTCCCGTTCCGGTCTTGCGCGATGTCGCTCGTGTCTTTCCAAATTCGCGACAGCCGGATCGCCTTCGCCTCGTCGTACGGGACGGCCCCGTCGACGTAGAGCATGCGTTCGATGTCGTTGCCTTTGCCTTCCACGGGGTAATACAGCACTTCGATGTTGTACATGCCGCTCGCGGGAACGTCGACTTCCCATTCGATGATCCCGGTTTCTCCCGTTCGCACGGATTTCCCTTCCATGCCTTCGAACCGTTCCAAAATCTCCGCGTTCGTCTCCGCCCGAACGAACGTGTGCGCCTCGATCGTGAGGTCCGCGCTTCCGGCGCCTTGCTGCGCGTGCCGCTCGAGGTAATCCCCATAGCTTTCAAGCTTGAGCAGTTCCTCGCTCGCCGCCGGTTCGTTCGCCGCCGGTTCGTTCGCCGCCGCCGCGTTCGGCCACAGCATGAACGCCAATCCGAACGCCAACGCATACCCCAACCGCCTCGCTACGACGCTTTCTATCACCATAACACCCTCCAACCCGCAGGGATTCGCCGGAAGAGGCAAGGGGCCGTTCCGTCGGCCGAAAACCCGCGTGCCGGACCGCCCCTTGTTCCGTTGCTGCGACTATTCCTTTTTCTCTTCCGGCTTCGGCTCCGGCTCCACGAATTCGCCCTTCAGCCGGAGGACGAGCTCTTCGAGTCCGAGATTGACCGCTTCTTCGATTTCCGCCACTTGAGAGGCGGGCTCCAAATTTTGATCGTAGAAGCCGACGTTCGGAATGAGCGCGAGACCTTGGTGCACGTTGCCTTGCATCTGCTGCCCGATGAACGCGAGATCGGACACCCCGTAATTTTTCAGCTGCTTAATGATCTCGAGCGATTCGTCGTCCCTCAATTGCGTGAAGGCGATTTCATCCAATCGGATTTGTTCCTCTTGTTGGGCTTTCCATGCCAGCGCCTCTAGAATGAGACCCGTCTTATCCAAATCTTTGTTCGTGACCGGGACGGCCATCGACGGCGCGTCATGGCTTACCCACGAGAGGTAGTCGTCCGTGTTGTTGCCCATCGGCATCGGCACGAAGCCGAAGTCGTCTTCCATCTCGTAGATCGGGTCGATGACGCCGCGGCCTCTGGAGTACGCGAGGAACAGCGCCTTCCCTTCCGCGAACGCCTTCACGTAAGCGTCCATGTCTTCCCCTTCGTTCTTCGGGAAGAACGTGTCGCCGCGCTTGGTCATCTTCTTGATCATATCGATCGTCTCGAACGCTTTCGGCGTATTGACCGCATACGTCAGCTTGCCGTCGGGCGCGGTTTCGATAATTTTATTGCCGGAAGCGAGGTACAGCGCGACGGCGATGTCCCAGTCATGTCCCGTCGCCAACCCGTAGCGGTCGTTGCTGTCCATGACCCCGTCGCCGTTGACGTCCCGCTTCGCCGCTTGCTCCATCTCCAGCATCTTCTCGAACGTCCATTGTTTGTTCGCCACCAAATCGTACGGGTTCTCGAGCCCCAGCTCTTCGATAATGCTCTTGTTGAACGCGAGGACCCACACTTCGTCGCCTTGATTCGCGAACGGTGCGGCGACGCCGAACGTCCGGCCGTCGTACGTGAGCAGGTTCGACGTGTTGTATTCCTTCCAGTACGCGTTGTCCAACTGCAAGTTCGGAATGGTATTCATGTCGACGAGCCGCTTGCCGTTAATATGCCGCCCTAACTCCCAGGTCGGCGTCACGATGATGTCCGCGTACTTGTCGCCCGCCAGCACCGCCGCGCTGAACTCCTCCTCGGAATGCTTGCGCAGCTCGATCTTGACGTTATACGTCTCCTCGACCCAGCGAATCCGTTCGAGGATCGCGTTCGCGAGATCGGAGCTGCCCTCCGGCGGGAACCACCGGTTCGCGTTGTTGTCGGCCACGACGAACTTGTACCCGCCGAGATCCTGCACCGGAGGAGCGCCGTCGCCTTCCGCGGCCGGTGGTTCGGCCGTCCCTTCGGCCGGCTCCGACGGGGTTTCTTCCGCCGGCTGCGATTCCGCCGGCTCCGGGGCCGGATCGGCTCCCGCGTCCCCCCCTCCGCCTCCCGTGCAACCGCTTGCAATAACGGAAATCAATAATACCGCCGACAACAGCCACGCCCATTGTTTTCTCTTCGCCATGACCCGATATCTCCCCTCGATACCAAAATTGTCTTTAACTTTAATTTCATTCCAATCCCTACACATCATACACTAGCTCGCATGTAGTGATATGTCAACATATTATTTTAACTTTTTTCGGAATTGTCATGTTGACTCAGGAAAGCCTAATCCCTTAATTATAAAAGGTTTATGCGTAATACGAAGAAGGGCGGAAGCCTCCCCCTCGTCAACCCAACTTGATATGACAAGACGACGGAATTACGCCCCTTCGGCTTGCCGAATCCGGCCGGCCGCTTCGAGAACGGACATCGTCTCCAGCAGGATGATCCCGCTGAGCTGCGTGCTCAGCTCCACTTCGCCTGACGTTCGCGCATCCCACCGTTCCCCGAACAACGCCCCCTCGCCGTCGACCGCGTTGTCCCAGAGCGACGCCGCATTGGCGGCGACGACGCCGGCGATGTCGAGTCCGTCCCCCGCCGTCAGCGCGAGCTCGCCGGCATACCGGACGAGAATGCCCTTGAACAGGCCGCCGTCCCCCTTGCCTTCCGCCGGGAATAAGCTCGTTCGGTGTTCCGCCAGCTCCGCGACGGCAGCCCGCCACGTGCGCGCGGCGTCCTCGAGATAGGCGGCGTCGCCCGTCAGACGGTACAGCTCGACGGCGGCGCCGATGAAGACGCCTTGACAGTACGTAAATTTCCAGTCCTTGTCGATTTTCCCGTCGCCCAACCGATTGGCGCCGTCCCAGACGAAGCCGGTCGACGGATCGACGAGGGTCCGCTTCACCCAATCGTAAATGCGCTTCGCCCACGCCAGATCGTCCTCGTCGCCGAACGCCGCATACAGACGCGCGGCCAATATCGCGGCGGGCGCGTTCGCCGGCGTATTTTTATAGTCGAGCTGCGTCTTCTGCCACGCGATGCCTCCCCCCACATGGTCGTTCCAGCCCGTCTTAATGTCCTCCCACAGCTCCAGCGCGGCTGCCTTGTAGGACTCCTCCCCCGTCGCTAGGAATGCGCGAAGCCAGCCGATCGCCATCCACTCCATGTCGTCGTACAAGTTGTTGGGCCAAGCGCCTCCGTTCCTCCGCAGCAGTCCTCGGTACAGCGACGCGAGCCGCTCCCGGTAGACGGCGGCCCCCGTTCGGTTCCAGCCGTCCGTCAACGTCTCCACCGCATGCGCCATCCACCAGTAGTGGAAGATCGTGTTGCACGCGCCGTCCGGGCACGGCGTCCGAATGTTATACATTTCGATATCTTCGTTCCAAAACTTCTCGTCCAGCTCGCGCTGAGCGCGCTCGGCTCTCGCTCCCCACAATTCCGTCATCCGTATGTTCCTCCTTCGTTACGTTCGTACGCGAACGCCGCAAATATCGAGCGCCAGCTCGCAAAACAACATATTGGCCCAAGAAAACCATTCGCGCGTGTACCGGTTCGGATCGTCCTTATGGAACCCCTCGTGCATCATACCCTTCCCTGCGTCGGTGCGGACCATCGCGTCGAGCAGCGCCTCCTTCTCCTCCGCCGTCGCGGCCGTGAGTCCTTGCATCGCAAGGCCGATATGCCAGATGTAATCCGTCGGCGTATGCGGACTTCCGACGCCTGTCGCCGCGGTGCCCCGGTAGTAGTACGGATTTCGATCGCTTAACACGAACGCGCGCGTATTCCGGTAAATCGGGTCGTCCGCCGAGCAGTACCCGAGATATGGAATCGACAGCAAGCTCGGCACGTTGGCGTCGTCCATCAGCGCATGCCGGCCCATGCCGTCCGTTTCGTACGCGAACATCTCCCCGAATTCCGGGTGACGAACGATCCCGTGCGTTCGGATGCCCGCATCGATCTCCGCCGCCAGCGCCTCCGCTTCCGCCTCGAGCGCGGCGTCCCTCAGCACGTCGCGAGCGATTTCCCGCACGTACCGAAGCGCGACGACCGCGAACATGTTCGAAGGGATCAAATAGCCGTACGCGCAGGCGTCGTCGCTCGGTCGAAAGCCGGACCAGGTCATGCCGGTGTACGCGGTAGGCGCCCCCTTGCCGTCCCGGGTCAGCGTATCGGAGGCGGGGCAATTCCGGCGCTGGAACCGGTAAGGCGAATCCGTCTCGTGTCGCTGCTCCCGCTTCCACAACGCTAAGATCGTCCGTACGCCCTTCACGAAATCGCCTTGGAAGTGGTCGATACGACCGCTGTTTTTCCAAAACAAATAACTGAGCTGAATCGGGTAACAAAGCGAGTCGATCTCGTATTTTCTCTCCCACACCCAGGGGCTCATCTCGGTTTCGTCCGACTGATGGCCTCTCCCGTCGGCGGATTCGTTGAAAGCGTTCGCATAAGGATCCCGCAGCAAGCACTCGAACTGGCGGTCGATCAAGCCCTTGATCATGTCCGCCACGTCCCGATCGCCGGAAGCGAGCAATAAATAAGGCCGAACCTGCGCGGCGGAGTCGCGAAGCCACATCGCCGGGATATCTCCCGTGATGACGAACGTCGTCCCGTCCGGTTTTCTTTGAATCGTCGTTTCCAACGTATTGCGAATACAGGTTTCGAACATGCCCGCCGCCCTCGGCCGGTCCTTCATCGCGTCGGCCACGACCTTGACGAGGGGCTGTACGACGGCCGAAGCGTCTTTCGTAATCTCCATGATCCGAACTCCTCCCTGAATCTTCCATGCACCCTACTACACAACATACTATTTACGATGTGTTAATATGTCAATATATTAAATTGCGACATCCTTCCTCTCCCTCCCGCAACCGAAACGTGACAACCCCGCTGTCTTATATATTTAGTTGCCGAATCGCGAATAAAGTTTTATAGTTGATATATCAATGCATCGAAGCGAGGCAGGAGAATCTATGGACATCCCTCGGTACGAACGGATCTTCAACCACCTGTATCAGAAAATTAAAGAGGGCGAGCTGAAGGCAGGCGATCGCGTGCCATCGGAGAAGGAGCTGGCGGTCCAGTTCAACGTCAGCCGCATCACGTCCAAGAAAGCGCTGGAGCTGCTTTCGCAGTATAAGCTCGTCGAGAGAATTCAGGGGAGAGGCTCCTTCGTCGCCGACGCGCCTCCGGACTTGCAGGACGTCGCGTCGGGGCGCCATGCCGACGGCGCGGAAGAGAAGCGCGACGACGACGAATGGCGAACGGTCGGGCTCGTGCTGCCCGACTTCGCGGATTCGTTCGGGGCCGATCTCGTTCGGGGCATCGAAGAGCAATGCGCGTCGAACGGATGCCGGATGATGATTAAGCTTACGTACGACAATCGGGAGAACGAGCAGGAAGCCATCCGCTCCTTCGTGCGGTGGGGCGTCGACGGCTTGATCGTGTTCCCCGGGCACGGCGAACATTACAATTCCGAAATTTTGCGGCTCGTGCTGGACCGCTTCCCTCTCGTCCTGGTCGACCGGTATTTGAAGGGGATTCCCGCGAATGCCGTGTATACCGACAATTGGAAAGCGGCCTTCGACCTTACGAACCTGTTGCTGGACAAGGGGTTCCGCGAAGTCGGCTTCTTATCCGTTCCAGCCGAAAACACGACCGCGGTCGAAGATCGGCTGAGGGGCTATACCGACGCCTGCATCCAGCGCGGCTGGACGCCGAAGCCCGACCATCTCATGACGAAGCTGTACAGCTCTTTGCCGCAATCGTTCGACACCGCCAACGTCCAGATCGACCTCGAAACCGTGCGCCGCTTCGTGGACATGAATCCGGAGCTGTCCGCCTTCGTCGTCGCCGAATACAATCTGGCCTTGGTTTTGCGGGAGGTGCTCCTCTCGAGGGGGAGCCGCATTCCCGACGACTTCCAGATCGTCTGCTTCGACTCCCCCGGACAGCCGCTCGGCCCGCCGCTGTTTACGCATGTGCGCCAGAACGAGCGGGACATCGGGCGCAGGGCGGTCGAGGTGCTGATCGACCTGTTGAACCGCGAGGACACCGAACTGCATCACATCGTCGCGCACGATATCGTGCTCGGCTCGTCTACGAAGTGACACCCCAGGCGCCCGCGCCGGCGACGAAATGCCGGCGCGCGGCGGACTGAAATCCAGCGAAAATCCATCCCCTCTCCGTCCTCGGCGCCACGACGCCAATCCGACAATTTCCGACATTTTCCGCGCACAAAAACGCTTGCCTCCGGGATTTCCAAACCACGGCGGAATCATCCGCCCAAGACGTGCCGCAAGCCGGCGTCGTCGACGGTCGGCTGCAGCTGGTCGTCCTCAAAGCGCGGCGACGTTACCGCCAAGTCGCCTAGAATTCTACTAAAAACCGAAATAGCCCGCAGCCGCTGTTCCTCCCGGAACGCGAACTACAGGCTCGGTTCGTTCTCGAAACTCTAGTAAACTGAGCCCACGCCGAGGAGGGATCTCATTTCTCCGTTAACTTCATGCTGCATTCCGACTAATCGTGCGGAATGCGAACGGTGGCAACCGCAGTTGTCTTGTTATTGGCATGATCCGCCGCTGTGTAAGTTATGGTATAGACACGCCCTTCATTGCGACCTGATCTTTCCGCACGTAAACGAAACGATGTGTCGAGCGTGCCGTACTCGGTATCTTGAATGTCGTCAGACTGACTTCCGTCACCCGAACCATCGTCAGCTTCATTGCTCGTAATGGAAGTGAGCGCGACGGATGAAATTCCGGAGACATCATCGATAAGATCCAAAAAAGCTTTTACAGGTATCATTTCATGATTAGGCGGCTTAATCGTTGTAACATCCAAGCTAATCGTTAGCAAAGGTGCCGTTTTGTCGATTTTTAGCTGCAGCTCTTTTGCAGGCTCCACGTTATTGGCGTTGTCTATACTGTGATACTCGATGGTATGTATCCCATCATCAGATACATAAAACGAGTCTGTATAAATCTGCCATGGCCCATCATTAATACGATATACCGTGTCGGTAACACCCGAAAGATCGTCATACGCGTCAAGCGTTACTTGAACATCTCTTGTATGCCAATGATTCGTTCCTTCCGTTGGGGGAATGGTTGCCGTTGTCACAGGCGCTGTGGAATCGATCTCCTGCTCCGCCCCGATCGTCCCCGCTGCCGGCAATCCGGCGCCCGTATCCTGAATGGTCAGATTGTCGATATATACATCGGTGCCCGTACCGGCGGTGCTTCCGGAAGCAATATTGAAATGAGTGATTACATTCCCATCTAAATAATTTTCAACGGAGCCTTTGAACGCCCCATTCACCCAAACTCCAACTTGCTTCGACGCGACGTCGAATTGAAGCTCGATATCGTACCAAGTTCCGGTTGTAATATCGGTTGGCACAGGCAATTCCACGCGATGACCGGCACGGTTGTACACTCGCAGCGAACCGTCTGTCTCTACCATGAACTGGAACATCGTTCCAGGGGCGCTATGCACGTAAGAGTAAGGCTCGCGCAGGGAAAAACTGAACAGATTCGCAAGATTAGAAGCATAAAGGCTGAATTTTACGGTTCCTTTTTTCATGCCCGGGAACAATCTGCTTCCTGCAGTTAAATTGGTCGTATTGTTATCCAGAAGCCGCAGCGCGCTCGATCCGCTTCTCGAAACATTGCTGCTGGTTGCAACCGAACCGCCTAACTGCCACCAATAGTCGTTTTTCAAATCGGAGTATTCGAAATCATCGGATACGCCCTGCGAACGGTACAAGAATCGGTCGAAGTCTTCGACCAGCAGCGTTTCGGCCGTAGACCAGTCCGCCCCCCACCAACTGAATAAATAAGTTTGGGGATCGACTTTTACCGTGGACGGCTGCGTCGCCACTCTTTGGACGGAATGCACGGCCGACTGGGACAGACGCGTTCTTCCCAGCAGATCCCTCATCGCGTTCCATGAAGCCGTTTCGTCGGAACTGTAGGCAAGAGACAACGGATTCCGCAGGTAGCTGGTTCCTCCGAAAGCGTTGTTGCCCGGCCAGAGAAGCAAAATATCGTTGTTCGTATGGCGTGTCATGACCGACATCGTATTGGATGAAAAAACAGGCGAATCGATCGGTACGGACCAGGTTCTGCCATTATCCGTGGATGTGCTTTCGGCAAGTTTATATTTCGTGGAAATCTGCTGACGCATATACATTTTTAGCTGCCCATTCGACAACTGTACGATGGACGGTTCCGATAACCCCGCTTCGTGGCCGCTTGAGCTTACGGAAAGCTGGGAGGAACTTTTGGTCCAGGTTACGCCGCGATCCGTTGAATACAATACGCTGACAGCAAGAGAGCCGTCGGGGGCTTTCACATAAACAAATGGGAAGATCCAGTCCCCGTTCACAAGCTGAATCGGATTGGTGTACGTGACGTTGTAATTAATCGGATAGGTAACCCCGTTATACACGAGAGTCCCGGTATTTATTTTCACCGGCTCTCCGAAGGTTCGTCCATGATCCGTCGATTTGGCGTAATACAAGTCATTGCGGCAGGCATCTCCCGCCGTGAGGCAATTCGTGGTGGTGTAGCCGTAGTACGAATAAAAATAAAGAAATACGTCTCCGTTGCTTGGGTCGACGAACAAACTGGCCGGCTCGTCCCTGCCCCCATCATTCAAGTTAATGATTTGCACGGGTTCCGTCCACGTACGGCCGCCGTCCGAGGAATATCTTGCATGAATTCCGCTGGTCGTCGAGTTCACTCTGTTGGCAAGCATCAGAATATCCCCGTTCGCCATGATTTCCGGTTTCACGTTATCCCTAAAGAATGAGGTCGAATGGTCGGCCAACGTCTTATTGCCATATTCCACTTGCAACGGTTCCTGTCCGGCTCCAACGAATTCCGCGGCAGGATTCCCGTAGTAAACATAAATCGTTGAACTTCCCGGGTTTAAGGAAGGGATATTGACATAGAAACCTGCTGAATCCAAGGAGTAGGCCAGCTCGCGACCCGCAGCGTCGGCAAACCGCACGTCCCTGAAGTCATATTCCATTTTGCCCTCCGACTGCAAGGCGGAAGCGCCTACCGACGATTTGGTTACATAAACAGATCGATCCAGCATCGATGCAGCACTGCCGTTCGTCACCTGAATCGACTTCCGATACGACCATGTCCCTCCTCTTCCCGCTACCCATTCACCGGCTGGACGATTGGAGACATACATCATATTCTGGAGATTCGTATTCGAAAAGGTAAACGATGTGTCGTCGAAGTGGTTGTGCACTTTAACATACCTGCCTGTGGCGGAAAAGTTATATAGGATCAGCTTGCGGTCCAGTTTGAGAAAATTCCAATCCGGGATTTTGGTGTAATTCATGTTGTCATCGCTGACGTATACCGACAAGTCGGTCTTTTCCACTCGCGACGGACCTTGGCTTTCTATTATTTCAATGGTATTGAAGGATTGCGTCGAACCGAGATCGACGCCGATGCTTCGATAATTGTAGTCCAAGGCGGCAGCGACGATCGTGCCCCAGTTGCCCACGGCCCCGGTAGCCGGTGCCTTATCCAGATTGACGTAACCGACACTGCCCGCAATGGGGGATGTGCCGCTCGACGTCTGATGCACCTCGAGCATACGCTGCAAATTGCCCTGCTTAAGCTGGCTTCCGGCGATGCTGTCATTCGTAAAATTGGAATGCACCTTCACGTATCTTGCGCTGGAAGAAAAATTGGACAGCACAATCGCATGACCCGATTTCCAGAAGCTCCATCCTGTCATCTGCGTATAACTTACATTATCATTACTTACATAGACAGTAATGTCGGTACTGCGGTTGACTCGGTTGGTCGTGTCTTCATCGATCAACCGAATTTCATTGAAGGTACGGATCGATTGGAGATCGATTCCGATACTGCGACTGTAATAATCGAAATACGCGCCGCCTGCGTACCCGAAATTTCCGATAGCGCCGGTTGTCGGGGAGCTGTCGAAATTCAAATAGCCGACCGTTCCCTGCCACTTGCTTGCGGACGCGATGTTATTTTCTTGCCATCCCTGCGGAAAACATCCTGCAAATAAGAGTAGAACAAGCAGAAGACAAACCTTTTTCATACCTCAAACACGCCCCTATCTACTTGGTTTCAACTCATATAATATGGTAAGACCAAAATTTCGAGGTGTTTTCAATCATTAGCGGCAGTGTATGTCTATCCTCTTGTTCCTTATTGTTTATTTTATGACTTCCGAAGCAAGCCCTCGTACTGCGTTCATAATTTTCTCATAAATTGCGCTTAGCCGGGCTTGATGGGCCTCCGTTAATTTCGGAAGCGGCTCTCTTACCTCTCCGCAAGGAATGCCCCGCATGTTCATCAAGGACTTGAGGGCGGCATAGATCGGCAGGTCCAGAAGATCGGTAATAATGTCATTAATGATATACTGCAGCTTCTGAGCTTCCGCGATTCGCCCGGCTCTATATTCCTTCTCCAAGCTCACGAACAACTCGGGCATGACGCCGTAAGTACCGCCGATTCCAGCTTCGGCTCCCATGATCCGTCCAGCCAAATACTGCTCGTCAGGACCGTTAAACAACACGAAGTTATCCCCGCCGATTCTCTTGAATTGCTGCAGTTCATACGTGCTTGCCGTTGTAATTTTCACACCGATAATTTTCGGGTTTTTCGCCATTTCCCGCAACAGATTGGAAGTAAGACTGAAGCCGGTTGTGGAGGGAATGTGATAAATAATAAAAGGAAGAGATGTGCTGTCCACAATCGCATTCCAATGCTTGGCGACGCTTTCCTCGCCGTACCGATAATAAAAAGGCGAGATGGCCGACAGGGCATCGGCTCCGGATTGCTCGGCATGAACCGCCAGTTCGACGCTCTCCCTTGTACTAAGCGCTCCCACATGAGCTATAACCGTTACCTCTCCCTTAGCCTCTTCCAATACCGCCTCTAATACCTGTTTGCGTTCCTCGGTAGTTTGCAGCAATCCTTCGCCGGTGCTGCCTCCGACATACAGACCATGTACCCCTTTATCGATTAAGAACCGGGTCAGCTTCTTCGCAGACTCCGTACAGACATTGCCTTGCGAATCGTAACAGGAATTCATCGCGACAATGACTCCCTTAAACTTGATTAATTGGGTAGACATAATAATTTCCTCCTCAGTTATGTTTGAAGCCCTTGGTTTTACGCTTCCGGTTCCAAGGCGGCAAGCAAGTAAAGCGGATCTCCCCGTCGAACCGTCGGCGTACCGACCATCATGACAAGATAACCGTCGGCATGAGCCCGGACCTCTTGCAGTTCCACACCATTCATGCTGTAAATGCCGCCGATTTTATCGCCGCAGGAAACCGCAGACATCAAGGGGACAGCCGGTATATAAAAACCCTCGACTTCCGAGACAGCCGATGCATCGAAATTACCGTCACCATAGATGGTACGTCTCGTTCGCTCCGTTGCTTCGATATTCAAGAGCTGAGGATCGGCCGACATCCCGAGATGGCGCAGCAACCTTAAGGCGCCGGTATAAAAACTTTTCGAATCCTCCGGTCGTATTCTGCGTCCGCCGAAGGCTTCCGTATATAACCACGGAACCCCTAGCGACTGGGCTGAGGAGATGCTTCTTCCCTCCGCTACTCGGGAGTGTCCCCAAAGCAAATCTACCCCGAATGCCTCCGCGGCAGCACGACACCTCCTCCCGAATTCGGATTTCTCGTCGTGAAAATATCCGACCAAAGTCGCGACAGCGTAGTGCGTCCCTCCGCTGTGCAAATCCAGGAGGAAATCCGCCCTCGCGATAAGACGGTAGTGAAGCTCGTGCGCCAATCGTTCCGTTACCGTCCCTTGAGGATTTCCGGGAAAAGCGCGGGCCAAGTTCACTCCGTCTTCCGGCGTCGTTCGCGTCGCTCCCCGATAAGCGTATGGATTCGCGACGGGAACCATGATCAGTCGGCCGATGAGATGATCCGGGGAAATCTCGGCATATAAGCGGAGTATCGTATCGATCCCTTCGTATTCGTCTCCATGAATCCCGGCGAATACCAGCAGGGTAGGCCCTTCCGTTGCGCCGGCTATTTGAAGTACCGGTACTGACATGGGATCATCCGTGTCCGAACGAAGGGATATAGCCGAACTGCTTTTTTGCCCTAGGCTATACCCATCCCAATCGAATTCTTTCTCAGGGGGCGCGGGTGGCTTAGACATCGTTTTCAACTCCTTTCTATCCCGTTGTTCCATCGACAGCGATTTAAACAATGCTTTCAGGCGCCTTCCCCTGTTCAAACCGTTCATGAGCCAGGGTAATCGCATGTTCCGCGTTGTTCAACAAAGCAGAGCCGTGCCCGGGAAACAATTGCTCGACTGCCAACTGAGCGAATCCGGCGATCGTCGTCCGATACGCTTCCAGCGAAAAATCGCGGGTATGTATAACGGCGAGCCTTCCCCCTTCGAACACGGCATCTCCGGCGAATAAAGCTTTGAGCTCCGGACAATACAGACCGGTCATATCGGCGCTGTGTCCGGCTGCCGAAACGACGCGCAGGCTCAAACTCCCTACTTGGAATTGGTCGCCAATATGCAACACTTGATCAATAGCGCACTTCCTGAATCGATACCACTCCGGGTAAATGCCCGCTCGTTTAGCGTCGGAAAGCGACATTCGCTCTTCGTCGCCATTGGACACGATATCCGCCGTCCTATTGCCCGCCAGCACCCGGATAGGGAGATGCTTCCTTAAGTAAGCGGCGCCGCCGGCATGATCGGCATGGGCATGAGTCAGGAATAATGTCTTTATGCATTCAGGCTTTATGCCATCATGAATCAGGTTATCGACTATGGTCTCAGGCTCCATCCCGGAACCGGCATCGATGATGCACGATTCACCGCCCCCAACTAAAACGAATACGTTGCAATCGTAAGGGTTACTAATCCGGTAACCTAAATCCCCGCCGCCTACGACATAGACAGCATCTGTGAGTTTCAATTTCCTGATTCCAAGCTTTCAAGTGCGGACAGCAGAATCGGTCTCCCCAGCTCGGCGGATTGCTGTACCGCCCACGCCACTTGGACCGCGCGGAGCGCATCCGTCGTGCGCAGGATGTTCGATTGCCTCCCGCTACTGACGCAATGGGCGAAATGCTCCAATTCCGCTGCAAGAGGACCCATCATGCGCCCGTGCAGCTCGTATCCCGAGTGCAGCGAGAGGAGATCGGTTTTCGTATTTCCCGCGTAAACCACTCCGCTCTCCGGCTCTTTAATCTCTATCATTCCTTCGGAAGCCGTAATTTCCATTCGAACGTCCGCGAAGGATGGCGCCCCGTCCGGAAGCAGCCAATTGTTCTCCAGAATACCGACTCCGCCTTTGGTAAAAGTCAGCATTGCCCAGCTTACATCCGCAGGCGAAGCAGGATGGCCGCTCCCGCTCGTGCCGACCGCCGTCACCTCGCGCACCTGATCCTCCATGTACCAATGCATTAAATCAATGTCGTGGATGCCTAGAATAAATACCGGATTGATGCGATTATAGATCGGAAAAAATTTCTTTCCATTATTACGCTTAGCATAAATGGACCGGATCGCCCCCATCCGGCCTTCTGCCAATTCTTGTTTCACTGCCGCATATCTTGCATCGAATCGCAACACATGTCCAGTCACAAGAAGTCGATCGTATTTGATGGCTGCCTGTAAGAGGAGATTTGCATCTTTAGGTGTATGGGCGAGAGGCTTCTCAACGAATACATGCACCCCTGCCTGGAAGGCTGCCAGCACAGGTTCTACATGAAGATGCTCCGGCGTCAGGATATCGACTGCATCCAACTGCTCTTGCTCGAACATTCTCTCCCAGTCTAGGTAACATTCCGCTTTCGGAAACCATTCTTTAAAGGCAGGGAACTGATCCGGGTTGCGGTCGCATACGGCTACCACTTCCACATTCGGCATTTGGCGCCAGATGCGGCCATGCTGGGCGGCGAATCTGCCTAGACCGATAATGCCGATTCTAATGTTGTCCATGTCTATTGCGTTCTCTCCTCTCTATTTATAGATCAAGCTCCTCTGCCTGAAGAAGCGGGACCCGCTTACCGCGAACCATCTCCGATAATCGGGCGCTGTCCTTGAAGCCGGCGCCGCTGATAATACAGACAACGCGTTCCAAGCGACGCCCTTCCCTGCCCTCCAGCGATTTAATCATGCCCGCTACGGATGCGGCGCCCGCGGGCTCGCAGAAGATCCCTTCCTCTTCGGCCAGCATTTGCTGCACCTTCCAGATCTCTTCGTCCTCAACGGATAATGCGGCGCCGTCGCCGGACAACATGACGGACAATGCGACTTTGCCATCGGGCGGGTTCGGCACCTGCAAGCCCGATATCTGCGAGGTAGAGGGCGCTGAAACCGGTTGTTCATGGCCGGCCTCATAAGCTGTTGCAATATTCGAGCAGCCGGAGGATTGTACCGCGATCATCTTCGGCTTGCTTGGAATGGATCCGAATCTGAACAGTTCATCGAAGCCTTTCCACACGCCGACGAACAATCCGGCCCCGCCCGCAGCCGTATATACCTGCGTCGGTACAGATTCCATCTGTTCCGCAAGCTCGAAGGCAATGGTTTTCACCCCTTCCATCGCATAAGGATTGTAGCGGAAAGCGGTTACCATGACCTCCCAATCCCGAAGCCTCGCCGCTTCGAAAATCCGTTTGAATACCAAGTCTCCAACTTGCGGACTCACGCCGAAGCCCGCTACCTTCCTGACCAAAGCATTATGAACCAACACTTGCGAAAGCTTCGTTTCGGCCATGTGCTCAAGCACATAAAGATGATACGGAATTCCGGCGCGTGCCGCATAAGCCGCAACGGCAGCCCCGGCATTGCCGGACGTGGTACCTATGCAAGCCTCACGGCCATTGGCCAATGCCCACGAAAGGCCCATTGCTGCAATACGATCCTTATATGAGCCGGTCGGATTACTGCCTTCATATTTAAAATAGAGTTCAATCCCTAACCGTTTAGCTAGGGAGACGCTTCGGATCAGGGGTGTTTCCCCTTCGCCAAGATACATTCGCTGCTTAGATGGAACTTTAGGCAATAGTCTGTGGTACTTCCATATCCCTTGTTGCGTACCGTCCTGCCACTTCTCCCGAGGCTTCTCATAATGAACCAGCAGTACCCCGTTACATCCCGGACATGAATACAACAATGAATCTTCATAGGATTGACGACAATCGCTGCAAACCATTTTCAAGAGATCACCCCCTATCAATAATATTATGGTTTGACCACATATGCGTGGGAGGAGCCCTCCCTTATCCGCCGCTCTTGTTACGACTATAATTCCGCGAATTTCTTGAGCGGCTGGAGATGAAGCTCCATTTCTTTCTTTGCATTTTCTACATCTTTATTCCTTATATAACGGACGATATTCTGGTGTTCAACCAACGACTGCTTCGTATCTTCCAGATTGCCGAAGTGCAACTGACGAACCTTCAAGAAGAAGTCGGCGATGACTTCGCTCAGCTCATAATAGGTTAAATTACCGGTTGCCTTGAAAAGCGTTCGATGAAATTGCAGATCCTCTTCAATGGGCATTTGGCCGGCGGCCAAGCTCTGCGCCATAGCCTCGTTCCATTCTTCCATCTGATCAATAAAAGAAAGGTCGTAAGTTTCAATTGCCATTTCAACTGCGCCAAGCTCCAGAATTCTTCGCGTACCAAGCAGCTCCTTCATTTTCCGCTCGCTCTGATGCCATCTGAATGATACTTGATCCATTACAGGTTTAAGTGACAGTCCGTTCACAAAAATTCCATCGCCGGTTCTGATCTTCAGAATTCCGATCATTTCTAGCGATTTAAGCGCCTCCCGCACGACTGTACGGCTGACGCCCAGCATATCTATGAGTTGTTTTTCGGAAGGAAGTCGGTCTCCCTCTTTCATTTCATTCTCGATAATATGATTTTTGATTCGTTCGCTGACGATGTGAGATAGGTTTACCTTTTCAGAAATTTCCAATGTCGATCACCTTTCGATTCATTCTGTTCTTAACATAGATTATGGTTAGACCATCGCATAGATACCTTTAAATCTAACTCTTCACCAACTTGTTGTCAATGCATCCTTGCGGCGGCTGGTATTGACAAAGGTTAAAAAGAAAGTTAAGATTTTTCATGGTCTGACCACGCACTACATATCTTAATCGGATGAAGCGAGAGGGTTATCGACAACAATGAAACCTATCGAAAAGAGTGAGCGTTACACACTCAGTCAACTCGTCGTGCAAAACTTGAAGCAATTGATTCTGGAGCGAAAAATGGCCCCAGGAGATAAACTGCCTGCTGAACGTGAGCTTTCTCAAATTCTCGGGGTCAGCCGTGCCATCTTACGTGAAGCCCTTCGCTCGCTGGAGAGCTTCGGAATACTTGAAATCAAGCATGGAGAAGGCACCTATGTCGCCGGAAACTTCTTGAATCCCCTCGTCGAGCAATTGGCATTCGTGCTGCAGATGAATGAGAAAACCTTTCAGGAACTTCACGAGGTCCGCTTCTTATTGGAAGCGGCTGCACTTGCGTCGGTACCGACGCCCAATCCCGAACTCTGGGACGAGCTGCAAGAACTGTCCGATCAATTTGCAGGTCCCGCGCTAGATCTGGAAGAGCGTGCAGCTATAGACGCCCGATTCCACTTAGCTGTCATCGGTTCCTTACAAAATCAAACGCTTCTCTATTTAGCAAAACCTTTCGTCCAGCAGCTGTCAGTTCGACTGCTCACGGAAGCCGATATACAAAAAAGCGCAGAGGAGCATACTTCTTACCTGAATGCGATTCGTACCGGTGATATGGCCCTGGCCAAAACAATACTTCAGGAGCACTTGTCTACCAAGAACTCCAACCGCCATCGATAACCAGATTATGGCCGGTTACATATTTGGACGCCCGGGAGGCCAAGTATACAATGGCTCCCTTAATGTCGTCCTCATCGGCCATCCGTCCAAGAGGAGTCCGATCTTGATAGTTACGCAAGAATTCCTCGGACATGATTTCCATATCGCTTCCTACAGGATTGTAACCCCCGGGACTAATACTGTTCACGCGCACGTTATACTTGCCGTAATAATTCGCAAGCCACTTCGTCATGCCGACCATGCCCCATTTCGCATAGGTGTACTCAATGCCGCTTGTCATCCCGCTGTCTCCGTACACCGGAAAATGTGGACCTAGAATTCCCTGTATCGATGCGATATTAATGATGCTTCCCTCGCGTTGCTCCCGCATCGTCTTCACCACCGCTTTCGACAGGAGCATGACGCCCAGGCCATTCACCTGCTGCGCTTTCGACCAACCTTCCGCAGTTGTTTGTTCAATGTCGGCTAATCCTTCGCGAGAAACAGAATTGTTCACAAGAATATCAATGCGGCCAAACCTGGCTACGACATCGGACGTAAAGGCTTCGATGCTCGCCTCGTCCCCTAGATCCAGCGGCATCGCCACCGATTGGCAGCCTTGTTGGATTAACGCTTCAGCCTGCTCCTCGCATTTGCGGACGTTGCGCGATGCAACGACGACAAGAGCCCCCGCTTGCCCCAACGCCTCAGAAATATGAGCGCCGTAAAGCCCCGATCCTCCTGTTACAATCGCAATCTTATGATCCAATCTGAATTGATCCAGCACGCTCATCGTTTTCCACCTGTTTCTCCATGAAACGGTTGTGAATTTTGACTACCACTTTACGGAACATCGACGGATGCTCTAAGCACAAGCAAGTCCGGTGAATTTCTCCTGGTGCGAGCACCATGTACATGCCGGGCAAAAGCTCAATAACGCTTTCATTCGGCACGTTTCTGTAAAGATACGCATCAGCGGTTTCCATGATATCCTCAGCGATCACCGTCTCGTCCGTAGGATAAGCGATGCCTATATGCTCGCTGCCCTCAACCAAATAATGAATGTCGGTATAGCTGCCATGCGATTCTGCCATCGTTTCGTGAATGGGACGTGTAATCCCCTCGGAAACGATCGCGAACATATCGTCGCCGGCGATATCGATACGCCCTTCCTGCAGCCTATGACTATCAACGTTACCCAAGAAGTCCATAGCGGTTCGAAGCGGTTCCGCATACCATTGCCGCTGCCGTTTCCATTGATTCAACTGCCCCAGTATCATACTGTCCCCCTAACCGCTTTCAGGCAAGTTATCTTCTCAGCCCTTCACGCTGCCAACCGTAATCCCTTTAACAAAGTAACGTTGAAACGCGATAAAAATAATAAGGATAGGAACGAATCCAAGCGTAGCAGAAGCCATCTGTGCCCCATAATTGGCGCTAAATTCGCTGATTAACGTAGAGATCCCAACGTTGATCGTCATTTTCCTGCTGTCGCTCAGCATAATCAATTGCCATAAATAATCGTTCCACGCGAATGAAAAAACGAAGATGGCAAGCGCGCCGATCCCCGGTTTCACAACCGGCAGAAATATTCTTGCAAACAATCCGACCTCGCTGCAGCCGTCAATTTTAGCCGCCTCGAGCAATTCATGCGGAATGGTCTGGCTGAATTGCTTCATAAGAAATACCCCGAACGGCAATGCCAATATCGGCAGGATTACACTGGATAGATGGTTGACCAGATCCAGGTCTCTCATCAAGGTAAACATGGGGACCAGACCCAACTGTCTAGGAATCATCATGGTTACAATAACTGCCCCGAATATGATCGTTTGGCCTGTGAATTTATGTTTTGTCAGTGCATATCCCGCCATGGTTGCGATCAGGCAGGCCAATAATGTAGAAATTCCCGCAACGACAACGCTGTTCAATAACCAGTTGTAAATAAAGCTATCCTCTGTCAAACGGACATAATTCGCCAGTGTCGGTTGAAGCGGAAACAGATCCGGAGGGATCTTGATCGTCGTCGATTGATCCTTGAATGAACCCGTTATCATCCAGTAAAGCGGAAACAAGAAGAAGAAGGCACTAGCATATAACAATAAATCGGCGCTCCGTTTAAGCAATTTCATGATCACCGCACGCGCCTCCTTAATACTCGACATCCGTTTTAAATATTTTGAATTGAATAACGGAGAAAATGGAAATGAGTACCGCCAGCACAACCCCCATGGCAGACGCCAGACCCAAATTGCCATACTTAAACGCCGTCTCGTATAGCAAATACATGATTGTCGTCGTCGAATAACTCGGTCCGCCGCCTGTGAGAAGCTGGACGACTACAAACGTCTGGAAGGCGCCGATAGTCGAGGTTACAATGACATACAATGTCGTCGGCTTGAGCAACGGCAGCGTAATACTCCAAAACTTCCTCCATCCGGAAGCCCCGTCAATCGAAGCCGCTTCATAATAATCGGAAGGAATACTTCCCATTGCGGCCAAATATAAGATGATGGGTTGGCCTACACTCCATGTTATAACCACGATGATTACGGCGATCAAGCTTACGCTTGTATCGGATAACCACATAATCGGCTTGATCCCCAACAACGACAGCGAGTAATTCCCAATCCCGCTTACCGGGTTGTAGATCCACAACCACGTTACCGACAAGATGACCTGCGAGGTGACGATCGGCAAATAAAAGCTAGCCCGGAAAAAGGATGCGACGCCCGACGATTTTCCTATAATCAGGCTAGCCGTTATAATGGAGAAGATGATTGTGACCGGCACGACGCCAAGAACCAGCAGGAATGTGTTCAAAATCGATCTGAGAAACACATCGTCCGTCAGCAGACTTGCATAGTTCCCGAACCCGATCCATTCCTTCCTTCCTATCCCGTAATCGAATAAGCTTAAATAGATCGCGTCAAGAAATGGGTATATTTCGAAAGCAAAAAAGACGATCAGAAACGGCGCGATGAAAAACAGTCCCCAAAACTCCCTGTATCCTCTTGAAGCCATACGCATTCCTCAGCTTTCTTGATGAACTAACCGGAGGTTCGAGATTTCCTAACCTCCGGTTTGCCGCCCTTGCCCTACTTTGAATTTTGTTCGATAATACGGTTCGCTTTCGCTACAAACTCATCAAGCGCTTGTTGTGCTGTTTTGCTCTTCATAATGGCGGCTTGAAGTTCCGGGAAGAAGGCGTTTCTTGTTTCCGCATATCCTGGGATCGCCAAACCGATATCGCCCGCGTACTTGGCCAATTGGATCGTCTTCCCTTGAATGGAATCCGGCTCGTAAGTAGCGTTAAGCGATTTGCGCGTAACGATCACGGACGGCACGCTCGCCATCTTTGTCATGCTTTCCTTACTGTTAATGAATTTGACCAATTCCTTGGACCACTTTATCCTTGTTTCATCCTTTGTATTCCATGCCCACGTCCCGTATCCGAAAAGAACGGAGTTCGATGTTGTACCATCCTTCGACGGGAACGGTACGATATCGTATTCGAATGCTTTGGCCGTACCGTCGGCAAAGGCTTTGTCGAAGGCACTGATATTGCCCAAACTTCCGAATGTCATGCCGATCTTTCCTTGCAGGAACATCTCGTTGATTACGGCGCCGGCTTTAAGGCCTACTACTCCAGGAGGCGTGATGCCTTCTTCGTTAATGATGTTGACCAGATATTCCAGACCTTCGACGCCCTCCGGAGAGTTGAGGATTGCTTTCGTCTTGTCGTCCGACCATGTTTTCGCCCCGAACCCCCAGAGGAACATATGATGGCCCTGATCTCCGCCTATATCTCCCGCATAAGTGCCGAATCCATAGATTCCTTGATCGGGGTCGTTCACTGCCTTGGCTGCCTCGACAAATTGGTCGTAAGTCCAAGTTTCCATATTTTGCGGAAGCAGATCTAAGGCATTCTTAGCCGTGAACAATTCTCTGTTTACCAACATGCCGGGAGCGGTAAGGCTATTCGGTAATATGTAGAGCTTATTATCTACAGATAAAGAGTTCAATGGACCCTGGTCGTAATCCTCCTTTTCCACCACATCATCCAAAGGAACCAGCAGGTCTTTCTTGGCGTAGGTCAGCGGCCAACCGATGGAACCCTGCTGTACGTCCGGCAGCTCTTCCGTGTTAATGGCGATGCTGATCCGCTCAGCGATTTTATCGTCAGGAGTTTGGACCAGGTTGATTGTGACATTCGGATTCGCCGTTTCAAAGTCGTTTTTTATCGTTTCATACGTATCTTGAATGTCTGCCCGCGAATCCACCCACCAGGTCAGTTCCACTTTTTCTTCCGCAGCGGAAGGCTCTGCGTTCTCCGGTGCAGCATTGGTGTTGGAACTCGTGTCGGTTTCTCCGTTTCCGTTCCCGCTGGAGCAACCGACCAACAAACTTATGGATAATAACAGCGCGCTAATCGAAGTTATAGATTTCTTCACCCTTCATTCCCCCTAAATATTATGAATGAGATCATTCCGCAACCGTAAATCCATACTAAACTGATCCAAGCGTTTGCGCATCCCCCTTGTACAAATAGTATGGTCTTACCACTTATGCGAAAAAAATATGTAGAGTATGGTTGGACCAGATTATAGCTTATCATTAGCTTACTTGCCTCGCAAATTCTTGTCAACACATTTTTATAAATTTTGGGCAGTTTGTGTCATATTACTTAACATATCATCTGAAATGTAAGGGCATACATCTATAATGTATCATACTTGCTACGCAGTGATAGAAGGATCATGTGAGGATTGTTTGTAGATGGTTTCTAGAATCCATTGCAGCGGCAGCCGTTCGAACGGAAAGAATGGCAGCGCTTCCATCAAGCAGCATTCCCTTATCCGCCTCAACCTGAACTCCGTTAACCGCATCGCAGAAAGTTTGCATTTCCCGCTTCATCGGCGTACGCAAAAAAGCAGGCGGTCGAAGCTGCGGGTTCCCATAAATCACTCCGCCGTCCATCATTTGATACGTTTGACGCCGCTCTTGGTCCTCCGCTTCGTCGCCGTGCAGTCCGATGGTTGTCATCGTCATGCCCTGTTTGCGAAGCTCGACGATCGAATTCCTAAAATCAATCTTGATTGCTCCTTCGGTACCGTTGATTTTCATATAGTGTTCTGCCCATTGGAAAGCGGAACCATACTGCAGTGTACCATACCCCCCCTCGGAAAACTTCAATGTGATAAGCAGCACATCGTCCTCGTCTCCACAACCGCTGCCTTGATGGGCCACATTATCAGCCATCATTGTGACGGCAGTCGCGGGACCCATAAGCGATTGCGCCAAATCCAACTCATGGATGTGGTGAAACAAGTGACCGCCTGATTCCTTTTGCTTCTTTTTCCAGCTTACGGTATCTTTCCTTTTCTCCCAACCCGTTCTTTCCGCATGACATACTAGAGGCCGACCGATCTCCCCGGTTCGAACCCATGCCTTCACCTGTTCAATCCCTCGAAAGAAATGAAGAATATGGCCTACCATGAAATGTACATGGCCGAGTCGGCAAGCTTCTACCATTTCTAGCGTATCCTCTAGGTTTAATGCGACAGGCTTCTCGCAAAAAACATGCTTGCCATGCTTTGCTGCAGCCAAAACTGCTTCCCGATGCAAATGATTCGGACTGGCCACTATAATGGCATCTATATCGCTACGACCGACCAAACCGTCAAGCTCTTTCTCCATTTCACAGCCGATTTCATTTGCGATCGCCCGTGTACTTGCGTTGCTGCCGCCGTAGACCGCAACGACCTCCGCTCCTTCCATGCTCTGCAGAATCCGGGCAAATTCCCCGCCAAAAAAGCCGCAACCGACAATTCCAAACCTGATTCGTTTGATTATAAGCGCTCCTCTCTTTTGCTAGGATTTCCACATGAAAGGGGTGATGTATATCCGGGGGATATCGGCAAAGGTTCGATCGATCCGCATTCTTGTTCGCTCGGAAAGCGGCGGGCAACTCATTAACTCGAGATTGACTTTGATCTGCTCCGGACTTTCCGCCCCTATGACTAGGCAATGCACGCCTTGCAAATCGCGGACATAAGCCAAAGCAAGCTCCGCAATTGTCATCTCCTCGGACACAGCCAACCCCTGAAGCTTTTCGAGAAGTTCGGCCCCCTCAGGCAGAAGCTTCTCGGGCAGTGATTGCCTGTTCATGAAGAACAATCCTTGCAAGAAGACGCTGCGGGCTACTACCCACTTCCCCCTGTCTGCAAAATCCTGTAAGGCTCCGCATTGAATAAGCCTCCGATCGAACAGATTCACGGGCATCTGCACCATCTCATAAATGTCATCCTGGAGAAGTGCAGCACTATAATTGTATTGATCGACCGGATCGGCTCCGAAAGAAATTCCCCCGCGCTCAATCATTCCATCGCGCTTCATTCTGCTTAATATCCTACCTACAGATGGACCATACACTTGTAATGTTACAGGATCATGGATCATCAAGGCGGGTATCGCGCTCAATTGTAGACGACTTATAATCTGCTCTGCTTTGCTCACCATCTGACGTTCGAGCTCAACCTCTGAGGTTAGCTGCAGGTCGACCTTCAGCTTCGAAACAATGAAAGGGGATTGTTTCCCCTTGAAGAATTGCCCCAATTTCACCTCGGCATCTCCATACTCAAGAGCAGTGTCATAGCAATTAATACCGGCTCGCTCGCAATACTCTAATAATTCCTTGTCATTGACGGATCCCAACCGGTTATTCACTCCATAATTGTCCATCCCTAACTGCGCTGTACCCAACATGAATCGGGACAGGGTCAATCCATTTCGCTCGATATAAGGCATGCTCACCTTGGCGATCCTCCTTCCGATGCTACAAATAAACCAGCGCGTTAGATACCCAAGGACCGGAATACGACATCCGCAATCACCCGGTGCCCAAGTTCATTGGGATGGAGAAAATCATTCATAAGCGTGCTATGAGTTCCAGGGTCGACCAGCGTCCCCCATGCTTCATAAATATCGCACAGAGGTACCTGTAGATTCCGTGAAACTTCCCGGATCTCAGTGATGTACTGACGATAGGTCGTATATTTTGAGGCGACATCCGAGTCTTCCTTCATCAGCGGATGCGGGGTCATGAGCAGCACTTCCGCCCCTTGGCCGCGAATCGAGCGAATCAGACGTTCAAGATCCGCGGCATATTCTTCGAGCGGCACAGCCGCTCCACAATCGTTTATACCAATCATGATGGTCACCAGGTCAGGCGTGAATCGTAATACGTCCCTTTCGAGCCTATTGATCAAATTTTGAGCGGTATTGCCGCTTACCCCGGCATTGACCGCAAGAAGGTGTCGTCCGAACTTTTCCAGCAGTCGTTCGTGCAGCAAACCGGCATAATTCATATGACCGTGCACATGATAATTCGGCTCCGTTATGGAGTCCCCCAGCATTACGATCACTGCATGCTCGCCACGCGCCATTTTCTCCATTGTTTGTAATGCGATCGTCGCCGTCTTCATTTCGCAGCTCCGTTTATTTTAATTTCCCGAGCGTTCGATCGATTGCATGAAGCGTGGCTTCGATGTCCGGTTGCTCATGGACGGTTGAAATATACCAAAGCCCATTCGGTCGGAGGAGGACTCCTTCCTCCAACATGAGCTTGGCAAATTCGGTATACTTCCCGGCGTCTCTTAGCATAAAAGTATCAAAGTCGGTTACTTCCGTTTTGTCGATAAACATCATATGGAACACTGGGCCGATCTGATTGACGACACCCCTAATACCGTGTTTGTCAAGCAACCGACGAATGCCGGAGGATAATCGGACAAATAAATTTTCCATAGCTGTAAACGCAGCTCCGTCATTTGCCGCAAGCTCCCTAATCGTTGTAAGCGCCGCAGCTGTGGCTACACTGTTGCCGTTCAGTGTACCGAGATGGCTGACTGCCGCCGTATCGATATGCTTCATGAGATCCGCCTTTCCCGCTACAGCGCTAATGGCGATACCTCCTCCCATCGCTTTACCGATCGTAACCAGATCCGGGTTGATGCCGAACCGTCCATGCGCTCCTCCCAATCCAAGCCGAAAGCCTGTGATCACCTCATCCAAAATAAGCACAATGCCGAGCTCTTCCGTAAGTCGGCGAAGCGCCTCCAAATAGCCGGGCTTCGGCATAATGCACCCGGAATTGCACATCACAGGTTCGGAGATGACCGCGGCGATATCCTCCGCCTGAGTTCGCAAGGCAACCTCAAGCGCGTCCGCATCGTTCCAGGGAAGCAGGATCAGATCCTCCAAGCTGTTTTCACTCTGGCCCGACGTTCCAGGGGGTATTCTGTTCGAGCGCCCTCCGGTATCGGTCTGTTGCAGTCCTGCCCCGGGGAAAGAGGTGAAGATGGAATCCGACCATCCATGATAATGGCCGATAAAACGGACCACTTTCCGTTTTCCCGTATGCGCCCGCGCCAAACGCAGCGCCAACATTACAGCTTCCGTACCGGACCCGCTTAGGGCGACCTTCTCCGCGCAGGGAAGGATGTCCACCAATACGTCGGCGAGTTGAATCTCGCCATCGTGCTGCAAACCGTAGGTGTAGCCGTTACGCATAGCGGCAAGGATGGAATCCGTGAGCTTATCATGTGCGTGACCAAGAATGAGCGGCCCGTAGGCAAGTAAGTAATCGATATATTCGTTGCCGTCGACATCGCGGAGACGCGCGCCCTTGGCGGATCTGACATAAAGCGGAGTCGGTTTCATGGAAGCGCGCAAGGAGCTTGCGACGCCTCCGGCAAGATGCCGCTTCGCTTCCGTGTATTTGGCTAATGACTGATCTATGCTTAACATATCCATGCTCCTCCCTATTGGCGATCGATCGGATAAATGGGACGCCTAAGCTGTTTGTATTGAAAACGGGTAAGGTTAGAACTGCAGCATCCGGGTGTATCCACGGGCACAACTCCTCTATATATCGAACCGAACGCAGTTTTCCAGGCGATCGCGGACTTCGCAACAATGACATGAAAATCTTCCGCACGCAGTCCGACGGAACTGACATGCCCCGGGTCCCACGGAGCCGCTCTTTTCTCCGTTACAATAACCGTTAATAATCCAGCTTCAATAACCGCCGTCTTCCCCATGTCCGCCCATTGTCCTGTCATATACGGCCCGACGTGCGCATATTTCCCATCGAACAAAGTCATTATCGTGCCGGTAATATACACGGGATTCCCATGTAACTTATCGCTTTTCCCGCCGATTTCCCCTTCAAACCTTGCACCTAAACCAAGTTGGTGAGCCCGAAGGGATGCGAGTGCGTCATGAATGATAACTAAACTTCTTTTCGGCGGATTCGTCAAATGGCAAAGTAGGTGGGTCGCATCCGCCGGAGCTCCTCCGCCCACGTTATCCGATCCCTCGACCAGAATCACCGGGCCGTCGGACATCTCCATCGCCTTGTATACAGCTTCCTCAGCCGGAATGGCCGAATACAAGAACCGCTCTCTGCGATTCCAGGCCATACGCTTCAATTCATCCGCATAGTTCTCTGCGAGCGAAAGATTGCCGTCCGTCGTCACGACGAAGGCTACTCCGGCATCAGGCACATCACTGTAGGGAAAGCCTCCTAGAACGGTGACATTCAAAACCGAAGGTTCGCGCTCCATGTCGAAAGCTCGATTCAACAACTCCTTCATTGGTCCTTCCTCGTCCGTCAGCATAACCTGGGGGACGATTAACATTCCGGCTTGCGCGAAAGCAAGCACCGGACTGATTTCTCCTCGAATCGTGCGAACGAGCAGGTTTACCGCATCAACCGCTCTTTCATAAGCATCGATATGCGGATATGTATCGTATCCTACAATAATATTTGCGTTGCGAACCATCTCTCCGCTAATGTTGGCATGCAGATCCAGTGTTGCGGCAATCGGTACGGACCGCCCCACCCTCTCCCGTACGCGGCGCAGGATTTCCCCTTCTACATCGGGTATGCCTTGGGCTGCCATCGCTCCATGAAGAATGACCGCTACACCGTCTGCCGTGCAGTCCAACGAATCGATAACCGCTTCCAGCAAAGCATCGGCAGCTTCGCCGGTAACCATACCGCTCGGAATAGCAGATGCATACAAGCCAAAGATCGGGTTCACACCTTCTTCCTGCAAGGCGTCGATGATTCCTCCCATGGAAGTACGAGTGCCGGAATATCGCTGTAGGAAGGCATCGTTGCCCTGTACCCACTCGGATTGAAAGCAAGCCAAATCCGTAATCCCCGGAGCAAAGGTATTCGTTTCATGATATATACCGACAACTGCGATTTTCATTTTCTACTCCTCATTTGCAATAAGGATTAGTTGCGCACCCGTTTGGAAGGCGCGTAAGCTATCGCATCAATTTCTACCAAATAAGCTCCCATATCGACAGGGGCAGTAGTCCTGGCCGGGTACGGCTCCTTAAATACCTCCGAATAGGTCTTGTTATAGCCGGGAAAGTCTTTGGTGAGGCTGACAAAAGCATTGGTCTTAATTACATGGTCTAATGTTAGCCCTTCCGCCTCCAAGATGATTTCAATATTGCGTAAGCACTGGCGCGTCTGTTCTTCAATCGTCGGTCCGACGATCTCTCGACTTTCCGGTTCGACACCTACTTGTCCCGAGACGTAAACATAATCTCCTGCACGAACTGCGTGCGAGAACGGCAACGGAAACTGTGGCGCCTTGGGCACGTGGATGGCTTTTGACATTGTTCATTCTCCTCTCCTTTAGACCACAAAATCATTTATATTATGGTTAGACCATAGTACTCATACTAATCTGAACTTGCTTTTCCTGTCAATCCCCTTGCTTTTAAAAACAACAGAGCCTCAAAATACATTCAAATCCGGCATAGAAATCTACTAGCAATCCTCCTCGAACAGAGGAAATCACCTTAGAAAAGGCCGTCAAATAGCAAAGGGGGCCGCCGTCACCGGCAGGCCCCCATACTAATTTTTATGCTCCCCGCACCGCCGCGTACAATTGCCCCAGCAGGCCGAGGCCCATCTGCGACAGCACGCGGTAGCCGCCGCGCTGCAGCTCGACCCCGCCGGCGTTGTGCTGGGCGACGCCGCCGAGGAAGCCGTCCGGCGTCACGTACGCCGCCAGCGCGGTCAAGCTCTCCTCCGCAACGCGGAGATAGCGCTCCTCCAGCACGCCGTGGCGCGCGCCCAAGGCCAAGGCGGCGGCGATGCCGGCCGAGCCGGACGCGTCGACGGCGACGGCGGGATCGTCGAGGAAGTTGGACCAGAGGCCGGAACGCTGCCTCCACGACAAGGCGACCTCGGCCACGCGGGCGAGCTCCCGCTCCAGCTCGGCGACCCCGGGCAAATCCGCGAACGCCGAGGCTCGCAACGTCGACGCGGTCCGCGCGATCCCGAGCATATACCAAGCGTAGGCGCGGGCCCAATTGCGGAAGCTATGCGAATCCGAGTTCCGATGGTACCGCAAGAAGACGTCGCGGTCCCGCGCCAGAACGTCGCGGCGAAGCAGCGCTTGCTCCAACGCCCGCCGCGCCAGATCGCTCCGGTCATGCTTCGCCGCGACGACGGCGAGCGGGTAAGCGACGGTGTATGCGCCTTCCGCCGAGACGGTGTCGCCGTCGATGACGGCTCCGCCGCCGTTCGCGCCGCGCGAGTCCCAGAACGCGATCGCCCGCTTCACGACGTTGTGCTCGGGCTGGTACTTCGCGATGACGGCGAGCGGCAGCGTCGCTTCGATCGTCGTGAACGTATCGTCCGCCCCGCGGCCATGAAGGTCCTCGTACAACAAGCGTCCCTCGTCGTCCATATACTGTGCGAGATGCGCGTCGAGCGCGGCATCGATCCGCTCCGCGCCGAGCGTCGGACGAAGCGCGTACAGTCCGTCCAGCACGCAGCCCTCCATCCAGCCGAACGGCTGCAGCGACGCGAACGACGCGAGCCGCCCCATGGCGGCGTCGAGCCGCGCCTCCGCGCCGTCGGCTCCTTCGCCCAGCAGCAGATGCGGCGCGAACGATCGCCGGTCCTTCTCCCCGTCCAGCTCGTCGAACATCCAAAGCGGCTGTTCACCGCCGTCCAGCCGCAGCGAGACGCCTTCGCGAAGCGCCGCCGCGGCCTGTTCCGCGTTCAGCGCGAGCTCGAACGGCTGAAACGCGTACGCGTACCGGATGTCGAAGCGTCCCAGCAGCGCGCCCGAGCCCGGCAGCCGCGCCTCCACGAACCGCGCGTCGCGGTAATCCAACGCTACGGTGATGCGCAGCCGCCCGCCGTTCCCGACGGCGGCGCCCTCCCAAGCCGGCCACCGAAGATGTACGCTCGTCTCCTCTTCGCGGCCGATCTCCAGCGCCGACCACCCGCGAGGCAGCCGCTTGCCGTCCGGCAGCCGCGTCGGCGGCCGCGTAACGACCCGGGCCGAAACCAACTCCATGCTTGTCGCCCCCTATTTCGCTTGTTCTCGATATTGACTCGGCGTAATCTTGACGATTCGCTTGAAGTTCCGATTGAAGTTCGAGGCGGTGCTGTACCGAAGCCGCTCCGCGATCTCGGCGATCTTCATGTCCGTCTCTCGCAGCCACCGCTTCGACACTTCGATCCGATACTCGGACAAGTACTCCGTGAAGGTGACGCCTGTGTCTTTCTTAAACACACGGCTAATGTAGCTCGGGTGATAATTCAAGCGGCTCGCGAACATATCGACGCTGAGGTCTTGGTCGTAATTGCGTTCGATCTCCTCGATGATTTCCTTGGAAATGTTCACCTCTTGCTTCCGAGCCCGCTCCTCCATCCAGTCGATCAGCGGCAGGAGCACCTCATGCTCGAACCACTGCAAAATCTGTTCCGGCGCGTGCATGCGCTGCAGGATGTCCGACGTAAACAGCGTCTTGCGGAACACCTCCTGCACCGACCCGCCGGCATCCTGCACGACGCCGGTGACGTTCGTGAACAGTCTGCCTACGTATGCTTGGTAATCGTAATGGTTGACCTCGTTTTCGAAAAACCGCTCCACGAACGTCCGCAGCCCTTCGATCGCCTGCGGGCGATCCAGCCGCCTGACCGCTTCCAGAATTCGCGCCTCCAGCTCCTTCGGATAGCGGAAGCGAAGCTTCGGGTCCGGCTGCGCCTCGTCGATGAACAGAATCGATTCCTGTCCCAATCGGGTGCGGTACGCCAGCGCGTCCAGACTTTCTTCGTACGCATGCGGCGCGTGGATGAAGTCGGCGTAGCTCCGGCTGATGCCGATGCTGACCTTCAGCTTCAGGTACTCCTTCACATGCTGCCGAACGCTGTCCGTCTGTTGGAACACCTGCACCCGGAACGGGATGTCGCGGTCCATCGGCGCGCCGAGGAATACCAGCAGCGTCCGGTTATGGATGACCGGAGACAGCCGATCGCCGGGCGGGATCATCTCCTCGAAGATATTGTATGCGGCATAAAGCAAGAGATCGATATCCTTCTCCTCGTAACGGGTTCCTTCCAAGGTGTCGATCCGCAGCGCCGCTAGGCACCATTGATTCCAGTCCGCGGGGTAACCGTACTTTTCGAAATCCTCTTCGAGTTCTTCCGGCTTGATCGACCCGAGCAACAGCTTATATACGTAAAATTCCCTCGCCTGCCGGTTCAGCCGCTCCACCTGACCGGTCAATCGGGTCTCCGACTGCGCCAGCTGGAACATCCGATCGCCGATGACCGTCAGTTCGTTCTCGCTTCCGTTCGGCTGCGGCGCGCCGGGCTTCATGAACCGGTAGATGCGCCGGATCGGCGAATACATGCGCAGCGAGGCGATCAGCGACGTCGCGACGACGAGCGCGATCAGGATCGCGACGGAAAACATGGTGTACATCTTGATCCGATCCGATTCGACGGTCAAGCTCTCCAACGGCGTTAACGCGAAGTACGTCCATCCGTTGTACGTCGATCGATTGAAGATGACCGCGTAGTCCTCCCCGCCGATGCGGCCGGTGAACTGGCCGTCGGACTCGGGCCGGCTTACCGCGTTCCCGTAATACGATTCCTCGTCCGCCATCGCGCCGATCTTCGTCTTGTCCGGATGCGACAGGATCATGCCGCGTTCGTCCGCGACGACGACCGTGCCGAGCTGCCCGCCCCCGGTGAGCCGTTTGGCAAGTTCGCTGACGGGGACGTTCACGGACACCAAGCCGTACGGATCGGACGAGTTGAGCGGGATATGCTTGATCAGCTTCAGGACGAAGCCCCGCTCCCGTTCCTCCGTCAGCTTCCAGTAAGAACGCTTGGCGACGTCGCGGTAGGAGGTCAGCCGCTCCTTCACTTGAAGCAAATATTCGTCATGGGCGTAGGTGCTGCGATCCTCCATCGGGTAGACGGCGCCGCCTTCGACGATCCAATTTTTCCGAAAGCTGATCAGATGCACGTCGCGGATGCCGAGCTCGAATACTTGGATTTGGACGAGCTTATAGATCAAGCTGTCGAACAGCTTCTTATGCTCGTACGCATAGGACAGGTCGAGCACTGTCGGGACGGATACCGCGTTCGTCGTGACCGGTCCCCCGATCATCTGCGTCGCGAGTGTATCGATCGTCCGCAGATGCGACTCGACCTGTTCCTTATTTTGCTGCAGGATGAGACGGTTGCCGGCGGTGACCTCTTCCTGGACGATGCTGGCGGACTTATTGTAGGATAAGTACCCGAGCAGCAGCACCGGGATAATCCCGATGACGCTGCTGATCAGGACCAGACTCTTCAAAAAACTGGAGGTCCACAATCGTCTCAAGTCGATCCACCGCCTTCATGAACGAAATGTTATTTGTTCGCGTACAGCTCGGCGAGCTCTTCCGCGACTTTGGCCCCGCCCGCCTTCTTCCACTCCTCGACGGCGGCGTCCAGCCCGCCCTCGTCGATCTGCCCGAGCACGAACTGAATTTTCGCATCGGCCAGAATCGTCTTTAACTGTTCGCTCTTCTCGGTTTCCGTCGGGGAGATCAAGCCATTGGACGGATCCGCCACGCCGACGGCGGCATGCTCTTCCATTCTCGACTTCAACATGACGTTCAGCTCGGAATCCCCCGGAGGATAAATCGCCGCGTTGTTCACGATCAAGTTCTTCAGATCGTCGATGTTGAACTTCTCTTCGCTCGGCTTCGCCTCGTTCTCGTTCGCCAGCTTCGCGAACGCTTCGGACGCCTCCGGGCTGTTTTGCGTATCGAAATAGCGCAGCACCTGCTTGAGCTCCTCCTCCGACTTCACGCTCGTCTTCGGAATCAAGGCGCCGCCGTAATGTCCTGGGGTCGAGAAGGCTTTCCCCTCGATCGGTCCGCCGGCGGTCAAGTCGAAGAAGTTCTTCGTCTCTTCCATCTGGAAGTAATAGTAGGGGACGACCGCGTCGAGCGCCTCGATGCTCGCGCCGACTTTGTTGTTGTACAAGTTTTTCCGCGCCTCGTTCCGCACGACGACCGGGAAATCCTCGTTCACTAATTGTTCCTCGTACAGCTTCCTTACGAACTTCAAGCCTTCCCGATACTCGGCCGTCTCCAGATCCTTAATGAACGTCCCGTTCTCCGCTTTCCAGTTGTTCGGGGCGCCGTGCCAAGCGAAGATGTCCGCCGGAATCGTTCCCTCGTAGAACATGATGCCGTACGTGTCGGCGGTCCCGTTGCCGTCCGGGTCTTGGTCGCGGAACGCCACGAGCATGTTATAGAACTCGTCGATCGTCTTCGGCACCTCGAGGTTCAGCTTCTTCAGCCAATCCTCCCGGACGATCAACCCGTTGCGGACGAACGGGCGCGGGCGGGGAACCAGGTACATCTTCCCGTCGATCGCCAGATTGTTCAGGACGGCCTCGTCGAAGCGCTTCAGGTTCGGGAATTCGTCCACGTACGGGGTCAGCTCCCAAAACATGCCGGAGTGAATGCCGTTCAAAATGGACGTCGTGAACGGATTGTCGACCATGATCACTTGCGGCATCTCGCCAGACGTCATCGTGACGTTGAGCTTCTCGTTATATACGTTGAACGGCACCCACGTAATGTCCAATTCGGCATTGGAGATGCGTTCCGTCTCCGCGACGACGGCGCCATCCTCCTTCGGAGCGGTGTTGGAAAAGTACGCGTTCAAGATCGACACCTTCACGGGGCCGGCCGGCGCTTCGGACTGCGCTTCGGCCGCCGGGGCCGCAGAGTCTCCTGTCGGGTCCGCCGCGGGTTCGCTCCCCTCCGATGCCGATCCGCTGCATGCCGACAAGACGACGGACAACGCCAGCGTCGCGCAGTGCGCAGCCACCCAATTTCTGTAACCGGTTGCACGTTCCAATGCAATTCCTCCTCGTATTCATGGTTTATTGTAACAGAAGCATTACAACCAGAGATATAAATCCTCGGCGGTCGATTCGAGCTTGCCCTTCGTCAGACGCTCGCTCCCCTCCTCGTCCGTCAGCCGCCCGCGCCGGAGCTTCACGTCCGGGTCGACCAGATGCTCGCCTGTGACGAGGTCGAACTCCCAGCCGTGCCAAGGGCAGCGGACGATTTCATTTTCCCGGCCCATTCGGTATTCGTACACCTGGGAGGGCAGCCGCGTCCCCGTCACATGCCCTTGGCATACCGGCGCGCCATAGTGAGGGCAGGCGTTCCTCCAAGCGTAGAACTCGCCCTGCACCTTGTAGATGCCGAACTCGATCCCCTTGACGCGGACGAGCTTGCACGCTCCTTCGACGATCTCTTCCTTCTTCGCGACCCAAATTTTCTCCATGTTCATCCCCTTCTTCCCCATCAGCCTTTGATCGAACCGAGCAAGACGCCCTTCGCGAAATGCTTCTGCAAGAACGGATATACCAACAGAATCGGGAACGTCGCCACCGTAATGACGGCCATCTTGACCGTGTCCGGCGGGATCGATTGCTCCCCCTCCACGACGCCTTGTTCGACGAAGCCCGCTTGGGACACCATGACGATCTGCCGCAGCAGCACCTGGATCGGCCACTTCTCGGTATCGTTGATGTACAGAATGGCGTGCATGTACGTGTTCCACTGGAACACCGCGTAAAACAACGTGAGCGAAGCCAAGGCGGGCATCGACAGCGGAATCATGATGCGCAGCAGCAGCCGCAAGTCGCCGCAGCCGTCCATCTTGGCCGATTCCTCGATCTCGTCCGGAAGATGCTTGAAGAAGTTGATCAGGATGATGAGATAGAACGGAATGATCGCCCTCGGCAGCATCAACGACCAGTAGGAGTTCAGCATCCCGAGCTCTTTGACGACGAGATAGTCGGGAATGAGGCCGCCCTGGAAGATGATCGTGAATACGATCAGGAACATCAGGGGTTTGCGAAAATGCATCCGCCGCCGCGACAACGGATACGCGGTCAATGCGGTGAGCGCCAAGCAGATGAGCGTCCCGACAACGGTGATGAATACCGTGATGGCTAAGCTCTTCGGCAGCGCATTCGTCGTGAAAATGTATTCGTACGCCTTCAGCGAAAACTCCGTCGGAAACAGGAGGAAGTCCGTCCGGTTATATTCCGCGGCCGACGCGAAGGAGCTGGCGATGACGTGCACGAACGGCACGATCGTCACGAGCGCGAACAGGACGAGCAGGGTGCCGTTGACGGCGTCGAACGCCCGGCTGCTAAAGCTCTTGTCTACCATCAAAAAATACCCTCCTCTCCGAATCTCTTCGCGAGGCCGTTCGCGATCGTCACCAGCGCGAGCCCGACCGCTCCCTTGAACAGGCCGACCGCCGTCGCATAGCTAAGCTGCCCGTTAATGAGGCCGACCCGGTAGACGTAGGTATCGAACACTTCGCCGACGTCGCGATTGAGCGCGTTGAGCAGCACGTAGACGTGCTCGAAGCTGAGGTCCAATACGTCGCTGAGCCGCAGCAGCAGCAGGATGATGATCGTCCCGCGAATTCCTGGCAGCGTAATATGCCAGATCTGCCGCATGCGGCTCGCGCCGTCCATGCGGGCGGCTTCGTACAGCTCCGGCCCGATGCCGGCCAGCGCCGCCAGGTAGATGATCGTGCCCCATCCGGTGTCACGCCAGATGACCTGCAAGATGTACATCGGGCGGAACCAGCCGTCGTCCATCATGAACGTAAACTTATCGAAGCCCCAAGCGGCGATCAGGTTCTGGAACGCGCCGTCCTGCGATTCGAAGATGACGAAGAACATCGACACGACGACGACCCACGACATGAAGTGCGGCACGTAGATGAGCGTCTGGATCGACCGCTTGAACCATTGCCGCCGCAGCTCGTTGAGCATGAGCGCCAGCAGGATGGGAGCCGGGAAGCCGAGCGCGATATTGTACAGCGAGAGCAGCAGCGTGTTGCGCAGCAGCATCATGAAGTCGGGATCCCCGAACAAGCGAACGAAGTGCTTTAGGCCCGTCCAAGGGCTTCCGACGAATCCCGTGAACGGATGATAATCCTGGAAGGCGATGACCACGCCGCCCATCGGCAAGTACTTGAACAGGACGAAAAAGGCGAGACCCGGCAAGGCGATGACATACAACCATCGATCCCGTACGACGTCCGTTACGATCTTCCTTAGGCTCGCGTTCACTTACGCCCCTCCCCGCGCGGGCTTGACCGTCAACCCGTACAGCTTGGCTGCGTTCGCCGCCTGCAGCTTCCCGCGAATGTCCTTCGGGAACGCAGCGAGCGCGAGCTTCGGCGGATCGAAGTCCCAGTGCGGGTAGTCGCTCGAGTACATGACCATATCCTCGGCGCCGCACATGCGGTAAATCTGGACGAGATGCTCGGGATGCTCCGGCTCCTCGATCGGCTGCGTCGTGAGCAGCACGTGCTCCCGGATATATTCCGACGGCAGCTTTCGGAGCCACGGCGTCGTGTCGCGGAGCGCCTTGAAGTTCTTGTCCATCCGCCACATCAGGTGGGGCAGCCAGGCGATGCCGCCTTCGATCGCGACGAACTTCAGCGTTGGGAACTTCTCGAACACGCCTTCGCACACCAGGCTGTTGATATGCGCCATGTAGTTGGTCGGCAGCGCGTTATGCCATTCCATGTACCGCGACGGGTATCCCGACGGCGTCGGCGGTCCGGATATGCCGCGCCCCTCCGTACCGGGATGGAACGCCACCGGCAGGCCGTTGCGTTCCGCCGCTTCGTAGATCGGGTGGTAAAATCGCTGACCGAACGGCATGCGCGCGGCGCTGGACATCACCACTTGCACGATGTCGGGCCGGCCGCCGAGCCGGTCGATCTCCGCCGCCGCGGCTTGCGGGTCGGAGTGGTTGACGACGAGCGACCCTCGGAACCGCGGGCTGACCGGCAGCCATTGATCGAGCAAGTAGTCGTTGTAGGCAGAACAGACAGCGTTCCCGTAATCCATGTCCGGGTTGAGCGACATCTCCAGCGTGTTCGAGCCGGTCAAGATCCCGTAGTCGATATCGTAGCGGTCCAGGTGGTCCTTGACCACGTACGCCGGATCGCTGCCGGGAGGGCCGCCGTCGTCCGGGACGGCGTCTCTGCGCAAGACGCCGACGGTCGAATAATAGGGCGTGCCTACGCCCGTGCCGGTCGCGAGCCACTGCTTATGCCACGGCTTCGCAAGATACGGAAGCAAGTCCCTCGGATCCTTCATCACATTATGGATGTCCGCGTCGATCAGCGCCGGCGGCTCGACCGGAGGCAAAACGTCGGTTTCGGATGTCATCGTGGATAGCACCTCTCCTTAGGTCTGAGTTTGCGATGCGGTTTCGCCTGCTTCCTCATCGTAAGAGACGGCCGCGATGACGGACTATAATCAATTCGTGATTGTTCGCGCGCCGCCGCAGGGCGCGGGATTCGCCGGGGCGGCTAATCCTTATCGACACAACGCCAATCCGTACGTGACTCGTCCTCTTCCTGCAAGGGGGCAAAAAAAAGCGGAACCGGCAATTCGCCGGCTCCGCCCGTACTATTGTTTTGTTGTAGAGGATGCGGCTTGCACGAAGCGTGCCGTAATTTCCTTCGGCCGCGTAATCGCGCCGCCGACGACGACGGAAGCCGCCCCAAGCTCCAAACATCGGCGATACATCTCCGGCGTCAGCACGTTGCCTTCGGCGATCACAGGCACTTTCACCGCTTCGAGCACCGCCTTCAGAAACGCGAAGTCGTCCTCGTAAAGCTTGGTATGCGCCGTATCCGGCGTATAGCCGTGCAGCGTCGTAGAGACGCAGTCGAAGCCCAGCAGCTCCGCCGCGACCGCTTCCTCGACGGTCGAGATATCCGCCATCAGCTGCACGCCCGGGTTCTTCCCGCGGCAATAGGCGACCAACGACTCGACCGTCTCGTCGCCGGGGCGCCCGCGAAGCGTCGCGTCCATCGCGATCATCTCGCAGCCGCTCTCCAGCAGCTCGTCGATTTCCTTGCGCGTCGCGGTAATGAGTACTTCGCTGCCTTCGTAATCGCGCTTCACGATCCCGATGACGGGAAGATCCGCTTCCCGCTTGATCGCGATAATATCCGCTTTGGAGTTCGCCCGAATGCCGAGCGCTCCGCCTTCCTTCGCCGCAAGCGCCATCCTGCTCATGATAAACGAGCTATGCAGCGGCTCCTGTTCCAGCGCCTGGCACGATACGACCAAGCCGCCCTCCATCGCGTCCAACATCGTCGATCGTCTCCTTACCGGTCGCCGTCGCCGGATTGCGCGACGAGCGCAAGGATCTCGTCGTTCAACGCGGCCAGCGATTCATAATCCTCTTCGCGCACCGGCAGCAACGGCAATCGCGGTTGTCCCGTTTCCACGCCGCGGAGCGACAGGATGTGCTTGGCGGCGCCGTACAGCGACGGATACGAGAGCAACTTTATAATGACGGCGTTGATCTGATATTGAAGCTCCTGCGCATCCGCCAAGCGGCGTTCCGCATACAGCTCGTTCAGCTTGCAGAACAATTCCGGCATGACGCCGTACGTGCCGCCGATCCCGCCGTCCGCGCCCATGATTCTCCCCGCGAGGAATTGCTCGTCCGGTCCGTTAAAGACGAGGAAGTCGTCGCCGCCCGCGACTTTGTACTGCTGCAGCTCGAACGCGCTCTCGCCGGACATCTTCACGCCGATCACCTTCGGCTGCGCGGCCAGCTTCGCAAGCAGCTTCGGCGACAGCCGGAAGCCGGTCGTCTGCGGAATGTTATAAATAACAAACGGAAGCTCGCTGCTGTCGATCATGTGCTGCCAATGGCGTTCGACCGCTTCGTCGGACAGTCGATAATAGATGGCCGGCACCGCGGAAATCGCGTCCGCGCCATGAAGCTCGGCGTGCCTCGACAGCTCCGCGCTCTCGCGGGTCGAGTTCGCCCCCACATGCACGATTACCTTCAACTCGCCGCGAATTTCCTCCATGACCGCTTCCAGCACCCGCTTGCGCTCCTCGGCCGTCTGGAGGATGCCTTCGCCCGAGCTGCCGCCGACGTACAAACCTTTGATTCCCTTCCCGACATAATATCTCGCCAGCTTCTTCACGCGCTCCGCGTCCACTTCGCCCTTGTCGTCGTAAGCGGAATACATCGCTACATAAATCCCTTCGAACGTTTCGATCATGTTCATCGGTTATCGCTCCATCTCTTCTTTGAAGTAGGGGTATACCGCCCCATACAGCGCGGCTTTGTTGCCGAGCTTCGCGACCGTCAGCTCCGACCGGGAGAAGCCCGGAGGCACATAATCCGACACGCGAAGTTTGATGTTATCCAACAAGTACTCTCCCTGTTCCGATACGCCTCCGCCGATGACGATCAGCGCCGGGTCGGCCAGGACGATGATGCCGGCGATGCCTCTGGCGATCTCTTCCGTCCATCCGTCGATAACGGCCGCGTACGGCGCATTGCCGGCCTTCGCTTCTTCGAACAACGTAAACCCGCTGCCGTCGAAGCCCGGCAGTTCGCGGGCCGCCCGCTTCAGCAGCGCGGACATGGACGCCCTCTGCTCGTAAGTCGTGCCGCTGTCCTTGTCATACAAGGAATGTCCGATTTCCCCGGCGCGGGAATGGGCGCCGGTCACCAGACGGCCGCCGCAGAACAACGCGCCGCCGATGCCCGTGCCGAGCGTCAGGCAAAAAAAATCGTCGACGCCCGCGGTCGCCCCTCTCCACCGCTCGCCGACCGCCGCCGCGTTCACGTCGTTCGCGACCGTCGTTCCGAGCCCGAACCGCTCTTCCACGGTCCGCTTCAGATTGGTTCCTTTGTATTCCGGAAGGGTGCCGCCCGCAAACAGAATTTCGCCGCTCTCCGCGTCGACGACGCCCGCCGTGCTGATGCCGGCGCCCTGCATCGGACCGTACCGATCCGTCGTCTCTTGCACGATCGCGATAACGGCCTCCGGGATGCCGACGTCGGCCGAGCCCGCCGGCGTCTTCCGCTTCCCGTGAAAGACGATATTCCCGTCCTCCGCGAAGACGGCGAACTTGATCTCCGTGCCTCCGACATCCACGCCAACCCAATGCTTCCCCGACATAAGCCGCCTCTACTCTTTCACCGCGCCGATCGAGATGCCGCGCGTGAAATATTGCTGGAATAGAACGAAGATGAGCAGCATCGGGATGGCCGCGACCGTCGCTCCCGCCATCTTGTAGGCGAAGTTCGGATTCAAATCCTGCATGAGCGTCGCGATGCCGACCATCAGCGTTTTCATTTCCTTCTCCTGACCGATGACCAATTGCCACATATAGTCGTTCCAGACTTGCACGAAATTCAGAATAAACAACGCGCCGATTCCGGGCTTCACGATCGGCAGCATAATTTGCAGGAACGTTCGCACCTCGCCCGCGCCGTCGATTCTGGCCGCTTCGCGCAGCGCGTCGGGAGCGGAGTCGAAAAATCCTTTTAGCAGAAATACGCCGAAAGCGGTGGCCACGTTCGGCCAGATCATGCCGTGCAAGTCGTTCACGAGTCCCAGATCCTGCGCGATGCGGAATAAAGGCACGATCATGACTTCCTTCGGGACCATCAAGCTGGAAATGAACAGAACGAAGATGACGTTTTTCCCCTTGAAGCGCAGCTTCGAGAAGGCATAAGCCGCCATGGAGCTGGTGACGACCAGCAATACGGTGGACAACCCCGCCACATAGAGACTGTTGAACGTCCAGCGCAGCGCCGGCTGACTCTCGAACACTTCGACATAATTGGAAAACGTAAACGTCTTCGGCCACCAGTCCGGAGGCATCTTCACGACGTCGGAGCTGTTTTTCATCGAGCTGGTGAACAGCCAATACAGCGGAAACAGATTCAATACCGCGAAAAAGAGGACGATGCCATTGGAGACGACGTCGTAGGTTTCCTTTTGTCTTTTGGACTTCGATTTCGAATGCAGCATGGTTGATCCCTCACTTATCCTTGAACAACGCCCGGAGCTGAGGCACCGAGAGCAGCATCGTGATGACGAACATGATAACCCCTACCGCGGACGCGACGCCGAGCTGATTGAACTTGAACGCGTTGTTATAGAGATAGTACATCATCGTAACGGATGCGTTATTGGGTCCTCCGCCGGTCAGAAGCTGGATGACGACGAATATTTTCAGGACGGCGATGATGTTGATGATCGTAATGTAGATCGTCGTCGGCTGAACGAGCGGAATCAGAATTCGGAAGATCACCTGCAAGCGGCTTGCCCCGTCCACTTCCGCGGCTTCGAACAGATCCTTCGGCACGCCGATCATGGACGCGATATATAAAATAATGGCCTGACCCACATTCGTGGCGAACGTGACGAAGATGATGACGGGCAGCACCGTGTTTTTATTCCCGAGCAAATTGACGACGCTCCAGTCCATCTCGCGGGCCGCATACGAGATGAGTCCGTTGGCCGGGCTGAGCAGGAAGCTCCATACCATGCTCATGACGACCATCGATACCATGACCGGAATATAATAGCTTCCGCGGATGAAGGACACGTACTTGGCCTTCTTATCGAATACGGCGGACGCGACGAATATGGAGAACACGACCGTCAGCAGCACGATAAAGATGACGAAGACGACTGTATTTACGATGGATTTGAAAAATACCGGGTCGTTGAACAGCGTAACGTAGTTATCGAAGCCTACGAAGGTTTCCTGTCGGTACTGCACCTTGTACAAGCTAAGCCGGATTCCTTCGATAATGGGATAGACGATAAACAGCAGAAACAGCAGGAGTTGCGGCAAGATGAACAGATAGCCGGTTATGTTTTCTCTCAAGGAATGGTTTCTCATATTCATGGTTATCCGTTACCTTTCTTTCCGATGCCGCGGCTTCTCGCGCGCCGCGAGCATCGGAAACGAATTTTGCTTCTCTCGTAAAGGCTGGTTATTTCGCGAGCGTGGAGTTTTCCTTCGCCTTCGCGATCACGGCGTTGCCGTTCGTCTGATAGCTGCTTACCGCTTCGGCGGCCGTCTTCTCGCCGATATACAGCGCCTGAAGCTCTGGGAACAGCACTTGTCTCAACTCGCTGTACCCCGGAACGTTGCCCGTGAACGCGAACATGTACGCCGCGTTCTTGTCGTAAGCCGCGAAGAACGGATACTGATCCTTGTATTCGTTCGCGACGGAAGAACGGACCGGCACGCTGTTCTTGGAAGATTTCACAAGCTCCGGATCCGTGGAGAAAAACTTGATGAAGTCTTTCGCCGTTTCCTCGCGCTTGGCGTCCCCCGTCTTGAACGCGCTGGCGCCTACCACGTAGGTGAACGTGAGCGGGTCGCCGCCTTCGGACGGGATGTTCGCCAGCCGAATGTCGAACTTCGGCGCTTTGCCGGACTCCATATCCGCCTTCGCGTTGTTGAACAGAACGGCGTTCGTAAAGCTGATCGCCAGCTGCTGGTTTTGGAACATCGCATTGGCGTCGTTGGAGGATACGGATTCGGCGCCTGGATTCGTATAGCCGTTGTCGTACATCTTCTTCATCCATTCCGCGGCTTTCACGCCGCGCTCGTCATTCAGCACGATATTGCCGTTCTCGTCGAAGAACGGATTGCCGAACATTCTCAGGTACGCCAAATTCCAGGTGTCGCCCTGATTGTTCAGCGCGTAGAGCGCCATCGGGTACGCATTCGAGTATCGATCCTTCGGCAGGTTGTTTTTAAGGCCGTCCAAAATTTGCTCGTACTCGGCAAGCGTCCATGTTTTAATTTCCGTCTCGCCGCCGATGAAGCTCTCGAGTCCGGCGGCTTTGAACATGTCGGCATTGTAGGCGAAGGTGCCGGGGTTATGGGAGAACGGGTAGAAGTAGACATCGTCGCCGAACGTGACGTTATCCCAGTAGCCCTTCGCGATATCGCTTCGCGCCGCGTCGTCGACGAGATCCGTAAGCGGAAGCAAGGCGCCGCGATGCGCGTAATCGCCCATGGCGAACACGCTTTCGAAGAAGATATCCGGAGGCGTGCCGCCGCTTAAGTTCACGTTCAGCAGTTCGTCCCGCTGATCGCCGGCTACGACCTGCACGTTGATTTTCGCATTGTATTTGTCGTACTGTTCGGTAAACTTTTCCGCCGCAACCTTGAAGAAGCTGTCGTAATCCGCTCCTTCTTCCGTCGCTTCGAGAACGCCCTTCCATTGCGGCGTAAGCCAAACGGAAATTTCCACGTTTTCTTTGGAAACGGCATCGCCGCTTCCGCTATTGGATGCGCCCGCTGGTTCGTTGTCGCCCGCATTGCCCGAACAGCCGGTTGCTAGCGCGAGACTCAGCGCGAGTACGATACTGGCCTGCCATGTACGTTTTTTCTGCATGTCGGTAAAGCCCCCTTATTGATTGTGAGATTACAGCGCTTACATTTTCAGCAGTGCATGGCGAATTTTCACGACGACCTTGCGAATGGTCGACGGGCCCGCATCCGCTTCCGACAATCCCGGCCGGTGCAGGTCCTCGGGGAATAACACGACGAACATGCCGGGCTGCAGCAACAAGTACGATTCGTTCCTCAATTCGTCGTATAACGCGAAGTCGCGCTCCGCATCGTAAGCCTGCGACGGCATCTCGCTCCCGTCTTCCAACCGCCAGCCGATGACCTCCGAACCTTCCAGCAGGAGATGGATGTCGAGGTACGTTTCGTGCTTCTCCGCCGGCTGCTCCGAAGGCGGCTTCGACGAAATCGTCATGACCGATGCATACATCTCGTCTCCTTGAATCCGGTACTTGCCGTCTTCCAGCTGATTGAAGTCCGTCTCCGCCAAATAACCGATCGCTTGCCGCAAGACAGGATGCGCGAATCGGCGTTCGTCCGGCCATAACGCGAGCGATCCTGCGATCATGGGAATGCTCACCCCCTCCGTAAAGTGCGAAACCTTCTCGAAGAGAAGGCTTCTGTGCCCATTATAGGCTCTGCTTTAGGAGGGGAGACAGGAACTCGTTTTCGCAATTTCTTCACTATTTTTAACCTTCGATCGGAATGTTCATAAAATTTAGACGCTGCGTTGAAAACGTTCACAATTTTTCGACGGACGCTTTGCCTTGCGCGTATAAAGTCCGGTACTTCTGCGGGCCGACGCCCTTGATTTTTTTGAAAATGCGCCCGAAATAGTTACTGTTCTCATAGCCTACCCGCTCCGAGATCAAATAACTCGGCAAATCCGTCTCGACGAGAAGCGACGCGGCTTTTTCGATGCGAAGCAGATTCAGCCAATCGGAGAAATTCGTTCCGGTTTCTTTCTTGAAGACCGTGCTCAAATAAGATTCGCTCATATTGACCATCCCCGCCGCGGTCCGAAGCGATAGATTTTCGGCGTAATGCTCGTTCATATAACGCAGCAGCCTCTTAATATCGTCCCGGGAGGTTTCCTTCGCCCGAACGGCGTTTTCCTTTTCTTCGACGATCTTCTTCAGCTCGGCGAATCGCTCGCCCGCTTCCCGCCACGAGCCGACGGGGCCGCTCATATATCCGCTTAAGGAGATGCCCAGCAAACTGCCCGACGCGTTCGCAAGATCGTCGATCCGCGGTTGCAGCTTCTCTCGATCGCCGTCCGGCAATCGCAGCGTCGCCGCCAGCTCGCGCTCGTCCGTCTGCACCGGTCCGGCGTGCAGCATCCCTTCCAGCTCGGCCTCGACCAGATGTTTCAGCAGCTGAGCGGCGGAGTGATGCGGTACCCCTTCGCGGATGCCTCTGACGTATAAAAGAAGAAGATAGGTTTGGTCGGGCATCGCGACGCTTGGATGCGCGGGCTCGCCGCCTCCCTCGTTCGACAGCGCCGATTCCAGCAGCCGGGTCGGCGAATCCGGGTTCGCATCCGAAGCCCCGGCGAACCTTACTTGTTCCGCACGCTTCTCTTGATTCCGCCGGACTTTGCCGCTTGCTTCGATGAGCAATTGCAGCAGCTCCGCAGGCTTTAGGGACGTCTTTAATAAATAATCTTCCACGCCCAGCTTCATCGCCTTGCGCACGTAATCGAATTCGTTATGGCTGCTAAGCACGATGATCAGCGTGTTCGGATAACGCGCCTTCACCTGTTCGATCAGTTCGAGACCGTTCATATTCGGCATGACGATATCGGTAAGCAGAATGTCGGGCGGCCCGTCCGCCATCAGTTCCAGCGCTTTCGCCCCATCCGGGGCGTCCCCCATGAACTGAAACCCGTGTTCCTCCCATGGAATGAGCGACTTCACGCCGAGACGAACCAGCATCTCGTCGTCCACAAGCATCACTTTATACGTCATCGTTCATTCTCCTCTCCGCTTTACGCGCCGGCAGCGCGAACGCAACCGTCGTTCCGGTCCCCGGACCGCCGGATATCGAAATGCCGTAAGCGTCGCCGTACTGCATCCGAATCCGGTCATGCACGTTTTTTAATCCGATTCGCTCGGGCGGCGGCCCCTCCAAGCCGGACGTCAGCCATCTGTCGAGCTCGCGCAGCCGTTCGGGGGCGATGCCCGGTCCGTTGTCGGACACGGTCAGCACGAACCGCTCCTCGTCTCTTACGGCACTAATGACGATCCGCCCGGGGCCGTCGAGCTTTTCAATCCCGTGAATCAAGCTGTTTTCGATGACGGGCTGCAGCATAATGCGCACGACCTCTTGATCCATCAACGCTTCGGGGATCTCGATCTTCAGCGACAGCTTATCGTGATATTTCAGCTTCATCAGCCCGATATAATTTTCGATATAGTCGACTTCTTCCCGTAACGGAACCAGGCTGCCGCCTCTGCCGATGCTGCCTTCCAGGATGCCGCCCAGGTTGGAGAGCATGTCCCCGACGTCGCCGTTGCCCCGAATATAAGCCATCCACTTGATATTGTTGAGCGTATTTAATATGAAATGAGGGTTGATTTGGGCTTGCAGCGCCCGAAATCTCATTTCTTCTTTTTGCTCGTATTCATCCTTTACCTGCGCCAGCAATCCGCGAATCTCTCTAACCATCTTATTGTAGGTCTTGATCAGCGACGATATTTCCTCGGGTCCGGTAATGGCGATAGCCGAGTAAAACTGCTTGTCCTCCAGCTCTTGCATCCGCTTACGGATCAGCTTGAGCGGCTTTGAAATATTGTAGGATATCGATAAGGTCACCACGGTGAACACGAGAAAAATGATTGCGATGATTTCGACGTTCGTTCGACGGATGTCGAAAATTTCTTTAAACACGGTATCGTAAGAAACGACCTGCACGATCTTCCAGCCGTTCAGCCGCACGGTGTCGTGATTGACGATCCATTTGCCGCCTTTCGTCTCTAATATATTTTGACCGTTCGGCTCCGACATCAACGGCTTAAGGTCGATCTCTTCGGGAAGCCGCTCCCCGACCATGTCCTTGGACGGACTGGAGACGACTACGCCTTCCCGGTTTACGAGATAGACGCTGCCCTCGAGTCCGGTCAAGTACGGCCGGATATCTTCCTCCGCGACGCTGAACGCGATCACCCCGATATTCCGAGACGTCTGCAGGTCGGTGACCGTTCTCGCGAGCGTAAGGATCGGTTCGCGATCGGAGTACAGCATCGTTTCGTCGTTGAACATCCATCGAGACTGATACGGCTTATCGATCATGTCGCGATACCATTCCGACTCCGTGTATTGCTTATATAAGGTCTGAAAGATATAACTCGTGCTTAGCCAGTTGCCCTTCCGATCGAATACGGTGACGTATGAATTGGTAAAATAAGAACTGAACGGCCGATACAGCACTTCATCGTTAAGCCTTAGCTTCTCGTAGGGGGTCAGCGCATCCGGATCCTTCAACAGCTCGATCATCTCCGGGTTGATCGTAATATCGACGGAGGATCGCAGCATGTCTTTCAGAAACAGCTCGACGTTCAAATTGACCAGGAAGAGCGCTTCCTGCGCGGAACTGCCGATTTTGCGTTCGATGACGCGCTCCAGCGGCTTGTCCAACAGATAGAAGGTCAGCAGCACCGGGATGATCAGAAAGAGAAGAATGGAGAAAAAGATGCGGTTCTGTATGGAATTCCATCGGCCCAACCTATTGCTGATCGGTTTCATGACGTCCCCCTTTCGTTCCTTGAAGACAGCGATTGCCGGCTTGCCCAATAAAAATAAAGATCGCGAACGTCGCGATCAAGGGAATGCTTCTTAGCGTGAACTTTATAAATTATACAGTAGTCGTTCCGCGATGTTAAACGGGGAAATAAGCCAGTGTTACGCGGGACCGGCCGTAGAAATCTAGTCAAAAACAGGAAAAGCCTGCAGCTCCGTTCCTCGCGGAACGCGAACCGCAGGCTCCTGCCCGCCTCATTCGAACATTACGCCGCCCAAGCCCGGGCGATGATCACGAGCAAAATGAAGAGAACCAAGATCGCTCCCGTGCTCGTGAATCCGCCGTAACCTCCGCCATAACCGCCGCAGCCGACGCCTGCGTTTACGTATGCCATGTCCCTCACCTCCCCGCTTCCATTGTCCGTTCCCGTTGCCCTAGTAGAACAAGAACGGCAGCAAGAATAGCAGGGCGATCGCCGCCCATTCGAATCCGAAGCCATACCCGTAGCCGGGGTAGCCGTAGCCCGGATAGCCGTAGCCGAACGCTTTCGTATTCGCCTTGGACGCCATGCGCTGCAGCTGCTTCTTCGCCACGGGAGCGCGCGTGGACAGCACGGAAGCGCCCGACCGGCTGCCGTTGATTTCGATGCCGTTCGCGGTGACGCGGCTGATCGTGCCGACGACTTGCGTTCCGTCATGCAGTACTGCGCATACCGTCTTGCCGACATAAGGACTGCACGTTTCAGGAGTGATGGGGTGAAGTCGTTTCAAAGGAGACCTCCTCCTTTCCGCAGTACTTCCCTTATGTATATCGATGCGTAGCGCGGATTGACAAGGTATCCGCCCGGCCGCGCGAGAAATCAGCGGACGCCCGGGCGTTCGGGGCGCCCGCCGCGCATATGCTGTGGCAGGAAGGAGTCGGTTGCCATGGAGTATCATGAAATCATCGCCGCGACAGGCGCGGGGGCGGCTCACCCCGGAGGGTTCGGCGGCACGCTGGACTTCCTTGCCGACGCCGAGGTCGCGCCGGGGCTGCGCGTGTTAGAAGTCGGCTGCGGAACGGGGCGTACGTCCTGCGTGCTGGCCGCGATGGGCTGCGCCGTGACGGCGGTCGACCGGAGCGAGGCGATGTTGGAAAAGGCGAAGCGGCGGGCGGCGATGCTCGGCGCGACCGTCGACTTCGTGCAAGGCGATCTTCTCGCGCTGCCGTTCGAGACGGCCTCGTTCGATGTCGTCTTCGCGGAATCGGTGACGGCGTTCGCTCCGCCGGCGGAGGCGTACCGCGAGTACGCGCGGGTGCTTCGATCGGGCGGGCGCGTCTGGGACAGGGAGCTGTACAAGATCGAAGCCGACGCTCCGGAGCTCGACGCGGAGATGCGCGCGTTGTACGGCTCGGCCCCGCTGCCGACGAAGGAAGGTTGGTTCGAGTCGCTCGAATCCGCGGGGTTCGTGCGCGTGCGCGTCTGGGCGCCGCGGGACACACGGCCGTTCGTCGTCGGAAGCGCGGAGCTGGAGGCGGACCCGCTCCAGTTCATCGACCTCGACCGAGTGCTTCGCCCCGACGTCGCGGCGTTCTCGGCGCGCAACGCCGCCTTCCTCCGGCGATTCGGGGAGGGGCTGTCGTACGGCGTATTCATCGGGGAGAAGCCGTGAGGGAAGGTGGCTGGGGGCAGGCGTTCCCCGACAAGAACGAAATAAGGGGAGGATTCGCCGTTCGGCGAACCCTCCCCCGTATTACCTTAGTCGTCACTTCTCGCGTATCTTATGAAGTTCCATGTCATGCTTAGAAACCTGGTTACGTAAATAATCGACGTCCGCGTTCGCGTTCCGGAGCTGCCCCATGACCTCGAGATGTCTCAGCCGGTTAGCCTCGCTCTCCGATGCAACCCGCTGCACCAATCCGTCGAAGCGCTGCTCCAATCCTTGTACAGCCGTATTATTCTGAGCAACCATCTGGATCAATTGAACGAGCGGTTCTCGATACGTTCCAACCGCTCTTCGCTCATCCGAATGCCTCCCGGCTCGTAATAAGGTTAGTATACCATCGGATCTATACGGGAACAACCGTTTGTATTTTGCAAAGAAAATCTCCCTGGCTTTCTTACGACCGATGCTTCAAGCATTCGACGAGCATCAGCAGCGTCATCGACTGGCCGTACGGCATCGGGCAAACCGGAATGCCGCGGTAATAGTCTAGGTCGCGCCCGAGGCCGGTGCCGTAGGAGACGCCGTGAACGGTGCCGTTCTCGTCGATGTTGCCCATGACGCCTTGCGCCGCCTTCCAGCCGACGGCGGCATACGTCTCCGGCAAGTAGCCGAGCCGCACCGCCTTCAGGATCCCGTACGCGAAGGCGGCCGTCGCGGACGTCTCCTCGTACGTGGTCGGGTCCGTCAGCAGCGTATGCCACAGCCCGCTGTCCGCTTGAAGCGCCGACAGCGTCTTCGCCTGCCGCTCGAGCGAGCCGAGCAGGAACTGCTTGACGCCGAACGGCAGATCGACGATATCGAGGTAATCGACCAAGCCCGCCGTGTACCAGGCGTTGCCGCGGCCCCAGAGCGCTCCGGCGTAGTAGCTCTTGTCCACGAACGACCAGCCGTGGAAGAACAGCCCCGTCACGGGATCGGTCAAGTATTTCAGATGGACGAGAAATTGACGGACGCTCTCCTGCACGCAATCGCCGCGGCCGAGCAGCACCCCCATCCGCGCCGTGAACAGCACGGTCATATACAGCGTGTCGTCCCACAGCTCGCCTTCGTTCGTCCGCCCCGAGACGATATGCTGGAAGCCGCCTTCCTCCGTGCGCGGCAGCTCGTTCATGGCGTAGTCGAGCCATTCCAGGCAGAGCTCCCGGTAATTCTCCCGCCCCGTCTCCTCGACGAGAAAGCTTAGGGTCAGCATCGGACACATCGTATTGATGTTCTTCTCCGGCACCGTCCCGGCCGCCAGATGACGATCGAACCAGGAGGTCAAGAAGTCGAGCAGCTCGGGCTTGCCGCTTTCTTTGTAGTACAAGTATAGGGAGAACAGGGCGACCCCCTGCGGCCACTCCCAGTTCTCCATGGAGATGATGCCGATCGGGATCCCGTCTTCGTTCCGGTCCGACTTTAGATGTTGCAGCTGATGGACGATCTTGTCGATCCGCTCTTGTATGTCCGCGGCTTGGAGCTGCAAGGGCGCGCTCATGGCGTCACCTCCGTCTGCTTCGTCGATGCGACGCTTCGTTCCGTCAGCTCGCGAATCGGCGCGGGACGGACCGGCGCGGCGATGCGCATGCCGTCCGCCTCGAGCGTGCACGTCTCGCCGTCCGTCGCGGCGACGTACGGCGCCGTCGATGCGCCGAGCGCGAACTGACCGGCGACGATCGCCCGCTCGAGCGCCGCAAGACGAATGTCCGACGCCTCCCCTTCGTAAAGAATCACGTCGACGCCGATCGTGCCGTTGTCCCGCGCGACTTCGTACCGAATCGCATGCTCTCCGAAGACGGCCGCTCCCAGGTCGATCGTAAGCGGCAGCTCGCCGATCCGGCCGACGCATCGCGGAAGCGCCCCGTCCCGAGGGAGCCAATCCGCCTCGACCGCCTCGATCGCGCCGCCGATCTCGAAGCGCAGCCGCAGATCCTTCGCGCGAATCGTCCCGTCCTGAATGAGATGCAGGTTCGGATGCCGGTCGCCGCCGTCGGTGGCGAAGTGCACCCCGAACAGCGCGCGACCGTCCCGCTGGGCGGCGAGCAACCAGGCCCCTGTGTAGTCGTAGCCGTCATGCAGCGCGCGCAGATGCACGTAGACGGGGCCGGACGGCGTCGCGGCGTACGCCAAGAGGCTCCGGCGCTGGTTCCACAGATCGCCGTGACTGACCGTCGCGAGGCTGTAGTCCTCGGTCGCGTACGTAACGGCGTACCGCTGCTTGCCCCCCGCGTCCGCGAGCAGCGGCTGCACCAAGCTCGAGATACGCGGTTCGACGAAGCTAGAGACGAACTTCGCCGGACAGCGAATCCGGTTCCCGTACCACATCGTGTGGTAGTGGAACGCTTCTTCGGGCAGCCACGTCACCCGTCCGCCTAGCGCATGCTGCAGGAACGACAGCACGTGCGGCTGCAGCAGCTCCGAATACGCGCGCGCGTGCGGGCCGGACCACTGTCCGGTCCTTGGGTGGAACCGCTCGGCGCACATGCTCCACGCGACGTCGAGCAGCTCCTCCGCCAGCCGCCGCGCGACGGGACTCCGGGTTTCCGTGAGGATGCTCGACAGCTCCTCGATCGCAACCGTCGTGTAGGTCGGGCTGTTGAACTCTTGGAACGTCCCGCTCTCCATCGTGTAGTCGTAGAAGCGCTGAAGCCGCGCGAGCCCGTACGCTTCCACGTCGGCGTCGCCGAGCCACTCGCCGGCGCACAGCGTCACGAAGGCGCCCATGATGGCGATGTTCGTATAGTGCGGGCCGACGTTGCGCCGGATGATCGCTTGGCAAGCGTTGCGTACCGCTTGCTCGACCGAAGCGCGAAGCGGCTCCGGCAGCGTGCCGCTATGGCGCTTCAGCGTTAACAACAACGGCTTGCCGATGAAGTCCGCCCAGTTCCAATCCGGCGGCGCCATCTGCGTCAGCGGCTCTTCGTAAAACCAAGACCAGATGCCGAACGTCTTGCTCTCGGGGTTCGTATCCTGCGTTTCCACGAGCCGCGCCAATACCTCGTACGCGCGCTCCCGATGCCGCGTGAGGCCGCCGTCCAGCAACGCGAGGGCATAATACGCCGCCGTCCGCGTTCGATGGACGTCGCCGATGTCCTCTGTAAGCGTCGTATGGTAGCCCGGGCTGGAAAACGGCTCCGTCACCGCCCGCATCGCGGCGTTATAAGCCGCCTCTTGTCGCTCCAGCTCCCGTAGCAGCAGATCGCGTTCGTTCATTCGTCGTCCCCTCCGTCGGTTTCTAAGATTCGGAACAAGCGCGCATCCCCCGCCTCGACCTGTATCCGTCTTCCGTCCGCTTCCCGATGCGCCTCCGTCCCGAGCTCCGACAACAACCCGCTCCCGTACGGGAGCGACAGCTCCGTCTCGACCGCCACGTCCGTAACGTTCCAGACGAACAAGTACCCCGCGCCGTCCGCGCCGCGGACCGCGACCGCCCGCAGCGCGGCGGCGCCGCACCGAACCGCGACCGCCCCGCCGCCCGCGGCGAACGCCCGCGTGACGTCATGCGTCTCGCTAGATCGAACGACCGCGCCGACGTCGAAGTACGGCTCGCCGGCTTCCCGCCGCGCCAAGCCCAACTCCGCGTCGATGCAGAGCGCGTCCGCGTACAGCGTGCCGAGCCCGTCGTCATGCCCCCGATCGGCGTACCGCTTCGGGGCGATGGTGCGCCGGCCCGGACGGTACAGCCGCAGCTCGCCGCCGTAGACGGCGACGACGCCGATCGCGTCCTCGACGTTCGCCCACGCCGAATCGAGCGACAGCGTCTCCTCCCGGGGATGCCCGGCCCCCTCTATGACCCATGATCCGCTCTCCGCGTGCAGCGACCGACGCCCGCCGTTGAACAGGTCGTTCGGAATTTGGAGATGCAGGCTCATCACCGCTTCGGCGTAGCTGCGCACCGGCGAGACGGCATGCTGCAGTACGATCATCGTCGTATCGTCCGGCAGCGCGGCGACCGCGGTTCGCTGCGCCGCGAGCCGCTCGCGCGGCATCCCTTCGCCGAGCAGCTTCTCCGTGAACACATGGTGTACGCCGCAGGAGAGAAACCCGCCGGGAAACTCGCGTTCCCGATGAGCGGCCACCTCGTGCACGGGATGATTGCCCAGCCCTTGAATCCGCCCCGCCAAATTCCAGCGCCACTCCGCGAGGCTGCTGTCGTCCGGCGGCAGACACAGCCCCTGCGGCTTCTCCGCCGCCTGCCACACCCAAGACGCGATCCGCTTCGGACTGCGATGGAACACCGCGCCGTGGAACGCGTCCGACCAAGCGAAGCGCTCCTCGGCAGCGACGGCTTGAGCCGCAGCGGCCGAAGCAGAAACAGAAGCCGTCGCCTCCCGGCCCCAATACGCGCCCATCGACAGCGTCACCGCCCGGTCCGACTCCAGCCGCGTATAGTAGTAAGGCGACCGCCGGGCCAGCGTGCGGCAGCGCTGCGACAAGTACGAGCCGTCGCCGTTCGCCGCCTGCTCCCGCTCCACGAGCGAGAGCCAGCCGGACATCCAGCCGTCGCACCGCTCGCCCCATAGATTCTCCGCGAGCAGCCACGTCGGGATCAAGTAATCTTGGCAATACGTATACGGCACGCGCGTATCGCCGCCGATCCGGAGCAGCCGCCCGTCGGGGAACAACAACCGCTTCACCAGCTCCCACAGCTCTCGGGCCCGGTGGTACAGCGCCTCCGGCGGCTGCAAGCCCCGGCGCTTGAAGTCGAAATGCAGCATCGCCACGTTCGACAAGCAGACGACCATATATCCGACGTTCAAATAGCCGTGATGATGGAGCGCGTACGACGGGAAGAAGTTGTCTCCGACGAACCGGTCCATCACGCGCTTCCCGTCGACGACCGCTTCGTTCGACGCGTCCGCCGCGACGGAAACCGAGTTGATCAACAGCCGCGAGCCCTGCTCCCGATACGCCTCCGCCTGCGGCAGGTCCGGATATAAACTCGCGACGCGATGCAGCAGCGCGCCGTTCCACAGATTGCTCTCCGGCTTGTTCTTCCCGCTCGCGTTATCCGGATGGCCGACGACCGGATACGACGAGAGCACCCAGTCCGCCTCCGAGACGAGCACGCGCCGAAGCAGCGCGCGGTCGTCGTCCGTCATCCGGTCAGCGATCGCCTCGACGCCGTGCATCATGCGTTCGATGCCGAGCGCGCTGATCCACGTATGCCCCCACTTCGCGCCGTCCGTACAATGGAAATCCCCTTCGAGATGGGAGGCTAACGAAAACCGGAGCGTCCCGAGCGCCAACGCGTACAGCCGCTCCCGATCAAGCCCGCCCTCGACCTCCGGCAGCTCGGGCGCCGCGGCTAACGCCGCGAACGCCCCGAACGCCTTCTGGTTCGTCTGCACGCCCCAGCTGCCGAACCCGGTGCCGTAGCACGCTAGATCCTCCCGTCCCGGCAGACGAGACATGTCGTGCCGGACCGCCGAAGCGGCCCAGCGCGCGAGCGACGCGACATACCGTTCCGTCATGCTACTCGATCTTGAACTCATAGATGTCCTTCGTCAAAATCCAATCCTCGGCATGGTTCGCATACCAGTCGACGTACCAGTCGTCGACCTGCTTGCCGCCGGCCTTCTCCCAGAACGCTTGGGAATCCGCCGCCGCTTGCTCGACCGTCACCTTGTTGCCGCCGATCAAGGCCTGCTGCATGAAGCTCTTCATCTGCTCCGCCGTGTTCGTCACGATCAGCTGCAGGTCCTTCGGCAGCGTCGGCATCTGCTCGACGTGCGTCAGATCCGCCATCGGCGTCTCCGGATTCAGGTAAGCCGCATCCGCTTGTTTAATGATTTCAAGGTATTCCGCGTCGACCGGATTATCCGGGTTCAGCTGATTTTTGAAATGCGCGCACTCGCCGAACAACGCGGCGGACACCAGCATCCGATAGTCGGCCGTCCAGCTATGCTCCTTCTTGTTCTTCTCCGTGTCGATCGGCTTCGGACAGCCGTTGTCGCCCGCCTCGTAATGCTCGCCTTCGATGCCGTATTGCAGGGTCGTCATCGTCGATTCGCGGACGAGGAAGTCGACGTACTTCATAACCGCGACCGGATCCTTCGCGTTCGCGTTGATCGCCGCCGTCGCTTGCACCGGGTTGCCGATGACCGGACTGAATCGGCCGAATTCGCTCGCCGGCAGCGGGATCGCCATCACCTTCGCGTCCGGGAAATTCGCCTTGAGCGCCGTGAACGTCGCGTACGCCTCGCCGCCGTTCGCCCCGTAGAAGCCAAGCTTTCCGTTGATGAAGTCCTGCTTCGCCTTCTCGCTGTTCTTATCCGTGAGGAAATCCTTATCGATGAGGCCGTCGTCGTACAGCTTCTTTACGAAGTTATGTTTCGCGATGTTGTTTTCCGTCGTCTTGACCAAGCCTCCGTCTACCACCTTATGGCCGACGTTCTGGAATATTTCGTTGAGGATCGCGTCGCCGACCGCCGTGACGCCCATCGCGAGCGTATCCGCCTGGCCGTTGCCGTCCGGATCCTGCTTCACGAACGCTTCCGCCGCCGCGTACAGCTCCTCCGTCGTTTGCGGAATGCCGAGCCCGAGCTTGTCGAGCCAATCTTTGCGCACGAAGAAGATATGGTTCGTCACCAGCCCGTTCAGCCGCCCGAATTCGTACATGTTGCCGTCTTCGCGCGTCGCGACTTTCCTAAGGAGCGGATACTTCTCGAGCAGCGCCTTGTACTCGACGCTGTGCTCTTCGATCAGGTCGTTGAGCGGCATGAGCTGCTTCTGGCTGATCAATTCGTTCCGGTACGCCGTATCGTATTCGAAGATAAGGTCCGGCGCGGAGCCGGAAGCGAACATGACGTTGAATTTCTCCTTGGATTCCCAGCGCGGGACGGGGACGAATTTCACGTCCGCCGGACCGTTCTCGACCAGCCACTTCGTCCAACGGTTGTTGTCCGCCGTGCCTTCCTCCGGCGGAATCGATCCTCTGTCGTAGATCGACACCGTAATGCTGCCGCGCGCCTCCGGCGCCGCGTCGCCCGTCTTGCCTTCGCCGGCCGTCGACGTTCCGCCGCTCTCCTTCGGGGGAGCCGCCTCCCCGCCGCCCCCGTTGGAGCAGCCCGCGGCGAGCAAAGACGCCGTCAGTACGAGCGTTGATGCCGTGACCCAATTCGAACGTGTTTTCATGGAAATCCCCCTCGTTCTTAATTAATACGTACTCTTTATCCTTTGATCGCGCCGATCATGACGCCCTTGACGAAGTATTTCTGCAGGAACGGATAGATGACCAGCATCGGCGCGAGCATGACGATGACGCCCGCGGATTTGAGCGTCTCCGGCGTCATGTTCATGATGTCCTCCGGCTGTAGGTTCGCCAGCTCTTGCATCATGGACTGGCTTCGGATCATCTGCTGCACCATGACGGTCAAGTTGTACTTCGCCGGATCGTTCATGAACAACAGCACGTTCATGAACTGGTTCCAGAAGCCGACCGCGTAAAACAACGTCAGCGCGGCGAGCACCGGCAACGACAGCGGCAGCACGATCCGCAGCAGCAGGCGCCATTCGTTACAGCCGTCGATGCGGGCCGCCTCCTCCATCTCGAGCGGCATGCTCTCGAAGTACGTTTTCAAGACTAGCATATTGAATACGCTTACCAATCCCGGAAGCCAAATCGCGCCGTACGAGTTCAGCAGGCCGAGCGACTTGATGACGAGATAATGCGGAATGATGCCGCCCGAGAACAGCATCGTGAAGACGATCGCCAAGGTGAAGAAGCGTCTGCCGTACATATCCCTGCGCGACAGCGGATACGCGGCGATCACCGTACACGCCATACTCAGCGCCGTACCGACGACGGTAAGGATGACGTTGTTCTTGAAGGCGTTCACGACATCGGTGCCGACGATGAGATTGCGGTACGACTCGATCGTGACGTTGACCGGCCAAAACACGACCCGCCCGGACACTACGGCCTGCGCGTCGCTGAGCGACAACGCCAAAATATGGATCATCGGCAGGATGCAGCTGAGCCCGACCAAGGTTAGGATCGCGTAGTTAACGCCGTAGAACACCTTTTCTCCGAATGTAGCTTTCATGTTGCCTCCCCTCCTACCATAAGCCCTGCCCGAACCGGCGAGCTACGGCGTTCGTCATGAGCACCAGGATGAGGCCGATGATCGATTCGAAGAAGCCCATCGCCGCGGTCAAGCTGAATTGCAAGCGCTGCAAGCCGATTTTGTACGTGTACGTACTGATGACTTCGGACATCGAAAAGACGGCCGAGTTTTGCAGCGTATACACCTGATCGAACCCGACCTCCATGACGTTGCCCACCGACAGAATGAAGACGATGACGATCGTCGGCGCGAGGCCCGGCAGCGTAATGTGGGCGATCTGCCGGAACTTGTTCGCTCCGTCGATGCTCGCGGATTCGTACAGACTCGGGTCGATCGACGACAGCGCCGCGAGATAGATGATCGCGCCCCAGCCGGCTCCCTTCCAGATGCCCGATCCGATGAAGATCGTCAGCCACGAGCCCTGCTCGTACAAGAAGGCGATCGGTTCGCCCAGCCACGGGGCCAGGAGGTCGTTAACGACGCCCTCGGTCGCGAAGATCGTGATCACCATGCCGGAGACGATGACCCAAGATAAGAAATGCGGCAAATACACGAACGTCTGAATCCATCGCTTGAACCACATCCGCCGCGCTTCGTTCAGGAGAATGGCCAGGATAATCGGGAACGGGAAGCCGATCAGCAAACTTAACACGCTGAGCACGAACGTATTGCGGATGATTTGCAACGTCTGCGGATTGCTGAACAGCGTCTCGAATTGCCCGAACCCGACCCATGGACTGCCGAACACGCCGTCCGCGAAGTTGTAGTCCTTGAACGCGATGACGAGGCCTCCCATCGGCGCGTATTTGAATACGGCGAAATACGCGATGACGGGGAGGAACATGAGGAAATAAGGAATGTTCTGTTTGAGCCGTTTCCGGTCGACCTTACGCTCTAGCTGCAGTGGGGTGCGACGTCCAGCGGTCTCCTCGGCCGTATCCAAGCGCATGTCACCTCTCTTTGGAAAGTTGGAATGTCGATCGATCTGGTTCCCACTATAGCCCCAGGTTCCGGCGACCGGCAATCCGCATCTTTCTCGGCGGTTGCACAATATTCGGATCGCTCGCGCGACCGCGCGGCGCTTGGCATTCGGCCCGGCGTGCGGCGCGGGATGCACCATATTCCTATGCTGCGCACTTTTCGGCTTTAGGATGGCGGCGCCGCCTGCTTCCGATAATCTCCCGGCGTGAGGCCGACGATCTTCTTAAACATGCGAATGAACGAAAAGGAATGCGTATACCCGACTCGCAGCGCGATCTCCTGAATGGACAGCGTCGTCGACGCGAGCAGCTCCTTCGCTCGCTCCATGCGGACGCCCGCCAAGTACTCGACGAACTTCTCTCCGAATTCTTCCTTAAATAAATGGCTTACGTATTTGGGGTTCAAATCGAACGCGTCGCTTAGGTGGTTGAGCGACAAGTCCGGATTGCTGAAGTTGTCCGCGATGTACCGCCGAACCTCCTTCATCGTCGAAGAGTACGTGCGCTCCTCCCGCAGCGCGGCCATCCGGCGCTGCGCCTCGGTCAAGATGCCGCCAAGCCCCGTTCGCAGCTCCTCGAACGTGTCGAAATGCTTCAGCAGCCGATGGATCCGCGGCGCCGCCTCCTCCGACCAGATGCGCTGGTAATCGGCGTTCAGCTCCGACAGCTCGCGGGACAGCTGATACACCAAGTAGTTGACCTGATGCAGCAGCTCCTCCTTCGGCGACGCGCCGGTGCGCAGCTCTTCGACGAATCGCTCGTAATGCGCCTCCCACTCCGGCTCCCCGAGCTTATACGATTGGGTCAGCCCGCGGAAGTCCGCCATGCCGCCGCGGCTCGCGGCGTCCGACGGATCGGGCACCTCCCAATGGCCGATGACCCGGCTGTTGCCGAGCGTCATCTTATACTGCAGCGCATGGAGCGCTTGCTCGTAAGACGCGCTGATGTCCTCCGCGCGGGCGACGACGTCCCCGAGCCCGATCGTCACCTGGAAATCTACGTTGCTCTGAATCCACGTCACGATGCCCTGCGCGAGCACCGCCACGTCCTCCGCCGTCTGCCCTTCCTTCAGCTGCAGGAACGCGCTCCATTTGTTCGCCGTCAGCCATTCGCCGAAAATATGCGCCCCTTGCTGCAGCGCAATTTCGTGCGCGACGTTGCCGAGCAGAAATTTCAGCAGCGATTGGTCCCGCTTCGTGTATCGCTCGCAAAATTCCATATATCGATCGATCTCGACGACGAGGACGGCCGCCCTGACGCGGGGCGCGTGCCAGCCGTACCGCTCGGACTTCTCCGGCCACGCCCGCTCCGACACCGTGTCGTAGTCGCCTTCGAGCGTATCCTTCACCCACTGCCGCTTGCTGACCTGCAGATGCTCTTCCCGTTGGCCGAGCAGCTCGTCGGATTGCTCGATCATCTGATCGAGCGCCGTCTCGATGAACGCGAACTCGTCCTTCCCGCCGTTCCTTAGCAGCTGTTCCGCCTTCAGCTGCGCGTAGCCGTGCACCCGTTCGGTCAGCGAAGCGAGCGGGCGGTAATTGCGCTTGGAAATATAGGTAATGTAGAAGACGGCCGCGATAATCGCCGCGAGACCGCTTAAGAGAAGCACATTGTTAAAGGAAGTCGCGAATCGGTAAAACGCGCCGCCCCGAATCTGGCTCTTCATGATCCACCCGGTGTAATCGGACTTCGCCTCGGTGAACGTTCGCCCCGCCGGCAGCGGCTCGAGTCCGGTCGTGAACAGCGTATCGCCGTCCCGGTCCACGAGCAGCGCCTGCAAGAACCCGGAGTCGAACATCTCCTGCACGAGCTGCCGCACCGACTGCCCCCGCACGTTGACGACGAGCACGCCTTGGTCGCCAGCCGGCACCGGGTACGGCTTCACGAGCGTAACGACGTCGGTCGCGTTCTGATTCGTTAACTCTTTGTAGGGACGGAGGCTCGTCCATCGCGAGCCGTCGCCCGTCTCGAGATACGACTCGACGAACGCCCGATCCTCGAAGCGCGAGAGCGGCAGCGCCGCGTCGACGCTCAGCACCGTCTCGTCTTCCCAGCGCACCATGTATATGGAGTGAATCATGGGGAATTGAGTGACGATGTCCCGCAGCTTGTCGGACGGACGAACCATGCGGTGGAACGGCTCGTCCCAGAGCGTCTCGTTATAGAAATTCTGTATGCCGTCGGTCGTCATCAATTCCTTGATCATCATCTGTTCGATCGACCGCAGCGAGTGGTCTACGACCTCGAGCGTATGCGCCGCCGCTCCGCGGTTCACCGTCACCGCCGCCTCGCGGGTAATCTCGCCCACGCTGAAGAAGAACACCGCGATGAGGAAGGAGATGACGATGAAGAACACCGGCAGATAGGAGAACAACAGCTTGTAGAACCACGATTTTCGCATTCCGATTCCTCCGTCGAGCGATAGTCCCCCAAGTGTACCATGGGAGAAGCTGGATGCCATCCGCCCGGGCATCCACACTTTTCCGAAGCATGCACATCATTCCGATGAACATGTCGGAACGAACGAAGGATCCGCCTCTCGGCGGATCCTCTGTTCGTTCCTCCCCTATCATCGCTTCATACGCCCCATTCCTTCCGGGCAACGCTTAGCGGCTTGGGCGGCGTCTTCCCCCACGCGTAATGCGCCTTCGGCTTCCGGCCGACCCACCGCTCGTCCACGGGCTCGGAAGCGCGCTGATACCGCGTGTCGCTGCTGATCCGGTACCGGTTCGTCTCGTTGTTGAACGACGCGTGCATCAGAAACATGCCGAAGATGAGCGCGTCCCCCGCGCGGAACGACGTCGACGCCCAGGCGCCTCCGAACTTCTCGATTAACTCGACCGGATCCTCCGTAAAGCCACATTGTCCCGATCGACGTCCATCCGGCCGTAGCTTCGTTTGACGGCTTCGAAATGCTGCGAGCCGAGCAGCAGCGCCAACGTCCCTTGCTCGGGCGGAATGTCGCCGAACGGCGTCCACATCGTGTAGACGTCCTTCGTGCCTCTGCCCATGTAGACGATATCGTAATGCGCGCCCGTATTGGCGCCGTTCGCGATGGCCCGCGGCCACTTGTAGTCGTACGTCAGCGCCTTCTCCCCGAACAGCTCGTCGAAAAACCGCATCGTCCGCTCGCCGCTCACGACGTCGATGAACGCAGGAAAGCGTTCGACAAGCTCCTCCGCGCCGCCGCCCCACATCCCGCTCTTATTGTCCGGGTGAATGACCCCTTCTTCGACGGGGGCTTGCGGGTCCAGCCGCCCCATCGTCTGCAGCGCCGCAAGAAACTCTCCCCTAGCCTTCAGCACCCGTTCCCGATCATGGAAGTTCCGAACGAGCAAATACCCGTCTTCCCGCAGCCTCGCTCGCAGCGCTTCGACATCGCCGAGAACGTCGTTCGATTCCTTCAGCTCTACGACGTCGCTCCCCCACGTCAATTCGACCTGACCCATCTTCGATTTCATCGCCGCACCCCTTCGCGTGTTCATACCTCTCCTCTATCATAAGCGCATGGGGAAGAGACGTCTTTGCGAGAAAGTCGATATCTTTTATTCGAAAATGGACCGGTCCGCCCCGCCCGACCGGTTCAGCGTCAGCGTCGCCTTCCATTCCGTCGGCGCCAGGCCGGTCTCCTTCTTGAACCAGGCGGAGAAGGCGTGAACGGTCGTGTAGCCCACGGCCTCGCCGACCTCCTGCACGCTGTGGCTCGTCGAGCTGAGCATCCATTTCGCCTCCGAAACTCTGCATTGCTGTTGGAACTGCTTCGGCGTCATGCCGTACGCCCGATAGAATTGCTTGCGGAAGCCGTCTTCGCTCAGGCCGCACAGGCTCGCCAGCATCCCTACGGACAGCCGGTCGCGGAAGCGCTGCCGAATCGAATCGGCAGCCCGCGCGACCGACAGCACCTCCGGTCCGGCGCCTCCGTCGCTTTCGGACAAGAACACCAAGAACAGCTGCAGCCATGTCGAGTACACCGCCTCGGGGTCTTTCGCCGGAGCCGACAAGACGCGGAGCCACAGACGAAACAACGCTTCGTACCGCTCCCGATGCGCGGGCGACAGCCGGATGTCGGCGTACGACTTCCCCGCGAGCAGCGCTTCGAACATCGCCGACGGGACGCCTTCGACCCCCTCTGTCAAGATGACGCCGAAGCGGATCGGCGTGACGGCATGGAAGGAATGCAGCGTGCCGGGCCGGATGCACACGACCTGTCCGCCTTCGACGGGGATCTCCTCGGCCTCCGTGCGAAACCGGCCGCTCCCTTCCATAATGAGCGTGATTTCCAGGCTGTCGTGACGGTACATGCGATCGTCCTGCCACCGCTCGTCATGCGTGCCTATGAAACTCTTCATCCGAATCGGCACCTCGCTTCTCCCCTTCAAGCCGTCGCCGCCGGGAACGACAGCGTCGCCGCGGTCCCCTGCGGGCTCGACTCGATCCGAATGTCTCCGTTCATATCCTGCACGATCTGCTTGCAGATGAACAGTCCGAGTCCATTGCCCGTCGGCTTCGTCGTCAGGAAGGGCGTAAACAGCTGCTCCTGCAGCTCGGCCGGGATTCCGGAACCCGTATCGCGGATTCCGATGAACACCTTGCCGCCGGCCGACCAGGAGGAGAGATGCAGGCTGCCGCCCTCGTTCATCGCCTCGATCCCGTTCTTGCATAGATTCAAGACGACTTGCTTCAGCAGATCGCTCTTGGCCATCATGTCGGGAACGTCTTCCATGTGCAGCAGCACTTGAATCGACTTGATGTTCGCCTCTACATGCAGGAGCGGTACCATCTCCTGCAGCAGCTTCGGGACGGAGACGAGCTCGTAACGGATTTCCTTCGGCTTCCGCAGCCATAACATCTCGGTGACGAGCCCGTTCACGCGCGACAGCTCCGTCATCGCCATGTCGATGTATTCGCGGCCCTTGGCGTTGCCGCTCCGATCGAACAGCTCGCCCGCGAGCTGAACGAAGCCCTTGATCGCCGTCAGCGGATTCCGGATTTCGTGCGCGGCGCCCGCGGCGAGCTGGCCTAGAACCGAGCTCATCTCGGAACGTTGGAGCAGCGTCTCCAGCTTCCGCTTCTCGGTGATGTCGATGGCGGCGCCGACGACGCCTTTGATGCGGTCGTTTTCGTAATAGGGAGACATAAGCTTGTGGAGGACGGCGCCGCCGACCTCGATTTCGAACTCGGTATGCTCTCCGTTCAGCGCCTTCCGGATATGCGGCTCCGCGACGGCGTAAATCTCGGGAGGGAACAGCTCCGGTACGGCTCGCCCATAGATCGCTTCCGTCGTCAGTCCCATCGCTTCGGCGATCTTGCCCTCGGACAACGTATAGACGAGCTTCCCGTTCTCGTCCTTCTCGAGGCGGAAGACGAGATTCGGCAGCGACTTGAGCGCTTGCCGCAGATCGTCCAGCAGCTCTTTATGAAGCGACTCCTTCATCCGAACGCGATCTTTGGTAATGTCTCTGGCGACGGTTAAGATGCACTGCACGCCGAGGATCTCGACGCACTGCAGATTCAGCAGCGCGTGATGGATATTGCCGGCTTCGTCCAAGAAGTCGGATTCGAAATTTCTGACTGTGCCCCGCTCCTTTAACATGAGGACCAGTTCCTTCCGATCGGAAGGGTTCACCCATAGATCGAACGTCCGGCCGATAATATCTTCCCTGCGAAAGCCGACGACTTCGAAGAACGCATCGTTCGCATAAAGGCAGAGGCCCTCTTCGAACGTGGTGATGCTGATAATTTCCGAACTCGATGTGAATATCCGGTGCAACAAAGACTCAAACAAAGCGGGATGTTTGGTGACGCGAAACTCCAGCTCGAATGATCGCAGTAAGCTTGCTTGATCCATTGCTTCATCCCCGCAGTCTGTCTGATATGCGATTTTCCTTATGACCTCTTCTACCCCATCGAAAAGGATTCCTGCCCGGCGGCAAAAAAGCGCAGCATCCCATTGCGAGACGCTGCGCTTAGCTGCGGAAATGCAGGTATTTTCAAGATAATTGAACCCAAATCTCCAGTTAACTGCGGAAATGCAGGTAATTCAATGCCTTCGAGGCTGGAAGGGACAAAATACATGCACGAATGCAGGTATTTAACGACCGCCGCCAATCCAGAGGCCCAATAACTGCACTTTTGCAGGCTGGGCCGGCATTCGCCGACCGCGGCGACCGCTCTCCATGCCCTACTTATACAACGCCAGCCAGTCCCGCAGCTGATCCCGCATCTTCTCCCGCACCGACTTCGGCTCGAGAATTTCCGCGGACGGGCCGTATTGGAGAATCCAGCGGAGGAACTCCTTTTCGTTATTGACCGTCACTTCGAACGTCATGCTGCCGTCCTTATGATCCTTCATCCGCGGATGGACGAACAGCTCCTCCTCCTTCACGTACCGGGCGATGTCGGCGCTGAACCGCACCTTGAACGTAATGTTCTTGTCGCCCTGCTCGATGGACCATGTGTTCTTCAGATGCTTCTTGATGCTGAAGTCGCCCTTGTCGAACAGCTCCTCGGTCACTTCGACCTTCCGGAAGCGGCTGATTCGGAACGTGCGAATGCCCTGCTTCAAGTGACAATACCCGATCAAGTAAAAGCGCTGATCCCGCGGCACCAAATAATACGGGTCGATCCTGCGCTCCGTCGTCTCGTCGCGGGACATCGTGTGATAGACGGTGTCGATCGTCCGGCGCTCGAGAATGGCCCGGATGATCGGCTGCAGGAAGTTCGGACTCTCCTTCCGGTACGCCGGCGTGCCCATCTGGATAATGTCCGCGATGTCCTCGATGATGTGATGCCGCCGCGACTTCTCCTTGCGGTGCGTCGCCATCACCTTGTCGTATGCGGTCTCGAACCCGGGCGGCAGCTTCTCCTTGTCGAGCAGCGACGGCAGCATCGAGAAGACGAGCGATTCCTGCTCGGTGAAGTTGAGCGGCGTCATCGCGAAGCGGCCCATGAACCGATACCCGGTCCCCTTCCCTTCGTTGGTGACGGGCGCGATCAAGTAGATGAGCTCCATATCCCGGTAGATGGTGCGGACGTCGACTTCGCACTTGAAGGCGAGATCGTTCGCCGAGATGCCCGGATTGGCTTGAATCGCCGTCAGGATGTTGAAGATGCGGATCAGCTTATCGCTCATGCGCGGTCCTCCTTCGCGGAATGGGGTACATGTTCTTAAGGTCCTTAGGAAAATGTATTCGACGCCGCCCCCGCCCCTCCTGCTTGGACTGTCGCTCCCCCTCCCGGCAAGGTATAATGTGGAAAACCTGCATGTGGGACAGGGGGTCTGTGATGAATCGAGTCGGGTTGCCCACGATACTGTATCACGGCACATTAGATTTCTACTTGTCTGCGTTTCAAGAACGACTGTTGGACCGTGCGTTTTGGAAACCGAACCGGGATTTCGGGGAGGGATTCTACACGACGATCTCGATGCAGCAAGCGATGAAGTGGGCCGTCCATGGGGCCAAGCATTACGCCGGGTTGCAGACGCCGACGCCGTGCGTGCTCAAGATCCAGCTGCTGCCCAAGCGCATCGACGTGTTCCCGCGCATCTTCATGGCGCCGGAAGCGGAGTGGGCGGAATTCGTCTTCAAGCACCGGACGAACGACCGCAAGGGCTTCGATCCGTGCCGCAAGCATCCGGATCTCATGATCGGGCCGATGGCGGACAATGACACTGGCATGATCGTGCGGGATGCGGTAAAATTAGGGAAAGACGCCGCTTGGTTCGGCGACCAGATCGTAAGAGATCGCCGGGGACGGAAGCTGGACCCGCTGCGGCTCGGCAATCAGGTCGTATTCGCGAACGAACGGTTGGAAGACAGCTTGCGGCTTGTCGGCTATTATCTCCGTTCGGAAGGCAGGTGGAAGTACCATGACAATCAGCACGTACGAAGAGCTTGATCGATTCGGGCAAGGCATGGCGGAGCATCTTGTCGGGCGTCTTCGGTACGGCCCTGACGACGCCGTCCGCCTCCTGCGCGAGTACGCGCCCGTTCTGGAGCTGCTCGGGAAGCATTACAACTGCGAGGATTACGCGGAGCGGATCCACGAGGCGCATGCGAACGGCTTGACGCCGGAACGGTGGATCGAACGCATCCGGGAGCTGGAGCGGCCCGCCGTGCGCAGTACGAAGAAGACAACCAAGAAGGAGACCCGAGGTTTCCTGCAATAAGCTTTGTAGCCCGCCGGCATGCGTCCGGCGGGCTTTGTTGACTACGACGAATTCCGAATCCTACATCGTCTTGCCGCGTGCGCGACCGGTCTTCGCCGCACGGCGCCTCCGTACCCACCACCAAGCCGCCAGCTCCGCCGCGATCCAGCCGACCGCGAGAATCGCGACCAGGACCGTCCGGTCGAGCTCCGGGAACGCGTAGCCGTACACCAGCATGGCGACGACGGCGAACAACCCGCGAACGAGCTTCGCGACCTGCCGCCCTTCCGCCTTATACGTGCGTGCCAATCCATTCCCCCCTCTCTTTCAGGAATGTCTTCCCGCGCACCTTACGAATTCGGCGCCATCCTATGCAGCTGGTCGTTCTCGTAAATATGCGTCCCCGGCGCGTACATCTGCGCCACGCGCAGCATGACGGCCGCGACGTCGCGCGACTCGATCGGGCGGTATTTGAGCAGCGACCCGCGGAAGACGAAGGCGAGCGGACGCGACAGCAGCGCGGCGACGCGTTCGCCGAACCGGAACTGCCGCCGATCGCCGAGCAGGAGCGACGGCCGGACGATCGACGTCATCGGCAGCTGCAGCGCGCGAATCGCCGCTTCCGTCTCGCCCTTCACCCGGCTGTAGAAAATCTTCGACGCCGGATCCGCCCCCATCGACGAGACGAGCACGTATCGGCGCGCGCCGGCTTCCTTGGCGAGCCGCGCCGCCGCTACCGGGTAGTCGTAGTCGACTTCGCGGAACCGCGCCTGCGATCCCGCCTGCTTGATCGTCGTTCCGAGCGCGCAGAACACGTCCTCCGCGCCGGCGAACGCCGCGCCGGACATCGCCGCGAAGTCGGCGAGCACGACTTGCTTGAGCTTCGCTCGCTCCGGCAACGGCCGGCGCACGATCGCCGTCACCTCGCCGTACGCCGGCGACGCGAGCAGCTTGTCCAGCAGCTGCGCCCCGACGAGGCCGGTGGCGCCGAGAAGCACTGCCTTTTTCAAAGTGGGTTCCATGGTGGGTCGTCCTCCCGCAATTCCGTGTACCCCCATCGTATCGGAAAAAATCGCCAAAAGAAAGAGCCGCCGGCCCCGGCGACTCTCCCGAAAGTTATCGATGCAGCTCTTCGTACGGCACCGGCAGCTCCCGGCCTTCGGCCGCCGACTTCTCCGTCGTCTCGATGACGGCGATGTTGCGCAGCGACTGCTCCGGCGTCACGATCAGCTTCGCTCCGCGATACAGATGATCCGCAACGTTCGCGTAATACGCTTCGCCTCGGCTCTTCGTCGTCGGTACCTTCGTCTCCACCTTCACGCCGGAGAGATCGGTATAGAGCGTCAGCTCCCCGTCGAAAATGTTCCCGTCCACGATCCCGCCCTTCGTCCCGAGCAGCCGGACATGCGGCTTGCCCGCATGCGCGATGCTGGAGATTTGGACGTTGATCGTAGCGCCGTTCTCCATATGGATCGTGCTGTCCACGTGGTCCTCGTTCGTGTACTCGTGCCATACGAGGTTCTGCACGACGCCGCGCACCGAACGGATGCCGCCCGGCACGACGCCGAGCGCATAGTCGATCAGATGCGCGCCCCAATCGTACAACGCCCCGCCGGAGATCGCCTTCACGGAACGCCACCAGTCGTTCGGCTTGCCGTACCCGCCGAACGCCAGCTCGATGTGGAAGACGTCGCCGATGATGCCCTTCTCGATCAGGTCCTTCAGCGTCAAGTACCAGCCGTCCCAGCGACGGTTATGGTACACCGACAGCATCTTGCCCTTCTCGCGGGCGAGCATCGTCATCGCGTAACCGTCCGCCGCCGCGATACACATCGGCTTCTCCAGGATGCAATGCTTCCCGGCTTCTAGAATGCGCATGCCGAGCTCCGCATGCGTATTGTGCGGCGTAATGACCGTAATCAGGTCGATGTCGTCCCGCGCCAGCAGATCGTCGGGATTCGTATACGCATCGATGTCCGGGAAGTCCGCCTTCGCCTGCGCGGCCCGGCCCGCGTCCAGATCGCACGCCGCCGCGAACGCGATCCCGTTCTCCATCATTTGCATCGCATGCTGCTTGCCCATGTTGAATGCGCCGCCGTATCCGATGACCGCTCCTCGAAGCTGCGTTGTCATGGTCGATTGTTCACGCTCCGTTTTTTCGAATGTCGATTTCGTATTGCGTCGTTTCGTTCTCACTGTACCAGAGCGAGACGCGCCGTTCCATGACTAGGATGGCAATGACTTGTACAATCTTGCTACATGTTAGCAAGGAACCGCAAGTCCGAAACTGTAATCGCTCGGTAAGGTAACTGTACGAACGGGACGCATATACTAGCGGAAAGAGGACAATCGAGGAGGCGGTCTCGCGTGCGAGCGAACTTGTGGCGAGGGTGGAATACGGCGGCGTATGGGGCGGTGCTTCTGGCGAACGGGCTGGCGAACGCCATACCGTTCGGGGGAAGGACGACCGGCGAGGTGTCGGCGATGTTTCCGGTTTTGGCGACGCCTGCTTCGTATGCGTTTACAATTTGGGGCGCGATCTACGCGCTGCTCGGCGTCTTCGTGCTGCTGCAATGGCGGCCAGGCTGGCGGGAGCTGTCCGTGTTTCGGCGCATCGGGCCTTGGTTCGTCGTCAGCTGCGCGTTCAACATCGCTTGGCTGCTGTGTTGGCACTTCTTGTACATTCGTTCGAGCGTCTTCCTCATCCTCGGTATGCTGATATCGCTGCTCCCGATCTACCTCGCCACGCGACGCGTGGACGGTTCGCCGCGGGACGACGCGGGGCTGACGTCGAAGCTGTTCGTGCAGCTTCCCTTCAGCCTGTATACGGCTTGGATCGCGGTCGCTTCCGGCGTCAACGGATTGGTCGGGCTCAAGGCGTCCGGCGGGAACGGCTGGGGGCTAGAAGCGTATTGGACGGTGCTGCTGCTCCTGATCGGCGCGGGAGCCGCGTACGCCGCGTTCCGCCGATACCGCGACACCGCCTTCGTCCTGACGGTCGTCTGGGCGTTCGCCGCGGTCGGCATCGAGCAGCAAGGAGCGGCGCCGCTGATCGCCTGGATCGCTTGGCTGCTGGCGGGGCTGCTGCTCTTGCTTGCGCTGCGGATCGTGCCGGCGCGGCGGCGGCGGCGGCAGCGCGCGAAGTCGCCCGGTCCCAGACCGGGCGACTTCTATATTACGTAAGCTCCGGCCAGCCTTCGCTTAGCGGGAGCAGCCGCGCGGGTTCCGTCGGCGCTCCCTCGGGCAAGCTGCACATGAGCTCGAGGTGATTGCCGTCGGGATCGAAGAAATACACCGACGCGTTCTGTTGATGCGGCCGCATGAGCGGCTCGCGGACGTCGACCCCGCCGAAGGCGTCGACGGCGATGCCCCGCTCGGCGAGCCAGCCGACGGCGGCGCGCAAGTCGTCGAAGTCGACGCGGAAGGCGATGTGCCGGCCGTTCGACGGCGCGGTGGACGGCTCCCGGTTCGTGCGGAAATCGTCCTTCGCCCAGAGGCCGAGCCAGCTTGCCCGCTTCTCGATCCAGAGGAACGCGGCGTCGTCGTACCGAACGGCAAGCTCGAGGCCGAGCGATTCGTAAAACGTGATCGAACGCTGCAGGTCCGTCACCGGCAGGTGCGTCTCGTATAAGCCCTTGATCATCGCGCCGTCACCCCTCTCAGCGCCTCCGTCATCGCGACGAGCTGGTCGAGCGCCCGTTCGACCCGCGTCCGCATGCCTTCGTCGGCCGGCGAACCGTCGGCGTTGAACCATTGCCGGCCGCCGATCGACACCCACTCCGGACTGTTGATGCCGTGCAAGCCGCGCACGATGCCCTGCAGGTGCGTCAGCGAGCTGACGCCGACGGCGCCGCCCGACGAGCTGACGGACAACACGGGCTTGCCTCCTACCTCGCCCGAGCCGAGATAATCGAGCGCATTCTTGAGCGCCCCCGAGATCGAGCCGTGATATTCGGGCGTCCCGAGCACGAGGCCGTCGGCGCCCTGCACGGCGGCGACCAGCCGCCTCGCGTTCGGGTGCGCTTCGGCGTCGTCCGGCGAGAAGATCGGCAGCGGCGACTCGTACACGTCGAACAGCGTCGCCTCGACGCCTCGCGCCTTTAACCGTTCTTTCATATATCGGAGCAGCTTCGTGCTCGAAGCGTCCTTCCGGTTGCTGCCTGCCAACAATACCATGTTCATGTTCGTCATGTTCGCTCATTCCTTCGTCAATGGGTTGGATTGAATTTCCTTATCCTCACTATACGAGAGATCGAAGCGAGCCACATCGGCTGGAAGGCGTAGCCGGCGGTCATCCATTGGTCTTAGGACTCTATGAGACCGTGCTTTACGGCGTACAGCGCCGCTTGCGTCCGATCGGCGACGCCGAGCTTGCTCAACAGACTGCTGACGTGCGTCTTTACGGTCTTTTCCGCGATGCCGCAAGCGGCCGCAATTTCTTTATTGCTATAGCCTCGGGCAAGGAAGGACAAAATTTCCGCCTCCCGCGGCGTGAGCGCGTCCGGGGACGCCGGAGCGGTCGGGGCGGCAGGCGCGGCGGACTGGTCCGGCGCGGCGGCGACGTGCGACATGAGCTGCGCGGCGGCGGCCGGGTGCAGCTGCGGCCGGCCGGCATGCGCGCCTCGTATCGCGTTCGCGATGTCGGCGGGGTCCGTATCCTTCAACAAATACCCGTTCGCGCCGGCCTTGATGGCCGACAACACATGATCTTGCTCGGAAAACGACGTCAACACGATAATTTTCGCCTTCGCGTCCAGCGCCCGGATGTCCCGCGTCGCCTCGATCCCGTTTTTCTCCGGCATGAACAGGTCCATTAAGATGACGTCCGGTTTTAGCTCGGCCGCGCGGCTTACCGCTTCGACGCCGTTCGCCGCTTCGCCGACGATGTCAAGGTCGCCCTGCATGCCCAGATAGAAAACAAGCCCCTGCCGCACGATCGCATGATCGTCGACGAGGAGCACGCGGATGGCGGGTTTCGATGCCGCGGCCGCTTCCTTTGCCGTACCGTTCGTTCCGCTCATGACTACTCTCCTCCTCGTTCCGCCGCCGGCAGCGGCAGTCGGACGCGCACGTCCGTGCCGTACCCCGGTCGGCTGTCGACCGACGCCGCGCCGCCGGCCGACTCCGCCCGCTCCCGCATCGTCGTCATGCCGAAGCCGTAGCCGTCCGCGTCGTCGTTCCTGAACCCGTTCCCGCGATCCGACACCGTCATGACGACGGCGCCCGACTCGAACGCGAGCGCGATCGACGCCCGGTCGACGCCGGCATGCTTGACCACGTTGTTGAGCGCCTCCTGCCCGATGCGCCACAGCGCCAGCTCGACGCGTTCCGGCAGCTGCCGCAGCGCGCCCGCGTCGCAGGCGACCGTCACGCCGATCGAGGCTCCGTATCGGGTCAGCCCCGTCAGCAGCCCTTCCTCGAGGCCGGCCGGCCGCAGCTGCCGAATCATGCCGCGCATCTCGGCCAGCGCCTCGCGCGATAGACGGCCGATCTCCGTCGCCGCCCGCCGCACGCCCGCGGGCGATTCCGCCAACGCGGCTTCGAGCCCTTTGGCGTGCAGCTGCAGCGAAAACAGCATCTGCGACACGGAATCGTGCAGGTCCCGGGCGATCCGGTTGCGCTCCTCCCAACGGGCGAGCGTCTTGCCCTGCTCCTGCAGCCGCGCGTTCTCGTAGGTGAGCGCCGCATGCGCCGACAGCGCGGAGAGCACCTCCGCGTCGACGCCGTCGAACGCCGTTTCGGTCGAGCTGCCCGCGACGAGCACGCCGATCGGCCGCCCCTGCAGCAGGAGCGGCACGGCGGCGCCCGCGCGAATCGGCGCGCCGGACGGCAGCAGCCCCGGATCGACCGGCGCCGCGAGCCGTTTCGTCTCCAGCGTCTCGAGCACTTCGTCGAGCAGCGCGCACGAATGGCCGGGCGACCCGCACGAAGGGACGCGCACCTCTCCCGAATCGTACGAGGCATGCAGGAAGAGCCCCTGCGACTCCCGCATCCAGAGCGAGACGTTCGACCAGCCGAACGTCTCGCCCGAGACGCGCACGATGCTGGCCGCGATCCGTTCCGGCTTCGGCTCGACGACCGCGCGCAGCTCGCTCGCGACCGCGCCGAGCCGCTCGAACATCGCGGCGCGCTTGCGTTCCTCCCCGTACAGCCGGATGCGGTGCGACGCCGTGCCGATCTGCAGCGCGACGGATTGCAGCAGGCTCAGCTCCTCGTCGCTGAACGCCGTCTTGCCCGACGCGCCGACGTTCAGAATGCCGAACAAGTCGTCGCCCGACCGGAGCGGTATCGACGCATGATGCGTCAGCCCGCCGGTGTCGCCGCGCTTGTGCAGGATCGCGTCCTCGATGCGCTTGCAGTTCAAAATATTCGCGGCCCGGCGCAATCGTCCGTCGCGGAACCGATCGACGCACCAGCATGTGCCGCCCCGCATCGGCTGCTTGCCGTCCCGCGCGAGCGCCGGGGGCAACCCGACGTCGGCCGCGCAGCGCAGCTCGCCCGTCTTCCGAGGTTCGACGAGGAACACCCATCCCGTCGTCAAGCCCGTCAGTTCAAGCACCTTATCCAGCACGGCGTCCAACATCTGCGTCATATCGTACGTGCCGTTGATCGTCTCCGCGATGTCCCGCAGCAGCTCCGCCTCGCGCACGCGCGCGTCGTCCCGCATTTCCATCCCTCGTTTCAACCTCTCCTATGTTCCTCATACGTGGAACGATGCTACTCTATGCGCGCCTCGCCTCGACGTTCTTGCTCCAAGCACCTCGCGCAAAACGTTCCCCGCGCGCCGAACCACCGCCATGCAAGCGCCGAAATCGCGCGCAGCCGCTCCTCCTTCTGCCGAACCCGAACTTCCGCGACGTAAGCCTCAACCATAGAGCGTTCTCCCCTTCTGTCTTCGTTGCCTTCAGTATGGGGGAAAACCGTTCCCTGCGCGTCGGAAAAAGGACGGAGCCCGCCCTCGGCCTTTGGTCTTACGACCGGCTCGACGGCGGGCGGCTGCTGCAAGCGCGGATCCGCGCCTCGCTCGGCACTCCGCGATCAGCCCGGCTCGCGCCCGAAAGCGGTTCGCAGCCGCTCGATCGCCTGCTCCCGGCTTTCCATGTTGGACCAATACAACTTCAATTCGTTCCGCATCCGCTCCAGCTCCTTGAGCGGCAAGCCCAAATCCGCAATGTGAGCGAACGTCGGCACGATATCCCGATACATGTGGAAATGCGGCGGACGATACATCGCTTCCTTCCCCTGCCACTCGGCGGCCTTCTTATGGCTCGGGATCGTAAGCGTGCCGCGCCGGATGCCGAGCTGGACGTCGTACGAGAGCAAATACCGAACGAGCGCCATCGCCGCGTCCTTCGCCTTCGAGGCTTTGTTCACGGCGAGGCCGATGGAGAGCAACAGCGTCTTCGCGGCGCGATGCGAGGGCAGCGGCGCCAAATCGTAGCGGAAGCCCGCCCCCTTCAGCGAATTCAAGCTGTAATAGGTCGTCATCATCATCGATACCTTCTGCTGGAGGAACAGCGACTCGGTATCCGAGTCGGTCTCCGACAGGAACGCCGGCAGCGTTCCCGGGTCGTAGTGCAGCCGCCGGCCGAGCTCCAGCCCGTCCCACAGCCGGCTGTCGCCGACGTCCAAGCCGGAGGTCGGATCGCCGGGGTCCCGGCGGAACGACGTCCCGCTTTGCAGCAGGAAGATCGGCCATCGATTGCCGGACAACAGATGGAAGTGGAAGCCGTACCGCTCCCGGCCGTCGCGCAGCGCCGCCGAATGCAGCAGCAGGTCGTCCCACGTCCAGCTGCTGTCCGGCTCCGGCACGCCCCGCTCCTCGAAGTGCTCCTTATTGTAGCAGAGCACCACGGGAGAAGCGACGAACGGCTGCACGAGAAGCTCGCCGCCGCTCCGCCGGAAAGCGCGGGTGAGGAAAGGGTACAGCTCCTTGTTTTCTTCCATCGGCTCGAAGATGCGCTCGCGCCCGCCGTCGAGACAATGCTGGTAGTTATAGGTATTGATCGTCACGGCGTCAAGAAGACCATTCTCGAAATATTCGGGAACGGTCTCCAAGAAGCCGCTATAGTAGATCGGCACCATCTGTACGCGGATATGCGGATGCAGCTTATAGAAGCCTTCCAGCATCTCCTGCAAGTTCGTCTCGTGCAGCATCGAAGCGTAATAGCCGAACCGGACGGTGATCGTCCCCGCCTCGTTCGGATCGCGGACGCGGTTGCCGACCCGCGGCACCTTCTCGATCAGCGACTCGCCGACGAGCTGCTCGAGTCCTTGGCGGACGGAGTTTTTGCTTAAGGAGAACTGCTCCGCTAGCGTCAGCTCCGACGGCAAATAATCGCCGGGCGGGCGGCGGCCCGTAATAATGTCTTCGCGCAGCGCCGAGACCATCTCGCCGAGCCGATGCCGGAACGTCTTCCGGCTTACCTTGTTGTCCATTGTCCGAATCTCCAACCTTCTAGTGAGTAAGGCCGCGGAACGTTACTCCGCGGCCTCGATTCCAGTCCCTTACGAATCCAGCAGCGCCGCGGCGACCAACGCCAGATCGGCGATGTCGATGACGCCGTCCCGGTTCACGTCCAGCGAGCGGTGTTCCGCCGCGGGTGCGCCGATGCGGCGCGCGACCGCGACCAGATCGTCCATCGCGACCTTGCCGTCTCCGGTCACGTCTTCCAGCCGCTCCACGACTTCGTATGCGGCAACGACATCCGAACCGAGCGCGAACAACGCGCCGGTCGTCTCCGCGTCGTCCCGCGCGAGCGTCGATTCGCCGCCGAGCAGCGCGAACGAGGACGCCCCGGTCTTGCCCGTCGGGCGGAACGTCAGGCTCGCGACGACGTCGCCGTCGCCGATCTCGCCGTCGCCGACCTTCGTCGCGACGACCGTCGCCTTGCCCCCGTCCTGCTTCCAGGTCAAGTAGCCTCCGCCGTTCGCCAGCGCTTCCCCTTCGACGACCGACTCCAGCGTAAAGGAAGCCGGATCGAAGGCGAGCGAAAGCTTCGCGGCATACAGCCGATCCGTCTCCTCCGCGACGACGTCGAGCGTCACCGGCCGCGTCTTCGTGCCGGCCGAATCGTTCAACGCGAGCGCCAGCTTGCCCGGCGCGCCGTCGGCGTCGCCCAAGTCGTCAGGGGAACGCAGCGTAACGTCGTCGTAATAGGCGGTGATCACATTCCATCGAGAGCTGTACAGCATGATGCGGGCCTGAGCGGCCTCCGCCGGCGCAACGCCCGTCACCTCGACGTTGTGCCACTGGTTCGGGACGTCGCTGCCGAGCAAGCTGAACGCATACCCGAGCTCCTTGCCGGCCGCGTCGTAGAAATACAGCATCAGCGCCGCATCGTCCGGATCGCCTTCCGTCATATTGATATTAACACTAGCGGTATACGTTTTTCCAGATTTTACTGCAATCGGATCGCTCAACAATCCGCCCGAAGCCTCCCGGGACGCATCCGCGATTTTCGCGCTGCGCGCGCCCGAACGACTCTTCTCGTCCGTTACGCCGAAGGCGAGGCCGTTCGGATACGGATTCGTCCAGCCGGGAATCGTTCCGCCGCCGGTCGTCTCGAAGCCGCCGTTCGTCACCGGGATGTCCCGTTCGACCGGATCGGTCGGGCCGCCGCCGTCGTTCGCCACCGGAATTTTCATCAGATGCGCGCCCGCCGTGTAGTAGATCTGCTCTATGCCGCTTGCGTCCGCAGCGATCGCCATAAAGTTGATTTCCTGCCCGTTCGGCGTCAGCTGCACGAAGTCCATCGTCTCCGGATCGACGACCGTCATCCGGTCCGCGAGATCGACGTACAGGAGGCCGTCCTCGCCCCAGCGCGGGTGGTACGGACGCCAGAAGCCGTAGTTTTTCACGTCCGGATAAATATTTTTGTAGTCGACGATTTCATAAGTGGAAGGATCCATCTTGAAAACGACCCCGTCCGCATTGCCCCACACCATGCCGTCCGGACCGATCGTAAGGCCGGTAATCATCGGCGGCTTGTCGAGCTCCGGGATGTCGAGCGTGAACTCCGCCACCTTCTTTTCCGCGGCGACGTCCCACACGAACAGCTTCGCTTCCGTCTCCGTCGGCGTTACGCCGAGGCCGCCGTAGATGTTGGACCCGCCGTAGATGAGGCCGTCCCGATAGACGAGACCCGTGATGCTCTGATTGTGGATGACGTTCGCGTACACCTTCTTCTCGCCGGTCGCCGGATCGTATATCGTCAGCGCGCCGCCCAGCTTGCCGTACGTCGGGATCGTCCCGATCATCAGCTTGCCGGCCCCCGTCGTCATCATGTACGGACGGTCTTGGTCCGAGCCGATGGTGAACAGCTGCTGAGCGACCGGCGCCCCCGGGCCGATCTTGCTGCGATACATCAATCCGCCCGGATACACGCCGTAGTACATGTAGTCGCCGAGCGCGACGATGCCTTCGGCCTGGCCGATCGAGAAGTTGACCTTACTGTCCGTCACCGGGTCGTACACGGCCCCGAGGCCGCCCGGGTAGCCGCTCATATACAGCTTGCCGTCCGGTCCCGGCTCCAGCTGATGCAGCGGATTCGGCGCGCCCGCGACGACGGAAGGCCGTTCCTTCCGTACCCCGGTCGCCGGGTTCATGACGACCGTCTTGCCGTCGCTCGTCATCGTGACGATCGACTCGCCCGGGAGCTGCGGGTCGTCCGGGAACGCGATCCACTCCGCGCCGCGCAGCGAGCTGCCGAAGCTGATGCCGGTGGAACGCGCTTGGAACGTCGTCAGGTCGATTTCCGCCAGCTGGCGGTTCACGATCAAGTACAGCTTGCCGTCCCTAGACTCCAGCTCGTTCCAGCCGAACACCGCGCCGCCGAGCTGCCGGCCGATTCTGTGGGGGAGCCAGGTTTCATTTGCCAAATCGTAAATGAGCAGCTCGTTCACGTTGCCGGCGAAACGCACCAGCAAGTAGCCGTCCACCTCGGCCATATCGTACGCGAACGGCACGTCGGCCGGCGCGACGCCGAGAATGCCCGCCACCGGGTCCGAGATGACCGTCTTCTCGCCGGTGTCGACGTTCAGCTTTACGACCGCTCCGGTCGTCCCGATGCCCGCGTAGACGTGCCCTTCGTAGTACGCCATCGAACGCACGTATTCTTGACCCGCCACCATCGAGCCGTAATCCCGGAACGTCTTCGCGACCGGGTCGAACTTGAACACCTTGCCGCTCTGGAACGTGCCCCCGTACACATTGCCGCGCTCGTCCGTCGTCATCGCCCAGAGCGATTTCTCGCCGGGCGCCGGATCGCCGTGATTCGTCGCCTGCTTCGTGACCGGAGAGTAGCTCCACAGCACCGGCGTATTGCCGGACGTCGTGCCCGCGATATACACCGTACCGTCGGGCGCGATCGCATGGCGCCACGTCGTGTGCATTCCGGTCAGCTCGATGGCGCGCAGCAGCGTATTGGACCGAACGTCGATCACGTTGAAAATGGCGTTCTCCGACGTCACCGTCGTATAAGCCGTCTCCTTCCCGTCCTCCATGCCGAAGACTGCGTCGTTGATCGACACTCTCGTAATCGGAACGCTTACGCTGACCGGCTCGCCGAACCGCTTCCCGCCCAAGGACCCGGCGGCCTGAGCCGCCGGAGCCGCGGACGGAAGCAGCGAGGTCGCGAGCAGCGCGCCGGCGACGAACGCCGCCGCGAATCGAATCTTGTTTCGCGTCATGCCGCTTCCTCCTTCGTTATTCGAGCGTTCCCATCGCGACGAGCGCGACGTCCGCGACGTCGATCTTCCCGTCGCGATTGACGTCGTACTTCGCATCGTAGGCGCCGCCGACGCGCTTCGCCACGGCCACCAAGTCGGCGAGGTCGACCTTGCCGTCTTGATCGACGTCGCGGAAGTCCTTCACGATCTTCACCTGCGCGGCGATCGGCTGCTCCGGCGACACCGTCTCGCCCGTCTCGTCGGCGTCGATCTTCGCCAGCTCCGAGGCCGTCGTCAGCGTAATCGCCGAGTCGCCCTCCGTCAGCGCGCGGAGGCGGATCGTCGCGATGTCGACGAGGTCGCCGCTCACGGAGCGGTCGCCCGTGTGCGTCGCGATCAGCCGCACGACGCCCGGCGTCTCCGCGTCGAATTGGAAGAACGTCTCTTGGCCGTTCTTGAAGCCGTCGCCGATCGATGCGTCCTCCGCCGCGAAGCGCGCGGGGTCGTACGTGACGACCGCTTTGGCCGCGTACAGCTCGTTCGCGTGCTCCGCCTGCACCGTCACCGGCAGGATGGCGCCTTCCTGCACCGTATCCGTCGGAACGGCGAGCCGGAACGCGCCGGCGGCGGCGTCTTCGCCCGGGAACTTGCCCGTCACGTCGAAGTGATCGTAATACGACGTCGTCGTGTACAACAGCGATACCGAGGCGAACACTCGGATCGTCGCCGCGTTCGCCGGCGCCGTACCCGTCAGCTTGATCTCTTGCCACTGATCGAGCCCCGTCGTCACGTGCTGAATCAGGTCGCCTCCCGTCTGGACGCCGTTCGCGTCGTAGAAGCGCGCGAGGAAGCTGGTCCGTCCGGCGTCGATGTACAGCTGCACGGACGCGGTGTATGCCTCGTTCGGCAGCACCGGAATCGGCTCGCTGCCGACGGCGATCGATTCGTTCGTCATCGTATCCGTCACCTTGAGGCTGTGGCTGCCGCTGAACGCTTGCTCTTCGCTTAGCGAGAACGAAGTGTTCGCCGAAGGCGCCAAAATATTGCTCCAGCCCGGAATCGCTCCGCCCGAGAGCGGTCGCTCGAAGCTGCCGTTGAAGACGTTCAGCGCCGGCTCCGCCGGCGGCTCGGCGCTTCGCTGCGTGACCGGAATTTTCATCAGCTTCGTCGAGCTTGCGTAATAGATGTCGTTATCGTCGCCGATCGTAAACAGCGGCGTGTTGATCCCTAACGAGTCGAATTCCAGCGTATCCGGGTCGACGACCGTCAGCTTGCCGTACAAATCCGTGTACAGCAATCCGTCGGTGCCCCAACGAAGATGAATCGGACGCCACATGCCGTAATCGACGACGTTCGGATAAATCTCCTTGCTCTTTACGACTTGCTGCGTATCCGGATTCACCGCGAAGATCGTCCCGTTCGCCGCGGCCCAGAGCAAGCCGTCCGGCCCGAACGTCAGGCCGCTGATCATCGTCGGCGCCTTGCCGGGAAGGCTCGGCGAAAACTCGGCGAGCTTCTGCTTCGTCGCCGCGTCCCATACGAACACCTTGGCCGCCGCAGACGTCGGATCGGAGTCGAGTCCGCCCAAGATGCTCGTCGATCCGTAAATCTTGCCGTCCTTATGCGCCAAGCCTACGATGCTCTGGTCTTGCACGACGTTGCGGAACACTCGGTATTCCTTCGTCGCGGCGTCGTATTCGACGAGCGCGCCGCCGAGCTTGCCGTAGTCCGGGATCGTGCCCAAATACATCTTGTCGCCTACCGTAATATTGACGTACGGACGGTCCTGCTCCTCTCCGATCGCGAACAGCTTCGTCGGATTGGAGGCGTCGATCGGCTTCGTAACGTCCAGTCCGTAGATGTTCGCCTTCGGGTACGTATTGAACATGACGATGTCGCCGACTTGCCCGATGCTTTCCGCCTGACCCATCGGGAGGACGGTCGTTCGTCCCGTCGCGGGGTCGTAGATCGCCGCGGAGCCGCCCGGATAGCCGCTCATGTAGAGGCGTCCGTCGGAGCCCTTTTCCAGCGCGTGAATCGGAATCGCCCGGCCCTCCACGATGGCCGGCTTCTCGTAGTACTTCTCCGTCTCGATATTGAAGAAGCCGACCTTGCCGTCGAAACGCATGTTGACGAGCGTCGGTCCCGGCAGGAGCGGATCGTTCGGAATCGACGCCCAGCCGCCGCCCTTCATCGAGAAGTCCTGCACCATGGCCGTGTCCCGCGTCTGGAACGTCGCGAGATCGAGCTCGACCAGCCTGTTGCCGCCCGACGCGTTCCGCTTGAAATACGCCTTGCCGTTCATCGGCGGCGAGACGCGGTTGCCGTGGAAGCCCGGGAACTGCTCCGGTCGCCACGTCTGCTGGACCGTGTCGTAAGCGATCAACGTGCTGATGCCGCCGCCGCTCAGATGCGCGAACAAATAATCGTCCACGACGTCCAGCTGATAGACGAACGGATAATTGCCGTACGTGACGCCCGTGACGGTCGGCAGCGGAATGTCCGTCTTCTCGCCCGTCGCCGGGTTCAGCTTCAACAGCTTGCCGGACGCGCCGAGCCCCGCGTACAGCGAGCCGTCGTGGTACGCGAGCGAGCGCACGTAGTTCGCCGTCTCGGACATGCGCCCGTAGTCGCTGAACAACTTCGTCGCCGGATCGTATTTCCATACGATCGCGTTCGGATACGTGCCTCCGTAGACGTTGCCCGCTTCATCGACGCTAAGACCGTAGATCGCGGTTTCGCCGGCGCGAATGACGCCGAGCTCCTCGATCGCCTTCGTCTGCGGCGAATACCGGTACAGTCTGCCGCCGCTCGATGCGGCGTAGACGCTGCCGTCCGGCGCGATGACGTGAGACCAGACGTCCTTGCCTTCCGGCAACGGCAACGCTCTGACGACCTCGTACGTATCCAGGTCGATGACGGCGAACTGCGCCGGCTCGCCCGACAGCGTCGTATAGATCACGTTGGCCCCGTCCTCCGTACCGACGACGCTGTCGTAAATCGCGATGGACGTCGCCGATTGAATCGGCGTCGCAACTTCGACCGGCGCGCCGTATTCGGTCCCGGTCCCCGTGGCCGCCTTCGCCTTCGGGACGTACAGGACGGAGAGCAGCATGGCGGCGGTCAGAACGATCGCGGAAAATCTAGAAATTCGAAATGAGTTCATCGTTGCGTTCATCGTCGCGCTCCTTTCATTTTCCATTCCCTTTGCCATTGCCGTTTCCATTGCGATTGCCGCCTTTTGTCACCTCGATCGTCAGCGGTTCGACCTCTTGCATCGCGACCGGCACGAGATCGTTGTACCCGGCCGCGTTCACGTACGTCGCTGTGGACACGCCTTTCAAGCTCCGCAGCTCGATTCGCGCGTCTCCTTCCTCCTTCGCTTCGAAGACGAACGTCATCAATGGAACCCGAGCCTTGTACTCGGTGTCCGCCATCTTCTTGCGAAGCAGCGGATAGATCGGAGTTTCCCCTTCCTCGCAAGATTCGCATCCATTCTGAAAATGACTATACGCATCCGACACCTTGCTCGACTGAAGCTCCAGCTTCTCGGGATCGTACGACAACGCGAACTGCACGCCGTACAAGTCGGCGACGCGCTTGACCGCGACCGTCACCGTCACGGCGTCCCCCGCCTTGACCTTGTCCTTCGATGCCGTCAGCACCGCCTCCGCCGTCTCGGTACGGGCCGAAGCGACGGCCGCGAACAGCGCAAGGCCGATCGCGATCCATAGAAGCAGCGCGGGCCATGCCTTTTTCGCCAAGGAAATCCCTCCTTTCGTATTCGTTTATCCGTTCGAAGCCATTGCCGTCGATCGATTCCCCTTCCTCGATCACCTCCGTTGGTTTCCTTCTGGTTCTCAACTCGTGGAACATAACACCACAAAAACATTAATACTATAAATTGGTTCACATCTGGTTCATAATTATATTACGAATCATTGAAAACGCAGTCAATAACCTAGGATTAATAGACTTATTATGGATCTTGGGAAAAATATGGGGAATCCTGTCGTAATTTCGGATAGTTTGTCGAATCGGGGAGGGGGGCTATCGGAGAAGCGAGCCGCTGGAGTCAGCGGCCGCCCGGTACATGTCCGACGAGGACGAATTCGAATTGACGGCGCAATTCGTTCAGCATCTCCGGGTACGATCTTGTATCGTCCATAAGGAAGACGGAGTACGCCGCGAGCGTCAGCCCGCAGACGCATTCCGCCGCAAGCGCGGCGTCGAACGTCCGCAGCTCGGCGGGGAGTTCCGCCTTCCGCTTCGCGAAGAACGCCCCGACCTGGTCCGCCAGGCGCCGGTCGAACGCCGTCAAGCCCGCGACCTCCGCGGGGCGCGCGCCGTAAAACAGCGCCAGGAACTCCCGCTGCAGCGGCTTCTCCATCTCCGCGAGCCCCCGCAAATTCGCGCCGACGATGGCCGCCGCCGCCGCCGCCCACCCGGCAGGGTCCGGGTCCGGCTCCGGCGGCGGCGCGGGCGTCACCTGAGCCTCGGACGGAGGCGGCAGCATCGCCGCGAGGAACAGCTCCGCCTTCGTCGGGAAGTAGTTAAACAGCGTCCCTTCCGCGATGCCGACCGCCTTCGCGATGTCCGATGTTTTCGCGGCCGCATAGCCTCGCTCTGCGAACGCCGTTCGCGCCGCCGCCAGCAGTCTCGTTTTCGTCTCTTCCTTCTTCTTCTCGCGTAAGCTCATGTCGGTCGATAAGGCTCCTCTCTCACCATGTGTCCGTATACGATCTTAATAAACAGCAGCGGCACCAGCCACTCGAAGCCCTGTACCGGTTCGATCACGTAGAAGTTCATCAGCGTCGCCAGCAGAATCGCCAGGAACGACGCCGGCCGCTGCAAGTAAAGCGGCGTTCGCAGGACGACGGCGACCGACAGCATCAGCAGCGCATACCAGACAAGGCCGTACGTTGCCCATCGATCCGCGTCGAACAGCAGCGCGACTAGAATCGTGTGCACATGCGCAGAGCCGAACCATACGGGATGCTTCAATACGGCGCCCAGCTTCCCTTCGCTCGGCTTCGGCGGCGTGTGATAGAACCGCTTGCATGAATTCAGCGTATTCGAGACGAGCCCGCCGCCGATGTCGAAGGCGAGCGCCAGCGCGACCGCCAGCTGCAGCCAGTTCCACCCGTAATCCCGGGTCGATGCCAACAAAAGCGCGACGGCCGGAACGACGCAGGCCGAGCCGAGCGCCAGCGCCCGCTCCGCGCGGGTCGCCCCCGTCCCGGAAGAAAAGTCCGGCTTCCCCTCGTATTCCCATTCGATGCGCGATGGCGCGTTACGCATCCGCTGTCCCCCCCAAATAAATGAGTTAACTCATTTATGAGTATACTCAATTTTTATTCGGCAATCTACCCCTGCTTGCCGGGACGACCCGTCTGGGGATACAATAAAGTTCGAAATTCCATTTAGGAGGCAATCCCATATGAAGAAGCAGATCCGACTGGACCCGCATCGCGGCCAATGGCGCCGCAAGCCGATCACGCAAGTGCAACCGAATAAGAAAAAGGAACAGCGCCGCACGTTTTGCCGAAAGAGAGGCAATGACGACGGCGCTGTTCGTTTGTTCGCATAGCATTACGATCGAGGAAACTTCCGCTGAACTTGCGAATAACCCATGGGACCGACGGTTAGGGAACATGAAAGTTCCTTATTTTCAACGAACACGGCCAAAAGGGGCTAATAGGGAACATGAAAGTTCCTTATTCGCAGTAGGACCGGTTCGAAGCGACACTTTCGAGCGAAATAGGGAGATTTCATATTCCTTATTCAGGCGAATGTAAGGAAAGGAGCGAAAATAGAGAACATTGACGTTCCCTAAATTCGGGCGCGTAATGGCTGAAGCGTAGCTTGGACAGGTGTGGCTAAACGGAAACGGAATTAGCGGTGCATACAACCTCCGCCTCCAGGCCCGCATCATCCCCGCTTGATTCATTCCGCTTCCAATTCGTCGGACAACGTCTCCCAATGCGCTTCGATCCAATGCATCTCCTCGATGAACCGCCCTAAGAGCTGCCGCAGCTCGCTCTGGACGCGAATTTCGGTCCGATACCACCAAGCGGATTCGATCAAATAAATCATGCGCATCGCGCGGGGGAGCATGCCGCGGGGCGCCGCCGTTCGCTCCCGGTACCCATCCAGGAACGCCCGCACGGCGTCCGTCCGCATCCGCCCGTCCGACAACGCGCCGGACAACACCGCGCGGGCCGCGTCGATCTCCGGGTAGGCGAACGTCATCCGGTCGAAATCGACGATGCCGGCGAGCTTCGGTCCCCGATACAATAAGTTATCCGTCCATAAGTCCCAATGCAGCCAGCCGATCGGCGCCTCGTCGAACGAGCGGAAATCCAGTCGTTCCACGACGGATCGGGATCGGCTCAGCCACTCCAGCACCGCCTCGTCTCCCGCCGCCGACGCGTTCTCCCGATTCGATTCCCACGAGGTCAGGTACGCCAACTTGTCCGGCGTCCAAACCGGCTGCTCGAGCGGCGCCGCGGACCGCAGCCACTCGTGCATCCGCCCGGTCGCTAGGCCGAGCTCGTACATCTGCGCTTCGCTCATGCATCCGGCCCGCACGGTGGCGCCGTCCGTCCAATCGTGCACCGCGAAGAGCAGACCGGACGGCGTCTCCAGCAGCAGCCGTCCCTCATGCGCATATACCGCCGGGCACGCCGCTCCGGCTTCGTGCAAGCCGCGCTGCAGCCGCAGCGTCGTCTCGATCGCGCGTCTCCGCTCGGGTCGCTCGTGCAGCCTATACCGGTCCGGGTGGTACACCTTCACGAACAGCGGACCTTCGCTCGTCTCGGCTTTCCATTTGGCGTTGAGCCAGCCCAAATCGATCTCCGTCAGCTCCGTCACCGCGCGGCCGAAGCGCCGGTTCAGCTCCGCGGCCACCTCCTCGGCCCATCTACGCTTCGTCGCTTCCGTCATCGGATGAACCCCCCTCCAATTCCTCCGGCGTCGGGGGCTCGAACATCGGGATCCACGACTTCAACATCGCCTCGGGCAAGGCGAACGTAGCCGGAGGGAGCGCGGCGTTCCTCGCCGCCAGACGCGCCAGCAGCGTCTCCTCGGACGCCTCGGCGTAATGGATGCGGAAGTCGGCCCCCAGCGCGGCCGCGCGTCGCCGCATCTCGTCCCGCTGCTCGCGCGCCCAAAACCCGAAGTCCAAGATGACGTCCACGCCCAACGTCAAGACGCGCTCCGCGACGTTCCATTGCAGCGCTTCGACCGTATCGTGCCTGACGTCATGATCCTTGTCGTCGAGATCTTGTCCGAATAAGCGCGTGTGCCATTCGTCGGGCGTGAGGCGAAGCGCCGAGTAGGTTCGTTCCAGCTGCCGCGCCAACGTCGTCTTCCCGCTGCACGGAAGGCCGACCATAAGATATAGGGTCGCCATCACTTCCGAACGTGAGCGTCCGGCGCTTTGTCCGCCACCAAATTCAAGACGACGCCGTGCTCCAGCAGCGCCTTCAGCCCGCAGAGCACCATCGTATATCCGCCCATGGAATCGATCGCTTGGTTCGCGATCTCGTCCCCGTTCCCCGTAAATCCCGAATTCGTGATCGTGACGAACGTCTCCTGTTCCGACCGCGGCGCGAACGTCCACTCGGTCGTCGTGCCGTCCGACGATTCGATCAAGATGCGCCGATTCGGCTCGAGCGCCTTCACCAGAACGTCGTCTCCGACGCCGTACATCTCCCAATCCCACCGGATGCGCTTGCCTTCTTCCAGTCTCCCGCTGCTCTTCGTGAACCAGAACCGGGTCGTCACGTTCGGATCGACGAACGCTTCGAACACCTCTTCCGCCGATCGCCGAATCAACATCTCCGCCTTCGCGACGGGGTCTTGAATGAGAATAATCATGATCCGTTCTCCTTTCCGACGATACGTATCGCCGCGCCGATCTAATACCAAAATACCCCATATCGCCGCAGGTAGCAAAGCAAAAAAACAGCCGCCGCTTGTCCTTTCGGGACAGGCGGGGCTGCTTCGCTTCTCTTCCGACGAATCGGGACTACCTCTTGCTTTTTCTCCCGTACACGAAATACAGCGTCGCCGCGGACATGATCATCAGCACGACGGAATAGACGAGCGTCAACGCCTTCGTATCGCCGAGCGCCTGCGCGTCCGTGCTGTTCTTGATCACGATGCCGAGCGGCTGGTACAACGGGTGGTACAAGAAGACGGTCAGGTCGTAATCCGCCAAGATGCCGTTGAAGTTCAGCGCCAGCACCGCGAGCGTCGAGGGCAGGATGATCGGCAGCAGCACTCTACGGAACGTATAGAACGCCTTCGCGCCCAGGTTCTTCGCCGCATCCTCCAAATTGCCGTCGATGCTGAAGAAGGACGCCTTCACCATGCGCAGCGTGAACGGGATATGGACGATGACGTACGCGATGAACAGCAGCCAGACCGAACCGACCAAGACGGAATTGCCGATCACCCAGCGCGGCACGCCGAAGGTGACGATCAGACCGATCGCGATCAGCGTGGACGGCAGCATCCATGGAATCAGCAGCGAATATTCGAGCAGATTCGTCCAGAAGTTTTTGTATTTATGCAAGATTCTCGAGGCGATGAGCGCCACCGCCACGACGCCGACGGATGCGGCCGCCGCGTAGCAGATGCTGACCAAATAAGGCTTGAACGCGGCCATGCTCGAGAAGACGGTGATGTAATTGTCGAGCGTGAACTTGTCGATCGACAGCGTCCCGGTCGAGATGCTCTTCGCGTCCGTGAACGAGAAGAGCACGATAAGCACGACCGGAATGACGTAGACCAAAAACAACGCATAGGCCAGAACATGCATGACGACGTTCGCCGCCTTGTTGTCGATCTTCTGCTTGACCATCTCCGACTTTACCTTGGACACCGACATGAAGTTGCCGTTGTTTTCGAATTTGATCATGACGGACAGCAAGACGAGCGTCGCTAATCCGAGAATGAGCGCAAGCAGCGCGGCCAAATCTCGGGAGGTCATGCTTTTGGAAAAGGTCAGGATCATCGGCGTAATCGTCTGGAACTCGGTTCCGCCTAAGATGAGCGGGGCCGACGTAGCGGCTAACCCCGTCAAGAACAAGAGGATCGCCAAGGCGAAGATCGTCGGCTTCAATACCGGCAGCACGACGCGCCGCAAAATGTAGAAAGACGACGCCCCCATATTTCTGGCGGCTTCGATCGTTTGGAAATCCACCTTCCGAATCGCGTTGCTCAGGAACAGCACGTGATTGGACGTACACGCGAACGTCATGACGAACAAGACGGCCCAATAGCCATGGAACCAGGTCGGATCGAAGGACGGAAACACCGCCGACAACACCTTCGTCATAAAGCCGGTTTCGCCGTAAATCAGCTTATAACCGGATACCAAGACGACGCCGCTGTAGATCAAGGTCGTGAAGTACCCGAGTCTCAGCAGCTTGGCTCCCTTGATGTCGAAGTATTCCACGATCAACACGAGGAAGACGCCGACGATGTTGACCGTGAAGATCAACGATACCGCCAAAATAAAGCTGTTATATAAGCTCCTCATCGCGCGCTGCGAGGATAGCAGCTTCTCGATCGGCTCCAAGGAAAATTTGCCGTCTCCGAAGAAAATCTCGTAATAGACGTTCAAATTCGGATAGATCAAGAACGCTACGACGAACCAAGCGATGACGCCGTATAATATCACTGTCGACGCACGGACGGACGATATAGCTTTTTTCATGTTCTGCATCACGCTCGACGCTTCCTCCTAGTACTGCAAAATATCTCTAGTGTTTATGAAGAGGTCGACCTCATCACCCGCCTTGTGTTGATCCAACCCGCTTTCCGTCCGAACGGTCTTCAGCATCCCGCCGCCGGCGATTTCAATCGAATACTTGGTGTACAAGCCGTAAAACTCCTGATCCGCGATCTTGCCCTTCAGCCGCACCTCGCGGCTCTTCTCCGGAATCGGCGAGAGGCTCACCTTCTCGTTCCGGATGTAGGCCTTCTTTCCGGGTACGACGAAATCTTTCAGTTCGCTGTTCTCGACGACTTCCGCCGGGATGCGGTTAATGTCGCCGATGAAGTTGCAGACGAACTCCGTCTTCGACTCGTTATAAATTTCGCGCGGCGTGCCGACCTGCTCGACGACGCCCTTGTTGAAGACGGCGATGCGGTCGGACAGCGTCAACGCTTCCTCCTGGTCGTGCGTCACGTAGATCGTCGTAATGCCGAACTTCTTCTGGAGCTCCTTCAGCTCGTTGCGCAGCTGGACTCTCAGCTTGGCGTCCAGGTTGGATAACGGCTCGTCCAATGCGAGAATGCTCGGCTTCAGCACGAGCGCGCGCGCGATCGCGACGCGCTGCTGCTGCCCGCCGGACAGCTCGGACACCTTCTTCCTCAGCTGCTCGTCGCTCAAGTCCACCTTCCGGGCGATCTCCTTCACCTGCTCGTCGATCTCGATCTTCGACGCCTTCTTGACCCGGAGGCCGAAGGCGATGTTCTCGTACACGTTGAGCGTCGGGAACAACGCATAGCTTTGGAACACCATGCTGATATCCCGCTTCTCGATGGGGACGTTGGTAATGTCCTTCTCGTTCAAGAAGATGCTGCCGTCCGTCGGCTTGATGAATCCGACCAGGCTGCGAAGGATCGTCGTCTTTCCGCAGCCGGACGGGCCGAGGAACGTAAAGAACTCCCCTTCTTTAATGTTCAGATTCAAGTTTTTGATGGCGTGGAAGTCCCCGAACTTGATTTGAATATCTTTGAATGTAATCATGTTTGCTCCTAGAGGAATAGTATTTTGGATTCCTTAATGTAACAGACTGCGGACCGGGAGCAACCCCGATCCAGCAGTCTGTTGATGGCTAGCGCATGATTATTTCATGATCTCGAGCTCGATCTTCTCGACCCAGCTGCCCACGTTGTCCGAAATGAAGCCCCAATCGAGCGCTTGCGCCTTCAACGAGGAGTACAGCGCTTTAACTTCTTCGTTCGCTTGCTCCGCCGCTTTCGTGTTGGCCGGCATCGCGTTGAACTGAGCGGCGAATTCGCCTTGCACTTCCGCCGTGCCCATCCACTCGACGAACCGCTGCGCCGTGTCGATCTTCTTCGTGCCGTTGACGATGGCCGCGTGCTCGACGATCATCGGTACGCCGACTTCCGGGCTTACCGTGCCGGCCGCTACGCCGTACTGCTCCGTCTTCTTCTTGAGCGTGCCGGAGACGATCGTTCCGAGCGGGGTTTTGCCGCTGGCGATGTTCGCATACGTATCTTCGCCTTCGACCGCGCCTACGCCGTTGTCATACAGCTTCTTGATTTCGTCCCAGCCCGCTTGCGAGATGCCGTATTCGCCGTTCGCGTCTTGGTAGCGCGTCAGGATGCCCGCGACGACGAGCTGCGGCGTAATCTGACCGAGCATCGTAGGCGCTTCGTATTTGCCTTGGAATTCCGGGTTGTTGCCGAGATCCAACCAATCCTTCGGCGCCTTGTCCGCCGAGATGATGTCCGGGTTGTACCCGAGCAGGATCGCTTGCTTCACGAGACCGTGGTAGTAGCCTTCCGGATCGTTCAGGCCCGCTTCCACGTCGGCCGCCCATGCCGGCACGTATTGGATCAGGACGTTTTCCTTCTTGAGATTTTCGTACAGCATGTTGTTAAGGCCGAATACGACGTCCGCCACCGGGTTGTTCTTCTCGGCGATCAACCGGTTCGTCAGGTCCGCGCCGCCCGCGCCGACGATCTCGATTTCGAAACCTGCCGCTTTCGCTTTCTCGACGAGCCATTCGCCCCGTCCGTCCGAATTGGCGTTCGTGTATACGATCAGCTTTTCGTTCTTTACCGGCTCTTCGGCTTGCTCCGCCGGTTGTTCGGCCGGTTGTTCGGTCGGCTGCTCCGCCGTCGCGTTGTTCGTGTTTTGCTCTTCGTTTGCATTGCCGCCTCCGCAAGCTGCGAGTACGAGGCTAAGAATCAAAAGGAATGCCGTTACTACGGATTTTTTCATGATTGTTTTCTCTCCTTTAGTTTTTTGTTCGTTTCCATAGGCGTACTATATATGTAAAATCAATCCGTCATAGGCCGGAATGATCCCGGCGGGATTGAAGATTTCCTCGAACTCTTCATGAAGCAGCTTAGAATTATGGCTGAAGTGCGTGACGACGATTTTCCCGTCCTGCCGCAAGATGTCGTGCTTTCGGAACTCGCGCTGCGCCTCCAGCACCGTCTCGATGCACATATGGTTCCGGTCGCGCGCGTTTCCGGTGTAGCCGTGCGTACAATCGAGAATCGCGCAATCCATTTGTTTCTCCTTCAACCATGTCCATGTCGCATCCGGAAACCAGCCGGAATCATGTCCGTACAGCAGCTTCTTTCCCTTCTTTTCGACCGCGTACAAATAACAAGTTTCCATTTTGTCGTGATCCGCGAGCAGCGGCGTAACCGATGCGTCTCCTACCGCAATCGTCTCGAACGGGCGAAGCAAATGGAAAGCATACCTTGCGCCTTCGAAGCGGCCGATGGCCTTTCGCGTATGGTACATGACCGCATCGTTCCCGTAGATGTGCATCGGATGCTGCAGGCCGTGCGCGATGCCCTCTCTTCGACATTCCAGATCGGCCGCATTCAGGTGATCGGAGTGCGTGTGGGTCACCAGCATATGCTCGATCAAGCTGTAATCGACGTTGTCTCTTAGCGCTTGCATGTACGAATCGGGCGAGTAGTCGAATTTGATCGTATCGTCGATGATGGCCGAGCTGCGCGTGCGGATGTTTTTTCCGCCCAGCTCCCTCGCTTTGTTGCAATGCTGGCAGCGGCAGAACGCATTCGGAAACCCTTCGGCGGCTGCAGTTCCGAGAAAATGAATCTTCATATCGAATCTCCTTGTCTTCCGGCACGAGCGGTCGTCGTACGTAAGCGTACCGACTTCCGCTCTACGATCGTCGTCTGTATTTTTATGGTAAGCGGTTTCTCGTTCGAATGGTGAATGCGCTTCATCAGGAGATCCGTCGCCGCGCGGGCGAGTTTCTCCGTATCTTGTCTAACGGTCGTGAGCGGAATCGGCGTTAGCGCCGATAACCGGATATCGGAGAACCCGACGATGGACAGCTTGTCCGGAACCGAAATCCCCATATGCAAAGCCGTATATAGGGTTGAGATCGCCAAATGGTCGTCTCCGCACATCACGGCCGTCATTTGCGGATTTTCATGAATGAAACGCTCCTGCTCAGTGTCGCTCTCGTTGATCCGGTTAGGGTCGCAGGATACGCTTCTAAAGTGAATGAACTGGGTTTTCACAGGGATCGCGTGATCGAGCAGCGCCTGGATATAGCCTTGATAGCGCTCCTCCCTGCTGGTGATATTATCGATCGAGTTGGACGTGTAACCGATTTCACGATGCCCTTTTTCAATCAAATATTTGGCCATCTGGTATGATCCCTGATAATGATCGTGGTACACGCAATCAATCTGAACCTCGCGGAAAATTCGATCGATAATGACGATCGGAATGTTCTGAAGCTTCAATCGCAGCACATGATCGCTGCAAGTTTTGCGCCCCTGCGGAAACAAAACGATGCCGCCTATACCGCCTTCGACAAGCTTCTGCAGGCTGCGATCTTCATCGTCCTTATCCTTGCTGATGATCAGAATCAGATCGAAACCGTGCTTCCTCACTTCCATCTCCGTAGCCGTTATAATTTTTGAAGTATAATCGGAGATATGAGGCAAGATGAGAGCGATCTGACCGTTTAATTTCCCCTCTACCGGTGCATCCGGTTCCGCCGCCTTCGCCTGTTCCTCGGCGTAAGTCGCCTCGTCCTGCCGTCCGGAGAGGAAGGTCCCCCTTCTAGGCAGGCGGTACACAAGACCCTGCTCGGCTAACCGTTCCAGCGCCAGCTTGCTTGTCATCCGGCTTACGCCGAACAGCTTTGCGAGCTCTCCTTCCGAAGGGATCGGATCATGCGGCTGAAGTTTACGGCTCTTAATGATGCCGATGACCTCATCGGCAACCTTCAAGTACATTTGATTGGTTTTCTTAGGCGGATGGTTATCCTTTATGTAGACCACCTCTCTTACAACGAATGTAATCTATGTCACTGACATATTCAATGACATATTATATTTAGTTTATGTAAAGGCAGGACTGATCGTCATTACTCGCCCATGCGTATGTTAGTGATATGCTCAGCTTTGCGGTACGGAAGCGAGACGCGGCGGAGTTACGATATTCGCAGAAAATTAGATGGGGAGGAAACGGACCATGTTCGATCCGACGATATTCGATAATTGGAAGGTCGTGTTCGAGGGGGCGCTGTACGACTTGGATCGGGAAGGAGCGGTGGAGGTGATCGGTCGGGAGGATCTCGTCGACCTCGCGTCGATGTCCCGCTCGTTCCGGATCGGCGCGCGCCGTACCGGGGGCGGCTGCCGCGCGGAGATACGGTTGACGTCGGGGCTCGCCGACTTCGCCGCGGAGCGATACGAGCTGCGGCTGACGGAGCTCGGGGCTCCCGGCATCCGCCTGGAGCTGCGGTTCACGCTGCCGGGCGAGCGCATCTGCGAGGCGAGGGCGCTGCACGACGCCTTGGTTCCGCTCTGGGGCGCGGAGGCGGAAGTGTGCCACCGCGTCCGCATCGAGCTCGATCCGGCCGCGCCGCCGGACGCCGCCGCCTCCTCCGGCGGCAGCGCCTACGAGATCGATATTCTCTTCCATGAGAAGCGCGACGAGGAACGCATCGGCGACGTGGACGAATGGCTCGAGCGGCTGCTCGCCTCGCTCGACGCCCTGGAGGACGGCGGAGCGTGACGCGCCGTTATGCGCTTGGATAAAGCCGAATGTCCGAGCAGCGCGTTTCGCCGCCGCGGTCGACCGGCCGACCGCGGAAATTATTTCGCCGAGAAGCCGATGTTGCGCAGCCAATCCGCGCAAGCGCCGGTCCAACCGCGCGCGTACGGATGGTCCGCCGCGAGGCCGAGGCCGTGATGGCCTTTCGCGTAGACGTGCAGATCGAACGGCACCTTGTGTTTATGCAGCGCCGACGCGAACAGCAAACTGTTCTCGACCGGCACGGCGTCTTCGTCGGACGTATGCCAGAGGAACGTCTGCGGCGTGTCGTCCGTCACCTGCTCGTCGTTGCAGAGCGAGTCGAGCAGCGCCGGGTCCGGGTCGTCTCCGAGCAGATTGCGGCGGGAGCCCGTATGCGCGGACGGCTCCTTCAACGTAATGACCGCGTAGCAGAGCACGAGCGCGTCCGGGCGGCTCGACATCCGCTCGATCGGATCCGCCGCATCCGGCCGGCCGCGGTCGTAATGCGTTCCCGCCGTCGCGGTCAGGTGGCCGCCGGCGGAGAAGCCGAGGATGCCGACTCGGTTCGGATCGATGCCGTACGCGTCGGCGTCGTGGCGGATCGTGCGGATCGCCCGCTGGGCGTCCAGCAGCGCCGCCGGATACCGATACGGGGCGACCCGGTACCGAAGCACGAACGCCGAGATGCCGAGGCCGTTCAGCCATCGCGCGATCGGGTCTCCTTCATGCTCCGCGCGCATGCCGTAGCCGCCGCCCGGGGCGACGACGACGGCCGCGTTCCCCTTGCCTTCTACGAGGTATGGCGTGATCGCCGGCTTATCCTCGTCCGTCTCGCCCGCCGCGAGCGGCGCGCCTTCCGGCCATAACCATCTGATTTCCAACGGTTCCTGCGTCTGATTCGTTGCTTCTCCCATGCACGGTTCCCCCTGTCGACATGCAATCGCTTTCCCTTCACCTTACCAGAAGACCGACGCCCGTTTCAACGAAAAAAAGGAGGGACGCGCGGCGCCCCTCCTACAAACCAATAAGCTTCCTACAAGGCGCTTCCGCCGAACATGAACCGGTATTCCCAATGCTTATTATCGATGCTGTCGACCCGGACGCCGCCGGAATCTTTGGAATATGTATGCAGCATCTTCCCATTGCCCAGGTAGATGCTTACGTGCGTGATGCGCTGCTTGCTTTTCGTCAACCCTTTGTAATCCGATGCGCTAGAGCCTCTGTACGACATGAAGAACATGAGATCGCCCGGCTTCAGCCTGCTCCAGTTCGTCGTCGTCTCGCCTCGATCCTTCACGTAATCGCCCTGAGCCCGCGAATTCGACGGGAGCGTGATGCGCGCGCCGTCCTTGAAGGCTTGTCTGACGAAGTCGGAGCAATCGAACGTCCTCGTCGACGACCGACTCGAGCTGAACTCGTATGGCGTGCCGAGATAATCTTTGCCCGCGTCGATGATCCGCTGCGCCAGCTTGCTCGCCGAGACGGACGGGGCGGGAGCGCTCGGCGCCGAGCCGTTCGACGTTCTCATGGCCGTCGAGGACGAATCGATGATATCGACATATTCGTCGGACGACGAGACGTAACCGACTCGACCGTCTTCGTCTCTCACCTTATACCAGTAATCGTTCGGCTCGGACAAGATGTCGAGCCGCTCCCCCTCGTCTACGTAGCGAATTCGGTCCGAAGACGTCGACGGGCTTTCTCTCAGCGAGACGGAGCTGACCGCTTCCGCCGTCGCCGCATTCGCGAGACCTGCCGATCCGACCGTCCCGCCGACGACCAACCCTGCCGATAAGAGCGCTTGCATTGCAATATGCAGTTTTTTCATGGTATGTATGTACCTCCCGTATTATCTAGTTGCTGCTACTGCATGATTTCATGATATACGGTAAGGTTGCACCTTGTATGCCTGTAAATGTTGGAAGTTTGGATGGTACCATTTGATACATTGCAATCTGCGATATCGTTTGCGCGTAAAAAATAACTTTACCCTCCAAACCTCCGAACGAGGCAGCCGGTCAACTCACAGTCGGAGTTTGTCCGACTATCCGGCCCAAACCGGCCCACACACACCAAAAAAAGGCCCCGAGACGCGGGCGTCCCGAGGCTTCGGCGGGCGGGGATTAGTATGCCCCGCCTACGATCGTACGGCTGATGATAACCAACAAAATGAACAAGACCAAGATCGCGCCCGTGGAAGTGAATGCACCGCCAACTGCTGTCATGATCGCCTCACCTCCTTCTGCTTACCCCTTCAGGGTATGCATCCAGAGGAGGCGCCGCACCGGACATTCGCCCGACTTTCACGGGGCGGGCGAAGCGTCGGCCTCGCCGCCGCGTCCCCACAGCCCGAGCCCCGCCTCCCGCGCCCGTCGCTCCGCGGCGAGAAGCGCGTCCGCGTGACGCACGTTCGGCGGAATCGTCAGCACTGTCGCGTACCCCTCCGCCACGAGCTTTTCATTCACGAACGTGCCGTCCTCGAGATAGACGTACGCGAGCAGCCGGTCGTATCGATCCCGCTCGCCCGCGTCCAGCTCGAGGCACGCGTTCGCGCCGGTCAGCAGCCGCTTCGCGTACTCGCTCGCTTCCTTCCCGTACGGCTCCACCGGCGAGTCCGGCTTCACCGTCTCGGGCGTGTCGATCCCGAGCATCCGCACGGTATCGTCCCGTTTCGCGCCGACGTCGATCTTGAACGTATCGCCGTCGACGACCCGCGACACGGGATAACACGCCCGCTCCGCGGAAGCGTCCGTGCCCGCGTCCTCGGCGCAGCCGCCAAGCGCCGAACCCAGCGCGGCGAAGGCGGCCGCGAGGGCGGTCCCCTTTTTCCAAAAACCGAAATCCTTCCCCATCGTCGCTACCCCATCTCGCTTCTCCGGTCGATGTTTTGAATATAATGATACAACGCTAAGGTCAACAGCTGAAGCGTGAAATAGACGATCGAGGAGTAGTCGAAGTCGTACCCGTTCTTATACTCGAATACGCCTATCCGCGCGCCGACGCCTTCGAGAAGCATCCCGAACACAGTCCATAGGAGCACGTAGAACGGGGCGAATCGCCTAGGGACGCGCAGCCAGTCGTACAAATACAAGAACAAGTAGCCGAACGGACCATACATAATGTAGGTGACGAAATCGATGAACTCGAAGCCTTTCGTATCGTTGATATCGTAGAAGTCGATGGGCACGCCCGCCAGCGCATGGTCGAACACGACGCCGAAATACGCCCCGAACAATACAAACAAGATCGTGGAGCTCCGGTCGAACCGTCGGGGCAGCCGCCACGTCAGAAGGACGCCCGCGGTCGTCACTAAGACGACGAACCATTCGTTCGCGCTCCAGTTCATGCTACGAAACCTCCCTCTTCGACCGCGTATAACGCAAGAACCACTGCGCCGCGAGGCAGGCGAAGACGACCAACGCGACGTCCATTCCGAACATATGCCACGCGTTGACGCGGACCAGCTCGAGCCACCCTTGCGACATCGCGATTTGCAGCAGAACGACGCGGGCGAGAACGACGATAACGACGCCGCTCCACTTCGTCAGACGACTCCGGCCGAAGATCCACCACGTCGCGGCGATCAAGTAGAGGACGGGCCTCAAGACGGTACGGATGAAAATATGATGCATAAACGGTTCCATCCGCTTCGGCAGCGAAATCCAGTCGAACGCCATCGACGCGGTCGTAAACATCAGCGACTCCAGAATCGACATGAGCAGGAAGACGAAGAGGATCACGTCCGCAGGCAGCCGCCGCTTCTGCGACCAGACGACGGCAAAGACGGTCCAGGAGCCCAGCAACAAGATCGTAAAGTGCATCGTTTCAAGCCACTGCACCGGCTATGCCTCGCTTTCCCAGAAATTTCTCCATTATCATGCCCACATCCAAGATTCGACAAACGTAATATTCGTTGTGCTGCGGGGGCGCGCCGTTTTATAATCAAGGAATGACTGCGAAACTATGAAAAAAAAAGGTGCGATCCATGAGCATATTGACCGTAACGAATTTATCCCACGGCTTCGGGGACCGGGCGATCTTCAACGACGTCTCGTTCCGACTGTTGAAGGGAGAGCATATCGGCCTCATCGGCGCGAACGGCGAAGGCAAGTCGACGTTCATGAACATCGTGACGGGCAAGCTCGAGCCGGACGCCGGCAAGGTCGAGTGGGCGCGCAACGTCCGCGTCGGCTATCTCGACCAGCACGCCGCGCTCACTAAGGGCGCGACGATCCGCGACGTGCTGAAGACCGCGTTCAAGTACTTGTTCGACATGGAGGCGGAGATCAACCGGCTGTACGAGGCGATGGCCGAAGCGACGCCGGAAGAGATGGAGCGAATGCTCGAGGACGTCGGCACGTTCCAAGACACGCTGACGACGAACGACTTCTACGTCATCGACGCGAAGATCGAAGAGATCGCCCGCGGTCTCGGCCTCGACGATATCGGTCTCGACCGCGACGTGCACGATCTGTCCGGCGGACAGCGGACGAAGGTGCTGCTGGCGAAGCTGCTGCTCGAGAAGCCGGACATCCTGCTGCTCGACGAGCCGACGAACTACCTGGACGAGAAGCATATCGAATGGTTGAAGCGATACCTGCAAGAGTACGAGAATGCCTTCGTGCTCATCTCCCACGACATTCCGTTCCTTAACAGCGTCGTCAACCTGATCTATCATATGGCGAATCAGGAGCTGACCCGCTACGTCGGCGACTACGACCACTTCGTCTCCGTCTACGAGGCGAAGCAGCAGCAGCTCGAGTCGGCGTACAAGCGGCAGCAGCAGGAGATCGAGGATCTTAAGGACTTCGTCGCGCGCAACAAGGCGCGGGTGTCGACGCGGAACATGGCGATGTCGCGCCAGAAGAAGCTCGACAAGATGGACGTGATCGAGCTCGCCAAGGAGAAGCCGAAGCCGCAGTTCAACTTCAAGGAAGCCCGTACGTCGGGAAAATTGATTTTCGAGACGCGCGCCCTCGTCATCGGATACGAAGAGCCGCTGTCGCGGCCGCTCGACCTGCGCATGGAGCGCGGGCAGAAGGTCGCCCTCGTCGGCGCGAACGGCATCGGGAAGACGACGCTGCTGCGCAGCATTCTCGGCGAAATCCGCCCGCTGTCCGGCGACGTCGAGAAGGGGGACTACCTGCACATCGGTTATTTCGAGCAGGAGGTCAAATCGTCGAACGGCAATACGTGCATCGACGAGGTGTGGAGCGAGTTTCCGGCGATGTCTCAGTTCGAGGTGCGCGCGGCGCTGGCGAAGTGCGGCTTGACGACGAAGCATATCGAGAGCAAGATCGACGTCTTAAGCGGCGGGGAGAAGGCGAAAGTCCGATTGTGCAAGCTGATCAACCGGGAGACGAACGTGCTCGTGCTCGACGAGCCGACGAACCATCTGGACGTCGACGCGAAGGAAGAGCTGAAGCGCGCGTTGATCGCTTATAAGGGCAGCATCCTGCTCATTTCGCACGAACCGGAATTTTACCGCGACGTCGCGACGGACGTCTGGAATTGCGAGTCGTGGACGACGAAGGTGTTCTAATGGAGGCGGGAGGGGTTCGACGCAACGTCGTGCGGCTCGTGGAGGAGCTCGCGGCGAACGCCTGGGCGCCGTATACGGCGCAGGCGCTAGGCGGCTGGCGGCTTCGAGCGACGTTCGGCGTCACGAAGCGGGCCAACAGCGCATGGACGGTCGGCGCGACGCCGGACGGCGACTGGCTCGACGCCGTCGAGCGGTTTTATCGCCGGCGGGGGATGCCGTCCTGCTTTTATCTGAGCGACGCGACGCCGGACGGCGTCGACGACGCGCTCGCGGCGGCCGGATACGAGAAGCTGTTCCCCTGCTTCTTCATGACGGGCTCCGCTCGCGAGACGTTGGAGCGCTTACCGGCGGACGACCGCTACGAAGCGCGGCACGCGGACGAGGCCGGCGACGATTGGATCGCCGACTTCATCCGATTCGAGGACTTAGAGCCGGCCCGCGCCGCCGCGTACGCCCATATCTTCCGTGCGATCGGTCCGGCGAAGACGTTCCTGCGCCTGACGAACCGAGACGGCGACACCGTCGCCCTCGCCACGGCCGTCGCCGAGCGCGGGTACGCCGGCCTCAGCAATGTCATCGTCTCCCCCCCCTTCCGGCGGCAGGGCGCCGCGGCGCAGCTGCTGCGCGCGCTCGCCGCTTGGGCGGACGCCGAGGGCGCGCGAACGCTGTGGCTCCAGGTGCTCGAAGACAACGCCCCCGCGGTCGCCCTGTACCGCAAGGCCGGCTTCGACGTCCTGTCGCGCTGCCACTACCGACAAAAAAAGCTATGATCGATGATTTCGATCATAGCTTTTTTGCGTACCTATGCGCCCTGTACTTTTACATTCCACCGTCCGTGCACAAAGGCCGGTTCCCCCCGCGCTGCGAGGTCAAACCTTGTTTTCCGCGTCCAGGGCCGCCCGGATCAGAGCGTCGAACGCGTCGTCGTCCTCCTCGAGGAACGCTTCGATTGCGTCGATTCTCTCCTCGCTGCCCGACTCCGCCGCGAAATGAAGCCCATACTCCCATTCCTTGCCTTTCTTGCTGAACAACGTAATCTCGTATTCCTCCGGATGCCCTTCCACGCGGAAGCGCACGTTGCCGACGTACCCTTCCTCCGGGTCGTGACGCAGCTCGGCCGCGCCGATATCGATTTTCATTCGTCGTTTCCTCCTCGTTCTTCGTCGGATGCATTCGCCGATTCCGGCTTCGGCACGATCGGCAGCCGCACGCTGAACATCGTGCCGAGCGGGCCGGACGTGACGCCGATGCTCCCTTGGTGCCGCTCCATAATGCTATAGCATAACGCCAGCCCCAGCCCCGTTCCGTGATCCTTCGTCGTGAAGAACGGCGTTCCGAGCCGCTCGAGCACCTCGTCCGGGATGCCCGGGCCCTCGTCGATGACGTCGATGACGGCCACGCCGTCGTCGGCATGCGTTCGAATCGTCAACCGGCCGCCGGGCTCCATCGCTTCCAGCCCGTTCTTGGCGAGATTGAGGATGACCTGCCGCATCTCGTTCGCGTCCGCGCGGAGCCAGACGTCGGCCGCATCGTGCCGCACCTCCACCTGCTTCTCCGCCATGACGGCCACCGCCTGCAGCAGCGGGGACAACGAATCGACGAGCTCCTGCACGGCCAGCACGTCGAAGTGGCTCGTCTTGTTGCCGGCCAGCGACAAGTACTCCGTAATGATCGTGTTCGCGCGCAGCAGCTCCGACAGCATCAGATCGATATGCTCCTTCGACATCGGCGTCTCGCTCTTGCGCCAAATTTGCAAGAACCCCTGAATCGTCGTCATCGGATTGCGGATTTCATGCGCGATGCCGGCCGCCATCTCCCCGATCAGATTGAGCCGGTCGAGCCGGTTCAGGTGCCGCTGCAGCGCGACCCGCTCCGAGATGTCCGTAATGACGATCAGCTCGCACGCTTCCTCGTTCACCTCGAGCACCTGGGACGACAGCAGCCCGAAGCGCTGCTCTCCGTCGCGCGTCGTGAACTCGATCTGCACGGAATCGCTCTCGCGGCTTTCCGTCGTCCGGATCCGGATCGCTTCGTCCCGCAGCGCGTTCATCCGCTCCACGCCGTAGCCCGTCGCCTTCTCCCAAGCGTTGTTCACGTCGAGATACTTGCCGTCGTGCAGGCGACGGATGGCGATCAAATTCGGGTTCGTATAGAAAATGGTCCGAAACCGCCGGTGCGACCGGTAAATTTCCTGATTCGCGTCGCGAAGCTGCGCGGTCCGCTCCTCGACTGTCTGCTCCAGCACCCTCTGATGCTGCAGCAGCTTCCGCTCCGCCTCGACGAGACGTTGATTGACGCGTTCGATCTCCAGGTTGCGGCGCTGCAGCAGCGCGTGCTTCCGCTTCAGCTCCCGTTGGTATCGATGCATGCGAACGAAATTTTCGACCTTCCAGCGCAGGACGTCCGGATCGAACGGCTTGAATACGTAATCGATCGAGCCCGTTAAATACCCTTGTTTCACATTGGACTTAGATTTATACGTCGCGGTGATGAAGATGATCGGCACCTCGCGGAGTTCCTTCCGCTCTCGCATCAGCATCGCCGTTTCGTACCCGTCCATGCCCGGCATATGCACGTCCATCAAGACGAGGGCCAGCCGGCTCAGGTCCGAATGCAGCACGTGCCGCAGCGCGTCCTCGCCCGACGTTTTGCCGACCAGGCAATACTCGGACGAAGCGAGCGCGGCTTCCAGCGCCAATAAATTTTCCTGCCGATCGTCAACCATCAAGATATCGACCCGGTCGTTCGCGGGGGCGATGTCGTCGTAGTCGTATATTCCTCGTTCGTTCATGCGATTCGTCCCTCAGATCCCTTCCGTAAGGTCGCGTTCCCTCACACTGCCTTATATAATCGATGGGCCGCGTCCAGCTCCTCCCAATCGGTTCGTTGGAGCACCGCTTCCTTCATGCCCAGCGCCAGCGTGCCGCCCGTCGTCATGCTTTCGCGGAACAGCCGCAGCGCGCGGGCTTGCAGCTGCGAATTGAAATAAATCAAGACGTTCCGGCACAGAATCAAGTGAAATTCGTTAAACGAATGGTCCGTCGCCAAGTTATGTCTCGCGAAGACGATATACTTCCGAAGCGACGGATCGAAGCAGGCGTCGTCTCCGTCCACGGCGTAATATTCGGAGAACGGCTGGCGTCCTTCCGCACGCAAGTAATTGCTCGTATATTGCTTCATCCGGCCGACCGGATACGCGCCGAGGCGGGCCTGCTCCAGCAGTTCCTCGTTCATGTCGGTCGCATAGATCGTGCCGCGTCCTTCGAGGCCTTCCTCCCGTAGCATGATGGCCATCGAATACGCCTCCTCCCCCGTGGCGCAGCCCGCATGCCAGATCCGGAAGCTCGGCAGCCTCGCGAGCTGCGGCAGCACGCGGCGGCGCAGCTCGCGGAACACGTCCGGGTCGCGGAACATCTCCGTCACCGGGATGCTGAAATCTTGGAGCAACCGGTCCATCGCGCCTGCGTCGCGCAGCACGAGCGATTGAAGCGCCGAGATCGTACCGAGCCGCTCCGCCTCCATGCGATGCCTCGCCCGCCTTCGGATGGAGGCGAGCGCGTATTGGCGGAAGTCGTAACCGTACACCCGATAGATGCCCTCGAGCAGCAGCTCGACCTCCACCTTCTCCAGCGCGTCGGCCGCCGATCCGGGAGCGGCGCGTTCGTCCCGGGCGATCATGCCGTCCCCTCGTCCGAGCCGTCCATCCATACGCGAAGCAGGGATAACAGCTTGTCCAGCTTGACGGGCTTGCTCAGGTAATCGTTCGCGCCGGCATCGAGACACAGCTCCCGGTCTTGCTTCATCGCCTTCGCCGTCAGCGCGATGACGGGCAGCTTCTCGAACCGGGCGTCGGCCCGAATCGCCCGCGTCGCCTCGTAGCCGTCGATGCCCGGCATCATCATATCCATCAGCACGAGATCGATGTCCGGTTCCTCGTTCAGCTTGGCCAGCGCGGCGCCGCCGTCTTCGGCGAACGTCACTTGGTATCGCTGCTCCAACAGCGCGGCGGAGAGCGCGTAGACGTTCCGAATATCGTCGTCGACGAGCAAAATCTTGCCGCGGCAGTTCTCGGCGCCGTCTTCCTCGGCGTTCCCCGTCGGGGCGCGCGGCGCGGCCGGAGCCGTCGCGGCGGCCGCCTCCGGCCGCGCCGTCCGGTCCAGCCGCTTCATCGGGATCGTCGCCGTGAACGCGCTTCCGCTTCCTTCGACGCTCTCCAGACGGATCGCGCCACCGAGAATCGTCGCCAGCTCCTTCGAGATCGACAACCCCAGTCCCGTGCCTCCGTATTTGCGGGTCGTCTTGCCGTCCGCTTGCCGGAACGCTTCGAAGATGAGACCGTGCTTGTCGACCGGAATGCCGATCCCCGTATCGCGCACTTGGAACGAGACGTTCACGGCCGCCGCGCCGTTCGACGCCTCCCCTGCGGACGGCGCTTCCGCGAAGACGCGAAGCGACACGGCGCCGGTCTCCGTGAATTTGAACGCGTTCGAGAGCAGATTGTTCACGATCTGCTGCAGCATTCTCGGATCCCCGACGAATACGGCGTCGGCTAACGTCGGGTCCGTTCGCACGTCGAACGCGAGCCCCTTCTTCTCGGCGACGCCGCGGAACTGCCGCTCCGCGGCGATCGCGAATTCACACAGCGAGAACGATTCCATGGACGGCTCCATCTGCCCGGCTTCGATCTTCGACAAGTCGAGCACGTCGTTGATCAATCCGAGCAGCTCGTTGCCCGAATATAGAATCGTCTGCGCGTATTCCCGCTGCTTCTCGGACAGTCTTCCCTCCGCGTCGTCCGCGAGCATCTGCGCCAAGATCAGCAAGCTGTTCATCGGCGTCCGCAGCTCGTGCGAGATGTTGGCCAGGAATTCCGACTTGAATTGAGAGCTCGCCTGCAGCTCTCCCGCTTGCTTCTCCAGCTCCATGCGGATTTGTTCGAGCTCCGCGCTGCGCTGCTCCGAATACCGGAATTGCTCGGCGAGCTTCTCGTTGAGCGAGCGCAGCTCCTCTTGCTGCTGCTGCAGCTCCTCCGACTGCGTCTGAAGCTCCTCGACGTACGTCTGGGATTCGGACAGCAGCGCTTGCACGCGCATGTTGCTGGAGATGGCGCGCAGCGAGACGCCGATCCCGCCGCTCGTCAGCTCCGTCAGGAATTCGCGGGCGATTCGCTCGAGCGGCGCGAAGGCGCCGAGCTCCAGCACCGCGATCACCCGTTCCTCGAATCGGATCGGCAGCAGCGTGACGTACGCGACGTCGCCCTCGCCGAGGCCGGAGACGACCTTCAGGTAGTGCGGCGGCGCCGTCCGATCGATGACCGCGCCGTCGACGGCGCATTGTCCGACGAGCCCCTGTCCTCGCTCGAAGACGCGCTCCGACGCGGCTTCCGCGGGGTCGAGCGCGTACCCCGCGATGCGCGCGAACCGGTCGGGCGTGCCGTCCGGATCCGCGTAATAGAGCGCGCCCGCCACGGCGCCGGTCGTCGGCACGACGTGGGCCAAGAACCGTTCCCCGAACGCCTTGATCTCCCTCGCGCCTTGCGTGGCGTTCATGACGTCGGCGACGTTCGATTTGACCCAGTTCTGCTCTTCCAGCCATCGGCTGTTCGCCGCTTCTTGCCTCGTGTGTTCCTCGAGCGCATCCGCCATCCGGTTATACGAAGCCGCGATCACCCCCATCTCGTCGGAGGCGCTCGCGTGCATCCGCGGCAGCGCGGCCGCCGAGTCCAGCGCTTGCACCTCGTTCATGACGTCCGAGATTTTGCGAATGCTGCGCACCGAGCTGCGGACGACGCCGAGCGCCGTCACGCCGCACAGAATCAATAGCATCGCCACGCCGCCCCACATGACGGCTTGTCCTTGGCGATGCTGCTCGCCCGTCGTCTCCACGCGGCTCATCATAAGCTCTTCTTGGTAGTCGATGAATTGCGACAAGCTGGCTTGCAGCTCGTCGCCCTTCGGCCGGATATCGGCGCGCAGCATCGCCTCCGCGGCCGACGCATCGCCTTCGGAAGCGAGCCGGATATACCGGTCCGTCATCGCTTCGTACTCCGTATAGTGACGTGCGGTCTCCCCATAATACTGCTTCCCTAGCGGCGTCACGATCAATGGGGCAAGACGCTCGTTAAGGGACCGCAGCGTCTCGCGGGCGCCGCGGATCGCCCGCAGCGCCTCGTCCGGCTCCTCGTCCATGAGAAGATTCATTAACCCATCGTTCATGGCGCCGAGCGTAAATTGAACTTCATGGGTGAGCTGCACCTTCGTATATAGCTCGTTCCCGACCTCGTTCGTATTGTCGTTCATTTCCATCATAATGCTCGCGATCGCCCCTACGAACAGGGCGATAAAGACGAAGATCGATGCGAAGCCCAAATAAATGCGCTGTCGTATATTCAACCGAAGTCCTCCAACACGTTCATATTTCGCCCTTCGTTTCATTGACTACCATATCACATCTTTCGGACGGTCGGGAGTTCGTTCACAGGTTGACTCGGAAGGTCTTCGACGCGAGCTCCGAGCCGTTCGCGACGATCGCCGCGACGTGCTCTCCGGGGTAATGCTTGCGCGTCGTCATGTCGCGGAACGACTGGCGGAACGACATGGACGTCTCTCCCGGGGGAAACTCCCGCTCGGACAGCTTGAACAGCTTCCGCGAGCGGGAGCCGTTCGCCTTGACATACTCGATGGCGTATTCGACGCGCAGCTTCCGCGGCGCGGCTCCTTCGACCGCGAGGACGAAGGACGCTTCGAAGACGCCCCCCGCGGCGACGCCCGGCGACGTCTCGAACCGCTCGACGCGAACGCCGCCCGCGTCGCCGACGCCGAACAGCGCGAGCGCCTCCGGGACGCATTTCTTCAGCAGCGTCCGGCAGGCGTGCTTCGCGATCCAATCCGTATGCGGATGCTCCCCCATCCATCTTCTCGCGATGTCGAGCGCCAGCGCCGGATGATCTTTCGAGACGTCGTTCAGGTTGTTCGCCACGCTGCGGCGCACGTATTCCGACGGGTCGCGCTTCAGCGCCTCCAGTATCGGCACGATCGGCGACGGATCGCGCTTGAACGCCGCGAGCGCCATGCCCCACGGCAGCCGCGGTCGGCAGCCCTCGCTGGCGAGCCTCCGCACGTGTTCGTCGTCGCTCTTCGCCCATTCGCGCATCGCCGCCAGCGTCCGTTCCGGGTACTTGACGAGATAGGGCCGAACCGCGAACTCGCTGCTCGAATACTTCGTCAGCCGCGCGAGCGCCGGAATCGACCGCTCCGGGTCGTCCAGCCCGTATACCTCGACGAAATCCGGGAACATCATATACGGAAACCCGTTGCCGCACCGCTCCGCCGCGCCCAAGACGACGTCCAGCGCGTCCCCGTACGCCGCCGGCAGACCGGGACGCAGCGCCTCCGCGCCGCGCCGCATCCGCTGCTTCAGCGCAAGGGACTCCCAATCGGGGGCGAACACCCGGCCGAGGAACGCCTCGACGTCGAACGGCGGGTACGCCTCCGCCACCTTCGCGGCCAACCCTTCGAAAAATTCCCGCGAATACATCTCCTTCAGCGCATCCGCCATTCGCCAGACGCCTCCTCTACTCTTCGTACGCGCGTATACAATCCAGGAACGCGCTGCCGTATTTCGCGACTTTGTTTTCCCCGACGCCCTTGATGCCGAGCAGCGCCTCCTCGGTCCGCGGCAGCTTGGCGCACATCTCGCGCAGCGTCGCGTCGTGGAAAATCGTGAACGGCGGCACCTTCGCCTTGTCCGCAAGCGCCTTGCGCACGCGGCGCAGCTCGTCGAACAGATCGCCGCGACCTTCGAACGACTCGTCGTCGCTCGACGCGGAGGCGGCGTCGACTTTCGTTATTTTCTGGAACACCCGCTCCTGCCCTTCGAGCACCGCGACGGCGCGATTCGTCAGCGCGATCGTCGGGTACTGCCCGTCCGACATGACGAGGTAGCCGTCCGCCACGAACACGTTCAGCAGGTTCACGAGATCCTTCTCTTTATATTGCTTCAGCGCGCCGTACGTCGGCAGCCGGTCGAAGCCGAACTGGCGCACCTTCGCGTCGTTCGCGCCGCGCAGCACCTTCACGGTCAGATTGATGCCGAACCGCTGCCGCATCCGGGCGACGCAGGAGAACGTCTTCTGCGCCTCCTCCGTCACGTCGACCGCCTCGCGGTCGTCCGTGCAGACGCCGCACCGGCCGCAGGCCGGGACGTCCTCGCCGCCGAAGTAGCGCACGATATGCCGCTGTAGGCAATCCGTCGTATGGCAGTAGTCGATCATCGCTTTCAGGTTGGAATATTCGATGCGCTTGCGCTCTTCGTCGAATTCGTTCTGCTCGATGAGAAACTTCTGCGTCACGATGTCTTGCGGCCCGTACAGCAGCACGCATTCGCTCGGTTCGCCGTCCCGCCCGGCGCGTCCCGCCTCCTGGTAGTACGACTCTATATTCTTAGGCAAATTATAGTGAACGACGTACCGGACGTTCGACTTGTCGATGCCCATGCCGAACGCGTTCGTCGCGACCATCCATTTGAGATCGTCGTATTGGAACAGCTCCTGATTCCGCTGCCGCTCCTCGTCCGACAAGCCCGCATGATACCGGCCGACCTTCAGGCCCAGCCGTTCGAGGAAGCGCTGCGTCTCCTCGACCTCCTTGCGCGTAGAAGCGTAGACGATGCCGGACTCGTTCTTCCGGCTCCGCACGTACCGCTCCAGATACTCCTTCTTATTGACGCCTTTGACGACCGAGAAGGTGAGGTTGTCCCGCGAATATCCCGTCGTCACCCGGAACGGATCGTTCATATGCAGATGCGTCACGATGTCCGCCTTGACGGCGTCGGTCGCCGTCGCGGTGAACGCCGCCACGACCGGCCGCTTCCGGAGCCGCCCGACGAGCCGGCCGACGTTCATGTAGCTCGGGCGGAAGTCGTGGCCCCACTGCGATACGCAATGCGCCTCGTCGACGGCGAGCAGCGGGATGGGCAGCTCTTCGAGCAGCGATAAGAACCGTTCCGACTCGAGCCGTTCCGGCGCGACATAGACGAGCGTATATTTGCCGGCCTTGATGTCCCGGAACCGCTCCCGCAGCTCCTCCGCGTTCAGCGTGCTGTTGATGAACGTCGTCGGAATGCCGATCTGCTGCAGCGTGTCGACCTGATCCTTCATCAGCGAGATGAGCGGCGACACGACGAGCGTCACGCCGGGCAGCATCGCCGCGGGAATCTGATAGCAGACCGACTTCCCCGCGCCGGTCGGCATGACGCCGAGAACGTCCCGGCCTTGCAGGATGCTCGAGATCAGCTCTTCCTGACCGCTCTTGAACGAGTCGTAGCCGAAATATTTCTTCAGAAATACAGTCGATTGCGTAGCGATCATAATGTCTCCTTATTTAACAGATCCGGCTCGAGACGCGCAGCCCCGGCCCGATCCGCCACTAGCGGTTGATTTCGTACGAATGCCGTCACTTCTATCCGTTCGTCCGACTCCTTGCATTATACCGTCCGAACGTATGTGCCGTAAATCGTTCCCCCGAATTTCCCCGGCCGGGGCATCGGATTGGGTTACCCATAGGGCCCGCTTTGCGTTATAATAACGGGTAACGAGGTGAGGTTGATGGAAGAGCGAGAGCTTTGTCCGAGATTCGAGCGCGGCATGCAAATCATCAGCAAGCGATGGTCCGGACTGATCGTCCATCGGCTGATGCAAGGACCGCAGCGCTTCTGCAACATCGAGTCGGGATTGCCCAGTTTAAGCGGCCGAGTGCTGTCCGAACGGTTGAAGGAGCTGGAACAGGAGGGTATCGTGCATCGGGCCGTGTATCCGGAGACGCCGGTGCGCATCGAATATTCGCTGACGCCGAAGGGACGGGCGCTCGAGCCCATCTTCCGCGAAATCGAGAAGTGGGCCGGCGAATGGGTGGAAGAAGCGCCGAACGACTACGAGCCGTAGGCTTCGGCCAACCGGCGCGTCGCCGTCCGCATCGCTTCGCGCAGCTCGGCCGGTTCGAGCAGCTCCACGCCTTCTCCCCCGAGTCGAAGCAAGCACTCCACGGCGTATTCCATCGTTTCCAGATTCATCGCGACCGCGATGCGTTCCCCCGCCGGTTCGGCTTCCTCCACGCTCGCGTACCGCATCGCCTTCAGCCGTTCGTACGCCGACCGCGTCAACAGCAGCCGCGCCGTATATTTCGGCAGCCGCTCCCGGAACGTTCGAATCGAAGACGTCCAATACGTCTCCAAGTCGAAGTCCGGCGGACGCTCGAACGTCTCCCCCGTCTCCCGCAGCGACTCCACCCGCGACACCCGATACGTTCTTAGCGCCCCGCCCGTCGATCCGACGACGTACCATGCGTTCCCCTTCGCCACGAGCCCGTACGGCAGCAGCTCTCGTTCCGCGGCGTCCCGTCCGTACCGAATGCGCAGCGCCCCTCCGTTCCACACGGCGTCGTACAACGCCGGCAGATGCGGCAGCGATTCGAACGATTCGCGCCAGCCCGCGCCGTCGATATGAATCCGCTCCCGCACCGTCGACGCGTGCGATCCGCTCCCCGCGCTCGCCGCGTGCAGCAACCGATCCCACGTCTCCCGAAATTCCCGCTCCCGTCCGAGCTCCGCGAACAGACGCGCCGAGCCCGACTGCGACAAGAGCAGCCGCTCGACGTCGTCCCGCTTCAGCCCGTTGAACCGCGCGCGGAATCCTTCCGCCAGCCGCCAGCCGCCGCCGTAGCCGCGTTCCGCGTATACCGGCACGCCCGAGCCCGCGAGCGCTTCGAGATCCCGCGTCACCGTCCGGGTCGACACCTCCAGCTTCGCCGCCAGCTCCCGCACCGTCATCGTGGCTCCCTGCTGCAACGCGAACAAGATCGACAGCATGCGATCCGCTCTCATGACGCGCCTCCCTTTCGATTTTCTTTTTATTGTACCACAGGAATAAGACAGAGGTTGACATATTCGTGGCGGTATCCTAACGATCGTAGGATCCATCATTAGAACGAAGGAGTCGATTCGGAACATGAACACCCAACCGCTGCAAGGACGCGTCGCCGTCGTCGCCGGCGCGACGAGAGGCGCCGGACGCGGCATCGCGATCAAGCTGGGAGAGGCGGGCGCCATCGTCTACGTGACGGGACGTTCGTCCAGGGAAGGAAGCTCCGACGTCGGACGGTCGGAGACGATCGAAGAGACGGCGGAGCTCGTCGCCGCCGCAGGGGGCGTCGGCATCGCGGTCCGGACGGACCATACCGTGCCGGAGCAAGTGGAGGCGCTGTTCCGGCGCGTGGGGAAGGAGCAGGAGGGACGGCTCGACCTGCTCGTGAACGATGTGTGGGGATGCGAGCAATATATCGACTTCGAGCGCAAATTTTGGGAGCAGCCGTTGTCGAACGCGCTGATCATGCAGGAGCGCGCCGTTCGATCGCATCTGATCACGAGCTACTACGGCGTTCCGCTCATGGTCGCGCGCCGAAGCGGTCTCGTCATCGAAATCACGGACGGCGACGATTATTCGGTCCGCGAAGGCGCCGGCGTCGGGTACAGCGTGGCGAAGGTCGGGAACATCCACTTGGCTGCGGCGCTCGCCTCGGAATTGAAGCCGTACGGCGTGACGTCGATCTCGCTGACGCCCGGCTTCCTCCGCTCCGAGCAGATGCTCGACCATTTCGGCGTGACGGCCGAGACGTGGCGCGACGCGTCGGACCCGCACTTCCGGGCCGTCTCCGAGACGCCGGCGTACATCGGCGCCGCCGTCGTCGCGCTCGCGAGCGATCCCGCCTTGTTCGAGAAGACGGGGCAGGCGTTCAGCACGTGGCGCTGCGCCGACGAATACGGCATCCGCGACGCGGACGGCTCCCGGCCGCATTGGGGAAACTACTACGCTAACATTCGTGATAATACGAAATAAGACCTTTCAACCAACCTAGATCGATCGCCTCGCCCGTATCCGACTGCATCGCTCGGCGAAGCTCCTCGGCTTCGCCGGGCGGGCGGCGGCCCTCCCGTTTGCCCAGCCAATCGTGGTAGTACAGCAGCCGCTCGTACTGCCCGATATGCTTCTCCTTAAGATGGTCATCGATCGCGGCCGTCACTTCCTCCACCATCCGAAGCCAGAAGCCGAACCGGTCCTCCGAGAGACGCATCATCGGCTTCAGCTCGATCTGAAGCCCCGTATCGTATTCGTCGGTGCTCCGTCCGAACGCGTGTCCGACGCCGTTGCGCATCTTCCGCAGCTCGTTCAGCTCCTTCGCGTACTCCTTCAGCTTCGCCGGCGCCGTTCCGAACAGCCGCTCGTAATGCTGAATGCGGGTATTCCAATCCCCCTTGGTGAAATGCACCGCATACTCCGAATAATTGTACCCGGGACGCGACTTGAGCAGCGTCACGCCGTCGATGGCGCCCGGCGCCCCGATAATGAGTCCCGGGTTCGACTCGATCGCGAGGGCGCTGATCTTCCGAAGATAGATTTCCATATACGAGTTCACCGCGACCGAGGCGGACAAGCGGACCCAGTTGTTGAAGTCCTTGAAATCCTTCGCCCAACGTTCCAACGTCGGCGCGATTCGCTTCTGATGCTTGCGCGGCACGGTAAACACCGTCGTCGGGCGGAGTCGCTTATCCGCCTTCTTCACGATGTCCGTCGTTCGCTTCGCCGCGAGCATGTGCGACCAATACAAGCTGTTGATTTCGCTATGATGCTTCGTGAACAACCGATGCGATAACGTGCCGCCCGGAGCGCTTTGCCATCTGGAGAACATAACCGAATCCTCATATCCCAGTTAGAAGTGTGTTTTCCAGTATGCCCCGGATTCGTCCGCGTTATTTCCGGCAAGTCGGGCGGACAAGCGGAATATATATGTAAGAGAAAGGAGGGAGAAGCATGGAACGCAACTTGACCTTCTATGTGCTGCTCGTCGCGATCGGCGGCGTGTTCGCGTTTTTGCCGCGCAGCGCGTTCGGCTTGTTCGAGCTGTTTTTCGGTTCGGGGGCGGGATTGTTCGTATCGTTCCTCGACTACGGCGTCGGCCTGCTCGGCGTCGGCCTCATCGGCTATGTGCTTTACAAGCTCCTGAAGAAGCGCGCTTAAGGGCTTTGCCATATCTTTTTTCCGATTCCTCATGTCGCAACGTACATAAATATGTTACACTCGAATGTAATATGCCACTTTTTTTCGAAGACAAGGACGGAGGAGAGATATAAGCATGGCTAAAGCTAAGATGCGCTCGGACATGATCAAGCGCGGGTTCGACCGTGCACCGCATAGAAGCTTGCTTCGGGCGGCAGGCGTGAAGGAAGAAGATTTCGACAAACCGTTCATCGCGGTGTGCAATTCATATATCGACATCGTCCCGGGTCACGTCCACCTGCAGGAATTCGGCAAGATCGTGAAGGAAGCGATTCGCGAAGCGGGCGGCGTCCCGTTCGAATTCAACACGATCGGCGTCGACGACGGCATCGCGATGGGCCATATCGGCATGCGGTACTCGCTGCCGTCCCGTGAAATCATCGCCGACTCGCTCGAGACGGTCGTCTCGGCGCACTGGTTCGACGGTATGGTATGCATCCCGAACTGCGACAAAATCACGCCCGGAATGATGATGGGCGCGCTTCGCGTCAACATTCCGACCGTGTTCGTCTCCGGCGGCCCGATGAAGGCCGGCAAGACGTCCGACGGCCGCTCGATCTCGCTGTCGTCCGTCTTCGAAGGCGTCGGCGCTTATCAAGCGGGCAAGATCGACGAGAAGAGCCTTACCGAGCTCGAGCAGTACGGCTGCCCGACGTGCGGCTCCTGCTCCGGCATGTTCACGGCGAACTCCATGAACTGCCTCGCGGAAGCGCTGGGCCTCGCGCTCCCGGGCAACGGCACGATCCTCGCGATCGCGCCGGAGCGACGCGAGTTCGTACGGAAGTCCGCTATGCAGCTCATGGAGCTCATCAAGATGGACCTCAAGCCGCGCGATATCGTTACGATCGAGACGATCGACAACGCGTTCGCGCTCGACATGGCGCTCGGCGGCTCCACGAACACCGTGCTACACACGCTCGCGCTCGCGCAAGAAGCTGGCTTCGACTACCCGATCGAACGCATCAACGAAGTCGCCGAGCGCGTGCCGCATCTGGCGAAGATCGCGCCGGCGTCCGACTGGCACATCGAAGACGTGCATCTGGCCGGAGGCGTCAGTGCCGTGCTGAACGAGCTGCTGAAGAAGGAAGGCGCGCTGCATCCGGATCAGATGACGGTTACGGGCAAGACGCTGCGCGAGAGCGTCGCGGGCTGCGACATCCTGAATAAGGAAGTCATTCGCCCGATCGACAACCCGCACAGCGAGCGCGGCGGCCTCGCCGTCTTGTTCGGCAACCTCGCTCCGGAAGGCGCGATCATCAAGGTCGGCGCGGTCGATAAGTCCGTCGGCGGTTACCACCGCGGTCCGGCGATCTGCTTCGACTCGCAGGAAGAGGCGCTGAGCGGCATCGCGAACGGCAAGGTGAAGGAAGGCCATGTCGTCGTCATCCGCTACGAAGGACCGAAGGGCGGACCCGGCATGCCGGAGATGCTCGCCCCGACGTCGCAGATCGTCGGCATGGGCCTCGGCGCGAAGGTCGGCCTTATCACCGACGGCCGCTTCTCCGGCGCGTCGCGCGGCATCTCGATCGGTCACATCTCGCCGGAAGCGGCCGAAGGCGGCCCGATCGCGTTCGTGCACGACGGCGACATGATCGAGCTCGACCTGAACAACCGTTCGATCAAGCTCGAAGTGAGCGACGAAGAGCTCGAGCAGCGCCGCAAGACCGAGTGGAAGGAATTCGAGCCGAAAGTGCGCACCGGCTACCTGGCGCGCTACTCCAAGCTCGTTACCAACGCTTCCATGGGCGGCGTCATGAAAATCTAATTTTTTGCAGCGCTCCGCGCTTGCATATGCTTCGCCCAGAACCGCCGACGGCTCCTCGCCTCGGCGGTTCTTTTTGCGCGTTCCTCCAAACTCGCTTTGTTTCGCCCGATGCCCTTCGCCGCCCCGCCACCATCGCCCCTGGCTTTTCTCTGCACCTCTCCCTACTCTCCCTACGCTTCTTTCAAAGCTGATTCCTTCTGTTCAGGAACTCGTTTATTCCACTTATTCTCTCGTCATTCCCCGCTCCGCTGCGACTTTACCTACTCTCTCCACTAGAGGAAATCACCTTAGAAAGGAGCCGCGAACCCTCTACCTCCCCCGGCGCTCCAATCACGCAATTGGTTGAATTGATCCTGGAGAAACTCGTACTGGCGACTGAGGGATAGCCCTATTTATCATAATGGCGATCAATTACTCATCTATTTGTGTATCCGCTTTCATTGTATAATAATACTAACTTTACATGAGACGCCATTCAAAGGGGTTGTATTTATGACGTATACCTTGCAATCCAGTTTGTACCTTAAGGATCCCCGAAATTTCCCCGTCTATATCGAGCGTAAAATTCATTTTTTACAAGATCTCCCTCCCGTACACGATCATGAATTTTATGAACTCGTATACGTCGTTCATGGACACACCACTCATTATTACGAAAACAAGTATTATCCCCTTCATGCAGGCGACATGATCCTAATCCGTCCCGGTCATTTCCACACCTATATACTCGATGAAGGGGCATCCTTCGAATTGATAAACTGCCTTTTCGTACCTGAACTACTTGATCCGCCGTGGAAGAGAGCAATCGACGCTCAAGATCAAATCGAAACTTTTTTGCTGCACCCTTTCTTCAATAGAGAGGATGAATTTCACCCCCGATTGAAGCTTGGGCTATCCGACGCGAGACGTATCGAAATATTGCTGGTAGCAATGCTCGAGGAACAGACGCAAAACAGAGAGTTCGCAAGCACCGTCCTGCGGCTTAAACTGTTCGAGCTCTTCCATTTGTTGATCCGGTTTCAAGATGAAGCCAGTCAAAAAAAGAAATCCGTACACGCGCAACAACACCATCCAAGGTCGGTCCTAATCAGCAAAATCTATCAGTATATCGAAGAAAATTCGGAGCAAAAGAAATGCATCGACCAATTGGCTGCACTCCTGGGAGTCAGTAGTCGGCACCTGAACCGCTTATTCAAGCAGGAAACGGGCAAGACCGTCTTGGAGATGCTGCACTACGTCCGGATCGAAAGAGCGAAGCAACTCTTACTGCATACTCATGACAGGGTCGTAGACATCGCAGCTAAAGTCGGATATGAGGATCCGTCATTTTTCACGAAACTTTTTGTTCGCAAGGTTACATGTTCTCCAAGCAAGTACAGGGAAGAAATGCATTCCCGAAAAGCTTAGCTATTATCGATCGCAACCGCCCGATGCGGGTCATTACATCCGGGGGTTATCCCCGAAAGAGGAAGTGCGTATCCTGATGCAGGATACGCACTTTTTTAAGTTTCCCGATTCAGTTCGAGTACACGTTAAAGCTGTATAAGGAATATCCCCATCCGGTGCCTCTCTCCATACCGTACATTCGTACGTACCTCGCGTTCACGGTCGGGAAGCGAATGGTATCGAGGCCTCCATCCCCGGATATCGTCTGATACACATCGGTCCAGCTTGTCGCATTATCGGAAACCTGAATTTTATAGGTTTTGCCATATGCGGATTCCCAATAAAGCTTAACACTATTCAAGCTCTGTACCGAGCCAAGGTCAACGTAGATCCATTGGGGATCGACGCCTTCCGGACTCGACCATCTTGTCGCCATGCTGCTATCGGTTGCGTTGCCGGCTACGTTTCCTGCGGGGTACGTCCCGGACGCGGTTGCCGCCTTATCAAGCGCCAAATTCGTCTGTGCGGGACTATCGTAATAAACGCCAAATTCGTATAGCGAGTACCCAAAGACCGTCCCTCGCTCCGTTCCGTACATTCTCACGTATCTTGCGCTTGCTTCCGCAAACTCGATATCGTCGATGCCGCCGTTTCCGTTCGTTGTGGAGTAGACGTCCGTCCAATTCACGGCATCCGTCGACAATTGGATTTTGTAGGACTTGGCATAGGCCGCTTCCCAATTCAGCCTGACTCTGTTTACAGTTCTGTTCTGACCGAGATCGATGTTGATCCATTGCGGATCTTCGCCTTCATCGCTGGACCATCGGGTCGCTTCGTTCCCGTCGAGCACATGGGAGGGATTCGTCCATGCCGGGTATACGGAGGACGCAGTTGCCGTCTTGTTCCATGCATAATTGTTGCCGACGGTCAGGTCGTAATAGACGCCTAATTCTCTAATCGAATACCCCCAATCCGTCCCTCTCTGCGTACCGTGCATTCTTACGTATCTCGCGGAAACGGTGGGGAAGCTGACTTCGTCGATCCCGCCGTCTCCGGAAGTTGTCTGGTAGACGGTCGTCCAGTTCGATGCATCGTCGGATACGGAAATCGTATACGAACGCGCGTAGGCCGTTTCCCAATTCAGCTTCACTCGGTTGAAATTCGAAGGCGCGCCTAAATCCACGTAAATCCATTGCGGATCGATGCCTTCGGCGCTGGACCACCTTGTCGCCACCGCTCCGTCCACGGCATACATGCCTGCAAGATTGCCATTCGCGTCGGAAGAAGTCGCTACGGATCTTGTCAATGCCAGGTTGATCGGCGCATTCCCTCCCGTCGTAATGAGTCCCGGAGGTTCTCCCGCAAGCGCCGAACGGTTCAGAAATGCTCGATAGCCTTCAACCGATTTGGGACCTCCCCATGTGGTTTCGGCAACGATTCTCAAGGGTTGCGCCACGACTTTGGCGACTTCTTGCTCCGTAAAACCAAGGGCCAGCGAGATGTCATTCCAGTTGTTGAATTTGACTCCGAGAATGTTCGGATCTGCAGCTGACAACTGTTCGGACGTATTGAAAGAGTCGAACATGTGCGGTTTCCACGTCTGATACAGATAGACAGGATCGGTTTGCCACCCTGTGCCTGGAACACTATACAGGTACCTGGCAGACGAGTTGATAATGCCAAAGCCTCTCTGGGATACAGATTGGATCCCGTCCGCCATCCAGGCGTCGTATACGATGTCGTTGCTGATCGGAATATTGCCCGGTAGAGTGTCGAACCAGGCCCATACCCTTGTCTTCTTTCCTTTGCTCTTCAGAACGCTGTTGTAATCATTGATAAACTTGCGGTACAGCTCGCCTGCCGTCGAGTACCCTTGGGAAAGCGCATAATTATATGTGCGGGCATCATCATCCACGTGACGCTCGAAATACGGGAATCCTCGGGCATCATTTGGCGTTTCGTCCGTGCCCAGATGGAAATCGGGCGCCTCGAATAAAGGGACGAACTCATCGAGAATGTTGTTCACGAAGGTAAACGTATCCGGAAGCGAGAGGTCTACCACGTCGCTCCAAGTCTGATTCTTGATGGAGGGCATATAGTTGGTGATGGAAGTTGCGTGTCCGGGCAGATCGATTTCCGGCGTTATCGTGACATGATACTTGCGGGCGAAATCTTGGATATCCTGCAAATCCGCATGGGTATAACTTTGGGCGGCAGCGAGTCCCGGGTAGGTCGTACTGACGAGTCGGAAAGCTTCGTTATCCGAAAAATGGATGTGCAGGTCATTCATTTTATGCCATGAAAGAAACCTAATGAAATCTTTTATGCTGTCAACCGAAAAATATTTGCGCGCCACGTCAAGCATGAATGCGCGTTCCTGATATTTCGGATAATCCCTTGTCGTGCCTTTCGGGATTGCGCTCTTGTCCGGGCTCTGATTCAGGAGCTGAAGAGCCGTACGCGTACCATAAAAAACGCCTTTGGCGCTATTGGCCTTGATCGTAACGTAATCGGCCGCTTGCATAATATAACCTTCGCTGCCGATACCTGAATCCGTATTATTGAGCGTAAGATAGAAATCTCCTGCCGCGGGACTAGTTGTCGTCACGATGTTGAGCGTGCGGCCGGTAAGCGCCAGGATGTCTTCCTTGAACGTGTTGGCCGTATCGGCAAGAACGGTGTTATATGCACTGTCGATTGCGATCCGAGAACCGGTCGTAAGCGTAAAATCACCTATGTCGCTTTGCCATTCTCGTAAACTGGGAACGACATTCGGGGCTGTTCCGAGATCGAATATTTCAGAGGCATAATCATATCCGGCAAGACCCGAGGTGCTCCCATTCAAGTAAGCGGTCGAGGGATGTGTGCTCGACGTAAACGTCCATACGCCTACGGTTTCGACCGGATTACTGAGCACCCATAAATAACTTCCCGAGGCTTGAGGTGTGAAATTCAATTGCAGCCAGCTATTGTCCGCGAAATTCGTATAGGTCTGAGAAGCAATGGACGTTCCCGCAACCGTCGTCGCGTAATCTGTATTCCATCGGTACAACGTCAGCGTCAGACTGCCAATATTGTTTGCATAACTGGGGCACAAGACTCTAAGTGAATTAAATGTATTGGCGGAGAAGAACTGCTCGCCCCTTGTTTCACCGGCGGAAATCATGGAATCCGTGGGTGCCTCGTTACTGAAGTAAAGCTTAGTCCAACCACCGCCGCCCACGGCATGTCCAGAATTCGGCAGAAGGAAGAAGCAACCCAAAATCAAGAAAAAGAAAGCAACGTGATACTTGGATGACCATAATCCGTTGGTATTACCTTTCATTATCAATCCCTCCCTTATTATGATGGAATGCCAACTTACTGAATCGTAACCGGCGACTTCCTGCTTGCTCCGATGACAAAGAAGAAGTTTCACCTCCTATGACTTCTGCTTCTTTATTTTACCTGTTACAAATCTTTAGAGAATGACAGGAACCGACCAACGATTGGCATTATCCGATATTGAATGAACGGCATCGCGGGAGTCCGATCGACAATGAATAACGTCTTATTCGACCATCTTCTATCAAAGCCGGAACATTGTTTTTATTTCATTCGTCATATGTCACGGGCAGATCACCTTGTTCCAAGCAAAAATACGGAGTGCTGATCCAACGCATATCTCGTCTGAATCAACGTTGAAAATGAGAGCGCCTTCATTTTAGACTGATCTGGTAAGGAGGTAACCTGCCAGTACTCTACTTTAAGGTGGGATCAAAAGGCCTTGTAATGTCACAATACGAATTAAAGGAGGTTTGTTTATGTTCAGAAACTTTTGTGCCCTGCTTGTTGCCTGCCTGGTGGTTTCTCTAATAACCCCGACAGCAGGCGCGATGAAGATTCGGCCTTGGAGCGCCTATTCCTCCAGCTATGCTTCAACAGGCACTCAGGCCGACAAAGCCATTAACGGCAAGATCTTTGACTTCTTCTCCAGCGCGGCGCATACAGGACCTTCATTTGCCGAACATGTAACGCTGCACCTCGGACAGAAACATTTCGGAATAACACGCGTGAAGATTTATCCTCGTGAGAAAGGATTCGGATTCCCGGTAGATTTCAGCATTCAATATAGCGACTCCGCCAGCGGTCCCTGGACAACCGCACCGGGCTCTTCGAGAACGGCTTTTCCGAATCCCGGATCCAACATGGTCGTGTTGGACTTCACTTCGCCGATTGACGCCCTTTACATTCAGCTGAAGGCGACGAAGCTCGCACCGGACAATTATAACAATTTTTATCTTCAGGTTTCGGAAATAACCGTCGAACAGGCGACTGTTGCAAGCGACCGGCGGGTAACGGCCAGCGCGCTGAACGCTTCCAGCCACCTACCGGGATATGCTCCGGAATTGCTGGTCAATAACCTAACGACGGACATGTGGTCTTCGGTCAATCATGCAACGAACGGTTTTACGGAATATTTTACGCTCGTCTATCCCAAGAAATATACTTTTACCAATCTCGTGCTCACGCCAAGAACCGACGGATGGGGCTTTCCGGTCGACTTCCATCTGCAATACAGCACAGATGGAACGACCTTCATCAATATCCCCGGCCAAAGCTACACGAACTATCCGAACCCGGGTTCATCGGTGCAAACCTTCACCTTCTCGCCTGTGAAGGCCAAAGCGCTCCGGGCGGTAGCGACGAAACTCGGGCCGGATAATTTCAACAATTATTACTTCCAGCTGGCAGAGGCAGCCGGTCTATCCGGGTCTCCGTTCGCTACCGATGCAGGCGGCGACTTCGATCAAAACTGGAATAACATGTGGCTGCAATTCGGGGCAGTCGACGATGGCACCGATGCTGTCTTTAAATTCGGAAATGAACCTACCTATTTTGAATGGGTCGCTCGGAAAATCATGTGGACCAACGATACGGCCTATAAAAACGAATTGAAAACGAAAGTGCGAAACCATGCGCAAAGCTCTGATGGCTTCCTATGGTCCTGGGTCGATAATCCACGCTGGCCGAGCGGCAACTCGCTGCATATTGCTAACAACCCGCTGTATATTCTGTCCGCTTGGCGGATTGCAGTATGGGACGACCCCAGTTATCTCGATACAGTAGATGACAACCCGAACTATTCGGGCGGCGACATCTCTAACGGAAAGACCGTATGGCAGAAAGTACAGGACGCGATGGCCTTTATGGAATCATCAAGCATGAACGGAGCCAACGGCCTCATTATCATTAACAACGGCGAAAGCGACGGCACGACGTCACCGGAGACCGGCCATCCGACGAATTATTGGGACAATCTCCGATTTGGCTGGAAGGATCCTTATACCAATCTTTACTTTTATGCTTCATGCAAAGCGATGAGCGAGTTATACGCGATAAAAGGAAATCCGACACAGGCGGCTTACTATTCCAATCTTGCCGCGACGGTCAAGACTAACTTCAACGCTACATTCTGGGACAGCACGAAGAAACGATACGTATCCACAATTGACATCAACAACGTCACAAGGGACTTTGGCCTGACCTTCCTCAATCTCGAGGCACTTGCTTATGGCCTGGCCGACTCGACGACGAAGGCCAACGATATTTTCGATTGGCTCGACGGCGTCCGTACGATCAGCGGCGATACATCGACGGGCAGCGATATCTATGCCTATTCGGTCGCTCCCCGTGCCAACACGTTGAAGATAGAAAGCACCGGCAGTCCGTTTTGGTGGCAGGACCCGGGCGGCATCATTGTAGACTCGACGGCAAGCTGGGATGAGCATCTGGAAAATGGCGGCTTCATTTTCTACACTGAATTTTACGACATCCTGGCGCGTGCGGCATATAAGGGAATTGATAACGCTTATGCCCGAATGAAGATCGTAGCGAACGAATATAGCGTTGACGAGCTGCGACGCGACCCGAATAATTCATACGGGTATGCATTCCGAATTGGAGTAACCGGCGAATTTCCGGAATCCGGACTCGTTCCAACCTCATTCCTGTATACGGTGGCGGGAATCGACGCTTCCAAGGACGGCCTGACGATCGCCCCGAACATTCCGACCGGCATGACGACGGCAACCGTCAGTACGTTAGCTTACAAGGGTCGGGATTACACCATTCAGGTTTGGGACGATCGAGTGGAAATCACAACTCCGAATGCCGGCAGTCCTACGGTGACCTACTTGATCGGCAATCTGGCTCCAAACACGTCGTATACGATCGATAAACTGAACATTTCAACCGGCACGACGACTTCACGGACCGCAACCAGCAACGCAAGCGGCATGCTGACCGTAACCGAGACGCTGACGAACGGTACAAAAATCACGATTCGGCGATAAGATGTAAAGAAAAGGTTGAGCAGCATACGCTGCTCAACCTTTTCTCATGTACGCCCAACATGGGCATCTTTATCTGCTTACCCGTTATTGCGCAGCTAGATCGTTGTTCAATTTCTCAGTTGCGGCCGGGAAATAGTCATAAGCCGACATACTCTCGTTAATCAACTTGTTCGCAACCCATTCATTAAACGAAGCGGTAACAAGATTGCCTCCCTTCATGTAGCTGGACGGATCCGGTACGGCATGATCTACTGCATATAGAATCGCATTGACGTCATATTTCGCGTAGAACGGCAATGATGTCAACACTTCCTTCATATTGGCATCCTTCGAGTTCGGCAGCAGCGTTGCTCTTTCCATGAAAATCTGCTGCGCTTCCGGAGAGGTGGTGTAAAATTTCATGAATTTCCAAACCGCATCTTTATGCTTGCTCGCCTTGGTCATCATGAGAGGCTGGTTCCACATGATACCGACTTGCTTGCTTGTTCCGGCTGGGAAAGGGAGAACATCCCAATTGAATTCCAGCGACTTATCCCAAGTTTCCATCAGCGGGCTGACGTGGATGGTAAAGAGCGCATTACCTGTGGACCAACGATCTTCTTTAATGTTATTGGCTTCGGAGGTTGCTTTGTTCAAGAGAACTTTGTCCTTAAGCGCGAGGTCTGCAAACCATTGCAGATCGTCCATGACATCCGGTTGATCTGCCAGGCTCTTGGTTTTCGTCTCATCGAGCGCATATAAATTAGGAGCATGTCCGTTCGCCATCGGCAATACCGGAGAACCGAACATGTAGAAGATTCCGTCTCCACCCAAACCGAAACGCCCTTTGGCAGGATCCGTCGCTTTCATCGCCATCTCTCTCATTTGTTCCCAAGTCCAGTCGTTAGAGGGCTTCTCTAAGCCATATTCCTCAAGCAAGTCTTTATTGTAAAATACCAAGAATGCTTCCGTTCCGCGAGGCAATGCCCACTGCTTTCCATCCACATTGAACTGCTCCATGATGCCTTCAAGGAACGGGTAATTTTTAAATTCCTCATCCTTCTCAATATATGGGGTTAGATCCTCCGCCAAATTGCTTTTCAGGTTACCGGAGAGAGAACCGTCGAAATACACGTCGATTGGGTCGCCCGCGGCAATGCTTGCTTCGACTGTGCCTTGCGGGCCCTTTTCCCCGGAGTAGACGAACTCTACTGTAATCCAAGGGTATTTTTTCATGAAAGCTTCATTGACTTTGTTGTAGGTCTCGCTGTTCGCCCAATTTGTAAATTTAATCGTTACAGGCGTCTTGTCTTCTTCAACCACAGGCTCTTCATCGGTTGTCGGAGCCGATTCATCTGCGATATTCGTATCCTGATCGGCCGGAGCAGGTTCGTTTCCTGTTGAATTCGAGCTGCAAGCCGATACAACCAACAATGCCAACACGAGCGTAAGAATGAATATTACCTTTGATGACTTTGCTTTCTTCATGTTCATGTCCCTCCCAATTTTGATTCCTGCTTGTATACCGCCATGTTGACTGTCTTGCCTGATGTACGAACAGACGTAAAGCTTGCCGCGCAAGCCTGGAAACCACCTCCCCTCATAGTGGGTTCACGCCGGGGCTAGCTTATTCGACAAGGCCGGAACGTTCAATACCGCGAACAAAGTAATTCTGCAAAATCATATACAGCAGCAACGGCGGGAGGATAATCAAACTCGAAGCAGCCATCTTGATCGGCTCGTTCAAGTCGATTGAACTGATATAGCCGGTGCCGGTCATGTCGCCCGACAACACATTGAGATTGTTCTGCAGCATCTCCAACTGTACTGACAATGCCATGAATTCTTGTCCCCGCAAAAACAAGGTCGCATGGAAATAGTCGTTCCAATGCCAGACAAAGGAGAGGATGAACACGACAAGCATCGACGGTTTCGCCAGAGGTAACATAATGGTGAAATACGTGCGGAAGGCTCCCGCTCCATCCATGCGGGCCGATTCCTCTAGTTCGTGCGGTAGTCTTAAGAAGAACTGGCGGAAGATCAAAATGAACAGCGGCGCCTTCAATCCTTGCGCGAAGAAGGTCGGAATAATAAAAGGAAGGATGGTGTTATACCAACCGAGCTTCGCGTACCACATGATCAAAGGAATGACCAGAATCTCCTGCGGGATCAGAAACGTGAGCAGGATCAGCCCGAGCCAGAGGCTTTTGCCCGGGATGTGCATTCTCGCAAAAGCGTATCCCGTTAGGGCGCATGAAAATACCTGAATCACGGCGGCGCAAGTGGACATCAGGATGGTATCCTGGAAGGCTTGCCTATAGTGCAGGCCTTCGAAAGCCAGTTTATAGTTATTAAATTCCAGTACGGAAGGAATCCAATTTACAGCAGGGTCGATCAGATCGGTAATCGTCTGCAGCGATGTCGCAAACATATACAACAATGGATTCAGATAAAGGATGGAAGTAGCGGCCAGTATGGTGTATATGCAGCTTTTGACAAGCAGACCGTCATTCTTATGCTGACCCATGACAACTCGACGCAGCTTCTTGCCGGTTCTCATCGTCTCACCTTCTTCCTATACAATCGACTCGCTGGCAGAATAAACACAATCACGAGTAGAAAGAGTATGGCCGAGTAAATCCAACCGATTGCGCTGACATAACCGTAACCTGTCTCGGGTTTAAGCATATTCCCCTTGAAGTGAGCCAGAATCGGGTTAAACGGATTGGAAGACAAGTCGATTGTGGTGTATACAAAGGTAAGCAGGATAAACGGCGTCACGGCCGGGAAAGTGATTTTCCAGAAAATCTCCCACGGCGTCGCGCCATCGATTCTCGCCGCTTCATAAGTCGAGACGGGAATGGTCTGGAAAGCAGCAATAAAGATGACGATCTGAACGCCGGAGAACCAGAAGATTAGAATGAGTTTCCCGAGTACTCCCAGCAGCGGCTCAACCAGCGTCGCCGGAAGCACGTCCGCAATCATTCCTTGAACGTTATAAAGCTCCAACGGTGCCTTTCCCTGTCCCTGTGCGAACAGCTCCTTAATCACCTCTCCGGAAGCGAAGATGACGGGAAGGAAGAAAATGGTCCGAAACAGGAACCGCCCGTAGAACTGTTGATTGAGCAGAATCGCGATCAGGAAAGCGAAGATAACGGTTACAGGAACGACAAGGATTGCCTCGAGTATGAAATTGATCATGTCGATGGGAAACACATTGTCCACTAGAAAAGCGTATGTAAAGTTCTCCAAGCCGATAAACTTGTAAGAAAACCCTGCTCCGTCGGGACGGATTCCGACCTTGTGGAAACTAAGGAACAAGGAGAATAACAACGGAAAAGCTACGAAAGCGGCAAATCCGAATAGCCACGGGAGTAAGAATAAGTATCCGTCCTTCGCATTCCGGAGAGAACGCAGCTTCCGCAGCTTGGCATGCTCATCGGCTGTCATCGGTTTCAGGCTTTGATCGCTCATCGCTGCCTTCCTTCGGTCGTGACCGCAAACGACATCGGGGCGATCTTTACACCTTCGTAGTTTACGGCCACATCGTTGTAATTGGTCCAGACCGACTTTCCTGTCTCATAGGCGGTTTCATAAACCCCTTCCGCCACCTCCCGATGACCGGTGATCGCCTTGTCCCATACGTCTCCCAAAGCTTGATGGATTGCATCGTATTCCTTCGAGATCTGCTTCTCCATATTGTCGAAACGGGTTTGATAAAAGTTTGAGAAGATCGTCCGCGTCATGGCCGAGGAATCGATATGACTCACAATGAAGCTTGGAAGCGCCCCGTACTCGATTCCCTTAAGAAAGTCGGTTGTCGGATTGGCTCGTTGATTGGAAGGTACCGAAGAGTACGTCAGTAGCCCATGTAAGGCAATCGCATAGAACGGAACCGTCGTATCGACGAGAAAGTCGCCATTCCCCATCAGCGGGAAATTCGTAAGATGATCGGCGTGTCCGATAGCGAACGCATCCGGACCGACCATCGTGTATCCGATTGTACGCTCGGCCTGATCCATCATCTTAATAAATTCCTGGGCCGTTTCCTTGCGCGTCATATGATTCTTGGGATGAAAATCGCTGAATACGAAATCCGCCACGCCCCCCAACGCAATCCCTTCTATGTTCAGCTTGTCGTACGTTTCAAGTGCTTGACGGAAGTATCTCGCATTCATAATTCGCGGGTTGATTAGATTGAAATCACTGCCTTCCGCATACCAATCCGAAGCCAACTTGCCTTGGAATTGTCTGCCGCTGATATCGTATACCCCGTCCCTTGAAGAGGAGAACCCGCCTCCTTTAGCAAAAGCCTTCTGATAATCGTCATTTAGATACAACTGTATTCCTTCCTGTTTTAGCTTGTCTCTTGCCGCTATGAAGCCCTCATTCCCGCCAATGGCAGATTCCATCGGAAACCGGACCGGCAGTTTCCCGGGGTACCCGCCCTTATTCCAACCGGTGATGCCGATCTTCAAATTCTTCACGCCTGCTTCCTTCAGTTTTATTGCCATGTCCTCCAGTTGTTTGAAGGTTGTCGCCACAATGAGCCGATCCCCCATCATCGTAGGCTCCGCAGCGCTCATCAGCGCCTCCAGGAAAAGCGGAGGCTCTTCCTGATGATGCGCCAAGGGAGCAACGCCGGTATTTGAGATCAAATAATTGCGATAGGCGTGCGCCATGGTTACATAATCCGCTTGGCCTTCATCTAAGAGTACGTATTGGATTTTTACACTCTCGGCCAGCATATCGTTTTCGTACGTTTGAACCCAGTTGCTCATACTGCTCGGCCTTTCATACAAGCGCCTTAGCGGTATTTTTACATTGACGCGATAGAAACCCGTAGTAACGCCTGCCGGTGACGCTGTGATCGTCGCATGGAATTGACCGTCTTCCATAATGCCGATAAACCCATCGTTCCCTCGTTTCATCCCGAATACCGGATATAGAATATTCGTACGCATGGAGTTGCTGGAATGGGTAAGCGCCGCACGATCATCGCCATATATCGGATAGCTGTAAGGTTGAATATTTTTGATCGTGTCCTTATTGAAGGTAATCAAACCTCCCGGACCGTCGGGAACGAAGAGGTACCCGTCCGACTTCCCCTTCAATACTGCGCCGAAAAACGGAAGGATTTCATAATTCGTCAGCTTGTTTTCTTTCGATTCCAATATCCCGTGCTCCGGAATGTGGACTGAGAAGCCGTCAGGCGTGAGTGCATATTCCACATAAAACTGAAAGCCGAGTTCGTCCATCATATAGGAAACGCCGAAGCCTTGATCCATCCGCTCCCATGAAACCACAGCCTCCTCGCCTACAGGGCTGGAGAGCATCTCGTTGACTTGATCTTTTTTCACATAGCTGAAGATGAATGGAGATTGCAAGTTACTGCTCCAGGTGCCTTTCGTTGCATCCTCCGATAATTCACTGGCCGTCGGCGAACCGCTCCATATTCGACCCGTCTCTTTATTCAGGATTGCGATTTGACCGGTCTTGGGTTCAAGCAATAGAGAAGCGTTGTTGCTAGTGAAGCCTACTTGCCAAATCGTTCCTCCGTATTTCACGGTCTCGGGGAATAACGTATTGTCCAGATGCCGGCTATTCATAAACTGTACGGCGAGGGCCCTATTCACGCCAACGTCGTCGACGGGCTTCGTCCGACTGTATAACCAGAGGAAGGCAGTCATGATGATGAGGACAACGGCTATGGTTACCGCTTTCTTTCGCAGCCATCTGCTAAACATTTGCCTTCCACTCCCGTCCCACCTGGTATACGAAATCGTAGGCCTGATAAAATATCAGAATTAGAAAAAATCCGAACAGCCATATGCAGGCAACCGTAAAGATAGATACCGTGGTCATACTCAACGCTTCTTTCAAATTGTAATTTTGTGCGTTGATCAAACCGGAGAACATCAGGAGAAGCACCCAACCCAGCAACAGGTTGGTACAAGAGCTGTATATGATGCTTTCTTGCAACGTCAACATATTCGACAGCAACTGGACCGGCAACGTGAACGCTATCATCGGCATGAGCGCATAGCAGTTGACGATCACAACCTTCTTGAAGGTCGCTTCCCCCTTCATAATCGAGCCGATCAAGTAGCTTCCCAGTATCCAAGTGAGAATCGGCAGAAAATATTGCATCGCTTCCCACGTTACACTCATTTCGTCCACACGAGTCGTTTCGAATAAGAAGCCTACAACATATTTTCCGGTGATGGAGACTGCATATCCGACAAGCAACAACAGCACAGCCGCTTGCCATTTCACGTTCCGGCTGTTCGCCAGATCATACATTCCATTCACGGGATGGCGAATGACCCTCCATGTGAATGTCAGTGATTCGAGCCAGCCATTCTTATGAGTGCGTTGAGATGGCGCGACGATTCCTTCCTTATCTAATGTCTTCGCCCTTTCTTTGCGCTTCTTCCGACTGCGATGTCTGAGGAACGACCATAGTGCACATATGGCGAGCATCACGCTGACCGACGGACCGAAATAGTTGACCAGGCCGTTCATTCGAACCTGCCAATAGGAGTCTGAATAACCGCTCTTATCCCGGGCAGTCTTGAAGTATTCCATCGCGTCGATATATTGCCCTTCCTTGTATTCAGCCTTCCCGATCCCTTGGAAAGCTTTACTGAATTTTCCGTTCAACGCTCTGATCCGGTTCCATAACGGCACGGCATCCGTGTATCTGCCGTCGCCATACATCGCGAGCGCCTCATGAACGGTTGCGCCAAACTCCGTCGGCTCGAAAATCTGAATCATGTTTAAATCCCGATCCGCCACATACAGGCGGTTTCTTGAATCTATTACAAGGCTCGTCGGGCTGCGAAATAATCCTAATCGCAGAGAGATCGTATCTCTGTTGCCGAACCGGAAGATCATTTTGCCGTTCGCATCATATTGATAGATTCGGCCGCTGGAGGCGATCGCCGTCATCATTCCGTTTGAATTGACGTAAACATCCAGGAAAGACAGCTTGTTCGTTGCAGTCGCCCACGGAGCAAAGTTGATATTCCCCAGCAGATCAACGCCCCCAGAGTTCAAGCGTTTCAACTGCCCCTCCAGCAAATCCCGGTTCACGGTATAGATGAAGCCTTCGCGGTCGATGAACATGTTGGTAACGGCGCCAGGCTGCTTCCTGTCCTCTTCTTTCAGCTGCTCCTCCGTGTAAAACTTCCGTTTCAGCATATCCAAGAAGTTTCGGGGCGCTTTGTTGGCGCCGTAGAAGGAGTTGAAATCCCCTTCGGGAGTCAGGAGCAGCAATCCTTGATAGCCGCCTTTGTTGGCGACGTACATATACCCACGATGATCAAGTACCACTTTGGAAGGAAGAAACACATAATTGTTCGGCAGAAGTTCGGTGTTCGGCTGCTTGAACTGGCCCTTGTAATGACCGTCCGCGTCATAGACAGCAATTCTGCGATGACCCGTATCGGCAACGACGATTTCGCCTTCATCCGTCACGAAGACACCTTCGGGTGAACGCAACGAGCCCTCCCCTTCGAGCTCAGACTCCAAAGGGATCGAACGAATCAGCGCTCCATGGCGGTCCAGATGTCGGATCCGGTCGGCACCCGTATCGGCCACGTATATTTCATCTTTAGCACTTATGAATAAATCCTCCGGGGCGTTAAACCCTTCAATCACCGATGTAGGTATATAAGCATCCTGAGTCAAGATCAACCGGTCATCCGCATCGGTTGACAGTGTATTGTAAGGAAGTTGAGCATGTACGGCCGGCGCAAGAGTCAGGAAACAAAACAAGCTTACTACCAACGGAAGCCCAAGTCTGGCGTACTTCATGTCAAACCTCCTCACTTGATTCCCGAATGGGCCATGGTAGCGATGACTTTACGTTGGAAGACTAAAAAAATAATGAGGTTCGGTACGAACAAAATCAATGTCGTTGCAGCTGCAACGCCTTGCCCCACCACATTGTTAGCCAAACCGTTCGTCAACGTCATGATGTAATAAGGCAGCGTCTTCATGGATTCCACTTGCGTGAACATGACCGAGGATTCCGTCTGCAGCCATGCACCCTGGAAGGTCAGAATCGCGATTGTCGATATCGCCGGAGCGCAGACCGGTATGACGATTCGGCTGAAAATCCTCAATTCGCTCGCGCCATCGATCTTTGCCGCTTCAATTAACTCCTTGGGAATCTGATCGATGAACTGCTTCATTAGGAACACGCTGACCGGGGCGGCGATGAACGGCAAGATATGAACGAAATAGGTGTTCATAATGCCAAGATTCGCGATGACGAGATACCTCGGAATCACGACCGCTTCCGGCGCAAACATCAGTGCAAATATAGTCAATGAGAAGAAAACGTTCTTGCCCGGAAATCGATGCTTGGAAAATGCGTAAGCCGCGATCGCGCTGACGAATACGACGCTGATGACCGTCAGCGTGGTAATCAGCAAACTATTGAACAAATAGCGCGTGAAGGGGATCACCATCGAATGCGAGCGCAAGAAAAGCTGATCGAAATTTTCCATCGTCGGTTGACGGACGAAAAAAGTAGGCGGGTAAGCGAACAATTCCGTGATCGGCTTGAACGCATGGTTCATGATAAAGACGATCGGCAGCGCCATGAAGACGGCCAGCAGTACTAAGAACATGAATGCGATTTTCTGAAACGTATCGATCTTTCCCCACGAACGCATCATTCTTTGCATAAATTATTCCTCCTCATCAGAGCCGAACAATTGGAATGAAAAGTTGGTCGCTCCATATACGATGAGAAGCAAGAGCACGGATAATGCCGCGGCATAGCCCAATTCATAGCGGACAAGCGCGAAATCATCAATATGATTGATGATCAAATGGCCGGAGTATTGGGGGGTAATGGGATTTCCTGATACGGAGATAGACAGCATAGAGCCGATTAACCCCGCCTTCAGCGTGCCCACTACGGCCATGACCGCTCCGAATAACATTTGCGGCTTCATCGACGGAATCGTAATAAACAGAATCTCCTGCAGCCGGTTCGAAATACCGTCGATTTTGCCGGCTTCGTACAACTCCTTGTTGACGGTTTGAAGTCCCGCAAGCATGGCGAGAAATCCGACTCCCATACTCGCCCAAAGTGAAATGACGATCATGATGTTCATGAAAAGCTTGGGGTTCTGGAGCCATAAAATCGGCTGGTCGATCACCCCGATCCCCAGAAGGAAACTGTTCATATACCCTACGCGGTCACCGCTGAAGATTACTAGCCATACCACGGTTAGTGCCGTCCCCGATACGAGCGAAGGCGCATAGATCGCCAGCGTGAAGTAGTCCCGAATCTTATTGGACAGCTGATTGATCAGCCAAGCGAGCGCGAAGGAGAGCGCATATCCGCCCGGACCCACAATGAGGGCGAATTTAAATGTATTCGGTATGGCATATTGCAGAAATATTTTATCCCTGGCCAGGATGTCGAGAAAATTGCTCCAGCCGACAAAGACGGGCGGCGAAATCGCATTGTACCGGAAGAAAGACAGCCCAGCCGCCATAAATACCGGAACTAAGATAAAGGCAAAGAAGGATAGAAGAAACGGCGTTATAAAGAGATAGGATAGTCGGCTGCTCCATATTTCCTTGCCCAGCTCTGTCATTCGGTCAGTAAACCTTATACGCACATTCACGGCTTGTTGCTCCCATCCAACGAATCCGGGCTTTTCGTTTGGTTGATGATTTGTCCTCTCTCATCCCGCAAATGGAATTCCACCTGTTTACGGTACATCTCGCGCTTGATCTCTTCCGCCGCAAGCTCGAGAGATTCCCTGACGTTTTTACCTTCGATCACGACACGGTTCCAGGCAAAGTCCAGCTGTCTCGCGGTGAAGTAGCCACCTGGAACCTGCGGGGCTTCCTTATACCACTTCTTCTGTTCAAGAAGCGCCGACAGCTCTTCTTCCGGCCATGGAATTCGCTTGAACGCCTCTACATTGGCTGTGTTCCATCGATATTCAGGACCGTAAATCGCTTCGAGATCCTCGCCAAAGCGCGATTGCGTCTGAGAGGACGTCCACCATTTCAGAAATTCCCAAGCCTGTTCCTTCTTGTCCGACTTGTTGAAGATGACGCCTGCCTGCATGCTGCCGCCAGACCATCTGACAACAGAACCGTCCTCCTGCTTCATACCGGGAATGGGCAACATTCCCCATTTGCCCGCTAATTCGGGTGCCGCAAATTGGATTAACAAATACGTGTTGTAATCCGCGATGCCCATTGGGATATCCCCTAATCTAAAATGATTAAAGAAGCTTGGCACTTCGCGCGGCAACCGATATAAGGAGAATAAATTGGTCCATTGACGAAATCCCGCGAGCGCCTTCTCACTGTCCAACTCGGTATCCATGCCGTCCGGGGAATAGAGTTCGCTGCCGTTCTGATAAATAAAGGTCAAGTAGTCCTTGGGATTTATATAAAAGTCGTATCCGTTCTGCTGTAATGTCGGCAGAAGACGATACACTTCCTGCCAAGTACTAGGCGGATTCATCTTCAATTGCGCCAATATATCCTTCCGATAAAAGAACATATTGAACGATTGCACCTCAGGCAGCGCATAGTTTCCGCCCTGATATTCGAACACCCGCAATGATTCCGTCTGAAATTGCTGCGCAGCTTCGTTATAGTCCTTAAAGCTCGTCAAATCGGCCAAGGCGCCTCTCGAAGCGAAATCGACGGGAACGGCTTGGTCGACGCCGAGCGCAACGTCCGGTTGGATGTCGGCCGCATTACCCAGGATGAGCAGCTGAGGGTCCGGAACAATGTTGACATTGACCGCAATGCCGGTGGTTGCACTAAAGTCCTCATCAGCAAGCTGTTGAATGAGATTCACATAATCCCGGCCGCGATTGACCCAAACATCTATTGCATTCTCATCCTTCCTTCTGAAGTCGTAATCGATCGTAAACGTCCGGTAGAACGCTTTGACCGCATATGCGGCACGCTGGATCCAGCTCGGTGCAGCATCAGGCAGGTCCGCTTTCTCCTGCGCTACCCAGAGATAATCCAGCATCAACGGCTGATAGAGCATTTGGTAGGTCCGCAGACTCAATTTATTCTGAATATTGACGAACACATTCAGTCGGTTTGGAATCTCGCGCGTTTTATCCCGCAGCTTGACGAGATCCGCCGACGCAGTACGTATATCGCTTTCAATTTCTGATTTCCCCGTCGTCATGCCCGACAATTCGTCCGCAAGCAGACCAAAGTTTACGATAACGCCGTTCAAGTCTTCCCTTAGATGCGGCATATATTTTTCCAAGTCCCAATCCCGGTTCGCGTCGCTGTTGCCCCGGCCGGTCAAGCTTTTCTCAAAGTTCCCGGTAATCTTACGGATGTCATGCTCCAACCGGGACAGAACGCTCATCTGGGCCAGCAACCGCTCTTGCAAAACTTTGATCGGAGCTGCCGTAATGGTCATCCGAATCGTATGCCTGCCCTTTGCGAGCGGTATCAATAATGTGTCGCCCTTCGCATTCGACAAGCTGTATCCATTCCAATGATTTGCATAGTTGAATTTGAAGGGGCTTCCGTCCTGCGTAATCAGTTTGCCGTCTACCGTAATCTGCCGATAGGAAGGAAAATCATTCACGTAAGACTGCAAGTATTTGAACCCAATCTGGTACTTGCCGTCCTCGGGGACCTCCACGACCCACTCGACCCATTGTCCGCTTTCTCTTAACAACGGACCGCCTAAAGCGTTGTAGCGGACCATACCCTTGGAATCCGGAGACATGCCGGCATCGTTAACAGATTGGAGTTGTATCCCGGAATTGGACTTTCGGGCAATGTTCTCCGCTTCAATGATCTGAATCCAGTCCTGCTTTCCGCCGGTTCCCTGCAGCGCATTCCCGCTATCCAACATTACCGGCGGCAGGAGAGACAGCTCCTTGATGCGAATCGGCTGTCTTACGCCAATAAACCGGATCACATGCTTTCCTTTGGTTAAGTGCCACAGCAGAGGCAATGCGTCCGTATCGTAGTTGGCCAGCCGTTCGCTCTTCCAACCCTCTTCCTCCCTGGAAGGCGGTCGGATATCGTTGCCGAAACGATCTATCTTCGGCGGGTAGGATGCATGAACGAAACTGCGCCTGAGTCGTATGCCCTCGGCCTCGGCATATGGAAGTGCACCGTCGATCATGATCGTTCTGAATATATCTACACCCTCGTCATTCAAGGAGTCGTATACAAGGCCTAAATTATAAAGCCCTTCCATCGGGATCTCGAATTCCCATTCTACCCAGCCCCGATGCGAATTCCATGACAAAGCGCCCTCTTCCCCCTGAGTGAATGCGGCCGGATCGGATAATGCCGTATAATCGCTCCCCTTAATCACAAGAGGAGCTGCTGTCGCCGGGATCGGGGACGTCTGCCGCAGCGCGTGGAGCTTCCACTGCGAATAAAGAGGCGGAACATTCTCAGCCGTTCCGATGAAGGGCTGCGCGGACGCTTCTGCCGGAGTATTCCCGTTCTCGCCTTCCGCTTGGCTGTCCGGAGACGAATCGGCATTCATCGCCTGAGATTCGACGGACCCGAGGGTTAGGAAGAGCGCAAGCAGCAGTTTGATTATTAACGTCATTTGCCGTCTCATTGCAACAATTCCTCCGTCAATGAATCAAAGAACAGCACTTTATTCATGTTGACGGCAATTACGATGTCCGCTCCAACTTGGTAAGAACGATCGACCGCAGCCGTCCTGACCGTCAGCTTGTAATGCGTCAGGTCGGCATGTACGTATACGTCGGCTCCCATGAATTCCAAAAAGTCCACTTTGCCCTTGATATAGTTGCCGCCGTTCATGTCGGCGTCGATTTCTTCTTCCGTCAAGCATTGCAACGACTCCGCCCGAACGCCCATCTTGATCGGCTTATCGATATAACGGCGGCGCAGCAACTCATGCCTCAGATGCTCGGGAATCAGCAACGAGCTCTGTCTCGTTTCGAAGTAAAGCTTACCGTCGCGCTGCTGCACGACGCCCGCGATGAAGTTAATCGGCGGGGAGCCGATGAAGGCTGCGACAAACATATTGGCAGGCTTGGAGTAAATCTCCCGGGGGGTACCTACCTGCTGCATGATTCCATCCTTCATCACGACAATCCGTGTTCCCATTGTCATCGCTTCGATCTGATCGTGCGTTACATAGATGAATGTCGTGTTCAACCGATGATGGAGCTTCATGATTTCCTCCCTCATCGTCACTCTAAGCTTGGCATCGAGGTTGGATAACGGTTCGTCCATCAGGAATACTTCCGGTTCGCGGACGATCGCCCGCCCTAATGCGACACGCTGCCTTTGCCCTCCCGACAGTTGATTTGGAAGCTTCTCCAACAAAGGTGTAATCTCCAGGATTTTGGCAGCATTCCTGACCCGTTCATGTATGCTTGGCTTGGGCATTTTGCGCATGCGAAGACTGAAGGCTATATTCTCATAAACGCTCATCTGCGGATAAAGCGCGTAGTTCTGAAAGACCATGGCGATATTGCGATCGCTCGACGGCTTGTAATTGACCAATTCGTTGCCAATGATAATTTCCCCGTCGGAGATATCCTCCAGACCCGCTATCATGCGAAGTATGGTGGATTTGCCGCAGCCCGAAGGACCGACCAAAACCAGGAATTCGCCATCCTCTACCTGCAGATTGAAATCTGCTACCGAATAGCGGTTTTCTCCGGCATATTTCTTCTTTACGCTTCGGAATAATAGGCTTCCCATAGTCTAAAACCCCTCGTTCGATTTGGTTTACGTTTGAGAACTCTTCCGCGCGCGGGTTGGCTTGTTTCTAAGAGCGATCAATCGCTTACATGCTGGCAGATAGGATGCGGGCATAGGAATTCATACAGCCGAATTGAAAGGCTCCCTCGGCATGCGGGTCGAATGGCAATCGTTCGGCTTCCAACTCCTCGATGCAGTCGATCGTGTCTGCGACATAATCATTCAGGCGGGATACTGCAGTTCGAATACGCGCCGCGAGTCCGCCGTATCGAACGTCAATGACTTCCCACCCGAACGGCTTGCTGGTCGAAAACCATTGACGGGCATGCGATACGCGCAGAGCTTCTACCCTCTGCTGCAAGTCGGGCAAGACAATTCCGGCGATAACCGCCAGCTGCTCCCGATCGCCGCGCAAATAGCTTTGCCTTATCCGGAAGCCAAGCTCCCCCTTCAATTCCAGCACATGGCATAATTGTGCCGCCGTTTCGAATAGGAATCTCCATTCCGAATAACGCACAGCGCTGTCTTCCATCTTTGCCAGCAACCTGCCGTAATGCAGGGGCGTCTCTGCCCCTTCCACGCATCCGTCGAATAACCCGATAAGCAGATCCTGCCATAACAATATTTTGGACGTAGTAGCCGGAATGAGATTGGGTCGCTTCACATTACTCACAATATCGATCTCGGATAAATCCATGAAAGACTGCCAGGACGCGCCGGTGCACGCTTTGAACCGGTCGGCCAACTTTCTTTCTCCGACCGTGCCCGCATAGGCATGCTCCGCGTATAGCTGCATCCCCGGAAGCGCCGCGAAATAATTGGTTTCGGTTCCGTCATCGCCCCACATGGCAGCGAACACCTCTTCTACCTGCTCCGCTTTGCAGGCTGACAATGCAGCTTCGGACGTTGCATATGTCTTATCGTAATTGAAATGAAGCCCGGCGAAGGTCCAGAGTCCGCCCGCAAACATACTCCGGGAACCGAGGCCTCTATGCTTCCTCAGCATGGAACGGTAATGCTCCTCGTCGTCGTGATAATAATCCCAATATACAAGGTCGACGTCCTTGGGCATCACCGACAAAACCTCTTCCGGCAATACGGTGTCGCGCTCGTAGTAACCGCCATTCTTGGAAGCGAATTTGAAATACATATCGCTCCAAATCATCGGCTCGAGGTTGAAAGATGCTGCGATGTCTATCACTGCCTTCAGATGCTCGGTCATCAGCTCAAAGCGATTCCGATAACCGTGCTTCTTGAGGTAGTGCCCTAGACCCACATACTCCGCTTCGTCCATTCCAAGATGAATACGTTTCGAACGAAGAGGGGCGGACACGGATTGAATCATTAACCGGATCAGTTCATAGGTTTGGGGATGGCCTACCAGCAGAATGTCGCCGTTATCCGCGATACCGGGATCTTCATTCCATTTCAGCACCTGTCTTACATGTCCCAATGTCTGAATGACCGGAACGATTTCGATGCCCAGCATATCCGCGTAATCGTCACATGCCTTCAACTCGTCAAAGCTGTATCTCCCCCGCATATACCCGAAATAAGGGCGCTCCGGAATTTCATAAGTATCCTCAAGATACAACAGCATCCGGTCCAATCCCATCCACGCCATATACCGCAGCATACGTTGGATACTATCCACCTTGAACACGGCATTTCGCGAAAAGTCGAACATGATTCCCATGGATGCAAACTGGCTTTCCTCGGTGATTGTAAAGTTGCTCGATCCCGCAAACGCTTCCAAAAACAAACCGAGCATTCGAAAAAACTGATGCTTACGTTCGTATACGATTCGCCCGCTCTCTTCCGTGCATGACACGCTTAGATGCCCTTGCGCGACTTCGACTTGAATCGGAAATCCATCGTCCGCGATTTCGAAGGGTCTATCCCGTAATAATTCCTTGGCTGCGATCACCACGTCCGCCGGCGCATGGTTAAGATGAATTCTCTGTATTCTCGCCATTCGGCTGTCCAACCACCTTCCATTTGCTGTACTTACTGTACGGTATTGCAGAACGTAGTAGGCGTAAAACCCTCTTCACAAGGGGCGGGAAGAGGCCAGCGTGATACACCGGAATTCATTTGTCTCTCCTCCGGTGATATCGCCTTCGCAATAAGTCCGTACAGCACAATAAAAATGATATAAAACGCCATCGTAGTGAATGATGCTGGCTTTGTGGGCATGCGTTTCATCCAGCGATCCTGTATTGCCGTGCGGAATGATAGGGTGTTCAAATTTATTCCAATGAACCAGGTCGGTAGAATAAGCCAATCCTTGCTGGGAATGACGCTTGTCATAACCGAAATAAAAATTTAACCAATATCCGTTATCTTGCGCAATGAATGGATCCGAAACGAAAAAACTGTCCCAGCGTCCCGGAGAAACCGAAAGAATTGGATTATTCTTCAGGCGTTGCCAGTTCATCAGGTCCGTGGATACGGCAGCGCCTGTTTGCTCCGACCATTGTCCCTGTATATTGTCTTTGGCATTATAAAACAGGTAGTAGGATTTTTCGTGTTCGATTAGGCAGGCCTTGTACAAACCGCCCCTCTCCCAATCCTCCCCATCCTTCCAACTAAACACGGGATGCTCAAGCTTGTTCCATTGCAGCAAGCTTTCATCTTCGCACCAAGCCAGTCCGATCTCCGCAGGTCCGGATTCATACCCGAATCCGGGATAGGAGTGGTATACCATCCAATAACGCCCGTTTACTTTCTTGAGAACAGGTATGTCAAAGAGGTTATCGGACTCCTTCAATATCCAATTTCCGGCGCTTCCGATATGATCCCAACGAGAAGATTGCTCTTCTCGCTTCAAAATAACGGCTGCATGTTTCCAATGGAGCAGATCGTCGCTGCAGGCTAAAGCAGTTTGATACCCCAGCCCGTCAAAGCCGATATACATCATATAAAATTGATCATTGTGCCTAAAGACAAACGGGCAATCTACAGAATGGCTGTCGAAGGCTCCGCTTACTCCGGAGCCGGCCAATATCGGCTTTCCCCATTTATAAGGAGTCAAATACTTGTCTAACTGCGGTTCTTTCACTCTCGTCTTCCCTCCAATAGGTTTAACAAAATCAGTACTGCATATGATAGCGCTTACTGTTATAATATCAGTAAAAATACGATTTTAAATTAACAACTTCAGTTCAATTCTTGACATAATCCGTTTTATCGGAGGCTGAGTCATGAACCTTTCCGACCGTTTTCTTCATCTCACGACCCCCTCATTCCCTTGCTTTATATATGCCGGAAAATCCGTCTTCCAGCTGGGTGAAAAGCATGTCGATCGCATTTTCCCTTCCTTCGTCGCCATGTTCGTTACGGAGGGCACGCTTTTTTTCACCGAAAATGACAAGGTCTATGAAATCCATAAGGGAGAATGGTTTATCCAGACTCCGGGATGGAGGCACTTCGGGCATAAAGGGGCAACCGAAACGGTTGTCTACTACTGGATCCATTTTATGACCCCGGGTCCTTGGGAGATCCGAAGCAGCGAGCAAGCGGAATGTCCAGGCACTTATGAACTAACGAAACCCGGAGAAGGGATATGGATTCCGGAAAGCTCGTTCTCGCTATCCATGCATTACGCTCAATTTCCTATCGATAAATGGGAGCCGCTGTTGGAAGAATTGATCGATCCCGATCTCCACAAGCATTTGTTCGGAGCGCAGAGCCGCTTTTTACAGCTGTTGTATGAGATGAATACACTTCAATCCGCAGCCGCCGTTTCCAGTAGCCATCTATTGGCCGATCGCATGTACCATTACTTAAAAAATCACTTTCACGAAAACATTACGATGAAATTATTGTCGGATTCATTTCATTTTAGCGCCGATTATTTGACCAAGTGTTTCCGGAGCAAATATGGGATTCCCCCGTCGGTATGTATTACCCAGTTTAGAATGGAGCATGCCAAACAGCTCCTTCTCAATTCCAACCGGTCGATCCATGAAATCGCTAATGAAGTAGGCTTTAATGATTTATCTATTTTTAGCCGGGCTTTCAAAAACTATCAGGGCGATTCACCGCAAAATTATCGAAAGAAGGTTTTCTCTGGCGACTTCGGTAAGCATAGGGGGTAAGATAGAGAGTTAAAAAGGGGAACGGGGAGAGTGTCCTCTCCCCGTTAAGAGGTGGCGATCAATGGCGAACGAAGGAATACGTGCCGGAGCCAACGGTCACCAAATATCCGTCGTCGGTTTCCGCCACATCGATGACGCCTTCCTCCCGATGTTCTGCGCCTCCCGGCCCGGACATTCCCTGCCAGCCTGCTCCGCGCAGAACGATATCGGCGGTGGTATTGGGCGGAATAGCCGCCTGTAGCTCAATTGTTCCGTCCGGCTGTTTCCGCCATGCAGATCGGACCTCTCCATACACCGTGTTCACCCTGCCGGTCGCCCAGGTCAGTCCATCCTGCGGAATATGAGGATGTATTTTGATCTTCTTATAGCCGGGGTTCTCTTCATCCGGTTCGATTCCGGCTACGCAACGGAACAGCCAATCGCCGATTGCGCCGTAGGCATAGTGGTTGAAGGAGTTCATCTCCGGATTCCGGAAGCTTCCGTCCTTCCTTATGCCATCCCAATGTTCCCAGACGGTCGACGCGCCTTGCCCGATTTGATAAAGCCAGGATGGACTTTCCTTCTGAAGAAGGAGCCTGTATGCCGCCTCCGCATTGCCGTTATCCGCAAGCACATGGTTGATGTAAGGGGTGCCCAGGAATCCCGTCGTTACATGATACCCGCTCTCTTCTACCAGTTCCGAAAGCTTGCGAACCGCCCGCTTCTTTGCGTCTCCTCGGAGCAGCCCGAACATCAATGCAAGTACATGTGCCGTTTGAGTCGGTACCGCCAGTCTACCGGTAGTTGTGACGAATTCCTTGTGGAAAGCATCGACAATATGATCGTAGAGCAAACGGTAGACCGCCTCGTCTTCCTTCCGGTTCAGAACAGCAGCAGCCTTCTGTAAAATCGATACGGAATATCCATAAAACGCCGTCGCAATGATGTCCTTGTCCGTGCCTCCGGAATAGGAACCCGGCCTGCCGTCCGACGCGAGCCAATCTCCGAAGTGAATGCCGGTATTCCAGAGGTGTTCATCCTCGCCGTCGGATCTCATATATTCTACCCATGCCTTCATGCTCTCGTACTGTTCCTCCAGAATCCGAACGTCGCCGTAGTATAGAAACAATGTCCAGGGACAAATCACCGCCGCATCTCCCCAGCCGGCGGAGGAAAATGCGGTCTGCTCCATCACGTTCGGAACGACGTAAGGCACACCTCCATCAGCCGCTTGGTCAGCTCTCAAATCCCGGAGCCACTTGGTGAAAAACGGGTTGACATTCCGCAGATAAGCGGCAGTCCTAATAAACACTTGCGCATCTCCCGTCCAGCCCAGCCGCTCGTCCCGCTGCGGGCAGTCGGTTGGCACATCCAGGAAGTTCCCCCTCAGACTCCATTCGATATTTTGATAAAGCCGGTTAATCAACGGCTCGGAGCATTCAAAAAAACCGGTCTCCTCCATATTGGAATGCAGCACCATTCCGCGAAAATCATCCAGGGTAACCGTCTCCGGAAACCCTTCTATCATGACATAACGAAATCCCTGGAACGAAAAGCGCGGTTCGAAGGTTTCATCTCCATCGCCTTTAAGCACATAACGAACGGTTTGTTTGGCTCTTCGCAAATTTTCGGTATACAGGTTGCCTTCCCGATCCAGCACCTCCGCATGCCGCAAAACCACCTCGTCTCCCGCGTTACCCTTTACTGTGAAGTTAACCCACCCAACCATGTTTTGCCCGAAATCAATGATTCTGTCGCCGTTCGGGGCTGTAAGGATCTCGACCGGGCGAACGGTCAGGACACGCTGGACTGGATCGCTCTCGTCGGCAACGAGCGTTTCCTTGGTTTGAATGAGTATGTCCGCTTTTCGCCAGTGACGGTCATCGAATCCCGCTTCCCCCCAACCCGGCTGCTCCAGCCTGGCATCGTAGGTTTCGCCGTGATAGATTTCCGACATCCGTATCGGACTCTCCGACACTTTCCAAGTTGCATCCGATACCAGAACAAACTTCTCCCCGTTCTCGAGCAAGACATGTAGTTGTAACAACAAGGCGAGGCGGTCGCCATACTTGGGGTCTCCCCAGCCTATCTCGCTCATGTACCAGCCCTTTCCGAGAACGGCCCCGATGACATTGTCACCCTGCTGCAATTGTTCGGTTACATCATAGGTCTGATATTGGATACGATGGCGGTAGCTGGTCCATCCCGGCGTAAAAAACCGGTCTCCAACCTTCTGACCGTTCAACGTCAATTCATATACACCCAGAGCCGTTGCATATATTCTCGCTTCCCGGACAGCCCCGCCCAACGCGAAAGCTTTCCGCAGCATCGGACAGACCTCGCCGGAAGCAGACGTATCCCGGGGTTCGGAGATCCACGACGCCGTCCACTCCTTATCGCTCATCAATCCTGTTTCCCAAAATGCAGTCTCAGACCATCCTGTCGTTTCCTCTCGCTGATTCCAGACCTGGATCCGATAATAATAACGTTTGCATGAATATACAGGCAGCCCGGTCAGTTCCACATGGACGCTGATATCCGATATCACTTTACCAGAATCCCAGAGCATGTCGGCGAAGGATACCTGGTCGGATACCTGAATGCGATATGCGCTTTGCAATATCGCGCGTTCATCCGTTTCAAGACGCCAACTGATGCGAGGACAAGCTACATCAATTCCTAAAGGATTCTTTTTATATTCGCAACGCAAATCCTTTACCGCAAACATGACATATCCCTCCGTTGATTACATATCGCGTGCGTTGTCTACTCCTGCGGTCTTAGACAGGCCTGCCTTCCATGACCTCCCTGATCTTCTCAATCGGCAGCTTAGGTTTCCGATCATAGGTTAGCAGACCGTTGACCTCCTGTTCGACGTCTGTCAGCTGCGTGTAGCAGAAACCTTGAACGATCGGCGAGCGCAGCATGGGTCGGATGACCGCGGCCAATCTCTGCAGTAGATCCTCTTCATTCCGGGCAGCCGAATAATTAATAGCGAACTCCTCATGGTTCGAATCATAGCTGATGCCTCCAAATTCAGAGACGATAATCGGCTGTCCCTCGTAGGTTTGCCCCTTCGCAAGCAGCAGCCTTGCAGCCGGCCGAGAGGAGAGCACCGTCTCCAGGCTTCCGTATCGTTGCTCCAAGATACTCTCATTCCAAGCATAGTCATGAATCGTCATAAGGTCCGTTTTCACTTGCTCCCAGCCGTCGTTGGAGACGACCAATCGGCTCGGATCCATCGATTTGGTCAAGTAGTATAAGCTCGTGGCATAGTTTTGCTCGCGTTCATCCGACACGATATTCGGAACGCCCCAACTTTCGTTAATTGGCACCCAGGCTACGATACAAGGGTGATTGTAGTCCCGGTCGATCGCGCTTTTCCATTCCGCCGTGAATCTACCGGAGTTCGTATCGCTCCAATCGTGGCCGTTAGCCATTTCTCCCCAAACGAGCAGACCCAACCGGTCACACCAATACAGATAACGGGGATCCTCCACCTTCTGATGCTTCCGCGCTCCGTTAAAGCCCATTGCTTTCGTCATTTCCACGTCGCGCCGAATAGCATCGTCTGACGGAAATGTCAGGATACCGTCCGGATGATAGCCTTGATCAAGCACCAACTTCATGAAATAGGGCCAGTTGTTTAAATAGATCTGCCCGTCGACTATCGAAATTTTCCGCATGCCGAAATAACTCGACACACGATCGATCGTCTCGGCCTCTTGGATCAGTTCATATTCGATATCGTATAAATTGGGAGTATGCGGCGACCACCATCGCTCGTGAGTGCTTTGATGGATATGAAAGTCGTTAAGATCCACCGTATAGGATCCGATTTCCTGGGTTAGTTGAAAAACAGCCTTGGTTACGTGTTGTCCCCTTATTCCGATCGTAACGGAGAACTCCGTCTTGACTTGCTTCTCAGGACGGCCGCCCCTTAGAAAAACCTTCAATTCGATTCGGTTCCGATCAAGGTCAGGCGTACACATTACTTTCTGCAGGCTGATTGTGGAAACCGGTTCCAACCATACCGACTGCCAAATACCGGTTGTACGAGTATAAAAGATAGATTCGGATTTTTCCTTCCAGTACTGTTTGCCCCTGGGCAGAGACGTATCCAAGTGATCGTCTTCCGCCCGGACCGTAAGTACATTGTCCTCATCCTGAATCGTATGGGTAATATCCAGCGTGAAAGGGGTATGTCCCCCCTCATGCGAACCCACGAAAATTCCGTTTACCCATACCGAGGCTCTGTAGTCGACTGCGCCAAAATGAAGCAGCGTCCTTTTCCCCCGAAAAAACGGCGCGAGCGCGAAAGTACGTCGATACCACACGACGTCATGAATCGAAGTGTCGCCTATTCCGCTTAGCTTGCTTTCAAAGCAGAACGGCACCTGAATCTGCCGATCGAACGGCACTTCGGACATATACCATCTCTCTGTCTCTCCGCGGCGTGCATCGTCAAAAGCGAATTGCCAAATTCCGTTTAAATTCAGCCAGTCGTTCCTGACGAACTGCGGCCTCGGATACTCATCCCTGATTACATTTTCTTTCATGTCTGCGTCCCCTCGCTTTCGCGCTCTCGATCATAATAGTAGGGAATGCACCGCTTTCGGAAGCATCCCCTACCCATGCAATTACATTCAGTTGATTTGCTTCGATTTGATAAATTCAGCTATTTGCTTATGGACTTCGTCCACAACTTTTTGCGCGCCCGCTTTTTGATATTTCTCGATCAGCTCGGCAACCGCAACATCCACGTCTTTCACAACGCCGAGCTCAATCGGAATCGCGTACTGCTTATATACATTGGAGATATTGGCCATTTCCGTTTTGATATTGCTTTCGTCCACGTTAAAACCATTAAGCAAGTAAGGCTTTGCTACCTCTAGCAACGCTTTCTTCGTGTCGATATATTGCTGCGTATAGCTTTCAAGCGGCGGCCATTGGTCACGGTTGTTGGACCACCAGCCAGCTCCATACATCGGGTACGGATTCGGATCGGCACTAATGATGGCCAGCTTGCCGTCCACCATGTTGTAATGTTTCCCTTCGATCCCGAAGGCTAGCAACAAATTGTAGGATGGTTCTTGGTGAAGAAGATCGATGGCCATTAATGCTCTTTCATAATTATCCGTTTTCGGAGAGAATGAGAAGCCGTTGCCGTTCGCAGGTCGGATCATCGCCGTTCCGCCCGGAGGAAGACTGTTTACTGCCCCAAGCTCCCAACCCTTCGCGATCATATCGTTACTGTACTGGGCATAGTTCTCAAAGGCGTTCGCCCAGTAGCCTGATACTCCAACCTTTGCCAACTCGGCCGCAGTCGTTTTCTGAGCAAAGGCGTTCTTCGGAAGATAGCCCTTATCCATCCAATCCTTCATTGTCTTTGCAGCTTCCGTATAGATGGCAACGAATTCCGGGTCGAGAAGTCCCGTCGTCTTGTATTCTTTATTCTCGGCATTGAAATGCACCAGATTCTGGACTTTGAAACCACCCCATCCTTGAAGCATACCGCCGAAGAGGGCTTTAACGTCGTCAGGCGTGCCTTCAACCGGCCTCATATCTGGTTCATTGTCTTTAATCGCTTGGAAGTAAGGGCCGAAATCTTGATACGTTTTGATTTCAGGAACATCGTATTTCTTTCTCAGATCCTCGCGGTAGAAGGCCGTACCTACATCCAGCTCCTTGAACGTTTGGGGGATCATATACACTTTCCCATTTACGGCAACATCGGACCACATGCTTTCGGACGTTGCCTTGTGAGTTAAAGGCATATATTTCTCGACATCCGTCAGCAAGATTTCACGGTAACCGCCTTTTACAGCGTTGGAGACGTAGTTCACGTTTCCAAAAATAACATCCCAGTCATGGGGAGAAGTAAGCACCAACGGGTATTTCGTGCTGATGTCGGCAAAAGGAATGTAAGTCAGCTCGATCGTCGCGTTGATGTCCGCCTCGAGCTTTTTATTGACCTCGGCCATTACCGCTTCATTGTCCTTAGGCGCTTCTCCGAGGAGGACGAATTTAAGCGTCACCTTGTCGAGCGGCGGCGTAGACGATTCATTAGGCGCTTCCGAATTGGATTCGGAAGCCGTCGGGCTCTTGGTATTGGAGTTGTTGGAGTTGTTGGAGCTGTCTTGATTGGCACAGGCTGATAATGTCATGACTCCCAATAAGATTGCTAGCGTAAAGCTAAGTATTTTGTTTTTTTGAACCATTTTTTTTATAACCTCCCGATTTTTTATATAGACCGCTAATTAGCGGATATAACCTTAGCCTTTGACGGAACCGAGCGTAAGACCGGCAACGAAGTACCGCTGAACGAAAGGGTATACCAGCACGATCGGACCTGTTGCAACAACGGTTAAGGCCAGTTTGACCGTGTGCTGCGGCAACTCGATCGTCGAAACCGCTCCGTTGCCTTCCAGCAGCTGCTTCGCAAACGTTGTGGAGCTTAGAATCTTGTAGAGGGTGTACTGAAGTGGAAAGAGCTTCTCTTCCGTAATGAACAAGGTTGCGGTATACCAGTCATTCCAATATCCAAGGGCCACGAACAAGCCGATAGACGCAAGAGCGGGGCTTAGCAACGGCAGAATGATCTTGATGAAAATGGAGAAGTCGTCGGCCCCATCGATCTTGGCGGATTCAGATATGGAGTCAGGAATACTGTTCGCGATATACGTTCGTAGGATCAAGATATATAGAACGTTGAACATCCCGGACAACAGCAGAATCGTTATCGTATTTCTTAACATCAAATAATTGGCGATCAGCATGAAATATGGGACGAGACCGGCGCTGAAGAGGGTCGTAAAGAACAGGTAAAACGCCATAGGGTTGCGATACTTTACATCTTTTCTAGCAAGCACGTACGCTGCCATGGAAGAGAAAAAGAGGGATAGGACCGTACCCACGACTGTAATGAATATGGTTATTCCGTAGCTGCGAACGATTTTGCCCGGTTGATTGAAAATAAACGTATAAGCGCCAAGATCGAAGGTTCTGGGGATGAGGGAATATCCGTATCGCAAGATGGAAGACTCCGATTGAAAGGAACCCACCAGCAGCATGATAAACGGTACAATCGCCGCTCCCGCAACGATGCCAACGGTAATAAATGCTATGATATTGAAGAGTAAAACGTCTTTTCCCCTGTCCATGCTATGGGACCACCTTTCTTACACCGACTTCCTAATATAACGCGTAATCGCTATTCCTTTTTTTCACTGCCCAATTCACCGCATAGATAAGTGCAAAGCTGAATACGGATTGATAAAGTCCCGCAGCGGAAGCCATCCCGAAATCGTTCGAGAAGACCAAGGACCTGAATACGAGCGTATCGATAATGTCCGTTCTGTCGGCAAGTAGTCCATTGTCGCCGACAAGCTGATAAAACATGTCGAACTCTCCGCGCATAATTCTGGAAAGACCGAGGAGAACAAGGACGATAATGGTCGGCTTCAGCGCCGGCAACGTAATATGCCGGATTCTTTGGAAAATATTGGCGCCATCGATCTTAGCCGATTCATGGCTTTCTTGATCGGTCCCCATAATGGCCGAGAGGTAAAGCACACTTGAAAATCCGATCCCTTTCCAAACATAGAAGATCGGAAGAAGAAACATCCATATCGTCGGATTCGAATAAATATCGATTGGTTCCGCTCCAATCGATCTTAACAGCGTGTTCAGGGTCCCATAGTCAAAGTTGAAAATGTTATAAAAGAAAGCCGATACCGTAACCCAAGATACAAAGAACGGAAGAAACATAAACGTTTGAGCCGTTTTCTTGAAAAAATTCCCGGCCATTTCAGCTACGAATACGGCGACCAGCACGGATATGACCGTATTCGAGAAGAGAAATACCAGATTATAAATGATCGTGTTGCTCGTTACCAGCCAAAGCTTGCCGGACTCGAAGAAATACCGGAAGTTTTCCATGCCGTTCCATTCGCTGCCGAATACTCCGCCGGCATAGGTATACTCCTTGAATGCTATTACAATACCCGGCATGGGAAGATAAGCCAGCACCAGAAAGTACAAACCGACGGGTAAAAACATCAAGTAAAGGATTTTGTTCTTCTTTATCTCGTACAGAAGTCCTTTATCCCTTCTTGCATTATCCATGCCGCACCTCAATCCCTCATGTGTATGCCCCCATATTAAAGCGTTTACAAATATGCCGCTACAGGTGTAATTTACGAAACCTTTTTTATCTTACGCAATATTCGATAGATTTTTAGGCAGGCAACGCAGGCAATAAGATAGCCACCGTCACTCCCGGACCGTTATTCTTTCTGTAACTCAATCCGTATTCTTCGCCATAAAGCAGCTTGATCCGTTTGTTGATGTTGTTGGCCCCGAATCCATGGAACGGATCGTTGCTGCTCAGGTTGAATATGGCGCTCAGCTTCTCGGCCGAGATGCCGACACCATCGTCGATAACCTCCAACGTAAACTTTCCGTCCTCTATTTTGCCTTTAATCATAATAGTTCCTGTTTCGCTTTCCGTTTCGAGAATCCCGTGAATGATCGAATTTTCAACTAATGGCTGCAGTGTAATTTTCGGCATGTTACACGCGTATAGTTCATCGGGAATATCAAGTTCAAGGCGGATTCCATTCTTAAATCGGGCATTTTGAATGTCGATATAGGCCTGAATATGTTCGATTTCGTTCCTTAGCGTAACGATGTCTTCGCCTTTGCTTAAGCTGAGCTTATAGAACCTCGACAGCGATTGCACGAGGTCATAGATGCCTTGCTCCTGAATGCGCTTCGCTTTCCAGTAAATCAGATCCAGCGTATTGTAGAGGAAATGCGGATGAATCTGGGCTTGCAACGCTTTAAGTTCCATGGATTTAACCTCTTGACCCAATGCGTACTTTTCCTCTAGCAGTTGGGATACCTTAGAAATCATTGTTTTGAAATTGCGGGACAACTCCCCTATCTCGTCTTTGCCTTCGTGCAGGATCCCGACGTTGAAATTCCCCTGCTTGACGCTTTTCATTTGAGAGATTAAGCTGCGAATCCTGCGGGTACCCGAGGAGGCGACGAGGAATGCCAACGGAAGCGAAAAAATGGCGATCAGCAAAGTAATGAACAGCATCTGCTTCATCAACTTTTTCTGAGAGCCCAAAATATCTTGATAAGGAATAAGGATGCTCAAGTACCAGTCCGAATCGTCTACGTTTTGAATGCCGACCAAATATTCCGTATTCCCGATCGTTTCTCTGTTCCAGACGCCCTCTTTGAATGTATTCGCTTTATTTGCATGAAGGGTGTCGGAAACGAACGAAATGCCGGACGGATCGGCTTTGGAGGATTGACTTATGATTTGGCCATTTCCGTTGATGAGGTACACGGAAGACCGCTCCGTGTAGGCTACTCTGTCAAGGATCAAGGAGAACACCGCTTCTGGAATATCAACGCGCAAAATGCCTATTACTTCCTGCAGACTTTCGAAGTCATATACGTTTCTGGCAAAAGTAATGGTTTTGATGTTTTTTTCTTTTTCTCCATCTGAAGCTATGACGCTTGGGAACATTTCGAACGTATAGCTGCTTCTCATTAAATTTTTATACCAGTCTGTAGCCATTATGGCGTCCATTCGAATGATATCATCGGTATCGTGATCGAAGGTGATCGCTTTCGGGGTATATAGGCTCGTCTTTATAATGTCATTGCTGGGCTTCGTGAGATAAAACTGCTTGTGAATGTCTTCGATGTCAAAGTTCCACACGCCTAAGTTGTCTTTGTAATATTCAGGGCCGCGATCGAGTATTTCCTGAATTTCTCCGTTCGTGGATAAGACGTTCAAATAGGTTTTGACGATATAAAGCTTGTACTCTATATAGGACCGGCTCTGCTCGAATGCCTGACGGGATGAATAGAGCGTCTGCTCTTCCATATCTTTCGAGGTAATTTTGTAATTAACGGCGATAAACAGCGTTAAAGGGATCGCCAGCAACAGCAGGTACTGGATGAACAGCTTGTAGCGCAGATTCAGATCACTGTAAGCTCTATTCAATTTTTTCATCATAGCGTTGATTCACCCTATATTCTGAAGGAGTCAGACCCGTACACCTTTTGAATAACGTGGAGAAATAGTTGGTATCCGTCAGTCCGACTTCGTTCGTGATTTCATAAAGCTTATGATTCCCGTTGCGAAGCAGCTCTTTTGCTTTCTCAATGCGAAGCTCGGTAATATACTCATTCAGTGTACGCCCCGTTGATTTCTTGAAATACGCACACAAATACGTATGACTCAGGAAGGTATGCTCGGCAATATTCTGAATCGATAGCTGATTGCTGGAATAATGATCTGCGATATATTTCTTGATTTCGTCAAGTTTCTCTACAACACACGCTTTTGTATTCGATTGATCAAACACAAGTCGTATGTTATCGACAAGAAATTGAGCCAGTTCTTTCAATGAAACACATGTATCGATTTCTCTCCACATGTAGATCATCTCTTTATCGTCGCCCGATTCGGCCGCATCCCACTGCATCGTCACCTCGAACAGCACTCGCAGAAAGTTGAAAAATAAATTTCGGATCTTGTTCGTGTCGGGATCTCCGGTTTTGGCAATTTCGTCCGTCGTTACCAGGATCAGTTGAACAGCTTCCGCGGCTGATCCTTGTCTAAGCGTCTTTTTAAACCGCATATATAGAGATTTGTCGATTTCGTATTTCCTCGCAGGAACCGGGTCCGGAAAAAATACTTTATTGGGGTCTCCATAAAACTGTTTTTTTGCGGCTTCCAGAGAACTCTTATACAGATGCGAATACTCTTCGGGACTTAAGCTCGGAGAACTGCACCCTATAGAGAGGCTATATTTGCCGGGAGCTGCTTCCAACAGCCGCTTTACCAAGCGCTCAGCAAACTCCTTGCATTTGACTTCTCTATAGTCCGGAAAATTAGCGGCAATGGACAGGCAGTTATCGTTAAGGAACCCCGAAATATAACGGATATCGTCGGTAAGGTCCCGATCGTTAAGCAGCTTTAGCAGCTCGTGCTTGATTACCGTTTTCTCATCGTCGGCAATCGTAGAAGACCAATTCAGCAACACCGTATACATGTTGAACATGCCTTGATCGGAAAGCTGTACGACGTCTTGGGTGGAATTCTTCAGCCATTCGGACAAGCTGGTTGTCTGGCTGATTAGGTCGATTACAATCTTCTGGCGCTGATAAAGGAGGCTTTCCGTTCTACCGGCAAGATCCCTCTGCTTCTGGACGACTTTAACAAACAAAGATCGTAATTCCTCCATGTCAACAGGCTTATCGAGGTAGTCCACAGCGCTGAGCTGAATGGCCGATTTCAAATAATCCTTATCCGAGAATCCGCTGAGAAAGATGATCTCGCATTCCGGGTAGAGCTTCCTGATATTCTGGGCCAGTTCGATCCCATTCATCTTCGGCATACGGATATCGGTAAGGATGACGGAGGGCTTGAAGCTTGTCGCAAGCGCGAGCGCGGCGATGCCATTCTCCGCGGTTCTCACCTCCGTCACACCCATTTCGGACCAGGGTACGAGCTCCATCAAGCTGTTTCGTGTCGTTTCTTCGTCATCAATAATTATTAAGTTCATCTTTGTCAGCCCCTTTACTCCTATGTCATCCCTTTCAAAATCCATGAAAGGGCTTCCATAACCTTTACTAGATACACTATCAACGTTTATATTCAGTTGCAATCCTATTTCCCGGTCGATCAATAAAAACGCCACCCGATGTCTTCATAGAGAACGACTGCCCGAAAGTAATGACCCTCCCGAGTAGGTCGCTATAGACTCAAGGGGGGTCAAGAATAACGTTTCGAATGTTCGACGGATACTGCTCTTTACGTAGAACGTGATTTAAGCAATGCTATTGGAAAATTCATCGAACAACTCGTCTCCCGTGGGTGCCTGAATTTCGGAGCGAAGCTTTCCTTCTTGGTCCAGATGTCAATAAACCGAGATCGGACCATTCGGCGTATTCAGGTTGCCACAGCATTCGCGGATGCCGCCGACGGGAACGGGGCAGAACCGGACGGATGCAAATCGGCCTCAATCGTGTAATAGGACAACCGGAACTCGGGAAGGGCGAAGATAAAAAAAAAGACCGCCGGTCGGCGATCCTTGGAATGAATAGGGATTAACGGTTGATATAGTCCATGATCAGCCCGGCGGTTTCCTCGATCGCCCGATTCGAGACGTCGATAATATGGCAGCCGTAGTGCCGCATGACGTCGTTCGCGTAGCGCAGCTCCGCCTCGACCCGGGCGGGATCCGCGTACAGCGCGCCGAACGGCAGCCCGACGACCTTCAGCCGCTCCTGCCGGATCTTCGCGATCGCTTCGGCTTCCATCGTCAGCCCGATCAATCGGCCCGGCGGCACCCGGCGCAGCTCGTCGGGCAGCCGCGCCTCGGGCACGAGCGGCAAATTCGCCACCTTATAGCCCTTATGCGCAAGGTAGATGCTGAGCGGCGTCTTGGACGTGCGGGAGACGCCGAGAATGACGATGTCCGCCGCGCGCATCGACTCCGGCTCCCGGCCGTCGTCGCACCGGACGGCGAACTCGATCGCTTCGACGCGCCTGAAATATTCGTCGTCGAGGACGTGCAGAAGACCCGGCACCCGCTTCGGCGCGTCGTTGAACGTGTCGACGTACGCTTGAATCATCGGCCCCATAATGTCGACCGTCCGCACGCCGAGGCGCAGCGATTCGGTCCGCATCGCCTCCCGCAGCTCCGGCTGTACGAGCGTGTAGGCGACGAACCCTCGCGCCGCCGCCGCTTCCGCCAGCAAGGCCACGATCTCGCCTTCCGTCCGGACGTTGCCGACCCGCTTGATCTTCGCCTGCTCCCGTTGGAATTGACGGAACGTCGCGCGGGCGACCGCCTCCGCCGTCTCCCCGACGGAATCCGAGCAGACGTATACCCAGCCTTCGTTCTGTTCGTTCAACCGGACTCCCCCCGCTTATGTAGGTTACCGCTGCAAATTCGCCTTGGCGACGGCCCACTCGTGAATTTCGTACGTGCGGGCGTTGTGTACGATATACGGGTCGTTAACGGCCCATGCCTTCACCTCTTCTTCGGACTCCGCCTCGTACACGAGCATGCCGCCCCAGCCGTCCACGAACCGGCCGTACGCCGTCAATACGCCTTCGTTATACTTCTGTTCCAAGTAATCGAGATGCGCCTGGCGGTGCTCCGCGCTCTTCTCCGCGTCCAGCATCGGCAAAAATACGACGTACAGCTTCTTCATCAGTCGAATCTTCCTTTCGTTATATAAGCTATTCTCGTTCCTAATTGGACTATACCTGAACCCGCGACGAAAAAAAAGACGAACCGCGGAACGCATCGCATCGGCGGCGCGTTCCGCGGTTCGTTCGGCGGTTCGTTCGGCGGTTCGTTATCGTTAATGGACCGGATCGGTTTCGAACAGAAGCTCGTCGATCTTCACGTTCTCGTGCATCACGGACAAGTTGAGGGATTTGTACTCCTTCTCCTTGTCCAGCTCGCGCATGAGCAGCGTCGCGACGATCTCGCGTTCCTCTTCGTCCACCGGATCGCGGAAGTCGATGAAGCCGGACAGCTGTCGGTTCGCGATGTCGACCGTGGCGGTGCCGATCGGCAGTCCGCCGTGACGCTGGTTATAAATTTCGTACGTCAGCATGTCGCCGTCGTCTCTCGCGAGCGTCACGGTATAGTCGCTTTCGTCGTCCCGCATCGCGACGTCGTCTACGAACGCATCGTCGTCGGTCAAATCCTCGTGCGTCAGCTCGATGCGCTCCAGCTCCTCGCCGGCGTGCAGCACCCGGATATCGAACGAGTCGATCTCGTCCTCGTCGAAATCCGACACGATCAGGTCGGTGACCGCTTCGATCTCGTCCTCGCCGGGAAGGAACATGAACCGGATTTCTCCGAAGCAGTCCGTTCCGTGCGTGCTGAACACCGCCTCGGCCAACCATTCCATCTCTTGATCGTACACATGGTACTCTATTTTATTGCGGGTTTCGCTGACGACGACGAGCTCGTAATACGCAGCCTTCCGACCGTCCGGCGTCCGCATCTCGATATGATCGAGATTGTCCGCGTCCTCGTCGCCTAACGTCTCGTATTCGTCGGCGTCGAACCCTGCGACGTCTTCGTACGCATCCTCGTCTTCCTCGGCGTCCGCAAGCAGGTCGTAATCCTCGGCGTCGTCCATCTCTTTCCAGCGTCCCGCCTCGTCGCGGTTCGTCGCGATAATATGATCGTAGGCGCTGTTCGTAACGACGACGTCGCAGTCGACGGCGCGTACCGCGAGAATGAGGTCCTGGATGTAATTCCGGACGAACTGCACCACCTCGCGCTTGTCCGATTCGGTCATGGACGCTCGGTCGAGCTGCACGGCCCCGCCGATGCGATCACGCTCGCGGTAGACGAGGGTCATATTGCCGGCGTACCGTCCGTTCAATAATATGTCGTGGATCTCTCCTCCCGACGTCTTCAGATCGGGCCTAAGCATGATCGTGGTCATGGCGCATTCCCTCCGGGGTACAGGTATTGGCAGCGACTGCTTATGCAATCATTGTGTAGATTGTCCTGTTTGCGGCAACCCCATACGGAGATTTTCCAATTCTTCGTCCGTCAGCTCCCGAACCGCCCCGAGCGGCAGCTCCGGATCGAGCGACAGACTTCCCATCGATAGTCGCTTGAGGTATGTAACTTTCTTGCCAACCGCTTCGAACATCCGCTTCACCTGATGGAATTTCCCTTCGGTAATCGTCAGCTCGATGCGCGACGTCGGCCCGCTCTCCAGCACGGACAGCTTCGCCGGCAGCGTGACGTAGCCGTCGTCGAGCGTTACCCCGCGGGCGAACGCCTCGCCGTCCTCGGCCGTGACGACGCCCGCAATGTCCGCGTAATACGTCTTCGGCACGTGCTTCTTCGGCGACAACAGCCGGTGCGCCAGCTGGCCGTCGTTCGTGAGGAGCAGCAGCCCTTCCGTATCCTTGTCGAGCCGACCGACCGGGAACGGCTCGAACGCGGCCTGTTCGGGGGATAGCAGGTCGACCACCGTTCGATCTCGATTGTCCTCCGTCGCGGAGACGACGCCCGCCGGCTTGTGCAGCATCAGGTAGATGAACTCCCGGTAACGAACGACGGCGCCGTCGAAGGCGACTTCGTCCTTCCCCGGATCCACGGTTTCCCCGCTGTCCTTCGCCTTCCTTCCGTTGACCGCGATGCGTCCTTCCTTCGCGTATTTCCGGATTTCGCTTCTCGAGCCGTATCCGAGATGGCTTAACATTTTATCCAGCCGCAGCTTCGCGCCCATAGTTTCTCGTTCCCTTCTTTTGTCACCGAACGGTCGATAGTGGTCCGTCCACGAATGTAGTATAATGGTTTCTAAATAACTCTCAAATTTGAAGAGGTGACGGTAATGAGCAAGAAAGCATCCGCTTCCCGAGGGGGCGGTCCGAAGCAGAAGAACGTATCTCGCAAGCTGATTTTGTACTTTACGGTATTCGCGATCCTGATTGTGGCGCTCGTCGTCGTCAATCAGCAAGCGAACAAGGCGAGCAGCGACAACGTGTACGGCATTCCGACGTCGCAGCTGTCGCCGCAGACGGTCGATCTGTTGGATGACCCGAATTACCAGAACATCATCCTGCCGGACGAGTTGGATCGGAAGATCGCCGATAAGGAATCGTTCTTCCTTTATTATTTCTCTTCCACGTGCCCGTATTGCATGCAGACGACGCCGGTGCTCAACCCGATCATCGAGGATGCCGGGGTGGACGTACCGCAGTTCAACCTCGACGTATACAACGACGGCTTCGGCAAGTATCACATCGTCTATACGCCGACATTGATCTATTACGAGAACGGCGTGGAGAAGGAACGTATCGAAGGCGGCTTCGGCGCCGAAAACGACGAAGCCAAGTTCGCCGACTTCTTCGCTCGGAATAAAGGCGCGGCGCAGTCATGACGACGCGGCTGCGCTCGGTCTTCCGGCTGCCCCGGCGGGCGCTCCCGCTGACGGCGCTCGCGCTGCTCCTATTCATCGTCTTGTCCGGCTGCGCGTCGACGGCGGGCGAGGAGCACGCGGATCATAGCGGCGGACATGCCGCTCACGGCCTCCCGGACAATATCGAGGTTACCGCGTCGCCGGACGTGCTTCCGGCGTTCCTCGACAATTATACCGATACGACAAGGGACTTCTACTCGCAGGTATACGACCACATGGACGTCCTGAAGGAACTGAATTGCTATTGCGGATGCATGGAATATAACGACCCGCACGACTCGTTGTTCCGCTGCTTCATCGCCGGCGTCGACGACGACGGCGTGCATTGGACCGACCACGGCGGTTCCTGCGGCATCTGCCTCATGGAAGTCCGCGACGCCATCAAGCTGGCCGACGAAGGCAAGTCGATCGACGAGATCCGCCAGTTTATCGATTCGACGTACGGCGAAACCGCCGCCTCCACGTAAGAAGAGAGCCCCCGTAGCGCTGCTGGAAAGCGGCGACGGGGGCTTTTTCCATATCCGATCCGTTAAGCGTGCTCCTCTTCCTCGCCCGGCACGAACGCTTCGACCGCCGCGACGAGCGCGGGATCGACGATATCGATATCGAGGTCTTGGAAAGGGAACGGCGTCTCCTCATGCCGCAGCAGCCTCTCCAAGTGCGATTTCGCGTCCGTCAGGAGCCGATCGAGACGAATGCCGAGTACGATCGCTTCGTTGCCTTCCAACTTGCGAATCGCCGCCGACAGCAGCTTGACGCCGCCGTCGATATTGCCGTTGCGGTGATGGTATAAGCCGACCGCGACCTGCAGCAGTCCTTGGTACAACGGGTCCCGCGCCTCCTCGAGCCACAGCTGCTCCATGACCTCGTGGCACTCGAAGTAGTCCCGCTCCCGGTTGAAGTACGCGACGAAGGCGACGTACAACGGGTCGTAAGCCGGGGGAGCGCCACTTCCGGCTCTTGTCCCCGCCGTCACGATCGATTCTCCTTCTTCGCCAGCAGCAGCGCGGCCTCGACTTGCTCCGACAGCTCCCGCAGCCGCCAAGGGTCGTCCTCGACGCCCCACAGCTCGCTGAAGCGGTTTTGGAATTGCTGCGCTTCCTTCGCCCGGTTATAGAAGTACAACTGCTGGATGTCGTTCAACACCTGGCTGACGCGCGACGACTGATCCTCGAACAGCTTCTGCGCTTCGACGATTTCCTCGCGGATTTGCGACATCTCTTCGTCCAGCTTGAACGCCGCTTCGGCGGCGCTCTGCAGCCGGTCACGAATGTGCTCGGGCAGGTTGCCCCGGAACTTGTAGCTGAGCGAATGCTCGATCGTCGCCCAGAAATTCATCGCGAGCGTGCGGATTTGCAGCTCCGCCAAGATCGCCTTCATGCCGAGCGCCGTCTGCACCGGGTATTCGACGATGATATGGTAGCTGCGGTATCCGCTCGGCTTATTGTTCTTAATGTAATCCTTCTCGTAGAGCACCCGCATATCCTTGCGAGCTCGAATCAACTCCGCCATCTGATCGATGTCGGCGACGAACTGGCACATGATGCGGATGCCCGCGATATCCTCGATGCCCGTCTCCAGCTTATCCATCGGCACGCTCAGCCGCTTCGCCTTCTCCAAGATGCTGGAGACCCGCTTCACGCGTCCCGTCACGAATTCGATCGGCGAATATTCCTCGCGCTTCTTCATCTCGACGCGCATCGTCTTGAACTTCACTTTCAATTCTTCCACGGCTTGATCGTAGGGGATCAGGAATTTTCCCCAGTCTCTTCCGTCCATCCGTCGCCACCTCCTATCGCCGTCCGGGCAACCGTCCGCCCCTCGTTATCGGCCTACCGCTTCGGAGACGCTTCGAAACCCGTCCGCCAGCGCCAGCGTCCGCACGCCTTCGGCCAACCGGCGAACCAAGCCCGGGCCTTCGTATATCAGCGCCGTGTACACTTGCACCAACGAGGCGCCCGCCCGTATCTTTTCATATGCGTCCTCGGGGGTAAAAATGCCGCCAGACCCGATGATCGGGAGTCCGCCCCGCGTCTCGCGATAGACGTCCCGGATGACTTCGGTGGAGCGCTGCTTGAGGGGTTTGCCGCTGAGGCCTCCCGCTTCGCTCGCATGCCGATGCGAGGCGACCGGTTCGCGGGCCAGCGTCGTATTCGTCGCGACCAAGCCGTCGACGCTAGACGCGACGACCGCCGCCACCGTATCGGCGAGCTGCTCGTCCGTCAGGTCGGGCGCGATCTTAACGAGTACCGGCTTCTTCGCCGCGCCGGGCCGCGCCGTCGACAGCGTATCGCGGGCCGCCGCCACCGCCTGCAGCAGCGCGCGCATCTCGTCGCCCTGCTGCAAGCTGCGCAGCCCGGGCGTATTCGGCGAGCTGACGTTCACTACGAATGCGTGGCCATGCTCGTACAACGTCTTCAGATTGCTGACGTAATCGTCCGCCGCCATCTCGTTCGGCGTCGTCTTGTTCTTGCCGATATTGACGAACAGCGGCACCGGCATCCGGGCGCGAGCGAGACTCGCCGCCATCGCCTCCGCGCCGACGTTATTGAAGCCCATCCGATTGATGAGCGCTTCGTGCTCCTTCAGACGGAACAACCGCGGTTGTTCGTTGCCGGGTTGTCCGACGGGCGTCACCGTCCCGACCTCCACGAAGCCGAAGCCCATGGCCGCGAACGCTTCCGCCGCGGTGCCGTTCTTATCGAGTCCGGCGGACAAGCCGATCGGATTCGGAAATTTCAGACCGCATACTTCGGTCGCTAGCTCGGCGTATTTCGGCACGCCGTACATCGCGCGCAGCGCCTCCAAGGCGCCCGGCACGCGCGTCGCCGCCGTCAGTCCGCCGATAGTCAGATGATGCGCCCGCTCCGGATCGAGACGAAACAGCACCGATTTGGCGATGGAATACAACATATGGCTTCTACCTGCTTTCTCCGACTCTTTTCCCTATCTCCTTAGTGTAAAAGTTTTTCCAAGAAAAAGAAAGCGGCGCGTTCCTCTCGTTGAAAAGGTTGTCGAAACCGTTTACAATGAGAGTACAATACAACCTACCCCATCCGAAGGAGAGAAGAGGCTATGGCCAAGCGCAAGACGCTCCAGCCGCTGCGGAAACCGAAGAAAGATGAAGGCAATCCCAAGGCGCTTAAGATTGCCGGCATCTCGCTCGGCGTACTGCTCGTACTCTTGATTGCGCTCGTCATCTTCGTGAACAATTAATCTCGGCTATATAGAGCCGCCGCCATGCGGGGCACGGTCCGTCGAACGGGTTTCGTTCGACGGACTTTTTTCGTTGGCGGCGCATCGGTGCCGACCTGCCGCGTTCGGTCGCAAGGCGCTGCGCGTTCGGCCCCCGTTTTGCGCCCGCCGCCTCCCCCCGAACAACAAAAAAAAGGTCGCCCCATCCGCTGGAGCGACCTTCCCGCTGCTACTCTCTCAGAATGACCGTCGTCGACGCGCCGTGCCAATCGACGTCGACGCCGACCTGCTCGGCGAAAAATCGAACCGGCACGTACGTACGGCCGTCCGCGACGTACGGCGCCGCGTCGATCTCCGTCGTCGTCGTCACGCCGTCCGCCGTCTGTCTCACTTCGTGAGCGCCGATCGTAAGTCGAATCGTGCCGCTCGCGCCGGACAAGACGATATCGTTGCCCTCGAACGCGACTTCATAGCCCATCGCCTCCGCGATCGCCCGCACCGGCACCATCGTCCGGTTCGAACGCAGCTCCGGCTTCGCATCGAACGAGACCGCATTGTTGTTGAACAATACGCGGATCTCGCCGTTCGCCGCCCACCCGTTCGGAAGCTCGTAAAACTCGACTCTACGAATCTTGTTATTATACGTGTCCGAGACGTACAAGCTGCCGTCCGCGCCGATCGCGACGTCGGACGGATAATCGACCATCGCTCTCTGATCGATGCCGTTCGCGATGCCGTACTCCCCGTCGACGTTGCCGACGACCGTGACGACCTTGCCGTCCTTCAAATACCGGATGCTGTGGTTTAAGCTGTCCGCGATGTACAGACCGCCTTCCGCGTCTACCGCCAGCCCCTTCGGGCTGTAAAATCTTGCGTCGGCGGCCGCTCCGTCGACGTAGAAGCCTTCTACGTACAACGCATCCTTCGCGTACCGGCCGCCGCCGGCGACCGTCGTCACCGTGCCCGCGGCGAAGTCGATATATCGAATGCGCTGATTGCCGGTGTCGCTTACGTATAGATTCCCTTCGGCATCCAACGCCAGTCCCGTCGGTTCGTTAAACAACGCTTCCGCGATCGGTCCGTCCTTGAAGTCGCCCGCTTCCTCGACGACGCCTTCGAACGCCTCGACCGCCCGCTTGGACAACGCGTTCAGCGTCGTCACGTTGCCTGCCGCGTCGATCTTGCGGATCGCGTGATTCAACGTATCCGCTACATAGACGGTGCCGTCTCTCGCGACCGCGACGTCCGACGGCGAATCGAACGCCGCTTCCGCTCCCGCGCCGTCTTTGTAGCCGAGCACGCCATTGCCCGCGATGGTCGACACCGCGCCGTTCGCGGCGATCTTGCGAATGGCGTGATTGCCCTTGTCCGCCACGTAGACGTTGCCGCTCGCATCGGCGGCCAGGCCCGCCGGACTCCAGAAGAAGCTCAGTTCGCGAACACCGTCCTGCAGCGCGCCCGCCGGCAAGCCCGCGTCGTCGAACAAGACCGTAACCTCCACGCCGGCATAGCCGGACACGTTCCCGCCTTTCATCTGGCGGATGCGGTGGTTGCCGGTATCCGCGACGAGCAGAGATCCGTCCCTCAGCGCCAATACCGCGCCCGGATGCCGGAACGACGCTTCCGCCGCCGCTCCGTTCAGCTCGTCGAACTCCCCGCTGCCCGCGACGTCGAACGACTCGATCAAGGGCCGGCCTTCCGGCGAATAGATCGCCGCGTTCGCGCCGGCCGCTCCCCCGAAGAGAAGCGCCGCCGCGAGGGTGCTAAGACTTAAGGTTCGAATGATTTTCATATAATCTCCTTATGAGTCCTTAGTAGGTCCAAGAATACGTTGCTGCCGGCACATAAGACGTCCCGTCTTCGAACACGAATTGCGCATAGACGTACTGGAACAACTCCGGGTCGCCGATGCCGGACGGTTTCGTAAACTTGAGCGTCGCCATCGTCTCGTCCTCGTCGAACGCGACCGCGGTTCCGCTGCCGTACAATGTCAAGGAGTAGATTTGCTCGCGCAGCTCCTGCCCGCTTTCGTTCACGCCGTCGACGTATCGGAGCACCTCGGCCGTCTGCTCCGGGAACTTATCCGCCGTGTAATACGTCGAGTTCGTCGGAAGCGCCGGGCTCACCGTTCTTCCGCTGACGAAATGAAGCTGCATGCCGTACAGCTTCTTCGCGCCCGTGAAGTTATCGAGCTTCACCGCGATATCGAAGCCGTTCGTCGTATCCGTCTTCGCCAGCGTCAACTCCGGTGAAGCCGGCGTCGGCGACACGATGTCGTGCGTAAACGTCTTTTCGTTCCCGACATATAGAGCCGTATCGCTAGGTTTATAGACCGCTCTATACGTCTTCGTCGTCGGCGCCGTCGCGTTCGGCTTCAGTTCGAACGAAGTCGCCCCCGAAACTAGCGTCTTCTCGCCGATCTTTAAGGAGCTATCGTACAGCTCGACCGTGCCGACCGGCGTGCCGGTGCCCGGCGAAGTCGCGGCGACCGTAACGCCGAGCGTGAACGTCGCGCCGATCGCGGACGAAGTCGGTCCTTCGACGGTCATCGTCGTCGCGCTCTTCACCTTCAGCGACTGCGAGAAGGACGTGCTGCTTTCAAGAGAACCCATCCCCGGATAGATGGCGTTCACTGCATGCGTGCCCATCGGGAACGTCGTCAAGCTTTGCGCCGCCGTCAGGCTCAGTACGGCCTTGCCGCCGGACGTCGTCGCCGTGCCGATCGAAGTCGCGCCTTTGCGGAACGTCACCGTGGCGCCGTCCGGAACCGCGTTGCCGGTGATGTTATTTTTCACGCTGGCGGTGATCGTAATCGCTTCCCCTACGACCAGCTCGCTCTTGCTCAGCTCGACCGTCGTCGTCGTCGCGGTCCGGTCGTCCGACGACGAATCAGGCTGCTGGGTAGGCTGCGTCGGCGTCGTCGGGGCTTTCCCGGTTTCCTGCTGCTGCTTCTCTTGCTCCTTCTGCTCTACCCGCTGCTGAAGCGCGTCGCGCTGCTGCTGGGACAGCTGCTGTAGGAGGCGGTCCGTCGCTTCCTGCTTCTTCTGCTCTTGCGCTTGTTGGTTCGCTTGCTGCTGCTGCTGCGCCGCTTGTTGAATTTGTTGAATCAATGACGCGTTATTGTTCGTGACTTCCGACTTCTTCTCTTCCTTCTGCTGCACCTGCTGCTGCTTTCTCTCTTCCGCCCGCTGCCGCTGCTGCTCGCGCTGCCGCTCCGCCGAGGGATCGACCCCCGCCGTCCGGTCGATCGGCGGCACGTCCCGGTTCAAGTCGTATTGCCGATCCTGATCCGAAATCCCTTGGTTGGCGGCTTCGATAATGTCTTGCGTTTCTTCCTCGTCGATCGTTCCGGTGTCCACGGCCGTCTTCAAGATGTTGAACAACGCATTCTCGACGTTAGATCTATATCGGTCTAGAGCTTCCTGCTCTTCCAATCTCAACGTGCCTTCTTGACTCGCGTCGCCGGTTTCCGAGAGATCGTTCAAGATTTCTTCGTTCTCCTCGTCGATCAACGTCTTGTTCTTCAACAGCGCCTCGATGACGCTCTTGTCCGCTTGCTTGACGATTTCCGACGGATCCACGTACGATACGCCGGCCTCCGGCGGTGCGTCCGGATATATAGTAATCTGCTGCGCAGGAAGCAGCAGCGTCGAATCCTCTTGTCCCGGACTTGCCGCCTCGACCTTGCCGGCGCTGACGAACATCGTCGGAAGACCGGTGATCGGATCGATCGAAACCGTAAAGTGCGTGCCTCGCACGCCCATGACCGCCGTCGGCGTCTCTACCTTATATGTACTGCTGGAGCCCGTAATTTTCTCTACCTTACTGTACATCGAGCCGGCCCACGTCTTCACGGCCGTATCGCTGCCGCCCGCCTTGTCCTTCAGCTTGGACAGCGTACCGTTCCAAGTATCCCCTAATACCACTTCGTCGTCCCGGTCGGCGACCTTCAGCGTCACGCTGCCGCCCTTCTCGACCTTCAGCTTATCGCCTTCGTTCAGGCCCATACCGTCGAATACCCGAATCTCCTTCGTCCCGCCGGCCTTCGTCACCTTCACGGTTCCGGTCACGTCGGTTACCAAGGCGAATCGCGTAGACGCGCCGAGGGCCGTACCGCCGAACATGCCGAACACAAGGGTGAAAACCAATAACGTTATTGCCCATTGCTTCGCTCTTCTCACAGTTTCGTCCTCCTACCCTATCGGCGTTGAGTATGAAACGCCCATCTTTCATTTTACGGTGTTAAAGACAAGTCCGCAATACAATCTTTGCACGCAAAAAACCTCCCCCCGCTTGATCGGAGGAAGGTCTGACTTCCATATGGAACTTGGAAAAATCAGTTGTCGAACGGGTTGTCTTGGACCTTGATCGAGTCCGTCGGGCAACCGTCGGATGCGTCTTGAAGATCGTCGTACAGGTCTTCCGGAATTTCCGTAACGCCGCGGTTGTTATCGCCGTCGTAGATGACTTCGGCCAACCCTTCGTCGTCGTAATCGTAAATGTCCGGGGCAGTCGCACCGCAAGCGCCGCACGCGATGCAGGTTTCTTTATCTACCCACGTGTACTTTGCCATGAATAATTCCTCCCTATTCTCATCCCTTGGTTGCAAGCCTCATTTGTCATCATAATACAACCCGGCCCAAAATTCAAACGATATCGGACGAATCCCCTCGCAGGAACCGGCGTTCCAGCTCGTCGACTAAGTCGTCGAGTTCATGGAAGTAGTATACCGGTAAGCCTGCGTCGTTATCTTTGGAAAACGACCCCTTCGTCACGGCGGCGACGACCGGCGCGAGCGCGTCCGTCAGCAGCGCGGCTTGTTCTTCCGTGCGGAACACGAACACCTTCGGCGCGCCGGAACGGATCAGGCCGTCGGCGACGACGACGTCGAACCGCCGGTCCGGATCGAAATCCCCGCCCGCCGGACCTTCCGCCCCGGCGACGAATCGGACGTCGGCGGCGCCGGCGATCGAGAACTTCTCGCGAATCGCTTCGTCTTCCTCGTCCGCTTCCGCGACCGACAGAACCTTCAATCCTCTAGTATGAAAATAACGCGTCACCTGCGAGGCCAACGTCGTCTTCCCGCTGTCCGGATGTCCGACGAACGCGATGACCGGGGTCTCCTTTACGCTCATTCCTCTTCGTTCCCTTCTAGATGATCCATCTGCAGCGAGGTGCCTCGTTCCTTCTTATTTCGGATGCGGGAAGCCGGATCGTCGCCGAGCATGCCCGCCGTCAAGATGGCGCTCTCTCCGTACTTGTCCCGAATGCGGTCCATCACGGTAGTGAGTTCCGCTTTCTTCGGCTGCTCCCGATACTCGAACAGATCGAGCTGCATCGGGACGTCGTCCTTCTCCCGCAAGTTCTGACAGGCGACGCCGAGCAGCCGCACCGGCGCGCGATCGGGCCAATGCTTCTCGAACAACGCGCATGCCGCGCGATGCACGACCGCCGCCTCGTCCGTAGGGGCCGGCAGCGTGACGGCTCTCGTGATCGTCTTCATGTCCGGCCGGCGAATCGTGATCTGGACCGTGGAGGCGATCAACCCCTTGCGCCGGAGCCGCCGCGTCACCTGATCCGCCAAATTCAGCAGCACCCTCCGCGCCTCGCCCGGCTCCGTGACGTCCTCCGGCAGCGTCACCGTGTGGCCGACCGACTTCGCCTGCTCCCGCTCGGCGTTCACCGGCGCGTCGTCCCGTCCGTTCGCGGCGCGCTTCAGCCATCGGCCGACGGTGCCGAAATGCGCGACGAGGAACCCTTCCTCGGCTTCGGCCAGCGCGCCGAGCGTCCGGATGCCGAGCCGTTCCAACTTCGCGGCCGTCTTCGAGCCGATGCCGTGCAGCTCGTCGCAGGGCCGAGGCCAGAGCACCCTCGGCACGTCCCGCAGCCGCAGCACCGTCAGCCCGTTCGGCTTCTTCATGTCGGACGCCGTCTTCGCCAGCAGCTTGTTCGGCGCGACGCCGATCGAGCACGGCAGGCCGAGCTCCTCGCGAATGCGCCGCTGCAGCTCGCCCGCGATCGCGAGCGGCGGGCCGAACTGCTTGGAGCCGGTAATATCGACGTAGCATTCGTCGATCGACACCGGCTCCACGAGCGGCGACACGCTCTCCACGATGCGCAGGAACGCAAGCGAGTAGCTGCGGTACAAGTCGAAGTCGGGCTTCAGCAGAATCAGCCCGGGGCACAGGCGCGTCGCCTCCCGTACGGTCATGCCCGTCTTGACGCCTCTCGCCCGCGCCGGGTACGACGACGTCACGACGATGCCCTTGCGCGCCTCCGCGCTGCCCGCGACCGCCGTCGGCTTGCCGCGGTACAGCTCCGGCTCCGCCGCCTCGTGCACGGAGCAGTAGAAGGCGTTCATGTCGATATGCAATATGACTCTCCCGCTCTTGGGATATGCGTCTTCGTTGACCATCATCTCACCCTAACCTGCAAAAAACGACTCTTCCAGGCTGCTGATTTCAGCATACTCGCGAGCCCGCCGCCCGGTCAAGCGCGCGCCCTTCGAGGAAAAAGGATATTCCAACCTTGCAAACCGTGCTATAATATTCGAAATCGCTGCAATACGGAAACTTGGATACGCAAGGGAGGACGCCGGAATGCCGCAACAAGTAACGATCTTCGACACGACGTTACGCGATGGGACCCAAGGCGAGGGAGTCAGTCTTACCGTCGAAGACAAATTGAAAATCGCCGCCAAGTTGGACGACTTGGGCATTCATTATATTGAAGGCGGATGGCCGGGAAGCAACGGGAAAGACATCGAATTTTTCAAACGGGTCGCTTCGCTGTCCCTGAAGCACGCGAAGGTGACCGCGTTCGGCAGCACGCGCCGCAAGGGCGTCAAGCCCGAAGAGGACGGCAACCTGAACGCCATCCTCGAGTCGGGCGTCCGCGTCGCCACGATCTTCGGCAAGTCTTGGGACTTCCAAGTGACGACGGCGCTGCAGACGACGCTCGAAGAAAACGAAGCGATGATATACGATTCCGTCCGCTACTTGAAGGAGCAAGGGCTCGAAGTCATCTACGACGCCGAGCACTTCTTCGACGGCTACAAGAACAATAGAGATTACGCGCTCGCGACGATCCGCAAGGCGGAGGCGGCCGGCGCCGACTGGATCGTGCTGTGCGACACGAACGGCGGCTCGATGCCCGGCGAAATTTCGGCGATCGTCCAAGACGTCGTCGCCTCGGTGAGGACGGCGATCGGCATCCACGCTCATAACGACTGCGAGCTCGGCGTCGCCAATTCGCTCGCGGCGGTGCAAGCCGGCGCCCGGCAAGTTCAAGGCACGTTCAACGGCCTCGGCGAGCGGTGCGGGAACGCGAACCTCGTGTCCGTCATCCCGAACTTACAGCTCAAGCTCGGCGGCTTCCGCTGCGTCTCCGACGAACAGCTCGCGACGCTGACCAGCGCCGCGCGGTACGTCAGCGAGATCGCCAACGTCAGCATGCCGGTCAATCAGCCGTACGTCGGCAGCGCGGCGTTCGCGCACAAGGGCGGCATCCACGTCTCGGCGGTGCTGCGGCACTCGAAGACGTATGAGCACATCGAGCCGGAGCTCGTCGGCAATCGCCAACGGGTGCTCGTCTCGGAGCTCGCCGGCCAGAGCAATCTCGTGTTCAAGGCGCAGGAGATGAACCTCGACTTCGACCTCGAGAACGAATCGACGAAGCGGCTCATCCAGACGATCAAAGACATGGAGCATCGCGGGTATCAATTCGAAGGAGCCGACGCTTCGCTCGAGCTGCTCATCCGCAAAGCCTACGACAAGCAGGAGAACGTCTTTACGATCGAGTCGTTCAAGCTGCTCGTCGAGAAGACCGGCGACAATCCGGTCGCGTCCGAAGCGATCGTCAAGGTAAAGGTCCACGGCGAGACGGTGTATACGGCGGCGGAAGGCAACGGGCCGGTCAACGCGCTCGACAATGCGCTGCGCAAGGCGCTGGAGACGTATTACCCGGACATCCGCGACATTCACCTGACGGATTATAAGGTGCGCGTCATCAACGAGAAGGATGCGACCGCGGCGAAGGTGCGCGTCTTGATCGAATCGTCCGACTTCGACGCGAGCTGGAACACGGTCGGCGTCAGCGAGAACGTCATCGAAGCGAGCTGGGAAGCGATTCTCGACAGCATCCGGTACGCGTTGATCGGACGTACGGTCGTACTGGACAATCGCGAAGGGAAGCACGAACGCATCGGCATCGTCAATCATTGACCGCATAGACACGAGAAGGCCGTCCTTCGGAGCGCGAATCGCTTCGCGAAGGACGGCCTTCTTGTTTAGCTTTCCAGCAGTTTCTTCAATCTCCGTTCGAATTCCTCGTGCCCCGGCAGACCGATCACGATATCCCGCACGACGCCGTGCCGATCGACGAAGAACGACGTCGGATACCCCGGCACTTGGTACAGCTTGAACGCGACGCTCTTCTCGTCGAGCAGCGTCGGGAATTCGTATTTGTATTGTTTCACGAACGCTTGCACGCTCGCCATTTCGTCGTATTCGAGTCCGTTCACGCCATAGATGTCGAGTCGGTCCTTGTACTTCTCGTACAAATCCGACAAGATCGGCGCCTCCATCCGGCACGGATCGCACCAAGACGCCCAGAAGTTGACGATGACGGGCTTCTCCCGTTCGCCTCTGCCGATGCCGAGCGTCCCGCCGTCGAGCGTCTTCAGCTCGAACGAAGGGGCCAAATAACCGATCTTCGGCGCTTCTTCCGTCGGCAGCGCGGCCGTCTCCGCCGTCGCGAACTGCTGAATGATCGCGAGCCCCGCGAGCAGGAGGACGATCGCAAGCGCGAGCACCGTTTTCCTCATGTGATCCCACCCTTTCCTTCCATATATATTACCCGTTTCCTCGGAAAACTTCCAACCCCCCGCTCCGCTCGGATTGCCAACGGTTTCCCCGAATGTCACCTTCCCGCGGCGGGTACATTAGGATCATTCTTCTTTCAGAGGAGTCGATTCGACGTTGGAAAAGACGAAGACGCGCAAGCTGAACATCACGTTCCAGAGCGATATGGAAGCGGAAGAACATCCGCGCGAAGCCGCGTCCGAAGGCGGAGGAGGCAAGGCGGGCGCCAAAGGCAAGATCTGGGAATTCATCGCGATCGCCAGCATCCCGCTGGTGCTCGTTCTGGGCAACTCGATGCTGGTGCCGATTCTGCCCGACATGCAGCGCGAGATGAATATCAGCGATTTCAAGAGCAGCTTGGTCATTACGCTGTTCTCCGTCACCGCCGGCGTCTTCATTCCCGTGGTCGGTTATTTGTCCGACCGCTTCGGACGGAAGGCCATCATTATCCCGGCGCTGATCGTGTACGGAGCCGCGGGCGTTCTTGCCGGCTTCGGCGCGGTGTGGGGTTCATACAGCGTGGTGATCTGGGCGCGGGCGCTGCAAGGACTCGGAGCGGCCGGGACGGCGCCGATCGCGATGGCGCTCGTCGGAGACATGTATAACGGCGCGACGGAATCGAAGGTGCTCGGATTAACGGAAGCGTCCAACGGATTCGGCAAGGTTATCAGTCCGATTCTCGGCGCCGCGTTGGCGTTGATCGTATGGCACGCGCCGTTCTTCGCGTTCCCGATCTTCTGCGTCCTGTCGCTGCTCGCCGTGATGTTCCTGATCAAGGAGCCGAAGGAGAAGACGAGCAAGAAGGAACCGGTCGGACAATATTTGCGCACGGTCGGACATATTATTAAGGAGAAGGGTCGTTGGCTCGTGACGTCGTTCTTCGCGGGAAGCCTCGCCTTGTTTACCTTGTTCGGCATTCTGTTTTATTTGTCCGAAATTTTGGAAGAGAAGCCGTATAATCTCGACGGCGTCATCAAGGGGCTTGTGCTCGCCATCCCGCTCGCGGGACTCGTCATCACTTCGTACACGACGGGCGCCGTCATTAAGAAGAACGGGACGTTGATGCGCTGGCTCATGAATATCGGTCTGACGCTGTCCACCGTGTCGCTCGGACTAACGCTCGTTTGGAACAAGGAGCACCTGATCGCGTTCATGAGCCTTATTACCCTAAGCAGCGTGGGAACCGGCTTGTTGCTTCCGTGTCTCAATACGATGATCACCGGTTCCGTCCAGAAGAGCCAGCGGGGGATGATCACCTCGATTTACAACAGCCTCCGGTTTCTCGGGGTCGCCGCAGGCCCGCCGTTAATCGGATACTTAATGGAAGAGAACGAAAACATCGTCTTCATCATGCTTTCGGCGTTGGCGCTGATCGCGCTCTGCCTCGTGTTTTTCCTCGTCAGGCCGGAGCCGAACATCGCTCGCAAGCCGCAGAAAACATGAAATGCGAAACAGAGCCCTTCCTCGGCCGAGATCGACGTGGAGGGGCTCCGTTTTCGTTATCGAACATCTTACGTTTGGCTCAAATACGCGTATAATTCCCCGAGCGTATGGATGTTCCGGTCCCGCACGCGACTTAGAAACGACACCCACAGCTGCGCGGTCATGCGGGAATCCTCCAACGCGTGGTGGCGGGTCGTAACCGGGATGCCATGCTCCTCGAGCAGCGCGTCCAGCGAGTAGTCCTGGCGCTTCGGCTCCAGCCACTTCGCGATCATGATCGTGTCCAGCACGCGATGCGTCATGTGCACCTTCGAGGTTCGCCACAACGCAGCATTCAAGAACTGCTTGTCGTGCGCAGACGCATGCGCCACGAGAATGCGCCGATCCACGAATTCGAAAAACCGTCGCAGTCCTTCCATCACGCTCGGCGCTTCGCGCACGTCGTCCGCCGTAATGCCCGTCAGCGTCTCGATGTTCGGCGGAATCGAGCGCTCCGGGTTGACGAGCGTATAGAACGTCTCCTGCTCCCGGATTTCGGCGCCCTTCACCGCGATCGCCCCGAACGATAAAATTTCGTCGCCGCCGCCCGCATGGAACCCCGTCGTCTCGAGGTCGAACACGACGACCTCGACCTCGGATAACGGCGTCTCCATAATGAAGTCCTTCCGCTGCCGCTTCATGACCTGCCGAAGGAACGCCATCTGCTGCGCGTTCTGCGGGTTAAAGACGGAGTTGATCGCCGGCGTGATGCCGCCCATCTTATACAGAGACCACATGCCCGTCGGGGGTCGATTCTGATCCTTCATAGATGCCCCTCCGTACCGAACGTCTTCTTCACCTTGCGCTGCAGCTCCGCGCCGACGCGCAAGGCGTCCTTCAACTCTCGCTTCACGTCTTTCGTGAGCAGCTTCGCGGATAAGACGCCTCTCGTCGTATACTTGCCGTCCTCGATGCGGAACGGCGTCAACGCCCGGAACTTCAGCACCGTGCGGAACGCCTCCTTCCAATCCCGAACCGAATCGGGCCGCATCCCTTCGCACTTCGCGAGCGCGTCGATTCGCTCCAGCGTCGACGTCGCCGGAATGCGATGCGCGAGGGAAAGCAGCCGGATCGCATTCACCATCGGGATGTAAGCGCCGTATTTGATGTCGATGCCGCCGGCGTCCTCCCCATACGGCTCCGTCAGCAGATTGCCCAAGAACCCGACCAGTACCTTATAACGCAGCGTGTTCTGCACCATGCGCGGCAATATCGTCGAACGATGCGCCTCGATCCGGCTCGCGAGTTCGGTTCGCAGCGCGGACGCGAGAAATTCGTTGCCGTAGATCGGTCGCGCGTCGGCCAAGATCAACAGATGCCTCACCGTCTCGAACTCCGGCGTCTCGATCCAAGAATGCAGCGTCTCCCGCCAGGCGGTCGTCGTGCGGCGCCAGGCCGGATTCGTAACGAGCACGTCGCCTTCGCAAGGCGGGTATCCGACCGTCTCGAGCGAAGCGCGGAACGCCGCGCCGAGCTCGTCCATGTATCGTTCCGCCTCCGCGGGATCGGCGCCCGACTTCGGCTCGTAGACGATCCCGTTATCCTGATCGCTCCACAGCGTCTGCTCTTTCCTTCCTCCGCTCCCGAAGAGCAATACCGCAAACGAAGAAACGGGCGGAACGCCCGGATAGGACGCTCGAACCCGTTCTTCGGCAATGGCTAACGTTCTGCGGATGAAGGCGTCGTGCAGCCGGTTGATCGTCTCCGCCGCTTCGACGCCGCCCGTCGGAGCGGCGCCGAATGCATCGTGGACGTCGTCTCTGAGCGATCGCAGGTCGGCCAAAGCCATCGCTTGCGACGCTTCGCGCTCTTTTTCCAACCATTGATGCATGCAGGCGCCAGCTCCTTGTCGTGGAAATCGTCGCGTACCTTCCCGGCGAATCAGCCGTTAAGGGACGTCTTCTTCATTTGCTCAGGATAACCGTACACGCCGTGTTCGCTGAGGTCAAGACCGACGATCTCTTGCTCTTCCGTGACGCGGAGGCCGACGATCGCTTTAATGATGAGGAGCAAAATGTAAGATACTATGAATGCGAATGCGCCGGATGCGACGACGCCGTACAATTGCACCCACAGCTGGTTGAAGCTGCCCGAATAAATCAGACCCGCTTCGCCGATGCCGACGCGCTCGACGAGCGCCGGGGAGGCGAAGATGCCGTTGGAGAGCGTGCCCCAGATGCCGACGACGCCGTGTACGGACAACGCGTAGATCGGATCGTCGATCTTCAGCTTCTCGAACATCTTCATGCTGCCGTATACCAATACGCCTGCGATCAAGCCGATGACGACCGCCGCCCAAGGATCGACGAACGCGCAAGACGCGGTGATGGCGACCAAGCCGGCGAGCGTACCGTTCAGCGTCGTAGTGATGTCCGCTTTCCCCGTGGACAGCCAGGAGATGAACATGGCCGCAACGGCGCCTGCGCCCGTCGCGATGATCGTCGTGAAGCCGACATAACCGAGGAAGCCGTCGCCTACGGACAACGTCGAACCCGCGTTAAATCCGAACCAACCTACCCACAGGAGCAATACGCCGAGGGCCGTGAACACTTGGTTGTGTCCGTGAATTTCGTTGGCCGTACCGTCTTTGTTGAACTTGCCGATCCGCGGCTTGAGCAGCATCGTCGCGGCGAGCGCGGCCGCGGCGCCCGTCAAGTGAACGACCGTCGAACCCGCGAAGTCTTGCTTGTGACCCGTCAACCAGCCGCCGCCCCAGATCCAATGCGCGATGATCGGATACACCAACGCCGTGAACAAGATCGAGAACAAGACGTACACCGACAGCTTGGCGCGTTCCGCGAAGCCGCCGAAGGCGATCGTCAAGGAGATCATCGCGAACGCGAGCTGGAACAGGAAGTCGATGGAGGCCGGATATCCTTCTTCGGCGCCGATCGGCGGAGAGAAGAAGAAGCTGCCGGTGGCGAAGAAGGCGTTGGAGTTTTCGCCCCAGATGAAGCCGTAGCCGACCGCCCAGAATACCAGCGTGCCGAGGCCGACCGTGAAGATCGTCTTGCCTGCGACGTGGCCGGCGTTCTTCATTCGAGTGGAGCCCGTCTCAAGAAGAATAAACCCGCCCTGCATCAGAAGCACTAAGATGAAAGATAACATCAACCAGATCGTGTTGAGACCCATGTCAAGCATCGTGCTCGACGGCCCCTCGGACGCGAAAGCGAGCGTCGGGAACAATACGCTCATCGCGCCAACTGCAGTCAGTACCTTTTTCAACACAGCGACCACTCCTCGTTTGTGTTAATTAATCTAACACGTTTTGAAAACCTTAATGTCATTATAAGCAGGAAGCACTACAATGACAATAGTTTTTTTCAAAATCACAAAAAACTTAACATGGATAGCATAAGCGCTAATTTGATGCCCTGTTAACTAATTTATGTGTGAGGTAAATTTACATTTCGAGCTTGGCCGGGTCGTTCACAAATTTGTCCCGCCTTTTCGAAACCATAACGTTTGACTGTATGCTTTCGGGTTCGTTATCATAGAAATAATGTAAGATAACCTTTTCTCTAGTGCGAGGTGATGCAGGTGGGGATAAGAAGCTTTTCAAAATCGGGGAATTGGCTGCGCTCTGCGAGGTAAGCCCTCGTACGATCGATTACTACACGAAGATCGGTCTGATCGAACCGACCGAACGCTCCACGACCAATTATCGCCTGTACGGAAACGAAACCTTGCAGCAGTTGAAACGTATCGAATGGTTGAAGCAGCAGAAGCTTTCATTAGAAGAGATTAAAGATCTGCTGCTGAAGAACGGGAAGGTGTCGTCCGAGGAAGCCGTGACCGATCGTCTAACGGCGCTTCAGCTGCACATGATGCAGCTCGAACGCGAAGCGAAGGCGATCGCGCCGATTCTCGAGCAGCTGAAGCCCAAGCAAGCGCGCAACCTGTTGAAGTCGTTGTCGCCCCAGACGGCCGCATGCATCGAAGCTTTGCTGTTGTTGATCGGCAAGGGTCCGTTGATGTAACCGGCGATTCCGCGTCCCGTCGTCGTCAGTCTACTGTATATTTTAGAAACGGAGGGTTTCACGTCATGTTCTTCCACCCCATGGATTTCCTGATCATCATCGCGTTCTTCGTCTCGATCTGGGCGCAGTTCCGCGTGAAGGGCACGTTCAAGAAGTGGTCGTCCGTCGGCATCAGCAGCGGCATGACCGGATACGAAGCGGCTCGGCGCATGCTCGACAACAACGGCTTGCACGACGTTCCGATCGAACCGGTCCGCGGCGTGCTGTCGGATCACTACGACCCGATCCACCGCGTCGTCCGGTTGTCCGAGCCGGTGTATTACGAGAGCTCCGTATCCGCCGTATCCGTCGCCTGCCACGAGGTCGGCCACGCGATCCAGCACCAGCACTCTTATCCGGCCTTGGTGCTTCGCCATCGCATGTTCCCGCTCGTGAATTTCACGTCGGGCGTCGCGCCGCTGCTGCTGATCGCCGGCTTCCTCTTAGGAGCCATGAATCTCGTGCTGGTGGGCATCATCTTCTTCTCGGCCGCCGTCGCGTTCCAGCTCGTCACGCTGCCGGTCGAATTTAACGCCAGCTCCCGAGCCCGCGAACTGATGGTATCCGAAGGGTTCATCTCGAACGAAGAGGAACGCGGCGTCGCGAAGGTGCTGAACGCCGCCGCGCTGACGTACGTCGCCGCTGCGCTGATTTCCTTGCTCGAGCTGTTGAAGTTCGTCATGATCTTCCTCGGCGGCAACAACGACGAATAAAAGCCGCCTCGCTAAAAAACGGTGACCCCGATCGGGTCACCGTTCTTTTTTATTAAGGAAGACGGCTTTTGGTATCCATATGTCGGATGACGAAATTGCGGAACGCTTCGGCGACGAGCGGCAGCTTCTCCCCGCGCCTGCGAATCAGTCCGATCGTGCGCAGCACCTGCGGCTCCGTCACCCGCACGCTCACCGGCATCATGGGGCTCGTCTCGATGAGCGCCATCTCGGGCAGCAGACTGACGCCGAGGCCGGCGGCCACGAGTCCGCGGATCGTATCCATCTCTTCGCCCTCGAAGCCTACGCGGGGTGTGAACCCTGCTTTCCGGCACGCTTCCAGCACGATCGAACGCAGCGAATAGCTCTCGCTGAACATGACGAACGAGTCGTCCTTCAGCTGCTCCAGTCGAATCGTCGTGTGACGCGACAGCAGGTGACTGCTCGGCAGAATGACCTTCAGCTCCTCCGTCAGCAGCAGCTCCCCTTCCACGTCCTCGCGCTCCTTCGGGAACGGGGAGATGAAGGCGAGGTCGATCTCTCCCTCGAGCAGTTCCCGAATGAGCACGTGATACGTGCCTTGCTTCAGCACGAATTTCACGTTCGGATGCTCCGCTCGATATTCCGCGATGACGCTCGGCAGCAGATGGATGCCGAGGCTGTGCGGGAAGCCGATGCGGATTTCGCCCGCCTCCGGGTTCATGAACTCCTGCAAATCGAGCACCGCCCGATCGAGATCGGTTAGAATCGTCTCCGCGCGGCTCATGAACAGCTTGCCGGCCGGCGTCAGCTGCAGGTTCCGCCCCTTCGGCGTGAACAGCGCCACGCCGAGCTCCTCCTCGAGCTGATGGATCTGCCGGCTGACCGCGGACTGCGCGACGCGCAGCGACTCCGCGGCGTGCGTCACGTGCTCGAGGCGCGCCACCGTAATGAAGTATTGCAATTGTCGTAGCTCCATGTCAGCGATACCGTCCTTGCAACACCTTGGTGTACAACCCGTTCAGTAGCAGCCCGCCGACGAATCCGCCCAAGTGCGCGTACAGATTCACGTGAGGCACGACGATGGAGTAGACGACGCCAACGATCAGGATCGTCTGGATCGTCTTCTTCGACTGCGGATCCATCGCTCTGCGATGGAAGATCATGTAGTAAACGTATGCGCCGAAGATGCCGTAGACGGCGCCGCTGGCGCCGAGGGAAAACACTTCGCCGGCGTACAAGTTCGTGAAGATGTTGCCCATGACCGCGGAAAATAAAAACAACACCGCGTACCGCATCGGTCCGAGCGCCCGTTCCAGCGGCGGAGCGAAGACGAAAATCGCGAAGCCGTTGAACAGAAGATGGCCGAAGTCGGCATGCAGGAACGCCGACGACACGTATCGCCAGTATTCAGGCACGACGCCCTCCGCCGGAATCTTCAAAAATCCGCCGAAAATTTGCTTCAAGATGGACGCCGGAACGCCGTACGCCGACGCTGCGACGGCGAATCCGACATGCGCCGCGACGCAAATCGCCAGTATGATCGTGTTTACGGGATAAAACCGAATATATTCGCGAAAGCTCTCGTACCTAAGAAACATAAGGCGTATCGGCTCCTCTCCCGTCGTTGGACTTTGCCTTTCCCACCATTATATAATATAAAAGGTGTTTACAAGAAATGTCGATGAGGAGGAATTATGAAATGGCAATCGAAAGAACCGGAGTAGCTACGCTGAAGGGCAACCCGCTGACGTTGGTGGGTCCCGAATTGAAAGCGGGCGAACAAGCTCCCGATTTCACCGTAAATAAAAGTCTCGTCGAATCTGCATCCCTGAAGGATTTCGCGGGTAAAATCAAGCTCATCAGCGTCGTTCCTTCGATCGACACCGGCGTGTGCGACGCGCAGACGCGCCGCTTCAACGAAGAAGCGTCGAAGCTCGGCGACAATGTCGTCGTCATTACGATCTCCAACGACCTGCCGATGGCGCAAGGCCGCTGGTGCGGCAGCGCCGGCATCGATAAAGTGACGATGCTGTCGGATTACAAGAACGTCTCCTTCGGCGACGCGTACGGCGTACATATCAAGGAGCTGCGCCTCTTGATGCGTTCGATCTTCGTCATCGACCAGAACGACAAGATCGCTTACGTCGAATACTTGTCCGAGATGACCGAGCATCCGAATTACGAAGCGGCGTTGGAAGCCGTTCGCGCGCTGCAATAAAGCAAACCGAAACCGTCCCGTTCGCGGGGCGGTTTTTTGGTGCGCAAAAAAAAGAAGGGCCGCAGCCCTCTTACTGGTTGATTTTATGTTCCTTCAGCTTCGCGTCGATCGACTTGAAGATGTCCAGGATCGTACGGTAGTTCGAGCCGAGATCGCCGAGCGAGCCGCGCGACGCCGAATAGATGTCGATGGCGGATTTCAGCGGGTTGAGCGAAAATACCGTCAACGTGATATCCTGCACCCGTCCGGTGACCGTTCGCTTCTCGAGCACGATCTCCCCGACGTTCTTCACCTCATGCAGCAGTTTATACCCCGGTTTCTTCTTGAGGATCGAGATGACCTCTTCCCACAGCTTATCGCGAGACAGCTTATAGTACCTCGTCTTCAGTTCCGGCCGGGTCGCTTTCTCCCCCGTCTGCTCGTGACTGCGGATCAGTCCGATGAGCGTTCTCTTTAACAAAACCGTTCCCCCCTTGGTTCTCCGCACCCGTTGCCAAACTACTCTAACCATCTTACCACTACTTGGCACGATCCGGCAAACCGGAATCCGGAAAAAATTCGGCGACGAACGTCGACAAGAGACAGCGCTACATGCAGAAAATGTGTTTGCCGATCTGCTTAATCTGCGGGCGGCTCCAAATCCACTTCGACGTCGCGGTCACCGGATTGAAATAATACAACGCGCCGCCGGACGGATCCCAGCCGTTCAGCGCGTCATTCACCGCCTTGAACGCCGACTCGTTCGGCTCGAGCCAAATTTGTCCGTCGTCGACCGCGGTGAACGCCCCGGGCTGGAAGACGACGCCCGAGATCGTGTTCGGGAACGCGGCATTGCCGATGCGGTTGAGCACGACGGCGGCGACGGCGACCTGCCCTTCGTACGGCTCCCCGCGCGCTTCCCCGTGGACCGTTCGCGCGAGAATCATCAAGTCCTCCCGGCTGAAACCGGACGTCGACCTCGTCAGCGACCCGGCGCTCGCATTGCGCTTCGGCGCCCCGCCCCCGGCGGCGTATTCGGCGAGGTACGAAGAGTTCCACCCCTTCGTCGCGTTGCCGAGCTTCAACTTCGTCTGCGGGCCGACGCGTCCGTCCGCCGGCAAGCCGAACTCCCGTTGGAACCCGACGACCGCCCTGCGCGTACCGCTGCCGAAGCTGCCGTCGACGATCCCTCCATAAAATCCCAGGAACCGCAGCCGGGACTGCAGCTCTGCGACATCGTCCCCGGTATCGCCCTGTTCCATGATCCAATACCATTCCGCGAACGAAAGAATCGGCTGCGGAGCGACGGCGACGCCGGTCGCGAGCAGCGCGGCGCACATCGCCGCCTTCGCCAACCAAAAAAGGCGGCCTCTCGGCCGCCGCGAACGTTCCTGTTCCTTCATCAGTTCCGCCTCCCGAGTCATGCTGTCGTCCCCTTAGTATGTAAAAATCGGACGAACGTATGCATGATTTCGGGTACAAAAAAACCCGCCTATGCCGTTGGAAATCTGTTTCGAAACCTGCTATCGCAGGTGGGTGTCCGCAGCGCGCTTTTGACGTCCCTTCGCGAGGGCATGCCAGCCACGACGACCATATGAGACTCCCGGGAAACAATCATTGGTTCAAAACAAATATTCCGTAACGTACATCGCAGGCTGTTTTGTTGTAGCTTTATTATATCCCTATCCGAAGGGAAAGTAAACGGAACATCCCGGTACTTTCGCTCGAATTTACCGGCTGGCTTGACCGTCCTCTGCATCGGCTTCCGCAGCCGCTTGTTCCGCCTGTTCCGCGCGCTTCGCCTCGAGCTCTTCCTGCTTCGTCATGATCTTGCGGAAGCCGTTGTGGAAGTGCCAGAACGTCACGATGGCGATCAGGCTGCCCGTGAAGAACGGCAACAGGAACGTGAATTGGAAAATGCTGATGTACAACACGACGACGTTCGAGACGCCGATCAGTATCGTGCGAACCGGTTGACCGATCGTAATAAGCAGCGCGTTCTTGATTAATTGAAGCGTCTTCATATGCAGATGCACGATGATGCAGAAGAAGTTGAACACCGCGAGGAACGCCATGACCGTCAGCGCGATGAACAAGTACGCCAACAGTCCGGTATACCCGGTCTGTCCCGCATAGAAGCGGAAATTGAAAAACAGGACGGTGAGCAGCACCATAAAAAACAAGCCGCCGATCATGCTCTGCAGGTAATTCTCTTTATACGACCGGAAGAACGTCTTCAGCAGCGGCACGTCTCCGTCCCCCGTCACCCACTTGCGCGCGAGCGCGAACATCGCGGACGTCGACGGAAACAGCGTGAACGGCGCGAGAACGGCGATCGCCAGCAAGAACGCCTGAACCTGCTGCTCGTCCGTCGCGACGAACAAGTTCAGCACGAAGAAAAATACAGGGAACGCCGTTACAATCCACAATACGTTGGTCACCGACAAGCGCATGATCCACTCCGAGATGCGATAAAACCCGCCCATCAGTCCGCGAAATTCCACGTAGCAACCTCTCCTGCCAAGTTTTCTTCTATCATACACTTCGTGAAGGGCGAGTCACAAGGGAATGTCCGAAAAAGCGGAAAAGAAACCGCCCCGGACAACCCCGGAGCGGTTTCGTTCGCTGCTTCTTACTGATCCCCGCCGCCGTCGTCGCTGCGGGAACGCGTGCCTGCGCCGACCGGACGACGGCCGCCGTAGTTCGGACGGTCGCCGTACCCGCCGTTGCCGCTGTTCCGGCTGCTGCCGCCGCCATAGCCGCCGCGATCGCCGCCGCCGCTGCCGCCGCCGTACCCGCCGCGGTCGCCGCCGTAACGACGCTCGCCGCCACCGCCGCCGCCACCACCGCTGCCGTAGCGACGCTCGCCGCCGCTTCGACCGCCATAACCGCCGCCGCCGTACCCGCCGCCTACGCGGCGACCGGAGCCGCGAACGTCCGGCTTGCGCTTCTTCGCGCGAATCGGATCTTCCGGCGTAAGCGCGACTTCGACGTCTTTCTTCTCGCCGCCCGTGAGCAGCTTCATCGCCGCCGCGATCAAGTGCACGCTGTCGAATTGCTCCAGCATTTGAATCGCCGTGCCCTTGAACTCGTTGAAGTCTTCGTTTTGCACGATTTCAAGGATGCGCTCCGCGACGATCTTCTGCTTGCCCTCGATCGCCTCGGCGATCGTCGGCACGTTCCGCTTCGGAATCTTATGGCGCGTAATCTTCTCGATGAAGTGCAGGTGGTCGATCTCGCGAGGCGTGACGAACGACCAAGCGGTGCCTTCCTTGCCGGCGCGGCCCGTACGGCCGATCCGGTGCACATACGATTCAGGATCCTGCGGCAAATCGAAATTGATGACGTGCGTCACGCCCGAGACGTCGAGGCCTCGCGCCGCGACGTCCGTCGCCACGAGCACGTCGATGCTGCCGTCGCGGAACTTCCGCATGACCGCGTCGCGCATGTTCTGGGACAGGTCGCCGTGCAGGCCGTCCGCGGAGTAACCGCGCTTCTGCAGCGCCTCGGACAACTCGTCGACGCGGCGCTTCGTCCGGCCGAAGATGATCGCGAGCTCCGGCGACTCCATGTCGAGCAAGCGGCACAGCGCGTCGAATTTACCGCGCTCGTGCACCTCGATGTAAGACTGCTGGATGAGCGGCGCGCTCACTTGCTTCGGAACGACCGAGACGTGCTCCGGATTTTTCAGGAACTGCTGCGCGAGTCGCTGAATGTTCGACGGCATCGTCGCCGAAAACAGCATCGTATGACGCTCTTCAGGAACGGACGTAAGGATCGCTTGGATGTCCTCCAAGAAGCCCATGTCGAGCATCTCGTCGGCTTCGTCGAGCACGACGAATCGGACGTCGTCGAGCTTGAGCGTTTTCCGATTAATATGGTCCTGCAGACGACCCGGCGTACCGATGACGATCTGCGGTCCCGGCCGCTTCTTGAGCGCCCGGATTTGCCGGCCGATGTCTTGACCGCCGTAGATCGGCAGCGTGTTAATTCCCTTGAATCGCGCCAGCTTGCCGATTTCGTCGGCGACCTGGATGGCGAGCTCCCGCGTCGGGCACATGATGAGCGCGGCGACCTTCTCTTCGGACGGGTCGATGGACTGGATGAGCGGGATGGCGAACGCCGCCGTCTTCCCCGTACCGGTTTGCGCTTGACCGATCAAGTCGCGGCCTTCGAGCGCGATCGGGATCGCCTTCTCCTGGATCGGGGTCGACTCCTCGAACCCCATCTCCGTGATGGCCCTAAGGACTTTCGCCTCCAGGCCGAATTCGCTGAACGTTTTCAAATTTGCTTCAAACTCCTTTACCAATATGGTCTGCGAACGATACTCTTAAGCCGCTTCAGACCAGACACGCAGGTACTTCTCCCTCGAGCCGAATTTCCATTAGACCGGGCACACTACCCGAAAAAAAAGCATTTTCCCTATGCGGAAAATACTAGCGCACTTAAGAATATAACCCCTATTATAGCATATGAAAAGTTTTCATTTCCAGTTTGGCGAAATGGGAAACGTCTCATAATAATTCTAGAGGTGACATTCAAGTGACGACACGGGCAAGAACGGTGCGGGAGTGCCTCTCCATCATCGGCGGGGCCGTCCTGATCGCGGCAGGTTTCAACGGATTCCTGATCCCCCACCAGCTGCTAAGCGGCGGAGTGTCCGGCATCTCCATGCTGATCGGATACGTTGCGCATTGGAATATCGGATGGTTATATCTTGTGTTAAATCTGCCCCTTTTTATTTGGGGGTGGGTGCTCATCGGCAAGCGCTTCGTCGTCCTCAGCTTCCTCTCCGTCGTCGCGACGGTCGTCGCGATGCAGCTGATCCCCGAGGCCCGGTTCAATCAGGACCCGACGATCGCATCCGTCTTCGGCGGCGTCCTCGTCGGCATCGGCACGGGCTTGTCGTTCCGCGCGGGAGGTTCGACGGGCGGCTTCGATATCATCGGCTCTATCGTGCTGCGCAAGTACGATTTCCCGTTAGGCGAATTTCTATTCGGACTCAACGGGGTCGTCATCGTCGCGCTAGGGCTCATGGAACGCAATTGGGATTTGGCATTATATTCGACCGTCTCGATCTTTGTCACCGGCAAGGTGATCGACGTCGTGCATACGAGGCATGTGAAAATTACGGCGTTCATCGTCTCGACCAAGAAAGACGAGATGCTCGCGAAGCTGCTGTCCGTCCCGCGCGGCGTCACCGTCATCAAGACGCAGGGCGGATATTCCCAGAGCGAGAACCATATGCTCATGACGGTTACGACGCGTTACGAGCTCCAAGGATTGCTCAAGACGGTGCGGGACATCGACCCGAACGCGTTCGTCAATATGGTCGAGACGGTAGGCGTCATGGGCTTGTTCCGCAGAGAATAACGTTCACGAATCCGCCTTGAATGACATGCGCCTGACGTGAACGCGTAGGCTTTCCGGGGCGTTTTTTGCGCCGCCGAGACTAACCACAGGTCAATTGCGAGTCGAAAATAGGGAAAAGGCGAACGTTCCTGAAAGTTTAACGATGATTGTACGTATTTTCCCTTATTTTTTTCTCGAATGCTGTCGACTTTCCGTTCTTGTAAAAGAAAAAATGTATAGTATAATAACCACTGTACAAATCATTGTTGTTCCCATTGCATTACCATCGAATCAGGAGGTGTGAACCACTCTTTTTCGCATAATTGCTTACATAGCGGCGAATCATGTAGGTAGCTTTTCCGAGAACGACTCCAACTCATGTGCTTAACCAAAATTTTCATATTTTCTAAAACGGGGGTAATGGTTTCAATGAAAAAATGGCTATCGCTTACGATGATTTTCACGCTCGCGGCGACGATGCTCGCGGCTTGCGGCGGCGGCAACGCCGAACCGCCGGCGGACGAAACGCCTGCGGCCGAAACGCCGGCAGCCGAAGCTCCTGCAGCCGAAGAACCGGCGAAGAGCGACGTAAAGATCGGCATGGTTACGGACTTCGGCGGCGTCAACGACAACTCGTTCAACCAGTCCGCTTGGGAAGGCTTGAAGGCGTTCGGGGACGCATCCGGCGTTGAATACAACTACTTGCAGTCCGCGCAAGATTCGGACTACATCCCGAACCTGAACCAATTCGTGCAAGAAGGCTGGGACCTGATCTGGGGGATCGGCTTCCTGCTTCAAGACGCGATGCTCGAAGTCGCGAACCAAAACCCGGACGCGAAATTCGCGATCATCGACGGCGTCGTCGACGCTCCGAACGTCGCATCCGTAACGTTCAAAGAGCATGAGGGCGCCTTCCTCGTCGGCGTCGTCGCGGGTCTCATGACCGAGTCGAACAAGATCGGCTTCGTCGGCGGCATCGACATCCCGGTCATCCAGCGTTTCGAAGCGGGCTTCCGCGCAGGAATCGAAGCCGTCAATCCGGACGCGGAAGTCATCGAGAACTACACGGGCTCCTTCGCGGCGGCCGACCAAGGGAAAGCCGCTGCAGCGACGATGTATAACCAAGGCGCGGACATCATCTTCCACGCGGCCGGCGCGACGGGCGACGGCGTATTTAACGAAGCGCAAGAGCAAAAGGCCGCAGGCAAGAACGTCTGGGTTATCGGCGTAGACAAAGATCAGTCGATCACGTTCGGCAACGAAATTACGCTGACGTCGATGATGAAGCGCGTCGACCAAGCGATGCAGACGGTATCCCAATCGCTCGTAGACGGCACTTTCGCGCCGGGCATCGTGAACCTCGGCATCGCGGAGAACGGCGTGGGCCTTCCGGAGAACAACCCGAACGTTCCGGCGGACGTGCTCGCGAAGGTGCAAGAGTTCAGCGACAAGATCAAGAACGGCGAAATCGTCGTACCGGAAACGCCGGCCGAATAATCGGCTCCGGCACGCAATTCCATAAGAATCCATTTGGCAAAAAGGCTAGTTTGCGCTAGCCTTTTTGTTTGTTACAATGGCTTCACAGGTAACGCGCAACGAATCGATTCTTGTATGTTCTAGGGGTGAAACTCGAATGACCCAAACGCCGAATTTCGTAGTCGAGATGATCGGCATTACGAAGCGGTTTCCCGGAATCGTCGCGAACGACGATATCCATCTGCGCGTGAAGAAGGGCAGCATCCACGCGCTGCTCGGCGAGAACGGCGCCGGCAAGTCGACGCTGATGAACATCTTGTTCGGTTTGTATCAGCCCGACGAAGGCGAAATCCGGATTCACGAGAAGCCGGTCGCCATTGCGAATCCGAACGTCGCCGGCGAGCTCGGCATCGGCATGGTCCATCAGCACTTCATGCTCGTCCATAACTTTACCGTCACGGAAAACATCATGTTAGGCGCGGAGAAGACGAAGAACGGCATTCAGCTCGACCAGCGCAAAGCCGCCGAGGAAGTGCGGGCGCTGTCGCAGAAATACGGCCTCGCCGTCGATCCCGACGCCCTGATCGAGGACATCTCCGTCGGACAGCAGCAACGCGTGGAAATTTTGAAAACGTTGTATCGCGGCGCCGACATTCTCATTTTCGACGAACCGACCGCCGTCCTTACCCCGCAAGAAATCCAGGAACTGCTGGCGATCATGAAGTCGCTGGTCGCTTCGGGCAAGACGATTATCCTCATTACGCATAAGCTCAAGGAAATCATGCAGGTTTGCGACACGGTGACGATCATTCGCCGCGGCAAGGTCATCGACTCGCTGCCCGTCGCGGGAAGCAATCCCGACGAACTGGCCGAGAAGATGGTCGGTCGCGAAGTCAGCTTCCAGGTTCAGAAGAAGGAGACGGTTTACTCCGAGACGATGCTCGAGGTGCGGAACGTCACGCTCGCCGACGCCCGCGGCGTCAAAGCGTTGGACGGGCTGTCGTTCGAGCTGCGCGCGGGCGAAATTTTCGGCATCGCGGGCGTCGACGGCAACGGCCAGAAGGAGCTCGTCGAAGTGCTCACGGGACTCTCGAAGCCGACCCGCGGCGAAGTGCTTCTGAAGGGGAAGCCGATCGCCGGCGCCTCCCCTCGCTCGATCTCCGAAGCGGGCGTAGGGTACATTCCGGAGGACCGCCACAAGCGCGGCCTCGTGCTCGACTTCGACATCGGGGAAAACATGGCGCTGAAGGATTATTACGCCCCGAAGTTCTTGAAGTCCGGCCTGCTCCAGTACGGCCGAATTTACGAGAAGGCGCGGGAACTCATCCGCCAGTTCGACGTGCGTACGCCCGACGAACGGACGAAGGCGCGCGCGCTCTCCGGCGGCAATCAGCAGAAGATCATCATCGCCCGCGAGGTCGACGCGAATCCGGACGTGCTGATCGCGGCGCAGCCGACGCGGGGACTCGACGTCGGCGCGATCGAATTCATTCATCGCCGGCTCGTCGAGCAGCGGGATCAAGGCAAGGCGGTATTGCTGATCTCGCTCGAATTGGAAGAGATCATGTCGCTGTCCGACCGGATCGGCGTCATCTATGAAGGAAAGCTGGTCGGCATCGTCGAGCCGTCGAAGACGGACGAGAAGGAGCTCGGTCTCATGATGGCCGGCGCGAACGCGAAGGAGGGAGCGGCGCGATGAACTCGAAAGAACGAAATACCGACGTCTTCTTCCTGCCGCTGATCGCCATCGTTCTCGGCCTCGCGCTCGGCGCGATCATCATGCTGCTCGGCGGCTACGATCCGATCGCCGCTTACCTCGCGCTGCTCAATAAGGCGTTCGGCAGCATGTACAACTTCGGAGAGACGATTCGCCAAATTACGCCGCTCATCCTGACGGGTCTCGCCGTCGCCTTCGCGTTCCGGACGGGCCTGTTCAACATCGGCGCCGAAGGGCAGTTTCTCGTCGGCTCGTTGGCGTCGCTCTACGTCGGCGTCGAATGGACGTTCCTGCCGACGGTGCTGCACGCCGCCGCGGCCGTCGCCGCCGGCGCGCTGGCGGGCGCGTTCTGGGGCGCCCTCGTCGGCTACGCCAAGGCGAAGCGCGGCGTTCACGAAGTCATCACGTCGATCATGCTCAACTGGATCGCGCTCTTCTTCGTGAACTACATGGTCAAGACGTTCTTCCTGCCGGCCGGCCAGCAGCGTTCGGTCGCCGTCGCGGAGACGTCGTATTTGAACATTCCGTTCGTCACCGAGCTGTTCAGCAACGCGCGGCTCAGCTTCGGCTTCGTCATCGCGCTGCTCTGCGCCGTGTTCTTTCATTATTACTTGTTCCGGACGAAAGGCGGCTTCGAGCTGCGAGCGGTCGGCTTCAATCGGCATGCCGCGCAATACGCCGGCATGAACGTCAACGGCGGCATCGTCCGGGCGATGGCGATCAGCGGCGCGTTCGCCGGCATCGCCGGCGCCGTCGAAGTGCTCGGCGTGTTCCATTACCAATCCGTCCTTACGGTATCGCCGGGGTACGGCTTCCAAGGCATCGCCGTCGCCATGATCGGCGGCACGGCCGCGTTCGGCACCGTGCTAGGCGCCGTCCTGATGGGCATCCTAACGTTCGGAGCCGCCGGCATGAAGTTCGGCGCGAACGTGCCGCCGGAGCTCGTCAACATCGTCATCGCATTGATAATCTTCTTCCTGGCGGCGAGCGGCATCATTAAGCCGGTGACGCGCTGGTTTCGCGGCCGGAAGCAGCGGAAGGAGGCGGCCTAGATGAGCGGCTGGGATATCGGCAGCGACCTGATTCATATCACCCTCGTGTACGCTACGGCGCTTATGTTCGGCGCGCTCGGCGGCCTCTGGTCCGAGCGGTCCGGCGTCGTCAACATCGCCATCGAAGGCATGATGACGATCGGCGCCTTCACCGGCGCGGTCGTCACCTACTTCGCCGGCTCGCCATGGATCGGCTTCGTCGCCGCGGCCGTCGCGGGCGCGATCTTCGCCCTGCCGCATGCCGTCGCATCCGTCACGTATAAGGCCGACCAGACGATCAGCGGGGTGGCGCTCAACTTCCTCGCGGTCGGACTCGGCTTGTACCTTACCAAGCTGATCTTCGACGGCCAAGGCCAATCGCCGAACCTGGCGAGCGGCGGCACGAGTTTCATGATCTCGAAAGTGCAAATTCCGCTCCTTTCGGACATCCCGTTTTTCGGGCACGCGTTCTTCGAGGCGTATCCGACGACGTATATCGCGCTCGCGCTCATGCTCGTCACGTGGTACATCTTGTTCAAGACGCCGTGGGGCCTTCGGATCCGCGCCGTCGGGGAACACCCGAAGGCGGCCGATACGGCCGGCGTCAACGTCTACCTCGTCCGCTACATGGCCGTGCTGACGAGCGGCGCGTTCGCCGCCATGGGCGGCGCGACGCTGGCGCTCACGACGACGGCGAGCTTCTCGCATTCGACGGTGGCGGGCCAAGGCTACATCGCCCTGGCGGCGCTCATCTTCGGCAAGTGGCACCCGATCGGCGCCGTCGCGGCTGCGGCCTTCTTCGGCGTCGTGACCGCCGTCAAGTTTTTGCTTCCGTACATCGGGCTCGGCCACGTGCCGCTGGACATCATCTCCATGCTGCCGTATGCGCTGACCTTGATCGTGCTCGTGTCCTTCATCGGACGCGCTACGGCGCCGCTGGCGTCGGGCGTTCCGTACGAGAAGGGCTCCCGATAACCGCAAATTGGGCCGCTCCATGGGAGCGGCCCCTATTTTTTCCCGGCATAACGTCGGCTTCGGAGTGGAACATTGAAGATATGTCGAACACTCCAAGGAGGACGCTCGCATGTTGCTTCGATTTCTCTTGAAGGCTTTATTGAACGGCGTCATCGTCGTTCCGCTCTTGCTCTGGTTCGGCACGGTGACGTTCTGGGAAGCGGTCGCCGCGGCCGTCGTCTTGTCCGTCATCGCCTATTTCATCGGCGACCGCATCATCCTGCCGGCGACGAACAACTTGACGGCGACGATCGCGGACTTCGGACTGACGTACGTGTACGTCTGGATGGTAGGCGCGTTCCTCGACTGGAACGTGTCGCTCGGCGAGACGTTCTGGATCGCGCTCGGCGTCGCGGCCGTAGAGCTGCTGTTCCACACGATGCTGCCGCAGAACGATTCGCCGCGGGTTAAGGTGTAAGAAAGAGACCGTCAGGCTCGCCTGGCGGTCTCTTTTCTGTTCAAACCCGCTATGAAGTCCCCTGGCCGCCTCGCCGGAGCGAACCCCGCTGCGCCGCATGCGTGAGCAGGAAGGCGACGCCCGCGATTCCCGCGACGACGGCCCCGATCATATACGCGGATTCGTAACCGCCCCACCCTTCGATCCACCCTCCGAGCGTACCGCTCGCCAGTCCCGTCACGCCGACGAACATCGCCGATAGAATCGATTGGCCCGTCGAGCGGAACTCGTTCGGCACGATGCGGACGACGTAAGCGACCGCGGACACCCAGAACACCGCGTACGTGATCGAGTGGCTCGCCTGCATGACGAGCAGCAGCAGCGGATCGGTCGCCAGCGCGTAGACGATCCACCGGACGACGTACAACAGCCCAACGACGCCGATCAGCGCGAGCTCGTGCACCTTGTGCAAGTACCGGTGCAGCAGCGCGAACGTCGGCACCTCGCTTAGCGCGGCGATCGCCCACGCCATTCCGACCATCTGCTCGCTCGCGCCCAAATCGCTCATATGAAGCCCTAGGAAGCCGTCGTTCATCCGATGCGGCAGCATCATCACGAAGACGAGCAGAAGGAACCAGAGCAGCGGGCGGCTCCGGACGACGGTCGACAACGACCGCAGCGTAATCGGCGGAGCGGACGCCTTCACATCCTTCAGCAGCGCGGCCAGCATGAGCGGGAACAGCCAGACCCCCCAGTATATCCACTGCAGATTGTCGACGCCGCCGATCGCGACCAGCATCGCCCCGGACAACGCCGCGAATATCGAAAATCCGATCGACCCCCACATCCGCACCGTACCGTAGCTGACGCCGGCGTCGAACGCCGACCGAATCGTCAAGGAGTCTAACAACGGCGACGACGGCATAAGAAAGAAATACAGCAACGTCGTGAATAACAACGTGATCGGAAAGCCCGTCGCGGTGAACAAGCCGATGCTGCATAGAAGCTGAAGCGACCATAACAGCAGGAGCACCCATTTCACGGTTTGGAACCGGTCGCTGACGTATCCCCACACCGGCTGGGCGACGATCGCGACGAACGGCCCGACCATAAGCAACAGGCCGACTTCGACGGCGGTGTATCCTTTGAAGGCGAAATATAACGGCAAGTACGGCAGCAGCACGGCGTTCGAGCAATAATAGAGCGCATTGAGCGCCTTCACGATGGCTAGTTGTCTGTTCAAGTCGGTCCATCCTATCCGCTGGTCATTTTCTATACATCCCTACATCCTACTGCATTCTTGAAAAAAAGAGAAGTTGGGCCGCCTACCTTTCGACGCCATGGGACAAAAAACCTCTGTGCCCCGGTCGAACCGTGTCATATAATGGGGACAGCGAACAATGGGGGAGTGCGTTGACATGGAAACTATCGCAGCCGTATTGCTGCTGCTGCTCGGCGGAGCCGCCGCGCAGACGAACGCGTCGGAGCCGACGCTGGACGACTGGATCCGGGCGACGGAGCAAGCGAGACAAGCGGCCGTTCATGCGGAGATCGGCTCGTCCGGCATTCCGATGATCGAGAAGGACGACCCCCAGCCGGACGCCCCCGTCATAAGGGGAGTATACGCGACCGCCCACAGCGCCGGCGGATCGCGGCTTGAGACGCTGCTCCGGCTGCTCGACGACACCGAGCTCAACAGTCTCGTCATCGACGTGAAAGACGATTACGGATACATTACGTACCCGACGCAAGACCCTGCGCTGCTCGAGATCGGCACCGCGAAGAACATTATTCGCGACCCTTCCGCCCTGCTTTCCCGCCTGGCGGAGCATGAGGCGTATCCGATCGCGCGCATCGTCGTGTTCAAAGATTCGGTGTTGGCCGAGAAGCGGCCGGATTTGTCGTACGTGACGCCGGAAGGCGCCGTCTGGAAGAACGGACGCGGCGAGTCGTTCGTCAATCCGTACAGGAAAGAAGTATGGGAGTACAACGTGCAGGTGGCGAAGGAAGCCGCGAAGCTCGGATTTAAGGAAATTCAGTTCGACTATGTGCGGTTCCCGGAAGGGTTCGAGAACAAAGCGGACGTCCTCGCCTACCATAAGGACGAACGCAAGCGGATCGAAGTCGTCGCCGACTTCGTGAAATACGCGAGGGAACAGCTTACGCCGCTGGGCGTCCGCGTCTCCGTCGACATCTTCGGGTACGCCGCGTCGGTTCCGGCCGCCGAAGGGATCGGGCAGGATTTCGAGCTGATTTCGAAGTACGTGGACGTCATCTCCCCGATGGTATATCCAAGCCATTATTCCACCGGCTGGTTCGGCTCGAACGTTCCGGACGCGGCGCCGTACGTCACGATCGACGGCGCGATGAAGGATACGTTCAAGAAGCTGGAGCCGCTGGGTCCTTTCCAGCCGATCGTCCGTCCTTGGATTCAAGATTTCACCGCTTCGTGGGTGAAGGGCTACATTAAATACGGCAAGAAGGAAGTCGAAGATCAAATTCGGGCGCTGAAGGATAACGGCATCGAGGAATTTATGCTGTGGAACGCAGTCAACCGCTACACCGAAGGCGTCGACTACGACTTAGAATAACCATCGGAACGGCGTTTCCCCCGCTTTCGCGCGGCGAGGGGGGGCGCCCTTTTTTTGTCGCCGCCGGGGGGGTGACGAATCGGAAAACGTCCCGTTCCTCCGACCGAGGCGTCCGCTGCCGTATGCCGAAGAAGGCATGCCTCCCTCCATATCCGCAAATAACGCCCTAGTCTTCGGTTTCGAGCGAACAAGACGGAGGTTTTGCCGATCAAGCCCCCCGACCGGACCCGATTCTGCTATAATGGAGAAATTGTAAATTCGATATTCATACCAACCGCGTAAGGGAGCGAGACGTACCGATGGGAGAAGCCGCCGCAGCCGTAACGACACCGAATGCCTCCGCCCCGGGGACGAAGTCCGGCAACCCGACGATGAGCAGTCTCATGCGATTTTTCATCCCGCTCGGCTTCGCCGCCTGTCTCGTCAGCATTACCCACTCCATCATCCACTCCACGCTATCGAAGGCGTCGAATCCGGAGATCGCCATCGCGGCGTACGCGCTCGGCGCGAGCTTGTTCGGCTTAACCGAGCGGCCGGCGGTGCTCGTTCGCCAGACCTGCTCCGCGCTCGTGCGCGACCGCGTGTCGTTCCGGGCGATGTCGGGCGTGACGTGGATCTTGATCGGGGCGACCGTCGCGTTCGGCGCGCTGATCTGCTACACGCCGGTCGGCGCCTTCGTCTTTCGCGACGTGTACGGCGTCGACGTAAGCCTCGTGCCGGCGATCGTGTCCGGCTACCAGTTCTTCATGTGGGTCAGCGTCTTCTCGGCGCTCCGCTGCCTGTACCATGGCGTCATCATCAGCCAGATGCGGACGAAGTGGGTGACGATCGGCATGATCGTCCGGCTCGCCGGCATGTTCGCGCTGTCGCAATATTTCATTCGCACCGACACGGTCACCGGCGGGTGGGTCGGCGCGTTCATCTTCGCCGCCGGCATGCTGATCGAGGCCGGCGTCTGCTATTGGGAAGGCCGCTCGCTGACGCGGAAGCTGCCGGAACGCGTCGAGGATCATGGCATTACGTCTAAGCGCCATATTTTCGGCTTCTACCGGCCGCTGTTGTACTCGTCCTTCATCGTCATCGCCGTCGCCCCGGCGACGAACGCGCTGCTCGGCAAGACGCTCGACGTCGAGCTGTCCATCGCCTCGTTCGCCGTAGCCTCCAGCGTGTTCGGCGTCATCATGAGCGTATTCACGTATATTCATCAGATCGTGTTGAACTTCTATCCGACGTCCCCGCGGCTCGTCTTTCGCTTCCAACGGTTCGTCGGCTTCGCGCCGGGACTGCTGACGGCGGCGATCTTCTTCACCCCGGCCGGGGCCTTCCTGCTCGACGAGGTCATGGGATTGACCGGTCGTCTGCTGCCGGCGACCCTCGACGTCATGAAGGTGTACGCGCTGCTCGCGCTCGTCCTGCCGTGGGTCGACTTCGGCAACGGCTTCCTGATGCTGTTCCGCCGCACGCACGTCTTCATGTGGTCCCAAGCCGCCAACACCGCGGCCTCGCTGACCGTGCTCGTCTCGCTTGTCTTCTTCCTCCCGGAGTGGAACGGCGTCATCGGGCCGCTCGTGTTGACCGCCGGGTCCGCCGCCGAGCTGGCGGTCGTCGCGACCGCCCTGTACCGCGCCCGTTGGGACATCGGTTGGGCGCGCCCTGCGCGCGGCAAGTAACCGACATATTTCCCCCCGCTCTCTGGCAAAGCTAGTGTGGGGGGAATGCATCATGAGCAGACAGCTGCAGACGGACGCCCAGTTCGAGCGCGCGTTGCGTTCGCGGGCTTCCGTGTACGCGAAGGACAAGCTGGGAAGCAACCTCGACTTCGTCGGCGCGCTAGACGCGTTCAATCCGATTTACGTGACCGTATCCGGGTCGCGGTTGTTCCGCGGCGATTTCGAATTCGTGACGATCCATTCTCGGTGACGCCCCGCATGCCCCCGTTCTCCGCCGAGGACGGGGGCATTCGCCTGTCCGCGGGGCCGCTGTCTTCGAAAACGAATACCCCTCGGACGCTGGAGTCCGAGGGGTATGGATAAACAGCTTTCGTCGAACGGCCGCGAGGCCATCCTGCCGTTATTGCGATAATCGAAGCGCCAAATCGTACAAGTCCTTGTTGAACGGCTTCTTCGTGCTGACGACCTTCTCGATGTCGGTGGCGACGAGCTCGTTCTGGATGACGCCGACCGCTTTGCCGGAGTCGCCCGCGATCAAGCGCCGTACCGCGAAATCGCCTAAGCGGCTTGCGAGAATCCGATCGTTGTGCGTCGGCGAGCCGCCGCGTTGGATATGACCGAGGACGGTCACCCGGCACTCGATGCCGCTCGATTCGGTGATGCGGTTGGCGATGTCTTCGCCCTTGCCCACGCCTTCGGCGACGAGGATGATGCTGTGCCGCTTGCCGCCGGCGAAGTGATGCTTCATCGAAGCCGAGATCTTGTCGAGGTCGAACGGCATCTCCGGCACGAGAATCGCTTCGGCGCCGCTCGCGAGGCCCGCGTACAACGCGATATCGCCGCAATGGCGGCCCATGACCTCTACGACGGACGAACGTTCGTGCGACGTCATCGTATCGCGCAGCTTGTTCACCGCGTCGACGACGATGCCGACCGCCGTGTCGAAGCCGATCGTGATATCGGTGAACGGGATATCGTTGTCGATCGTGCCCGGCAGCCCCATCGTCTTGATGCCCTGCAGCCGAAGCTTGTTCGCGCCTTGGTACGAACCGTCGCCGCCGATGACGACGAGGCCGTCGATGCCGCGCTTGCGCAAGTTCTCCGCGCCGATCTGCTGCCCTTCGAGCGTCATGAACTCCTTCGAACGAGCCGTCTGCAGAATCGTGCCGCCCCGCTGAATAATATCGCCGACGCTGCGCAAATCCATCTCGCGGATGTCGTCGTGAATCAACCCGTGATAGCCCCGCTGCACCGCGTACACCTTCAATCCGTGGAACAACGCGCTGCGCACGACCGCTCGAACGGCCGCGTTCATTCCCTGGGAGTCTCCTCCGCTCGTTAATACCGCTATCGATTGTACAGACATGGTCTCCGCCATCCTTCCTTACCTCTGTTTAAGATCTTGCGTCTTGAATTTGCGGCCGGTCGATGCCTTGCCGCTTGCGGATCCATACGCTGTTCGCCCAGAAGAACATCCGCGTCAACGGGCTGTTCCGCATCAGCCGCTTCGTGACGCCGGCGACGTCCTCCTGCCGCCTCACCTTCGGATCCGATAAATACAAAGCGAGCAGCCCTTCGACGATCATGCCGTGAAACCGCCGGTCGTCGAGCTCGCGTACGCGCTCCCGCGCCGTTCCGGCGATCCATTCGATGCGCTCCGCCGTCCGGCGGGCGTCGTCGAAATACTCGCAGAAGTTCAGGTCGCCCCCGATGCGATCCTCCTCCATGTCGATCAAGTAATCGAGCAGGATGTGAAGACCGCAGACGTACGGAAAATAAGCGTCTCGAGCGCGCTCCGCTTGCCCTACCGTAACGCCTTCGCCCGCCGCGACGGCGAACAAATAAAACATGCCGAGCGTGGAGCCGGTCGCCGCGGCGAACTCGTTCCAGCCGAGCTCGGGACACTTGTCCCGATGCGCCGACCACCAGCCGGTCAGCGCCGGCTCCCGGTCCTCCCGGCGAATGTGCTTATGCACCTGAAGGTCGCCGTACAGGCCGACCAGCTCCTTCACGTACGGCTTGACCGCCTCGTACGACGGCAGCGTCGCGATATTGCCGCGACATGTCTCGACGAGGCGGCGCAAATATCCGCCGTCTTCCCGCTCCGCGCGCAGCGCGTAATAATCCGACGGCGGCAGCTCCGGATCGACCGCTTCGTGCATCGCGAGATGCAGCTGGCGGAAATCCGCCGCATCCATCGACGTCGACCGATCGCACAGGTTGTCCAAATAATCGCTGATCGTCTGCAGCGCCACGATGAGCGGGATGAGCGCGCCCCGGCGCTCCGGTCGCAAGAGCGCGTAGACGGAGCCTCCTTCGCAATGGAACCGCTTCGTCGACAGACTGGCGATCGCCTGCGCGCGCAGCTCCGCGTCGGGAATCGCGGCGGCCTCCGCCGTCCATCGGTCCAGCTCCCGGGCGACTTCCGGAAGCACCTGCCGATATACTCGCAGCATGAGCGACAGCGGCCCTCGCGGCGCGGCGGCCGCCTCGCGTCTGGAATCAACCAAGCGACGTACCTCCGAAGCATTGATGCAAGCAATAGCGGGCGACGGCCGTCATCTCGGCTCGCTGCAGCCGCTCAAGCTTCCCGATCTCGGCCGCGTCGCCCCCTTGCAGGGCGCGTTCCACCGCTCGGTTGAAGGCGGACGGGTCCCAGTCGCCGCGGACGACGAACGCGCCGACGCCCTCCGCGAGCGCCGCTTCGCGGGCGATGTCCGCGTAACACGGATGCGCGCCGACGCGGCGGAACCAGTAGTCCGCGTTCCAATAATCGCCTTCCATCCGATGCATGATGCCGTGAAGCAGACTGCCCGTCGGCGTATGCAGCTCTTGCGACAACGCGTGCGAGCCGTCCAGATCGTCGTTCCACAGCAGCAGCGCGGAGCGAAGCGCCCTCGCCTCCGGCGCGTCCCCCGGGGTCAGCCGGCGGATCGCGGCGGAAACCGACTCGTCCGGCGGCCGCTTGGGCGACAGCGCCTGCGGCGGCTCCCGGTCTGCAAGCGCGGAAATCAAGCCGCGCGCTTCCTCTATGCTCATGCGTACGCCTCCGTCCGTCCGGAAAATTCTCCAACCAGTATAGCTAATGATGGGCTTTCACCGCAACGTCTTGGTTTAAACGGAAATATAAATGCAAATCGTTGATGCGGCTCGCCCGCTCCGCGATATCCCACGTCAAAGCGCAGACGATCTCGAAGTCTTCCTCGTCGTCGAGCCGCGCCTGCAGAGCGACGATTTCCCTCTCGAAAGCGAAGATGCGGTCCGGGATCGCTCCGCGCACCGTCTCCCAATAATACAGTATGGCCGACTGCTCCGCCGCGGTAAACTCGTTCCATTCCCGCCGCAGCTCCGGCGTCGGGATTCCGAGGCGAGCGTCGAACGCGAAATGCGCTTCCGGCGCGAAAGGCTCCATGGGCTCCCTCCTTCTCCGCTGATTCCGCAATCGTTGTTATCCATCATAGCACGTTCGATCGTCCGACAGAAGCGCGCTTGACGCCCTGTCACAGAACGTTATAATTGTGATATGGTATTAGTACCAACTACTAAAAATATGAAACCGTGAGGCGTGAACTTCTAATGTCCTATCCTTTAATTAAAGCCAACATGCACGAACGCAGAAGCGTGCGGAAATATACGGACGCGCCGGTCTCCGTCGAAGATATCCAAGAGATTATCGACTGCGCCCGCTACGCCCCGAGCGATACGAACTCCCAGACGTGGGAATTCGTCGTCGTGCTGAACCGCGAGAAGATCGCGCGCATCGAAGAGCTGACGTGGGAGGCGTTGAACCGCCGCGCGGCGGAAGCGACCGAGCGCGGGCTCGAGAAGGAAGCGCGCTTGCTCGTTCGTTCCTTCGGTCCTTACGCGACCGCGTTCCGGGACGCGCCGGCGCTGATCGTCTGCCTCGCCACGCCGTACGCGTCCAAGTTCCGCGAGAAAATCTTCGATCCGATCGGGCTCGTTCCCGACGAGGTATGGCGCGAGGAAGGCATCAAGTCGAGCTGCCTCGCCTCGCAAAACCTGATGCTCGCCGCGCATGCCCGCGGACTCGCCACTTGCCCGATGACCGGTCCCGTCCTGCTCGCCGAGGAGGCGCTGAAGGAATACCTCGGCATTCGCGACGAAGCGCAGGTCAACATGGTCATCGCGCTTGGGGTACCGGCGGAGACGCCCGCCAAGCTGCCGCGCAAGCCGGTGGAAGACATCCTTACGATCATCGAGTAAGACGGCAAGAAACCGCCCTGGACATTCCCGGGCGGTTTCTTTCGTGTAGGCGGCTTATGCTTCGGCAACCCCTTACCCGAACTAGGCGCAGATGGCGGTTATAGGCGGAAAATTCCGCTTCTGTCGACCGTTTAGGCGCAGATGTGCGGCTATAAGCGGAAAATCCCGCTGACGTTGACCGTTTAAGCGCAAAAGTGCGGCTATAGGCGGAAAATTCCGCTTACGTCGACCGTTTAGGCGCGGAAGTGCGGCTATAGGCGGAAAGTTCCGCTTACATCGGCAATTTAGACAGGGTCAGCTCTTGCCGCTCGCCGGCTTGCGGATCAACAATAGCCGCGTCGAGCCGGGAATGAACGTCAACCGGGACGGCGGCAGCCGGACGTCGGCGCCCGCCGCTTCGAACTCGCGAACGATGTCGTCCAAGCCCGGATACCTCTCGTGCTTTAACGTATACAGCGGATAAATCCGGACCTCGCCTCCCGGGCGCGTAACGCGGTACAGCTCCCTCAACGCGTCGCGGTGAAACTCGGTTCCGAATTGTTCTTCATATAAGAAGAGGAAATGACTGCACAACGTCAACGCGAACGCGCCGTCCTCGAACGGCAGCCGCGGCAGCGAAGCCGCCGTATACGCGCCCGATCCGGCTTCCGCCCGGTAATCCGCGATGAACCGCTCGAGCGACGCCTCCCGATTCTCCCGGTGCGCTTCCGGCGAACCGTAGAACGTCCAGTCGAACCGCTCTCTCGCCCGCTCCAGCTTCGCGGTCGACGCCGCGATCTCCTCCGCGCTCTCCGCGTAGAGCGCCTCCGCGGTTTTCGCGTAGCGCGGATCCGCGGACACGACCCGCGCGCCGCGCCGGCGCGCCTCCGCCGCGAACGACGACGCGCCGCCGGCGACGTCGAGCGTCGGCCCGCGGAAGGGCGCATCGTCCTCCAGCGCGAACATCGCCTCGTATTCCCGGAACGAACGGCATGTCACGGCTACCCCAATCTGCGGATAGAAGGCTTCCTTTTCCCCATGATTCCCTTGATTCCCTTGTTTCTCTCGGCTCATCTTCCTCATCTCTCCTCGCTCGGCTCTTCCCGGCCGCCTCCGCGACCGGCTTGACGGTATTGTAGCATACCCGTTTGCATTTAGGGCACATTTTTTGTATGATGGCGCGGAAAGGGTGATGGACGGACATGGCGACGAAAAAAGTGCAGATTTGGAAGCGCGACAAGTGGAATATGATCAACGCCGAAGTGCGGGGGCGCGAGATCGAGGTTATCGAAATCAGCGATCAATGGGGCGAGGAATCCCGGACGTTCTATAGCCGCGCGGAGCTGAAGCATTGGGTGGAGCAGCGCTTCGCGCCGGAGCGGTTCAACGGCACGGAAGAAGAACGCGCGCACATCGTCGAGCAATTCGAAGGATTGTAAACAAGCACGCATTCGATGGAAAAGGCTGCTCGATGCGCGATGACGCGCTTCGGGCAGCCTTTTTCCCGTTTTATACTCGGAAACGTCCGACCTGCTCCTGCAGCTCCGCCGCCATCTTGCTCAGATGGGTCGAAGACGACTTCATCTCCTCCATCGTCGCCAGCTGCTCCTCGGTCGCCGCCGACACGTGCTGCGTGCCGGCCGCCGCTTGCTCGGCCACTTCGGCGATCTCCCGGAAGTTGTTCAGCATCGCTTCGAACTGCCCCATGATCGCATCCAAATCCTCGGTGACGGACGCCGTGTCCGTCTCGACGCGAGCGGCCGAATCGGCGATCTCGCCGAACGCCGCCACGGACGCGTTCACGCTGTCCATCCCTTCCCGCAGCTGGCCGGTCGCGCTCGTCATCGAACGAGACGCTTCGGCGATGCCGCCGCGGATGCCTTCCACGTGGACGGCGACCTCCTTCGCGGACGCGCTCGACTGCTCGGCGAGCTTGCGCACCTCGTCGGCGACGACGGCGAAGCCGAGACCGTGCTCGCCGGCGCGAGCCGCCTCGATCGCCGCGTTCAAGGCGAGCAGGTTCGTCTGCGACGCGATGTCGGTAATGAGGCGCATGACGCTGCCGATCTTCTCCGACTTGTCGCCGAGCCCGCCGATGACGGTCGACAGTCCGTCGATGGCGCGCCCGAGCTCGTCCATCTTCGCGCGCAGCTCGTCCATGCGGCCGAGCCCGTCCCGCGATTGCTCCGCCGTCGCGACGGCGGTTTCCTTCATGCGGTGCATATTGCCGTTCATGCGCTCCGCCGCCGCCGCGATGTCGTCGGCCAGGGCGACCGCGCCGCGCACGCCTTCCGCTTGGCGCTCCGAGCCGATGGCCAGCTGCTGCGCCACCTCCGTAATCATCTCGCTCGATTGGCCCGTCTGCTCCGCGCTCGCCGTCAGCTGCTGCGAGGAAGCGGCGACCAGCTCGCTCGACGCCGCGACCTGCCGCAGCACCTCCCGCTGCGCTTCGAGCATGCTGCGGAACGAGCGGGCGAGATCGCCGAGCTCGTCCTTCGAGGCGATGTCGACGTTCACGGTCAGATCGCCCTTCGAGGCGACGTTCATCATATACTGCAGACGCTTGACCGGATAGTTGATCAATCGGGACAGCCAGAGGCCGATGGCGATCGTGATCGCGGCCGCGACGACGATGATCGTCACGATCAGCGCGATCGAGCCCGTGTACGCCTTACCGAGCTGCTCGTTCGTCCGTTCGGCTTTCGCCGCGGTCTTATCGGCCCATTGCACTAGAATCTCATTAATTTGGTTCAGCTCCGGTTCGGCGTTCTGCTTAAAATAACGGAACGCGCGGTCGGTGTTGCCCGAACGCTCCAGCTCCATATCGAGCGCTTCTTGACTCGCGGCGCGGTATTCCGCGAGAAGGCCGTCCAGCTGACGGACGAGCTCCGCCTCCTCCGCGTCCAGATGACTTGCTTTAAGATTGGCGAACGCTTCGTCGAACTTCGCGCTCCGCTCTTCCGTTTCCTTCACCATATCCTTCTGTTCGATGGGATCGTATGCCACCATAATATGGTACATATTCGCCTCGATGGCGCGCGAATGCGCGCGCAACTCGTTGATCCACTTGATCGGGAGCACCCGTTCGTCGTACATCTCCTTGACGCCCGAATACGTGACGCCCGTCTGCGCGACGCCGATCACGCCTACGACCACCGTAAACAAAACCGACGCGACGATTAGCGATAAGAGCTTATAAAACAACTTCAGGTCGGACACGAACGCCAACCGTTTCAGGACGCGCTGCAACAACGAAAGATCATCCCTTTTCCTTTATGTAATCAGGCCTCCAAGCCTAGACCTATATTACCACGGTTTTCTTGAACAGTGGTGAAAAAACGGAAAAAACGCCTCACACGACGTGTAAGGCGCTCCAAGGTTTTCCATGCGGGGGAACATCCCTCGCAATCTCGTTTCACAGCTTCGTGTGCGGCAGCACCGTCGGCTCGGTCGCGACGTCGATCAGGAGCGGCGTCCCGACGCGGGTCGGATCGAATGCCGCGGCCAGCGCGGCGCGGAACGCCGCCTCGTCGTCGGCCCGCACGCCGAACCCGCCGCACGCCGTCGCCATGGCGGCGAAATCCGGGTTGTCGAGCTTCGCCTGCGACGCGTCGAGCCCGGCGAGACGCATCCGGTTGTATTCGATCGCATACGACCCGTTGTTCAGGACGATAAGCGCGATCGGCAGCCCCAGCTTCGACGCCGTCTTGAATTCGATCAACGTCTGCTGCACGCCGCCGTCGCCGGCGACCGCGACGATCGGACGGCCCGGCGACGCCAGCGCGGCCGCGATCGCCGCCGGCAAGGCGAAGCCCAGCGTCCGCAGCGTGCCCGAGACGAGCAGCCGCTGCCCGCGGTTCTCGAACGCGCGTCCCCACCACAGCGAGTGGTCCCCCGTGTCGAGCGCGACGATCGCCTCGGGCGGAATCGCCTCCGCCAGCAGCTTCATGATCCGCGGCGGCGTCATCGGCGCCCCGGTCTGCGCCGCCTCCGACTCGAGGCGACTCATCCAGTCCATGCGCAAATCCGTTACGCGTCGCTGCCAGGCCGCCATGCGCTTCTCGTCGCGCGCGAGCGTCTTCGCGAACCCGGCGAACCGCGGCATGATGTCCGCTAGATCGCCGACGAGACCGCGGACGATGCCGTGGCCGATGCCGATGTTCTCGCGGACCGCGTCGATCTGCACGACGCGCGCGGTCGGCGGCGTATATTCGTCCGGCCACCAGGTCGCGCCGCAAATGACGACAAGGTCGCTCTCCGCCATCGCGACGCTCGCCGCCTCGCTGCCCGCGAGGCCGAAGCCGCCGACGAACAGATTGTGCCCGTTCGGGAACACGTGCTTCGCCGGCAGCGTCGTCGCCACCGCTGCGCCGAGCGCCTCGGCGAGCGCGAGCGTCTCGCGCTCGACGCCTTCCACCCCGCGCCCGAGCAGCAGCATCGGCCGCTCCGCCTCCGCGATCAAGCGGAACGTCGATTCGATGTCCTCGGCCGGCGCGAGCAGCGGCTGGTGCAGATGCGCCGTATACGGCAGCGGCGCGCCCTTCACCGGTTCGAGGAACATCTTCTTCGGAACCGACAGATGCGTGACCGCGCCGCGAACCGAGCTGAGCGTAAGGCATCGCTGCAGCATCTCCGGCAGCGCATCCGGATGCGCCAGCAGCTCGCTGAACGCGGCGAACGGAGCGACGGTCAGCTGCTGCTGCAAGTACTGCTTCGCGCTCGTGCCGATTTTCGCTTCGTCGACTTGCCCCGTAATCGCCAGCACGCCGGCATGATCGGCGTACGCGTCCGCGAGGCCGTTCATCATATTCGTGAGGCCCGGACCGCATGTGCCGAGCACGACGCCGACCCGGCCGGTCAGCTTCGCCTCGGCCGCCGCCGCGAGCGCCGCGGCGTTCTCGTCGAGGAAAGGAACATATTGGATTTTCCCATGCTTTGCTATATCATCTAAGAAGAACAAATTCGCGTCTCCGAGCACGCCGTAGATGCGTTCGACCCCCCAAGCGGACAGCTGCTCCAGGATGAATCGGCCGACCGTCAGACCGGCGTCCGGCTTCCTCGCGTCGGCGTTGACGGGTTCGTTCTGCAATCGATCGATCGTGCGTTCTAACAGCGTTGGCGCCATGCGTTCACTTTCCTTTCATGTTTTGGGTAGTGTACCCGGAAAGCGAGGTTTGAACTCCCTATGCAATCGTCCGGCGCGCTCGCGGTGTTTCTGGTCGTGTCCTTCTGCCTCGCCGCGGTCGTCATCCTCAAGCGCGAGTCGATCCCCGACCCGCTCCGCCGCCCGATCGCGATCGCGACGCTCGTCATGATCGTCGCCGCGTTCGTCATGCTGCTCGCCACATTTTTTACGATGGGTTCGGAATAAGCTATAATATGGTAACCCTTGGCGCATACTAGCCGAATGGACTTCCGCTTCGAAGGAGGCATTCGTGCGATGCGCCGATCTCGCATTCGGCTTTTCGCGTCGGTCTCGGCGCTTGCCGCGGCCGCCGCTTTATGTTTCTTACCAATACATACTTGGAGGGATACGATGGCTACGACGACGACGACAACCGCGCTTCCGAAGCGCGCCGACATGCCGGCCGAGCATCTGTGGAAATTGGAGGACTTGTATCCGTCGCAGGACGCTTGGAACAAGGAATACGAAGAAGTGAAAGGACTGCTCGGCGAAGCGGCCGCCTTCCAAGGCAAGCTGACGGACGCCGCCGCGCTGAAGAGCTGCTTCGAGCTCGAGGATCGGATTTCGCTGCTGACCGAGCGGCTTTACGTGTACTCCAACATGCGCCACCATCAGGACATGGCCGATCAAGCGTATCAAGCGCTGTCCGACAGGGCGAAGAAGCTGTCCGTCGACGTCGGCGAAGCGCTCTCGTTCGTCACGCCGGAAATTTTGTCGCTCTCCGAGGAGCAGCTGAAGGGCTTTATCGCCGATCCGACGCTCGCGCCTTATAAGCATACGCTCGAGGAGATGCTTCGCCAGAAGCCGCACGTCTTGTCCAAGGCGGAGGAAGCGCTTCTTGCGCAGGTGGGGAACATTTCGCAGGCGCCGGGGAACATTTTCGGAATGATCAACAACGCGGACATGAAGTTCCCGACCATCAAGAACGATAAAGGCGAGGACGTCGAGCTGACGCACGGCCGATACATACAGTTCTTGGAGAGCCGTAATCGCGAGGTCCGGGCGAATGCCTTCAAGGCGATGTACGCCACCTACGCCAAGCAGAAAAACACGCTCGCCGCGACGCTCGCCGCGAACGTGACGAAAAATCAATTCTACGCGAAGGCGCGCAAGTATCCGTCGGCGCTCGAAGCGTCGCTGTACGGCGACAACATTCCGAAGGACGTCTACACGAACTTGATCGCGACGATTCACGAATCGCTGCCGCTGCTGCAGCGGTACCTCGAGCTTCGCAAGAAGCTGCTCGGCGTCGACGAATTGCACATGTACGACCTGTTCACCCCGCTCGTCGAAGAGGTCGACATGGAGATCTCGTACGAGGAAGCGAAGGCGAAGGTGTTGGATTCGCTGAAGCCGCTCGGCGACGACTACTTGAAGAACCTGCAAGCAGGCTTCGAAGAGGGTTGGATCGACGTGTACGAGAACGAAGGCAAGCGATCCGGCGCATACTCGTGGGGCGCTTACGGCACGCATCCGTACGTGCTGCTCAACCATAAGGACAACTTGAACTCGATGTTCACGCTGACGCACGAGATGGGCCATGCGTTGCACTCGCATTACTCGGATACGAACCTGTCGTACCGCGACGCGCAGTACACGATCTTCCTCGCCGAGGTCGCGTCCACGCTGAACGAAGCGCTCCTCATGGACTACATGCTGAAGAAGACGACGGACCCGAAGGAGAAAATGTACCTGCTCACCTACTACGCGGACCAATTCCGCACGACGGTGTTCCGCCAGACGATGTTCGCCGAATTCGAGATGATCATTCACGACAAGTCGGAGGCGGGCGAATCGCTGACGCCGCAGGTACTCAGCGAAATCTATTACGATTTGAATAAGAAGTACCACGGCGACGGCATGGTCGTCGATCAGGATATCGAGATGGAGTGGGCGCGCATCCCGCATTTTTACACGAGCTTCTACGTGTACAAGTACGCGACGGGCTTCTCCGCGGCGACGTCGTTCGCGAAGCAAATTCTCGACGAAGGCCAGCCGGCCGTCGACCGCTACCTCGGCTTCCTGAAGAGCGGCGGCAGCGACTTCTCGATCAATATTTTGAAGAAGGCGGGCGTCGACATGTCCTCGCCGGCCCCGATCCGCGACGCGATGGAAGTGTTCCGCGGCTTGGTGGAAGAGATGGAGCAGTACGTGAAGTAAGGTTTGTTATAGTTGGAACATGAAGCCCCGCCGATGATCGCCATCGGGGGGGCTTTTTTACGTTGCGCCGGAGATGGGCGTATATCGAAAATTAAGTGCTAGATGACTGACCTAATATAAAATACACCGGCAGCAGGCTCTGTGTTTCGCATACATTTCCATTTATCTGCAAATACTGACAGCACTTAAAGCCTTTCAAAAACGGGGGCTTCTCATGTCGTGGAGAAAGTTTTACCGGATTGCGCAACGTAACAAAAGAACCAGAAACCGGGCAGCTTTCATCGTGTCCAACGCCCCCGAGCCGAGCGAACCGCTGCAACCGGAGCTGGATCAAACGCTGCGGCGCATCAAAGAGACCTTAGGCGACAGTCCGGATGTGACGGTCCGTACGTTCCCGGCGGGACGCGAGCCGCACATTCGGGTCGCAGTCGTCTACATGGAGGGGCTGACGAACCAAACGTTCGTCAACGATTTCATCGAGCGCACGTTACGGTTGGAATCGGTACGCTTCGATCCGGCGGATGCGGAAGCGCGCAAGCGACTGTACGATGAAATAGTAGACAACGCGCTGAGCGTCGGCGACTCCGATTCGGTCGCCGACTGGGATGGCATGCTGCGCCGATTGCTATCCGGCGAGATCGTCATCTTCGTCGACGGTTATCCGAGCGCGATCGCCGGCAATGTCCGAGGGGGCGAACGACGAGGCATCGCGGAGCCCAAAACGGAAGTCAACGTCCGCGGCCCGAAGGACAGCTTCAACGAGTCGCTCGCGACGAACGTCTCGCTCATCCGGCGGAGACTTAGAAGCCCGAACCTTTGGTTGGAAACGATGGGAATCGGGGCCGTTTCTGAGACCGAGGTAGCGCTCATGTATTTGAAAGGGATTGCGGAAGACGCGCTGGTCGAAGAGGTGAGAAGTCGGCTGAACGACATCCGCATCGACGCCATTATCGAATCGGGCAACGTGGAAGAGCTCATACAGGACCGGACGCTGACACCTTTCCCGACGGTGTACAACACGGAACGGCCGGACGTAGTGGTCGGGAACCTGCTGGAAGGACGGGTTGCGGTTCTCGTCGACGGAACGCCGAACACGCTAGTATTGCCGACCACGATTTCACAGTTTTTCAAAGCTGCGGAAGATTACTACCAACGGGTGGAGTTTGCCGTTTTCATGCGCTTTATCCGGTACTTCAGTTTTTTCCTGCTGCTCGTGCTGCCATCCGTCTATATCGCCGTAACGACCCATCATCAAGAGATGATTCCGACGACGCTGGCGATCAACTTACTGGCGCAGCGCGAAGGGGTGCCGTTTCCCGCTTTTATCGAAGCGCTGATCATGGAAATTACGTTCGAAATTATGCGGGAGGCCGGCACGCGCATGCCAAGGGCGATTGGGCAGGCGGTCTCGATCGTCGGGGCCATCGTGCTGGGGCAAGCGGCGGTCGAAGCGGGCATCGTGACGGCGATGATGGTCATTATCGTCGCGTTAACAGGAATCGCGAGCTTTGCGACGCCGGGTGTAACCTTGTCCAATTCAGTGCGTCTCGTCCGCTTTCCGTTGATGGTTGCGGCGGCTACCTTCGGCTTTTTTGGGGTGATTATTGCGATGATCCTGATCGTGGCGCATGTGACCGGCCTGCGATCCTTCGGCACGCCGTATTTTGCTCCATTCGCGCCGTTTCGGCTCAAACACCACAAGGACGCCCTCTGGCGCTCGACCCTAAAATCGATGCCGGCGCGATCGCGCATGTCGGATGCGTATGAGAACAGACCGTCTGCCGGCGGGAACGGAGGGGATGGCCGTGAACCGTAAGCCGCTACTTTTAGCGCTGCTCCTTTCGGCCATGCTGCTGCAGGCCGGTTGCTGGAATTACCGGGAGCTGAACGAGCTGGCCATCGTATCGGCGATGGGCGTCGATAAAACCTCGCGCGGCGAGTACCGCGCTTCGGTCCAGATCATTAACGCCAGGGAAATCGCCGGACGGAAGGCGACCGGCAATGCGATGCCCGTTACGGTGTACGCCGCGACGGGGCGAACGTTGTTCGAAGCGATCCGCAAGACGGGGAATATTGTGCCGCGTCGAATTAACGTGCAGCATATGCGAGACTTCGTGATCGGAGAAGAACTGGCTCGGGAAGGAGTCAAGGATATCTTCGATTTGATGGAGCGCGACCATGAGATGCGCCTGACGACGCGGGTGTTCATCGCTAGGGGAACCAGCGCCGAATCGATCCTCGGCACGCTGACCGCGATCGAGAGCATCCCGGCCATCGCCTTGCTCGGTAAGCTGAAAGTATCGGGTGGGGTGATGGGTGAGCATTTCGAGACGAAAGTCGACGATGTAATCCGCAGATTGCAGGTAAAGGGCGGCGGTCCCGTCATCAGCGGCGTTATGCTCGTCGGGGACGAGTCTATGAGCGAAGTGAAAGCGAATGTCGAAAGAACCGCCCTTCCGGCAGTGCTGATGATCAACGGCATGGGGCTTTTCAGGGAAGGGCAGCTAGTGGGATGGATCAAGGGCGACCCGGCGAAAGGTCTGACGTGGATCTCGAATAAAATGAAAAGCTCGATTGTCGTACTGGACTGCGAGAAGCGGGAAGGGAAGGTGGCGATCGAAATTCTCCGCTCTTCTACGGTTGTCGAAGCCAAGGTGCGAAACGATAAGCCGTCGGTCGACATCGCTGTGCGGGAGGTCGGCAACGTAGGCGAAGCGATGTGCCCGATCGACCTGAACAAATCGGCGGAAATCCGCGAGTTGGAAAAACAGTGGAGCGACGCGACGGAGCGGGCGATTCTGGCTGCAGTCAAGGAAGCGATGAAGCTCAAAACCGATACGCTCGGCTTCGGGGAAGCCGTCGAGCGGGCGGATCCGAAGGCTTGGAAGCGGATGGAACGAGATTGGGGACGGATATTCCCGACATGCGACGTTACGGTACGGGTGGAGGCGAGTATCCAGCGAACGGGAATGCGGACGAGTCCGTTTTTCTTCAAACAAAAATAATTGGAATCAACGGCGGTGGATGCGGTGGAAAAGGCGAGAATCACACCGGGACAATTGTTTGCGATTTTCTTCCTGTTCGACATGGGGACTGCGATCATACGCGTGCTGGGCATCAGAGCGGAAAAGGACGCCTGGTTGGCCGTGCTGCTTGGCTTGCCGGGCGGAATTGCCATGTTCCTAGTGTACGCTGCGCTCTACCGGATGTATCCGAGTCTCCCTCCGACCGGCTATATGCGCGCGATATTGGGCAAATGGCTCGGATGGCCGCTCGGGCTGCTGTACGTGCTCTTCTTCATTAACGGCGCGGCGCGTGACGTGCGCGAGGGGAGCGACCTGCTGGTCAGCTCGGTGTTGGATCAGACGCCGGTGATTGTGGTGGCCGCCATTCTGGTCATGTCGATCGGGTATGTTCTGTCCCAGGGCGTCGAAGTGCTGGTTAGAACGGCGCAATTCTACTTCTTCGTCATGGCCGTCGCCGGTCTGTTCGGCGGCACCCTTCTAGTGCTGGCCGGCGTGCCGGATATGAATCGGCTCTTGCCGGTATTGGGGAACGGATGGCCGCTGGTCATCACGACGACGCTGCGCCAAACGATCGAATTCCCCCATGTCGAGGCGGTGTGCTTCGCAGTGTTGTTGCCGTATTTGGATCAACCGAAGCGCGGCGTACGCGCGGGGGTCGCGGCCGTAATCGTCAGCGCACTCGTCCTTGCCGCGTCCACGGCCCTGAACATCAGCGCCCTTGGCGTAGACATTGCGACCAGGGCCACGTTTCCACTAATGTCCACGATCAGCCTGATCAACATCGGCGAATTTATTCAGCGGCTTGACGCCATCGTCGTGCTGATGCTCATTATCGGCGACTTTTTCAAGGTGGCGGTTTACTTTTATGCCGCCGTCATGTGCGCTGCGGACTTGTTTCGTATTCGGGATTATCGCAGGATCGTCTATCCGATCGGCGTCATTATTACGTTTATCGCCATGATGATCGCCGGGAATTTTCTGGAACAGATCGAGGAAGGGGATTTGCTGCTTTATACCGTTTGGTTGCTGTTCGGCGCGGGCTTTCCGATACTACTGGTCACGGTGGCCGGAATTCGAAGACGGCTTCAGGCCCGAGGTTGATTCTGGAACGACTGCCACATTCGTTTCGCAAGGCGGTAGATATACGGCCTGAAGAACGCATACAGTACGATTATAGTCATAATAACGATTTCCTGCTTCATCATATAACGGAACGGCATCGTCATGTTGTGTAACGAGGATCTCAGATCGTATTTCAGCAGCAGGTCGAGGCCGACGGCAAAGCAAGCGCTCAATGCAAAGAGGATGAGGGATAGGAACAGTATGCGCATCTGTAACGGCCTCCATTTTATCGATTCGCGGCGGTCAGCCGGCGAATGTCGATGTTATTATACGAGCCGTCCGGCGATTCCATTCGTCTCTAGATCTAGACGTTTAGGGCGGTGTCGTCCGCTTAGAACTCATCTATCGGCTCTCTTGCCCGTGCGGCAATTACCCAGCACCCCAATCGGCAAAATTACCGTCCCATCGCGCAAACCGACCGCCGGACTTTACATTCGTAACTCTCCTCAGCCCCTAGACTTGACCGAAACTGCAACCTCCGGGTGCAACATCCCGTCCATAAGGGAAAGGATTTGCACGTATAGGAGGAATGACCATGATCTTACACAAAATCGCGGCGCTCGCTCTCACAGCTGCGTTGGCGGCGAGCCTTGCCGGTTGCGGCGCGAACGGCGCCGAGCCGGCGGACGGCGAGTCGCAGCCGGCGGCACCGACCGTCACCCCGTCGCCGAACGGCGGCGAACCGACGGCTCCCTTGCAACAAGCCCGCTTCGCGCCGGCAGACGTCGACCCCCGGCTTATCGAAGCGCAGACGCGCTTCGCGTTCGACGTCTATCGCGAGCTGTCGGCGCGGGAGGCGGGCAACCGCTTCTTCTCCCCGATCAGCCTCTCGATCGCGCTCGCGATGACGATGAACGGCGCCGAGGGCGAGACGCTCGACGCGATGAAGCGCACACTGGCCCTTGACGCGCTTGAAGACGACGAAATCCAGTCCGGATACGAGGCGCTGGCCGACGTGTTGATGCGCGGCACGGACGGCATACAGGTCGCGCTCGCCAACTCTTTATGGGCCGATGAAGGCGTGCCGTTCCGCGAGGCGTTCCTTGATACGAATCGCGCCCGATACGACGCGGCCGTCGAGACGTTGGACCTGCAATCCGCGGAAGCGCCGGAGCGGATCAACGATTGGGTGCGAGAAAAGACCAATGGCAAAATCGACAAGCTGCTGGATGATCCGTTGGACGACAATTCGATCTTGCTGCTGCTGAACGCGATCTACTTCGACGCCAACTGGGCTTCCCCGTTTCGGGAGGATCGGACCGCCGTCCGTCCGTTCGACGGCCCGAACGGCGTCGTCGACGCGTCGATGATGTTCCAAGAAGAGACGCTCCCGTATTTGGACGGCGACGGCTTCCAAGCCGTCCGTCTCCCCTACGCGGGCCACGAAGCCAGCATGGTCGTCTTCGTTCCCGACGAGAACGTCGCGCTGGACGACTGGATGAAGACGATGAACGCCGCGTCGTGGACTCGACATATGAACGCGTTCACACCGACCCATGGCGTCGTCGGTCTGCCTAAGTTCCAGATGGAACAGGACTTCCCGTTGAACGACGCTCTCAAGAACCTCGGCATGGGCGTCGCGTTCGATGACAAGGCCGCCGACTTCTCGCGGATGACCGAATTGACCGGGAACAACACCGTATTTCTCAAGCAAGTCCAGCAAAAGACCTTCGTCGACGTCCAAGAGCAAGGCACCGTCGCCGCCGCGGTCACCAGCGTCGAGGTCGGCGTCGTCTCCGCTCCGGTCGTCTCGTTCGAGCTCGAGGCGAATCGACCGTTCTTCTTCGCGATCCGCGACGACCGAACCGGCGCGATCTTGTTTATGGGCGCCGTTTACGACCCGGCGACAGCCTAACGACGGAAACGAAGACCGTCCGGCAACCCAAAGCCGGACGGTTTTCCGGTTCCGACGCCACCCCCTCGCATCTCCACACCGAACTACTCAAATTTTGATCTCTTTCTCGCGAACTGCTCAACATTTGACACCATCTCGCGCTACCGCCCGCCGCAACGGAAAAAGAGGTTGCCTTCGTCAACTAGGACGCAGGGCAACCTCTTCTGGTAGAAGCCTTACTAATTCACTGTCGCGTACGAGGACGCGATCGCGCGGTTGATGCGCTGCCGCGCGCGCAGCAGTCGCGCCGGGTCCGGCGCGCCCATCCGGAACGAGATGCCTTCGTCGCCGCCGAGCTCCTCCTCCGCGATCGCGAGCGCGGCGTCCCGGCCGATCCGGGACTCGAGCAGCTCGAGCGCGCGCAAATCTTGCAGCGCCTCCCGGAACACTTCCCAGCGGATCGAATCGATCGGACCGTCCTCGCCCGGATAGACGACGAACGCGTCGCCGGAAGGGAACGCGCCGCCCGCGTCGGTCACGCGGAACGGGTCGATCTCCCGCTTGGAATATTGGGAGTACCAGAAGTTATACCCCCATTGCAGGAAGCCCGCGATCCGGAATTTGTACAGCTGAACGCCGAGCACCCGGTTACGGGAGGACGGCATCGCGAAAAACCGGTTGGCGACCCCGTCTCGGTTCTGGCTGCAGCAATAGTACGTCCAGAGCGGTTCGACGCCGCCTTCCAGGAACGGCTCGATGTGATTGTTCGCCGGCACCGGGATCGGGACGAGGCCTTGCTCGTAGAAGCTGTAGTCCGACAGCGCCTCGAAGAACGCGAAGCCGTCCAAATGCCGCATCAGCACCTGCTTCGCCGCGCGATAATGCTCCAGATTGTCCGGAATCGGTTCGTCGGATACGTGGAAGTAGACGTTCTTTTCCAGGCCGTTCTCCTTCAAATACGCCACTAACGCCGGAAGGAACTGATCCAAGAAGCGCCCGTACGACTCGCCTGCCGCTTCCGTATCCCAGCCGAAGATGCGCTTCTCTTCCCCGTCGCGCACGGCGACGATCTTCGGCGCGTGCTTCGCCCCCCACTGCGTGAACAGATGGGACATCTCGAAGTGCCGGATGCCGACCCGATGGCACGTCTCGACCCAGCGGTTCAGCCGCGAGAAGTCGAAGCGGTACTCGCCTTCGCCGGTCTCCTCGACGCCGACCAGCTGCATCGTCGGCCGTTCGCCGCCGATCGCCGTATCGAGCGGCGGCGTGAAGAGCGGCGTCAAGATCATGTTGATGCCGTGGCTGCAAGCATTGTCCAGATACGTCTCGAGCAAGCGCCAATGCGCCTCGCTGAACGCCTCGACCCCGTACCGCGTCGCGATGCAGTCGGCGTGGAACCATTCCGTATGCAGCAGCCGCTGCTCCGGCAGTTCCGCCCTGCCGACGACGAGCTCGAACGTCTCGGCGCCGAGGCGATTGCCCTCCGCGTCGGTCAAGACGATTTCGATCGGGAACGCAGCCTCCGGTCCGCTGCCCGCAAGCGCGGCGGCCTCCGCTTCCGCCAGCGCCGGCAGCGACACCGTCACCCACAGCGATCGCCATTGCTTCGGCAAGGCGCGCAGGTCGTCTCCCGCAGGAAACAGCGGGTCCGGGTACAGTCCCGGCGTCGTCCGCAAGTACCCCTCGTCCGGGTTCGAGTATGCCGGCAGATCGGAAGGCGACAGGCCGACGGCGCGGACGGCGATATAAGGCTCAAGCGGCGAAGCCGCGCGAATGCGGAGCGCCGGAAGCAGCGTTTCGGAGCGGTAGGCGACTTGGAAGCTGAACGTCTCCCCCCAAAGCGCGGAGCCTTCCCGCACCGGCGCGTCGGTCAGCGCCTCGTCGGCGAATACCTTGCTTAACGAGCTGAGACATCTGGTTTCGAACATGATTCCATCCCCTTCGAGTTCATCGGTTTCCTGCTCTCATCGTAGCAAGCCCGACTCCCCGCCACAATCCGAAAATCGTAACCGAACTATAACGATATTGACCTTCCGATTGTACGGCGCCGCTTTTCGGGTACTCATTTTCCGGCGATCATGCTACAATTTCATCACCGCATTGACCTGCGTCGAACGATGAAGGGAGCCCTCTCGAAAATGAAACAAGGCGCCTACGCCTTCCGCTACGCCGAAGCCGTTCCGTTCCTGCGGCTCGACTCGATCGGCTGGCAATATACGGACGATCCCGGCTACGGGCATCACGGCATGACGAGGCCCGACCGCGGGCACGTGATTTTCCAATACACGCTCAGCGGCGAAGGGAAGCTCCGGTACGGCGGCGACACCTGGTCCGTGCCTCCCGGCTCGGGCCTGCTGGTGACCGTGCCCGGCGATTACCGATATTATTGGGAGCAGGAATCGGGCTCCCCTTGGGAATTCTTATGGATTAACCTCGCGGGCGAAGACGCCGCCCGCCTTGCGGAGCGCATCCGCGGTCGGCACGGCCCCGTCGTCCGGCTGTCCCCCCGCTCCCGCACGATTCGAAGAGGCTGGGAGCTGTACCGGACCGTCTCGGAGGACCGGGTCACGGACGCCGTCGAGCTGTCCACGCAAGCGTACGGCTTCCTGATCTCCATGCTCGAGCCGGAAGCGGCCGACGCGCCGGCGCCCGATCTGCCGGCGCCGCTGCGCAAGGCGACCCGACTCATGAAGGAGCGGTTCCGCGAGCCGCTCGGCCTCGAGGAGATCGCCGCCCATAGCGGCGTATCCGCGGCGTACTTGTGCCGCTTGTTCCAGAGCCGGCTCGGCGTATCGCCGCTCGAATACATGCGGCGCCGGCGCGTGGAAGCGGCCGTTACGCTGCTGCGGCGCACCGACGAGAGCGTCTCGCGCATCGGCGAGCTGTGCGGCTTCGAGAGCCCCAGCTACTTCGGCAAGGTGTTCCGTCAGTACCTCGGCCTCTCCCCGCGCCAGTTCCGGAACGATACGAACGACCACCCGTACGAGACGGTGTTTTTGGAGTAGCGGCGCGCTTACGGCTCCAACGCATCGATGCGGGCGCAGATCGTCTCCTCGCTCCATTGCGGATTCGCATAACCGAACGGCGAATTCAGCGGCGGCAGCCAGCCGGCGTCGTACCCGGCGGCTTCCTTCGCGGATGCGCAGGCGGCCTCGCGGCTTTCGCCGGATTCGACGCGCTTCAGCAGCTCCAACCGGAAGCCCGCGAACGCCTTCGCCGCGGCCTCGAACGCGGCTTCTCGCTCCGGCTCCGAGCCGCCCTCGACGAAGTCGTGCGTTTCCGTCTCGAATTGATACCCTTCATACGATGCGCCTTCCATCTCGATCGCTTCGGCGAACGACCGCTTCGCCCGGTCCGTATGTCCGAGCGCTTCGGACCATAACGCATCCAAGAGGCGGTGGTACGGCGTCGGCGATGCCGCGAACGTGCGGTCGACGCGAACGAGGGCGCCTTCCGCGACGACGTATTCGTCCGTATACTCGCGCTGCCACGGCCCCGCGCCCGCCGAACCGATCAAGCCCCCGGTCAGCGCCAGCTTCCCGTCTTCCGCCGTTGCCCTCGACACGTTCGGGATGTCCGCCGTGCCCTGCACCATGCGCAGCTTTCCGTCCGCCCAAGACGATACCGTGAAAGCAGCGTGCGACGTATGCGCGCCGACCAGGAAAGACGCCCATACGATGTCGGGTCGTTCGTCTCCCGTCAGCTCCGCGACCGTCTCGAGCTTCGCTCTGCCGTAGCTCTCCTCCGGGAACTCGAAGCTTTGCACCGAATACCGACCGTCCGCGTACGCGAGGACGATGCCGTAAGCCGCTCGCCGCAGCGTCTCCTCCGTTCCCGGCACGAGGATGTCCTCGAACAGCACGGCGGCCCACTCGTTCGCCGCGCCGTCCGCGTCGAGATCCTCCCGAACGATCGTCACCGGCTCCTGTTGCGCGTCGCGCCCCGCCGCGAACGCCGTTATGCGTTCCGACGCATCGTCGGGGAGCACGCTTTCGTCGTTCAGGATCGAGGCCAACGCCTCCGGTAACGGAAGCTCCTGACGATCGCGGGACACAGCCGTTGGCCTCTCCGTCTCGGAGACCGGCGTTTCCGGCGTTTCCGGCGCTTCCTGCGCTATGGCACTCGTCTCTCCCTCCCCTTCCCATCGATCCGCCATGACGGCGGAAAGCGCCACGGCGAGCGCCCCGATGAAGACCAGTCCTTTTTTCAACAAACTAAGCACTCCTTCACTTGGTTGTCCTCATTGTAGACGCGAAACCTCGCCATAAAGTTCCTTGGTGCCGTGCCATAAGCAGAGTTGCGATTGGGGCGCCATGCCCTAATTATCGATGCGTCACGCCGCGAAAATCGTCCCGTCGCCAAATAGAAAACGCCGCCTTGCGAGTCCAGCTCGCAAAACGGCGTTGCCTTGACGGGGGATCCCCGGTTTACTTGTTCATCTGATGCACGCTGTGTCCGAGCGCGCCTTCCGCCGCTTCCATGACGATCTCGCCGAGCGTCGGATGCGCGTGAATCGTCAGCGCGATGTCTTCGAGCGTCGCGCCCATCTCGATCGCGAGGCCGAGCTCGGCGATCAGGTTGGACGCCTCCGGTCCGACGATCTGCGAGCCGACGACGACGCCCGTATCCTTGTCGGCGACGATCTTGACGTACCCATCTGGGTTGTCGAGCGCGAGCGAGCGGCCGTTCGCGCCGAACGAGAAGCGGCCGGTCAGGACGTTGAAGCCCTTCTCCTTCGCTTCCGTCTCGCTGAGGCCTACGCTTGCGATCTCCGGATCGGAGAATACGACGGCCGGGATAACCTTGTAGTCGATCACGCTGTCCATGCCCGCGATCGCTTCCGCGGCGATCTTGCCTTCGTACGACGCCTTATGCGCGAGCGCCGCGCCCGGCACGATGTCGCCGATCGCGTACACATGCTCGAGGCTCGTGCGGCATTGGTTGTCGATCTCGATCAGACCGCGGTCCGTCATCTTCACGCCGATCGACTCGAGGCCGATGTCGTTCGTGTTCGGCCGACGGCCGACCGTAACGAGCACATACTCCGCCGTCACCGACTTCTCCTCTTCGCCGACCTTGAACGTCACGGTGACGTCCTTGTCGGTCTGCTCGGACTTCTGCGCGAGCGCGCCGGTGAAGATGTCCGCGTCGAGCTTCTTGAGATTCTTCGACACGAGCTGGCTCAGCTGCTTCTCGAAGCCCGGCAAAATATGATCCGCGCCCTCGAGAATCGTCACCTTCGAGCCGAACTTCGCGAACGTCTGACCGAGCTCGACGCCGATGTAGCCGCCGCCGATGACGACCAGGCTCTTCGGAATTTCCGTCAGCGCGAGCGCCTCGTCGGAGGACAGGATGCGTCCGCCGAACGGGAACGGCTTCAGCTCGATCGGGCGGGAGCCCGTCGCGATGACGCAGTGCTTGAACTCGTACCGCGTCGTGTTGTCGTCGCCGCTCGTGACCGTCACGATGTTCGGCGCGTTGAAGAACGCTTCGCCGGAGACGATCTCGACTTTATGCCCTTTCAGCAGCGAACCGACGCCGCCCGTCAGCTTGTTGACGACGGACTGCTTCCATTCTTGCACCTTCGAGAAGTCCACCTTCACGTCCAAGGCCGTAATGCCGATGTGGTCGCTGTGCTTCGCTTGCTCGTAGCGGTGCGCCGCGGAGATAAGCGCCTTGGACGGGATACAACCCCGGTTGAGGCAGACGCCGCCGACTTCGCGGCGGTCGACGATGACGACCTTCTTGCCGAGCTGCGCGGCCCGGATCGCGGCGACGTAACCGCCGGGGCCCGCGCCGATGACGATGACGTCGACTTCCGTACTGAACGTTCCGACTACCATCTCGCGTTACACCTCCATGATCAAGAGCTCCGGATCTTCCAGGAGACGCTTGATGTGATTCATCGCGTTTTGCGCCGTAGCGCCGTCGATGAGGCGATGGTCGAAGCTGAGCGACAACGCCATCAGCTGGCCGACGACGATTTCGCCGTTCTTGACGACCGGCTTCTCCGAGATGCGGCCCGTACCGAGGATCGCCACTTCCGGGAAGTTGATGACCGGCGTGAAGAACATGCCGCCCGCCGAACCGATATTGGTGATAGAGAACGTGCTGCCCTTCATCTCGTTCGGCGCCAGCTTGCCGTCGCGTCCGCGCGTCGCGAGGTCGCGGATTTCGCCCGCGATGCTGTAGATATTCTTCCGATCGGCGTCGTGCACGACCGGTACGATGAGACCGTTGTCGGTGTCCGTCGCGATGCCGATGTTGTAGTACTTCTTGTAGACGATCTCGTTCGCCGCTTCGTCTAACGTCGAGTTGAGGATCGGGTATTCGCGAAGCGCCGCGATGAGCGCCTTGACGATGAACGGCAGGTACGTCAGCTTGACGCCGCGCTTCTCCGCCATCGCCTTCGCGCGGGCGCGAAGCTGCACGAGCGCCGTGACGTCGACTTCGTCCATGATCGTGACGTGCGGAGCCGTATACACCGACTTGACCATCGCGGCCGCGATCGCCTTGCGGATGCCCTTGAACGGCACGCGCTCTTCGACGCGTTCGCCCGCGACGACGGTCTTCGCGGCGGCTGCAGCCGCCGGTGCGCCCGCTTCCGCAGCCGCGGACGGAGCCGCTGCCGCAGGCGCCGCGCCTGGAACGAAGCCCAGGACGTCTTCCTTCGTAATGCGGCCGTGCTTGCCCGTCGCCGTAACGAAGCCGAGGTCTACGCCTTTCTCGCGCGCCAGCTTGCGTACGCTCGGCGTCGCCAAGACGGCGCCCGGAGCGACAATGTTGCCCGGCGTGCCGCCGTCAGCCACCGAACCCGGCTTCACGGCTTCCGCCGCCGCCGGAGCCGCCGCAGGGGCGACCGGTGCCGGAACGACCGGCGCGGGAGCCGCTGCGGGCGCGGGAGCCGCCGCCGGCGCTTCGCCGTGACCGCCGCCATGCGCGGAGACCGGCAGCTCGCCTTCCGCGTCGATGACCGCGAGCAGGTCGCCGACGACCGCTACGGTGCCTTCCGACACCTTCACTTCCTTAACGACGCCGGTGACCGGCGAAGGCACTTCGACGACCGCCTTGTCGTTCTGCACTTCCATCAAGATGTCGTCTTCCTTGATTGTGTCGCCGGGCTTTACGTGCCACTTCACGATTTCGCCTTCGTGGAGTCCTTCGCCGAGCTCCGGCATCCGATATTCGAACGTTGCCATACGGTTTGCGCGCCTCCTTTTCCTTAAATTAGAAGTCCAGTACTTGGTTCAAACCTTCGATGACGCGCTTCGGATTCGGCAGCCATTCGTCCTCGATCTGTCCGAAGGCGACGACCGTGTCCGGAGCCGCGACGCGGAGCACCGGCGCTTCCAGGTGGAGAATCGCTTTCTCGTTGATCTGAGCGATGATTTCCGCCGCGGCGCCCGCCGTCTTCTGCGCTTCCTGCACGACGATCGCGCGGTTCGTCTTCTTGATCGACTCGACGATGGTGTCGATGTCGATCGGCATGATCGTGCGCAGGTCGATGACCTCGACGCTCACACCGCGCGACTTCTCGATTTCTTCCGCCGCCTTAAGCGACGTGTGCACCATCGCGCCGTACGTAATGATCGTGACGTGTTTGCCTTCCTTGACGACGTTCGCCTTGCCGATCGGCACCGTGTATTCGCCTTCCGGCACTTCGGCGCGGAACGAACGGTACAGCTTCAGATGCTCCATGAAGAAGACCGGATCGTTGTCGCGGATCGCCGAAATCATAAGACCCTTCGCGTCGTAAGGATTGGATGGAATAACGACCTTGATGCCCGGCGTCTGCAGGAACAAGCCCTCGAGGCTGTCCACGTGCAGCTCCGGCGCCTTGACGCCGCCGCCGAACGGCGTGCGGAACACGATCGGCGCTTGGTACGCGCCGCCGGAACGATAGCGCATGCGCGCCGCTTGCGATACGATCTGGTCCATCGTTTCGAACACGAAGCCGATGAACTGAACTTCCGCGACCGGGCGGAAGCCCTGCACCGCGAGGCCGACGGCGAGGCCGCCGATGCCCGACTCCGCGAGCGGCGTATCGAATACGCGCGTCTCGCCGAATTCCTTCTGCAGCCCTTCCGTCGCGCGGAATACGCCCCCGACGTGGCCGACGTCTTCCCCGAACAACAATACCTTCGGATCGCGAGCGAGTTCGACTCTAAGGCCGTCGCGAATCGCTTCGATCAATGTCATGTTTGCCATGCTTATTTCTCTCCTCCCGCGCTATACAACTCGATTTGCTCGCGGATATGAACCGGAGGCTCTTCGAACATGCTCTCGAGCAAGCCCGCGATCGTCATCTTGTCGACGGACTCCGCGCGCTTGATTTGCTCCGCAACGTGCTCCTTCGCTTCTTCGATCGTCTTGTTCTCGTCTTCCTCGGACCAGAGGCCCTTGGACTCGAGGTAGCGGCGGAAGCGCACGAGCGGATCCTTCACTTCCCACTCGCCCTGTTCGTCCTTCGTCCGATACTTCGTCGGATCGTCGCCGGACATCGAGTGCGGACCGAACCGGTACGTGATCGCTTCGATCAACGTCGGACGGCCTTCCAGCGCGTGTTCGCGCGCTTCCCGCACCGCGGCCGTCACCGCGAGCACGTCCATGCCGTCGACCTGCACGCCGCGGATGCCCGCAGCGACAGCCTTCTGAGCGATCGTGCCGGCCGCCGTCTGCTTCGCGATCGGCGTCGAAATCGCGTATTGGTTGTTTTGCACGAAGAAGATCGCGGGCAGCTTGAACGCGCCGGCGAAGTTCATGCCTTCGTAGAAGTCGCCCTGCGAAGAACCGCCGTCGCCCGTGTACGTGATCGCGACGTTCTTCTTGCCCTTCAGCTTGAGGCCCATCGCCACGCCCGCCGCTTCGACGATTTGCGCGCCGATGATAATTTGCGGCATGAGGACGTGAACGTCTTCCGGAATTTGACCGCCGTGCTGGTGGCCTCTCGAATAGAGGAACGCCTGATACATCGGAAGACCGTGCCAGACGATCTGCGGCATATCGCGGTAACCCGGGCAGATGAAGTCTTCCTTCTCCAGTACGAACTCGCTCCCGATCATCGCCGCTTCCTGGCCGGATACCGGCGCGTAGAAGCCAAGGCGGCCTTGACGGTTCAGGCTAACCGCGCGCTGGTCCCAGACGCGGGTGAACGCCATGCGGCGCATCAGTTCGCGAAGCTGCTCGTCCGTAAACTTCGGCAGCATCTCTTCGTTAACGACCTTGCCTTCCGGCGATAACACTTGCAACGGCTCGATCTTGTCGAGCTTCACTTCGTAAGCGCGATTCATGGTTTTGCTGCTCACGTGGTGGTACACCTCGCTTAATAGTATATGAAACAGTTACTTGCATCAGGGAATACTGATGATGAAACAGCGTTAATAAATTATATAATACAATTTTCGAATTGGCTACTTTCCACGCGATAAAATTGATTTTTGCTGTTATAATAACAATATTGCATCCAATAATACAGATGGAACAACAGTGAAACAGAAGGGGTGATCCGCATGGCCGCGAACGACTACGCCCGCCGCACCGTGCTGAAAGAAGCGGTATTCTCGCAGGCGCTGGGCAAGGAACGAACGCTTCGGGTGTTCTTGCCGCCGGGCTACAACGAGCTGGTCTCGCACCGCATCGTCTACTGTCAGGACGGGGAGGAATGCTTCAACTTCGGACGCATCGCGACGCATGCGACCCGGCTTATTTTGGACGAAGGGTTCGAGCCGTTCCTCGTTGTCGGCGTCGACGTCGACATGCCGAACCGGACCGACGAATACGCGCCGGACGGGAGCCGTTTCGAGGCGTACAGTCGCTTTTTCCTCGAGGAGCTGATGCCGTTCGTGGAATCGCGTTACCCCGTCCGCACAGGCCCCGGGGATCGGGTGCTGGTCGGCGACTCGCTCGGCGCCACGGTCTCCTTACATCTTTCCCTACAAGTTCCTCATTCCATTCAGCGAGTGGTGGCATTGTCCGGGGCATTCCTCGGTTCCTCGTTGTCCGCGATCGAATCGACGGGGGCGGGGGAGTTGTCCTGGCTGCGGCTGTACCAGCTGATCGGCACGGAGGAGACGGCGGTGACGACGAGTCGGGGGACGTTCGATTTTCTCGAGGCGAACCGTCGGATGAGGACGTTGCTTGAGGCGAGAGGCGCGGGCGTGCATTATGTGGAAAAGGCCGGCAAGCATATTTGGGGCTTCTGGCAAGACGAACTCCCCGAAGCGCTTCGTTGGGCGCTCGGGGAGTAGCGGACTTCTATATAAGGGTCTTGTCTTCGATGTCGATCAGGCTTCTTCCCAGAAGCGGCGTACGTTGTCCATGGCGATCTTGGAAGCGGCCTTGCATTCCTCCATGCCTTCGAACTCTACGGTGATATTCCCGTCGTAGCCCGACGCCTTGACGAGCTTCACGATTTTGCGGATCGGGAGATCGCCGTGGCCGACGATCGCTCCGCGCAGGAAGTTGTCGTTCGCCGTCCGGAACCAGACGCCTTCGCCGGGATGCTCGTCGTACGGTCGGATGTAGAAGTCCTTGAAATGAATCAAGGACGCGTAAGGCAGGTTTTTCTTCACGCCGACGATCGGATCTTCGTCGACGCACAGGAAGTTGCCGATATCGAGCGTCGTCTTGAAGTTCGGACGGTCGACCGCCTGCAGCACGCGCTGTACGCGGTCGCTCGCCTGGACGCTGAAGCCGTGGTTTTCGATCGTCGTCGTGATGCCGAACTGCGCGGCGTAATCGGCGATGATCCGGCTTCCCTTAACGATCAGCGGCAAGCTCTCCTCGAACCAACGAATCGTCATGCATTCCTTCGGCAGCGTGAACGCCGTCACGTCGTGCCGCATATGCTTCACGCCCATGCGATGCACGACGTCGACGTGGCGTTTCACCCGAGCGATCTCCGCATCGAACGCCTCTTCCGTGTCCTGCACGAAGTTGGCGGGCATCGAATAGTTGGACAGCTCGATGCCGGCCGCTTTCGCCCTCTCGCGGATCGCGTCGGCGAGCTCGTGATTGTCCTCCACCGTATACCCGTACGGCACCATCTCCATATGCTCCCCGCCGTTCGCCGCGATCCAATCGACGACGTCCAAGACGGTCATCTCCCCGGACTTCAAAGCGTTCAGCAGGCTGTACGTGCTTAACCCGACTTTCATGCTTCGTCACACTCCCTATTTTGAAAATGACGCGAGATTCGCATTACAAATTCCGGTATAACGCATCGAGCAGCCGACCCGTCGGGTCGCATTTGTATTCCCAAAACATAACGCCGGCAAGCCGTTCGCGCTTGACGTAATCGCACTTCTCCCGCAGCGACTCCTCGTCGTCGTACGTGATGAACGTGCTTCCGTCGAATAAGTACGGCGCCTTCGCCTCGTCGTCCCAATAGCGGACGAAGCCGTTCTTATCGATGTACCGCTCGGCCAATTCGCCGTAGTCGGGTCCGTATCCGCCCGAGCCGGGGGTCATCTGAAGCAGTCCCCGGTTGACGTTCGGGACATCCTTCCACATGCGGGAATAAAACGCCGCGCCGATCGCCAGCTTCTCCCGCGGCACGCCCGCTCTCTCGAACAACCGAACCGACGCATCGACGCTGATGCGAAACAGATCGCCCGTAGGCGTATATAAATTCGTATGATGGCCCGTTAACGTCTGGAAGCCGCCCCGCATGTCGTACGTCATCAGCTGCACATAATCGAGGTACCGCTGCGCCTCGTTCATCTCGGTCCCGTCGACGTAATATTGATCGGCGCCCGCGGCGATCGTCAGCATGTACGCCCTGCCGTCCGACGCCGCCTTCCGGTCGAGCGCTTCGCGCATGTCCCGCAGCAGCAGCGTGAAGTTGCGCTTGTCGTCCGGAGAAGCGGCGATGCCGGCTTCGGCGTAACACGGATATTCCCAATCAAGGTCGATGCCGTCGAACGGGAACCGCCTCAGCACATCGACTGCCGACTCCGCCATCCGGCGCCGGCCGGCCTCCGTCGAAGCCGCCTCGGAGAAGCCGCCGGCGCTCCAGCCGCCGACGGAGAGCAGCATCTTGAGGGACGGGTGCTCGCGCTTCAACCGTTCGAGCTCGAGCAGATGTTCGAGATGGTCGATCCGGATTTCGTCGTCCCGGACATGACCGAACGCGACGTTCATATGCGTCAGCTTCCGCGCCGCGTCGCCCGTCAGCTCGGGCAGCGCGCGATCCCCTACGTATCCGATCAGGTAACTCATGCGCTCTTCCCTCCTTCTCCGTCCAATAAGCCCTTCCCCATCGCGCGGAGCACGAGCTGCGCGAACAGACTGTTCGACCAGGCGAACCACGACCGGGTGAACTTCGACGGATCGTCGGCGTGGAACCCTTCGTGCATGAAGCCGGTGTCGGCGTCGGTCGCTTCCAGCGCGGCGATCATCTCCAGCATCTCCGCGTCGTCGGCGGCGGTCAGCCCTTGCATCGACAACGCCATCGGCCAGATGTAATTCGGCGGCGTGTGCGGACTGCCGACGCCCTTGGCTGCGGTTCCTTCATAATAGAAAGGATTTTCCCGGCTCAGGACGAACCGCCGCGTGTTCAGATAGGTTTCGTCGTTCGCGTCGGCGTAGCCGAGATACGGGATCGAGAGCAAGCTCGGCGTCCCGGCGTCGTCCATAAGCGCGTAGTTGCCGAATCCGTCGGTCTCGTACGCGTAGATCTTCCCGTAGACCGGGTGGCGATACGTGCCGTACAGGTCGATCCCGTGACGAACGTCGTCCTCGATGCTCCTCATCTCGGCGACGAACGCTTCGTCGCGGTACACCCAGCGCGCGATGTCCTGCAGCTGCGCGAGCGAGACGGCCGCGAACATGTTCGACGGAATGTTGTAGTGGAACTCGCAGGCGTCGTCGCTCGGCCGGAAGCCGGACCAGATCATGCCGGTATAGTTGACCGGCATGCCGAGCCCGTCGTTGCGCAGCGTGTCGATCGCCGGACAGTTCCGGCGCATGAACCGGTACGGGGAACGTTCGAAGTGGCGCTGCTCCGTTTTCCAGACGTCTACGATGTTCCGCATGGCAAGTTTAAAGGATTCGTCGAAAATGTCCGTCAGGCCCGTTTCCTTCCAGTACGTATACGCGAGCCGCACCGTAAAGCAGAGCGAATCGAGCTCGAACTTCCGCTCCCACACCCACGGAGACATGTCGGTTTCGTCGTTCGCGTCCCAATGCCAGTGATTCGCGGCTTCGTTGAAGGCGTTCGCGTATGGATCGATGTTGATGTACATCGCATGGCGCCGGACGAGGCCGGCGACGAGGCGAGCCAGCTCCGGATCGTCCTTCGCGAGCGGCACGTAATGAATGAATTGCTCGACCGAGTCGCGCAGCCACATCGCGGGGATGTCGCCCGTGATGACGAACGTCGTGCCGTCGTCCATGCGCTTCGTCGTCGTCTCCAGCGTGTTCGGGAAGCAGTTGCGGAAGAGCCGCTGCAGTTTCGGGCGACCGGCTAATCTTCTCTCCGCCTCCGCCAGCGTCCGCCGAATCGCGTCCGGGAGCTCCAGGTCGGGGATGTTCGCCTTCGGCAGTCTGAATTGTTCCATGGGTTCGCGTTCCTCCTAAACCGCTGTATCCGGCGAAACGAGCTTCACCGTCTTGATTTCGAACGGGACGAACGACAGCTCGAACGCGCCTTCGTTATGCGTCAGCGCCTCGAGGTCGTCCTCCAGCAAGTTGACGACGGACGCCTTCGCGAGCGGCTGCGCCCACTGCACGCGGACCGTCTCCCGGCCGCCCGACGATTCGTAGAACCGCAGGATCGTGCCCGAGCCGTCTTCGGCCGCCTTGATCGCGTCGAGCACGACGTGTTCGGCGTCGAAGCGGATCCACGCATGCTCCGATGGCAACTCGCCTGCGTGCGCGGCGGCGCCGATCGCGACCGCCGGATGGTTCAGCTCCATCGCGCGGCGCGCGACGTGCGCGTCCCGCCAATCGCCTGCGTGCGGCAGCAGCGAATACGTGAACTCGTGCTCGCCTTGGTCTGCGTTCAAGTCCGGCCACGTCGGCGCGCGGAGCAGGCTGAGGCGCATCGTGCGGCCCTTGATGTCGTAGCCGTATTTGCAATCGTTCAGCAAGCTCACGCCGCCGTTCCGCTCGGATACGTCCGCCCACCGGTGGCCGCATACTTCGAATTGCGCTCGCTCCCAGCTCGTGTTGGTATGCGTCGGGCGCTCCAGAGCGCCGAACGGAATTTCGTACGCGGCCTTCGCGGCGACGAGGTCGACCGGGAAGGCGACCTTCAGCAGCTTGTGGCGCTCCGCCCAAGACACCTTCGTCTTGAAGTCCACCCGCCGCGAGTGGCGATACAGCACGACGTCCTGTCGGATGTCGGAGTCGTTCAGCCTCCAATGGAAGCGAAGCACGTCCTGCGTCTCGCCCCGCAACGCGACCTCCTTCGAGATCAGTTCGACGCCGCCCGCGCGCTGCGCTTCGAAGCGCGGATCGATGTCCCACGCATCCCAATACGTCGGCTTGTCGTGGAACAGCTGCAGCTCGTTCGCCTTGTCGCCCGGACGCAGCCACTCCCGCTTCGCGTCCTTGTCGTACCACCGGACGATCTCCCCGGCATCGTTGAATTCGAGCGTGTAGAAATCCGTCTCCCACGCGAGCGGGAACGCGCGATCCGCCGCGTCGTCCGCAGCCGCCGCCTCGGGCGCCGGGCGAAGCCAGATCGTCTTGTGGCCGAACGCGGGGATCGCCGGCACGTATACCGACAGCGTGCGCGATTCGCCCTCGACGCGCAGGTCGGACGCAAGACGTTCGCCTCGCGCGTCGTAAGCGGCAAGGCCGGCGAGCGCCGCGTCGCCCGCGATGTCGACGACGTCGCCGCGCGCCCAGCCGAGTCCGTTGAACACGACATAGGGCCGCCCTTCGCCGCGCGTGTCGACGCCGGCGGCAATCGCCTCGATCGACCCCTTCAGCGCTCCGTCTCCCAATGCGAACACTTCCTCGTACTCCGCCGCGGACGTGACGTACGCCTCAGGAATCGACGTACCCGGGATGATGTCGTGGAACTGGTTCAAGAGAATCAGCTTCCAGCCCGCGTCGAGCCGCTCTTTCGCTTCCCGGCCGGCCGCGCCGGCGAACCGTCCCCACAGCTCCGCTTCCCGGTACAGCGCTTCGGCCTTGCGGTTGCTGCGCTTATTGCGCGCGTGCGTCGTGTACGTGCCGCGGTGCAGCTCGAGGTACAGATCGCCGTGCCACTGCGGCAGCCGCGGCCGTCGTTTCCCTATACTATCGAAGAAGGCCGCCGCCGTGCTGAACCGGCTGACCGGCTGGCCGACCGCGAGCTCCGCGCGTCGGACGAATTCGACCATCTCGTCCGTCACGCCGCCGCCCCCGTCGCCGTGCCCGTACAGCAGCATTTGCTCCGGATGAACGTCCTTCTGTTTGTAAGACTTCCAGTGCTCGTCGACGTCCTTCGGCCGCGTATGCTCGTTCAGTCCGTGGTTGAGGTAGGCGACGACGGACGTGCCGTCGATGCCGACCCAGTCGAACAGATCGTACGGGAACGGGTTCGTGTCGTTCCAGTTCAGCTTCGTCGTCATGAAGTACGGAATGTCGGCGAGCTTCAAGATTTGCGGGAGCGACGCGCAGTACCCGAACGTATCCGGCAGCCACTCGATATTGGAACGCTTGCCGAATTCCGCTTCGTAGAACCGTTGTCCGTACAGGATTTGGCGGACGAGCGACTCGCCGCTCGGGATGTTGAGGTCCGGCTCGACCCACATGCCGCCGACGAGCTCCCAGCGACCTTCCGCGACGCGCGCCTTGATCTTTTCATACAATTCTGGGTACCGCTCCTTCGCGAACGCGTACAGCTGCGGCTGGCTCTGCGAATACGTGAACTCGGGGTATTCCTCCATTAACGTGCATACGGTAGAAAACGTCCGGCTCGTCTTGCGCACCGTCTCTCGCACCGGCCACAGCCAGGCGACGTCGATATGCGACTGCCCGACCATGTGCATGAAGCCGTCGCGCGCGTCCTCCGGCGCATCCTCGCGGACCTTCGCGAAGAGCGCCTCCTCGAACGACCGCACCCATGCGCCGTCCGTCCAGCGCTTCGGTTCGGCATACATCGCGTCCATCGCGTCATGGATCGCGCGCACAAGCCTCCCCCGCGTCAGGTCCTGCTCCGGCAGCGCCCGCAGCGCCTCGGCAAGCACGGCCACGCTGTATTTCAGGCTCCGCAGCGGCGCGTTGACGCGGACCAGCGCGGCGCGGACGCCGCGGATCGGCGGCTGGATGACGGCTTGCCGGTTCAGCGGATCGTGCGGCTCGGGGATCGGATCGTACAGTTCGATCTCGAGCTTCGGCGACGATCCGACCCGCTCCGGCGGCAGCGGCACGAACGTATGGTTCCGGTCGAGCCCGTGGTACGGCACGCCGTCGACGCGCAGCAGCCCTTCGCCGCCTCCCTCGAAGACGAGGCCGACGGGGTCGCCGGTCCATGTTGAAGGAATGTCGACGGTCTTGCTCATGAAGTACGTCGTGCCGTGCTTGCCGTCCAACGCGCCGATCGGCTGTACGCCGGCGTTCGTCTCGTCGAGCTCGTATTCGCCGGGGCGGAGATAGCGGGCTCGCTGCAGATGCCATTCCGGCAGCTCGACGACGTCCAGCCACATCTTCTCGGCTAGATCGGTTAGGAATCTATGGATTCGGATCATAGCTTCTTCTCCTCTTCCGTCACATATAGGCTGCAAGCCGTCAAATCGCGCGAGTGGCGGCCGACGAGCAGCCGGAATTCGCCGGGCTCGACGACGGGCTTCAAGTTCTTGTCGAGCAGCTGCAGATGCTCCGGTCCGACGCGGAACGTTACGGTTTGCGTCTCGCCCGGCGCAAGGCGTATCTTACGGAACCCCTTGAGCGCGATCTCGGGCCGCGTCACCGACGCCGTCACGTCCGACACGTACAGCTGGACGACTTCGTCGCCGGCGACGGCGCCGGCGTTCGTCACATCGACGCTGACCGTCGCTTCGCCGCTTGGCGCGATCCGCTCCGGCGAGACGCGGACGTTGTCGTATCGGAACTCGGTGTAGCTGAGCCCGAAGCCGAACGGATACGCCGGCTCGAGGTCCGCCTCGAGGTACCGCTTGCCCCGCGTGCGCTTCGAATGGTAGTACGCCGGCAGCTGGCCGACGCTCTTCGGAATCGTCACCGTCAGCCGTCCGGACGGGTTCGCATCGCCGAACAACAGGTCCGCGATCGCGTTGCCGCCCTCCTGGCCCGGGTACCACGCTTCAAGAATCGCGTGGACGTTCTCGTCGATCCACGGCTCCGCGATCGGACGGCCGTTGATGTAGACGACGATGACGGGCTTGCCGAGCTTATGAATTTCCTGCGCCAGCTCGAGCTGGACGCCCATCAGGTTCAGCGTCGAGCGGTCGATGCCTTCGCCGCATTCCATGTCGTTCCACGGATTATCCGACACGACCGAGGCGCCCGTCTTCAGGTCGATCGTGCCTTCGCCGAAGTCGCGCGCGCTCGACCCGCCGAGCACGAGGACGACGGCGTCCGCTTCCGCGGCGCACGCGAGCGCCGACTCGAAGCCTTCCCTGGAGTCGCCCTTAATGCGGCAGCCCGGCGCATACAGCACGCGGTCGTCTCCGAGCTTCGCGCGAACGCCGTCCAGCACGGTGACGATCTGGCCGCGCGGCTGCGGCGACGTATAATCCCCGAGCTGATTGTACGTATGGTTCGCGTTCGGGCCGATGACGGCGACTTTGCCGATTTCCTTGCGTAGCGGCAGCGCGCCGCCTTCGTTCTTCAGCAGGACGACGCCTTCCGTCGCGAGGCGTCTTGCAAGCCGCACATGCGCCTCGGAGCCGATCGAACGCTCGGCGAGGTCGGGGTCGACGTACGGACGCTCGAACAAGCCGAGCCGGAATTTCATCTCCAGCACGCGGCGGACGGCGGCGTTCAAATCGTCTTCCGACACGAGTCCTTGCTCCATCGCCGCGTTCAAGTGCTTGCGGAACATAAAGCCGGACATCTCCATATCGACGCCCGCCTTCAGCGATTGCGCCACCGCCTCTTCGCCGTTCGCCGCCGTATTATGGCCGTGGACGAGCATCTGGATCGCGCCGAAGTCGGTGATGACGAAGCCGTCGAAGCCCCATTCCTTCCGAAGCAGGTCGTTCAGCAAGTACGCGTCGGAGGTGCAGGGCACGCCGTCGATTTCGTTATACGCCGTCATGACGGAGGCGGCGCCCGCCTCGACCGCCTTCTTGAACGGGTACAGATCGATTTCGTGCAGCTCGCGTGCGCCCATATGGACGGGCGCCGCGTTGCGGCCGCCTTCCGAGCTGCCGTACGCCGCGAAGTGCTTCAGCGTCGCGACGATCGTCCGGTCGCTGTCGAGCGTATCGCCCTGCAGCCCTTTCATCGCTTGAACCGCGTACTCGCCGATCAAGTACGGATCCTCCGCGAAGCATTCCTCGGTCCGGCCCCAGCGCGGGTCGCGCACGACGTCGAGCACCGGGGAATACGTCGCCGCGCCGCCTTGACTGCGCGTCTCGAGCGCGGTCGCTTCGCACATCTCGCGGTACAGCTCGGGATTCCACGCGCTGCCGACCGACAGCGGCACCGGGAACACCGTCGCGCCGATCGCCATATGGCCGTGCGAGCACTCCTCGCCGAATAGGATCGGGATGCCGAGGCGCGAGTTTTCGATCGCATACCGTTGGATTTCGTTCGTGGCGATCGCGCCCTGCTTCGGCGACAACCCGGTTTCGAGCGTCACCTCCGTCCACGGGTCGGCGCGAAGCGCCCCGTAGAGCGAGCCGACGCCGCCCGCGGCGATGTCTTCCTTGAACGAATCCGTCACCGACACGGTGCCGTCCGCTTCCTTCTTATATGTCTTCCAGCCCATCGGCTGCACGAGCTGGCCGATCTTCTCTTCCCGCGTCATCCGGCCGAGCAAGTCGTCGACGCGATCCTGGATCGGCAGCGAGGCGTCCTTATATTTCATCGCGTGCATACAGAACCTCCTACAATAGGCGTTGTTATTTTTGTTATGTTATTATACAATAACGTTATCATAATCCCAGTCTATACCTTCGCCTCTCGACACGTCAACCGCTTTGTTATTATAGTCATTTCAATTGTTAGGTTCGTTATCATCCTATTCGAATCAGGAGAATTCTAATGCCTAAGAAAGTATCGATCCAGACGATCGCCGACCAGCTCGGTTTATCCAAATACGCCGTCTCCCGGGCGCTCAGCGGGAAGTCCGGCGTCAGCCAAGCGACGCGAGAACGGGTGCTGAAGCTCGCCGAGACGCTAGGGTACGGGTTGCCTACGCAGAAGGCGACGCCGCCCGCTTCCGGAACGGCCTCCTTCGTGCTGATCTGCATCAACCAATCGAACCGGGGCGACCCTTCCTATTGGCAGCGCGTGCTGGAGGGCATTATCGCCGGCTGCCGGGAGAAGGGATGGCAGCATGCCATCGTTTCCCAACCGCTATCGTTTCCGAAGGGTTCGGCGCTCAGCCCGCAGGAGACGATCGCGCCGCATCTGGATTGGAACGGATGCCTCGGACTCGTCGTGTTGGGCGCTTACCCGTACTCCGCGCTCCAGCTCATGGCTCGCACCGGCAAGCCCCTCGTGCTTCTCGATCATAACGAACCGATGCTGGACTGCGATGCGGTCAACCACGCCAACATCGACGCGGGCATCACCGTTGCGCACCACCTGATCGCGGCGCGGCGCTGCCGAAGCGTCGTCTACCTGGGCGACGACGGCCGGTCGACGAGCTTCTCCGAACGGCGCATCGGCGTCCGCATCGCGGCGGAGCGGTACGGCGACGAACATACGAAGCTCCGGGAATGGGAGCTCCCTTACGAGGAAGGGGAATGGTTGGAGGAAGCCCAAGCGCGCTTCGAACGATTGGCGCCGGACGATCGGCCGGACGGCTTCATCTGCGCCAACGACGACATCGCCATTCGGTGGATGCGGAAGCTGCAAGAGCTCGGCGTCTCGGTTCCGGAGCGGGCGCTCGTCATCGGCATCGACAACGTCGAAGGCGCCGCCCTCGCGTCGCCGCGGTTGACGACGGTCAACCTATGCAAGGAAGAATTAGGCGCTCGAGCCGTCGAAGCGTTGGATCGCCGGATCCAACGACCGGGCTCCCCGGCGGAACGCATCCAGCTGCGCTCCACGTTCATTCCGCGGGATTCCGCGTAACGCCGGCCCCGCATATGAAAAACCGTCAGGCCAAGCCTGACGGTTACATTGCGTTCGAGCGTATGCACCAAGCGTGCGTGAAATAGAGAAAACCAATGTTCCCTATTTGCGCTCCCTCCCCCGAATTTGCACGAATAGAGAACATAAAATTTCTCTATTTCGCTCGAAATCCCCGTTTCGAAACGCCTCAACCGCGAATAAGGAACTTTGGTGTTCCCTATTCGTCTCTTCTTGCCATGTTCGCCGAAAATAAGGAACTTCCATGTTCCCTAACAGCTGCCGAGCCTAGGAAGTTACTCTCACAGCTGCTTCCGGAAGTCGCTCGGCGACACGCCGACGACGTTCTTGAACGCTCGGTTGAACGAATTGTAGTTCGTATATCCGACCTTCTCGCTGATGTCCTGAATCGGCTGATCCGTCTCCTGCATGAGCTGCTTCGCCTTCTCGATTCGGTAGCTGATGAGAACGTCCAGAAATTTCTCGCCGATCTCGTCCTTGAAGAGCTTGCTCAAATATTTCGGATTGATGTCGAATTTATCGCTCAGATAGTTCAGCGACAAGTCCGGATTGCCGTAGTTTTCCTCGATGTACTTCCGAATTTGCAAAATCAAGCTCCGATGCCCTTTCGACTGGCGGATCGTCTGCATCTGCTCCGCAAGGTCGCGGAACACGTCCAGGCAGCGTTCCCGAAGATCGTCCACGGTCTCCCAATCCTCGAGCCGGCGCAGAAGACGATCCAACGATTCCGCCCACAGCTCTTGATATTCGCGAGACAGGTCCGCGAATTCGCGCTCGTAGTGCTGTACCAGAAGCTGCATCGTGTTCACGATTTCCTGTCGGGACAACACGGAATCGGCGATCTGCCGGAACAGCCGGTCGAAGTGCGCTTCCCACTCTTCGTCGGAGAGGCGCATCGCCTGAACGAACTGAGAGATCGTCTTGAGCAGTTCGAATAGATCGTTATTCGCCTCCGGCGCGTCGTCGCGCAGGATGACGCGGTTCATGCCGAGCGCCGCTTTGAATTCCATGGCGTATGCGGCTTCCTTGAAGGAGAATCGAAGTCCCTCGAGGTCCGAGGCCGCCAGCCCGACGCCGATCGTCACCGTAAGATTCAGATTTTGTTCCACCCAATCCTTATAACTCGAGAACAGCTTCTCCTCCAGCTCCTCGGCCTCCCGGTCGTCGGGAAGCCACACGATCGCGTAGAGCCGCCGGTCCGAAATCCACTCCGCCCATGCGTCCGTCCCTTCTTGCTGGGCCACCTCTTGGAGAACGCTGGACAAAATAAACTTCAGCAAGGACTGGTCCTGCCGGTGGTACTCTTCCGTAAATTTGCGGTACCGGTCGATCTCCACGACGGCCACCGTCCAACGGTCGCCGAGAACCGGGAGATTGAGCTTCTTCATCTCCGCCTTCCATTCGGCCTCGTCGTACCGCTTCGTCCCCTCCAGCAATTCTTGGAAAAAGTACTTCTTCTGCAAAATCAAATTATCCGCGTATTGCTGCTGGAACTGCTTCGTCTGCTGCATCATGCCCTCGAGCGTCGTATGGATGAAGCGCAGCTCGTTCCCCTGCGCTTGTCCCCCGTTCGATTTCTTCTGCGTCGCGAACGTCTCGATCAGCGTGACGATTTGCTCGATCGGCTTGTAATTCCGGCGGGTGACGTATACGACCCACGCCACGCCGATAAAGACGACCGCGATCGCGACGGCGAACCATACGCTGTAGAACTGAAGCGCGAACTTCACCACTTTGCCGTTGTTGAGGCCCGTCTGGACTTTCCAGCCGGTGTAGCTCGACGTGAACTCCGAGAAGATCTCCCCGGCCCCGGAGCCCCGGGTCCCTTCGTCGGTCGCCGCCTCGCTCCACAGCCGTTCCCCTGAAGGACCCAGCACATCCACGAACGTATATCCCGGATCGTACATCCGCGTAATCGAGCTCTTGAGCGAAGCAAGCCCGACGTTGACGACCACGAGCCCGTCCGCTTCGCTGCCCATGGGGCGGACCAGGGTGACGACGGGGACTCCCGCCTCCGAGCTGAACGCTTGGAAATTCCGCGACCCGGTCCATTTCCGCGCGTTTTGCTTCCGGCTCTCCTCGATGAACGCCGCGTCCGGGAACGCGTCGATCGGCACCGTCTTCCCGTTGCTCAGCACGGTCCCGTCATAGTAGCGAACCAAATAAATCGAATGAATCAACGGGAAGTCGATCTTCAGCTCGTCGATGACGTCGACCGCTTGAATCGCGCTGAAGACGGGATTGCCGACGCCCGGCGTGTAGTAATTTTTCAAATGTTGGTTCGTCAACATCTCGCGCAGCACTTTATAATCGATCGAGCGCAGCGAGTTGTCCAAGTACTGCACGACTTGGGACGCCAGAAATTCATTCGCCTTGAGCGCTTCCCTGCGATTTTGTTCGTTGAACGCTTGAATGAACAAGAAGAAGAGAATCGAAGTCACGATAAAAAAGACGGGCAGGTAGGACAAGAGCAACCGCCGAAACCAACTTGCATTCATCATCGAATATCCCCCGCGAATGTTTATATGAAGGCGACCACCTTATCTCGCTTCTTTCATGCTATGAACCAAGGATAACATGGATCGGGGAATAACGAAAAAACGAAACCGCCCCCGGTCATGTCTGACCGAGGAGCAGTCCCGTCGAATCCGTTTCGGCTTGCCGGAAATTTCGCCTGCGCGCTTACTTCGACTCTTTTTCGATCGCGCGCTGGTAAATCTCGAGGTATGTCTTGAGGTTCAAGCCGTCGAAGCCCTTCACGTAGGCGTCCCAATCCTTCTCGATGCTCTTGCTGCCGATGATGAATTGCGCCATATTGGATTGAACGTAGTCCTTAATCGCCGTCGTCAGCTGCGCCGCCGTCTCGGTGTCCTCCGGCAGGATAAAGACGTTCGTCGGATACACTTCCTTCGGAGCGTAAGGCGCGTACAGGTTCGTCGCCTGCGCGAGACGCGTGCCGTAGCCTTCCGCCGCCAACGGATCCTGACCTTCCGCGAACAAATCCCGGAACGTCTTGGACAAGTCGTGCGCGCCGATCTGGGACCAGCTCTCGTTGACGACGACGTTCGGATCGCGTTCCGGCAAGTTGTAATAGCTGTACTTCGCCGGCTGGCCGTCGATGTTCTTCTCGTCCGGCTCGGCCTTCTTCCAGCCTTTGCCTTCCGTCGGTCCATATTCCGCGTACAACGCGCCTTCCTCGCTAAACATGTAATCCACGATTTGAATCGCCGCGATCTGCTGCGCTTCCGTCGCTTTGTTCGTGATGGCGAATTCGAATTCGCCGACGCTTTGCGTTACCCCTGCAAGCTGCACGCCGTTCGGACCTTTGAGCGGAGCGACGATATCCCAGTGCTGGTGACGCGTGATCGTCTTGTCGTACGTGTTCACCAAGTAGCTGACCAACGCCGTCGTGATCGAACCGACGACTTCGTCGCCTTCCTTGTTGCCGAGCTGGCCGACCGCTTGATCGTTCTGCGTGAACGAAGCCGGATCGACGAGTCCTTCCGCGTACAGCTTGTGCATGTACTCGAGGCCTTGCTTCCACTCGTCCTTGTTCGCGGCGAAGTCGACCTTGCCGTCGCTCACGATAAGGTATTTGTCGTTGTCGTTATAGATGAATGCATTCATCAAGTAGGCGTCGATGTTGCCGTTCCATACGTATTTGTTCGGCGCGCCCGTGAGCGGAATTTCGTCCGCCTTGCCGTTGCCGTTCGGGTCTTGTTCCTTAAACGCTTTCAGGACCGTATACAGCTCGTCGGTCGTCGTCGGCTTCTCCAAGCCGAGCTTCTCGAGCCATTCCGTGTTGATCCAGTACTTCTGCGCGTACGTGCAATGGTAGCACTCGTTGAAGATCGGGAGCGCGTAGATGTTGCCGTCCGGCGCCGTGATCGCGTCTTTGAAATACGGCTTCTCCTCCATGATCTTCGTGAGGTTCGGACCGTGTTCCGCGATCAAGTCGTTCAGCGGAAGGAAGACGCCTTGCTTACCGTAATTTTGAAGGTCGGACGTCGTGAATTTGCCGTGGAGGAACACCTCCGGGTAGTCGCCGCTCGCGAGAAGCAGCTGTCTCCGGTCTTGCAGCGCGTCCGTCGGCGCCAAATCCCACTTCAGCTTGACATTGAATTTATTTTCGATAAATCGCGTGAACTCGTTTTCTTCCATCGGCGCTTTGCCCTGCGGCGCGAAGAACGTCATCTCTACGGGACCCGCGTTTTCGCTTGTCTCCCCGCTTCCCGTACCGTTTCCTTGCGCAGATCCTTCCGTACCGGCATTGCCGCCGCAAGCCGAGAGAACCGCGGTCGCCGCAATCACCGTCGCTAGCATCGAAACCCACTTTTTCAACGTTGACTCCTCCTTTTTCTTAAACGAAGCATCCTGCCGTGTCACCTTACTATATAGAGCCCGCCTATCGAAAGCAATGAACGTCCGTCACCTCCTTCCCATGCTTCCCGGCGGGAATGACAACCCGATTTATCCTTTCAAAGAACCGATCATGACGCCTTTGACGAAGTGCTTCTGCACGAACGGGTACATGATCAGCACCGGAATGCTCGCGACGACGATAAGCGCGTATTTCAGCACCTGCTCGAAGCCCTGGTCTCGCAGCTGTTGGCTCGTATTGGCGAGCATCTGCGGATCGGCCGCGTTCAAGATGAGCAAGTTGCGAAGCACGTACTGCAGCGGGAACAAGCTTTCGGACCGCAAGTAGATGAGTGCGTCGAAGTAGGCGTTCCAATGTCCGACCGCGTACATGAGCGTCATGACGGCGATGATCGGCGCGGACAACGGGAGCACGACGCTGACCAGGTAGCGAAGGTCGCGGCAGCCGTCCATCTGCGCGGCTTCGCCCAATTCTTCCGGGATCGAGGTCTGGAAGAACGTTCTGGCGACGATGACCTGGAATACCGCCATCGCTCCCGGAAGCCACATCGCCCAGCGGGTATCGAGCAGCTCGAGGTCCTTCACCAGCAAGTACGTCGGGATGAGACCGCCGTCGAAGAACATGGTGATCATGAGAAGGATGATGAGGAAGCCTCGGCCGTAGAACGTCTTCTTGGAGATCGGATACGCGATCATGATCGTCAGCGCGACGTTGATGATCGTGCCGAACACGGTATAGATGATCGTGTTGTAGTATCCCAACATCAGCTGCGTGCTTCGGAAGATCGAAGCGTACGCTTTGAGATTGAACTCTACCGGCAGCAGCCATACCTGTCCGGCGATGACCGCTCGCGACGAGCTGAAGGACGAACTGACGATATAGAGCAGCGGGTAGAGCACGACCAAGAGAATCAGCGTCAGAAACAAGTAGTTGAAAGCCATGAAGACGCGGTCGCCGAGCGGGTCTTTGATCCGGTTTTGACGTAATAGCATAGCTGCTCCCCCCTTACCACAAGCTGTTTTCGGAAACTCTGCGAGAGATCGAATTGACGATCACGAGCAGGATCAAGTTGATGATCGAATTGAACAAGCCGACGGCGGACGAGAAGCTGAAATTCGCTCCGATCAAGCCGACTTTGTACACATATGTCGAGATGACTTCGGAGGCGCTCGTGTTCAGCGGGTTCTGCATCAAATAAATTTTCTCGAAGCCGACGCCCATAATGCTCCCTAGACTAAGGATCAACATAATAATCGTAATCGGGACGAGCGCCGGGATGTCGATATGCCAGATCTTCCGAAGCCTCGACGCCCCGTCCATGCGGGCGGCTTCGTATAGCGACGGATCGACGCTGGCGAGCGCCGCGATATAGATGATCGAGGAGTACCCCATGCCTTGCCAGACGCCCGACCACACATAGATGGATTTGAAATATTCCGGGATGCCCATGAAGTTCGTCATCGGCAGCCCGAACAACGCGAAGAGCCGATCGACGACGCCGACGTGCGGCGACAGCATCAAGATGATGATGGACACCATGACGACCGTCGAGATGAAGTGCGGGGCGTACGTGACCATCTGCACCGTCTTCTTAAAATACCCGTTGCGCAATTCGTTCAATGCGAGCGCCAACAGAATCGGTACGGGGAAACCCGCCAACAGCGAGTAGAGGCTGATGCCGATCGTGTTTTTAATTAGCAGCCAGAAGTTCGGCGATTGGAAGAAGGTGACGAAATGCTTCAGCCCGACCCATTCGCTGCCCCAGATGCCTTGAATGACGCTGTAATTTTTGAACGCGATCTGCACGCCCGCCATCGGTATATATTTGAAGATGAGGAGGTACAAAACCGGCGGCACCACCAGCAAGTATAGCTCCCAATGCCGTTTGAAGCTCTTGACGAGGGGGCTCTCCTTCTTCCTCGCGACCCGGTTCCTTTCGTTCCGGAAGTTCGCTTGCGCTTGTATGGGTTCCGATGTTTGACTCATCCCCGTCACTCCCTTTCCCTATCCGCGGTGTTCTCTTGCGATTGTCTGAGCCGGTTGTCCGGTTGTCCGGTTGCCCGGTTGTCCTGTCGGCGGACCGGCTTGCAACGTATCGTAACGCGGGTCGGCCGCGGCGTTCAATTTGTAATTTTCCCGCACCTCTCGTTATTCCGAAAACCCTGATTCACTAGGGGATAAAGGCGTTATTCCGGTCGCTTCGCAATTTTCTCCCGGTTGCAAAAAATCCTCGAAGGGCTCATTCGCCCCTCGAGGATTCGGTGTTTCGCGTACTATTTGGAAAACAGTCGGAACGCGTGCGCGATCGGCGCCTCGTCCGCGATGCCGGATTCCGGCAGGGTCACCTTGAGGCCGCCTTGCACGGCTTCGAAGGGAATCGTCTCGTTCGTTCCGACGAGCTCGATCCGCTCCACCGGTCCCGGATACGGAATGACCTGCTGCCCTTCCGCCTTCGCTCGTTCGTTCTTATACAATCGGAAGGCGTACTTCACGTCGCCCTTGGACGTGAACGCCCACTCCCCGGTGAAGTGCGGCTCGCAGATGCGAGTGCCGTAGATGCCTTCGCCGTACGTCGCAAGCCATGCGCCCAGCTCCTTCATGCCGCGGATGGCGCCCTTCGGGAGACGACCGTCCGGCTGCGGGCCGACGTTGAGGGCGAGATTGCCGCCTTTGGCGACGACCTCGAGCAGGATGTGCGCGAGCTGTCGTCCCGTCTTGTACTTGTCTTCGAACCCGAAGGAGAACGACGTGCCGAGCGTAATGCAGCTTTCCCACGGAATGTTCATCGCGCGCTCGGGGATCGTCTGCTCCGGCGTCACGATGTTCTCGTAAGGACCGCCGACCGTCCGGTCCGCGACGAGCAGCCAAGGCTGGTGCTTGCGATTTTTCTCCACGACCTCGCCGAGGCGGATGTCCTGGCCGTAGCGGCCTGCGCGCACCCAGCCCGCGTCCAGCCACAGACAGTCGATGCGGCCGTATTTCGTCAGCAGCTCCGTAATTTGCTCATGGGTAAACTCGACGAACTTCTCCCACAGCCACGGGTATTCTTCAGGATTGTACGACGGCCCCCGCCACATATGTCGGCCTCGCTCCATCCCCGGCGCCCAATAGTACGGCGTATGCCAGTCGGCCTTGGAGAAATACGCGGAGATGGCGAGCCCCTTGTCCCGGAACGCGTCGAACAGCTGCTTGCAGATGTCGGCGTATTTATGCGTATGGAACGGCGTCTCCGGTCCCGTAATGCGATAATCGGTCGTATGCGTGTCCCACATGCAGAAGCCGTCGTGGTGCTTCGTCGTGAACAAGAAATACTTGAAGCCGTTGTCGGCCGCGAGCGACGCCCACTCCTCCGGCTGGAAGCGAATCGGGTTGAACGTCTTGTTCAGGTCGAAATACTGGCGCTTGAACTCCTCCATGTCGTCGATCCAATCGATATCGTTCCGGGACCACTCGTCTCCGTCCTGGTCGCTGAGCGCCCACGATTCGACGAGGCCGAGCTGCGAATACGGACCCCAATGCATCATCAGGCCCAGCTTCTGATCCTTGAACCACTCGAGCCGTTCGAGCAGGAGCGGATCCTCCGGCTTCACCCACTCGTCTTCTTTGCTGAAATTATGAACGCCGGTTTGGACGACTTGTTCCTCTTGCGGTTGTCCTTGCTCCGTCGTTTCGCTCATCGTCGTTCGTCCTCCTTAGAAAATAGTTACGCGTCCGGAACATCGATAGAGATGTACATCCTCACGTATATCGCTTCCCCGCGAATCGCGCAATTGACAATAATCGCGCGCTTGTCTATTTTCCGTATGCCGAAATTCGCGAGCTTCCCTAATTTCCTTCCGGCTTGTCCAGCGCCGGCTCGTCGACGAACGTTACCGCCGGACGATCGCCGGCAGCTCCGTGCAGCTCGAAGATCGCGATCTCGTTCGCGCCCGTTCGAAGCAGCGGGCCGGGCACGTATAACGTGAGCTGAGGTCCCCGATTCCAATAGCGCCCTAGGTTGAAGCCGTTGACGAAGGCGACGCCCTTCGTCCAGCCGTCCAGACGGAGGAACGTGTCCTTCGCTTCATCCGCGTGCAGGGTGCCTCGGTAGAAGGCAGGCGCCTCGCCCGTCCTTCCTTCCCCGGCTTCGAGCGGCTCGAATCGAAGACCGGACAAATCCTCGAGCGGCAGGCAATGAATCGTCCAGTCGAATAAAAACTGGAAGCCGTGGCGAACGCCCTCCGTAATGCCCTTCGGGTCCTTCAAATACGGTCCGTAATTGATCCGCCCCATATTCTCGACGAGGATCGAGAGCTTCGCGCCTCCCGCCGGCACCGCGAACGACACCGTCTTCCCGGCGTCGCCCCGCTCGAGGACGCCCTGCAGCTCGCCGTCCAAAAATACGAGCGCCCGGTCGCGCACCTCCTGCACGACCAGCTCCTGCCGCTCCCGCGGGCCCGACATCGTCGTGCTGTATAAGATGAACCCGTAATCTTGTCCCAGCTTCTCCATCGGCTCGGGGCACGCCGTTCTTATCGGCGCCGCCAGCCGGTCCGCCTGCGCGAGCAGCTCCGCGCGCTCCGTTAACGGCACGCGGCCGTACGCCTTCCGTTCGATCGGCGCCGGCAGCGGCGGGAAGCTCGCGTCCGGGACGTGCCGCGCGATCGCTTCGCGCACCGCATGAAACTTCGCCGTCGGCTCGCCGGATTCGCTCAGCGGCGAGTCGTAATCGTAGCTCGTGATCGTCGGCTCGTACCGGTCCTTCTCCTGGCAATTCGCCCCGTTGTAGAACCCGAAATTCGTCCCGCCATGAAACATGTAGAAGTTCACGGACGCGCCTTCCTCCAGCATGTCCTCGAGCACGCGGGCGGCGTCCGCCGCGTCGCGCGTATGATGCCGCTCGCCCCAATGGTCGAACCAGCCGTTCCAGAACTCCATGCACATGAGCGGCGCGTCGCCTTGGTATTCGCGCAGCTTCGCGAAGGCGTCCTTCGCCCCGGAGCCGAAGTTCACGGTCGCGAGCGCCCCCGGCACCGAGCCGCCCTGCAGCATCGCGTCCGTCGGCCCGTCCGACGTGAACAGCGGCACGTCGACGCCGCGGCGGACGAGACCTTGGCGCAAGTGCTCCAAGTAAGCGGCGTCGTTGCCGTAGCTGCCGTACTCGTTTTCGATCTGCACCATCACGATCGGACCGCCGTTCGTGCAGAGGAGCGGCGTCAGCCTCGGGAGAAGCGCGTCGTAGTATGCGTCTACCCGTTCCAGAAACTTCGGATCGGCGCAGCGCAGCCTCAGGTTCGCATCCGCGAGCAGCCACGACGGCAGTCCGCCGAATTCCCACTCGGCGCAAATGTACGGGCTCGGGCGGACGATGACGAACAGGCCGAGCTCGCCGGCGATCCGGATGAATCGCTCCAGATCGGCCATCCCGTCGAACCGGAATACGCCGGGCTTCGGCTCGTGCACATTCCACGGCACGTAAGTCTCTACCGTATTGAGGCCGCAAGCCTTCAGCTTCCGGAGCCGATCCTCCCAATACTCGGGCACGATGCGGAAATAATGGATCGCCCCGGACAGCAACCTCACCGGCCTCCCGTCGTACACGAACTGCTTGCCCCTAACTTCGAACGTCGCCATGACGCGTACCTCCTTCTGTTTTCGGACTGCAGTATACTTCGATCGCCGAAATCGTAGGACACCATCTCGACTCCTCGATCGTCAGACGGATCTTCCTGGCGGTTACGGGCGGGAAGCGGCAAATCCGCTTATACCCGACGATCGTGCCGCGCGTCAATTCCTTCCATCCCTCGCCGTCGGCGTAATCGAGCGAGAAGCGCTCGATGCGCTGCCCCGACCGAATATGCTCCATGAGCACGATATGGTCGAACGTCCGTGCTTCCGGCAGCTCGACCTCGAGCCCCGCCCGTTCCGTCCCTTCGCGCGGCCGCCAGAACGTCTCGCGGTTCGTCTCCGTCGCGCGGCTCGCCGCGTGCGCCTCGTCCGCTTCCTCCGTCGCGCGCGCTTTCGCGCCCGCCGCCAAGTTGTCGCGGAACGTCGCCCGCAGCGCGTCGCCCAGCTCCTTCAGCCGCGCCGCGTCCCGCTCGTGCACGAGACCGCGCGGATCCGGCGGCACGTTCAGCAGGAAGCTGCCGTTGCCCCCGACGGAGCCGTAATATACTCGAAGCAACTCCTCCAGCGACTTCACTTGATCGTCCTCGGCCGCGTGATAAAACCAGCCCGGCCGGATCGACGTGTTGACCTCGGCGGGATACCAGATCAGCCGGTCATGCCCGTCGATCACGTCGCGGCTCCCGAGGTCCTCGTCCATCGTGTCGACCCGCTTCGCGAATTCGCGGTCGTCCGCCTGCTGGGACCGATCTTGAATTTTCTCGTTGTCCTGCAGATGAGCGGGAACGACGCTCCATTCCGAAGCCCGCGTATGCCCCGCCTCGTTGCCGCACCACCGCACGTCCGGCCCGCACACCGAGATGACGGCCCCCGGCTGCAGCTCGCGAATGAGCGCGTAGTAGCCGTCCCAGTCGTACACCTGCCGTTTCCCGTTCGGCCCTTCCCCGCATGCGCCGTCGAACCAGACGCAGAACAAGTCTCCGTAATTCGTAAGCAGCTCTCTCAGCTGATGTTTGAAAAAGTCGTTATACGCCGGAGAATCCCCATAGCTCGGTTCATGCCGATCCCACGGCGATACGTAGATGCCGAAGCGAATCCCGCCTCTGCGGCACGCGTCGGCGACCTCCTTCACGACGTCGCCGGTCCCGTTCCGCCACGGGCTGCTCGCGACCGTATGCTTCGTGTACCGGCTCGGCCAGAGGCAGAAGCCGTCGTGATGCTTGCACGTCAAGATGAGTCCCTTCATGCCCGCGGACTTGACCGCTTCGACCCATTGGTCGGCGTTCAGCTCCGTCGGATCGAAGATCGCCGGATCCTCGCCGCCCGTCCCCCACTCCCGATCCGTGAACGTATTGACCGTGAAATGAATGAAGGCGTAAAACTCCAGTTCCTGCCAAGCGAGCTGCCTCTCCGACGGCGCCACCCGCGCCGCCGCTTCGATTGTATCGTATCGTCGCATGCGTCGATCCCTTCCTTTCCCTTCCATCATAAAAGCGCTCGATCGCGCCCGCCATCGACGAAACGTCCGAGTTTTTGACCTTTTGTGCCGAAGCGGTATGATAAGATGGAAGAATCATCGCATAAGGCTGGAATCCTATGAACTTGGACGTCGTCTTCCCGAATATGACAAGCACGCTGCAAATTACCGGCTGCCACTTCGGCTTCAAGCCGCCCGGCTGGAGCTATCCGAAGCACCATCATCACTTATACGAAGTGCTCCATTGCCGCGAAGGCGAAGTTTGCGTGTCGCTCGGCCGCGACGCGCTCGTCCTCCGTCCGGGCGACTGGCTGCTCCTTCGGGCCGGCGTCCGTCACGCGGTCGACAATCGCACGAACGGCGAAGTCGCCTTCTTTAACATTCACTTCGACCTGGACGATCACGACCTGCGGAGACGGCTCGGCGGCGCCGATTATACGTTGATCCCGTCCCCGGACGCCGCAGCGGCCGATCTTCCCGCTTACCTGACGGAGATCGAAGCGTTCATGTCGGATCGACTGCGGCGCTCTCCCGCCGATCCGACGGAGACGGAGCGGCGGCTGCCGCTCGCCTCGGATCAACGCATCCTCCTGCAAGCTTACATTCTGTTGATCGTGCACGAGATGATCCGCCGGCGAGGCGAAGCCGACCGCGGCGCCCGCTCGGAAGGCGCCAGGGACCCGACGTTCTATGAGGCGGACATGGCCCATCGGATCGAGGAACGGCTGGAGCGCCTAGCGTCCTCGGACGGCTCCATCTCGCAAATCGCCGAAGCGTTGAATGTAAGCCGCAGCCAGTGCACGAAGATTTTCACGAAAATTTACGGGATCTCGCCCCGTCAATACGTGACGCAGCTGAAGCTGTCCAAGGCGAAGGAGCTGCTCGTCGGCACGAACCGAACCGTGGAGGACATCGCGAACGAATTGGGCTTCCACTCGGCCAGCCACTTCTCGAGGCAGTTCCGCCGCGGCACGGGCATGTCCCCGAACCAGTTTCGTCCCCGCCATATGACGTGAAGAAGGGGCTGTCCTAAAAGTCTTAAATGACGAGGGGCGCTCTTTCTCTTGCAATCATGCTCTTTACGGGAGGGGGTACGGATTCCGGCCGCTCTTGAACGTCGTGTTCTCTAGATTCGATTGGAAGGGTACAACACGACGTTCAAAAGGCGGACGTAAACTCCTCCACCCGTACCCACTCCCTCGCGCTTCTGTAAATCGAACGAGCTGCCCGACGTCATGAATTCCGGTTAGAACAGCAAAAAAAAACGGAAATAACGCAAAGAAATCGAAAAAAAAGGGCTATTCCCTTAAGTAGATTTAACTACTTTCGGGACGGCCCCTTCTTGCGTCGGTCGGCGACGACGCGTTCTTCATCCGCCATACCGTTCTATGTACTGCGCCGTCAGGCGGCGCAGCTGCTCCACCTCCAGACGCTCCGTCGCCGTGAGCGTCCGCCCCGGCTGCGCCCGGCTGCCCTCCTGCCGAAACACGCCCTCCAGCGTTAGGTAGTACTTCGCATTCATCGGATACGACTGTCTTTCGATGAGCGCGGAGAGGCTTAGAAAATCGGACAGCTTCTCGGCCTCCTCGCCAAGCTCCCTCCAACGCTCCGTCAGCGTCACGTACAGCTCCGGATGGAAATTCGCCATCACGCCGCTGTAGCCGACGGCGCCCAACCGCAGCGTCTCGAGCAGCGTGGCCGAATTCGCGTTGTACAGCCGGAGCTCGCTTCCGCGGACGGCTTCCAGCTTCGCCCGCATGGTTTCCGCGTCGCAGCTCGTGTCCTTAAGGAACCGGAAGCGCCCGAATTCCGCGCAACGGCCCAGCGTCTCGGCGGACAGCACGCGCTTATACGGATAGGGACATTCGTACAGGCCGAGCGTCGCGTTCGCCGGAACGCGCGCGAGCAGCCATTCCAGCCGCTCGAGCCACGCCTCGTCGGATTCGTCCTGCCGCGCGAGACGATTCGTGATCAGCACCACCGCATCGACGCCGGTCTCGGCCATCGCCTGCAATTCCTCGACCTGATCCTCCGGCGCGTCGGAGACGTGTCCGGAGGCGATGACGGGAAAGCGGCCGGCGGCCGCGCGCTTCACGAAGGAAGCGAGCGCCGTACGCTCGGCAAGGCTGAGGAAAAACATCTCGCTCGATTGACACACTGCGAACAACCCGTGAACCCCGCGCGCCGCGTACCATTCGACCTGCCGCTCGACCGCTTCGTAATCGATTCCGTTCCGCTCGTCGAACGGCGTCACCATCGTCGGCCATACGCCGCCGTCGATTGTCTGCTTCATCGAACGCTCCCTCCCGTCATTCCGACAACGTCAGCTTCCAGAAGGCGATCCGATCCCGCTTCCACGTGTAGGTCACGTACAGCGTATCGCCCTCGGCGACGATCGCGGGGTAGGAATACTCCCCAGGCTCGTTCTCCAAGACGAACTCGTCTCCCCACGTCTCTCCGTCGTCCGTCGAGAATCGAACGACGAGCGGCGTGCGCGGGCTGTCCGTCGCGTAGCCCGCGACCGGATTGAACACGAGCGCGAGCGCGCCGCGTTCCGTAGAGGCGAGGTCGATGCCGCTGTTGTTGTTCGGCAGCGGCGTCGGGTACGCCTTGGACCATGTTCTCCCCGCGTCGTCCGAATCGCTTCGGAAGATGCGTCCTTCGGTGCTGCGGAGCAGCATATGCACCCGCCGGTCGCCGGAATGCCACAGCGTCGGCTGGATCAGTCCACGGGCGAACCAATGCTCCGCTCCTACATACGTAGATAAGTCCATCGGTACAAGCGCGCTCCGCGTCCAGGTCGCCCCGCCGTCCTCGGACCGATCGACGAACGCCTCCCAAATTTGCTTGCCCGGCGCATCCGGGTCATGGCGTTCGATCGAGGCGGGCGCGAGAATCGTCCCGTCCGGCAGCGCGATCGGCTTGTTGCGCACGGGCCCTCGGCCCCCGACGTCGCCCGGCACCAGCTCCGAGGGCGCCGTCCACGTGCGGCCGCCGTCCTCGGACCGCATCGCGCGCGTGAACCAATCCGTAATCTCATGTCCGACTTTATAGAAGAGCGTCACCCGATCGCCCTGCGCGAACAACACCGGATTCCAGTGCGCGATGCCTTCTTCGTCCGCGGCTTTGTACGGCGCGGACCAGACCCCGTCCGCGCTCCGCCGCGACATCCAGATCGCGACGTCGCTCGCCTTCTCGTGCGCGCCCGCGAACCACGCCGCCAGCGCCTCGCCGTTCGGCAGCGCGGCGACCGTCGAAGCGTGACTGCTTCGGAACGGCTGACCTTCCTCGAAAATATATTGCTTCTCGAACGTAATGTTCGTCATGAACGTGTTTCCCTCCGTGCGGCGATTCGGCCGCTATGCTCGCAGCCGCTGCCGGTATTCGTTCGGGGATGTCCCCTCGAGCTTCTTGAACGTCCGCAGGAACGTCGTTCGATTGTAGAAGCCGACGCGCTCCGAAATGTCTTGAATCGCCATGCCGCTGGTCTTCAACAGCTCCTTCGCGAGCTGGATACGCAGCTCGCTGATGTAGTCGGTCAAGTTCATGTTGTAATGTTCTTTAAACACCCTCGAGACGTACTTGACGGATACCTCCATCTTGTCTGCGATATGCTCGAGATGAAGATCGTCGGTGTAGTTTTCTTCGATGTACGCTTTGATCGTCTGCGCCAATTGGCTCGACTTCTGCGATTGCTTCGGTCCGAGATGCGTCTCGATCATGCGGTGCATATAGGAAACCAGCAGCCGCTGCCGCTCTTCCAGCTCTTGCTCGTTCGCGAACGGCCCCGAATTCGTCAACGCCGCCCGTTCGGACTCGCTCGCCAGCCGGTCGGCGTCGATGCCGCGCTCCATCGCGAACCGGGTCGCCGTATGATACATCTCGCCGATGAGCCCGTTCCGGGCGAACAGGGCATGGCCCGACTTTCGCAGCAGCTCGTCGACCGTATGCTCCACTTCCTCCTTGCTCCCGAATCGCAAAGCCTTCAAGAGCTTGTTCTCGTCCGCGTACGAATACGGAACGTCTTGGGCATCGATCGGGGACGCGGCGCAGGCGACCCGCGACGGGTCCTCGGGAGGAAGCGTCCGCAGCGCGGCCATCGCCCCGCGGTACGACTTCGCGATGCCGTCGAGACCCGCGAACGCCTGGCCGACCCCGATGCGGATATGATAATATTGCCGGTCGTATTCGAACGTTCGGATGAACTCCGCGACGCCCGACTTGAACCGCTCCGTCTCTTCGTCCGTCCGGACGTTCGCGATCGCGACGTACAGATGATCGTTCGATTCCAAGACGTGCAGCGGGGCATACTCCGACAAATACCCTTGAATCAAGTTTTTCATTTTATTTTCGATCACGATGCGCTCGACGTCCTGTACGTCCCGGAAGAACGTGTCCTTGAATTCGAACGTGATCGCACAGCATAAATACCCGTCCTTCTTAAAGTTCAATTGCGTCTGCAAGATGCGCACGAGCTCCTCGTCCCGCTTCCGATTCCGATCCGATCCGCGAACGATCTGCAGCAAGGCGTGATCCGCGTATTCGCGCGCCATCGACTGCCATTCGTCGAGATACCGGCCGCGATACGACATCCACTGCCGAATGCCGTCTCCGACCGCGTACAGATCGCTCGGGCGCTTCGGTTCGGCGTCGTCCCGCTGCTGTCGGTTGTCTTCCTCTAAATATACTTCTACGATTCTTCGGATCGGCTTATAGATTTTCAACGAAAAGAGAAGGGCGAACGCGGTACCGATGACGCATAACGCGATGCTGATGACGGTAATTAACCGAAGAATGCCTTGCGCTTGGCTTTGGAACGCCTGAAGCGGCGTAATCGCGCGATACGTCCAGCCGAACATGCCCGTCGATACCGCCGACACGATGTAGCGTTCGCCGTCGATCCGCACCTCGGCGTTCGCGACCGAACCGGCGCCGGCGGAACCGACGTCCCCGCCCCAATCGCGCGCGTTCGCGAATCGCTCGTCGGTGGTCAACACTACGTTTCCGGCGCCGTCCGTCACGACGACCTCCGTCGCTCCCTGATCCAGCACGGGCTTCAGCGCGCGCACGACGTTCGAGACGGGAACGTCCGCGACCAACACCGCGCGATTTTTGCCGGATCGATTGCGCACGAGCAGCGAGAACGCCTCCGTCGTTTGGAAACTCGTCGTGACGCGGGACGGCCCGACGATCTCGAGCGATCGGTCGGAGTCGAGCGCGGCGAGCCAATCCTCGGCATCCATGCCTTCGTACCGGCGGAATTTTTCGAAGAACGCCCGAAAGTCGTTCGCGCCTCCGCTCGTCATCGCATACGTTCCGTCGGCGTATACGAATAGCTCCTCCGTGAATTGGTTTACGTGAAACCTGGTGCGATCGATGCTCTCGAACAATTCGTGGAGGTCCGACCGGGCTTCCTCCGATGCCCAGGTCGACGTTCGCAACAGCCTCCTGACGGCGGGATCGCCGTAGAAGTTGACGCCCGCTTCGTAAATCGTCTTCCAGTAGTTCTCTACCGTGTGGCTGGAGGAGGAGAGATGCAGTTCGATTTTTTCGGTATATTCTCGCTTGAATTCGTTGACGAAGTTGACGTAACTGATCCATCCGAGCAATACGACGGGGATGATCAGCGACAAGAAGGAGAGGAGGATGTTCAGAAACATCCTGTTGACCCTGAATAAGTCGACCCAACGCTTCACGCGTCTCCCCCCTCCCCGTTATCGATCGTCTATGGATGCTACGATGCCCGCCGCAAGGCTTCGTTGTAGATCGCTTCCATCTCGTCGGCGCCCGCGTCGGTCAGCTGCTTCGCCCATGCGTCGAAGTCGCTCAACGGCTTCGTGCCGATAATGAATTTTACTACATCCTCCGTCAAAATGGACAGCTTGGACGAAATGTCCTTCAGTCGTTCCGTCTCGTCCTCCGTGAATACCGGCGCCAAGCTAGGCGCGTAGTAAGCCCCCGGGTCCGCGGCGAGCTCGTCGCCCCATCGAACCAAGTCGGGGGAGGAGCCTTGCACCATCGGGCCTTCGTCCACGTGCACCGAGAGCGCCAGCAGTCCAAGCCCGATCTCGGACATCATCGTGCGCACCGGATCGCCGGAAGCGCTGTACTTGTCGATGACCGACGGCATGATCGCGGGCTTGCCGTCCGCGATTTCGTACGTTTCCCCTTCGACGCCGTAGTTCGTCGCGAGCGTGCCTTCCGGTCCGTACATCCAATCGAACATGCGCATCAACGCTTCCGGATTTTTCGTCTTCGAGCTCACGACGTAATTGTCGACGAGCCAGCCCTTCGGGTACAGCCACCCTTTCGTTTCGCCTTTCCCGTTTTTCAAGTACGGGATCAGATCGAATTTCGCGTCCGGATCGACCTCCTGCAGCGCTTTGTTGTAGTTCACCGCGAACGAATTGTTGTCGTAATAGAAGAGCGATTTTCCCGTGCTCAGCTTTTCGTCCCAATTTTGTTTCGTGTTGATCGCGAAGTCCGGATCGAGAATTTTTTCCGCATACAGCTTGTTCAAATACGTCAGCACGTCCTTGAATTCCGGCTTGTTCTGACCGTAGAAATACTTGTTCTCTTCGTCGTCGTACGTGATGCCGTAGCCGCTGCCCATGCCGAGCGAGAACGCGTCCATGAACGACATGCCCCGCGCGGAGAACGGGTACGATTGCGGATACGCCTCCTTCATCGCTTTCAGCACGGCATACAATTCGTCGAACGTGGTCGGCGCTTTCAGGTTCAGCTCTTCCAAGACGTCGGTGCGGATCAGAAGCGCCTTGCCGCCTTGAATCTTGTAGCTCTCCGTGATCGGGAACGAGTACAGCTTGCCGTCGACGTACAGTTTTTTGATCTCCGGGTTTTCCTCGATGATTTTCGCAAAGTTCGGCATCGCGTCGAGGTAATCGGACACGGCGACGAACATGCCCGTGTTCGCGTATCTCACGACCTCCGACGCTTCCACGCCCATAATGTCCGGGATGTTGTTCGTCGATAAGAGCGCGCTCTTTTTATCCGAATAGTTGCTGCCCGGCACCGGCTCCAACTCGATCGCCACGCCGGTTCGTTTTTGAATTTCTTGCAGCACCGGCGTATCCGTCATGATCGCCTGAGCCGGGTTTTCGCCCCGCATCCAACGAACCGTCACCTCTTCCCGAGCCGGCTCCGCTTCGGCCGTTCCCGGGGCGGCGCTCGATCCGCCGTTCTCCGGCTCGCCCGTCTTCGGGGCCGTCGCGCCGCCGGAGGAGCAGGCGATCGTAAGGAAAGACATCGAGGCAATGAGACCCCACGCGATTGCCGATCTGTTCCGTATCCTTTTCAAATTCAACTTCTCCCTTCGAATGTTTGGTTTATGTCGACGCCTCCGCAGCCGGACGAATCGGGCGGAGAACAACGAACCCGTTGCGTTACCCCTTCAACGAACCGATCATGACGCCTTTGACGAAATACTTCTGGATGAACGGATATACCAAGAGGATCGGAACGACGGCGACGATGATGACGGCGTATTTAATGTTCGTCGCGGTGACGGCGCTGTAGATGCCGCCGATTTCTTGGGTTTGCCCGGACATCTCCCCGAGCACGACCATATTCCGCAGGATGATCTGCAGCGGAAACTTATCCTTGTCGTCAAGGTAAATCATGGCTCCGAAGAAGCTGTTCCAATGGCCGACGGCATAAAACAACCCCATCGTCGCCATAATCGCCTTCGACAACGGCAGCGTGATTCGGATCAGTGACACCAGCTCGTTCGCGCCGTCCATTTCGGCGGATTCGTACAGCTCGTTAGGAATGCCTTGAAAAAAGGTGCGCATGATGATCATGTTCCACACGCTGATCGCCCCGGGGAGCACGAGCGCCCACATCGTGTTCAGCATTCCGAGCTTCTGCACGAGCAAATAGGAAGGAATCAGTCCGCCGCTGAAAAACATCGTAACGACGATGAGCAGCGTGAAGAAGCCTCTGCCGTAGAAATGCGGCTTCGATAACGGATAGGCGCACATCGCCGTGCAAACGACGTTGATCGTCGTGCCCACGACCGTGTATAGAATCGTGTTCGCATACGATCGGAGGATCGACGGATCCTCGAATAGCAGACTATACGTGCTCCAATTCATCTGGATCGGCCAGAAGGCGACCTCGCCGCGCATGACCGCGTTTCCGTCGCTGACGGACACGATAAAGAGGTAGTAAATCGGATAAAACGTGACGAACACGAGCCCCAGCATGAGGGCGATATTCGCCATGTCGAACAGCTTGCTTCCCGCATCGTTGGTCTTCACGGATCGTCCCCCCTTACCACAGACTCGTTTCGCTGACTTTCTTGCTAATGTAGTTCCCTAGGGTCAGGAAGAATAACGCGACGACGGAATTAAACAGTCCGACGGCCGTCGCGTAGCTGAAGTCGGTCGATACCAGACCTCTTCGATACACATAGGTGGAGATGATGTCCGACGTATCGAAGTTCGCGCCGTTTTGCAGCAGCAGCACCTTCTCGAACGACACCGACATAATCGCCCCGATGCTGAACAGCAGCATGATGACGATCGTCGGGGCGATGCCGGGCAGCGTCACGTGCCGCATCTGCTTCCATCGGTTCGCTCCGTCGATTTTGGCCGCGTCGTACAGCTGCGGATCGATGGCGGTCAGCGCGGCCAGATAGATGATCGAACCCCAGCCGATTCCTTGCCAGATCCCCGAGCCGATGTAAATCGTTCGGAACCATTCCGGGATCATAAGGAAATGAATGTTTTCGATGCCGAAGAAACCTAACGCTTGGTTGACGAGCCCGTCGTACGACAAGAAGTTGACCAGAATGCCGCAGACGACGACGGTCGATAAGAAGTGCGGCATATACGACACGGTTTGGACGAAGCGCTTGAATTTCTCGTGACGCAGCTCGTTCAATAACAAGGCCAGCACGATCGGCGCCGGGAACGCGAACGCGATTTGATACAAGCCGATCAAGAGCGTATTGCGCAAGATTCTGTAAAAGTACGGATCGGTTAGAAACTCTTGAAAATACGCGAGTCCGACCCACTCGCTGCCGAGGATGCCGTCGAATACGCTGTAGTCCTTGAACGCGATCAGGATGCCGAACATCGGAATGTAATCGAACGTTAGGAAATACAGCAGCGGAATCGCAAACATCAAATAGTAATACTTGCTTTTCTTCAGTAGCGTCCAGGATATCCCCTTCGCCGGCTTCCGGCGGCCGGGAACGCGGCGGACGATGATCGTCTCCTTCAAGCGGTCGCCCCTCCAGTCCTTATTTGGTGTCGATCGATTGAGTTGAACGATACTCGATTCGGACGGAGCGTTCCAGTGTCAATATGGATCGCGCGATGCATTTGTCCCACGGCGCGGCCGCGATGCATTTCGCCCACGGAGGCGAATTTCCCACACCGCAGGGGGCGAAGCCGTCGACGTCTTTCGCCGACGTCCCCATTTTCGCGAAGCGCGAAAAACCCTTGCCCGTCGGGCAAGGGTCGCGATTTTCTCGTATCAGCGCAAGGTAAAGACCGCTCGGTTGCTGCCGACGACGAGGCCGGCATCGTTCTTAATCTCCTTCGGCGTTAATCGGTACATCCGTTCGATCGTCTCCCGGTTGCCGTACCCGATCTGCTCCAGGACGGAAGCGATGACGATCGGCCATTCGTCCTCGGAGCCGTCCAGCACCTTCAAGGCGACCGCGAGGCGCTCCTTCCGGAGTCCGAAGCCGTATACGCCTTTGGCGCCGCCCTTCGCGACGATGTTCGGGTCCTTCAACAGATTGGAGCAGATGAACCACGGAGCCGACACCATATCGGATTGCGCGTTCATGACCCGTCCGATCTCCGTCGCCGCCCGCCTCGATACTTCGTCCGGAAGCAGATCCGGGCACGCCAGCTTCAAGAACATCGCGGCGATGCTTCGAAGCGGCAGCGCGAACACCGGAAAGCCGCAGCCGTCCGTGCCGAGCCGAATGTCCGCTTCCTTGACGCCCGAGAACATCGAGACAGCCTGCAAAATTTCGCGCTGCGCCGGATGCGAAGGCTCCTCGTACCCCGCCGTGTCGTATCCCATCGCCTTGCACAGCGCCAATACGCCCAGATGTTTGCCGGAGCAGTTATGGTATAAGCGCCGCTTGGACTTCCCGGCCATCACGAGCGCATCCCGCGCCTGCGCGCTTAAGGGGTACGTCTCCGCGCAAACCAAGCATTCCTCCGCGACGCCGATCTTCGCGAGCATGGATTCGAGCGCTTCCACATGGGACGCTTCGGCGCGGTGCGAGGCGGTCAGCAGCGTCAGCTCCCGATCCGTCAATCCGAATGTCTCGTCGATGCCGCGCACGAACGCCGGAATCGCTTGGAACGGCTTCGCCGCCGATCGCATATAAGTGACCCAGTCCGGGTCTCCCGCGCGCAGAACGACCTTCCCGGTATCGTCGATCACGCAGACGTGACCGTAATGAATGTTTTCCAGCGTTTCGCCGCGATATTCTTCTACTAATCGTACTTCCATGTCCGGAGTCTCCCCGTTCGGCGTATTCGTTGAATCGATACTTATTTATAATCGGAATCGCCTTCGCGACGCAATGGACGAAAATCGCGGACTTCGCGATTTTCTACGAGCCTAGATTCCGACGTGCCGCGCGCATTCGCTCCGGATCGATCGGACGATCGAAGCTGCCGTTCTCGCGGACGCCCGAGCCGAAATGCACCTCGCGCACGCCGGCGGACGCGACGAAGGAACCGACGGTGTCCGGCTTCAAGCCGTGACCGGCCAAAATCGGCAAGCCCACCTCGTCCCCTAAGCGGGAGAGCCGGCGGATTCGCGGAATCGCCTCCGGCGCGGGCCGCTTCCCGCCCGAGGTCAACACGCGCTTGATCTGCGGATATAACGCCAATGTCCGCAAGGCGGCCTCCTGATCTTCGATTTCGTCGAACGCCCGGTGGAACGTCATGTCCAGGCCGCCCGCTTCCTCCAAAACTCGTTCCAGCCCCGCTCTGTCGATCTCGCCGTCTTCGGTCAACGCCCCGAAGACGAACCCGGCCGCCCCGGCTTCGCGAATGACGTTCAGGTCCCGAAGGAGCACCTTGTAATCCTCCTCGCCGTAGACGAACGATTGACTGTGAGGCCGCAGCATGACGTTCACGGGAACGCTCGCCGTTCGAACCGCGCGTTCGATCAGCCCGGCGCTCGGCGTAAGTCCGCCCTCCGCGATCCCCGTCACCAATTCGATGCGGTCCGCTCCGAATTTGCATGCCGCTTCGACGTCTCCCGCGCGGATCGCGATCACTTCGATGATCATTGCTCTCGTCCTTTCCTATCGTCCTGCCCTCGCGCTTCGCGCGGATCGTAACGGGCGCGCAGCCCGGCGGCGATATCGCGCGCGGCGGACGCGCCGGCGGGCGGCATCGGCTCCGCCTCGCCGAACGACGCCGCGAGCGAGCGCAGCCAACTCTCGGCGCCCGGGAAGCCCGGATGCAGCTCGGTCAAGCTGCCCATGACGCCGGCGCGCACGTCGAGCCCCGCGCCGCCCGCGCGGCGGTAAAACTCGCGCACGAGCTTAGCGCGCGCCGCGGCGTCGCCTTCGGCGTTGACGAACGCCTGCACCGCGTAGGCGCGCTGCCGCCGCCGCTGCGCCAGCCCGCAAAACTTGCGCCCGCCGACGCTAAGGTCGTATTCGCCGGGGCAGTACGAGCCTTCGACCTCGCCCGTGTCGAACGCGATTCCGAACGGCTCCAGCGTGCCGGCGAGCAGTCCCGCCATCAGCCGGAAGTCGGCGTTCATATCGAGCCGGCCCGGCGCCCCGCGTCGAAGGAGCGTCACGTTCACGACGCCGAGATCGAGCGGCACCGCGGCGCCGCCGGAATTGCGCACCATGACGCGGTAGCCTTCCTCCCGCTCCAGCCAATCCATCGCGGCGGCCGCGTTCGGCAGGCGGCTGTCGCGCAGTCCCAACACGAAAGCCCGCTCATGCCGCCACAGATGGACGGCCGGAACGGGCACGCGGTCTTCGCCCGCTTCGCGGCACAGCCACTCCTCGCAGGCGAACGGGTAATAAATATCTTCGGTTAAAGATAGATGCGAATGCGCTATGAACATAGAATCGAGGCCCTCTCCCCATACCGGCAGACGTAAGTGCCCCTATTGTAACGGCCAAGCGAGACGCGCGCAAGCGGGAGGCGCATACGCGTCGGCGTACGCCGCGAACGCGCGGCCAATGCGCAGCAGCGCCTCGTGCACCGCCCACGCGGACCGCCCCGACGCCACCGCCGCGACGCCGTACCGCGCCAGCGCGCTTACGCCGCAGCGAAGGCCGGCGCCGCCGAGCGTCAGCGCCGAAGCTTGAACTGCCATCGCCTCCGCCGCCCCGCGGCCCGCGAACGGCCCGAAGGCGTACAGCGCGCCGACGTGCGTGTCGCCCTCGAACGCGCCGATCGCTTGAAGCGACTGCTCGGCCGGGGCGAGCCGCACCCGCGAGGCCGCCGCGACGCGCCCCTGCGCGGTGACGAGCAGGTCGCTCTCGAACGAGCGGTAGCGGAACGCCTCGCCGTCCGCGCCGTAATGGACGCGCCCCGCGCACAGCGTGTCGAACAAGAGCAGCGTCGCGTTGTCCGCGAGCTCGACGCGCGTCCGGGACGCGAACGCCGCGTCCGCGTACAGCATCGTCGGCTGCGGCGCGTAGACGAGCGACGCGCCCGAACCGACGGCGATCGTCGTCGTCTGCTTCGCGCCGAACCGCGGGGACGGGTGCGCCTTCGCGTACGACTGCGTCGTCACGCCGACGCTGCAGCCGTCCCCGATCGACCACGTCAACGCGTAGTCGTCCCCGTCCATCAGTCCCGGCGACACGTCCATGACGGTCGCCGAGACGCCGCCGTCCGCCCCTTCGACCGGGAACGTCTTCGTCAGCTTCAGCGGCGACGTGAAATACGCGTCCGTCAACGCCGTCCGCGAGCCGCGCAGGCGGAAGTCCGCCCGCAGCTCGGATGCGACGCCGAAGCCGACGCCGACGCCGGCGGCCTTAGGCGCGTAAAGCATCCTCGTACTGATGCTCCACCCAATGCACGAGCCGATCGAGCCCTTCGCCGCTGAACAAATTCGTAAACACGTATGGCCGTTCGCCGCGCATCCGCTTCGTGTCGTCCTCCATCACCTGCAGCGAAGCGCGCACATGCGGGGCGAGGTCGATTTTGTTGATGACGAGATAGTCCGAGCGAATAATGCCCGGCCCGCCTTTGCGCGGAATTTTCTCGCCCTGCGCCACGTCGATAATATAGATGAACCGATCCACCAATTCCGGGGAAAAGGCCGCCGCCAAATTGTCCCCGCCGCTCTCGATGAAGATCATGTCGAGTTTCGGGAATCGCTCCTCCAGCTCGGAAATCGCTTCGAAATTCATCGACGCATCCTCCCGGATCGCCGTGTGCGGACAGCCGCCCGTCTCCACGCCGATAATGCGCTCCTCCGGCAGCACCTCGGTGTTCGCCAGAATGCGCGCGTCTTCCTTCGTGTAGATGTCGTTCGTAATGACCGCGATGCTGTACTTGCCGTTCAAGCTCCGAGCGAGCCGCTCCACGAGCGCCGTCTTGCCCGAGCCGACCGGCCCTCCGATGCCGATGCGCAGCGGGCGGGCGACGGCGACGTTCGTCGGCGCCCACTCGGGGTGATGGTGATGGTTTTGTCCTTGGCACATAGCGAATTCCTCCTCGAATGATCTCTTCCAGTAACGTTCCGAATGATCGACGCGGCGGGCGTACGACTCACGACATGAATAACCGACTGTATAACCCTTCGTGCCGCATCATATAGCCGTCCATCGCCGGCATCGCCGAATAATACGCCTCGGGATCGTCGTCCCGCACCGACGCCCACGCTTCGCCGACGACCGGCAGCAGCGACGCGAGCAGCGACTGCGCCTCCGTCTGGCCGATCGACATGAGCCGGAGCGCCGTGTTCGCCGCAAGCGTGGCGCACGCGTACAAATATCCCTCCGCCGCCTCGTCTTCGGAGACGCCGAGCCGATAGGCGACGTATCCGTGCACCGTCGGATGCGCCCCGGGGCACGCCTCCTCGCGGACGGCTCGCTCCAGCGGCGCCCAGTCCAGCGCCGGATGCATGGCCGCGGCGAGACGCAGCAGCCGGCGGCCCATCTTCAACGCGCCGTCGCGCGACTCGAAGGCGAAGCGCGACGCGTGCAGCCGCTCGTCGAGCGCCCAGACGCGCTCCCATTCGCCGGCCGCGGCGCCCCAGCGGTACACCGCCTTGACGGCGGCGAGGTCCATCGGCGCCCACGACTGCCGCAGCATGGCGGCAATATACGCGCCGACGTCGGCGCGCGTCGCGACGACGCCCTCCTGCACGGCCGTCTCGAGGCCGAACGAGTGGGAGAAGGCGCCGATCGGCAGCGCCGAGTCGAGCAGCTGCGCGTACGCCCAGCGGCTCAAAACAAGAAGTACCGCTGCGCCATCGGCAGCGTCTCCGCGGGCTCGCACGTCACATGCTCGCCGTCCACCCGAACTTCGTACGTCTCCGGGTTCACCTCGATGAGCGGCGTCTCGTCGTTGTGGATCATATCCGCCTTCCCCACGTCGCGGCACCGCCGCACCGGTTCCACCAGCTTCTGCAGCCCCAGCTCGCGATGCACGCCCGCGTCGTATGCCGCTTGCGAGACGAACGTGATGCTCGTGGCGTACCGCATCTTGCCGAAGGCGCCGAACATCGGCCGCCCCCACACCGGCTGCGGCGTCGGGATCGACGCGTTCGGGTCGCCCATCTGCGCCCAAGCGATGCCGCCGCCCTTCAGCACCATGTCCGGTTTCACGCCGAAGTACGCCGGACTCCACAGGACGAGGTCCGCGAACTTCCCCGGCTCGACCGAGCCGACCAGGTGCGACATGCCGTGCGCGATCGCCGGGTTGATCGTGTACTTCGCGACGTAGCGCTTGATCCGGCCGTTATCGCGGCCATCGATATCCCCCAGCGCCGTCAACGGGCCGAACTGCTTCTTCATCTTATCCGCCGTCTGCCACGTCCGAATGAGCACCTCGCCGACGCGTCCCATCGCCTGCGAGTCCGATGAAATCATGCTGAACACGCCGCGGTCGTGCAGGATGTCCTCCGCCGCGATCGTCTCCGGCCGAATCCGCGAATCCGCGAACGCCACGTCCTCGGGGATCGAAGCGTCGAGATGATGGCATACCATCAGCATGTCGAGATGCTCCTCGATCGTGTTGACCGTGAACGGGCGCGTCGGATTCGTCGAGGACGGCAGCACGTTCGGCAGCGACGCGATCTTGATAATGTCCGGGGCGTGCCCGCCGCCGGCACCTTCCGTATGGTACGTGTGAATCGTGCGTCCGCGAATCGCGGCGATCGTGTCTTCCACGAAGCCGGATTCGTTCAGCGTGTCCGTATGGATCGCCACCTGCACGTCGTACGCGTCCGCCACCCGCAGACACGCGTCGATCGCCGCCGGCGTCGTGCCCCAATCCTCGTGCAGCTTCAGCCCGATCGCGCCCGCTTCGATCTGCTCCCGCAGCGGCTCCTCGAAGGAGGCGTTGCCTTTACCTAAGAATCCTAAATTCATCGGGAACGCTTCGGCCGCCTCCAGCATCCGATGCAGATGCCACGCGCCCGGCGTCACCGTCGTCGCGTTCGTGCCCGTCGCCGGTCCCGTGCCGCCGCCGAGCATCGTCGTCACGCCCGAGGCAAGCGCCTCGTCGATCTGCTGCGGACAGATGAAGTGGATATGGCTGTCGATGCCGCCCGCGGTGACGATCTTGCCTTCGCCCGCGATAACCTCCGTCGAGGCGCCGACGACGAGGCGCGGGTCGACCCCGTCCATCATGTCGGGGTTGCCGGCCTTGCCGACGGCGACGATGCGCCCGTCGCGGATGCCGACGTCCCCTTTCACGATGCCCCAATGATCGATGACCGTCGCATTCGTAATCACGGTATCCAGCACTCCGCCCTGCGACCGCGTCGCCCGGGACGATTGCCCCATCCCGTCGCGTATCGTCTTGCCGCCGCCGAATTTGATTTCGTCGCCATAGACGGTGAAGTCTTTCTCGATGACCGCCCATAGGTCCGTGTCGGCCAGACGGACGGCATCGCCCGTCGTCGGCCCGAACATGTTCGCGTAGGCGGCGCGGCTCATCTTCGTCACGGCCCGGATCCCTCCCACGCTTCAAGCCTCGTCGCAACGTAGTCCGGCAGCGGCTCGCCGGCGATCGCCGGGCCGGCCGCGATGCCGCTCATGCCGTAAGCGAGCCGGGCCCCGCCGATCGCGACGAGCGTCACCGGCTTCTCCTCGCCCGGCTCGAACCGGACGGCCGTGCCGGACGGGATATGGAGCCGCATGCCGTACGCCTTCAGCCGATCGAACAGCAGCGCCCGGTTCACCTCGAAGAAGTGCGCATGCGAGCCGACCTGCACCGGTCGGTCGCCCGTATTCACTACCGTAATTTCCGCCTGCGTTCTGCCGGCGGCGAGCTCGACGTCGCCCGCCGCCGCGCGAATTTCCCCTGGGACCAGCATGGCTCGTTCCTCCTCATCGAATCGGGTCGTGCACCGTCACGAGCTTCGTCCCGTCCGGGAACGTCGCTTCGACCTGCACCTCGCGCACGATGTCCGGCACGCCCTCCATCACTTGCTCGCGCGTCAGCACCTTCGCGCCTAACTGCATCAGCTGCGCCACCGTCAACCCGTCCCGGGCGCCCTCTAGCAGCTCCGACGCAATGAGCGCCGTCGCCTCGGGCACGTTCAGCTTCACGCCGCGCGCCAGCCGGCGCCTCGCGACGTCGGCGGCCATCGTGACGAGCAGCTTCTCCTTTTCCCTCTCCGTCAAATGCACGTCGCTCGCCTCCTACACCGTCAAGTGTCGATGAATGATGCTTTCGTCCAGCTCCTCGATAGCGCCCTGCGCTACGATCGTGCCCTTATCGAGCACGAGGAACGCGTCGGCCGCTTCGCGGGCGAACGTCACGCTCTGCTCGACGAGGAGCACGGCGAGCCCTTTGGCGCGCAGCTCGCCGATGAGCCGGGCGATGTCCATCACGATGTTCGGCTGGATGCCCTCCGTCGGCTCGTCGAGCAGCAGCATCGCAGGCTCCGAGACGAGCGCCCGCGCGAACGCCAGCTGCTGCTGCTGCCCGCCGGAGAGATCCCCGCCGCGGCGCGAACGCATCTCGTACAGCACCGGGAACCGTTCGTAGACGGCCGCCGGCACGCCGGCGCGCCTTCGTTTCGGGTTCGCTTCGAGCCCGAGCAGCACGTTCTCCTCCACGGTCAGCTGCGGGAATATTTCGCGTCCCTGCGGCACGTACCCGATCCCGCTGCGGGCGCGCCGGGACGGCGGCTCGCCGAGCAGCTCGTCGCCGTTCCACCGAACAGAGCCGCGCTTCGCCCGGATGACGCCCATGATCGTCTTCAATAGGGTCGTCTTGCCGACCCCGTTCCTTCCCATCAAGCAGGTGACGCGGCCGGGCTCCAGCGAGAAGCCGACGTCGCGCACCACCATGCTCTCTCCGTATCCCGATTCCAAGCCGCTGACCGTCAACATCCGCCGTTCACCCCGCCATCTTTCCTAAATACACCTCGGCCACCCGCTCGTCGCGCTGTACCTCGGCCATCGTGCCTTCCGTCAGCAGCGCCCCCTCGTGCATCACCGTCACCTTCGAGGAGAATTGCCGGACGAAGTCCATATCGTGCTCGACGACGACGACGCTGCGGTTCTTGATAATCTCCTGCAGCAGCCTTCCGGTCTTCTCGGTTTCCTCGTCCGTCATGCCCGCCACCGGCTCATCCAACAGCAGCACCTGCGGATCGGCCAAGAGAATCATGCCGATTTCGAGCCACTGCTTCTCGCCGTGCGACAGCGCCCCCGCCTTCCAGGCGGTCTTGCCCGCGAGCCCGACCATCCGCAGCGCATCGTCGATCCGCTCCCGCTGCTCCTCCCCGAGCTTCGCGAACAGGAGCGAAAACACGTCCCGCTTCTGCTTCATCGCGATCTCCAAGTTCTCCCACACCGTAAGCGCGGCGAAGACGGACGGCGCCTGGAACTTCCTCCCGATGCCGCAGGAGGCGATGCCGTGCTCCTTCAGCCGGGTCAGATCGATGTCCGCTTCGCCTTGATGGAACAGCACGCTTCCGCTCTTCGGCTTCACCTTGCCGCAGATCGCGTCCAACATCGTCGTCTTGCCGGCCCCATTCGGACCGATGAGGAACCGAAGCTCCCCGTGCGCCAGCGAGAAATCCATCTCCCGCAGCGCGAGAAATCCGTCAAAGCTGACGCTCACCTTCCGACACGACAGAACGATACGGGATTCGATCATGACGCTTCCCCCTTCTTCGAATGAAGTCGACCGCCGTGCCGAACAGCCCGACGAGCCCCCGCGGCAGAAACACGACGACAATAATGAACAACGCCCCGAGGAAAAGGAGCCACCCGTCCGGATACGCTTCGCTGATCAGACTCTTGGACCCGTTCAACGCGAGCGTCCCGACGACCGCTCCGATCAAGGTGCCTCGGCCGCCGGCCGCCACCCACAACACCATCTCGATCGACGGCACGATGCCCATCATCGACGGGGAGATGATGCCGACGTGAAACACGAACAGCACGCCGGCGAGTCCCGCGAACGCGCCCGACAGCGCGAACGCGAACGACTGGAACACCGCAGGATCGTAACCGAAGAAGCGCACCCGGTTTTCCCCGTCGCGGATCGCCTCGAGGACGCGCGCGAGCCGCGTAGACACGAGCCAGCGGCACAGGACGAAGCAGCCGATCAGCACCGCCGCGGTGATGTAATACAGCGCCTTCTTCACGTTCGGGTCGGACAACGAAAATCCGAGCACGGTCTTGAACGACGTAATGCCGTTCGTACCGCCGGTATACCCTTGCTGCCCGACGAACAGCGTCACCGCGATGATGACGAGCGCCTGCGTCAGAATCGTGAAGTACACGCCGCGCACCCGGTTGCGGAACGTAAACCAGCCGAGCGCGAAGGCGAGCAGCGCCGGCAGCGCGATCGCCGCGGCCAGCGCGAAGCCGAAGCTGCCGAACGGCGCCCAGTACGCGGGCAGCTTGTCGATCCCGCTCCAGCTCATGAAGTCGGGCAGCTTCCCGCCCGTCGCTTCCAACTTCAAATACATCGCCATGCTATAAGCCCCTAATCCGAAAAAGACCCCTTGCCCCAAGCTCAAAATTCCCGTATACCCCCACAGCAGGTCCAAGCCGAGCGCCAATATCGCGAACGCCAAAAACTTGGACAGCAGGTTCAGCCGGAAATCCGACAGAAACATCGGGGCGATCAAGAGCAAGACGACGGCGACGCCGTACGCCGCGAGCAGCCACGGCTTCGGGATCGCGCGCCCGCCCGTCCTTCCCATACCCAGCATGCCGCTCCCCCCCTCTATTGTCCGTCCAGCGCCCGCGTCTTCATCGCGACGAAGCCGCGCGGGCGCCACTGCAGGAACGCTACGACGAGCGCGAATACGAGCACTTTGCCGAGCGACGCCGACGTCCACGATTCGAACAGCGTGCTCGTAATGCCGATGCCGGCGGCGCCGACGACGGTACCGATCAGCTTGCCGACGCCGCCGAGCACGACGACCATGAACGCGTCGACGATGTAATACGTGCCGAGCGACGGCCCGATCGGTCCGAGCAGCGACAGCGCGCAGCCCGCGACGCCGGCGATGCCGGCCCCGATGGCGAAGCTCGCCGCGTCGACGCGCCGCGTCGAGACGCCGAGGCAGGCGGCCATGTCGCGGTTTTGCATGACGGCCCGCATGTTGCGGCCGGCGCGCGAGCGATAGATGTAGAAATACATTGCGATCAGCACCGCGAGGACGAGCGCGATGATGAACAATCGCTTATACGTCAGGACGAGGCCCGATCCGATGTCGAGCCCGCCGTTCAGCCAGGACGGACTCGTCACCGCGACGTTCGGCGCGCCGAACACGCTGCGCGCCGCTTGCTGCAGCACCATGCCGACGCCCCATGTCGCGAGCAGGCTGTCGAGCGGTCTGCCATAGAGAAATCGGATCAGCCCGACCTCCATCAGCCAGCCGATGAACGCCGCCGCCGCGAAGGACAGCGGCAGCGCCAAGACGAAATACCAGTCGAACGACGCCTTCGGCGCGTACGCGAGGAAGGCGCGCTGCACGACGTACGCCGTATACGCGCCGATCATGATCAGCTCGCCGTGCGCCATGTTGATGACGTTCATCAGCCCGAAGGTGACGGCGAGGCCCAGCGCGACGAGCAGCAAAATCGAGCTGACGCTGATGCCGTTAAACAGCTGAAGGATCCAAACTTCCATCATTCACACTCCTTCTTGCGCGAGTTGGACAAGAAGGGCGGCGAAGATCCGCCGCCCGGCCATTATGCTTTCTTCCGCTTCCGAACGTTCGGCATCTCCTTGCGGCTCGTCACTCGCCTTCGCTCAAACCCGCCGCCCACTCGTAGCCCTTCAAGTACGGGTCCGGCTTCACCGGCTCCGGCGTGCTGTAGATTTCCTTAATCATGCCGTCCGCTTGCACTTCGCCGATTCGTACAGGCTTATAGATGTGCTGCGTCTCGCCGTCGATCGTCACGAGTCCTTCCGGCGCTTGGAACGTCAGGCCCGCCGCCGCTTCCTTCACCTTGTCGACGTCCGTCGAACCGGCCTTCTCGACCGCCGCCGCCCACAGGTACACCGCGATGTAGCCCGCTTCGGCCGGGTCGCTCGTCACGCGGTCTTCGCCGTAAGCCGCCTTGTACGCCTCGACGAACGCCTTGTTCTCCTCCGTCTCCGTCGTCTGGTAATAGTTCCATGCCGTCAGATGCCCTTCCAGCACGTCGGGCCCGATGCCGCGAACCTCTTCCTCCGCGACCGAGACGGACAACGTCGTGATGTCGTCGGCGCCGATGCCCGCATCCTTCAGTTGCTTGAAGAACGCTACGTTGCTGTCGCCGTTGAGCGTGTTGTACACGATATCCGGCTTCGCCGCTTGAATTTTGCTGATGACCGTCGAGTAGTCCGTATGGCCGAGCGGCGTATACTCTTCGCCGACGAGCGTGCCGCCCTCCGCTTCGAGCTGCGCCTTGATGATCTTGTTCGCCGTTCTCGGGAACACGTAATCCGAGCCGAGCAGGAAGAACGACTTCCCGCGGTTCTCCAGCAGCCACGTCACCGACGGCACGATCTGCTGGTTCGTCGTCGCGCCGGTGTACATAATGTTCGGCGACTGCTCCAGTCCTTCGTATTGCACCGGGTACCAGAGCAAGCCGTTCAGTTCCTCGAACACCGGCAGCATCGCCTTCCGGCTCGCCGACGTCCAGCCGCCGAACACCGTCGCCACGCCGTCGCTCGAAATGAGCTTTCTCGCCTTCTCCGCGAACGTCGGCCAGTCGGACGCGCCGTCCTCGACGACCGGTTCGATTTGTTTGCCTAATACGCCGCCCTTTTCGTTAATTTCCTTGATCGCCAACAGCTCCGAGTCATGGACCGATACTTCGCTGATCGCCATCGTCCCGCTCAGGCTGTGCAAGATGCCGACTTTAATCGTCTCCCCCGTCTCGCCGGATGTCGCAGAACCCCCGGTGCCGCTCTCCGTCGTCGTCGAAGCCCCCGTCGCGCAAGCCGTCAATACCATAGCGGCCGCAACGAACGTCGACGACAACATAGACAACCTTCTCTTCATATCTACACCACTCCCCGATGGTTTCCGAACGATTCTTCTCTGTATGTGGCGAATCGTTCGTTAGCCAAATTATAGAAGCGATCAAACCAACATGTCAATATAATTTACATCAAAAATTCATCTTTGATTAAAGATATGACACATACGTTACATAACATAAAACATTTACGTTTTCGTCATGAATTTAACATAAAAAAAGCCCGAGCGCCGAAGCGCCCGAGCTTACCCGAAGCCTATTTCCGAACAAACCTTACATTAGTCCTTGTCGACCAGATCCCGCTGCAAATACTCCTCCAGGACGTTCGTCACATGGAAAATCGTATGCCCGAGGTCGTTGATGTTTTCCACCGAATGCTCGCACTGCGGCCCGTAGGCCATGTCCTCGTCGTAGTGGGATAACCGCTGCTCGATTTCCGGCTCGGATAACCCTTCCTGCTCCTGCCGCTCCCGGATCGTATTCCGGTCCGCGTACAGGAAGATGCGGATGACCACGTCTCCGTACAGCTCCCGCAAAATGTCCGCGCCGTGGCGGTTGAGAATGAGGTAAACGCTTCCCTTCTCGAACGCGGAAGAAATATCCGCTTCCTTAATGCCGTACCGGTATCCGTCGATCGTAAGATGCTCCACGAATTGACCCGACGCCGCCGCTTCCCGGAATTCCGCCTCGCTGACGAAGTTGTAATCCTGCCCATCCTCTTCGATCGGTCGCCTGCCCCGCGTCGTATACGAGATGACCTTCCTGACGCCCAGGGTGAGGCCGACCGCGTCCGCCACGGACTTGCGTCCCGATCCGTCGGGCCCCGTAAACACGAAGATATACTTGCCGTCCGAATTCGCCATTCGCGCCACCTCCATGGTTAGTCTTTATGCGTAATTGTATCATATAATGATACGTCTAAATATTCAAAAAATTTTTTTCGTTTCGAAAAAACCGTCGATAAACCGCGCGCTCTCTGCTAAAATAAGGTTGCTATTTAACAGGATCAGCAACCAGCCGGAGAGGTGCCGACGCATGCATGATGAATACGAATTAGAAGTCGTCAAGATGAAGCAAGACCTGTCGTCCGAGCAGATGCTTAGCGTCATCTTCGAATATACGGCCAAGATCGCGAACGAACGCATTCTCGACAACGTATTGATCCTCATGGCGAACATGGGCCGCGAGATGGTCGTGGCCGACCGATGCTCGGTCTGGCTCATCGACGAGCGGACCGAAGAGCTGTTCACGACGGTCGCGCACGGCGTCAAGGAAATTCGGATCCCGCTGAGCTCCGGCCTCGTCGGCATGTCGATCTCCTCCGGCGAAGCGATCTTCATCGACGACGCCTACACCAACGTGCCGTACCGGGACGTCCTGCTGAGCGGCGCCATCGCCGTCGACAAGCGCACCGGCTACCATACGAAGGCGCTCATGGTCGTGCCGTTCCGGAACAACGAAGGGCGGATCATCGGAGCGTATCAAGCGATTAATAAGCTGACGGAAGCGGAAGTATTTTCGAACAAAGATCTCGAGTATTTGAAGCTGGCCGCCTCCTACTCCGGGAAGTCGATCGAATCCGTCATGCTGCAGCAGGAAATCGAAGAGACGCAGAAGGAAATCATCTTCACGATGGGCGAGATCGGCGAGAGCCGTTCGAAGGAGACGGGCAACCACGTCAAACGCGTCGCGGAATATTCGTACGTGCTGGCGCTCGGGATGGGCATCTCCCAAGAAGACGCCGAGAAGCTGAAGCTTGCGTCGCCGATGCACGACATCGGCAAGGTCGCGATTCCCGACGCCGTCCTGAAGAAGCCTGGCAAGCTGACGGACGAGGAATACGACATCATGAAGACGCATACGACGATCGGATACAATCTTCTGAAAAATTCGCGCCGCGAGCTGCTGAAGATCGCCGCCGTCGTCGCTTCCCAGCACCACGAGAAGTGGAACGGCCGCGGCTACCCGAACGGGCTGAAGGGCGAAGAAATCCACGTGTACGGCCGGATCACCGCGATCGCGGACGTGTTCGACGCCTTGGGCAGCGAGCGCGTATATAAGAAGGCTTGGGAGCTTGACCGCATCTTAAACTTGTTCAAGGAAGAGCGCGGCCAGCACTTCGACCCGAAGGTCGTCGACGCGTTCTTCGAGCAATTGCCCGCCATATTGAAAATACGCGACGCCTACCAGGACGCCATTCCCGAAGCGTATGCGTAAACGAAGAAGCGAGGCCTCCTTACCGGAGCGCCTCGCTTCTTCGTGCCCGGGCGTCTCGCTACTTCATCGAGATGACGCAAGCGCCGACCGTTTGCCCTTCCAACGCGAGCTCCAACGCGTCGCCGTCCGCGACCGGTCCGACGCCCGCCGGCGTGCCCGTGAAGATGACGTCGCCTTCGCCCAGTCCGTAGTTCGTCCCCAGATGATCGACCAACGCCTGCAGCGAGAAGATCATGTCGCGCGCATTGCCGCGCTGCGCCGTCTCGCCGTTCTTCATCAGCTGAAACTCGACGTCTTGGATCGCGGCCGCGCCTGGGAATCGCATCCATTCGCAGATCGGCGCCGAATGCCGGAAGCCTTTGGCCGCGAGCCAAGGCTGCCCCTTGCTCTTCAGCTCGGATTGCACGTCCCGAAGCGTGAAGTCCAGCCCGAGCGTCATCCGGTCGATCAGATCGTCGACGTTCGCCCCCGGCTCGTACGCCTTGGCGACGCGGAGCACGATCTCCGCTTCGTGATGCACTTCGCCGACGCCCGCCGGCATCGGAACGGTTCCCTCGAACGGCACGAGCGCATGCGTCGGCTTCAGAAATACGATCGGCGATTTCGGCACCTCGTTGCCGAGCTCCTTCGCGTGCAACGCGTAGTTGCGCCCGATGCAATATACGTTGTGGTATTTCATAACGTCGCGATCTCCCCTATGTACGTCGTTCGTCGTCTTCGTTCGTCTTCGTCACTCGTCGGTCGACTCGATATTCCCTTCGGCGTCGACCGAAGCTCCCACGGACAGCTTATCGAGCCGCGCCAGCAGCTCCTTCGTCCGCTCCGGCGGCATCGGCTGCGGCTGCGGCGTATCCGCGAAGTATGGCGTCAGCTTCAGGCTGCAATCGCCGCCCCCGCCGCATTCCGCCTCCAGAATCGCGGCTTCGTACGTCAGCGGATCTTTGGATTTCGTGAAGATGAAGTTGCCCAAGCTGTACGCGATCCATCCGCCGCCGTATCGCTCGAACCCTTGCAGCACGTGCGGGTGCGAGCCGACGACCAGATCCGCGCCGGCGTCGATGAACCGGCGGCCGAGATCGACCTGCTTCTCCGGATGCGGCTCCTGCGCGCGCTCCTCGCCCCAATGCGCCATGACGACGACGAGATCCGCTTCCCCGGCAGCCTTCTTGATTGCCTTGACGGGCTCAGTGTAATCGTACGTATGGGCCAGCCCGAAATTATTTTTGTCGACCTTCCACGATACGTCCGGGACGACCCGCGTGAAGCCGAACACCGCGATGCGCAGCCCGTCCTTCTCGACGTATACAGGCGCATACGCTTCTTCGATCGTCTCTCCGGCGCCGACATGCAATAGATCGCTTTCTTCGAGATGCTTCATCGTATCGCGCAGCGCGTCCGGCCCGAAGTCGAGCGTATGATTGTTCGCGAGGTTGACGAGATCGAAGCCCGCTTCCTTGAACGCGGGCAGCGCGTCCGGATCGCTGCGGAACTCGTATTGCTTCTTCCCCGGCTTCTCTCCGCCGAACGACGTGACCGACGTCTCCAAATTCGCGATCGCCAGATCCGCGCCCTGCAGCTGCCCCTTCACATGCGGATACGGATAATCGAAGCCGTTCCGCTCCAGCAGCGTACCGACGTACTCGCCGAGCAGCACGTCGCCGACGAAGGCCAGCTTCACGCGTCCGCCGTCGCCGCCCGCGCCGGGAGTCTCGGTCTCCGGCGTCTCCGTCCCGGACTCCGGCTCCGCCGCTTCTCCGTCCGCCGACGGTTCCTCAGCCGGCGCTTCGCCGTCATTGCCCGTCTCGCCCGCCGGCTCGGACGGCGCGGCCGCGTCGTCGCCCGGCGCCTCGGTCTCGCCGAGCGTCGGCCCGGCAGGGTTCTCCTGCATCGGACGCTCGTCCGCGGTTTCCCCTCCCGAGTTCGACGCCCACACGTTCCAAGCGACAACGACGCCGACGGCGATCAGCAACGCCGCGTTCAGCGCCGCGAGCTTGCGTCTTCGGGACGACGCCCGTCGGCGGCGCATCGTTTCCGTTCTTGTTCGACTCATGCCAACCTGCTCCTTCTCCCCCCATTGCATCCTGTCATTATAACATAAAAGGAGAGCGTCCGGATGGGGCGCTCTCCCTACTTGGGCAATTATTGGTTCATGTAATGACCGGTCATCTGCGGCATATTCATCGCATTCGGCGACATGCCGGCTTGGCCGGCTTGGCCGGCTTGGCCCGCTTGCATCGCTTGGTTCGAGTTCATGCGCTGCTGCATCTGACCCTGCATCCCGCCTTGCGCGCTTTGTCCGCCGTAGGCTGGCATGCCGTTCTGCATCTGGCCTGCCGTCCCTTCTTCCATCATTAGCCCTTGGTTGTTCATCGGGAGGAACGAGTGGAGCATCGTCTTCGCCGTATGATCGTGAATCGTCGGCACTTGATACGTCCCCTGCTGATTCATGAAGAGGAACGTCTCGTACGCTTGGTTGAAGCACGTGATCGCGCCGTTCATGAACATCTGGCGCAACGTCGGGTCGGTCACTTCGAGGCCGCGTTGAATGTGGCATGTCGCGGAAGCCTTATGCGCCGTGAGAAGCGCCGTAGCGATCATCGTGTCGTTGAAGCGGCCCGTGCGTTGCGGAGCGACCGGCTGCGGGTTGCGCAAGCCGTATTTCAGCCGTTCCATGTTGGCGTCCGGCTGCGCGAACGGCGCCGGCATCCCTTGACGCGCGCTGAAATCGTGAGTGTACGCCAACATATTGTCGTACGCGGCGATCGCCATATCCATCTGGCGGCGAATCATCGAGCGAAGCTGCTCGTCTTGCGCTTCTTGCTCGTACAACGCCATATGGTTGATCAAATTCATCTTCTCGGACAATATCTCCGAAACTTCCATCACTTCATGGGCACCGAATTTCACGGGTTGGTCAGCTCCTTAACGATGTATAGCGCTTAACGCGCGGCATCCATTACGGTTCCCGTTGATTGGCAAATTTATGCATCGAAATTATTGTGTATAATGAAAAAGCCGCATTCCCGGAACGGAGGTCCCCTATGGAACGTTGGAAAATGAATTTAGCCGTACTCTGGTTCGGTCAATTTCTCGTCATGTCCGGCATGTCGATGATCATGCCGTTCATCTCTTTATACGTGCAGGAAGAATTAGGCGTCTCCGACCCGGCGCAAGTCGCTTGGTGGGCGAACGCCATCTTCGCCTCCAACTTCATTACGTCGTTCATCGCGCAGCCGCTATGGGGCGGATTGGCCGATCGTTACGGCCGCAAAATCATGCTGCTGCGTTCCGGATTCGGCATGGCGATCGTCATGCTGCTCATGGGCTTCGCGACGAGCGCTTGGCAGCTGCTCGCCCTTCGCATGTTGAACGGCGTCATCTCGGGCTACGTCCCCGCCGCCACCGCGCTAATGTCCGCCTCCGCGCCGAAGGAACGGATGGGCTTCGCCATGGGCACGCTGCAGTCCGGCGCCGTCGCCGGTACGATCCTGGGCCCGTTCATCGGCGGCGTGCTCGCGGAGTGGGTCGGGTATCGGCCGATCTTCTATATTACGGGGAGCTTGCTGCTGCTCGCGAGCATCCTCGCTTGGGCCGTGGTGAAGGAAAACTTCGAGCGGGACGGCGCCTCGCGCCGAGGCGCCGCCGTCTCCCTCGGCGACAGCTTCCGCCGGTTGATCAAGGCTCCGCAAATTCCGGCCTTGTTCGCGGTGACCGTCGGCATCCAAGTTTCGATGCTTAGCTCCCTGCTGCTGATCCCGTTATTCGTGCAGGAACTGCACGGAACCGAGATGCTTGCTTTCTACGCCGGTCTCGTCGGCTCCATCACAGGCTTCGCCAATATGGCGGCTTCGCCGCTGCTCGGACGCTTCGCCGATCGCGTCGGCTACGAGAAGGTGCTGACCGTCTGCTTGATCGGCGCGGCGCTCTCCTTCATCCCGCAGGCGTTCGTCGATAACATCTGGCAGCTGATCGCGAGCAGGTTCCTGCTCGGGCTGTTCATGGGCGGCCTGCTGCCGTCGGTGAACGCGCTGCTGCGCGTCTATACGCCCGACGGCATGGAAAGCCGCGCCTTCGGCTTCAACAGCAGCTTCCTCAGCCTCGGCAACATCCTCGGACCGATGATCGGAGGCGTCTTGGCGGGCTGGATCGGCATCCGCGGCATCTTCTTCTTCGCCTGCATCATGCTTCTGACGAACGCCGCGTGGACGTGGGTTACGCTGCGGAAGAAGCGCGGCTCCTCCGCTCCCGGATAATGTCGCGGAGCGGCGGGGGAGGGGCGAGGGCTGGAATGACAACGGGTATAAATAGAAAAAGCCGCGCCGAAGCGCGGCCGCGCGGCCTTCACACGATGCGGGCGATGGACAGTCCGTCGTAAGCCGGCAGGATGACGCCTTGCAGGCGAGGATCGGTCGCGACTCGCTCGTTGAAGACGCGCATCGCGCGAACCGAAGGCGACGTCGACTCTTCTTCCACGATTCTTCCCTTCAGCAGCACGTTGTCGCCGACGATGATCGCGCCGGGGCGGCCGAGCTTTAACGCCCAGTCCAAGTAATTGGGATAGTTGCCTTTGTCCGCGTCGATGAAGAAGAAGTCGAAGGTTTTCCCCTCCGAGGCGAGCGCTTCGAGACTCGCGAGCGCCTTGCCGACGCGGTACTCGACGACGTCGCCGAAACCGGCCGCGGTTAGGTTCGCCTTCGCCAGCTCCGCATACTCGGGCTTCAGCTCCAAGGACGTCAACGTGCCGCCGGGGCGTAAGCCGCGAGCGAGACAGATGCCGCTGTAACCGGCGAGCGCGCCGATCTCGAGCGCGACGGCGGCGCCCGATGCGGCGGCGAGCAGCGTTAACAGCCGCCCGTACCCCGGCTTGACCGAGATGTCCGGCATATGTTTCTCTTTGATCGAGGCGAGCGCCCGTTCGAGATCGGGGTCTCCTTTTCCTCCAAACAGCGCTTCCGCGTATTGTTCCGCACGTTCCACGCGCATCCCTCCTTCAACCAAACTTCCGACTCCAGTATACCCTATGCCGTCTATCGATTTCGACTCGACGCCGAAGGACCTCTTCGGGAGAAGCCGCATAAGATATGCGTAAAGCCGCGGAAGGGGTACGAACAACATGAGTGTGTTAGGAATCATGACGAATGCCTCCCGAAATCCGCAGAAATACACGGTTTACGCGAAAGCGGCGGAGCGTCTCGGATTCGAAGCTACGCTGCTGTTCGATCCTAGCGAGGTGGATTTGCACCGCCGCCGGGTAGATGCGTATTGCTATCGCGGAGGCGCGTGGCGGAGGCGGCGCTGCTCGCTGCCCGATATCGTACACGATATGGGCTTCTACACGGAGCCGAACGCGATTCGTCGCGTGAAACGCATCAAGTCGAGTCGAAGCGGCATTCCGTTCACGGGGTATGCGCTCGGCCACAAATGGACGCTACACGAAAAGCTGCTGCAGACGCCATACGCGAAGTACGTGCCGGAAACCGCGCTTCTGCGGTCGCCGGACGCCGCGGTTCGGCTCGCCGCCCGCTACGGCGCCGTCATGGTAAAGCCCCGAGACGGTAAGCAGGGCAAGGGAATCGTTAAGATCAGCCGCGCTCCGGGCGAACCGAATCGGTTCCTGTGGCAGGAGCGCAACGCGATCGACGGCCCGCTCGCGCCTGCCGCTCTGGCGGAACGGCTGCGGGGGCGCTTCCGCCCGACGTCGGCCGTCGTTCAGCGGTGGATGGATATTCGAAGCCCGAGGGGCGGAGTTTACGATATCAGAGCGCTCGTCCAGAAGACGGAAGGCGACGAGTGGCTGCTGACGGAGATGGCGGTGCGCGAGAGCGGGATGGGGCGGATCGCGTCGAACGTGTCCGGCGGAGGAACGGTCCGGCGCGCGGCGGAGTTCATCGGCCGGATGTACGGCGAAGGCGAAGCGGAGCGGATCGTCGCGGAATGCCGCACCATCGCGGACGGCTTGCCGGACGCGCTGGAGGCGGTGTACGGCAGGCGGTTCGTCGAGCTGGGCATCGATCTGGCGGTCGAGAAGGGCGGCTGCGTGCGCATCATCGAAGTGAATATCAAGCCGGGAAAAAAAATCGTCCGCGCGCTATCGGGAGAGATAGCCTACGCGGACGCTCTGGTACGGCCGATTCGTTACGCCAAGTGGCTTAGTGATCGCCGTGATTGCCTTGGGAAGGGTTCGTGATGACGAATCCTTCTTCCGGCGTGTACAGGTAGTCGATGACCACGCCGTCCAGGAATTTGTCGCCGTTCTTGAGAATCACGTCGATCCCCTTGTCCGTCTCGACGACGACGTCCTCTTCGCCCGGCGTGTCCAATCCGAGCCCGTAGTGCGCGTGATCGCCGTGCGCGTGCGTCACGTAGACGCGCAGCTTCAGCTCTTTGTTTTCCTCGGACTCCATCTCTTTCAGCAACATCTTCGCTGCGTTGCGCGTAATCTTGCACTTCATGCCCGTCTACTCCTTCGACTTCCGCGGATATTTGTTCTCGATTCGATGCAAAAACCAATTCGACAAAAAAAGCGTCACCGCGATATCGTCCAGAGGGACGTACGGGAGAACGTCCGGCAGCACCCAATACAGCGCCGCCGGGACAAGCAAGAACGCCTTCTCGCGTAGCGGAATGTCGGAATCGCGCAAGTACATGATCGTCCGGGTTACAAGCCTCGCCCATGTTGAAAGCTTGAGCCACTTCTTCATCGGTGGACGAACCTCTCCTTCGCTGCCGCGAATCGAAACATGCTTATAGTGTATCAGTTGCTCTCGGCATATGCCAACAGCAGCTCGAGCAGCAGCGCGGACGTCTCGTCGTACATGCCCGGCAGCCGGTCCAGGGGCAGCGGATTCGCGCCGAAGCCGGCTTCGACCGTAAATCCGGGGCGTCCGAAGCGGTGGATGAACCAATCCTTGTAGCCCGCGTCGCTCCCCGTAAGCTTCACGGCTTCGTAGCCGCTGACGGCCGAGAGCCGCGCCGCGAGCGACTCGGACTCCGGCGGCTCCGCGCCGCGGTAATTCCAATAGATTTCGCGGCCTTGCGTATGGAGCGCGACGACGGCGTCGAACGATTTCGCTTCCGTGAATCGGGCGATCGCTTGCGCCTCGGGCTCCGTCAGCGGCGCCTCGCCCGTATAGTCGCGGGGTCCGGGCCCCGCGACGTCGCGGCGATCCCGCTCGACCTCCCAGTACGCCGGGAACTGATCGTTAAGATCGACGCCGCGCACGTTAGCCTTCCAGCCGGAGAAATCTTCGCTTCCGCCGTTCCAGGCGAGCAGGGCGGCGCGATGCGGATGATCCGCTCCGGCGCCCCGCAAGACGAGCTCGACGCCGTCGGGATTGACCATCGGCGCCGTCCAGAGCGTGACGCGGGAGAACAGCTCCGCCGCGTCGCGGCCCAAGAGCGGCGTTCCGTCCCGCAGCGCGCGCGCCGCTTCTTCGACGAACCGCATCGCGATCGGCGCCGTAATCCACTCGTTCGCGTGGAAGGCGGCGTTCGCGAAGACGCGTTTCGGCCCGCCGCCGACGCGAACCGCCTGCAGCGGCTTGCCCATGACGCTGGCGCCGATCGTCGTTACGTTCATCGTCGGGTACGCCTCTCGGAGCCGTTCGAGGTCCCGGATCATCTCCGCGTACCCGTAAGGCCGCTCGAACGATACGATGCCGCTTCCCGTTGTCATGACGTGATGACCCTCCGTTCGCGATTAGATGAATTTCGGTACTTGCCACATGACAGGCGTCACGTGGATTTGCTCGTTCAACCAGTCCTGAGCGATCCATTGGAACGTCTTCGGATCCCCGCTGCAAAAAAAACGATGCACCGGAACTTCGTTCGACGACTCGAGCTGTCCGGTGTGCGATAGCAACGTGCTGATGTCGCGGGCGGTCTGGTCCGCCGACGAGATCAGGGCGACGTCCGCGCCCATGCATTGCTTGATCCGATCGGCCAGGAACGGATAATGCGTGCAGCCGAGGATCAGTGTGTCGATCGTTTCGTTTCGGAGCGGCCGCAGCGCCTCGCAGACGACGTCCGACGCATCCTCCGAACGGAACATTCCCTTCTCGACGAGCGGCACGAGGGTCGGACAAGCGAGGCTGACGACCTTCACGCCCGGGGAGATGCGACGCAAGGCGGCAACGTACGCGCCGCTTCGAATCGTGCCTTCCGTGCCGATGACGCCGATCTGCCCGTTCTTCGTCTGCTTGATCGCCGCCCGCGCTCCCGGCGTAATGACGCCGAGCACCGGCACGGATACGTTCGTGCGGATGGCCTCGATCGCGACGGCGGTCGCCGTGTTGCACGCGATCACGATCATCTTGGGGTCGAACTGCAACAGATAATCGACGATCTGCCGCGTAAACAACGCGACTTCCTCCTTGGACCGCGGTCCATAGGGAGCTCTCGCCGTGTCGCCGAAATACAGCACTCGCTCCCGCGGAAGCTGACGCATGACTTCCTTGGCGACCGTTAACCCGCCTACGCCCGAGTCAAGTATCGCGATGGCCTGATGAGTAGACACATTGAACCGCTTCCCTCTGCTCTAAGTTGGGTTTCCTCGTTGATATCCAGAATATGTGGAAGGTTTCGAAACGGTCACTATCGGCGAGCGGAAGAGGAGGGATGGAGAACGATGTCGAATTTTAGGGAAAACAGGACAAGTTTACTATTACGCAATTCTTAATATTACTGGTACAATGAAACTAGCATTCTTAGGTTTTCCAAGCTCGGAGATGATAGATTTGGCGCAAAGGCTGCCGGTTACCCGCGATATCAAACGAGGAGACGTCTTTACGATCGACTCATCCGACGTCGTGAAAATCGATATGATTAAGGACAAGCTGTATCTCGTACATACGAAGACGGATCAGTTCTATTTGAATCTGTCTTTCGACGCCATCGAAGAATGGCTGTACGAGGACGGCTTCCGTATGCTGGACACCCACAACATCGTTAACGTCAACCAGATCGTGTCCTACGACTCGGACCGCGGGAAAATCATGCTCGGCACGCCCGATACGGACAAGGATCAAACGCTTAAGACCGCTACGGCGGCACGCATACATAAGCAGCACGTCATGAACATCATGAAGATGCTCGAAGCGCGCAGCCGCGCCCCGAACTACTGCGCGGACGGCGAGGAGCCGCTCGCGGATTTAATGAACGAATTGACGTCGGAGAACGAAAACCCGATTTTCCTTCGCTCGTACACCGCGATGCAGATCGGGGAAGAGCGCAGGCGCGCGAACGAGAAAATCAACCATCTCGCGTTCCACGACGCGCTGACGAATTTGCCGAACCGGATGCTGTTCCAGGACCGGGTCAGGGCTTGCTTCGAGCAGGCGCGCACGTACAACCGCAAGCCGGCGATTTTCTTCTTCGACCTCGACCGCTTCAAGATCATCAACGATACGTTAGGTCATCACGTCGGCGATAATATGCTGCAGGTGTTGGCCGACCGGCTCCGCACGCTCGTCCGCCCCGAGGATACGATGGCCCGCTTCTCCGGCGACGAATTCATCTGGCTCATCCCGCACGTGCTCGATCGGGCGGAGGCGGCCGCCTTCGCCCGCGAAGTGGGACGTCTCGTCAGCAAGCCGTACGATCACGAAGGTCAGGAGCTGTTCGTGACGGCCAGCATCGGCGTAAGCTTCTACCCCGAGGACGGCACGGACGCGGACACGCTCATCAAGCATGCGGATACGGCGATGTACCGCGCGAAGGAGAAGGGCGGCGACACGTTCGAGTTTTACCATCCGGACATGAACTTCCGCTCGCTCGAGCGGCTGCATCTGGAGACGCATCTGCGCAAGGCGTTGAGCCGCGATCAGATCCGCGTGCACTATCAGCCGCTCGTCGATTTGGAGAGCGGGAACATTTTCGGAATGGAAGCTCTTGTCCGATGGGAACATCCCGAGCTCGGCCTCGTCTCGCCCGGGGAGTTCGTCCCGCTCGCGGAGGAGACCGGCGTCATCGTGCCGATCGGCAACTGGGTGCTGCGCGAAGCTTGCATGCAGAACAAGCTCTGGCATGACATGGGATACGATCTGTGCGTATCGGTCAACATCTCGATGCAGCAGTTCCAGCATCCCGAATTCGTCGCCACGATCCAGGAGACGCTCGCGGAGACGGGGCTCGACCCCGCTTGGCTCGCGCTCGAAATTACCGAAAGCGTCGCGATGAGGAACGTCAGCTTCGTGATGGAGACGATCGAAGAGCTGAAGCGAATCGGCGTGTTCATCTCCATCGACGACTTCGGCACGGGGTATTCCTCCCTCAGTTATCTGAAGCGATTCCGCGTGCACACGCTGAAGATCGACCGGAGCTTCATCCGCGACGTGACGACCGACGAGGACAACGCGGCGATCGTGACCGCGCTTATCGCGATGAGCCAGCAGATGAAGATGCGGTCGCTGGCCGAAGGCGTGGAGACGACGGAGCAGCTGATGTTCTTGAAGGAACGCGGCTGCAACGAAGTGCAAGGCTATATTTACAGCAAGCCTCTGCCGGCCGAACAATTTCAGAAGCTTCTGGATAAGACGCCGATGCCGCTCGGGTAGCTGAAACCCTTAGAAGGCAATCCCCGACCGGGATTGTCTTCTTCTTGTTTCCGCGCAACCTTTCCCGGCGCCGGCGCGTCCAACACATCGGGATCGCTACCATTCGGAAATTGATTATAAGGATCTAATAGGGAGAGGAGGCTCACCATGGCTTTGCACTTCCGGCTCCCGCTTCGACGGCCGCCGGCGCCGGCGCGTTCGCGGCCCCGCGGACTTCGCGCGAACGCCCTCCGCGCCGCGCTGGCGTTGGCGCTGCTGGCGGCCGGCGTCGCCGTCTGGCTCTGGGCCACCCCGTCCGGCGCCCGGCTGCGCTACCTCGCGGCCGATACGCTCATTACGACGCAGCATCGCCATTGGGCGAAATATGTCATCGGCGAAGCCGCGCTGCGGGAACGCCTCGCCGAATACGAGCGCCGGTTCGACGCGATGGCGCGCGAATCGCTGCGTCCGGTCGTGCCGGAGCGCCCTGCGGGCGGCTCCGGAACGGGCGCGGACAAGGCCGCGGAGCCGCTCTACCGCATCGAAGACGTCTCCGGCGAAGGCTGGTCCGGCAAGCTGCTCATCGTGCCCGACCCGCTGAGCATCCGCATCGGCGTGCCGAGCGCGATCGGCCGGGGCGAGAAGGTGAGCCGCATGATGCAGCGCCTCGGCGCGGTCGCCGGCGTGAACGGCGGCGGCTTCTCGGATCCGAACTGGAGCGGCAACGGCTTTAAGCCGACCGGCATCGTCATGTCGGGGGGAGAGGTGTTTTATAACGACGCCGATCCCGAGGACGAGATCGACGTCGTCGGCTTCACCGACCGCGGCGCGTTGATCGTCGGGCAATATACGCTCTCCGAGCTGCAGCGCATGGGCGTGCGGGAAGCGGTATCGTTCCGTCCGCGCCTGATCGTGAACGGCAAGGGGTTGGTGGAGAGCGACGAGGACGGCTGGGGCCTCGCGCCCCGTACGGCCGTCGCGCAAACGGAGGACGGCACGGTGCTGTTCGCCGTCATCGACGGCCGCCAGACGCACAGCGTCGGCGCCACGCTGTACGACGTGCAGCAGCTGTTCCTCGACCGCGGGGCGGTCGTCGCGGCGAACCTCGACGGCGGCGCCTCGACCGTACTGGTCACCCGAGATGCCGAGGCGGGCTACCGCATCGTCAATCAGCCGGCGACGACGGAGGGCGAGCGGTACTTGCCGACCGCCTTCCTCGTCTTCCCGCAGCCGCAGCTCGTCCGCATCGCCAACGTCTGGGAAGGCCTCGACATGGAGCGGTTCGATCCGTCGAAATGGTGAAGAGGGCCTCCCCTTCGCTAATTCGCTTGGGGGTAGGCCCTCTTCAAAAACGATTCGATCTTCCGTTCCGCCTCCATCGTCGTCGCGGCCCGAATGACGGTCCGCTCCGCGGCGTATTCGGAAATCGTATGCTCGTAGCGCGGATCGTAATAGTACTCTAGCAATCCGCGAACGGCTTCCCGGAACTCGTCGCGCACCAGCGCCTGCCGAATGTCCCGCGCCGCCGGCGTGTGAATTTTCCGCTCGATCCGCTCGAACGCCTCCATGCATTGCGCCTTGAACCGCTCAGGCTCGTAGTCGGCGAGGATGTTCGTCACGCGCGCTTCTATCGGCAGCTCCAGAAACAGCTGCGGCGCCCGCTCCTTCGCTTCCACAAGAAACTCCGGCAGCACGGCCTTCCCGACGCGCCGGCTCTCGCCCTCCATCGCGATGAACGGGCTGCGGCGCAGCCGAATCAGCTCGTGCACGAGCAGCGAGTCGAACGTACGCTGGTTGTGCGGCTGGAGGCCGACCCCGCCGAAGATCGACCCGCGATGCGCCGCGAGCCCCTCGAGATCGAGGACGGGGTACCCTTTCGCATGAAGCGATCGGAGAATATTCGTCTTCCCCGTTCCCGTCAATCCGTTCAACACGATCAGCGGCTGCTTCAGCTCATACGACGACAACGTCTCGACGACCCATCGCCGGTAGGCGCGGAAGCCGCCTTGTATGCGGTACATCCGTCCGCCGAGGATGGAGAGGAGCGTCGACGCCGTCTTGCTCCGCATGCCGCCGCGCCAGCAGAAGAACGCCTTGCGGCCGGATACGCCCTGCAGCTCTCGAATGAACGCCGGCAGCTTCGCCGACACGATCTCGAGCCCGAGCTCCTTCGCCGCGTCTACGCTTTGCTGTTTATACGTGGTGCCGATGCGCGCCCGTTCCTCGTTATCGAACAGCGGCACGTTCACGGCGCCCGGCACGCTGCCTTCCGCGAACTCGCCGGGCGATCGAACGTCGATCGGGGTCATATCCCCTCTCCCGAGCAGCTCCACGAATTGTTCTACGGTGATGTCTTCTACCAAGGCGTTACGCTTCCTTCCCGTGCCGCACGACGATCCGTCCCGGGTGTCCGTCCGTGACGGCGCCGATCAAGGCCGCTTCCACGCCCGCTTCCCGCAGCGCCGCATGCAGCGCCTCCGCTTGGTCGCCTGCGACGGCGATCAAGAGGCCGCCGGACGTGACGGCGTCGCAAAGCACGTATCGTTCGGTCTCGCTCAGCGTCGGCGCGAAGTCGATCGACGACTCGACGTGGCGATAGTTGTTCTTCGTGCCCCCCGGGATGACGCCCTCGTCCGCGAGCTCCTTCGCCCGAGGCAGGACGGGTACCTGCGGCTGGTCGATGACGATGCCCGCGCCGCTGCCCTTCGCCATCTCGAGCGCGTGGCCGAGCAAGCCGAAGCCCGTCACGTCCGTGCAGGCGTGAACGGAGTAGCCTTCCATCGTCTCCGCCGCCCGACGATTCAGCGTCGCCATGACCGCGGTGACGCGTTCGATCTCCTCCGGCGACAGCCTGTCCCGCTTGATCGCGGTCGTCAGAATGCCGACGCCGATCGGCTTCGTCAAGATGAGCCGGTCGCCCGGCTTCGCCCCGGCGTTCGTCAGCACGCGGTCGGGGTGGATCGTCCCGGTGACCGCGAGGCCGAACTTCGGCTCGTTGTCGTCGATCGAGTGTCCGCCGACGAGCGTCGCGCCCGCCTCCCGCACCTTGTCCCCCGCGCCGCGGAGAATGTCCGCCAGCACGGAACGATCCAGCCGCTGAATCGGGAACGCGACGAGATTCAGCACCGTCGTCGGCTTGCCCCCCATCGCGTATACGTCGCTCAGCGCGTTCGCCGCCGCGACTTGTCCGAACGCGTACGGGTCGTCGACGATCGGCGTGAAGAAGTCGACCGTCTGCACGAGCGCCAGCTCGTCCGTCAATTTATAAACGCCCGCGTCGTCGCTCGTCTCGGTGCCCACGAGCAAGTTCGGGTCCCGCTCCGTCTTCGGGAGGCTCGACAATATGCCGGACAACTCCCCGGGTCCGATCTTGCAGCCGCAGCCGCCCTTGGACGACAGCGACGTCAGCTTCACGGCGTCCCGTCCTTGCGCTTGTACTTGTTCCATCCGTACTTCCGCCTCCTTATGTCATGCGAACGGCTGCAGTTCCTTCCGGATGAACGCGGTCACGAGCGGCGCGAACCGCTCGAGCAGCGCCGCCGTCCGTTCCAGGTCGTCCCGCAAGCCGTTCCGCGGCAAATCCATGTAGTCCTGCGTCAACGGCCGCCGCAGGGCGATGAGCGCCTTCAAGCCGTCCGCAAGGTCTTCCGGCAGCACGCCCTCCGTGCGCAGCACGTCGACGATATCCTCGTAGCTGCTCGCGTCGCGCATCATGAACCCGTCGATCAGAAAGCTGCCGACGTCGGTGACCGCTTCGATCGCGAGATGCAGCGCCCGCTCCTGAGCGAAATGCGTCAGCAGCGTGGACGAACCGTTCCGCTCCTCCCCCGCGCCGGCCGCGGCGCCGGACGCCAGCTCCCGCAGCGCCTTCGTCACCGTCGGCAAAAACCGAAGCCGCGCCTCGATCTGTTCTTCGTTCACGTAATACATTCGGTACTCCGTCTCCCTTCCCTATGAAGCCCGTCGCTTATGAGTCCCGCTTCTTGCGCGCCTTGCGCTTCAACACGCTCGCCGTTATGACGAACGTCGCCACGATCACCAATAAAATCAGAAAGGCCTCCGACACGTCTCGACCCACAATCATTCCTCCGTATTCTTACCCGACGGCGTTCCTCGCGGCCGATAGCAGCGCCCAGCGGCGTTCCGTCTTTCGTTTGTATTTCGGCAGCGCCCGATACACGTCCACCGCTTCGGCGTACGCCGCTTTCGCGTCGGGCTTCTTGCCCAGCGCGTCGTACAATCGGCCGAGCTTGTAATAAAACTCGCACGACGACGAATTCGCTTCCCGGAACCGCTGGAGCGCGGCGACGGCGCGTTCGGAATCCATTGGCGCGAGCGCCTCGGCGAGGCGCAGGTACGGCTCGCCGTACCGCACGCGCGGATTCATCTCGAGCGCTCTGAGAATATCCCTCTCGCCCTGTTCGAGATCGCCCGTCTTCACGCGACAAATGCCGAGGTCGCAAGTAACCTCGGCCGAATGCTCCATCGCCGGCATGATCTCTTCAAGCAAGCGGCGGGCGTCTCCCCACCGCTTCTTCTCCATATAGAGGCGCGCGGCTTCTTGCTTCGCGGATACGTCGAAGGGGCGTTCGCGGATGTCCTGCAGTACCTTCGACAGCCTGCGGCTGCGCCGAATCGGCTTCATGAAGCTGGGGAAAATTCCGATAAAACTCCGGTCCAGGAAGTATAATAGCAGCAACAGCACGAGAATGGCAACGAACGGATTGCCGAGCAGCAGCCAGAGCAGCCCGAACAACAGTCCCACTTTCATGGCAGGTCCTCCTTCTCGAACGTTGCTGCCATTATATCACAACCGGGCTCAGCCCAACCATAGATGCGACGCGTAACCGAGCATCGCGCCGAGGATGTACCAGATCGCGCTCATGGAAAATCACCTACCTTTGCAGCATTTTCCAATAGCATCTCCTAAAGGGGTCCGCTTTAGTATGGAAGAGGAAGTCGCGCGTTCGCGCGAAGGGGAGGGACTTCATGTTCGATCGAACGAAAAGGAAGGAAGTCGGCGCTTGCGCCTTGTGCGGCCGGGACGGCGTGGAGACGACGGTGCATCACTTGACGCCGAAAGAAGAAGGCGGCGCCTTCCTGCCCACGGCGAAGCTGTGCATTCCTTGCCACAAGATGATTCACGCCACCTATACGAACGCGGAGCTGGCCGATGGATTGACGACGATCGACGCGCTGCGCGCGGATCCGGGGCTGGGGCCGTTCCTGCGTTGGATTCGTAAGCAGCCGCCGAGCGTCTTGCCGAAAGTGAAAAAATCCCGCGCGCTCCGCGAACGGTAGCGCCGGGATTCTCGCGCAGGCGGGCTCTCGCCTCCTTCGCATTACTCGCGTTCTTTGTTCATGCTTCGCCGCGTCCGAATTTCGAGCACGATCGATACCGACACGACGATAATGCCGATCACCCAAAACCAAATCGGGGTTTCGTTCATGATTTCCCTCCTTTGCTTCGGTACCGCGCCGTAAACCGAGTCGGAACGAATAATTCCTCTCTCCCGAGCTCGTACAGCTCCGCGATTTGCGTCGCTCGAGGAGCCCCGACGCCGCGGGCGCCGTTCTCGATCTGCAGCAGGTAGCCCGGGGAGATGCTGAGCCTCTTGGCTGCATGCTCCAAGGACATGCCGGCCCGTTCCCTCGTCAGTTTCAGCATGCTTTCCATCGATCCGCCCGCCTTCGCGTTTTGCATTGTTTTCCCTATTTTACTCGAATTGGAGTCGGGATTTCAACGCATTTCGCGAAGTTTTTCGGGAAAATTCACATTTTGCATTGTGCAAAGTATAATGAAATCGGAGGTGGGCGCATGTACGGCGCTAGAATTCGAGAGCTTCGCAAACAACGCGGTTGGACGATGAAGCAGCTGGGGCAGCGCCTCGAGCTGGCCGAATCGACGATCTCCGGTTATGAAAACGAAATCCGCCGGCCCGACATGGACGCGCTTCTGCAATTCGCGGAGCTGTTCGACGTGTCCGTCGATTATTTGCTCGGCCGCGATCGCGTACCTTCCGCAGCTCCTTCGAGTCCCTCGCAGGCGGCTATTCTTCGCGAGAGCGCGACGCCATATTACGCGGCGATCCGGGACGGGCAGATCGAGTCGCTTACGGAGGAGGAAGCCGCGCATCTTCGCGATTCGCTGGAGATGTTCCGGCTGTGGAAGGCGAACCGTCCATCCGGCTCCGAATGAAACGCTTCGCCCGGTGAAACCGGGATTTCACCGTCCCGATCGATACGCCGAGCCGTTCGGCGATCTCCGCATCCTTCGATTCGTACCGGATCTTCATCCAGACGACCTCGCGATAAGCGGGCTTCAACCACGCGATTTGCTCCATCAGCTGCTCCGCTCCGAGTCTTCGGCACACGACCTCTTCCACGCCCTCGGCGTCCGCGCCGCAGACGCCTTCCAGCGGCTCCGGCTCCATCGGAATGCCGTTCCAGCATCTGCGCTTGCGCATCAGATCGATGGCGGCGTTCGTCGCGATCTTCGACAGCCACGCCCCGGCTCGTCGATCGTCCAGCACCGTGTCCAGATGACGATACGCCTTAAGGAACGTCTCCTGCGCAACGTCTTGGGCCAGATGCGGATCCTTCACCATCCCGTACGCTTTCCGGTACACGCGGTCGCCGTATAACGTCACGAGACGGTCGAACCGACTGCTTGCGGCTGACACATCCTTTCACTTCCGTTTCCTTCCGGTTTCCCGCACACATGCTGCGAACTTGGATTCTATGAAAATTTTACCATTGCTGACTGCTAATTGCTAGCATAAGTTACTATAAAAAAGAAAGACGCCTGCGGCTTAGAGCCGCAGGCTTCAATAGAATATATAATCAAAAAGGGGGTCATCCTTACTATAATCGACCTGTGTTAAATCCAAGTAAACGCAAGATTACAATTGCGTTACAAATTTTCACGCAAAGGACGGAGACGTGAAGCGTCGTGACTTCCTCGATCCGATTGTTTTTCGCCGCCTCGCTGGGCGACGCCGCCCGCGAGGCGTTGGAACGCGCCTGCCAAACCGTGCGGGACGCCGTGCCGTTCTCCCGTTGGACGCATCCGGCGGATTACCACGCCACCGTCAAGTTCATCGGCGACGTCGACCCGTCGCTCGTCGACGCGCTCGCGGCGCCCGTGCGGGACGCCGTCGCCGGGTTCGCCCCCTTCGAGCTGTCGCTCGGGGGCTTCGGCACGTTCGGGCGCGGCCGGGCGGCGCCCGACATTCTCTGGTGCGGCGTCGCCGGCGGCACCGACGAGCTGCGCGCGCTGCATGCGCGCGTCGACGCGGCCGCGGCGTCCTGCGGCGTCGCGCGCGATACGCGCCCGTTCCGGGCGCATATTACCGCCGCGCGCAAGTACCGCGGCGACGCGCCGTTCGCCGCGCACGCCTCGCTGCTCGCGGCGCTCCCTCCGGCGCCGTCGCCCTGGCGCGTCGAGGAGCTCGTCCTGTACCGGACGAACTTCGGGGCGCGGCCCGCGTACGAGGCGCTGCAGCGGTTCCCGCTCGGGTAACTCGGAGCGGGAGACCGCTTCGCTCCGTCGCCTCCATGCTCCGTACATCGCCCTTGTCGCCTCGCGCCGTCTTCCCTATAATGAAAAACGAGACGAAGAACGTCCCGAACCCCTCTATGGGCTGATCGGGACGTTCTTCTTTTTTATCATAGGAGGTTGATGACGACATGGCGACGGCGTTCGAAGACGCAACATCGAAATGGCTCGACGACCATCGCTCCAGGCGGTCCGGAAGCCGACTCGAGCGAATCGCGAAAGGGCTCGGACATGCGGAACGATTGTTTTTACGGAACGTCTGGCACCCGCTCCGGGGCGACTACGAGCATCTGCATCCGGAGTACGAGGTCCTCGACTGGAGAGGCCGCCCCTACTATGCGGATTTCGCCTGGCTGCCCGGGTATGCGAGTTTGCTGTTCGAGATCAAAGGCTACGGGCCCCACGTTAGGGACATGGATCGGCAAAAGTACTGCAACGAGCTGAACCGCGAGACGTTCCTGCTGACGGTCGGGTATCGCGTCGTCTCCCTCTCGTACGACGATGTGGAGCAGCGGCCCGAGCTCAGCCGCTCGATGATCCGTCTCGTGCTCGGAAATTACGACCCTGCGCGCGCCCCCGCTTCTCGCGCATTGCTTGCGGAGAAGGAGATCGTCCGGCTGGCGTTCCGGAAGGCGGAGCCGATTCGGCCCGTGGACGTCGTCCGTCACTTCGAGATCGACGCGAAAACCGCGACGAAGATGCTGCGCCAGCTTTGCGGGAAGGGGTGGCTGCGGCCGATCGCCCGGGGCTCTTCCGAACGGGTCGTCTATTACGAACTAACCCGCGGAGCGATCGAATATTTCCTCTAGGCGGGGGCCGAACCGGAAATCCTCCTACTTATCGCTGGAGTGCGCCTCTCAAACAACCACACGAGAGGGAAAACCTCCCGTCTAATTCGGCGAATGATCGCTTTTTTCGCGATCATCCCCGAATAAGAGGGAGGTTTTCCCGTCTAAGGTGCGAATTTCGACCGATTGTATGAAATAAGAGGGAGGTTTTCCCGTTCGCGGGCGTTCAGCGCACCGACGCCTTAGGCGCCGGCGAAGAACGCGCGCAGCGGTCCCTGCAGCGGCTCGTAGCCGCGCTCGTACAGCGCGCGGTACGCCGCCGCGCGCGCTTCGTCCGGCGCGATCGTGCGCGGCGCCGCGCCGTCCGCCGCGAGCCCGCCCCGCGCCGCCTCGACGGCTTGCTCGGCGTCCGCGTACAGCCCGGCGCCGACGCCGGCCGCGAGCGCCGCGCCGAGCAGCGTCGCCTCCGGCACGCCCGGCAGCGCCAGCTCGCAGCCCGTGATGTCCGCCTTCACGGACAGCCACAGCGGGTTGCGCGTTCCGCCGCCGACGACGAGCAGCCGCTCGATGGCGCCGCCCGTCAGCCGCTCCGCGCTGCGCTTCATCATCTCGAGCTGGTACGCCGTCCCCTCGAGCACCGCCTTCAGCAAGTCGGCCCGGCCGTGCGACTTCGCGAGGCCGACGAAACCGGCCCGCATATGCGAGTCCGGCAGCGGCGCTCCGCTGCCCGCCAAATACGGGAAGTACAAAATGCCCGTCGGTCCCGGCTCCGCGTCGGCGCATAACGCCAGCAGCTGCTCGTACGTTAACGCGGGGTCTCCGAGGATGTCCCGCATCCACTCGACCGAGCCGCCCGAAGACGACTGGCCGCCCATCCAGAAGTAACGCCCCGCGGCGATGTGGACGCCGAACGACAGTCCGGTCTCGAAGTCGGCCCGCGTCAGCTCGCGCGCGTCGAGCGTGCCCACCAGCGTCTCGGCCGTCCCCATCGAGTCGTACACCGCGCCCGGCCGGATCGCGCCAACGGCGAGCGCCGCCGCGACGTGGTCGTGCCCGGCGATCGCCACCTGCGTCGACGCGGTCAATCCGCCGCCGCACAGCTCCGGCAGCACGCCGCCGATCGGCGCCCCGCCCGGCACCGCCTCGGGGAACAGCCCTTCCGGCAGGCCGAAGTGCCGCACCCACTCGACGTCCCACGCCCGGCGGTCGATCCGGTACGCATACGTACGCGCCGCGAGCGAATCGTCGAACGCCATGCGGCCCGTCAGCCGGTATGCGATCCAGCTGGAAGCGGACAACCAGACGGGGTCGCCCCCGGTCAGCGCGTCCGGCGCGTGCTCGCGGATCCATAAGATTTTCGCCAGTCCGAGCTTAAAGCTTCCGTGCAGCCCCGAGCGGACGAACCGCTCGTACGGATCCGACTCCCGCTTGATCAACGCCGCCTGCGGCTCCGAGCACGTGTCGAACCAAGGCAGGAACGGCGAACGGGGCGCCCCCGTCGACCGCTCGACCACGAGCCCGCTCTCCGCCATCGACGCGATGCCGATCGACGCCACGGCGACGTCGCCGAGCGGTGCGAGCGCTTCCTTGAGCGCCGAGTATAGAGATCCCCACATTCGCTCGGGATCGTAATAGCTGATGCCGAGCCGCTCGTCCCGAAGCGTCTCCGTCGGACGGCTCACCACGCCGAGCTGGCGCCCGTCCTCCGCGAATATGCCGACCTTGCTGTTCGTCGTGCCGATATCGATGCCAACCGTTACAATCGTCAAGATGGTCCTCCCGTTCCCCGCATGCGATTCGAAGCGTCCGTCCGCCTAAGCGACTAAGCGACGAAGCGTCAAGCGACGACGATGCGGTTGCGCCCTTGCTCCTTCGCCCGATATAACGCCGCGTCGGCTTTCCGCATCACCTCGACGAGGAACTGCTTCGGGTTCTCGTCCTCGTAGCCGTCTCCGTCGACGCTGATCAATCCCATGCTGATCGTAATTTGAATGTCTCCGCGGTCCGTCGCCACGACCTGCGATTCGACGATGCGCCGAAGCTGCTCCGCCAAGCGGTACGCGTCCCGATTTTCCGTGTGCGGCAAGTAAATCGTGAATTCCTCGCCGCCGTAGCGCGCGAAGATGTCGCTCTCCCGCAGCCGCGCGCGGATGAGCGAGGACGTATGCCGGAGCACCTCGTCTCCGATATGATGCCCGTAGGTGTCGTTAATTTGCTTGAAGTGATCCACGTCGAACAAAATAAGCGAAAACGGCACGCGATACCGCTGCTCGACCGTGATCTGATACTCCAGCATCTGAAACAGATACCTTCTATTATAACATCCCGTGAGCGGATCCGTCGTGGCCAACAGCTCGAGCTTCCGATTCGCGACCGACAGTTCCTCCTGCATGAGCGTCAGCTCGCCGTTGCGCAAGGTCAAGTCTTCGTTGCGGTCGTGCAGCTCGTGCACGAGCCGGCGCCACTCCGTGACGTCCTGCAGCGTGACGATCCGCCCGACGTAAGAGCCGTTGTCGCTGTAGATCGGCGTAATTTTCACGGAGACGTGGATCGGCGATTGCTCCCGAACGAGCACCTCCGTCTGCAGAAACTTGCCCGTCTCGTGAAAATACGAGCTTAGGAAGCTGCGGCCGAAGCCGGGCTCGAGCGCGCCTTCCATGAGCGACTCGATCGGGAACGGCTGTCCGACGTTCATCGGGAAAAACCGCGTCGCCACCGCGTTCCGGTCGAGCACGTTGTGTCGGTCGTCGAGAATGACGATGCCGGTGTCCATGCTGTCCACCACCTCGCGAAGCGCGATGGAAATAATCCGGAACGCGTTGTTTTTCCGAATCGCGATGACGAAGCAAATATCGGAGAAGACGATGCCGAGCGACGTCAATCCGGTGACATGTTCCAAATCGGGGAAAAACGGCGTCGACGTATAGACGGTATCGAGCAGCGCGAGCAGCAGCATGATCGACTGTCCGAGCAAGAACAGCACGATCTGCCGCCGGAAGCCGAAATCCTTCGTCTTGAACAGCGCGCGAATCATGACGACGCTGCCGAGCAGCACGTACAACACGCTGATGCCGGCCAAATACCAGAAGACGGGACCGTACGTCCGCTCGGCCAGCCACGTCGTGGACGTCGCGGCGAACAGGCCGTGCCAAGGATTCAAGGTGACGAGCACCGCCGCGGCGAGCGCCGGCAGCCCGAGCACCAAATACCCGGCCTTCTTCATCCGGTACAGACCCTTGGTCAACATGAGCGAAAACATAAGCCAGCCGTACCCGAGGAACGAAAGTCCGACGAACGCCAAATTCACGGCGTACCATTGGTAATCCTGATCGGGCGTAATCGACAGCATGAACATGCCGTACGGCCACGTCATCATGGCGATATGGAAGGCGATATATACTTTATGCAGCTGTCGAATTTCGTTGGTGAATAAGACGTACAGAAATAGAAAAAGTAAAGCGAGGGCCGAGAGGAAATCAATCCCGTTAAACGTTTGTTCCATAGGGAGCTCCTTACGGGTAGATAGGTCTTTTTTACCAAAAGATTATATTCGCTTCGGTTCGGAGATTTCCTTTTTTTATGTGAAAATTAATAAAGGAGGGATTTTATATGTCTGTATCTTTATTCGCGCCGTTCGAGATACGGGGCGTCGAGCTCAGAAACCGGATCGTCATGTCGCCGATGTGTATGTACAGCTGCTTCGAAAAGGACGGGAAGGTTATCCCGTGGCACGTCACGCATTATGCCAGCCGGGCGGCCGGCGGCGTCGGCCTCGTCATGACCGAGGCGACCGCCGTCTTGCCCGAAGGCCGCATCTCCGACGAGGACCTCGGCATCTGGTCGGACGATCACGTCGCCGGCCTGCGTCTGGTGACGGACGCCTGCCGCGCCGCCGGCGCGAAGACCGGCATCCAGCTCGCGCACGCCGGACGCAAATCCGAGGCGGAAGGACGCGTCGTCGGGCCGTCGGCCGTCGCGTTCAACGACCGCTACCGCACGCTCGAGGCGATGACGGAGGCGGACATCGCCTCGGCGGTCGCCGCCTTCCGGGACGGCGCGCGGCGGGCGAAGGACGCCGGCTTCGACGTCGTCGAGCTGCACGCGGCGCACGGATATTTGCTGAGCGAATTCCTCTCCCCGCTCGCGAACTTCCGCACGGATCGGTACGGCGGCGACGCGGAGGGCCGCTTCCGGATGCTTGCGGAGACGATCGAAGCGGTTCGCGGCGTATGGGACGGCCCGCTGTTCCTGCGCCTGTCGCTGAACGAATACGCGGAAGGCGGCACGCCGCTCTCCGACTTCGTCGAATTCGCCCGTCGGGCCAAGGCGCTCGGCGTCGACCTCGTCGACTGCAGCTCCGGCGGCGTCGTGCCGGCGCGCGTCGACGCGTATCCCGGCTATCAAGTGCCGGCCGCGGAAGTCGTGCGCCGCGAGGCGGACATTCCCGTCGGCGCGGTCGGGCTCATCGCGGAGCCCGCATTCGCCGAGCATCTCGTCCATAGCGGCTGCGCCAACCTTGTCTTTCTCGGCCGCGCCCTGCTCCGGGATCCGTATTGGGCGCTCCACGCGGCGAAGACGCTCGGCGCAGAGGCGCCGATCCCGCAGCAGTACGCGCGGGGCTGGGCATAGTCGGTCAATAGAAAACCGCCGCCGAAGGACAGCTCCCGCTTCCCTTCGGCGGCGGTCCGTTCCGCGCCTTACGTCGGCCGATATCCGTCGTTCTTCCCGAGATCTTCGCCGTCTCGAAGGAACGTGACGTCGTTGCCGCCCGCATAATAATCGTCCTTGATCTGCTCGCGGGTTTCCGCCGCGCCCGCCTCGTCGCCCGCTTCGCCGTTCGCGACGTCGTTATAGGACGCTAGCAGCGCCTCGCCGGCAGGATTGTTGCGCTTATCTCTAGCCAAGCCGCCTTCAACTCCCTTCCTCGAATTACTTACAGATTGCCTCGCCGCCGCGATTCCGATACATGGCCGTCGGAACGCGCGGAACAACCTTGAACGAGAGGAATGACTTACGAACATGAAACACATCTATCGCGAAGGCGCCGGCGAAGACAAGCCGGTTCTGCTGCTGCTGCACGGCACCGGCGGGAACGAAGAGAGCCTGCTCGAGCTCGCCTCGTTCATCGACGCCGAAGCCGCCGTCCTCGGCGTGCGCGGCAACGTGCTGGAGAACGGCATGCCCCGGTTTTTCCGTCGGATCGCCGAAGGGCTGTTCGACGAAGCGGACCTCGCGTTCCGCACCCAAGAGCTGCACAACTTCCTGCACGACGCGTCGCTGCAATACGGCTTCGCGCGGGAGCGGGTCGTCGCCGTCGGGTATTCGAACGGCGCGAACATCGGGGGAAGTCTTCTATTTCAACACGAAGACGCGCTGCGGGCCGCCATCCTGTTCCGCCCGATGGTGCCCCGCCGCGGCGTCCCGCTGCCACGCCTGGACGGCCTGCCGGTGTTTATCGGCGCGGGCGAGAACGACCCGCTGATCCCGAAGGAGGAATCGGAGGAGCTGCGGACGCTGTTGGAAGGCGCCGGCGCCGCGGTGACGCTGCGCTGGGAGCCGTCCGACCACCACCTGACGAAGCCCGAGATCGACGCCGCCGCGGCGTGGCTGCGCTCCCTTCCCGGCGCGAGCGAATAAGCGGCTCCCGATCTGTGCGTTCGATCTCTGCCTGCGCCGTCCCGCTTCCTATATAATGGAAGCATAAGACGGTTAAGGGCGGTGGCCGACATGTTGTTTCGCAACATCTTAGTAGCCTACGACGGCTCGGAGCCGAGCCGGAGCGCGCTTCGGAAGGCGATCGAGCTCGCGACGTCGTCGCCGTTCTGCAAAATCGACGTCCTCTATGTCCGACCTACTCCGACGACGTGGCATCCGGATTTGCCGGCCGCGCCGTTGATCGAATACGAAGAGAGCCGCGCGGCCGAAATCGTCGACGGAGCGCGAGAGATGCTGCGGCCCGTGCCGAACCGGTGGCGCACGTTCATCGCCGAGGGGCGAGCCGCGAAGGCGATTCTCGCCTTCGCGGGCGAGACCGGCAGCGATCTGATCGTCATGGGCAACCGCGGACGGGGCGGATGGACGGAACTGTTCCTCGGCAGCGTCAGCCATTACGTCGTACAGCATTCGCGGGTCCCCGTGCTCGTCATGAAGCGGCCGCCGGGCGACGGCGAAGGCGTCTCCCTCCGGCAGCCGGCGAAGGAGCGGGCGTCCGACGCTCGCGAAAGACGGGAAGACCGCCTCTGAGAAGGGGCGTTTCTTCGTCGTTCCCGCCTCCGAATCGTAAAAGACCGATCCCCGAGCACCCCCGCGCCGCCCGAAGATCGGTCCCTTCGATTCCGTCTGGAGTATTCGCCCGGAAATAAAGTGCGCGGAAACCCGCCTGACTTCCCGGCGGGTCGTCTCGCCCCGACGAACAATCTCGATCGAAGAACATCGCATACGCTAAGCGTCTCCAAATCGAATACAATCGGCTAAGCATAAGACAATTTTCGCTAATGGCGTATCGGCGTCCGCTCTGTCACGCTAGGGACATAGTATAGTGCGCACCTGCGTAGGGGGACTTCGATTGGTCGGATATGCAGCTTTGATCGGCGCGGTATTGATTTGGGCGTTGTCTTATATCGTCATGAAGTCGGCGACGACGGATTACCCCCAGCTGCTCTTTCAATTCTGGAGGTACGCCGCCGTCGCCGCGGTCTATTCGATTTCATTCCACCGCGTCATACGCACGATTTCGGGCCCGCTTTGGAAAGCGAGACTGCTTTGGCTCGGCCTGGCCAATTTCGTGCACGGCTTCTTTTCGATTTATGCCGTGCAATATACGACGCCGACCCGAGTCGTCGTGATCCACAGCCTCATCATCGGCGTCGTCCCGCTGCTGCGATGGTTCCACGACCGCTGCAAGCCGGCGCGTCCCGAACGATGGGCGATCGGCATCGCGCTTCTAGCGATCTCCCTCCTGCTCGACCCGCAGGACCGATCCGTGCAGATCGGGGACGCCCTCGCGTTCGTCGGCATGCTCGGCTACGCCTACTCGGTCGTCCTTGTGAACCGTATGCTGTCGACGGATCGCGCTTCGGTCATCCAGGTGTCCTACTTGGCCGTGATGGGCTGCGCCGTCTATTTCTTCGCCGCGGCGGCGATATACGCCCTCATCCGGCCGGGCGGCTTCGCGGTGCAGGCATTGATCGGCCAACCGATGACGATCGCCGGCGTCTTATACATGGTCGTGTTCGTGTCATTGGCGGCCAACCTGCTGCAAGTCGCCGGACAGCGCAGGCTGACGCCGGTCACCGTATCGATCCTGTTCTGCTTGGAGCCCGCCGTTACCGGCGTGCTGGATTACATCCTGCTTGGCAACGCCGCTTCGTGGCGCCTCATTGCTTGCGGTCTCCTGCTGATCGCGGCGACCGTCATCGCTTCGCTTCGATACCGGACGAGAGACGCCGACGAACATGCCTTACCCGCCGCCGTCGGTCGGTCAATAACAACCGAGGCGTTACGCGTGCGTGTCGAAATGCGTAGCCGAACTTATTTCCTCGGCAATATTCGACAGACACACGTGATTTATCGCTTCCGCGCGAAGACGTACGTCGCCGCCGCGAACGACGCAAGCAGCAGGATGCCGAACCACGCCGCGGCCGCCCGCGCGTCGGAGTCGGCGGCGCCGCCGCCGACGAGCAAGCCGCGCAGCGTCTCGATCAGCGGCGTCACCGGCTGATATTCGGCGAAGGCGCGGAGCCACGAAGGCATCGTCTCCGTCGGGACGAACGCGCTGCTCACATACGGCAGGAACATAATGAAGAAGGCAAAAGCGCCGGCCGTCTCCGCGGAACCCGCCAGCAAACCGAAGAGGACGGCCAGCCAGCAGACGGCGAGGAAGAACAAGCCGAGGAACAGCGCGACGCCCAGCCATTCGGCCCAGCCCGCCGAAGGGCGGAAGCCGACGGCCAGCGCGACGAGAAACACCAAGACGGCGCCGATCCCGTTGCGCACGAGGCTGTTCGCGACATGCCCGAGCAGCAAGGAGACCGGGCGGACCGGCATCGCGCGCAGCCGTTCGTACATGCCGCCGGTCATATCGAGATTGACGCTCGTCGCCGTCATCGACGTGCCGTAGCCGACGCAGGTCACGATGATGCCGGGAACGACATAATTGACGTATTCCGTGCCGGTAGCGATCGCGCCCCCGAAGACGAAGACGAACATGAGCATCAAGATGACCGGCAGCAGGACGCCGATCGCCAACGTCTCCGGATTGCGAAGCGTGTGCCTCGTCAGCCGAAGGAACAACGTCCATCCGTCCTGCAGCGTCTGAGCCCATCCCGAAAATAACGTCGTCATCCCGCCATCTCCTTCCGCGCGTCGCCGGTCAGTCCAAGGAAGACGTCGTCCAGCGTCGGCTTCCTGATCTCTACGCCCGTCGGCTCCAGTCCGTAATCATGCAGCAGATTGAGGGCGAGCCGCAGCTCCTCGAACGAAGACCCTTCCGGCGATACGGGAACGCCGACGCCGCGCTCTTCGACGCAGCCGTTCAAGAGCCGCGCCGCGCCCGCCGCTTCCGCCTCGGATCGGAACGACAGCTCGATCCGCCCGCCGCCGACGAGCCGCTTCAGTTCTTCCGCCGTTCCCTCGGCCGCGATCCGACCGCCGTGCACGACCGCGATGCGATCGGCGAGCCGCTCCGCCTCCTCCAAATATTGCGTCGTCAAGAACACCGTCATCCCGCCGCGCGCCAGCTCGGTAATCATCTCCCACAACTGCAAGCGGCTTCGCGGATCCAATCCCGTCGTCGGCTCGTCGAGGAAGAGCACCTGCGGATCCGCGAGCAGGCTGACCGCGATGTCGAGCTTGCGCCGCATGCCGCCGGAGTACGTCTTCGCGAGGGCGTCGGCCGCCTCCGTCAAGCCGAACCGCTCGAGAAGCCGCTCCGCGCGCTCGTTCGCGGTCCGGCGATCGAGCCGATACAGGCGCCCCATCATCCGCAAGTTTTCCCGCCCCGTCAACAGCTCGTCGACGGCCGCGAATTGCCCCGTCAAGCTGACGATGCCGCGAACCTGGGCTGCCTGTCGCACGCAATCGTATCCTCCGACCGCGGCGGCGCCCGAATCCGGCTGAAGCAGCGTCGTCAGCGCGCGGACCGTCGTCGTCTTGCCGGCGCCGTTCTCCCCGAGCAGCGCAAAGATCGTGCCTCGCCGCACGACGAAGTCGATCCCGTCGAGCACGGTCCGTGGTCCATACCGTTTCTTCAACCCTTGCACGGTAATGATGGCGTCGTTCATCATCATCGTTGCCTCCTCTTTCGTTGATTGATCCGTTCAGTCAATATTAGAGTAAGGGGAAACCCTCGCTTTGTCAACGGGAATGTGGCGAATGTGCTGTGAACAATATAAGCCTTGATGTGTTGATCCAATTCAAGTGTTAGACAAACAGCGGTAGCTTCGGACTAAAAAAAATTAATATTGAAAACTAATTGCCGGGTAGTTGGATGCCGCGCCAACCGCTTATATTGCATTGGTCTTCATTATTTCGACCCACAGCCGTCACCGTACCGTCCGATGTAAGACCGACCTTTAGGCCATCGTTTCACCTTTACCCCCCGCCTGCATCAGCGTACCTTACCCGTTCTGCTCTGTCTAAAAAGCAAGTAAATGTAAAATGACCATCTAGGACTTGACGCTATTTACATTTTGCAAGGGGAACTGGTTTTGCAAAATAACCGATATTATACTAGCACCTAACACAGGTTCGACGGGAGGAAGCATATGCTGTTGGAAAATCTAATTGGAGTTGGTAGATTTGCAGAACACGACAAAACTCCCAAGAACAAATAAGAAACAACCTCGTGGTCCTTCTCGAAAAACAAGAAAAAGAAAAACACGAAAATTACCACGCGAATACTCCTCCACACAAACAATGCCACTAAGACGACTCAACGTTCGTTCCACAATTCTCTGGGGCACTGGTGTGAACCTTGAAGCTATGAGGAGTGAACTCCGGTCTAGAATAAATATTGCAGGCGCACTTTGGAGAGAGAAATGTCAAATTCAATTGGTCAATGAAAACATGGGAACACAAGTGTGCAGAAGAAACTGTATTAAAGTATTAAATTATAATCCTAATCGGGAAATGTTATCTATTATGAATCAATTGTACAGCCTTAGAAGAATAAACAATCAACCGCGTGTTTTCATTGTTTTAGCTCCGGAACTATATTTGAAGGCGGCCAGTTAGGTGCAACGACTTCGTATGGAAGTGACACTGATTATATCATAGTGATTTGGCTTACGCTTCAGGGGCTTAGGCATCAAAATATACTCGCGCACGAGATTGGCCATGCATTGTTTAACAGAAGAAGAATTGAGTCTCAAAGTCATAGCATTGATCCGGAAAATTTGATGTATCCCATTGTACCAAGGGGAGGTAACCCCATTATTACTGGCACTCAATGTGAAAGAGCCAGGGGCAGCCGTCTATTAATTTAAATAATTTCGCGTTCCAAAAAAACGAAACCGCGTCAGGCAAGGACGGGAAATAATGTCCTAGACTGCCGCGGTTTATGTCGAACTAGCGAATCCGTTGCTGCTTTGGAAAGCCTCATTTATGGGTTTTTAAAATATTGCACGTTTTCTGACGCCCATTGTGCGAAGGTTCGTGCTGGATGACCAGTTACCTGCTCGACGGTTGGAACCACTGTATACGCAGATTTTGGAGGGTTGGCATACCATCCTAAGACGAAATCGATGGCGTCCCCTGGCGCTCCCTGTTCCCGCATACGTTCGCGTGCCTGATCTTCGGTGAGCTCGACAAACCGGATATCCCTGCCGATCGCCGCGCTGAGAATCCGAACCTTATCGAACACTGTCAGTACCTCTGGACCAGTCAGGGTGTAGGTTTTTCCGGCGTGGCTATCACCGACTAATGCGGCTACCGCTACGTCAGCGATGTCGGCAACGTGGATCATAGCACTGGGTGAGTTACCGTATGGCTCCCGGACAATACCTTCCAAGCGGATAGACTCTGCCCACCCAAGCGCATTGGACATAAACTCGACAGGCTGGAGAAAGGTCCAACCGAGGGCACTGGCTTCCATGGCTCTCTCCACAGGTCCATTCTCGCCATTCCATAAAACCGTGACTCGCCGCACCCCTGCCTTTTGAGCCAGTTCAACAATCTCGGGTCCGGTTTGCAGCGGGGTGTAACCGTCACTATTGAAAGTGATCAAGTGTATACCGGTAACGCCGTTCAGCGCAGGCGCAAGAGTCTTTGGCTCTGTAAGGTCGCCATACACGACCTCCACCCCTTCGGGTAGCTTAGCCGTTGACGGGTTGCGCGTGAGTGCGCGCACATGATGGCCAGACTCAAGAAGCTGGTTGACTATCTGACGACCGACATTTCCTGTTGCTCCCGTTACTAATATTGTCATTGTTCATCCTCTTCAACGGGTACCCACTTATCCCGATTTTCTTTCATGAGGTAGATTTGTTTTTCCAACCGGACTTGCGCCTCATCCAATGCCTTTCTTTGCCGAATCACATCGTTTAGCTTGGTTTCGTATATCTGCAACAACGCTTCGCAATACTCGTCTTCTTTCTTATCGTACCTTAGATTCTCAGGGCAATGCAGAATATCTTTAATCTGGTCGGTGGTTAGACCTAAGTTAAGGTATAGTTGGATCGTATTAATAGCTTCGATAATCGAATCATCGAACTCGCGATAATTATTGTCAAGACGAGAAACAGATATTAACCCCTTTTTCTCATAATGCCGTAAGGATCGAGAACTGATCCCGGTCATTTTGGCTATTTGACTTATTTTCAAAGCTGCACCTCCCTTACTTCTAACTAATTTAAGTTCATCATAAAGTATGACACTAGTGTCAAAGTCAAGTTTTATTAGAAGTTTTTTCTCCACCGTGTGATTCATATCGAAACCCAACTCAAGCAAAGCACGCACACCCTCATAATTTTGAAAGGCAAGGGCTCGCCAAACGGCTGATGATTTCACATGATTCCGAGCGTGAAGATCCGCACCGTGGGCGATGAGCTTTTCAAATATCGCTTTATTGCCATGCGGAGCTGCCGCAGTAACTACGAGTTCCTTTTTATCGTTTAAATTATCAACGCCGTATCGGTCCAGGATGTCGGACATCTAATACTTTATTTTCGTCGAACAGAGAAGCTTGTTCACCTCGCGGCGAGCATCCGCAGCAATAGATCGACCTTGCGGTCGAGATTTCGGCTCCACCACTCCCGGTCTCCCTCCATCAGCACCCCCGAGAGGACGGTCAGCAGCAGCTCAAGCAACTCTTGAGGATCTCCCTCGACGACCGAACCGTCCGCTTGTCCCGCCGCAATCAGAGGGAACAGCTCCTTCGCGTACACCTCGGATCCCTGCCGGATCATCTTCATCGTCTTCTCCGGCGCGCCGCCGAACCGCGTAACGTGTTGAATGACGCGAAATACGTCGCTGTTCCCTTCCGTCAGCGCGAACTTCACGAACGTCTTCACCTTCTCCAGCGGAGTCAACGGCAACGCCCGGACTTCCCGGAACAGTTCGTCCGCGCCTTCCATCGCCCATGCAAGGCTCTCGTGCAGCACTTCTTCCTTGGATTCGAAATAATGATATACGAGTCCGTGGCTGACGCCCGCTTCCGCCGCGATCATGCCGATCTTCGTCAGCCGGATGCCGTTCTCGGCGAACGTCCTGAGCGCGGCCGAAATAATTTGTTGTCTCCGGTCGTTCCGGATTTTCTCCAGCTGTTCGTCGTTCATCGGTGTCATCTTCGCATCATTGCCTCCATCGTCGATACGGGCATTGTAGCACAACGTCGCGCTCCGGCGAAGGCCGTGCCATGCCTTCTGTCCGCATTACCGGCGCGCGGCCGCTCCCGGCAGCGTCCCCGAACCCGATCCGTTCTCCGCTCGCAGGCTTGCCCGGAACTGGCCGGGCGTAACCCCCGTCCACTTCTTGAATGCGTTCTGGAACGCGCTCAGCTCGGAGAAGCGGAGCAAATAGGCGACGTCCCCCACCGAATGTTCCGGCTGGCTCAAGTAGCCCTCGGCCAGCTCCTTCCGAACAGCGGCGGCAAGCCCGTTATAAGACGTTCCTTCTTCCCTCAGCTTTAGCTGGAACGATCGCGCGCTCATATGGAACGAGGCGGCCGTCTCCTGGAGCGTCGGGAAGGACGCGGGCATGCATTCCAGCATCCGCCTGAAGACCGCGTCGGACAACGTCCGGCCCTTCGTCAGCGTCTCCAACGTCCGCGCCGCGACCGATTCGAACATGTGCCGAAGTCTGGCGTCGGCGTACAAAATCGGGAGAGCCATTACGTCCTTGTGGAATCGAATCGCGTTCTCGTCCCCGCCGAACCGCGGCGCTCTCCCGAAGACGGACAAGTACGGCGCCGCTTCCCCCGGGGCCGCGTGCTCGAACGTCACTTCCCGCAAGGGGAATCGACGATTGCTCATCCCGCACATCAGCCGGTATACCGACGACGCCATGTCCTCCGCGCAATGCCGGGACATGCGTCCGATCGTTCCCAACAAGACGAACCGCAGCCGAATGTCGTCTCCCCGCGCCTCCCATTCCAGATTGAAGCCGCTGCATAGGATGTCGTTATATCGCCGGTACGCCTCGAGCGCCTCGCCGACGGTGCCGGAATGCATCATGACGTACCCCAGTACGCCGAGATCGGCCGCTTCGGTATGCAGCCCTTGATGCAACCCGAAGTACGCGTTCTCCGTGAACGCCGCCGCGGCGAGCATCAGCCGCTCCAACTCCGCGACATCGATGCGGGACTCCGGATCTCGGAGCCGTCCGGCGTCGAAAGACGCCTCCCGGCAAAACCGTTCCGAGTCGAACCCCTGCTGCTCGACCGATTTCAAAATCGGATACACCATGGAAACGGACACTCCATTGGGTTTCATGACGCATCGACTCCCCTCTCTGCGCGATTCAGCAACATTTCTGCGCGTTCCGTCATTTTCTCCATCATAGTCAAAGTCGTATGCTGAGTACAGTTCCAAGAGAGAGAGGAGTACCTGATTTGAAAAAGAAAGTTCTCGTCATCAACGGACATCCCGATCCGGAAAGCTTCTGCGCCGCTTTGGCCGGCGCTTACGTCGAGGGAGCGAATTACGCCGACGCCGACGTTCGCGTCATTCATGTCGGCCGGCTCGAGTTCGAACCGAATTTGAAATTCGGCTATCGCCGAAGAACGGAATTAGAGGAAGATTTGAAGACGGCGCAAGCGTCGATTCGCTGGGCCGACCACCTCGTCTTCGTCTATCCCTGCTGGTGGGGAGCGATGCCCGGGATCTTGAAAGGCTTTATCGATCGCGTGTTCTTGCCCGGATTCGCGTTCAAATATCGGACCGATTCCGTGTTATGGGATAAGCTGCTCGTCGGCAAGTCCGCCCGCATGATCGTTACGTCGGACACCCCTTCCTGGTACAACCGCTTGGTATATCGTCAAGCGGGTCTCGACGTGATGAGGAAGAACGTCTTGGGGTTTTGCGGCGTCAAGCCGGTTCGCGTCACCGAGATCGGTCCGGTGAAGCCGTCCTCGCCGGAGCAGCGCGCCAAGTGGCTGGAACGGACGAGGCGGCTCGGAACGCAGCGGGCGTGACTCGGGAAGGATACCTGCGAGGCGGCCGGTCTACGGCCTCCTCCTCCTCGACAACCACAGCAGCGCGATCGCGCAGCCGTTCCCCGAGAGGAACGGCAAGTACCGCAGCGGCATCAGCCATGTCGGCTCCTCGAACAGCCATAATCCGGCGATCGCCATCCCTTTCGCGACCAGAGCGCCTCCGAAGGGCGACGCCAACATAAAAAAAGCACCCTCGAAAGAGAGGGTGCCTATCCTGCTACTCCTTCACGGAGCCGAGCATGATGCCGTGAATGAAATACCGCTGCAGGAACGGGTACACGATCAGAATCGGAATCATCGATACCATGATCTTCGCCGCGTTCAGCGTTTTGTCCGACAGCTTATCCAGCAGCTCGAGATTCGTGGAATCGAGATATTCCGGCGACAGCTGCACGACGAGCTGCTGAATGTACGTCTGCAACGGATACGACTCGACGCTGCGCATGAAGATCAGCCCGTCGAAGAACGAGTTCCAGTGGCCGACGAGGCTGAACAGCGTCACGGTGGCGAGCGCGGGCAGCGACAGCGGCAGGAAGACGCGCAGCAGCATGAACCACGGGCCCGCGCCGTCGATCGTGCCCGCTTCGCTGAGCTCCTTCGGCAAGTTGCGGAAGAAGTTCATGAGCAGGACGACGTTGAACACCGGCACCGCGCCCGGCAGCACGAGCGCCCACAGCGTATTGAACATGCCCAAGGATTTCACGACAAGGTACAGCGGAATCATGCCGCCGCTGAACAGCATCGTGAACAGCAGAAACCACATGTAATAATGCCGGGTCCGGAATTCCTTCGGGCTTCGGGACAACGGGTACGCCATCAGCACGGTGAGGACGAAGTTGATCGCGCCGCCGAGCAGCACGCGCTGCACCGACACCAGGAAGGCGTTCCCGAAGTGCGGGTCGACGATGATCTTGCGGTAAGATTCCAGATTGAAGCCGACCGGCCAGAACGTCACGAATCCGCCGGCCGCGGCCGCCATGTTGCTGAACGAGATCGCGACCGTATGAATGATCGGCGCCAGCGACAGGAAGGAGACGACCGCCATGAGCGCCACGAGCGTCGCGTCCCAGGCGCGGGCGGCGAAGGTTTTATCTCTTACCATGTTCCAGCCGCACCTCCCTTCCTAGAAAATTCGATAGTTCGCGTAGCGATACGCCAAGCGGTACGAGATGATGATCAAGATGAACCCGATTACGGACTTCAGCAAGCCGACGGCCGTCGCGAAGCCGTACTGCGCTTCGACGAGCCCGACCCGATATACGTACGTGTCGATGACGTCGCCGCTCGGATATACGAGCGGATTGTACAAGTTGAAGATTTGATCGAATCCGGCGTTCAATATATTTCCGATGCTGAGCGTCGCCAGCAATATGATCGTAGGCACCAAGTTCGGGAACGTGATATAGACGATCTTCTGGAATCGCGTCGCCCCGTCGATGTCGGCGGCTTCGTACAAGGTCGGGTCGATGCCCGCCAGCGCCGCGAGGTAGACGATCGCCGCGAAGCCGAAGTCCTTCCACGTATCCGAGCCGATAATAAGCCATGGAAACCATTCGTTGCTTGCTAGGAACATAATTCTCTCGCCGCCGAACAGCCCGATAACGTTGTTGACGATGCCGTCCATGGACAGCATGTCGATCATCACTCCCGCGAGAATGACCCACGACAAGAAGTGCGGCAAATAGACGATCGTCTGCACCCACCGCTTGAACGCCGCGAGGCGAAGCTCGTTGAGCAGAATCGCGAAGGTGACCGGCACGACGAGGCCGGCGATAATTTTCCCCATGGAAATAAAGATCGTATTATAGAAAATGACCTTGCTGTCCCGAATCTGAAACAAATATTCGAAATTTTCGAGCCCGATCCACGGAGAGTTTCGAATCCCGAGGCCGATATTGAAGTCTTGGAACGCGATCAAGACGCCGAACATCGGCACGAGATGAAATACGATCAGCAGCGCCATGCCCGGCAGCAGCATGAGGTGAAAATGCTTCTGGAAGCTCTTCATCGATTGTGCCCGCCTTCCGTTTGGTAAAGAAAAGAGAAGCGCCGCCAAGTACCGGCCTCGCGTCGGCGCTCCTCTCTCCGTTCCTTCGCCTTACTTCACTTCCGCTTGCACCTCGGTCGTAATTTCGTCGCCGCCCTGCGCTTTCCACTCCGATACGAACTTATCGAAGTCGTCGAGCGGGCGGTTGCCCATGACGATCGCGTAGAAGTATTCCTCTTCCAACTTCTTCAGGTTCGCCCACTTGCGCTCCATCGTCTTCGTCGTCGTCGTGAATTCGTTGTAAAGCGAGTTCATCGGCACCTTCAGCAGCTGCGCCGGCTCGGTATACCCCCAGAAGCGGCCCCAACCGGCCAAATCTTTACGAGGCGCGGCTTCGTCGGCTTTCGCGAAGTCGTACAGCAGCTTCACTTCCGGCTTCAGCTCTTCCGGCTTGATCTTGCCCGCGAGCGCGTCGGCCAACAGGTCGGATTTGCGCTCCACCGCGTCGGCGTAGTCGAACGTGCCGTTGCCGATCGGCCAGAATTCCGTCGAAATCGTAGCGTCCAGCTTGAGCGCGTCCGGCTCGGCCTTGCGCTCCGAGCGAATGTACGTGTTGATGTACACGATCGCCGCTTCCGGATGTTTCATGCCTTTGCGAACGACCATGAATCGGCTGCTGACGGGCAGCTGCAGGTTGTTCAGCTGGCCCTTGTCGTCGTGGACGGCGTACACCTTGAAGTTCGCGTCCGGGAAGTTCGCGTACGTGTCTCTCGCGATGCCGCCCGACCACCACGGGCCGAAGAACATGCCGGCTTTGCCGGAGATCACCATCTGATCCGTATCCTTGCGGATCGCGAATTCCTTGTCGATGAGGCCGGCCGCGTACATGTCGCGGATTTTGCCGAGCGCCGCTTTCGTCTCCGGCAGAATCGAACCGTAGGCGAGATTGCCGGCGCCGTCCCGGACCCAGTTGCCCGGGTAAGCGTTGTAGGCGCCGAACAGCCCTTTGAGATTGTGGCGGCCCGCCTTCATCGGCGCGTCCAACGTGCCGGCCGTCAGGCCGATCGTGCCGTCGCCGCCCATCTTGTTGTCGACGAACGCTTTGGCGATCTTCTCGACGTCCGACACCGTCTTCGGTCCTTCGAGACCGAGCTTGTCGAGCCAGTCCTGCCGCACCCACACCATGCTGAGCGCGTCCGCCTGAACCGCGATGTTCGGAATCGCGAGCAGCTTGCCGTCGATCGTCGCTTTCTCGAGCGCCATGCCGTTCGTCGAAGCGTACAGCTCTTCGGTCAGCGGCGCCTTATACTTTTCGTATACTTCGGTCAGATCCTCCAGCTGCCCCGCGTTCGCGAGCGTCTTGAACGTCTGCTCGTCGACGAACATGACGTCCGGGATGTCGCCGCTGCCGATCGCGAGCTTCGACTTCTGTTCGTAGTCGTTGCCCGAGGCGTACCATAAAATTTCGACCTCGATATTCGCCTTCTCTTTCAAATAACGCGTATACTGGTTGTCCTCCACCGTGTCGCCTTCCGGCAGCTTGGCGTCGGCGCCCAAGTGCTTGAAGGTGGTGAACGTCGCGGGCTCCGGCATGCGGTACGGATCGATCGCCTCCGCCGCGGGCGCTTCCTCCTTCGGCTTCTCGGCCGTCTTCCCTCCCGCTTCGGCGGTCGGCGCCGGATCTCCCGACGCTCCCTCCGGATTCCCCGCGTTGTTGCCAGTGCAGGCCGTGACGATCAGGGAAAGCAGGAGCAGCAGCATCGTCATCCCCTTGAACGAACGTTGAACCATTGTGATCCTCCTTTTTTGTAATCGCTTTCTTTATACGATTTTCATTATAGTGAAAATCTGCGCCCCGAACGGCACACTGCATCCGCAATTCGCGACCAAATCATCTTCTGCGGCGCCGCGGGTGGAGGATCGGAAGACGATGTTGCACTTTATTTCGGACGATTCGTGACATGAGCCGCCGATTGCTTCCGGTACTCGCGCGGCAGCATCCCCGTCACGTCCCGGAACACGCGGCTGAAATATCGTTCGTTCGGGTAACCGGATTCGGACGCGATCCAGCCGACCGACTTATTCGTCGACAGCAGCAGCGTCTTGGCGCGCCGAATGCGCGAGTCCCGGATGTACTCCTGGAAGGTGACGCCGACGATGTCGTGGAAGCATCGGCTGAAATAGCTGCGGCTCATGCCGACCTTCTTCGCGACGTCGGGCAGTTGAATTTCGGCTCTGACGTCCTGATTGACCAGATCGACCGCCTTCGTCACGCACGCGATGACCTCGAGCGAATACGCCTGCCGGTCGGCCTTGCTCAGCACGGCGCGGCGGACGCCGCTCAGCCAGCGCGTCCAGCCCTTCCACGTATGCGGCCGATGCGCCGGATCGATGCGGAACGATTCCGGATCGAACACCTTCGCCCATTCCTCGATGGCCATGTAAAACATCTGCTCCAGCTGCGCCGCCGGCAGCCGAAGCCTCGCCGTCTCCTCCAGCAGCCGGTCGAAGACGACCGGATCCGTCATCCACGACAGCTTGCACCAGTCGAGGCCGAGCCGGATCGTCTCCTCCTTCGCGGGCGGCCGTTGCTCCGCCAGCAGCTCCGAGGGCAGTTCGCATTCGCGCGCTTCTTCGTCCCAGCCGTAATAGAGCGCATGCTCCCCGTACAAGCGCAGCCTCTGGAGCAGCTCCTTCTTCTCCGTCCCCCGCACGCCCGTCCATCGCACCCGGACAACGTCCATCGGATGACGGTCCGACGCCTCGGCCGGACTCCCTTCCGGCGCACCGCCGGCATCGACGAAGCTCCACTCCTTCTCCGCGCCGTTCGTTCGGAACGCCGCGAGCGCCGCGTCATCTTCGAAGTACCGGGCGCCGCCGCCCTCCGCGTTCTGCTGACCGGGCGGCGTCCGCTGTCCGATCCGATCGCGGATGCGCTGCAGGATGACGGCCATCTGATCCTGTTCGAGCTCCACCTTCGTGATGTAATCCAACGCGCCGAGGCGGAGCGCGTCCCGCACCAAGTCGAACTCGTGATGGAAGGTCAGCACGACCATATGTAGGTGCGGATACCGTTCCTTCGCTTCCTTCATGAGCTCGAGTCCCGACATGACCGGCATCGCCAAGTCGGTTATCAGCACGTCCACCGCATGGCGGCTCAACGTCGTCAGCGCCTCCGCCCCGTCGCTCGCTTCGCATACCACCTTCATGCCGAACGATTCCCAAGGCATGATGCGGATAAAACCTTGCCGGACCAAATAATCGTCGTCAACGACCATCACGTTCAACATTCGGTCGTCCCTCCTTCCGTTCGATCGGCAGCCGCAGCGTAATGGCCGTCCCCATGCCGAGACTGCTGGACAACTGCATGCTCGCCTCTCCCGCGAACTGCAGCTCCAGCATCCGCCGTACGTAGTGCCATCCGATGCCCATGCCCGTCTTGCTGTTATATTCGCCTTCGCCGCTCATCAACAGCTTCGCTTCTTCCTCCGTCATGCCGTATCCGTTATCCCGAACCTCGATGACGATGCCGGAGAAGCCGGCTTCTTCCCTTACGATGACCTCGATGACGCCTTGTCCGCCGCTCTTGTTCCGGAGGCCGTGGGAGATCGAATTCTCGACCAAGGGCTGCAGGATGAAGCGCGGCACGGGCAGCTCCAGCAGCTCCTTCGCCGCGTTCACCCGCACGTCGAACGTAAAGTTGTAGCGGACGCCCTGCAGCATCACATAGTTTTTAAGCGCTTCCATTTCTTCACGAATCGTTGCGGTCCGTCCTTTGCCAAGATTGTAATGCAGCAGCCGATTCAGCGCGGACACGAGCCGGTCCGTCTCGTGATGACCGTTCACCCGAGCCAACCAACGAATCGTATCCAACGTGTTGTGGATGAAATGCGGATTGATCTTGTACAACAAATTTTCGATCTCGAGCTGCTTCTTCGCCTGCGCGTTGCGGTCGACGTCGACGATCAATTCGTCGATCGTCTGCTTCATCGAAGCGAAGTCCCGATGGATTTCGGAAAATTCGACCACCTTCTGGTACGTGAAGTCGAGCGGCTCCGACATTTGCCCGTGCTTCAAGCGGCGGATGTTCCGCTGGAGCTGAAGCAGCGGCTTGTAGACCATACGCCAGATGATGTACGCCAGGAAGCAGCCGACCGTGACGGACAGCGCGGCGAGCACGGCGAATTTCGTCACCCACCGATGGATCGCTTGGTTGTAGGATTCTTCCGGCACCGCGGCGACGATGCGCCACGACTGGTTGCTCGCTTCTTCGAACAAATAATAGCCCTTCTTCTTGACCGAGCCCCCGGCGGCACGCGGAGGATGGCTCGTCCCGGTCGGAAAATCGGCCTCCTTCTCGCTGTACGCGATCCGGTCCATGCTGTCCACGAAGAAGTACGACGTATCTCGGAAAATATCGTCCGTGCTTAAGATGCGGTCCGTCAGCTTGAAGTCCGTCTCCATGTACAAATACACGTCGTCGCGGGCCGGGATGTCCACCTTGCGCACGACGGAGAGCACCTTGTTGCCGTCCAGCGGGTTGATCGACACATGCGGACCGTAATACGTGAAGTACAGCTGCTCCGCCAGCAGCGGATGCTCGAAGAAGTCGAAGTCGGCGTGCAGCGGAGCGTTGTCGAAGATCACTTCGTTCCTATCCGCCAAATAATAAAAGATGACGCCGAGCGTCGGATTCGTGAAATGAATCAAGCTGATTTCGCTTTCGATCTCCTCGCTGAGCCGCCGCTTCTCGAACATATCCGCTTCGCTCAAGTACGCGTCCAGCTTGCGGCCGATCTCGCCCTCGAAGACGAGCTGCTGCGATGCGTGGTTCAACTGGCTTAACGTGTTTTCGAAGGAGAGGCGGGTTTGATGGAGGTTGCCGGCCACCCCCTTCTCCGCTTCGTTCCGCAGCATGGAGTACATGGACGAGTGGGACATCGTTCCGATGACGACGACGGGGAACAACGAACAGAGCAGCAAGAGGAAAATGAGGCGATGCTTTAAAGTCTTCGGTATCGGCATTCGGAACCTGCTTTCCCATGGATTGGCAAGTTCAGAATAATCGTTTCTTCCCGTTTTGACAATCCCGCGCCGCGATTCCTCGACGGCGGCGGAAGCCGTAGTCCAGCAGCTTCCGCGCGTCCGTCCATCGACCGTCCTCCGTCGAACGAAGCACGATCGCGATCAGTTCGACGCCTCCGGCGCTCGCCGAAGCCGCGAGGCAATACCCCGCCGCGCTCGTGAAGCCGGTCTTCAGGCCCGTGGCCGCGGCGTCGTAGAACGGGCTGTCCGGCTGAAGCAGCAGATTGCGGTTGCGGTACCGCCCGTCCGCGCCGACCTTCCGGCCCGCGAGCTCGCGGAACCGCTCGTTCCGCATCGCCCGCCGCGCGATTCGCGCGAGGTCGGCCGCCGTGGAGACATGGTTAGGATCGTGGAGCCCGTGGGCGTTGGCGAACCGCGTGTTCGCCGCGCCGAGCTCCCGCGCCTTCCAGTTCATCAGCTCGGCGAAATAGACCATGCTGCGCTCCGCCGACAGCGTCTTCCCGCAATGCTTCCGGACAAGCTGGCGGGCGACCGTCCGCGCCGCGTCGTTGCCGGACGCCAGCATCAAAGCCTCGGCCAAGCTTCCCGCGGTCCGCGTTTCGCCCTCGAGCAGGCCGGCGGAGCTCTCGCCGTCCTCCCGCTGCCGGATCTCGTCGCCGACAACGAACGTCTCGTCGTCGGCGCAAGCCTCCAACAACAGCAGCGTCGTCATTATTTTCGTCATGCTGGCCGGGTAGACGGGTTGGTTCGCCGCCTTCGCGAACAGCGCTTCGCCGCTCTTCGCGTCGATCACGATTCCCGCCTTCGCCCGGATGTTCGGGGTCATCGGCCAATGGTAGCTCTTCGGCAGAGCAAGTCGGAGCGCGGCGTGTTTCATCATGAAGTTCCCCCTTAGGTGTCGATTCGTCTTCGATACACTTCAGTGTACATGCTCTTTCTTAAGAGGAGGTGAGGAACAGATTAAGATTTGCTTAAGGCTCAAGCGAAGTAAGACTGCTGAGAGGTTCCCTCGACAGTCTTTCCGTTGTCCCTGTTATCTTATTGCGCGCCGGCTTCCGTCGCGATGTGGAACGTAACCCCGAACTTGTCCGTGACGATGCCGTACCTAGGCGTTTAGAACGTCTCCTGAAACGGCATGTCACCTTGCCGCCTCCTTCTTGCAGCGCCTCGAAGACCCGCTTCGATGTCATTGGATCTTCGATTGTCGTTCTGTCTTCGCAACGGACATGCCGTACGGCCCCGTCGCGGCGCTCGATGGATACGATCCGGCAACCCGTTACTATCCTCACCCCAAATCTTAAGTTTGAAAAAGAATAAACGCCGGGAGGTCCCGGGCATTGGTTGACACGCCTAGCCGGCGCGTTTGCGACAGCCATTCCCCTCGGAATTTCTATCATGCTGTAGATACGGGCGGTTATCAAAGCTCGGGGAATCGGCGTTAATCGCGAGCTGTATGAACATACAGAAAAGGCAAAGCTCTAGAGCTTCGCCTATCCGTTTTATATAAGTATCGGGACGACACGATTCGAACATGCGACCCCCTGGTCCCAAACCAGGTGCTCTACCAAGCTGAGCTACGTCCCGTTATTTTAACGATTTGGAGGCGCCACCTAGAGTCGAACTAGGGATAGAGCTTTTGCAGAGCTCTGCCTTACCGCTTGGCTATGGCGCCATGGATCTAATGCGGTTGAGAGGACTCGAACCTCCACGAGCGTACGCCCACTACCCCCTCAAGATAGCGTGTCTGCCATTCCACCACAACCGCAAACGAAACAAAGTGAGCCATGAAGGACTCGAACCTTCGACACCCTGATTAAAAGTCAGGTGCTCTACCAACTGAGCTAATGGCTCATATCTCCGAAGAGAAATGGGGGATGATGGATTCGAACCACCGAACTCGTAAGAGAAGAGATTTACAGTCTCCCGCGTTTGGCCACTTCGCTAATCCCCCATGAAAGCATGGTGCCGCCGAGAGGACTTGAACCCCCAACCTACTGATTACAAGTCAGTTGCTCTACCAGTTGAGCTACAGCGGCGTTTCGTATTGCTGTAAAGATGGCGGAGCCGACGGGATTCGAACCCGCGGTCTCCTGCGTGACAGGCAGGCATGTTAGGCCTCTACACCACGGCTCCGCGATGAAGAATTGGTTGCGGGGGCAGGATTTGAACCTACGACCTTCGG
>NZ_JAPSKE010000028.1 GCF_031177825.1 Paenibacillus sp. | reverse complement strand
CGGCCGAATTTTTAAGAGACGCGATCCATATTTATACCGGAGCGCGGACATAAGACGGAGGGATCAGCATGGAACGCAGCGTCCGGTCGGTACCGCACGGCCACGTCGAAGAGACGAACCCATCGTCCGGGAAAGGGACGATGGTCTATTACGATACGTTCGAGGACGTAACGGACGGTCAGCTCGAGATCGCGGTCGCGACGGCGAAGTCGCGTTCGTTCGCGAAGGTCGTCCTGTATCCGCTGCACGAGGAGACGGCGAAGCGGATGTGGAAGCGTTCGTTCGCCCCGTATTATAAGCGGGAGGACCGACTGTTCGACTGGCGAAGCGAGCGAGGGCTGGAGGAAGCGGTCACCGTCGAGAATTGGGAGGGCAAACGCAAGAAGTACACCCCGATCGACGCGGCGCTGCGCCATATCGCGGACATCTACCCTTCGCCTTTGTTTCTGTACGTTTCGCCCGAAACCGCGAACGCGTTCGCTTCGTTCGCCTCGTTCGAGGAGTGGATCGGCAAGCTTCGGCTCATCCTGAACGACGCGCCGACGGACGTCCATCCGAAGCTGGAGAAGTTTCGCCATCGCTGGGACATCGGAGAGAGCAGCTGAGACCGTCGGCTGCTCTTTCCTTATGTCCGGGAGTCGCCGTGAAACATTCGAGCCCCCGGACTCGTTATAGGGGGAAACTCGCGAAAAAGGGGGAATGGCCGATGAAACGGCTTCGAATCGCGACGGGGCTCGCATTGCTTCTGGTTTCGCTGATCGGCTTCTGGACGTATGCGCCGTCGCCGGCGCAGGCATGCTCTTGCGCGATGCCGGGGACGCCGGCGGAGCATCTCGAGCGCGCGGATGCCGTCTTCTCGGGGACGGTCGTCGACGTGAAGCAGAATACGATGGGCTACATTACGAAACGCGTGTTGTTCGAGGCGGAGACGACATGGAAGGGCGTCGACGAGACGCAGGTCGTCGTCGCGACGGGCGGCGGCGGAGGCGACTGCGGCTACGACTTCGAGGAGGGCGAGTCCTACCTGGTGTACGCCGCCGAATCGACGATGTACGGGGACGAGGAACGGCTCGTTACGACGATCTGCGATCGAACGGCATCTTTGGGAGCCGCGACCGAGGACTTGGCGTATCTGGGCGAGGGGCGTCCGCCGGCGACGAAGGTCGACTTCGACCTGCAAGGCCTCGCGGAGGAGCGGGGAGCGGTCGGGGAATCGACCGATCCGGCGTTGCGGCAAGCGTCGTTCTGGGGCATCGGGATCGTCTTGGCGGCGATTTTCCTCTATGTGGTTTGGAATCGGCGAAAGGCGGGAAAATAAAAACAAAACCGCCAAGGAGCTCACTCGCATGACGAACTGGTTCGCGCTGCTCCCATTGTCGCTGTCGCTTTCGCTCGTTCCGTCAGTCTCCGTTCCTCCTGTCGCATCCGCCCTCGATTCGAGCCCTTGCTCGGCGTCGTTCGCCGATTGGATCGACGAGGCGGGGCAGGCGGCGAGGGCTCGTTATCCCGGTGCGACGATCCGAGATTACTTATATGTCGGCTGCAAGCCGATCCCGTCGCTGGATAAGGAATACGTCTACAAACTATGGATCCGCGAGGGCGGGCGTCACTTCGGCGCGTACGTGACGGTGCGCGTCGATCCGGCGACCGGCCGATCCGAGGGCGCGTCGGTCGAGCGGGTCGATGCCGCAACGGCGCCGGCGTACGAGAAGTGGCGGGACCTTGCCGCCGCGACGGCGCGAGCCGCTTACCCGGCGATGACCGTCGTCGATCTGCGTCCATGCTTATGCGAGGCGACGGCCGGCGGCGAGGGGGCGCTGACGTTCAAGGTTTGGCTGCAGGGCGGAGGCGCCTCCAAGCTGACGGACGTTACGATTCGATATCGGATGGATACCGAACGAGTGACGTCGACGGACGTCGTCGTCATTCGTTCGTGGTAGGACAATATCGGGAATCGCCCGGCGGGCCGCGAAGCAGCGGCCCGTTTTTTCATATTCATCCGGACAAGAAAATCATGTAAAATGAACCAGAGCGCTATTGAATTGGAGGATGTGCCCCATGAGCATCGAAGTGTTGGTACAAGCCGCGTCGAGCGGCGATTTGGATACGATGAAGGCATTGCTCGAGACGAACCCGAAGCTCGCCGAGGAGACGCTGCCGAACGGCCTCAGCCCATTGATGGCGGCGATGTATTACGGCAAGCAGCAGGCCGTCGAATGGCTGTTGGACCAAGGCGTGAAGGTCACGATCCACGAAGCGGCGGCGCTCGGAGACGACGAGACGCTGAATTACATGCTCGATTTCGAACCGTCCCTGCTGATGCAATACAGCTTCGACGGGTGGACCCCGCTGCACCTCGCGGCGTTCTTCGGCGGCTTCGAAGCGGCGAAGCTGTTGATCGAACGCGGCGCGGACGTGAACGCGAGATCGACGAACGGCATGAGCAATATGCCGATCCACGCGGCATCGGCCGGCAGCCGGACGAACCTGGTCGCCCTGCTGCTGGAGAAGGGCGCCGATCCGAACGTTCGGCAAAGCGGCGGGTGGACGCCGATTCATCAGGCCGCGGACCGGTGCGACGCGGAGATGGTTCGATTGCTGCTGCGTTACGGCGCCGATCCCGACGCGGCGCAGGACGACGGCCGGACGGCTCGTTCGATCGCGACGGAGAAGGGATATACCGAAGTGTTGAACGTCCTGCCGTAATCGGCGGGACCCAATCGAGGAGGCGAAGGTTGCGATGGAGAAGTTCGGATTGATCGGAAGGTTGATCGCGGTTCCCGGGAAGCGAGACGAGTTGGCTGCGCTGTTATTGGATGCGGCCGCCGCGGCGGAAAGCTTCGACGGCTGCGAGCTGTACGCGGTGCACGTCGCCGACGACGACCCGGACGGAGTATGGGTCACCGAGGTGTGGCGAGACGCGGCGGCGCATCAAGCGTCGCTCCAGCTCGAGTCGACGAAGGCGATGATCGCTCGCGGGCGTCCGTTGATCGCGGGCTTCGGCGAATCCCGGAAGCTGCGGACGCTGGGCGGCAAGGCGCTGTCATGAGCGCGAAGGAACCGATCCTCTTGGAATTCCCGGAGCGCTTCGAGTCCGACCGGCTGGTCATCCGCTGCCCGCAGTGGGGGGACGGTCCGGCCGTGAACGAAGCGACCGTGGAAAGCTTGAACGAGCTGCGTCCTTGGATGCCCTGGGCGAAGGAAGCGCCTTCCGTCGAGGAGACGGAAGCGAATTTGCGGCATGCCCGGCTGCAATATTTGAAGCGAGAGGATTTACGCCTGCTGCTCTTCCTGAAATCCGGCGGCGCGTGCGTCGGCAGCAGCGGACTTCACCGGATCGACTGGGCGGCTCGGAAGTTCGAGATCGGGTATTGGATCCGAACGTCGTATGCGGGTCAAGGCTACATGACCGAAGCGGTCGAAGCGATCGCCGCCTTCGCGGCCCGAGAGCTTGAAGCGAACCGCATCGAGATTCGATGCGACGCTCGCAACGGAAGGAGCGCCAAGGTCGCGGAGCGGCTGGGCTTTACGTTGGAAGGCGTGCTGCGGAACGATTCGGTGGGCGTCGACGGCACGCTGCGCAGCACGAACGTCTATTCGAAGGCGCGAGGCGTCGAATTTACGTAAAGGCGGGATCGACATGCGTACGGAGCAAGAGATGATGGAGCTCATCCTGTCCGTCGCGGCGGCGGACGAGCGGGTTCGCGCCGCGGCGATGAACGGATCGAGGACGAACGCGAACGCGCCGAAGGATCGGTTCCAGGATTACGATATCGTCTACCTCGTCGACGACATCGAGCCTTACCTTCGGGAACCGGGATGGATCGACGTCTTCGGCGAGCGGATCGTGATGCAGACGCCGGACGACAACGCCTTGTTCCCGGCGGAGCGGGGATCTCGATATGCGTACTTGATGCTGTTCGCGGACGGCAATCGGATCGATCTGACGTTGGTTCCGATCGCGGAGCGCGACGCTTACCTCGCGGAGGATAAACTGACGGTCGTCCTTATGGATAAGGACGGGCGGCTGCCGGCTCTGCCGCCGCCGAGCGACGAGGACTACCGGGTGCGACGCCCGGGTCCGGAACATTTTCGAGGGTGCTGCAACGAGTTCTGGTGGGTGTCGCCGTATGTCGCGAAGGGCGCTTGGCGGCGGGAGATGCTGTACGCGACGGAGCATCTCGGCATCGTCCGCGACATGCTGCTGAAGATGCTGGCTTGGCGGGTCGGTTGGGATACGGAGTTTCGCGCGAGCGTCGGCAAGTCTTACAAATATTTAGAGCGTTACGTCTCGGAAGACGTCTGGCGGCGGCTGATGCGTACGTTCCCGGACGGGACGTACGAAGGCGTGTGGGCGGCACTGTACGAGATGGGGGACTTATTTCGCGAGACGGCTCGTGAGGTGGCCGGATTCATGAACTTCGTGTATGACGAGGAGGAGGATCGGCGCGTCTCCGAATACTTGCGGCGCGTCGAATCCATGGAGCGCGAATGAAGCGGAGACGGTACGCGTCGGCGGTCGCGGCGCTCTTGATCGTCGCGCCCGTCGTCGTCAGCCTGCTCCACTACGGCTTCACCCGCGTCGACGACGCGTACGAGCTACAATTCCGCAGGAGCTTGGCCGAAGCGGCGAGCGGCGGCGACGTCCTCGACATGGCGGCCGTCGCGAGCTTCGACTGGGACCGTATGTACATGTTTCCCCCGTATACGACAAGGGACCGGATGGAGGAGACCGTCGGAACGAAGTGGACGCCGCCCGTAAGCTACGTCGGGTATCTGATATATCGATCGGAGCTCGGCAAATACGTCCTTCCCGACGATTCGGTGCATAAACTCGTCTTCGTCCGCGGCGGTGACGTCGTGCTCGACGTTACGCTCGATCGTTCGGTCGACTTCTCATCGAGCCGAGGCCTCGTCTTGCGAAACGAGGCGAGGTACGCGCTCGAGCGAACGGCGGACGGGCGCGTCGTCGCTCGAAATACACCCTAAGAGCAGGAGACTATTGAATCATGAGCGAATCCGCTGCAAAGCTGAAAGAAGCGTTCAAGGCCGCCCCTTATAAGGTAAGCGCGCATAGCGACCGAACCGTCCGAGTGCTGATGGAGGCGTTCCGGAACGTCGAGGAGGAGCTGGAAAGCGACATGTACGGCGCCGGCGCGGCGATCGAGGATTTCCAAAGCAAGATGGCTGCGTTCCTCGGGAAGGAGGCGGCCGTGTTTTTCCCGAGCGGCACGATGGCGCAGCAGATCGCGCTTCGTATCTGGTGCGACCGGCGAGAACGGATGCGCGTCGCGTATCATCCGCTGTGCCATCTGGAAATCCATGAGGAAGACGGATTGAAGAAGCTTCACGGCATCGAGGCCGTATGGCTGGCGGATCGGGACCGCGTCGTCGGCGCGGACGACGTATTGGGCATGCGGGAAGAAGTCGCCTGCATCTTACTCGAGCTGCCGCAGCGGGAAATCGGCGGGCAGCTGCCGCCGTACGAGGAGCTGGAGGCGATCTCGGCGTACTGCCGAGAGCGGGGCATCCGGCTTCATCTGGACGGCGCGCGGTTGCTGGAGTCGCTGCCGTATTACGGGAAGACGGCCGACGAGGTGTGCGCGCTGTTCGACAGCGTGTACTTGTCCGTCTACAAGGGAATCGGCGGCGTCGCCGGCGCCGTGTTGGCCGGCGACGCCTCATTCGCGGCGGAGTCGAAGGTGTGGAAGCGTCGGCACGGAGGCGATCTGATCAGTCTGTACCCTTATGTCCTGAGCGCCGATTATTATTTCGAGCGTCGGAAGGACGAGATGGGGCGCTACTACGAAGAGGCGAAGGAACTGGCGGCCCGCTTCAACGCGTGCGAAGGCGTATCGACCCGGCCGGAGACGCCGGTTTCGAATATGTTCCATGTGCATCTCGCGATGCCGAAGGAAGAAGCGGAAGCTTGGTTGTCGAGCGTCATCCGGGACGCCGGCGTCGGCGTTACGTCTTACGCGAAGGAAGCGGGGGACGGGGCGAGCTGCTTCGAAATCAGCATCGGCGACCGATACGGCACGATTCCGGCGTCCCGATTGGACGGATTGTTCGAACGAATGAAAAAGGGGCTGCCCCATCCGTCTTCGTGACCGGGGGCAGTCCCTTGTTTTTCGTTACGTTACCCTTGAATCGCGCTCGGATCCATCCACATGACTTCCCACTGATGGCCGTCGATGTCCTCGAAGCTCCTGACATACATGAAGCCGTGGTCTTGCGGTTCGTTCGACGCTTTGCCCCCGGCGGCCAGCGCTTTGTCGACGATCGCGTCGACTTGCTCTCGGCTCTCGGCGGAGAGGGCGAGGATGACCTCCGTCGTCTTATGCGCGTTCGCGAGATCCTTCTTGGTGAACGTCGCGAAGTATTCCTCGACCAACAGCATCGCGAAGATGTTGTCGCCGATCACCATACATGTCGCTTTCTCGTCCGTGAATTGCGGGTTGAACTCGAAGCCGACGCTCGAGAAAAACTCCGTCGTTCGTTTCAAATCTTTGATCGGTAAATTGACGAAAATGTTGGACGTACGCAATGCCATGCTCATGCACCTCTTCATTAGATTTTTTGGCGTTCGTTGGTGTGTTTCTGTCTTGAACTCAATATACCCTATAAGGAATATTCCTGTCAAGGAATACTAATGTTTTTTTTGCGCGCGATTGAATCGCGACCCGATGTGTCCTATACTTAACTACATGGTTGAACAAAATAGCGAACGACTGGACAGCGTCTTTCATGCGCTGGCCGATCCGACGAGGCGGGAGATGATCCGGCAGCTGGCCGACCGGGAGCGCACGGTATCCGAACTGGCCGCGCCGTTCGATATGTCGCTGGCGGCGGCGTCGAAGCATATCAAGGTCCTGGAGGGGGCAGGCTTGCTGAGCCGCACGGTACGCGGACGTACCCATCTTTGTCGGCTCGACGCGGAATCTCTCGCATCCGTCTACGAATGGATCGGATTTTACGAACGGTTCTGGACGAAGCAGTTCGACGCGTTGGAGCGCGTATTGCGGGAACAAGATCGAAAGGGGGGCGATGCCACATGATTTCTTACTCGAAGACGAAAGCGGAAATCACGCGCCGGTTCGACTTTCCCGCGGAGCGGGTGTTCGACGCTTGGTTACAACCGGAGACGGCCGGGCTGTGGCTGTTCACGTCGGAAGGGAGCGATCCGTCGGGACGCATCGTCGAGATGGACCCGCGCGTGGGCGGCAAGTGGAGAATGGTCGACCGCCGCGGCGGCGTCGACTACGAAGCCGACGGGGAGTATCTTGAGATCGATCGGCCGAGGCGGATTGTCTTTACGTTCCGGATGAAGATGTTTAGCGATACGACGGACACGGTGATCGTGGAGATCGAGCCGGACGCGAACGGCGGCTGCGTGATGCGCTTTACGCAGGAAATTACGGTGCCGCACGACGACGCGTTGTCGCCGGCGGACGTCGAGCGGATGCTTTCGGAGTATAAGGCCGGTACCGTTCACGGCTGGAACGAAATGTTCGACGCGCTGGCGAGGAAGCTGTAGGAGAGAAGCATAAATGGGGAAGAGGCCGTCCGGGAATGTCGGGCGGCCTCTTCTCCGTAGCTGTGAAGGAATTTACTTCGCTAGATTCAATTGCCACGATACGCCGTATCGGTCTTGCACCCAGCCGAATTTGGCGCTTACAGGCGTCGGGGAAAGCGGCATCAACGCCGCGCCTCCGTCCGTCAGCGAACCGTAGAGCCGATCGATCTCGGCCTCGGAGTCGCATTCGACGAAGAGCGAGATCGAAGGCGTGAAGGTGAAGGCGTGCTGCGCGACGCTGTCGATACACATGAACGTCTGCCCCTTCAGCGAGAAGGTCGCATGCATGACGCTGCCTTCGGGACCGGCTTCGTTCGGACCGAACCGGTGCACGGCGAGGATCTCGGAATCGTCGAATAAGGATACATAATAGTTCATCGCTTCTTCGGCCTGCCCGGTAAACATGAGGAACGTCGAAATTTTGGGCGTAACGGTCGTCATGATCGTCATCCTCTCCTAATGATCGATGGTCAATCGAATAGTTAACTATTCGGTTTAATTATAGTGAAGTTGCGCCCAATAGTCAACCGAATGGTTGAATATTAATCGAAAAAGGAAGACCGCCGTCGGCGATCCTCCCTTAGCCTTACGCGATTAGTTCGTCTCTTCCATCCATCGGAGCAGCTCCTCGTCGAACGTCTCCGGCTCTTCGAGCATGGCGTAATGTCCGCTGCGTTCGAAGATTTTCTTCCGCACCTGCGGCAGACGCTCGTCGATGCCGTCCCAGAGCGCCGTCGGAGCGACGAGATAATCGTACCTTCCTAATCCGAGGAACACCGGGCGGTCGATGAATCGCAGCTCTTCCGTCAAGTCGACTCGGGCGAATCGTTCGCCCCACAAATGATCGATGATCGGCATATTCATGCTTACGTCGCGCCACAGCGGGGCGGGGTCGTAATCGTAATCGTAAAAGCTGTGAGCGCCCATGCGTATGCACATGTGAGCGAAGCGGCGTTCGGGCTCGCGTTCCAAGTCGCCGGGGAGGCGCGCGAAATCCGCTTCGAATTTACGCTTTCGGTCCGGATTCGCCGTCCGTTCGAAGTGGGCGATGCTTCCTTGCTGGCGCTCCGGCGCGTTGGAAGGCGCCGTGTGAAGCAGCGCGAGTTTGCGAACGCGGTCGGGGTACCGGCGAGCGTACGCCGTCGCCATGAACGCATGTCCCGAATGGCCGAGGATGACGAAGCTTTCGAGGTCGAGCGCGCTTCGAACCTCCTCGATGTCTTCGACGACTTTATCCAGATCGATTCGCGACGCGTCGTACGCAAGCGGAGGCTTCGCGAAGCCTCGATGATCGACGAAGATCAGCTTCAAGCGGCCGCGGAGCCGATCGGAGAACAATCTCGGATAAAACGTCTCGCTGCCGACGACGAGAACCGGCGGCCCTTCGCCTTCGATCCGGTAGCCGAGCGCGAAGTCTTCTACATACAATGTTCCCTTCGTAACCATGATAAAATGTAAGTCTCCTTTACCCTGTTCCTATGGCCTCGGACGTCTCGAATGGCAATATTCGGTAATAGGGTAAGGCATCATCCGGCGATTCGTCAAGTATCCTTATTGGGGTCGTGGCGCCGCCCGCGATATGAATATACCCATGGAAGCACAACCCTGATTGATGGGATATTGCTTTTTTACTATGATGGTAGTAATGCTGGATCGAGTGAGGGATCGACGCGAACCCGGAGATCGATTCGCGCCGGGTCGCGCGGCTCGTCGTATCGAAGCAATCGAGTCGCCTCGGAAGCAGGGACGGAGGAGGAGAGTGTATGAACAAGAAGGTCGTGCTCGCCGGAGGAACCGGCTTTATCGGGAACGATTTCCGGCGGCGGTTCGAGCTTCTCGGCTATACGGTCGTCGATATTTCGCGTCGTCCGGGGCATGTGTCTTGGGATGACGCAGCCGGCATCGCGAAGGCGCTGGAGGGGGCGGACGCGCTCATCAACTTGGCAGGACGTACGGTCAATTGCCGGTATAACGCCAAGAACCGGGAGGAGATCCTTATCTCCCGTACCGAGACGACGGCCCTTCTCGGTCGAGCCGTCGCCGCTTGCGCCGCTCCTCCGAAGCTGTGGATCAATTCCAGTACGGCGACGATTTACCGGCATGCGGAGGATCGGCCGATGACCGAGGCGGACGGGGAGATCGGCGAAGGCTTCTCCGTGGAGGTCGCCAAGGCGTGGGAGAAGGCGTTCTTCGCCTTCCGCCTGCCGCATACGCGCCAAGTCGCGCTGCGGATCGCGATCGCGCTCGGACCGAACGGAGGCGTCATGACGCCTTATCTGAATCTCGTTCGCTTCGGACTCGGCGGCGCGCAAGGCTCGGGGAACCAAATGTTCAGCTGGATTCACGTGGAGGATTTGTTCCGCATCGTTCGATTCGCGCAGGAGAACGAGCGGATCGAAGGCGTCTTGAACGCTTCCTCGCCGCATCCGGTGACGAACCGAGTGTTGATGCGCACGATTCGCGAAGCCATGGGGCGGAAATTCGGTCTGCCCGCGTCGCGCCCGATGCTCGAGCTCGGCGCGCTGATGCTCCGAACGGAGACGGAGCTGATCTTGAAGAGCCGTTGGGTCGTGCCGGACCGACTGATGAAGGAAGGCTTCGAATTCCGGTACGGCACGTTGAAAGAAGCTTTGAAGAACATATTGTCGTAAGAGAGCCCGGGGATGCTTCCCGAGGCTCTTTTCTTGTACCGTCTCTTCCCTCTTGAACTTCCGAGCCGAGGCCGGGTGCACGACGGGCGCACGAAGGGCGCACGAATCTTTCCGGCCGCCCTTCCTTCTGCGATGCCCCGCCGCCGAATACACTGGGTATCAATACGGTAGTAGGGGGAGGTCATCCTCAATGCAGACGTTCTATACCGTCAGACCCGGGGATACGTTATCTTCGATCGCGAAGCGTTGGGAGGTGCCGGTCGCCTCGCTCGTCGCCGCGAATCGGCTCGCGGCGCCGGATGTCATCTATCCGGGCCAGCAGCTGTCGGTTCCGTCCGGCGTCGCCAGGGTTCGGGTCAAGGCGGGGGATTCCGTTTATTCGCTCGCGCAGGCGTACGGCGTGCCGACGTCGGTCGTCATCGGAGCCAATCGGCTGCATCCGCCTTATACGATCTACGTCGACCAACAGTTGGCGATTCCGCCCGGCGTACCTTATTACACGGTACAGCCCGGCGATACGTTGTATGAGTTGGCGGGTCGGTATCACGTATCGACGGACGGCGCCAGAAGACCGGAACTCATTCGGGAAGCGAACCGGCTGCCTTCCGACCGGATCGTCGTCGGCATGCGATTGGTGATTCCGTACGCGCCGCCCGGCGGCTTCGGGCAAATCGCCTACATCTCGGACCGGGAAGGAACGTTCGACTTGTGGGTATACGATCCTACGAGCGGGCGATCCACAGCTATCGGCGGAGGCCGCGCGGATCGTCATTCGGTCCCTTATTGGTCGCCGGACAGCCGACGTATCGCCTTCGTCGGCAAGCAAGGCGTGCTCTTCGTCGTCGACGTGCCGCAGGGCGTCGTTCGGCAGATCGATCAAATCGAGCCTTACACGTCGATGTCCTGGTCGCCCGACGGCACGCGGCTCGCCTACGCGAAAGGCGACGCAATCGAAATCTATGACGTCGACTCGTTCGCGCACGGGTCGATTCCGGTTCCCGGCGTCAAGTCCGCGCTCTGGTTCCCGTCCGCCGGCGAACGATTATTGTACGTGGCGTCGGAGCCGACGGGGAACGACGCGTTCTACGAGATCCGCGCCGACGGCGCGGCGCGGCGCCGGCTGCCGGTTTCGGCCGCCGGACCGAAGAACGAGGTGTCGCTGTCGCCGGACGGCGCTTATGCTGCGTTCACCTCTCCCGGCGCAAGCATCTCGATGGTGTACGTCGCGGATCTCGCGACGGGGAACGTCTATGGCCTGATAGGCGGTCCGATGGCCAAAAACTACGATCCGAGCTGGTCGCCCGACGGCTCCGCCATCGTCTACAGCTCCAACGAATACGACGAGCGTAAGGGCTACTATTCGACAGTTCGCGTCGAACGGCCGCAGGGAGGAGCTCAGCGTATCGTCGCCGCCTCCGATTGCTTCGCCACGCCGGTGTCCTGGTCGCCCGACGGCCGGGCGATCGCCTACTTGTCAGGCTGCGGAGCGCGGGGGCTCGCGAGCGAGCTTTGGGTCGTGCGGCTCGACTTCCCCGCTCCCGTGCTTGCCGCCGGCGGCGCCGCGACCGGCGCCGTCGCGATCACGTCCGCGCGTTGGTCGCCAAGGCCGATGCCGCCGGGACCGGTCGCCGTCTACCGCAACGAGATCTACAAGGTAAGCTTCTCGTATCCCGCGGCGTGGCGGCAGACGAGCGACACCCGATTCGAAGGAGCGGACGGCTTCTTCGAAATTTCCGCCGTGGCGAGCGAGCTGCCGTTCGAACAGCTATGCCGCGAGATCGCGAACCATCCGTTGCAGCCGTTCGGTTCGGCTCCGCGCATCGTGCCGGGCCGCGTGCAAGGCGCGGAGGCTTGCTACATTTTCGCATCCGACGATCAGTCTCCCGAGCTCCGCCGGCAGTCGGCGCTGCTTGCGGCCTATCCCGAGCCCGTCGTCATCGGCGAAGTCGTCTACCCGTACTTCATCCTGTGGGCGGATCGGGAGCATCTCGCCTCGATCGCTTCGAGTTTGATCTTCCTGCAATGAACGCGAGCCGCCTTCGGGCGGCTTTTCCTTTGTCGCCGGAACGGATAAGCCTAGGACGATTGTGTAAAGCTGAGGAGGGCGAGTTTCCTATTTATTAGCATAACTAATGGTTCCTATAAAATGATTCTCATTGCTTGCAGACGCCACCTGTGGTAGCTTCAAGAGAGCGAAAAAAATCTTAGGGAAATACTCGGAATTCATTCGTATGCGACGAGAGGGTGTTTTTGGTTGGTACTTCAAGTGACGAACAGTCCATTCCATCAAGAGCAAGTCGATCTCTTGAACCGGCTGCTCCCGACGTTGTCGGAATCGCAGCGCATCTGGCTCGGGGGTTACTTGGCCGCGCTGCAAGGCGGAGCGGTCGCTGCCGTTCCGGCCGGCGCGCAGGCGACGGCGGCCCCGTCGGCCCCGGCGGCCGGCGCGGTCTCCAAGGAGGTCACGATTCTGTACGGCTCCCAGACCGGCAACAGCCAGCGGCTGTCGAAGAAGCTGGGCGAGAAGCTGCAAGCGCAAGGGTTTCAGGTGACGCTCTCCTCGATGGGCGACTTCAAGACGAATAATTTAAAGAAGGTCGAGACGCTCCTGATCGCGGTCAGCACGCACGGCGAAGGGGATCCGCCCGACAATGCGATCCCGTTCTACGAATTCCTGAACAGCAAGCGCGCGCCGCGGCTGGAGGGCATGCGGTTCTCCGTGCTGGCGCTCGGCGATACGTCGTACGAGAAGTTTTGCCAGACGGGCAAAGATTTCGACAAGCGTCTCGAGGAGCTCGGCGCGAGCCGATTGACGCCGCGCGTCGATTGCGACGTCGATTACGACGAGCCGGCCGCCGAGTGGATGAATCAAGTGACCGAGGCGCTGAACGCGGCGTCGGGCACGAGCTCGTCCGCCGGCGCGGCGGCCGTCGCATTGGCCGGAGCGGGAGTTCCGGGGGCGGCGATATCGGAATATTCGCGAACGAATCCGTTCGAAGCCGAAGTGCTCGAAAACTTGAACTTGAACGGCCGCGGCTCCGATCGCGAGACGCGTCATCTCGAGCTGTCGCTCGAGGGCTCGAACCTGGATTATGAGCCGGGCGATTGCCTGGGCGTCTACGCGCAAAACCATCCGCGCCTCGTGGAAGAATTGATCGAGGCGATGGGCTGGAGCGCGGAAGAACTCGTTCCCGTGAACAAGAACGGCGATCAGCGTCCGCTCCGCGAGGCGTTGTCCCGACATTTCGAAATTACCGTATTAACGAAGCCGCTGCTCGAACAAGCCGCGAAGCTGAGCTCGAACGGGGCGCTTCAGGAGCTCGTCTCCGCAGGCCGCGAGGCGGACCTTCGCGCCTATGCCGCGGAGCGGGATTTGCTCGACTTGGTGCAGGACTACAATCTTAAAGGAATTCCGGCGAAGGAGTTCGTCGCGATTCTTCGGAAGCTGCCGGCTCGCTTGTATTCGATCTCCAGCAGCTCGAAGGCGAACCCGGGCGAGGTGCATCTGACGATTCGGAAGGTGCAATACGAGGCGCAAGGCCGCCAGCGGTACGGCGTCTGCTCGACGTACGTCGCCGAGGGGCTTGCGCCGGGCGATACGGTGCCGGTGTACGTGCATCAAAATCCGAACTTCAAGATGCCGCAAAATCCGGATGCCCCGATCATCATGATCGGACCGGGCACCGGGGTGGCTCCGTTCCGCGCGTTCCTCGGCGAGCGGGAAGAGATCGGCGCCTCCGGCAAGTCGTGGTTGTTCTTCGGCGACCAGCACTTCGCTACGGATTTCTTGTATCAGACCGATTGGCAGCGTTGGTTGAAGGACGGCGTGCTGACCCGCATGGACGTAGCGTTCTCCCGCGATACGGACAAGAAAGTGTACGTGCAGCACCGGATGCTCGAGAAGAGCAAGGAGCTGTACCAGTGGCTTCAGGAAGGCGCCAGCGTGTACGTGTGCGGCGACGAGAAGCGGATGGCGCATGACGTGCACGCCGCGCTCGGCGCCATCATCGAGCGGGAAGGCGGCTTCAGTCCGGAGGAAGCGGCGGAATACCTCAGCCGCATGCAGCAAGATAAGCGTTATCAGCGGGACGTCTATTAATCGGCTTCCCGTCCTTCAATTCGCGAGAGGAGTACGAGCGACATGTCAGAAAATAACTTGCTGTCACCGAACAGCGCGCCGCATAGCGACGTAGAGGATATCAAGCGTCGAAGCAACTACCTGCGGGGCACGCTGGCGGAGACGCTGGAAGACAGAATCACCGGGTCGATCCCCGAAGACGATAATCGATTGATGAAGTTTCACGGCAGCTATATGCAGGACGACCGGGACTTGCGCAACGAGCGGAAGAAGCAGAAGCTCGAGCCCGCTTTTCAATTCATGCTGCGCGTCCGCGCCGCGGGAGGCGTCGTGACGCCGCAGCAGTGGCTTATGATGGACCGCGTGGCGCAAAAATACGCGAACGGCACGATTCGCCTCACGACGCGTCAGTCGTTCCAACTCCACGGCGTGCTCAAGTGGAATATGAAGTCCACGATCCAAGAAGTGAACGAAGCGCTGCTCAGCACGCTCGCCGCTTGCGGCGACGTCAACCGGAACGTGATGTGCAACCCGAATCCGCATCAATCCGAGATTCACGGCGAAGTATACGAATGGGCGAGCAAGGTGAGCGCGCATCTCGACCCCCGCACGCGGGCGTATCATGAGATCTGGCTGGACGAGGAGAAGGTATTCGACAGCCGCGAGCACGAGCCGGTCGAGCCGATCTACGGTCCGGTCTACCTGCCGCGGAAGTTCAAGATCGGCATCGCCGTGCCGCCGTCCAACGATGTCGACGTCTTCTCGCAAGACCTCGGCTTCATCGCGATCGTCGAGAACGGCAAGCTGGCCGGCTTCAACGTAGCCGTCGGCGGCGGCATGGGCATGTCGCACGGCGACACGAAGACGTATCCGCAAGTATCGCGCGTCATCGGCTTCATTAAGCCTGAGCAGATCGTCGACGTCGCCGAGAAGATCGTCACGATCCAACGCGACTACGGCGACCGTTCCGTCCGCAAGCACGCGCGCTTCAAGTATACGATCGACGACCGCGGGCTCGAATGGCTCGTCGGCGAACTGCATGCCCGCCTCGGGTATGAGCTCGAAGAAGCGCGGTCGTACCACTTCGAGAGCAACGGCGATCGGTACGGATGGGTGAAGGGAACCGACGGCAAGTGGCACTTCACGATGTTCGTTCAGAACGGTCGAGTCAAAGACTTCGAAGGCTACGAGCTGATGACGGGGCTGCGCGAGATCGCGAAGGTCCACGCGGGCGACTTCCGCTTGACGGGGAATCAAAATTTGATCATCAGCAACGTATCTAGCCAAAAGAAGAAAAAAATCGAAGAGCTGATCAAGACGTACGGTCTTCACGACGGCGCTCGCCATACGGCGCTGCAGCGCAACTCGATGGCCTGCGTCGCGCTTCCGACGTGCGGACTCGCGATGGCCGAGGCGGAGCGGTACTTGCCGGAGCTGCTCGACAAGATCGAGCCGATACTCGACGAGAACGGCTTGCGCGAGGAAGACATCGTGATCCGCATGACGGGCTGCCCGAACGGCTGCGCCCGTCCGATGCTAGCGGAGCTCGGCTTCATCGGCAAGGGGCCGGGTAAGTACAACATGTACTTGGGCGGCGGCTTCGCGGGACAGCGGCTGAACAAGCTGTACCGCGAAAACATCGGCGAGAAGGAAATTCTCGACGAGCTGAAGCCGATCTTCAAGCGCTACGCGACGGAGCGCGAGGACGGCGAGCGCTTCGGCGACTTCGTCATCCGCGCGGGCTACGTCAAGGAAGTGCGCTCGGGATTGGATTTCCACGACTAATGAAAGAACGAGAAGAGTCGACCGTTTTCGGTCGGCTCTTTTTTTTATGCGAGGGTTGTCGTCATTTTCCAAGGAAACGATTGACAGCCCCGCAATAAGGCGTTAATCTAATAAAACCGACTAGTCAGTCACTTTAATCGATGCGAGGGAGAAGCGATGCCGAAAGTCAGCGATGCGTACAAAGAGAAGAAGCGAGCGGACATTTTGCGGCATGCCCTCGCCTGCTTCGGCGAGAAGGGGTTCCAGACCGCGACGATCGACGATATCGCTCTCCGGAGCGGCATGAGCAAGGGCGCGATCTACGGCTACTTCGAGAGCAAGGAAGAGATGTACATCCGTTTGATGGAGTCCGGTACGGAGGAGATGTTCCGGATGCTTCGCAACGATTTCGCCGGCTTGCCGGCGGTCGATAAGCTCCGGACGCTGATCCGCCATTATCGTAATCAGGAGCTCACGAGCGAATGGGTCGGCGCGGGCCGGGTGCATATGGAGTTCTGGATTCATTCGGCGCGGAACGAGGACGTGAAGCGCGTGATGGTCGGCCGATACGAACGATTCGTCGCGCTTGTGGAAGAGATCGTAGAAGAAGGCAAGCGGGAGGGCGTCTTCGGCGACGTCAATGCGCGAGAGATGTCGGATTTGTTCTGGGCGGCGGCCGACGGCATCTTCCTGCGGATTACGGTGTTGGATCGGCAAGAGCTGTACGAAAAACTATGGGACGACGCGGAGGAAATGTTTCTCCGAACATTGTCGCGGAACGGAGACGGAGCGGCGTTATGAAGATTTTGGTACTAGGCGGGACTCGGTTCGTAGGCAAGCATATGGTTGAGGCGGCGACGGCGAGGGGACACGAGGTGACGCTGTTCAATCGGAATCAGCGGCCGGGCGTCTTCCCCGACTTGGAGACGCTCGTCGGCGATCGGGACGGAGACTTGAAGGCGCTTGAGGGAAGGACATGGGACGCCGTGATCGACACGTGCGGGTATGTGCCTAGAATCGTGAAGAAATCGTTAGAGGCGCTCGCGAGCCGCGTCGGTCATTACACCTTCATCTCCACATTGGACGTGTACGACCAACCTGATGTCGTGGGCATCGACGAGAACCATCCGCTCGCGCCGCTGACCGACGAATCGATCGAGGACGTTCATGTCGCTTACGGTCCGTTGAAGGCCCGATGCGAACAAGAGGTCGAACGGGCGATGCCGGGGCGAAGCCTGATCGTCCGTTGCGGCTTGGTCGTCGGCCCGGGGGATCTGTCCGATCGATTCACGTACTGGCCTACCCGCATCGCGAGAGGCGGGGAGACGCTGGCCCCCGGCAACCCGAACGCTCCGATCCAATGGATCGATGCCAGAGACTTGGCCGAATGGGTCGTTCGGATGATCGAACGACAAGCGCAAGGCGTCTTCAACGCGACCGGGCCCGAACAAAGGGTGACGGTCGGAGACGTCCTAAGTCGGAGCAACGTAGCGCTCGGGTCGCCTGCGGAATTCGTCTGGGTCGAGGAGCCGTTCTTGCTGGAACAGGGCGTGGGCTTCTGGATCGAGATGCCGCTCTGGCTGCCGAAGAAGGAAAAGTTGGGCGGCATCATGACGCTTAACGTCATGAAGGCGGTCCGAGAGGGATTGACGTTCCGTCCGCTGGAAGACACCGTCCGCGATACGTTGGCTTGGGATCGAGCGAGAGGCGAAGACGTCAAGCGGGTCGCGGGACTCGACGCGGAGAAGGAGCGACGGCTGCTCGACGAATGGCGCCGCGCGTCGGCCGCGCGGATGTAGGGGGCCTAATCGATGGAGACGAACCTGACTCTCGACCGGGCGAACGCTTCGTCGCTCCTCGTCGTTCACGCCTTATGGGAGGACGCTTATCGCTTTCTTGCCGCGAACGGCATTGAGCAGTGGCGTCCCGAGCAAGTGACGTTGGCAGCCGTGACGTACGCTTTCGAGCGGAGCGAGATGTTCCTCGTCCGCGACGCGTCCGAGAACGTCTTCGTCGGCACCTTCTTTCTGCTCCGTTCGGACCCTCATGTTTGGAAGGGCGACGAGCGGACGGACGCGGCGTACTTGCACCGTCTCGTCGTCGGCCGCCGCTACGCGGGACGCGGGCTCGGGAAGCAGGTGCTGGAGCTGGCGGAAGCGTACATGCGGAACCGCGGGATCGCTTGCTTCCGCCTCGATTGCATGGCGGATAACGCCAAGTTGAACGAATTCTACCGTTCGGCGGGCTTCGCGTACAAGGGTCGCACGGACGGCGACGGCTGGAGCGCGAGTTTATTCGAAAAGGAACTCGGATAACAAGGGTACATCGATCAAGAAAGGCGGTCCGCCTGAAGGCGGCACCGCCTTTCTTTTTCGTTGAACGGGACAGGAAAGTATCTTAAGATGGGAAGAAAGGAACCAAATTCATCCAGCTGCTTGCGAGGAGGCGCGATGAGGATGATGTGGGTGTACGGCGATGTTCGATCAGGGCATCCTGGGGCGGAACGTCTTCGACGCGGTATACGCCGCGATTCGCGAGCTTCTGCCTTACGCGCCGAAGGACAAATATTTGGTCCATGGCGATTTTCATTTCTGGAACATGCTGTCCGACGGCTCGACGGTGACGGGCATCGTCGATTGGGAGACGGCCATGTACGGCGATTTCATGTTCGACGTGGCCGTTCTGCATCTCTGGCATCCTCAGGCGCGCTTCCCGGAGCGAGTGCGCGAAGCATGGGAAGCCGAAGGAGACGCGATCCCGCGGTTCGACGAGCGGCTGCTCCGTTACCGGCTGATCAAAGGGTTGGACGGTTGGGTCCGTATGCAGGGCAATACGACTTGCCCGGCGGGAGACTGGAACCCTCGGAGTCGTTGGAACAAGCGGTGACGCGGGAGTTTCGGGAGGAGACGGGGGTGGCGGTTCGAGTCGTCGGCAGCATCGGCGTCTGCGATTTCCAGGTGTTGTGGACGCTGGAGGATCGCTCGACGGAACGACTGCATCATATTGCGATGCTCTATCAAGTGGAGGTCGACCGTCGGGAGGAGGTTCGTCCGGTCAAGGCGTTCCCCGGACAAGATTCCGATGGGGCGGCGTGGTTGCCGCCGGAGGAGATCGAGGCTCGCTCCGTCTCGCCGGTAGTCCTGCAAGCGGTCGATTGGCTTCGCTCTCGGCGCCTTTCCGTCGCGAGAAGCTTGTTCGATTACAGAACGTAGAGAAAGAGAGCGCGAGTGTTCTCACGCTCTCTCCCTTATTGAAGAATTTGAAGAATATTTAGCGGCGGCACGCGCCTGCTTCGAATCGTCTCGATCTGCGCGTCCGTCAAGCGGCGTCCCACGACGATGAGCGAGGACATCCGGTCGTTGTAGTCCGCCAAGTCCGCGACATTCGTATTGCCTCGGTACACGCGCATCGCGCCTCGGAAATCGGTTCTCGAAAATAGAAGCAACGTAACTTGGTTGCTATTCACGACGTTCCGAAGCCGGAAGCTGGACAATTGGCCGTTGAAGCTGAGCGCGCGCGCATCGCGGATGGCGACGCCTCCTCGTCTTAGCCGAATGCGCCGTCCTGCGAAGTTAACGTCGGCGAACATATCCAGTCTGACATCGCGATTGACCATGATAGACATTACCCCTTCCCTATGAGGATATGTAATAGTCTATGCGAGCTTGGATAGAGAGGGATGGGTGGATGCGAGGCGGTAGATGACCATTTCCGGTACGCCGGGCGATGACCAGGTGGAAGAGGGGGGTTCGAAAGTGAAGGCGATGGTGTATACCTCCTACGGTACTCCGGAACGGCTCGCGCTTCGGGAAGTGGAGAAACCGATTCCCGCTCCCGGCGAAGTGTTGATCCGAGTGTATGCCGCATCCTTGAATTCATGGGACTGGGACTTGTTAAGAGGCAAGCCGTGGCTGACCCGCCTCGAGGGGCTGCGCACCCCGAAGTACGGCATATTGGGCGCGGATATCGCCGGACGGGTGGAGGCGACGGGCAGCGGCGTCCATGCGTTCCGTCCCGGGGATGAAGTGTTCGGGGACCTTTCCGGCTGCGGCTTCGGCGGATTGTCCGAATACGTTCGCGCTCGAGCGGATGTTTTATCATTGAAGCCGCCCGGCATGTCGTTCGAGGAAGCTGCGGCGGTTCCCCAAGCGGGCGTCCTTGCTTTACAGGGGTTGAGGGACAAGGGAAGCATCAAGAGAGGACAGAACGTCATGATCAACGGCGGGGGCGGGGGCGTAGGAACGTTCGCGGTGCAGCTCGCCAAGACGTACGGCGCTGACGTGACCGTCGTAGACGCCGCCGGGAAACTGGATAAGCTCGTCTCGATCGGCGCGGATCGAGTCGTCGACTACGCCGCGGAGGATATCTCGAGAATGGGTCGAACCTACGACCTCATCCTAGACGTCGTGGGCAATCGATCCGCGCTGGATTTTAACCGGATCCTGCGCCCGCAAGGTTCCTATGTCATGGTCGGGGGGACCGTCCATCGTTTGTTTCAGCTGCTTCTCTTCGGCCCGCTGCTTTCGACGGCGACCCGCAAGAAATCGGGGTTCCTGATCCACAGACCGAACCCGCAGGATTTGCGGCTGTTGGGCGAACTCTACGCGAACGGAAAGCTGGCGCCCGTCATCGATCGGTGCTACCCGCTGCGAGAGGCGGCCGAAGCTTTCGAATATTTCGGGAGCGGGCGGCATGTCGGGAAAATCGTCATTCGCATGGAGCATCTATTGCCATGTCCGCTTCGCTGACCAATAATGGAGGCATTACCATATTCATTGCATAGGATGATGAGCCTTGGATTTTACGCCGCTGTCCCGATTTATCGACCATATCACCTCTTGGCGCATCCCGTGGGCGGAGGTGCTGGTCATGCACCGCAACGAGACGGTGTTCCGTTACCGGAACGGCTACGCCGACCTGGAGGAGAAGACGCCGATCGACGACCGGCGGATCATTCACTTGTATTCGATGACGAAAATCATGACGTGCACTGCAGGACTTCAGCTCGTCGAGAAGGGCGCCCTACTGCTGCAGGATCCGCTGTCGGCCTATTTGCCGGAATACGCCGAGATGACCGTGAAGAAGACGCTTCCCGACGGTACGATCGCTTTGGAGAAGGCGAAGAGGGCGATCACGGTGCGCGATGTATTCGCCATGACGGCCGGCTTCTCGTACGATCTTGGTGCCCCGTCCATTCGGGACGTCGTCCGGCGTACGGAAGGCAAGGTGCTGACCCGCGAATTCGCGGCGGCGCTCGCGAAAGAGCCGCTGCTGTTCGAACCCGGCACGCGATGGAACTACAGCCTCTGCCATGACGTGCTCGCCGCACTGGTCGAGGTCGTGGACGGCAGGAGCTTCGGCGCGTATGTGCGGGAAGAGATCATCGAGCCGCTCGGGATGAGCGACACGGGCTTCGATCTTTCCGGCGAGCAGCTAACCCGTCTGGCGCCGCAGTACGAATACAACGATGCGCTCGGGAAACCCGTTCGCAAGGACGGGAACGGATTCCGGATCGGAACGTCGTTCGAAAGCGGCGGAGCGGGACTGTTGTCGACCGTAAGCGATTACGCCCTGTTCTTGAACGCGCTGACCAACCTTGGCACAAGCCCGAACGGCGTGCGCATTCTGTCGCCGGCGTCGGTGGACTTGATGCGGACCGACCATCTTGCCGAGGAGATGCGGGGCGATTTCTCCGGAGTGCGGCTGGCCGGCTACGGCTTCGGATTGGGCGTCAGAACCCATATCTCTAAGGCGGAAAGCGGGTCGCTGAGCCCGCACGGCGAATTCGGCTGGAGCGGCGCCGCCGGATGTCTCGCCATCGTCGACCCGGCGTCGCAATTGACCGTCATGTACGCCCAGCATATGCTAAACAATCAGGAGCCCTACGTCCATCCGCGGTTGAAAAACATCGTTTACGGATGTCTATAGGTTCATACCGAAGAGGAGGAAGTCATGAATTATTATTATGCGATCGTCGCCGGAATTCTGGCGGTCGTCTCCGTCTTTACCGGCGAAATCGTATCGTACGTGCTTCTTGGGTTTATCCTCTTGGCATTAAACAATATCCATAAGGTATTGCAGGACATCTCGAGAAAGATGGATAAGAAGGACTGAGCGAGGGAGGGACCGACGGCTTGGACATTCCGGACTTGAATCTCTTCATGATGTGCAGCGCCTTGAACCCGGCTGCGCTTCGCGGAATGCCGCCCCCGTTCCGCGTCCGAACGTGCAGGAAAGAAGAGTTGGACGTTTGGAAAGCGATGCCTTTCGACGATGCGAATTCGGCTGAGGCCTATCGCGGCTATATGACGAATTTTTTTCAAGACGTATACGCGGGCGAAGGGGATTTGTTTTTCGAAAAGTGCTTATTCGTCTGCGGCGACGACGATCAGCCGATCGCGACATGCTTTGTATGGAAAGCCTACAACCGTGTCAACATTACGCAGCCTGCCAGCTATCGCGCGATCAAGCTGTATGCCGACTTCGGGTTCGTCGTCTTGACCGACCCCATCATCGGGAATCGACGCAACGACGTAGAAGCGTGTTTGCCCATTCTCGAACTATGCATGTCCCCGGGGGAGTTCGCGAAACTTCGATTTGCCCAAGCACCGAGGGATTTCTTAGAGACGGTGCGTTCCTCCGAGATCCATGAGTTTTAAAAAGAAGAGCGGCAGTCCGGACGACGATCGTCCGCGGCTGCCGCTTGTTTCTTTATAAGATGCCGTTCAAGCTGCCGCCGGCAGCGAACAGCCGGTCGATCCGCTTCTCGACCGACGGCTCGGGGACGAGGGGCGGGGCGTGATGCGGCTTCGTTCGCGCGTCGATGACGACGTTGTCGCAGCCCCAATGCTTGAACGCGTAACCGGCGTTCACCCCGTACATGTCATGGGACGGGTTGCTGCGAGTGAAGGTCGTCCACAAGAAGTTAGCCAGCGACGCGCTGACGAAGGAGCTATCGTCGCATAACACGATCAAGGGGCATTCCGGCATCGCGCCGCGTGCGCCGATCGCGTTCGTCAGCTCCCGCAGCTGACGCTCGGCCTCCGCGTAGCCGACGAAGGCCGGGCCCTCCAACGCGACGACGCCCGGCAGGGCGAGCCGCGGATTTCCGAAATCGCGAAGCTCCTTAAGCTGCTCCGGAACGTCGGCGCAGAGCTCGCGTTTCTTGTCGCCGCAGGCGGCGAAGATGACTTTGCTCCCCTGGTTGAGGCCGGTTCCGGAATAGTCCAGCGTGTCGATCGTCGTATTCGTCTGGAAGTGGAGATCCCGCTTCAGGTCGATCCTCTCCAGCACGTACTGGAAGAACTCCGCTTCGCGATGCGTGCTGAGCGGCTGCTTCTCCTCGGCGGCGATAAACAAATATTTGGCAAGGCTCAGTTGGCCTGTGCCGAGAATCCGATTCGCGATCGTAAGCAGCTCGGCCGGCTGCTTTACCGCGGCGTAAGGGGTATATCGTTCGCTGCCGACGGCGAACAGCAGCGGATGAACGCCCGCGGCATCGACGGCGTGCACCTCCTTCGCGCCCGGCACCTCCTGCTTCACGGCGTCGCCTGTCAATTCGTGAATGAGCGCTCCGAACGCCGTATCCTCTTGAGGCGGTCTGCCGACGACGGTGAACGGCCAGATCGCGTTGCGCTTCGCGTAGACCTTCCGTACGCGCATCATCGGGAACGCATGGATTAAGCTGTAGTACCCGAGATGGTCGCCGAACGGTCCTTCCGGCTTCGTCTCGCCGGGATGAATCTCGCCCGTAATGACGAAGTCGGCGTCGCTGCTGATGCAGTATCCGTCCGCATAACCGTATCGGAAGCGGCGTCCCGACAACAGGCCGGCGAACGTCAGCTCGCTTAAGCCCTCCGGCAGCGGCATTACGGCCGACAACGTGTGCGCCGGCGGTCCGCCGACGAAGATGCTCACTTTGAGCGGTTCGCCCTTCCGGTCGGCCTTATGCTGGTGAATTCCGATGCCCCGATGAATTTGGTAATGAAGCCCGATTTCTTGATTCGTCGCATAGTCGTTCCCTGTCAGCTGCACTCGGTACATCCCCAAGTTGGCGTTCATAATGCCCGGCTTGTCCGGATCTTCGGTATACACCTGCGGCAGCGTGACGAAGGCGCCTCCGTCCATCGGCCAGTGCTTGATCAGCGGTAAGTCCGTAATCGCCGCTTCCTCGAATCCGGCCGCGGCGTTGCCGAGTTTCAGAGGCAGCGCCTTCGTCGCCGCCGTCGCCGCTCGGACGTTCTGGAACGGCTGCTTCAACGCCTTCATCGGATCGTTGCGCAGCGCGATAACGTTCTGCGTCGCCTCCCACGTCTGCCGGAACATGAATCGGCTTCGTTCCAGCGTCCCGAACAGGTTGGAGACCGCTCGGTAACGCGAACCTTTCACGTTTTCGAACAAGAGGGCAGGACCGCCCGCCTCGAATACGCGAAGGTGGATGGCGGCCATCTCCAGTTCGGGATCGACTTCCTCGCGGATTCGAACGAGATGACCGTGTCGTTCCAGATCGATAATGCAGGATTCCAATGTAGAGTACATCTGAAGTTGCTCCTATCCTCAGGCAGCGAATCGCTGCGAAGTATCGCGTAAGATGGCGCAACCTTATTTTACATGTTTGTACCGGGCTTTGAAAGAACGGCAGGCTCGTTCGATCGGTTTCATATGGGAATATTTACATGAATGGGGTATGATTGAGGAACCGATCGACGTAGTCGACGATGGAGAACGATTGTTACATAGGTCGGAGGTACGAAACGTGAAACGAGTCATGGTCTGCACCGCATGTTTTTATATGCGCAGATGCCATCCCACTTTCCTGAAATACGCGCCTCCGTGGATAGACTTTAGCATTCGCTACGCCAAAGCAGACGAGATCATGGATTTCGAATTCGAATAAGTCATTACGACGATGATGTAGAGGTGACGTATGGTTGAAAATGACATTGCAACGGCAGTCGACGCAGACCGCCTTCAGGCGATCTCAAACCGGATCTTAGCGGAAGAGAGCGGAGCCCTCATGGAATGGAGCTGCCATTCGATCGGTCCGCGCGTCAACAATTTCGTAACCGGCGGGGTTTTCAGAATATCCGGAACTTCGAGGATTCGCGAAGGAGCGTACCGGGCCTGGTCGGTCATTGTAAAGGTCGTAAGAGAAGATCCGCAGCGGGACGACCCCGCTCATTATAATTACTGGCGCCGCGAGATTATGGTTTACGATTCAGGTCTTCTTCGCAATCTGCCGGCGAATCTCGTTGCGCCGCAATGCTATGCGATCGACGGACAGGTCGACGGATCGGTATGGTTGTGGTTGGAAGATATCCCTCATGAGCCGAGAACATGGGAATGGGACGATTATCGATACGCAGCGGGAAAGCTGGGGGAGTTCCACGCTGCATATCTGCTAGGAGAGCCGCTTCCCGAGGCCCCCTGGTTGAATAAACAATGGATGCGCTCCTGGATCCGAGAATGTATTCGCTATCGGGATGCGCTGGATCCGCAGACCAAGGCGATTCTAATATCCGATCGAAGGACAGATTCTCTCATCCAAAGATTTACTCGCTTGGAAGATTCGATCCGCGAATGGCTCCAGGTCCTCGAGCGGCTTCCAAGGACATTCTCCCATCAAGATGTTTACGAGCAAAACATTATGTTGGACGCCGCCCGAGAAGAGGAAGGGAAGCTTGCGGTCATCGATTGGCAATTCGCGAGCGTTTCGGGAATCGGGGAAGATCTCGGTCGTTTCCTAGGGTTAGCCGTAAGCCGGGGTCATGTACCTATCGATCGATTCGGGGAGTACCGCGAGCTTATTATTTCGTCCTACATCAGCGGCTTGAAGCGCGCCGGCTGGGACGGAGACGAGACCCTTCCGCGAATCGGTTGTTTGGCGGCTTTCGCGTTGCGTTCCGTATGGGAAGCCCCCAAACTATTAAAGAAAATGGCGGAGCATCCGGACTCGACAGAGTGGGAGCGCTTGTTTTCCGTCGTGGAACATCAATTAGAGGCGGCGTCGGAAGTCGAACGATTATTGGCGGATCGGAGGAGGAACCATGACGCTTCTTAGACCGAGAGTTTGTGCCGCGATCGTCAAAGACGACCGCATCTTAATGGTGCTGCATGAGCACGGAGATCTGAGTTATTGGACACTCCCCGGAGGCGCCGTCGAAGAAGGGGAAACCCTGGAAGCGGCGGTATTGCGGGAAGTAAGAGAAGAAGTGAATCTGAAGGGGACCGTCGAACGGCTGCTTTTCGAAGACACGTATGCCTACGGTCCTGACCATTGTTTTTTAGTCCGTGTCGACGACGGGGAAGTCGCGCGGCTTGGGTACGATCCTGAATTGGCTTCGAACGAACAAATCTTGAAGGATATAGCATGGTTTTCGCTGGCCGACAAGAAGGACGATAAACAAGTGAAACGGGTGATTGAAGGTCTCTCCGTTCCCATAAGTCAATGGGTCGGAGCAGCGGCCGTATGCGTCGATGCGGACAACCGATTGCTCATGGTACTGCAAGGGAAACCGGAAGAGGAGAAGCGATGGTCCGTTCCCTCAGGCGGGATCGAACCCGGAGAAACATTGGAACAATGCTGCATGAGGGAAGTGTTCGAGGAGACGGGATACAGGTGCAAGGTCGTAAAGAAAATCAATGAAAAAGCGGGATCGCACGGCGCTGTGGAATACCATGTTACATACTTCGAAGCGGAGATTTTAGGCGGTACTCCGACGATTCAAGACCCGGACGGACTGATTTACGATATCGATTGGAAAAACGCGGAGCAACTGAAAGCCCTGCCGTTGTCTTTTCCCGAGGACAGAGAATTCCTGTTGCATGAATTGGAGGCGCCATGTCGGGAAAAAAACTAGCGAACCCCAGAACGCATAAGGATTGGTTGCCCCCGCACTCGCTCGAATGGTATGCGCAACTCGGGAGAAACACCGGACAATACCAACTTCCGTGGCATTCGACGATTGCGGGGCCGAATGCCGAAGCGATTTTCGAGGAAGAGGTCTCGTCTATGGTCCGGAATAACATCGTGTTAGACATCGGGTGCGGACACGGAGAGTTTACGGCACGTTGGAGTCCGGTGGTAACACAAATTGTCGGCATAGACATTACTAGCGATTTTATCGAAGCGGGAAAAGAGAAAGGTTTGGCGAATGTATCCTTCGTCGTGGCCGATACGAAACAGAGGCTGCCGTTCGAAGACGGCGCATTCGATTGCGCGTATAACCGCAAGGGACCGACTTCCGCATATCTCGACGTTGGACGGATTGTGAAGCCAGGCGGTCGCATTGTCGGCCTTCATCCAGGCGACCGGTTATCGCCGGAGCTGTCGCAGCTGTTCCCCGGTCTATTCGAACCGTCGCGCGAGGGCACGCCCGGGTTGGATAAAGTGAAGGCTAATTTAGAAAAAGGGGGAGTGCTCGACCGAGCCTCCATCGAAATCGTGAAGAGCGTATCCTACTTGCACGAGTCATTGGATGTCGTGAAGATTTGCTGCTTCGGGCAAGCGCCTACAATATATGAGATGGTTGTAAATACCTGTATGCCTGATATTGAGGAGACGTTCGAACGACATGCTTCCGAACGAGGGTTGGCGATTTCAGGCGAGGCTTATCTGGTTCGAGTCAGCTTGTAGACGGATCATCCGCGACAACGAACGGCAGCTCAGGACGCAAGCGCGCCGCAAGCTGCCGGTTTTCGTCATGCTGCTCACGATGTGAAAAGCTTCGCGTATTCCCCGTACCCTTCCTCCTCGAGTTGGTCCTTCGGCACGAAGCGAAGGGCGGCGGAGTTGATGCAATAGCGTAGGCCGGTCGGTTGCGGTCCGTCTTCGAACAGGTGACCGAGGTGCGAATCGCCTTCCTTGCTGCGGACCTCGGTTCGGACCATGTTATGGCTGACATCGATATGCTCGGTCACGCCTGCCTCGTCGATCGGCTTCGTGAAAGAAGGCCATCCGCAGTGCGCATCGAACTTGTCGAGAGAGCTGAACAGCGGTTCGCCGGAAACGATGTCGACGTAGATGCCCTCCTCCTCATGATCCCAGTATTCGTTGCGGAACGGAGGCTCGGTTGCGTTGTTTTGGGTAACTTCGTATTGAATCGGAGAGAGTCGGCGTTTCAACTCCGCATCCTTATCCCGATCCTTCCAGGCTTCTTTAATGAACCGTTCGCGGCCCGAGCCGGCGAAATAAGCTTTGTACCGAACCGGATTCGTCTTGTAATACTGTTGATGATACGCCTCCGCCGGATAAAACGGGGCCGCCGGCAGGATCGGCGTGACGATCGGCTTGGCGAATCGACCGCTTTCGGCAAGGCGTCGTTTCGACTCTTCCGCGAGCGCACGCTGTTCCTCGTCATGTACGAAGATAGCCGTGCGGTAGGAGTCGCCGCGGTCGCCGAATTGGCCGCCGGGGTCGGTCGGATCGATCTGCTGCCAGAACAGCTCGAGCAGTCGTTCGTAAGAGAATATCTCGGGATCGTACGTAATTTGCACGGCTTCGTAATGGCCCGTCGTATCCGAGCACACTTGCTCGTACGTTGGGTTCTCCACGTGGCCGCCCGTATAACCGGAGACGACGGAGTGGATGCCGGGCTCTTCGTCGAACGGCTTCACCATGCACCAGAAGCAGCCGCCGGCGAACGTGGCCAGTTTTCGAATATCGCTCATGAATGGAACACCTCATTGTATAGTGGAGTGAACGGATACCGAAATTTTATCAGACTGCGGGGCATATGCAAAATGCGGATGCTTCCGAACGCCTGCGGACTCAACCGCAGGTTGAATGTAACGAATACTCGCTTATACGGTTATTGTTCCCCTCGCGATTCGCCCATAAAATGGTTGATGAGAGGAAGGGGAGCCGTTATGAAGGAAACCTTAGCTAGAAACATAGCAAGATATCGGAAAGAAAGAAGTTTTACCCAGGAAGAGCTTGGACGGATGCTCGGGCTTTCTTATCAAGCGGTGTCGAAATGGGAAAATGCGCAAACGATGCCGGACCTTGCCTTGCTGCCGGATTTATCTAAAGCGTTGGGGGTAAGCATCGAAAAGCTGCTCGGCTATATGTCGCAAGACGGCCGGGTTTCCATCTACGAGGAAGAATACAAGATCCCCGGTTACTATTGGGGAACGGAGCCGAATACGGCTTGTTACCAAGTTTTGCGACTACGGCCGCCGACGCAACGCCTCAAGCTATTGGACATCGGGTGCGGGGAAGGGAAGGATGCCGTATTTTTCGCGAGAAACGGATACGAGGTCACCGCGTTCGACGTCTCGGATGCGGGAATCGAGAAGACGAAGAGACTCGCCGACAAGGTTGGAGTGCATGTCGATGTTTTTAAGGCGGACCTATTGGATTTTCGCTTAGACGCCCATTTCGATATTTTGTTTTCCAGCGGCGTGCTTCATTACATCAAACCCGACTATCGCAATGAAATTTTCGTGAATTACAAGCAATTCACAAACCCGGAAGGCGTTCATGTCTTTAACGTCTTTCTTGAGAAGCCTTTCATTGCGCCTCCTCCGGAACGGGAAGAGAATGCATATAAGTGGTATTCAGGGGAGTTGCTTTCTCATTATCACGATTGGCTTATTTTAGAAAGTTCGGAAACCGTGTTCGATTGCAACTCATCCGGGATTCCTCATAAGCATGCGATGACGAACATGATTTCTCGAAAGATCACCGAACCGCTAGGATGATAAGTAGCATAATGACTTAAGTAAGCCTCCTGTTCATTTTTTGGACGGGAGGCTTACTGTTAGCCAATTCGCCTGGTTAGTTCGTGCTTCATTAACGAAACCTATCGGATGTATAAAAACAATGAAGTTTGATTCGCGCGAAACCCGTGTTATCATTCCACTATATGGAAAGCGGGTGGTGCTTTGTATGAAAGATCAAGATCTGTCCGAGCGGTTCAGGGGATTTGCCGAGAGGGAATGTAAAGCCTCAAGCGGGTTGTATGAACATCTTGCAGGGCACATCGCCGACGACGCAGCGCTGCTTCGACTGGCTGCCCATTCGAGACGGGGCCAACCCGTTCCGAATCTTTTCCTAGGAGCGGTTCATTATCTTTTATTAGGGGGCATAGAGCACCCTTTAGCGGAGTATTACCCAAGTATCGTAATCAATCCTCGGGAAACTTCGACAGCCATTCATTGCTTCAAAGATTTTTGTAAGCAGTACGAACATGAGATCATGGAGATCATCCAAACCAAGCTTGTACAAACGAACGAAGTGAGGCGCTGCTCTTACTTGTACCCGAGCTTTTGTTACATTTATAAATTAACCGATACACCTTTGGCGCTCGTCGAGATCGGAACGAGCGCCGGACTGCAGCTCTTGTGGGACAAATACAGTTATTCTTACCGCGCCGATAAGAAGTACGGGAACGAAGCGGCGGTTCTGGAGATCGTATCCGAGCTCCGTGGAGATAACTTCCCATACCTCCTTGAACGTAGCCCGCCTGTAACGTCGAGAACCGGAATCGATCTACACGTTATCGACGTGACCGAGCCTAGCGAGTACCTATGGCTGAAAGCATTGATTTGGCCGGAGCATAAAGAGCGGGTAGCCTGCTTCGAAAGAGCCGTTATGTGTTCGGAAGGGGAGCCTCGGAAGTTGCTAGAGGGGGATGGCGTCTCTTTACTGCCGGAGATAGCCTCAAACATTAGTAAAGATTCAACGCTTTGCATATTTCATACTCACGTAGCCAATCAGATGAATCATGAAGCTAAACGAGCGTTGGAGAAACATATTCGACATATCGGACAGGGGAGAGACGTGTTCCACCTCTATAACAATATGTGGGATGTAGACTTTCTTCATCTTGATTATTACAAAAACGGGAAGGAGCACAAAGAGATGGTGGCCCATATCGACGGGCACGGCCGATCGTTCCGTTGGTTGTTATGAATGCGAAAATTCGTAGGAGGATTTCGGGTGCTGCGTATTGTACCGATGAGCGAGGATGTCGCTAACGCGATATTGCGATGGACTTACGAAAAACCGTACGATTTTTATAATAACGATCAAACTCCGGATGCAGTAAGGGAACTGCTCGACAGTAATTATTATGCACTATTGGATTCGAATAAAGAGATCGTCGGATTCTATTGCGTCGGCCATTCGGCTCAAGTCCCCAACGATCAGTATCGATACTCCGAGAACTACCTCGATGTCGGCGTCGGAATGAGACCCGACCTGACCGGCCAAGGCTTAGGTACGGCTTTCTTCGCAACGGTTCTGAGTCATATGCGACAAGAACGCCGTGCGCTGCCTAAGCGCCTAACCGTAGCTGCGTTTAACCTTAGAGCAATACGTCTGTATCAGAAGTTCGGGTTTACCCGGGAAGCGGAATTCCTGAAAGGACGAACCCGATTCATAGTCATGGCGCAAACCGTTGAGTCGGCATACGACGAGGGGAGGGGACAAGGATGAACGGACTTATCACGGACAGATTGCGAATCAGGGAATATACCGTAGAGGACCTTCCTGCGCTTCACGATATTCTTTCAGAACCGTTAACCATGAGTTTTTGGCCGAAACCTTTCCGATATGACCAAACCGAAGAGTGGATCGTAAAGAGAGGCATCGAACATTACGAACGCGGGTTCGGCAGATTTGCGATCGAATGGAAGGAAACCGGAACACTCATCGGAGATGCAGGACTCCTAAGCATGGAGATCGACGGTATAATCGAAAACGATTTGGGTTATATCGTCCATTCCGGCTATTGGGGACAAGGCATCGGATACGAGGCGGCAAGCGCCGTCTTGAAGTATGGGATTGAAGATTTACAGTTGCAACGAATTTGTTCGAATATGCCCGTGGACCACGAGGCGTCAAGGAAAGTAGCCGAGAAGCTCGGGATGACGCTCGAGAAACGATTTTCGAATCGTAGAAATCGGGACCTGTTGACGTGCCTGTACGCTTGGGATAAAAAGAGGAAAGCGCGGTGAGGGTGGAACTTTGATTATTCGTGTGTTAGAGGCATCGGATGCGGCAGCGTATCGAAACCTCCGATTAGAGGCGTTGCTGACAAACCCGGAGGCATTCGGGTCCACGTACGAAAGGGAAGCGGAATTTCCGTTAGAGACGGTGATGGAACGGTTACAGCCAACGGGGAACAGATTCACTTTAGGAGTGTTTCTTGAGGACGACTCGTTAATCGCGATCGCAACCTTCGTCCGCGAAACCGGTACCAAGACCGCGCATAAGGGGAATGTCTTCGGCATGTACGTGTCGCCCGCGCATCGAGGGAATGGCGTCGGGAAGACGCTTATGACCGAGTTGTTGCGGCTGGCGGGAGAGCGGGAAGGATTGGAGCAAATCAACCTGACGGTCGTATCCGATAATATTCCCGCGAAGAAAATGTACGAGGGGCTTGGGTTTGAGGTTTTCGGGATCGAACGAAACGCGTTAAAATACAATGGCCTTTCTTTCGATGAGGATTGGATGGTTTATCGGATGAAACTACCGGGTCGCTGATCCGGTAGTTTCGAGCGCGAACCGTTATGCTTCTTTCGTTCTCGCAACTCCGAGCGCGAAATGATCCCACAAGATTTGTTCGGCCTCGCGCAGTTGATGCTCCTCGCACGTAACGATAATGATCACCTCGCCCGTTTTCCCCGTATTCTTTTGTTGCCTCTGTTTACTATTTCTTATGTAATACACGACTACATTGATCAGCACGCCGAGAAGGATGCCGGTCGCAGCGCCGATTAATCCCCATACCACGGGGCCCCATTTCCAAACGAACCCTTTGCTCGCCCCGACCGTTGCAAATACGAAGGCGAGTATAAATCCTTTATCTAGAAGGGTCGCGCCGTCGCTGCGGTGCAAGCCATCCATGAGTCGGGGTTCTTCTTTACGCAAATCGAGCGGAATGGCATAGATATCGGTAATTCCCTTCTGCTTGAGCTCGGTCATGGCGATTTCCAGAAACAAGGAATATTGGAATGTCGCAAAAATTTGCATTATTCGATCCGCTCCTTAACCCGGAAAACTCTACCTGCAGGCTGAAAATGTTGCACTAAATACGTTCTCATCTCCCGATCGAATAACTTATTGTTTTCGACCGCGGACGTGTAGGATTCGTAAATGGAATAAAAATAAAAAGAAGGGAGGTACATCAGCCATTGGGCGTTTAGAACCGCATTGGAATGTTCCAGATCCCCGAGAATGAGGTAATGAATCGCCAGAAGCAGATTCGAGTTCTCCATTAAGACTATGGTGGCTGTCAAGAAGAACGCCGCCGACAAGATCTGATGCTGGTACAGCTGCCCGAGGCTTGGAATGGTTACGGCCCATGCCGCGGAGATCCAAGGTTTCCGTTTATCCAAATAATTTAACCCCAGAGGACTGATGGAAAATGTGCTTAGCGGCTTGTTCTCCCCTCTGGCGATAATAAATTGTTTGTTCACATCGATCGTCGATCGGTAGCTGTCCCAAACCGCGAAGAGGTACACGGGAATGTACATTGCCATATATTTCGGCTCCAAAACCTCCTTCGCGGCTTGAAAATTCCCGTTGAAGGAATGCACCATCGCTAAGTTCAAATGAATCTTTTGATTAATGAACAATTCCCACAGGACCAACGCGAATCCTCGGAGATATTTATTGAGTAAGAGGTGCCCGAAGCCAGGAAAGGCCAATGACCAGCAAGCGATAGTATACGGATTGCGCAAATGCAGTTGCGTTGTACCCATGAGGTTTACATTAGCTATATAGCGACGACTGCGATATGGATTGCGAAAATTGTCCAAGTTGTCCTCCGATGACATAAGAATGATTTTGCTTATAATTCCCAATCCTGTATCGATCAATCCAACAAGAAAAAAACCATCTGCGAAAATCGTAGATGGTTCCGTAGTAAATTCTCTATGCTGTAGTTGTCGTATTCAATAGTTCAAGCAGCGTTCTCGATTTATCCAAAGAAGAAATCTTTGATCATCATCAGGATGGCCGTGATTCCCGCAGCCATCAAAGGCCCGGCGGGAACCCCCTTCAAGAAGACGATGCCGAAGATGGACCCGATGACGAGCCCGGCGATCAAGTGGGGTTCGGCCTGCAGCAACTGAAGGCCTGTCCCGTTCGTGTACGTGGCTAGCGCGCCGCCGGCCAACGCAAGAATCCCCGGCGGACTCGTAAAGATGGAGACGACGTCTTTCCTTGTGATCTTCCCGCTCAAAAAAGGGACTAGCACCCCGATCGTAAGCAGCATAAGCCCCGTCTCAAGTCCTCTTCGTTCGATGACGGGGAGGAGTTGATCCAGGGAGAGCAGCTTAATGACGAGGAGAATGCATGCCGAGGTTGTAACATTGCGGGACCGCCCGATCAGGCCGATAACGACTAAGCCGACAAGCAGCAATTCTCCGTCCATAGCAAGACCCCTGTCCATTTCCGTTATCACCAGTTTATGAGCGGACAGAAGGAAGATAGAACGCTTGTCACCTCTCTACAGTCCTCTAGAATGCAATACTGCCGCCAGCATCATGCCGGCGGCAGTCGACGTCAATTAAATACCAAGGGCTTCCAACGGGACTTCGAACACATGCTTAAGCACCAGTCTGGCCGCCAGTAGCGTCTCGTCGGGCATCCGTTCCAAGTGGATCAGCTTTACGCCGCGGCTCGTCAGCGGAATGTTGCTCTGCACCTTCTCCGTAAGAATCGAGAGGATGTCCTGGCGAACGGCGGTTAATACGCGGCCGGTCAGAAGCACTCGATCCGGGTTGAGGAACGTGACCGCATTGCTAAGCGTCATCGCGAGGGCATCCACCATGGCGCCGTACATCCGCACGACTTCCTCGTCCCCGTTATGATAGGCGCGGGCGAAGCTGTCCAGCGTGTAGCCCGTCGTTACCCCGAGTCCGCTAATCGAGAGCAGCGTCGTAAGGCAGCCGACGCCTCCGCAAAGACAAAGATGAGCGTCCTTCCCGACGAAGGCTTTCACATGTCCGAACTCGCCGGCCACGAAGGTCGAACCGGAAATGAGGCGCTTCTCCGACACGATCGCGCCGCCGATGCCATAATCGAATTTCAATGTGATATTTTCCGCGGAATCGGAGAGAGAGCCGTTCATATTCTCGTTGAGCGCGAGCAAATTCGCATCGTTTTCCAAATAAACCGGCATGTCGAACTTCTTCTCCAACGCTACCTTGACGGGGATACGCTCGAACCCGATCCCCGGCGTACGCAGCAACACGCCTTCTCGCGAGTCCGCCAACCCTTGCACGCTGATTCCGATCCCTCTCGTATGGGTAACGTCCGGCGCTTGCCGCAGCAGCTCCTCGATGACTTCGATAAGCAGTTGGAGCAAGTGCTCCGAATTGCGGTACTTCTCGGTGCGTCGCTCAGCGCTATAGAGAACCTCCGGGCGAAAATTACACATCGAACCTCGAATATATTTTCCCGCCAGTTCGATGCCGATGACATAGAAGTTGGAGCTGTTGACGGACAGTTGAATTCGTTTGCGCCCGCTTCCCGCCTCTAAGGGCAGATGTTCGCCCTCGTATACGACGCCTTCTTCCAGCAGCCTGTTGACTATATTCGTAACGGTCTGTTGGCTTAAGCCCGTCCGCTGCGCAAGCTCCACGCGCGAGATGGAACCGGACGTGTAGATCAATTGTAAAACCTTCTGTTGGTTAATGGATTTTAATAGCTTATGGCTCGTGTTTTTTTGCGAATGCAATCCGAAGACCCCGCTTTGACGTGCGATTATTTGCAGATCGTAATAATTAATATAATTGATTAAATAATTATAAAGAAAAACGAGGTGGATGGGAAGAGGGAGGTTCTTTGCAATAAAATTATATTTTTGCTCGAAAGGAAAATGTGGCCAGAAATCGAATTTGTTTTTTGAAAGCGCAACCGAACCTCGTACCGAGCGAGCGTCACGATTGCGTCTTTGTCTCCGTTATTAATAATTCCAATTGATTAAAGAAAAGAGGTGATATCTGAATTTTCGCAACACCATGCAGTTTCTCGGAAACAAGGTCGAAAGAAAGTCGAAAACTGATGGCGAAGGAGCAGTGAAATGAGGAAAAAGACTTGGAAACGCAGCGTGGTTGTCGTCTTGGCGGTAGGGATGCTCTTGTCATGCGTTCTGCCCATGGGAAGTCGGACGGTCGCGGAGGCGCAGGAAGTCAATCCGCCGATTAGCCCTCCGCGCATGCTGATTACGGAGATCGTACCTGACTCTGCGAATGTCGGGGACGACGACGGCTTCGAGTACGTGGAGGTGTACAACAACTCGGACCAGCCGATCGACTTCGGGGACTATCTCATCGGATACCGTTACCCGGGCAACCCTCCGGGAACCGATGTGCCGTTGATCCCGTACGTCAACGTCGTCATTCCTCCGCAGCGGACGATGGTGTTTTGGGGAATGAACGCGTCGTCGGAAAGCTTAACGGTGGCGGATTTTAACGCGAATTACGGGACTGCCCTTGTGGAAAACGAAACGATCGTCCGGATGCCGGGCGGCTTGAACGATCTGCGCGAACGGATCATCACCGTGTCGACGCGAACGGGACGCGATGTCGTAACCGCGGCGTACAATAAGGGCGTCATCGATACGAAAGCGGATATGGGGATCAAGTATACCGTTCCCGAACCCGGCAGTCTGGAGATGCGAATGATCGGCTCCACGGCCGACCGCGGCACCCCGGGAAGCGTCGAACCCGGGCAAGTTCCGAGCGAGCCGGTTTCTCCGCTGCCGGACCCGACGCCGCCGGTCGTTCAAAGCTTAACGAGCATCGACCGGCCGGACGTTACGAAACCGATCGAATTCGTCGCAAGCGCGTCGGACGATTCATTGCTCGCGCACGTCATGCTTCATTACAAGTCGATCCGGGACGAGGAGTTCCAAACCGTCAGCATGCTGAACGGGACGAACGGCGTGTTTCGGCAATCGCTCGATTTCGAAGCATGGTACGGCAGCCCGACGTTGGAGTATTATTTCGAGGCTTCGGACGGCACGAACCGGACGGCGACCGAAGTCGCGGTCGCCTCGTTGACCGGCGAGGACGCCTCCGGCGCACGCTTGAACGTGTCCGACGGCGAGGTGCTGACGGGCGTCAAGCGGATCATCGGCACCGGGGCGGGCGCGGATCCGGAACTGCTTGCCTTGACGATCGACGGAGCCGAACTTGGAACGAAGCGCGCGTTGGAAGCGCCGCCTACGCTTGTCTTCGAGGCTCACGACGTCAGTGCGGGGCAAAACGCCGTCACGATGAACGGGGAAGTCATCGACATCATTCCGTACAATACGATGAACTACGCCACCGTCCGCGTGCCGATCAGCCCCGGCAATTTCGAGTACGGACGGGCGAATACGGTCGAGATCCGGGCCGGCTCGACGAAGAGACCTTATTACGACGAGGCTCCCGAGGCCGGATTGGACGATTTCCTGATCCGGAACATTCGATTGGAGTTAGCGGACGGAACGGAGCTGAGAGACCCGCAGTATGCGGATCCGGCGTTGCTGCTCGACATGGGAGACAACGGCCGGTTTTTACCGATCGTATCCGCGCAGTTCGACATACCCGAGGACAAGTGGGTACAGAAGCCGTTGGCGGAACAGGCATTGTCGGCTCCTGCTTATTTCGTCTTCGAGGCGAACGACATTAACGCGGGACAAAGCGTAGTGACCTTCGGCCGCGAGGTGCTGCACTTGATTCCGTTCCATACGACGGGCTACGCCACGGTCGTGGTGCCCGTCCGTCCGGAGTTGTTCCATTACGGGGAACGTCATCGGTTCGCGATTCGGGCGGGCTCGGTCAATCGGCCTTATTACGAGGAGGCGCCGGAGGGCGGTTTGGACGACTTCGATATCCGCAACGTGCGTCTCGTCTTGGCGGACGGTACCGAGCTGCGCGATCCGAAGTATGCGGATCCGGCGCTAAGGTTCGATATGGGGGATAACGGCAGATTTCTGCCGATCACGTATTTCGACTTCCACATTCCGGACGCTCGGTGGAAGGCGCTGTCGTACCTGTGGGACACGGCGGCGTCGGCGGACGGCTCGCATCAGGTACAGCTTTCGGTTGCGGGGGCGGCCTATGCGGCTGCGAACGTATTTACGGACAATCGCGGACCGGAAATCGTCGCGAATATGATGGAGGGACAATCGTACAAGGGGGCATTCACGATCGAAGCGTCCGCCAGCGACATTGTCGCTCCGGTCGCATCGTTCGATGCGACGCTGGACGGTCGGCCCATTTCGTTGCCGTTCGCCACGTCGTCGGCGGAGCTGACCCCGGGCGTTCACGAATTGCATCTGAAGGCCACGGATGGAACGGGGCTAACGACCGAGCGAATGATCCGGTTCCACACGCCGGAGGAATTGCCGTCCGCACCGGAGATCCTGAGTCCGGTCGACGGATCGGTCGGGCTTGAAACCGATGTGGAGCTTCAGGTGAGCGTGGACGACCCGTCGGATGATCCGCTTCAGGTAACTTTCTATAGAGGTGAACGGATTACCGCGCTGGATCGGAGGATGCACATCTATTCGAATGCCGTGGATCGGGAGCCGCCGCTCCATATCGAGTCGGCGGGGGATCAGGCGTTCCCTGAAGAAGAGAAAGCCAAGCTTGACGCATCCGACGATGTGTACGCAGTCGCGGATTCTTATGAACGGTTCCCGTACCATCGCTTCGAAGTCGAGGTAGGCGGCGAGCTTGGAGCCGGCGATCGAATCGAGCTGTATTGGGAAGGGCATTCGCTCGAAGGGCGCAAGGTCACGCTGTACGCTTGGAACGTCGCATTAGGCGAATGGGAGCCGCTTGCGTCGACGGTCGCGACATCGGAAGAAGACTTCACATTGGCCGCCGCCGTGAGCCCCGAATCCTACGTGATCGACGGCCGCGTCCATGCGCTCGTGCAAGACTTGATCCCGGATCGCGGCGAATACGATTTTACGTTCGTTTCCTTGCCGGATACGCAAATTTATGCGGAAATTCAACCGGAATATTTCCAATCTCAGGTGGAGTGGATTCGCGATCATCAGGAAGCGATGAATATTCGTTACGTCTCGCATGTCGGCGATATCGTCAATTCCGCAGGCAACCGGGATCAGTGGGCAAGGGCGGATCGGTTCATGAGCGTGCTGGAGGAGGCGGGCATCCCTTATGGGGTCGTTGCCGGCAATCACGACGTCTTCGACGGCGGCGCGAACAGCGAGCCCGACTACAGCGCATTCGGCGAGTTTTTCGGGGCTGCGCGCTTCGAGAATCAGCCATTCTACGGCGAGTCGTATATGAACAACCGGGGGCACTACGACTTGATCTCCGCGAACGGCAATGATTTTATTTTCGTCTATATGGGTTGGGGAGTAAACGACGAGGATCTCGCATGGATGAACCAGGTGCTGTCGCAGCATCCGGACCGCAAAGCCGTATTGGTGCTGCATGATTACATTCGGGCGAACGCCGTCCGCTCCGAGACGGGGGAGGAAGTGTTCGAGAAAGTCGTCGTGCCGAACCCGAACGTCGCCATGGTCATTAGCGGTCACTACACCGGCAGCGCATTGAAGACGGACGCGATCGACGACGATAACGACGGAACGGCGGATCGCAACGTCTACCAAATGCTTAACGACTACCAAGGCATTCCGAACGGCGGGTCCGGTTATTTGAAGCTGTTCCACTTCGATACCGAGACCGACCAAGTATTCGTCAACACGTACTCGCCGTACTTGGACGATTACAATTACTATGACCCAGGGAAAGACGAATGGACGCTTCCGATGGAGCTGACGCCTCGACTAAAGCGAGTAGCAACGGATAAGGTGGAGGTGCGAGTCTTCGCGGACGAGGCGATCGGAGCCGCGATCTCGGCAGACAGCGGGTCCAACGTAAGCGTAAACTGGAACGGGTTGTCAGGGGACACGACCTATTCTTGGTATGCCGTAGCGGAGGATGCGTTCGGCGGACGGACCGCTTCCGAGCTTTCGAGCTTCCGCACGCGGTTCGTACTTCCGGAGCCTACGGGGGTTCAAGCGATCGACATCCGTTCCGCCGGAGCGACGATCGGCTGGAATGCCGTCGACCCGGGCGACGGATCGACGGTGACGTACGCGGTGTACGTGAACGGCGGGGAGGTCGGGTCGGTCACGGATGCCGTATATGCTATAGGGGGGCTTACGCCGGATACGGAGTATCGAATCCAGGTCGTCGCGAAGCACGAGCTTACGGGGACGGTATCGAAGCCGAGTTCCGAGCTGACGATTCGCACTTGGATCGACGTTGCGACGTTGGAGCGGGTTCTCGAAAACTTGAGCGCCTCGGGCGAGGTCGAACGTCCGCTGACGAACCGGATGTCCAACGCGCTTCGACAGGCGGCCCATCACGAGCAGGACGGACGAATGGAGCAGGCGAAGAAGGCCGTCGAGGACTTCTTGAAGCATCTGAACAACGAAGCGATACCTCCATCCGCTTCGGAGCACGCTAGACAATTGCTTCAGGAGAAAGCCGAGGCGTTGCTTCTCGCGATGAATTCGAATTCGACAAACCCGTAGAAGACGTCCCCCTCCGACCGGTCGGTGGGAGGGGGACGTATCTGGATAAAGAATGTCTTGACGAGCGAACCAAATTGTGGCATAAATAAATAAAGTCAATTGATTTATTAACATCGGATGAAGAAGAGGAATGGGAGAGGCAATGTGGATCGTCGACTGGGCTCTGATTGTACCGCTAGGCTTATTGCTCGTTCCCTTCCTGTACTTCGGTTGGATGCACTCTACAAAGCTGGAAGAAGGCTCCTGCGACGCCTTGATCGTGTTGGGTCAGCGTACGGACAACGGGGAGATCGGCGCGCTGCTCCAGGAACGCTTAGACACGGCGGTTCGACTGTTCGAACAGCACCGGTATCGTTTCCTGATTTTATCCGGCGGCGCCGTTGGAAGCGAGAGATCCGAGGCGGAAATGATGCAGGAATACCTGGTGAGACAAGGCGTACCGAAAGACAAAATCATTATGGAAGCGTTATCTCGAAATACGGTGCAGAATATCGCGTACTGCCGTACCCTTCTTCAACGATCGAATCTCAATTCATGCTTGATCGTGTCCAATTCGTTCCACATTCGAAGAATGAAATACATTGCGGGAAAGCTGAATGTGAATGCCAGGTTTTACGCCGCGCGCCGCCCGCGCAGCATCCTATTTATGCAATGGAAGCCGACCTTCCAAGAAATTCGAGCGTATCGTCTTTCCCTTCCCTGGATCAAGAAGCTGCGCTGAATGCAATAAAATTCATATTAATGTAAGCGGATACAATCAAAGGGGTGAAACCACAGCGAAAACGGGAGCTTTACAAAATCTTCATGCAGGCATGACAAACCCAAAACATAAGTGCAATACACTGGTCTTGTATTAAAAATCAATTGAATTTATTAATTGGAGGTCGATCATCTTGGTCCATGCAAGAAACATCGGGTTACGTAAAATGGTGGCAATCGGTATCGTCGCGGCAATGGGAGTGCTCACCGCATGCGCCGGCGGCAACGGCGGAGGCGATAGCGGCGAAAGCGCCGCAGGGGAGCAACCGAAGTCTAGTACGTCCGACACGCCGACGCCGGCCGCGGGGGAAACCGCGCCTCAACCGGAGGTTTACGAGAACGGATTGCCTAAGGATGAAAAAGTAACGTTAAAGGTCGGTTTCTTCGTAGGGGGCTACGGGCGCGATTGGTTCGACTACGCCGTCGAATCGTTCACGGAAAAATACCCCAACGTATCGTTCGACATTACGGCCTCGCCGGATTTGAAAAACTTGCTCTCTACGAAGATTTCCGCCGGCAACGACGAAGATATGTTCGACATGTTCAACACGGCGCCTCCGGGCGGCGTCGTATCCCTTGCCGAGGCGGGGAAGCTGGAAGAAATGGGCGACATCTGGGATTACCCGCTTCCGGACGTACCGGGCGAGAAGGTCAAAGACCGGATGCTGGCGGGGATGTATGAGTCCACTCCATTGATCGACGGAAAGATGTATGAATTCACGACGGCGAGCAGCTTCGGCGGGTTGTTCTTCAACAAGGCGCTGTTCGAGAAGAACGGCTGGAATCAAAATCCGAAGACGTGGGCCGAATTCGAAGCGCTGCTGGCGGACATTAAGGCGGACGGGATCATCCCGATCACGTTCCCGGGCGTCCATCCGAGCTATCACAGCTGGGCGTTCGGTCCCGCGAAGATGTTCGAATTGGCGGATATGAACGGTACGGTGGACGAGTTTATCGAAAGATACAAAACCTACGGGCTGCCGGAGTTTACGAGCCCGGAGCAGGTCGAGGTATGGACCCGGATTTACGAGCTAGGCAAGAAGGGCTATTTTGCGGAAGGCTTGCCGGCACTGACGCATACGCAGTCGCAGATGCAGGTCATTCAGGGCCAAGCGGCCATGGTTTCGACGGGAAGCCACGTCGAGAACGAAATGAAGGAAGCGACGCCGGCGGATTTCCAATGGGGCTACATGGCCGTACCGTTCCGGGAAAACGCGGACCAGACGCTTTGGATCCGCAGCGGCACGTCGAACTTCAATTATATTTGGGCGGCGAAGCCGGAATTGAACAAGAAGTGGGCGAAGGAATTCATCGTATGGACGCTGACGCTTGAGAATCAGCAATTCGCTGCGGAGAAATCCGGCGCGCTGCCGATGCGCAAAGACTTGATCGAAGACCCGGCCAAGACGGCGAATTTGTCGACATCGGCGCAATCCATCCTGAAATACATCGGCGACAATAACGCTCACACCTACAAAGCAAGCCGTTCCGTCAGCATTTCGGATCCGAATCTCGCGCAAGCGAACAAGCTGCTGGATGAAAATATCGTAAAATTCGCATTGGGGATGCAAGAGCCGAAGCCGATCCTGGAAGAAGCCGAGGAGCTCCTGAAGAAAGCCTTGGAAGCCGAACAGAAGTGAGCCGATGAGCGGGGAGGATATCCTCTCCGCTCTTACTTTATCAAGAGGAGCTGACCTCGATGCCTGAACCGACCGCGGCGAACACTCCGCGTTCCCAAGGAAGAAGCTTGGGGCTTGATATGGCGAAGACGCAGAAGTGGATTTTTCTTACGATCGCGATCGTGCCGCCCTTCGGCGGATATTTGGTGTTTACGTTGTTTCCGAATCTTCTATCGGTCTATTACTCGCTGCTGGATTGGGACGGATTCACGGACGCCACCTTCGTCGGGCTGTCCAACTTCGTAACGGCGTTCCAAGATAAATACGTATGGCGCGCCCTGACGCATAATCTGTGGTTTATGCTGACGGTTCCGTTCTTGGTCGTATTCGTCTCGCTCATTCTCGCCTATTTGATCACGAATAAATCTTATCGGGAAAATGGTTTTCTGAAAATATTGTTCTTCTTTCCGAACGTATTGTCCACCGTCGTCGTCGCCCTCCTCTGGGCTTTCATTTACGATGGGAGCTACGGGCTGCTGAACGGAATCTTAGGCGTCTTCGGCCTAGATACGGGCAATTTCTATTGGCTCGGCAACGAACGAACGGCGCTCGCGGCGGTCATTCCCGCATGGGTATGGGGCGGGGTTGGCCTCTACGTCATCATCTTCGCGAACGCGATGCTGGCCATCCCGAAGTCGCTGTACGAAGCGGCGATTCTTGAAGGAGCCGGCCATATGACCCGGTTGTTTCGGATTACGATGCCGCTCGTCATGCCCGTCGTCCGCGTGGGCATCTTGTTCTTAGTCGTCGGAACCTTGAAGAGCTTCGAAATCATCTTGATCCTTACGAACGGCGGCCCGTTCGGTTCGACCGACGTCATCGGCTTGTACATGTTTAACCTGGCGTTCGGCGACGAATATCGAAATTACGGGTACGCATCCGCCATCGGGATGATCCTGTTCGTTATCTTAGTGAGCGCGAAGCTCATTACGGACAAACTTTTTCCGAATAAGGGCGTTGAGTTCTAAATCGGGCGGGGAGGGATACCATTGAAGGAAAAACATACGTGGCTGGACGCGGTCTGGCGGATACTATTGTACTTCTGGGCATTAACGATCGTGTTCCCTCTATGTTGGGTGCTCTATGAATCTCTGAAGACGAATCCGGAGTTTTATCAAGATATATGGGCGCTGCCGAAACAATTGAATTGGCAAAACTACGCCGATGCTTGGACGGATTACGGCTTCGGGAGATCATTGCTGAATACGCTCTATTATGTGGGCGGCACCCTCATCGTCAGCCTTTTCTTCACGACCATCAATGCGTACGCGCTGACGCGGATGGAGTTCAAGGGGAGAAATTTAATCTGGGGCTTGATCATGCTGAGCTTGTTTTTGCCGGGCGTCAACGCGCTCGTGCCGCAATACGTCGTTATGCGAGAGCTAGGGCTGACGAACAGCATTCCCGGGCTGATCTTGCTGTCGGGCTTGGGAGAAAGCGTGTTCTACCTCATGCTGTTAGGCGGGTTTATGCGTTCGCTGCCGAAGGAATTGGAGGAGAGCGCGATTATGGACGGCGCTTCCCTGTTTCAAAAATTTTGGCGAGTCATCGTTCCGTTATCCACGCCGGGGATCGTGACGGTCGCCGTATTCAAATTTCTCGGGTACTACAACAACTTCATGGCTCCGTTCATCTACTTGAGCGATCCGGAGAAGTACCCGATCGCCGTGCAGATGTACTCCGCTAACAAGCAGATGGAGTATACGGCCGATTGGGTCACCTTGTTCGCGGGCGTCGCGATTTCGATGGTGCCGTCCATCATCATCTACATGTTGTTCCAGCGCCTGCTCATGGAAGGGGCGACGATGGGTGCGGTGAAAGGGTGAAGAGGAATATGAACCTTCCTGTTGTCGCGAAGTATAAGCTGATCGCGATCGATCTGGACGGGACGTTGTTGACGGACGGGAAAACCATAACGGACGAGACCAAGCGTTGGCTGCGCTACGCCGAGGAGCAAGGGGTCACGGTCATCTTCTCGACCGGCAGGGGGATGCAAACGGCCGAAGCCTATTGGAAGGAGTTAGCGCTCCGTTCCCCGATGGTCATGCTGAACGGCGCGGAAATCTGGAGCGGACCGGGAAAGCTGCACAAGCGGACGTTCTTGCCCCGCGAGGCGGTGCGAAGACTGCACGGCATCGCCGTCGACCGGGGGGAATGGTATTGGGGGTACAGCGCGGAAAGCTTGACGGGCCGCGAAGGATGGACCCCGGAGATGTTCGAGCGGGACTGGATGAAATTCGGGATCGGCAGCGCGGATCTCCGGCGCCTGGAAGAGATTCGGCAAGACTTAGAAAGCTGGGGTACGTTGGAAATTACCCGGTCGGCACCTACCAATCTTGAAATATCGGCCAAGGGAGTCTCGAAAGAGAGCGGAGTTCGCGAAGTGTGCAAGCTGGTAGGGATCGACATGCAGCATGTCATGGCGATCGGCGATCATCATAACGACATGCGGCTGCTGCAAGCGGCGGGGCTCGGCGTTGCGATGGGGAATGCCGACGAACAAGTGAAGGCTATCGCCCGTGCGGTTACGGCGACGAACAACGAGGAAGGCGTGGCGCAGGCGATTCGAAAGTACGTATTCGGTTTCGAGTAATGCGAGCGGTTGACGGGGGGGAGCGTATGGTCGACCTATGGGGGCAATTCGCGGCAGAGCCGGACAGCGTATGGCGGATCAGCGCCGCGGATTTGACGATCCGCATGGTTCTCGCCGTGGTGCTCGGCGGAATTATCGGGTTGGAGCGGGAATGGAGCAACCATGCGGCAGGGTTCCGGACGCATATCTTGGTTTGTATCGGATCCGCATCGATCATGTTGCTTTCTATATATGGGTTTTCTGAATTCGTCCATGAAACGAACGTACGCATCGACCCCGCTCGACTGTCCGCCCAGGTCATCAGCGGCATCGGTTTCCTGGGAGCAGGCGCGATCATGCGCCATGGCCTCACGGTGTCCGGGTTAACTACGGCAGCTTCCATCTGGGTGGTCGCGGCTATCGGATTATGTACGGGGGCCGGCTTTTACTACGGGGCCATCTTGTGTACGATTTTGGTAGTCATCATTTTACAAGTTTTAAACCGATGGGAAAGAAAAATGAGAAGATCCCGGATCGACCCCGAAGTGACCGTCAAGGTTACGAATCGTCCTGGCATTCTCGGGAAGGTCGCGATCGAGTTCGGGGCGCAAGGGATTCACGTCAGCAATGTAAAAATCGTGCAGGAAGAAATATCGGCGACGGACGAAACGGAGCAGGCGCCGACGCTTCTTGTATTTCGCATAAAGATCGAGAGCGGGGAAAAGCTGCTAGCCGTCGTGGATTGCATCCGCGCCTTGGAAGGCGTCTTATCGATCGATCTGAACCATCCGCTGTATAGGAAGTCGCCAGCATTGCCAAAGACGAAAGTTTCGGTAGGGGGATAAGGAAGCAAGCACCCTTAGAAAGAGAGGTTCGTACATGTCTGTCCAATCGATAGAGAACATCTTAAATCAACTCGTCGTCGCGCCGTTCGAGCACATCGACGACAAAAGCGCGAAGTGGCTTTCCCCGTTGTCTCCTCCTTTCCAGATCGCGGGCTTTCCCTGGATCGCGAAGGATGGAATATACCGCCGGCTGCCGGCCGGATCCGACGTAAGCTTGCCTCGAGCTGTCGATACGCTAGCGTATTGTACCGCGGGGGGGCAGCTCCGTTTTCGAACGGATACTTCGAGATTGCTCATCAAGGCGCGGTTGACGGGAGCGGCGAGCATGTATCATATGACCGCCGCGGGGCAGTGCGGGTTCGATTGCTACATCGCCGAGCCCGGCAAGCCGCAGCAATACCTCTCGACGGCCAAATTTCACGGCGGAAGCAAGGAGTATACCGCCAAGTTCTACGAGTGGAACGCTAAACGTACGTTGGACGTCGTGTTGAACTTCCCGTTGTATCAAGGCGTGGAAGAGCTATGGATCGGCGTAGACGAGGATGCTTCGGTCGAAGCGCCGCCTCCGTACGCTTGCGATAAGCCGATCGTCATCTACGGAACGTCCGTTACGCAGGGAGGCTGCGCTTCGCGGCCGGGAATGGCGTACTCCAATATTCTTAGCCGCATGATTCCGTTCCCCTTCGTCAACCTTGGATTTTCGGGGAGCGGGAAGGGAGAGCCGGAGCTGGCTCACCTGATGGCGGACATCGAGAATCCTGCGCTCTTCGTGCTCGACTATGAAGGGAACACGGGGGCGCCGGAAAATATCGCCCGCAGTCTTCCTATATTCATTCAAATTCTGAGGGAACGTCACCCGGAGGTCCCGATTCTCGTCGTCTCCAAAATTCGGAACAGCGGCGATTTCTTCTACGAGGGGAGATTCGAGATGTATGAGCGGCGAAGAAGAGTACAACGCGAGAATGTGATGCTGCGGCGGGCGGACGGGGACCATCACATCCACTTCGTCGACGGCGCGACTCTGCTCGGAGAAGAAGGCGCCGAAGAATGCACGGTCGACGGAACGCATCCGACGGACCTTGGCTTTATGCGGATGGCCCAGTCGTTAAGGCCCGTGATCGAGAGGCTGGTCAATCATGAACTTAGACCCTAATATGAGAATCGTTCGCCCCGACCGGGGGGGAGTCGCCTGGCATTCTCCCCGGACGGCGCCGTTCCGCTTAGCCGGCTTTCCTTGGATCGAGCGGGACGGCAACTATCGACGGCTTCCGTTGTCGTCGCGGGCTTCGATCCGGGAGCCGGTCGACGCGCTTGCCGACTGCACGGCGGGCGGGCAACTCCGCTTTACGACGGATTCGCCGTTCCTGCACTTGTCCGTCAAGCTGACGGCTCCGGCGGACATGTACCATATGCCCGCGACCGGACAATGCGGCTTCGATTGTTATGTCGGCGGACCGCGGCGGAAGCGATACATCGGCACGACGAGGTTCCGACCGGACGCAGACGCCTACGAGTCCGCCCTGTTCGAAGGCTTCGACCGTCGGAAGCGCGAAGTGACGATCCATTTTCCGCTGTATCAAGGGGTGGAGGAGGTGCTCGTCGGCCTCGCGGCGGACGCTTCGATCGAGCCGCCGAGCGAATTCGACGATGACGGGCGGATCGTATTTTACGGGACGTCCATCACGCAAGGCGGCTGCGCCAGCCGACCGGGGATGGCGTATCCGAACATCGTCGGCCGGAGGCTGAATCTGGAATGCGTGAACTTGGGCTTCTCGGGGAACGGGAAGGGGGAGCCGGAGCTGGCGCGCATCATTCGCGGCATCGACCGCTTGAAGCTGCTCGTGCTGGATTACGAACCGAACGTCAGTCTGGAGCAATTCCAAGAGACGTTGCCCGCGTTCGTCGATGTGGTGCGTTCGGAGCATCCGACGCTCCCGATTCTCGTCGTCTCCGGCATCAAGAGCGCAACGGGAGACTTCCAGGAGGCAGTCCGGCGCAAGCGAGAGCGCAGCAGAGACTTCGCGCGCGATTTCGTCTCGGAGAGGCGATCGTCCGGCGATGCGGACATCCGCTTCTTGAACGGCGACGCGCTGCTCGGACGCCGTTACGAGGAATGCACCGTCGACGGCGTCCATCCGACGGATTTGGGCTTTCAGCGGATCGCGGAGGGGATGACGAAGGCGATACGATCGGTTTTGGCCATGAAGGGGTAGGATCGGGAATAACACGCTATGTAAGGGGCGGCTTCGGCCGCCTCTTTTTTCATGGTTTTGGTGATTCATCCCACTTTTCCGCTAATAGCTTACTGTATTTCCCCAATCCGGTTCACTTCAATATGAGTAAGTTATAGCATCCTATGAAAGGAGTGAGGTCAATTGGTCACGAAGAAGCGTCGTTGGAGAACGTTGTATCGCAGTGATCTCAGCATTGGGAACACCAAACTCGGTAGACTAACAGCTCGGGCAACCACTCCCGAAGTAACGGTTGCCTCTCTTAGCGTCCCCGAAGTGAGAACCCGTACGTGTACGCGGCGAGTGTGTGCATTAGGCTTTTGTAGAAACGTACCATATCCCTGTCTTCAAAGAAGAACGTTAACTCATCGGATCGTAGTGTATGTCAGGTATCCCGATGATCTTTCCGGAGCGTTCGTACCCGAAATCAGACGTTGTCAGGATGTTGCGGCAAGAGCAATGGAAAACGCGGCAAGAGCATTATTGCCTGTTCTCGTCACGGAACCGAGCACGGGCCTCGGAGGTGTCCTGGCTGCCGGCGCCACGGCTTTCACCAACTGCTTGGCCAGCGGTCTTCGCGGACAGGTACAGCTTGTAGTCGGTTATCGTCGCTCGGCATCGGACTGGCGAGCTGCCAGCAAGCGTAAGAGACAGTAAGAGGCGAGAACGTAAGCAGCCCTGGGTTCTCCGAGGAGAGACTTAGGGCTGTTGTTTGCGTTCGAAGTTATATTCGCATTATTTCGCTTTTCGTGAGAGTCTTTTCCGGCAGCCACACGAACAACCGCTCTTACTCCTTTTGGCATTGCGGCGTATTGCCGAAGATTTCGATTTTTTATAGCACATCCGATCACCCCCCCTTTGCAACATCCAAGGTTACAGTATGTCTCAAGCTAATGAATGGTGTTGGATGATGGCACAATTGTAACTTTGTCAAGCCGGCGATCATGCCCAATCATTTTCCGTGATGGGTCAATACAATACTCTAAAATAAGAGGGATCGGTGATCAGGGGTTCATGGTTACCTTTGCTGATGCATACGAAATAAAGGAGCGTTTAGCTCGTTTTATTCTAAATGACCCTAAAATTCAGGGAATCGGTGTAGGGTACAGAGATCCTCGGCGACCGAGAAGGGGCGCAGCAGTTATTATTTACACGAATACGGTCTCGGCTTCGTCACTCGGGATTCCATCTTCTTTTTCAACCAATAGGAAACGCACGAATGTTATGGTGCCAGTGAGGTTCGTAAAAACAAAAGAATTTCTCTCTCATGTGAATTACCGCTCCCGCATTCGGCCTCTATTAGCAGGGTACAGTATTGGCACGACACGCGGGTCAGGGACGGCGGGTTTGATTGTCACTGCTTTCCCTCTTGGGAACAACAAACGATTTATACTTAGCAACAATCATGTTTTAACGAATCCGACAAATTCCAGGAATAGAGCCGTTACATTGCAACCTGGGGGGGCGGACAACGGACGGAGAAATAGAAACCGAATCGGTCACTTGGAACGACTTGCGAAGTTACAACGGAACCGTGTCAATTATATGGATGCCGCAGTCGCTGTCCCGGTAAGAACAAGAGCAGTAAACCCGCGTTACGCTGCGGTCGGGGTCGTTCCCGGGCATGTAACCTCCTTTCGTGTAGGTGACCGTTTCAAGAAAGTCGGTAGAACGACCGGATTTACTTATGGAGTCGTCGACTCTGTGAATACAGATGTAAGCGTAGGTTATGCAAGACTGGGAAGCTTCAGATTTAAGAATCAAACCGTCATCGCGGGCGCCAAACCCGTATCCCTTCCGGGCGACTCTGGCTCCGTATGGCTGAGAAGATCGGACAACTTCGCCGCTGCCGTGAATTTTGCCGGCTCCGACGACGGTAAAATGTCTATCGCTTTTCCGATTCATTGGTTTATGGTACGATTCGGTGCACGCGTAGCACGTCCGAAGGGTGTCGGTCTCGTGCGTTCGGTAAAAAGCAAAGACGGAAATCCGGCATATACCCGTCAACTCTCTCGCAGAGAGCTCTCTTCGATTAAAGTCGTTTATGCACGCTAGCATGAAGAAGGGGAACCGCGTCATGCGGTTCCCCTTCTTTTGGTACCCAATTACGTCGGCTTGCCGTTCAGCGTGGGCGGGGCTTCCTGGTTCATCTCCGGACCGAAATCGTCGACGATCGCCGTCGGATTGCCGTCTTGATTCCACGCATCCATCGTCATGAACGCGTCGGTCCGCGCGCCGTCGGTCGAGTCTTTCGCTTGCGCTTGCGCTAGCTGCCGCTTCGCTTTCTCGTTTTCGTCCATCGGGGCCATCTCCTTCGCTATTGGATCTTTCCGGTGCGACTTTACGAGTGTTTCCGATATCCGCAAAGCTATTCCAGCAACCGTTTCAAGAGCTGCGTTCGATTTTTCGCGCCCAGCTTCGCCATCATCGCGCGGAGATGCTTCTTCGCAGTCACTTCGCTGACGAACAAGGCGGCCGCGATTTCCGCGTTCTTCAAGCCTTGCTCCAGCAGCTTGGCGACTTCCTTCTCCCGAGGCGTGAGCTCGGGACGGCCGGCGATGCGGTCCGCGGCCGGGGGCGCGTCTGCTTTCGCTTGCGCGCCGGCGGCTGCCTCGGACGCTTGTTCCACCACCCGCGTTTGACCCGTCAACCGAAGCATGCGATGTACGTAATCCAGCCCGTATTCGCCCTGCCGATCGATCACGAAGGTCGGCGCCGGGGTCTCGCCGTCGTACTCGGTATGCGCCGGACAATCCGCGATTTCGAATCCGAGGCTCTTGTGCGCTTCGATGAAATACACGGTCGGCGCCGGCGATTCGACGACGAGTTCCCCCGAAAAAATCAAGTCGTGCAGCAGATAGCCCATCGCGGATTGCTGCGCCGGGTCCTCGTAATCGGCCGTATCGATCGTCTCGATGAACCACCCCGCCCGGTAATCGCTCGGAACGGAGAGTCGTCGCGTCATCGCGGGGGACAGGCTCGAGAAGTAAGCCTTCGACCGCGGCGCTTGCCGCAAGTACGGCAGCGTCTTCTCGTTGATCGGAATGACGACGGCGAAGCCGAGCATCGCGCCGGCCGCATTCCGGAGGATGCGAACGATATCGTACCCGAGCGCGAACAACGCATCGAAGTCGATCTTCTGCACGGTGTAGGTCGTCTCGCGCGCGGTCAGCCCGAACGCGAACCTTCGATCCGAAGAAGGATCGTAAACTTCAATACGCGCTTCTCGCGATTCGGCCTTGCGCCGCCGAACGTATGCTTCCAACGTTCCCCGATCCTCCGGTCCCGCGGGGAAGAAGCGAAGCGGCGCCGTATCGAACCAATTCATGAACGCCCGGATAAGCGAATCGCCGATGTAATACATGATCTCTACGCCGTCTCGGGCGTCGCCGCCGCCGCTCTCGTTCGATTCGGTCATCTTGGCGTAGTAATACTGCATCGCGCGCTGCCGGATACGCTCGTATCGCTCCGGCGTTCTCGAGAGCAGCTCCCGATTCACCATCTCGCGCATTAATCCGTGCAACGCCCAGCCCCGATCGACCTTGCGGATGAAGGAGAACCGAATGAGCTGATAAAACTCCGAAGCCGTAATCTCGCGCTCCATAACGTAAGACAGCGACTCTTGATGGAATTGTCGAAGGACGGCCGCGGCTTCGACGAACGGCCGCAGATGCCCGTCGGGCACTTCCTCCAGCCACCGATTCACGACATAAGCGAGCGTCTCGTACCCGTCCGCTTCGGCGCTTAGGCCGGCTTCCGCGTTCGCATCGAACTCCGGGGAGCCGGGGGATGCATACAGGAAGGCGAGCAGCGACATCGTCAGCGGGTGCCCGCGGGAAGCGCTCCGGAGGCGAGATACCGCATCCCGGTCGAAGATGTGCATATATTCGGCGTACCGCTCGACGGAAGCCGCGTCCAATTCGGCGAGCGGCAGCCGGGTGAGGCACCGCCCCCACGCCGGCGAGATCCGCCATGCTTCGGATAATGGATAACGCCCGGCGATGACGATCATGACGTTGTTCCCCAGCCGCTTCAAGAACGACTCGCGGAGCCATTGATCCAACCCTTCCATATGTTCGTATGTATCAATAAAGAGATAGAGCGGACGCGCGTCGGCGATCGCGGTCAGCGCATCGACGCAATCGTTCAAGAGCCGCGTCTCCTCCGCGCCTCGATTCGCCGGGACGGCGAGCGCTTCGAGTAGACGGGAGCAGAATGCATCCGGCGTCCGAACGAAGCCGACGCTGTCGACGACTACGGTCGCTCCGCCGGCGGCTTTCGCCCTCTTTTCGAACTCGTCGAGAAGAAAGCTCTTGCCCATTCCTCCCGTGGCGTATACGTTGAGGAGCTGGCGCGAAGCGGGAAGCTTCGATTGCAACGCTTCGAACACGGACAACTCCCGCTTTCGGCCGACGAATGCGCGGCTGTCCCACTCCTTTTCCGCTTCGCTTGCGATCATCGCATATCCGCTCCATTTTCCACCGTTTCCCAATCGGTAATATTTTACAACAACGCAGGACTTTCGGATATGGGCGGGAATGCCTAGGTATCCTTTCGGATACCCCCAAAGCCTTCTTTCGCATACTTATGGGTCTTTCGACGGCGTGGTAGGATGATTCTCGGCAGGGAGGAGGGAGATCATGGAAGCGCCTTTTCGATTGGGACATTTAACGTTATACGCACGAAATCGGGAGCGGGTATCGTCATTTTATCGAGAGTGGTTCGGAGCAGGGGCGGAGGGCGGCGTCGATGTCGTCGGACACCCGAATGAAGTGAAGATGACGTACCTCGCCGCGTCGCGACGCGACTTGGAACGGCTCAGGCTCCGAATGAAGGAGGCAGGGCTTCCGGTCGGCGGGATCGAGGACGGCGGCGCGTTCGTCAAGTTCGGCTGTAACGACCCGGAAGGCAATCGGATCGAAGTGTTATGGGCCAGGGAATGGCCTGGCGGTTCGGGAGAGGATTGGAGGAGCGAATAAGGAATGAGGAACAATCCGTTGAAGAAGAGGAGTCTCGTATCGGCGATCGTCATCGCGATGCTGATGCAGACGGCGCTGCCGATCGGATTTGCGCAAGAGTCGGGGAGCGTCGGAGAGGTTGCGCCGGCGGATCCGCTCGATACGCTCGATGCAGTCGAGTCGCTGGCCGGCGCAAGCACGGTGGGGGAAGCGGTGTACGGGGAATCGGCGGGACTTCAATCGCCGCCGGCCGAGCCGATGTGGACGGCGATGCTGCCGGTCGTCACGAAAGAGCGCGCGATTACGCTGTCGCTGTCGACGTCGCCGAACGCGATGGTGACGTTGTACGCGAACGATGCGCCCATCAACGTCGGGGGAGGAGACAACTTCGCCGATACGCAGGGTCAGTATTCTTTCACCTATTACATGGATACCGAGCGGAAGTACGTCTTCCGGGCGACGGCCCAACTCGGCGGGTTGTCGAGTTATTCCTCGCCGGCGGAGACGAGCTTGGACGTGACGCCTCCGGCGGCGCCTGCGGACGGCGAATGGACGTCCGCAGGCCCGGACCGCGTGTCGCTGCGGTGGGAGAACGAGGGCTGGGAAGAGCCGTTCGGGTACGCGGTGTATCGGAATGGAGAGCGCATCGGCACGACCCCGCTTTCGTTCTACGAGGACGTCGGGCTGCCGGAACGCAGCTCGCTCGTGTACGAGATCGCGTCGATGGATGCGGCGGGCAACGAGTCGGAGCGCTATGAGATCGTCGCCTCGACGCGAGATGCGGACAGCGCGACGGTCAGCGACCCTGCGCATCTGGACGTCGAACGGTCGATCGTCAGCGCGGACGGCTCGACGGTCGCTTATGTGCATCGGTACTACGACGAGCTCGGATATGAACGCTTAGGACTCTATATCCGCGACTTAGTTACGAACGAGCTCGTTCAGGTTCCGATCGAGCAACGGGCGTACCGCTTGACGCCGAGCATCAGCGGCGACGGGCGGAAGGTCGCCTTCTCGTTATCGGGCGGCGAAGCATCCGACGGTATTTACCTATACGATCGCTCTGCGGGAGCTGGGGCAACCCCGGAGCTCATATACGAAGGTAACGGAGCGCCGGTTCTGAGCCCGGACGCCGAGACGGTCTACATCTATGAGCAAGAACGCGTCTCCGCGTTATCCGTTGCGACCGGAGAGCAGGCGACGCTGTTCGAAGGCGGCTGGGACATCGGGATGATCCAAGGGCTCGACGTCTCGCCGGACGGAACGCATCTCGTCTACGAACGGTCGGCCGGAGACGGCGCGTTGGGATCGGTAGCGCTGTACAACCTCGAGACGAAGCAGCACACGCCGGTCGCTGCCGATGCGAAGGACGGGGACGTCGGCGCGAGCGGCCGATACGTCGTCTTGCTGCGACAGCCGCTCGAAGAGGAGGCGCTGCCGGGAATTTTCCTCTACGATACATGGTCGCCGGAGACGCCGCCGCGGTTGATCGTCTCCGACGCGGAAAGCGTCTATTATTCGAATCCGATGGTAAGCGGCGACGGCAAGCAGGTTGTTGTAGAAATCTACGACAGCGATCCGGTCGTGCATGAATCGCTCGATCGGAGAGGGTACATGTATTTCGATCTCGAATCGGGCGCTTCCAGGCGCATAGGGGATCCGAGCTTCGACCATTACGAAATGTTCGCGGATTTCAGTGCGAACGGCAGACTCGTCTTCGTCGGAACGAACACGACGTTCCTGGCGGATAATACGGTGTATACGTACTTCCCCGAAGCGGTGTTCGCGATGTGCCCCAAGGCGTGCGGCGAGATCGAACCGCCGCCGGTCGGAGGCATCGCGGGAGCGAGCTGGGCGCCGACCGAGCTCATCGGCGGTCAGGCGAAGCTCGGCAGCGACGTGTCGTTGGAGCTGACAGGCGCTCCGAACGCCGAGGTCGTTGCATTCGTTACTTTCATGGAAGCGGGATCGGAGACGCCTTCGTCGGCCGAAGCGCCGCTTGCCGAGACGACCGCCGGCGCATACGCGGGCAAGTTCCCGATCGCGGCCGGAATGACGGAGATTCGCTCGGTCCGGTATCGGCTGAAGGAGAAATCCGGCGCGACGGCGGAGCGCGAAGTAGCGCATCCGATCGGCGTGTCGGGGGAAGCGCTCGTATCGATCGATACGCCGGACCCCGAGGCGCTCTATGGCGGCAAGCTGATCGCCAGCGGCGGCGGCATGTTCGCCGAGACGACGCTGAGCGGCCCTGGTCCGTACGCGTTGGCGTTACGGGGCGGCGGTAATTATAAAGTCGCTCTGTATGCGAAGGACGGAAGAAAGCTTGCGGATACCGGGACCAGCGACGTTAGGGTGAACCACGGGCAGACGACGAACGTCGCGCTGACCGCTGTCGTTCCGGCGACGGCGAACATTCGCGTCGTCGACGAGCGCGGGGAAGGCGTGAGCGGCGTCCCGGTCGCGATCTACAGTCCGAACCCGACGGGGCCGAAGTATACGATCGCTTCGGGCGCGACGGACGCGTCCGGACGCCTGACGCTCCGCGCCTCCACTGTCGGCGCTACGATTCAGGTCGTTCCGTATCTGAGCGATCCGTACGCCTACGCGGAACCGCTGACGGTCGTCGCCCGCGGCGCGAACGACTTCACGTTCGTCACACGGCTGAAGACCGGAACGGTGCAGGGGGTCGTCAAAGACGAAAAAGGCGCTCCGGTCGCGAACGCGATGGTATCGGTCACGCGTACCGGGACGTACGACATGACGATGACGGATGAGCAAGGAAGGTATTCGCTCGCAGTGCCGATCGGCCACGTGCGCGTCGAAGCGGCGCAGACCGCCGCGCCGTTCCTGCGAAGCAAAACCTACACGACCTTGTGGGTGCTTGAAGGCAAGACGGCTACGCAGGATTTGACCGTGTACCGGAAAGCCAACGGCAATATCAACGTGAAGCTGAGCACGCAATTTATCGGGTCCGAGCCGGCAGGCATCGATATCAGCTGGCGCTCGAGCTCGTTGTACTCGATCCGCGTCACCGACGCCGCCGGCCGCGACCGTCCGTACACGCTCGGCGACAACCAGCTGCTGCTTGTCGCGGAGCCGGGCGAGACGCTGACGGTATGCGCGGACGCCGGAGCGGGTCATGCGTTCGGTTCGGATTGCGAGCAAGTCACGCTGGACGACAAGCGACTCGGTTCGGTAGAGCTGCTGCTGAAGGAGCACAGCGCCGTGCAAGGAGACGTGAAGGTCAACACGCAAATTTTCAGGTCCTCTACGGTTACGAAGATGCTGTATCCGCTCGACGAAAACGGACGGAAGATCGGCGAAGGTCGCCGCTATTCCGGCGCCGGCGCATTCGAGTTGTCGCTGCCGAGCTCGGGCGAATATTTGCTCGAGACGACCGCCACCGCCTACGGCGGCGGAAGCGCGACGGTCGTCCGGCAATTCCGGGCCGTCGAAGACGGCATCGTCGAGCTGGGCGAGATCGAGCTGCTCGCGATGCCCGGACCGTTCGGCGCCGGCGACGGGAACCGTCTGTCGTCGCTGTCGACCGAAGCCGTAGGCGGGCAGAGCGCGACATTCCGGGGCTTGTATTTCAACGGCGGCGATGTGGCCGCGCAGGACGCACGCCTCTTGATCGAAGTGCCGAGCGGCGCGTCGCTCCCCGCGGCAAGCGTGACGGTGAACGGCGAGCCGGCGGAAGCGAGAGCGATCGGCGCGTCGCTGTACGAGGTGACGATCGGCGTTGTGGAAGCGAAGGGCGGCGGATCGTTCCAGTACCGTCTCGATATCGAGGAGATGACGGAAGAGGCGCTGCTCGCGTCCGCGCGGATGCGTTACGTACTCGGCGGCTCGACCGAAGCGCGCGAGGATATCGTCGGAGAGGTGCGGCTGCCCGTCGCGGTTCTGACGTTGAATGCGCCCGACACGATTTCCGATTTGACGGGCGTGGCGATCGGCGGGCGCGCGCCGAGCGGCGCGGACGTCATGATTTACGACGGAGACGTCTTGATCGGTCAGGCGCAGGCGTCTCCGGGAGGGTATTGGAACGCGAAGGTGACGTTGCAAGACCGGGGCATCAACCCGAAGCATCTGCTGACGGCGCAAGCGACCGCGAACGGAAGAGAGCGGGTGTCCGCGCCGCATGCGATTCGGCATACGCCGGGCGAGCCGGTGCCTGTGCGATTCACGGTACAGCGAGAAGGCTCCAGCAAGCGCGTCTTCGAAGCGAGCGCCGGAACGGCTCGGTTCACCTATATCGCGCTGAACGACAAGGATTTCTATTACACGGTGGAGTTCGACCGAAGCCCCGATACCATTAAGCATGTCGTATTCTATGACGACAGCAAGACGTATGCCGCGGTGCGGGTGCCCGGTACGAACGTCTTCATGGCGAAGGGCAATGCGCTGAAGCCGATGCGGCTCGCCTACGATGTGGAGGGCGTTCCGCCAGTCGATTATAATAACGTACCGACGGAGGAGATCGAGAAGTCGCTTCCGGACGCGCTGCAAGGGTTCGACTACGAGGTCGTCGAAGAAGGCTCTACGAACGAGGACACTGGCGTCGTGACGTCGCCGAAGATTCGCGTCTTCGACCCGAACGACCCCGAGATCGCTTTCGAGTCGATCTTCCGCTTCGAGCCCGTCGACTACACGCCGACGGAGCCTGTCGAGGAAGGCATGCCGGAAGTGTACGAGGCCGAGTTCACGATCAATAAGGGCACGGCCGGCGTGACGATCCAAAGCTCCGCCATACTATCGGCGCGCTCGCCCGAAATTCAGGCTTTGGCCGCGAGAACCCCCGAGCTGCGAGCCATGCTGCAGAACGGGACATCGGAGCTCGTCAAATACACGGCAGGCCAAACGTTCAAGGACTTGAAGCCTTACGGAGTCCTGCTGAACACGGCAAGGCAGGCGCTTGTCGCGGACGAAAAGATGGATGAATTGGAACGGCTCATGCAGCAGGTGGAAAATGCGAGCTGTCTCGGCGGCGATAAAGTGAACCATTACGCCGGACGGCTCGTGAAGATGGCGGATCAGACGCTTGCCACCCTCGTGTGGCAATACACGATGACGTTGGCGGGCATCGGCCTCGCTTGGAGCGGCTTCGGCGCGCCGGTCGGCCTCGCGGTCGCAGGACTCGGCATGCTAGTCACCTATGCCCATAACAAAGGGTACGAAGAGTATATGGACAAATTCAAGCAGGATCTTGCCGCGGATATCCAGGCGGAATGCAACGACGACGAGAACGACGACGAAGGCCCGGGACGTCAGCCGGGAACGCCTCCGACGCGTCCGAACACCCCGGGTCCGGATCGGAAGTGGGAATACGGCGATCCGACCTGGTTGTTCGACCCGAGCGGCTATGTTTATGAGGCCGTGCCGGGGAACCGCGTCGAAGGCGCGAAGGCGAGCTTGTACGAGTGGATCGAGTCCGAAGGCGAATGGCGCCTATGGAACGCGTCGGACTTCGGCCAAATCAATCCGCAGACGACCGATCCGAACGGGAAATACGGATGGGACGTTCCGCCGGGCAAGTGGCAAGTCGTATACGAGAAGGATGGCTACGAGGAGACTCGAAGCGAAGAATTGATCGTGCTGCCGCCTCATTTCGACGTGAATATTCCGCTCGTCTCTTATGCGCCCGCCCGCGTCGAAGCGGCGTACGAAACGCTCGGCGCCCCGGGGGTGCGGATCGATTTCACGAAGTATTTGGACCTTGGGACGGTTACGGCGGAACAATTCCAGGTCGTCTCCGCGGCCGACGGCGGCGAGACGGACGTACCGGTCGCGGTCGAACCGATCGACGCGTATGACGCCGAGGACGGCCGCCGGTTGGCGAAGAGCGTCCGCTTGACGGCAGCGGAAGGCGACTTTCCTCCCGGGGCGACGCTGAACATCCGCGTCTCGCGCCAGCTCGAGACGTACGCGGGCGTTCCGATGCTCGCCGACGCGGAAGCGACGGTCGTCCTCGGCAGCTTCCCGCGGCCGGCGGAGTCCGCGACGAACGTAAGAGCCGTACCCGCGGCCGGCTCCGTCCATCTGCTATGGGACGAAGCGGCCGACGCCTCGGCTTCGGGAGATCTCTCGCTGGAGTGGGGGGAGAAAGGCGCGGGGACGACGCAGCAGACTCGCGTACCGCGCGGAGGGTTTTACACGGTGGAAGGGTTGCAGAGTGGGAAAACGTACGCCTTCCGTCTCGCGACCGTCGGGAAGTCCGGCGTTGCGTCCGAAGGCGCCGCGGTCGAGGCCGTCCCGTACGAAGCGGAGACGGCCGCGCCGGACGTAACGCCGCCGAAACCGGTCGCGAACGTCGCGGCCGCCTTGACGGACGGACGAATCGTCGTAAGTTGGACCGATCCGGACGACCCGGACCTGTTCCGCGTGAAGCTCGCCGTGCAGCGGCCGGGCGAAGCGGATTTCGGCGAGCCGGCGACGGTAGCCGTCGGCGCGATGCGCCATGTCGTCGAGCGGCCGGTCGACGGCGTCTACCGGTTCCGGTTGACCGCGGTCGACGTTCGCGGGAACGAGTCCGCGGCGGCGACGGCGGAGGCGGTCGTCCGAACGGAACCGCCGCAAGATACGACGCCGCCGTCCGCGCCAGGGGCCGTCCGCGTCGCGACCGCGCCGAATCGGATGACCGTCGAATGGCAGGACCCGGCCGACGCGGACCTCGCGTTCGTCGAGGTGCAGGTCAAGAAACCGAACGCACCAACGTACGAAGCGCCGATCGTCGTGCGCAAGGGGGCGGGCATTCTCACCTTCACGGGACTTCCGAAGGGAACGTATCAGATTCGCGTGACGGCGGTCGACGGAAGCGGCAATCGCTCCGCGGCGGTTGCGAAGGAAGCGAAGCTCGCGGGCAGCCCGTGGGGCGACCTCGATCTCGGCAAGGGCTTCGAGCGCCAGGCAAGCGGGACGTTCTCGGAGGAGGCGAAGACGTATAAGCCTTTCGGCAACGCGTTGACGCTGGCCGCATCCGAAGGCACGTTCGACGGACCGACGGAAGTGAAGGTCGTACGCGGCCTCTTCCTCGGGAAGGATACGCCGGTTCGGCTGCTCCCGCTCTCGCAGCGGTTCGAAATTTCGGGCTCGCGCCCGATGGCGAAGCCGATCGCCGCGACGTTCCAGTTCACGGACTTCGACCTGCCGTGGACGACGTCCGACAAGCTTGCGTTGTATCGCTTGGACGATGCGGGGGTATGGCATTCGGTCGGAGGCCTCTCGTCGGTCAAGGGCGTCTTGACGGCGCAAATCGCCGGGTGGGGAACCTATGCGGTTATGCGCGTGGAAACGCTGAAACCATCCTCGAATCGGTAATCGCAATCGCAGATGATGTCGCGTTAGCCCGTCCTCGTTCGAGGGCGGGCTTGTTTGCGATCGTGCAGGAAATCGAACGCCAGACCGTCGAAGGATGTGGAAATCATCGAGGTCGAAGCGACGATCGTCGAAGTGGAAGAAGGGATCAACGAAGCCGCCAGCGGCGGCCCGAGCTCGAAATAACTAGCGGCCCTTCCGCTAGCATTCTGCATCGAAAGACGATACGATATAAGTAGGAACGAGGTTTGCTGGACTCAATTCAACATGACATGACTTACGCAAGAGACAGGAGCGATCAGGGATGGCCTACATGGTGCCGAATCCCGTGCCGGCGCGAGCGACGGCGGGAGAACGAATGCTGTTCGAGACCTTGAGGACGAACCTTCCCGAGGATTACATCGTCTATTACGAACCCGAGATCGACGGGCGGCGGCCGAGCGCGGTCGTCATCGGCCCGGATCTAGGGCTCATCGTCTTGGAAGTGGCGGACTATACAAGCAGGTCGCTTTATCGATTAGGGCGGGACGAGTGGTCGGTCTGGAGCGCGAGCGGAGAGAAGGTTTCGATCATGAATCCGCTGGACCAAGCCCGAGACCATGCGAGGGGAATCGCCGACCGCTTGAAGCAACAACGCGTCTTGACGGAGGCGAACGGCGCTCGGCTCAAGTTCGCGATCGGCTACGGAACCGTCTTCCCGCGAATGAGCCAGGCGGAGTTTCTCCGTTATCGCGTCTCCGACGCCATCGATACTTCTTTCGCGTTATGCCGGGACGAGCTCGATCCGGAGGACGAGGGGTTCGCGCCGGACGCGCTGTACGATAAGATCCAGGGCATGTTTCCGTCGCGGAGGAAGCAGAGAATCATCCTCTCCCGCGAAGACCTGCGAGCGATTCGATCGCAGCTGGTTCCGGAAGCGCGGAGCGGCGCCGCTTTACGCCCGCCGTTCGAGGTGCAGGATCAATTGCTGCTCTCCGCGCATCCCATCGATCCGTTGGATCATGCCCAGGAGCAGCTGGCCAGGGCGCTAGGCGACAGGCATCGGCTCATCCGCGGCGCGGCCGGCAGCGGCAAGACGCTCGTGTTGGCCAACCGGGCAAGACTGCTTGCGAAGCAGCACCCCGATTGGCGGATACTCGTCTTATGCTCCGGCCTCTCGTTGTCCCGAAGCTTGGAGCAGACGATCGATCGGATGATGGAGGAGCCGGAAGACTTGTTCGACTTCCCGAACGACCCCAACGACAGGAGGCTGTACCGAGTCGAGGTGTACAACTTCCGCGAATGGCTGCGGAACGAGCTTCGGACGAAAGAGGAGGACATCCCGACGCTGCTGCGGATGACCGATCGAGGCGAGGCGATCTTGCCGTCGTACGATGCGATTCTGATCGACGAGGGACAGGAATTCGAACCGGAGTGGCTGCGGCTCGTCAGCACGTGCCTCAACCCTCGGACGCAATCGTTGTTGTTGGTAGAAGACAGTGCGCAATCCATGTTCCGCAGGAAGAAGAGCCTCGCGCAGAATACCGGCTTGGATTTCCGCGGACGTTCGAAGATACTAGCGATGAACTACCGGAATTCGATGCAAATCGTCCAATTCGCTTGGGATTTCTTTCAAGCGCAATCGCCGCTTCGGAATCGAGTCAAGCATGGCTCCGTCGAAGGCGTGGACATGATTCCTCCGCAAGCGGCGAAGCGGAGAGGCCCGGATCCGATCGTCAAGCGATTCTCGAGATTGAAGGAAGAGATGGACTTCGTATCCGAGTCGATCGCTTACTTACATGACGTCTTGAAGATCCCGTATGCCGACATCGCGATCTTGTATCGGGTGAAAAACAGTTACAACCAACCGTACATCGACGACATTCGAGACGGCTTGAAGCGCCGCTCGCTGCCATACGCCTGGGTGTCGGAAGACGCCGAACCGAGACGCGATCGCAACGACGGCGCCGACGGCGCGATTCGGATTTCGACGATCGACGGAGCGAAGGAGACCGATTACCGGGCGGTCTTTATCGTGAACCTCGAAAGTATGCCGTTCTCGTTGGAGGAGGCAGAGGAACGCGAAGTCTCTCTGCTCTATATCGGCATGACCCGCGCATTGGATTGGTTGTTCCTGACGTATAGCGGGGAGTCCAAATTCACGGCGTATGTAGAGGAGGCGGCGAAGCGCAGAAGCGAATCGACGTCGAGTCATCGCTCGGGGTAAGCCGGGAATGGCAAAAGAGGCGAAAGGGACGAAGCGGCGCTTCGAAGTCTAATTTAAGGAGGGCGTCCGGATGGAAGCGCCGAGCAAAACGTTAAGGACCTGCGTCAACGGACATCGGTATTATAAGAGCAGCGATTGCCCCTCTTGCCCGATCTGCGAAAACGAACGGAAACCCGCCGACGGATTTCTATCTCTTCTGGCGGCGCCGGCAAGAAGGGCGTTGGAGCATCGAGGAATAACTACCTTACAAGAACTGTCTACCTATCGCGAGAAAGAAATAGCAGCTCTCCATGGGATGGGGCCGAAGTCGATTCCCATTCTTCGCGCCGCCTTGGAGGAACAGGGGTTATCGTTCGCAAAGTAGCGGTTCCCGCCCCCCCCGACCCTCGACAAGAGCTTCGGCAGGGGCGGATTTTTATTTTTATTCGAGACGGACAACCTTGGATGTAGGTCAGGGAGAGTTCGCCGCACTTCGATGTCGATCGTTTCCCTCAAGGAGATTCATCCGTCCGAATTTGCCGTGGACGAAAAGCTTCCGCCGCGGTAGGATGGGAGAATACGTTCATTTACCGGGAGGATCTTCGTTGACTCGTACCTTATTCCCAAGGTTGAAGGGAAACAGCAGGGGCTGTCTCGCTTTCGAACCTTTATTTTTACTGCCCTACAGCATGTTCGCCACGTATTCTACCCTTTACATGCACGAGCTCGGGCTAAGCGAAACCCAGATCGGATGGGTCACGACGCTGACGCTGGCCGTTCAGGTGTTCTCGTCGTTCATCAGCGGCTATTTAACCGATCGGATGGGGCGGAAGGCCGCTTTGCTGACGTTCGATCTCTTCAGCTGGTCCGTCGGAACGCTGCTCTGGGCCGTGTCTCAGAACGTTTGGTTTTTCGTTGCCGCCGCCTTCATCAACGGCTTTCAACGAGTTCCTCATACAGCGTTCTACTGCCTGCTGGTCGAGGACACGGAACCGAAGGAGCGGACCTATGTCTTTACAGTGCTCCAGGTGATCGGAGTCGTCGGCGGTCTGTTCGCGCCGCTCGGCGGACTGCTCGTTCATCATTACGGCATGGTAACGGGCGTCCGAATCATGTACGTCCTGGCATTCGTCTTGATGACGGCTCAATTCCTAGGACGCCATTATACGACGCATGAGACGGAGATGGGGCTGCGCAAGAAGCGAGAGACGCGGGAACTTGGGCTTCAGGCGAGCTTGCGCGATTACGCCTCTACGATGCGGGCGATATTTGCCGATCGAAGCCTGCTGCTTATGTTTGGCGTCTACATCCTATTTAACTTCCAGATGACGGTGAAGGGGACGTATCTCGCGCTGTATCTGAAAGACGAGCTCGGGGTGGCGGATAACTTGATCTCCATCGTGCCGGCCGTCTCTTCGGTCGTCATGCTGCTCGTCCTTTGGCTCGTGACGCCGCGAATTCCGGAGCGCTTGATGCATCGCATGCTGATGTGGGGGTTCGTCCTGTCGGCCGTGTCGAACGCCATGCTCGCATTAACTCCGACGGGCTCCATGGGCTGGATCGCCGCAAGCACAGTGTTGGCTGCCGGCGCTACCATGATTACAGCTCCGTACTTGGAGGCCGCGGTCGCGAACGCCATCGACGACGAGCAGCGGGCGAAGATGTTCGCCTTGTTGTCCGTGCTCGTCCTCCTCGCGGTCTCTCCGTCCGGGATTATCGGCGGTTGGGCGTACTTGCTAGACCCGCGGATGCCGATTTGGCTCGTTACGGGCGCCTTCGCGCTCAGCCTCCCTCTTCTCGTTGCGGTGGGGCGACCCGGGAACCGGATTGTAGGTGAAACGCCTCCTGTCTCTGCGGATTGATGATGCTCGCCACGCGTTGGCGAGCTTTTTTTATATTTTAGAAAGTTTTTAGAATTGCTTTCGAGCGTTTTTAGACTCCTCCATTAGACTGAAGTTGTAAGCGAGAGAGAAACCCATACAACCTAAAGGAGAGAGTTAGAATGATGAAGAAAAGCAAAGTATTGATGGCTGGCGCGGCAATCGGCGCGGTGAGCTTGTTCGCGGTGACGGCGCTGGCGTCGACGCCGAACACGGCAGGCTACGACGCGTTCAAAGCGGTGTTGAAAGCGAATCAGCAAGCGGAGGAAACGTTCGCAAGCGCCACGATCGACGGACGCTTCGCCATCGCGGCGGACGGCGAGACGATCATGACATTGGACGGTACGACGAAGATGCAACACGCGGGCGACGCGCCGACGGCAAGCAGCGAATTCGACGTTACCCTCTTGGGCGTCGAACGCGCCGGAAGCTTGTACTATAACGATGAAGAGACCGCTTATTTCGTAGACCGCACGCACGATCTTCACTACCAAGTGATCAACCTCGATCATGACCATGCCGACGAGCGCGAGTGGCGGCGGGAAGGCGAGTTTCAAGATCGGCCGATGACCAAAGCGCAGGAAGCGCTGCTGGATTACATGATCGGCGACCTGAAGAACGAGTTCGGCGTGACGCATCATGCGGACGGGACGAAGACGATAACGGTCGACGTGAGCAGGGATGAAATTCCGGTGCCGCTGCAGCTGCTGATGGACGTGGCAGCGGCAGAAGATCGGAATGAACGTGGGAATGCGCCCGCACCTACGGAAGAGTGGGAGAACATGAAGCAACTTCCGTTCTTCCAGGGTCTCGAGGAAGGTCTTCGCCTGCAGGAGCATCTGCCGGAGTTGACGGATGACGTAGCGTTAGAGCGTGTGCAGCTGCAATTGACGGTCGACGCGAACAACAAGTTGCAGAGCGTGCAAGGCGAACTCGAGGTAAGCGGCAAAGACGAAGCCGGCGATCTCCACCGCGTGGAAATCGAAGGCGCGGGCGAAATCAGCGGCGTCAACGCAACGACGCCCGATGGGTACGACCCGTCCGGCAAGTCCGTCGAAATCATCGATGCGGAATCGTTCGGCAGTCGAAAATAACGCAATTTCCTTGGGAGGACTTTATGTTCGAAGTCAACGATCTAACGAAAGTCTATCCCGGTGGCCGCGGCATCCAAGGCCTCAACCTCGCCGTTCGTGCAGGCGAGGTTGTCGCTTTATTGGGGCCGAACGGAGCCGGGAAGACGACGGCGCTGCAAGCGATGGGGGGCTTCCTGCGGACGGACCGAGGCGAAGCGCTCTGGGAAGGGATATCCGTTGTCGAGCGGCCTCATCTGACGAAACTTCATATCGGCCTAATGATCGGCGAGCCGGCGCCATATCCTTACCTTACCGGCTACGATTATTTGAAGCTCTACCATAAGCTGTACCGGGGCATCGACGAGGCGCGCATCCAACATACCTTGGAGCTTGTAGGGATGTCGGCGCACCGTCACGTCAAGATCAAACAGTATTCCACCGGTATGAAGCAGCGGATCGAGCTTGCGAGCGCGCTCTTGCACCGGCCGAAGCTGCTGCTCCTCGACGAACCATTCTCGGGCATGGACATCGAGGGCCGACGCGGAATGGCGGCGATGCTGCGCCGCCTTGTAACCGAGACGGGCATGGGTCTCATCGTTTCTTCTCACTTGGTGCACGACATCGAAGACCTGATCACGCATGCTTGCGTCGTCTATGAAGGGCGACAGGTCGAAACCGCGAGCGTGCAGCGAATCCGGGAAACGTTCGAAAACGTCGAAGATTATTATTTGCACTGCGTTGCAAAGCACAGGGGCGGTGTCGCATGATCCGACAATTGACTTATCTAACGGGGGAAGAGCTGCGTAAGCTGTTCCGAGGCAGCAAGCTTAAGGTATTGCTTCTGCTTTCCTTCTTCGTCGGCATCCTCTTCGTCCTGACCGGCGGCTACTTCGACCTGGACGGGAACGTATCGCTCATTGCGCTTGATTTGTTGCTTCCGGTCCTATTGCCGTTGTTCATGGCTTCCTTGGGCAGCGAGCTCATGGTTACCGAATGGAAGGACGGCACGATCAAGAATGCGCTGAAGCTGCCGCTCAGCCGCGAGATGATGTATTTGGGTAAATTGGCGGCGGGGTGGGCGGCCGGCGCTTTGATCGTTCTCGGCGTTTTCGTACCCACGTCCTTGGGAGACTTCTTGCTTAGAGGGATGCCGGCGCTGTCCGCGCTCGGGGCAACTGCCGCGGCATACGCGTCCGCGGTCGTGTTCTGCGGATTGCTTCTGACTCTGTCGAACAGCGTCTCGCTGTGGTCGGGGAGCGGCGGGGTCGGGCTTGTGGCGAGCGTCCTGATCTGGATGGGGATGAGCGTAGTCGGTTTGCTCGAGCCGGAGTATAGCCGGTTCTTCGTGACTAGCTACGCGGATTGGCTGCAGCCGCTGCTTCGCGGCGGGGACGTCGGGGCTTCACTCACGATGTTGCTATTTATGGCAGCCTACTATATCATTGGCACTATATTGGGGATGCTAGCCTTCCAAAGGAAAGAAATCTAACTTATGTCCATTCGATTAAAACTTTTACTAACTTATATCGTCGGGATCTTATTGACGGCTCTGATCGTAGCGGCCATGGGCATCGGGATCGTCTCGGCGGCCGTCTCGTATTTCGCAAGCAGCCTCGCGAAGGAACAAAGCGCGGAAGAGGCGTTTCGCAGAAGCATCGATATCGTCGTCGACCTGCGTTATGCGGAGCGGTATGCGCCGGAACACCTGGCGTCCCCTGCGTTCGCGGCTTCTTTCGGCGATCGGCTGGAGCCATTCGGGGGCTTCCTCGTCGTGCAGCAGGGAGCGCGATGGGAAAGCTACGGAGCGCTGAAGGAAGGAGAAGCGTTCCTGAAGTTTCTGAAGCAAGAAGCGCAGATCCCGAAGCATCATTCGGATAACATGTTCCTTACGAGCTCCTGGGAGAATCGGGAACTGCTTTCCTTACGGTACGACTTTCCGGAAATCGAATCCCCCTTATCCTATTATCTCATCATCGACGTGACCGACACGGAAGCGAAGGGCGATCGCTTCCAACTGTTCCTGATCCTCGGCGTTTCGGTGCTGCTCGGCATCATTCTGGTTCCGCTGCTCTGGATCACGACGATGGATATCGTGAGGCCGCTGCGCAAGCTGGAACAGGGCTCTCGGCGTATCGCGGAAGGGGATCTGGATTTCAGATTGCACTCGAAGCTTCGGAACGAAGTGGGCAGCGTCATTCGCTCTTACGAGAAGATGCGCAGCGAGCTGCAGCGATCCATAAGCGCCCAATTGGCTCTGGAAGAAAACCGCAAACAGCTGGTTTCGAATATATCGCATGATCTAAAGACGCCGCTCACCTCGATCAAGGGGTATGTGGAAGGGATCAGGGTGGGCATTGCGAACGACCCGGAGAAGCTGCACAAGTATATCGACGTGATTTACTCGAAGACGCTCGATATGGACCGGATGATCGACGACTTGTTCCTTCTGTCGAAGCTGGATCTGCAGCAAGAGAGGTTTCACCTCGAAGCGGTGCCGTTGCAACAGTTTTACGAACAAACCATGAACGAATTGCGTATGGAGCATGAAGGCGAAGGCATTACGCTGACGAGCGAATACGAGGCCGGGCCCGATGCGGCGGCGATGATGGATGCCCAGAAAATCAAACGCGTCATCTTGAACGTCGTCAGCAACTCGGTGAAATTTACGGATAAACCGGAGCCCCGCATCCATATTCATTTCGGGCGTCGCGAAGGACAATGGGTGGTCGGCATAACGGATAACGGTCCCGGTTTGACGCCTGACGAGCTGGAGCATATCTTCGACCGTTTCTATCGCGCGGATGCGAACCGGAATCAGAACGTGGCCGGTTCCGGGTTAGGCCTCGCGATCGCGAAGCAAGTCATTACGTATCATGGCGGTACGATCCATGCGAAGAGCGAGCCGGGACGTTATTTGACCATTTTGTTTGCAATTCCGATGAACAACGACCGTGACGGGAGAACGTAGGATATGGTAAAGCGGAAGGTATTGATCGTCGAGGACGACCAAGCGATTGCCGATCTGGAGCGGGATTTCCTCGAGGTTCACGGATACGACGTGACCGTTCGGACGGACGGGAGGCAGGCGCTCGAGGAGGCGCTGGCGCAAGAGTTTCATTTAATTATACTCGACGTCATGCTGCCGGGAATGGACGGCTTCGAAATCTTGCGTAAGATCCGGGAGACGAAGTATATTCCGGTGCTGATGGTGTCCGCCCGGAAAGAGGACATCGACAAGATCCGCGGACTGGGCTTGGGGGCGGACGATTATGTGACCAAGCCGTTCAGCCCGACGGAGCTCGTCGCGAGGGTGAAGGCGCACTTGGAACGATATGACCGGCTAACCGGCGTCGCGGCGGGCGCCGCTCTTTCGGCCGTCCGAAAGACGCGGGAGCTGAACGTTCGCGGACTTGCGATTCAGGTCGAGGCCCGGCGGGTGACGCTTCGCGGAGTAGAGATCGGATTGACCGCCAAGGAGTTCGACCTGCTGCTATTCCTCGCGGAAAACCCGGATCGCGTATATTCCAAGGAAGCGTTGCTGGACAAAGTATGGGGCATCGAGCACTTCGGCGATTCCGCTACGGTCACGGTGCACATCGGGAAGATTCGCGATAAAATTCAGAAGGATCCGTCCTCGCATCAGTTCATCGAGACGGTGTGGGGAGCGGGTTATCGATTTAAGGTGTAACCTTACAGGTCAGGAAAAGAAAATAGTTGGACGAAACCCGTGGTATTATCCCCTCATGGTAGACAGTGAAAAAAGAGTCCATGGTATCATGGATGAAACACTGTTGACCGGAGGGGATTTTTCTATGCCGCCAAAGAAAGGGCAGAAGCAAATCCAATACAATGAGG
>NZ_JAPSKE010000006.1 GCF_031177825.1 Paenibacillus sp. | reverse complement strand
CCAGAGCAATGCCGGATGGCTCGTTTTCGAGGCGCGTGAGCATCAAATAGCCGATGACCGACAGTCCGAGCGCGCTCGCGATCACATAGCCGGGCCGGATACGCCGCGATGCCAGCGGGGCCGCGATACCGGCGGCCAGCATAGCGAGCGCCGGCGGCCCCATCCAAAGCCCCGCTGCCAGCGGCGGTAGGCTGGCGACCAATTGTAGGTACTGAGTGACCAGCATCATCCTCCGCAGCGTTCTACTGGGAGCCTCGGGAGGCGTCCGACGAACTCTCGTTCATCATCGGCTTCGGCGCCGTCCCGGTCGAGCGGATCGACGAAGGCGTCGCCGCCTGCGCGAAGCGTGGTCTCCTTATTTGAGCGCTCTATGAAACTATTTGCACGATCATTAGTATTATTAGGTATTTACTGCTGCGGAGGTGAGGGACATGCGGCGACGCGTATGGTGCTATGCCGGTACGATGCTGCTGGCTTCCGGCTTGGCGGGTTTCGCCCCGTTTCAGGCGCAGGCGGAGGGACTATGGGATCGCGTGAAGGACGTCTATCATATGCCGGAGACGATGGACCGATTGGAAGAGCGGTTGTCCGAGACGATCCGTCAATCGGAGGAAGCGGCGGAACAGTTCCGCGAAACCCAAAGCATGTTGATGGAGGAAAACGAAGCGCTGCGCCGAACGAACGAGTCGCTCGAGGCGCGTCTATTGGCCGCGGAAGCCACAATCGCGGACCAGCGAGCGGCCGCGACGCGTTGGACGCGGCTGCTGGCGACGGCGGCGGCGCTGCTGCTGCTCTATTTCGCGCTCGCCCGGCTGCTTCGCTTCTTCGTGTGGCGGAGAGAGCATCATGCGGCGAAGGACGGATCCGCATGACGCCGTCCGATACGTCCGTGCTCGCCAAGCTCGAGGTCCCTCGGAACGCCGCGGTCCACGTCCTGCATCCGAAGCAGATCGCGGCGTTCCGAGGGACCCCCTCCCAGCGGAAGGACCGATTGCTTGCGCTCGGGGACATGTACCGCAAGAAGAAATGGCTGGAATCGGTCGTCGAAGGCCCCGCCGAGCTGTGGGTCGGGTTGCCGAGAGGTTTTTCGTATAGCACGCTAGAGATCGGGACGGAGAGCAGCCTGCTGTTTCTGTTTCGTAATGTACTGCATTACCCGGCAGGCATGACGATGTCCACGACCTGGCTGCCCGTTCGGAAGGCGCTCGCGGCCGGCGATCTGATGCGCGTCCGCTTCGCCGGTCCCGGCACGATCGGACTCGTCTCCAGCGGCCCGTTGGTCGAGGTCGAGCTGCATCCGACGGAGCCGGTGTTCGTCGACGTTCGCTCGCTCGTCGCCTTCCCGAAGGAATGCTCGCTCCGGCTAGCCGTATACGGCAACCCGCTTGCGAGCCAGCATATGCCTTATCAATGGCAAATCACCGGCACCGGAAGCGCGCTCCTACAATCGTGCGTACCGAACGCCCGCCTCGAAGCGGAGACGGATCATGACAGCTTCCTCCGCCGCGTGCTGCGGGAGATCGTGCCGTTCGGCGGCGTGTTATTTAAATAATTGGCTTGGCGCGGTTTCGGATAATAAAAAATCCCAACCCGCAGCGAGGCTGGGACGTTACGTCCACGTTTGTTCAGGATGACAGCATTCGCAAATACAGCAGCTTGCCTTCGCCCGGATAATAATAATCCGGCAGGCGGCACATGAATTGGAAGCCGTTACGCTCGAACAGCTTGCGCGCGCTCGCGTATTCCGGCAAGTCGCAGGTGAACGTCTCGACGTAGCGGCCGTTATTTTCGAGGATGTATTCGAACATGCGCTCGATGAGCCGCCAGCCGAATCCCCGATGCCGATGCGCCCGATGGACGCCGAAGTATTCGAGCCGGTAGCCGCCGCTCTTATGCTCGTTCTCGACGAAGAGGATCGCCGCGATCACCTCGCCGCCCTCCTCCGCGTACCAGCAGATGACGGCGTTCTCCTGCAGGCTGCGCATCGGCAGCCACCGCAGGTGATCCGTCTCTCCCGGCGTGAATCGTTGATCGTCGAAGCAATGCTCTCCCAGCAAGAAATCCGATACGCGCCCCGCCTCCGTACCGGTCTTCACCGGCTTGATGACGAACGGCGCTTCGCTTCCGGTCGGACTCATCCAGCGACACTCCCCTCTCGCGTTACTCGATCTTCAAAGCTCCGTTCCAATCCTGCGTCACGCCGTGCTGGTAATAATGGTCGCAGGCGAAAAAGTATAGCTTCGCCGCGAGATCGTCGCGATTTTTCTTCACGACCCCGACGAACGCTTCCCGCGCGTCGTAGAAGCGGCCGCCCTGGTACAGCATTACCGCGTCTTCGAACTGCCGCTGCGTCTCCCGCTTGAGCTTTCGGACCGGCTCCGGGTCGCCCTCGTAAACATCGTATAGTTCTATCGTACGCGCCTCGCCATACAGTTGTACCGCGCCCAGCTTGCGATATTCGAGACGCACCGTCCTCTTGCAGGCGGCCAGCGCCTCTTCCGTCAGCAGGATGGGGGCGCCCAGCTTGCCGGATGCCTTTTCCAACTCGCCCGCGAGCCGCACTTGGTCGGAGACGACGCTGCCTTCCATGCGCTGCTCCTCGCCGATGATGCCGATCATGACGTCGCCGATATGGATGGAGATGCCGATCTCGATCGCCCGGTATCCGCTGTTATCGCGGAAGCCGTTGTACGTGGCGAGCGTCTCCCGCATCTTAACGGCCGCCTTCAGCGCGTCGCCCGGATCGTTCGGGAACAACGCCAGCATGCCCGGACCCAAATACCGGCTCGTAAAACCGCCGTGCTGCCGCACGACCGGTCCGAACACCTTGAGGAACGAATTGATGAACCGGAAGTTGTCCTCCGGCGTCAGCGTCGACGAAAATTCGGAGAAGTCCCGCATATTGCACACGAGCACGGTCATCGTTCGATGTACCTGATCGCCCAGACGAACCTGCGTCATATTGCCCTTGCCCAGCACGTTCAAGAACTGCTGCGGCACGAAGCGGAAATACGATTCGCTAAGGCCCGTCACCTCGCGGATGTATCGCCGGATCGAGCCGGCCATCATGTTGAACCGCTCCCCGAGCTCCGCTACCTCGTCTCGCGTCCGAATGTCGACCTCGGTGTCCCATTCGCCGCTGGCGATCAGATTGACGCTGCGGCGCAGCCTGCGGATCGACGAGATGAGGTACACCGTCATGACCGTGATCACGATCAGGATGACGCCGCCGATCAAGGCGATCATGCCGAGGACGTCGGACAAAATCTTCAAGTGACTTTGCCTGACGCCGTTCATGTCTTTCCCGGTTTCGTAGATGCCGATGATGTCGCCGGATGCGTTATACAGCGGACCCAGCGCGTACATCCATTCCCCGGTCGCGTCTTCCCACTCGCCGGAGACGATCCGCCCTTCCTTTAACACGAGCAAGTTTTCCTCGGACGTCAGGAACGGGCGGAACATCGTCACGCTGTCGTCGTCGTCCATAATAATGTACAAATTCCCATCGATATACCGGTAGACGGTGCTGTACAGCCCGTCCCGGTTTTCCCCGGCTTGGCTGAGCAAATCGTTCATGCGCAGCTTGATCGCCTGGTAGTGTTCGCTCATGAAGTCGAGCGGAGAATTCAGCCGCTCCAGCCGCTCGCCGTCGACGAGATGCTTCCCGTTGCCCGCGAGCAGCATCAGCTGCCCGCGCATCTCTTCCTTCATCTCGTTCGTGAACGAGTCGTAGACCGAATAGGACAGGCCGACCATGGCGGCCAAGATGATCGGCACGATGACGCCGAGCTGCTTTACGAGCAAGGAGATGCGGCGCTTCATCAAGCGGACGTACAGGTGGCGGATCGTCGCGAAGAACGACGCGGCCGCCGCCAAGATGAGCGCCCAGTACGCGTAACGGAGCCATATGGTGGCTGTCGGATACCGGTACGTACTCGTCCAATGCGCGATGCGTCCCGTCGGATCGACCTCGATGATCTGATCGGTCGTCGCGACCGTGATCTTCCCGTGGCCGACGTATAAATTCGTGAAGTCCGACCACTCGACGTCTCCGAACTGCTCCGTCAGCTGCGTGTACCGCAATAGCGACTGGATCGGGTAGTGCGGTTGGCCGGCGTCCAGCCGCTGCACGGCCGCTTCGTGATAGTCGATGAAGTAGACGTGCCGCCCGTCGTTCGTGAACACCTGCACCGGGAAGTTCAACTGCACCGTGCCTTCGCCGGGGTACAGCATCGTCGGGCTCTCCGTCGCGTCGACCGCGTACAGCCGGCCGCGCTTGGAGGTGAAGTAGAAGCCGTTCGGATCGCTTCCCGTCAGCTCGGAGACGTACCGATTCGCCGGCAGCGCGAACGTGCGCAGCTCATCGGGCGCGCCGCCGCCCGCCGCGAGCCGGAATAAGACGACCGTATCGACCTCTTTGCGGAAAAAGTGCACCGCGCCTTCCTTCACCGACAGGCCTTGAATCTTGCCGACGCGGAGCAAGTTTTCGGAGGCGGCGTAATCGGCCTCGTACAGCACTTGCTGCGTCTCTCCGTCCGGGGACACCTTCAGGATCCGTTCGCCGGACACCTTGAGCCCGTAAGAGTCCAATATCGCGAGCAGCACGTACGCGTAGCCCTGTTCGTCCGTCGCGATGCCGTCGAACAGCTGGATCGTGCCCGGCAACGCATCCGCGTTGCTCGAAACCGAATACACCAGCTCCCCCTCGGGGTTTACCTTGATCAGGGAGCGCTTGGAATTCGCGATCGTATAGAGCGAGCCTTGGGCGTCGGTCGCCACCCGGGAGATGTTCGAATACGCCGCTTCGGTTTGATACGGCGCGGTCGACCAATAGTCCCGCTGCGTCCCGAGGGCGACGAACAACAGCGCCGTCAGGCAGAGCAGGAGGAAAAACTTCGTTTTCATGACAAGCCCTCACTCCGTTCCGCCGTCGCGCTCGGTTCGCCGAAGACGACCCCTTGCCGCAAACTCTCGCTCCAATACGTCTTCATTCCTAATACCGCCTCGAAAAAGGATACCGGCACGAACGTCTGTCCATTCGTCATATACGTCATCGACGCCAGCTCGATCCGGCCGGACAAGCCCGCGACGTCCTTCGTTCCGACGCGAATCGCGATCGAACCTTCGGCGCCGCGAAGCGTCGCGGTCGACGTCTTGTCGTCCCAGACGACCTTGTACCCGAGCGCTTCCGCGTACGGTCTCACAGGAACGTACGCCGTCGTCCCGATCAGCGCCGGCGCGGCCGTCAGCTTAACGGGCGCCGCCGCGAACGCGACGGACGTCGCCGGCAGCGACTCGGCCGTCGCGCCGTCCGGCGTCGTCCACGGCTTCGCCGCCTCGAGCGCTTGCAGCTCGGCTTCGACGTACGCCGTCTTCGCGTCCTCGCCCCATCCCGCAAGCGTCTGCGCTTCCAGCGCGAAGAACAGCCCGAGCTCGAGATACGGCAGCAGCGCGTCGAGCTCCGCCGTCTTGGCCGCGCGCGCCTCGGGCGTGCTCGGCGGACCGGACGCGCCGGGTCCTCCCGGCGACGCCGGCAAGCCGAGCGCTTCGAAGACCGCCGACGCGGCCGCCGCGAGCTTCTCTTCCATCGCCGCGGCGACGTCGGCCGCTCCCGCTTGCTTCGCCAGCCCCGCCGCTTGGGTCAGCTGGTCGAACTCCGTTAACAGCAGCGCCGTCACGTCGACCTCGTTTTCTCCGGCTTCGCCTTCGCCGCTTGCCGTCTCATCGCCGCTCGCCGTGCCGCCAGCCGTGCCGCCGCTCGCCGCGCCTTCATCGGCGCCCTCGGCAGCGGCCTTCTCGGCGGCCGCCTCCACCTGCGCCTGCAGCCGCTCGGCCGCCGCCGTCAACTCCGACTCCATGTCCGGGTCGTACGTCACGAGCGGCTGATCGGCCGACGCGTCGGCCCCGGCCTCGCCCGGCTTCGCCGGCGGCTTCCCGACCGACGCCCGCACGTCGCCGGACAGCCGCTTCGCGAACGCGCCGCCGGTCGCGTAATGCAATCCGACGACGGCGTTGAAGTACGTCCCCTTCTTCTCGACGGCGTCGAGGCGCGCCTTGGCGTATGCCTCCTGCGCCGCCGCGAGCGCCTCGTTGCCCGCGAGTCCGGCCTTCTGCTTCGTCGCCGCCGACTGCATCGCGGCGAGCGCGTCCGCTTCGTCGCGAATCGCCTGGCGCATCGCCGTCTCCTCCATCGTCGCGGCCAAATAGTATGCGTTCACCTGATCCGCGAGCGACTTCGCATGCTCCCGCTCCAGCGTCGCCGCCGTCGCGTACGCCAATACCGCCGCCGGAAGCGTATACGGCTGCTCGCCGAGATACTTCTCCATCGGAGGGAACAGCAGTTTCTCGAACAACGGCCGCGCCGCGTCCTTCCGTTTCACCTCGGCCAGAAACACGTTATACACGCTAAGCGTCAGCTTGTAATCGACCGGCCGCAGCCGCAGCGTCGATTCGAGCGGCTTCATCGCGTCCGCGCCGAAGAACGAACGGTACAGCTCCAGCGCGAACGCGTACTTCTGCTCCTCCAGCTTCCGCGCCGACTCCAGCTTCCGCAGCGTCGGATCCGCCTCGACCGCGGAACGAACGAGCGCGGCCGCTTCCGCCGTATCCACGCGTACGTCGAGAAACAAATCCGCCGCGCGAAACTTCGTCAAGCCCCCGCCGCGGTACGACTCCTCCAGCTTCCGAGCCGCGTCGTCCATCGCCTTCTTCGCGCTCGCCGCATCTTCTTTCGCCTTCGCGTACTTCTCCTCGGCGCGCTTCAGTTCGTCCTGCGCCGCGAGCCCGAATCGGGCGCGAGTCGCGACGACGTCCCGCGCCTGCGCCATCTGCGTCTCGAACTCCCGCGCGATGTCCGCCTTCGCCGCCGCGACGACGTACGCCGACGTCGTCGTCGCCGCTTCCTTCTCCGCGTTCCGCGCGGCCAGCTTCAAATCTTCCTTCGCGCCGTACAGCTGCTGATTCGCCGAGGCGAGCCGGCTCAGCTTCGCCAGATCGCCTTCGAGCGTCGCATCCTCGCCGCCCGTCTCGAGCAGCGAGGCGCGCGACCGATCGATCGCCGCCGTTACGTCGGTAGATTTCTGTTGTATCATTGTCCGGTAGACTTCTAGACCAGAGTGCTTGTCGGCCGCCGCCGCGACCGCTTTCCCCCAAGCCGCGCTCAGCGGCTCGACGCCTTCCGCGGCCAGCGCGCGCGCCGGTCCCAGGACGGACGGCACGGTCGTTCCCGCGAAGCAGCCGCTTATGGTCGTTGCGATGGCGAGCAGGGTTGCCGTCGTTCGCCGTTTCACCCGGCCGTTCCCCTCTTTCTGTCGCTACCGGTTCCGTAGCATTGTCGACATAAGTTCATAGTACTACAAAAAAATCCGTTTGTGCTTTTAAATATGTAAAATTTTAACCTGGAACGCCCCCCAAAAAACAGGCAAAAAGTAGTATAATACGAGGATATGAATCGGATCGGAGAGGGGAACCTTCATGGGTCAGCTCGTATGCGGAGGAGCGATGCTCCAATGCTCGTTCGGCGTCGCGCCGAGCCCGTTAATGGTGCTTCCGGCCAACCGCGTGCTTACGTCCATGCCGATCGCCAACATCATGGACAATAAGCCGATGGTCAACATTTTGCCGTTCGGCATGTGCCAGTCGATGGCGAATCCGACCGTCGCGTCCGCGACCGCCGCCGCCTTCGGCGCGCTGACGCCCATGCCGTGCGTTCCGGTGACCGCCGCGCCGTGGGCGCCGGGCTCGCCGACCGTGCTCGTGGCCAATATGCCCGCGCTGAACAACACGTCCAAATGCATGTGCAACTGGGGAGGCGTCATCTCCGTCACCCAACCGGGGCAAATGACGATTCAGGTACCGTAGTCCGCCAAATTCGAAGGACCGCCGAAGGAGACGAACCCCGTGATCGAGAAAATCGTCAAACCGTTCATCACCCCGATCCAAAAGAAGATTCTGATGCCGATGAAGCGGGCCAAAAGCTGGCCGAAGCTTCTGGTCAAATGGCTGAAGAGGAAGTTCAAGGAGATTTTGGGGCAGAAGGAAATCACGAAGGCGAGCTACGTGCCGATCGGCAACTATTACGTCTCCAAGAAGCTGATCGTCATCGTGATCATCGTTATTTTGGCGTTATATTTTCTCATTTTCATCAAGCCGCCGAAGTTCGTGAACAAGCTCCTCGCGCGCAAGCCCGCGGTCACCGTCGCCCAAGACGGCACCGCGGCGGCGTACACCGGCGCGGCGAAGCTGTACGCCGCCGACGGCACGCTCCTCTTCGAGGGCGAATTGGCCGAGGGGCTGTATCAGGGACCGGGCAAGCTGTTCGAGCCCGACGGTTCGGTACTGCAGGAAGGCACGTTCGAAAAGGGGCAACTGCTCCAAGGCAGCGCCTACGACAGCGAAGGCGTCCTCCTGTACGCCGGGTCGTTCGCGGCGGGCATGTACTCGGGACAAGGCGCAAGTTATTACCCGAACGGCGCCGTACGGTACCAAGGCGAGTTCCAGGCGGGCATGCCGAGCGGTCAGGGACGTCTGTTCGACGAAACCGGCGTTCTGCTATACGAAGGCGCCTTCGCGAACGGCGTGTACGCGGGCGAAGGCACCGAATACGACAGCGCAGGCAACATCCGTTATCAAGGCGCGTTCCTCGCGGGCAAATATAACGGCGCCGGCAAGCTGCTGACCGTCGGCGGGGTCGTCCGCTACGAAGGCATGTTCAGCAACGGCCTGCCGACCGGACAGGGCGTCATGTATTATCCGAACGGCGGCAAGCAGTACGAGGGCGCCTTCGCGGCGGGCGAATACAGCGGCGCGGGCCAATTGTTCGCGACGAACGGCATGCCGGCGTACGTCGGCTCGTTCCTGGCGGGCAAGTTCCATGGCGACGGGGAACGGTACGGCTCGCTCGGCACCGTCGAATACCGCGGCAAGTTCGCGAACGGACGCATGAACGGGCCGGGCGCGTGGCTGCGGCCGGACGGCACGGTCGCGTTCCAAGGCATGTTCAAGGACAACGAACCCGATTACGCGGCGTTCCTCGGCGCGACGGCCGCCCGTCTCGAGGAGCTGTTGGGCGGTCCCCCGACGACGTTCGACATCGAAGGCGGAGCGCCGGCGATACCGGAAGCGCCTGAGGCTTCGCCGGACCCGGCTACGGAAAGCGACGCGAGCGAGGAAGCTTCGGAAGAGCCCGTCTTCGTCCCCGAACAACCGGCGCCGAACGCGGATTTGCTTCTTGCTTATCCGGATCTTCGGCTGACCTTCGTCTTGTCGACGCTCGAGGACGGCACGAACGGCGTCAGCGAAGTGCGCCTGCTCTCGGGCGACGCGCTCGACCGCGCGGCGGCGAGATTGGCCGAGCTGGCGGCGCAAGAACCGTCGATCGGCCCGTTCTCGGTCGACGCCGACGACGAGCGCATCTACCAATGGAACGGCACGACGTTCACGATTCAGATCGCCTCAGGCGGCAAGCCCGTCTCCGGCACCGTTCGGAAAACCGTATAAAGCTTCGCCGCGCAAACCGTCGACGTCGTCGACGGTTTGTTTCGTGTTCCGCCCCCTTCCGACAGCCGGCAGCGGATTTCTTCCCTTGACTCCGCACATAATCCGCTGGGAAAGCAGGAAGCTTAAACCAAAGGGGTGCGAACGATGCGGAGATGGATCGGCTTGTTCGTCGCGGCGACCCTGTTGGCCGGAAGCGGAAGCGGCAGCGTCGCCCGAGCGAAAGAACTTGAACGACCGCCGGAATTGAAAGGCGCCTTCATTCGGGAAGGCGACCTCTGGCTGAAGGAGGGGCGCAAGGAACGCTTGCTCGCCGATCGCTCCGCCCCCGTCCGCGCGGTCGCTTGGTCCGGCGACGGACGGTGGCTCGCGTACGAGACGCAGGAACCGAGCGATGAAATATGGGTATACCGGGTGAAGGACGGGAAGGAGACGAAGCTGTGCGGCGGATGCGGGGAATCGGCTTGGGCGCATCGCGAAGCGAAGCTGGCGTATCGGATGGACGGCGGGGTGTACACGGTGAACATGAGCGGGGAGAACGGTCTCCCCTCGCGGCCGATCCGGCGCGCGGACGGCGTCGGCCGATTCGGCTGGCTGCCGGACGACCGCGGCCTGCTCGCGGCGTCGCTCCCGATGCGCGAGGGCGACGAGTGGAAGCCGCTTACGTTGTACGCCGTTCGCATCCGCGGGGTCGACGGCGAGACGAAGCCGCTCATTACGCTGCCAGGTCCGACGGAACGGTTTCTGGCCGTCTCGGTCAGCCCGTTCCGTTGGTCGCCGGACGGCCGGTGGGTCGCCTTCGTCGCCGAGCCGACCGCCTCGTGGTCGATGGACAGCAATACGCTGTGCCTGCTGTCCGCGGACGGAGCGCGTTTCTTCGCCGTCGGCAAGATGCTGTCGCGCGAAGACTGGTACGGCTGGGCTCCCGGAAGAAGCCGACTCGGCTACATCGACGGAGAAGGACGGTTCGAGGTGTCGAACAAGCGCTTTGAGTATAAGGACGCCCCTTCGTCGATCGCGCCGTCGTACACGCCGCCGGGCGTCATGGATCTCGGCTTCGCCTGGCTGCGCCCCGACCTCGTCGTCGTGTCGAGGGCGCCGGAGCTTTCCTGGGACGAAGGCCCGGTTCCGAACGCGGAGCCGTCGTTATATGCGTTGGACCTGAAAACCGGGAGCGCCCAGCGGCTCACGAGACCGCCCGAGGGGAACGGCGACTTCCACCCCATGTACGTCGCCTCCGCGAAGCGGTTGACCTGGGTGCGCGCGGCGGGACGACCGAGATATCCCGCCGACGTCTGGACGTCGACCGCCCGCGGCGCCGGCGCCGCCGCGTACATCCGCGACGTCGACGCGCCCCCCGTGTGGCTCGAGCTCCGTCGGTAGACGGAAACCCTCTCACTGTATCTAAAATCCCCCTTCGACAAATCCGCCGTTTATAAGAAAAACCTCCCTCTACTATCGAGCCCGAATCGGCCGAACGGCCGGTTTCGGAACGAAATAGAGGGAGGTGTTTCCCGCTAGAAGAGATAGAAAATACCGTCTAATCCGCGACGTACGACTCGACGATCGCCCGGACGCGCTCGATGCCCGCCCACATGTCGCCCGGACCGTCGTACACGAGCGTGATCGGTCCCGCGAAGCGGGCGTCGCGCACGAGGTCGAGGCAGCTGCGCAGCTCGTCCGCGTCCGGGATCCCTTCCGCGTCCGTCTTCGCCTTCGCGTGAATTTCTTCGGCGCGCGGCACGATGCGGCCAAGCTCCTCCAGCTTCTCCGGACCGCCGAAGTTGCCGAAGTCCGCGATCAGACCGAGCCGATCCCCGCAAGCCGCGAGCAGCGCCAAGCAGTTGTCCGCCGTCGACGTAAGCGGGCGGAAGTTTTCCGTCACGACCCGCACGCCTTGCGGCTGCGCGTAATCGCACAGCTCGCGCAATCCTTCCGCGGACCGCGCCAACGCGCGAGCGTCGTCCGGCGCCGATTCGCCCGCGACGACGCGCACGCGCTCGGCCCCGGCGGCGGCGGCGAAGTCGATCCAACGCTTCAACCAAGCCAAGTCGGCCTTGCGCCGAGCGTCGTCGGCGGACGAAATATCGCCGTAATCGAGCAGCAGCGTGAACAACCGAACGCCCGCCGCCTCGAACGACCCGCGAAGCCGACGCGCGTACTCCTCGCCCGGGTCCGGGATATGGAAGTGGCAGACGTTCGCCGCTCCGTATCCCTTCTCCGCCAGCGCGGCCGGCAGCTCGAGCAGCGACAGCAGCTCCGGCTGCTCCTGCGTCTCCGTGTAATGCCCCGCTCCGGCGCCGTCCCAGCGCGTCCAGCGCAGCGGGCCGAGATTTCGATGCAAGCTCCAAGTCGTCAACGAGAAAAACCGCATGCGAATCGCTCCTGTCTCATACAAATTGAATATCTGTCCATTCCTCTCTAAGCACGTTAGGAGGCGCGATGTAGCGATGTTAAAACGAGTCTATTGGGTAAGCGACAAGCTGCCGGGCGTCGTGACGGCCGGCGTCGGCTTCCGCGCCGACGAAGATGCTCCTTACGAACGCTCCATAGAGCGTTGGGAGAAGGAGGGCGAAGTCTGGGCGTACAAGGGGACCCAGTCTCCGGAGAGACAGCGTCAGCTCGAAAGTCACCCGTTCATCCATGCGAAGCTGGAAGGAGCGGCAGCCGAGCGGTAACGGTCGTGCCGCGGCCGAGCTCGCTTTCGAACGTCGCGGCGCCCCGGTGGCTCTCGAGAATCGTCATGCCGACGGCGAGACCGAGTCCCGTTCCCTTATCCTTCGTCGTAAAGAACGGCTGACCGATCCGCGCGAGCGCGTCAGGAAGAATGCCTTCCCCCTGGTCGGCGAACGTCGCAACCGCTTCCGCGCCGGCCCGAGCGAGCTCGGCGGCGAGACGACCGCCCCGCGGCATCGCCCCGAAGAGCGAGCGGTATTCGTCCAGGCTCCCTTGCAGCTCCGACTTCGATGCGGCGATATCGCGGAAGCGCGCCGTCAACCCTTCCGCGCAAGGCGAAGCGATCGCGTCGTACCACCGGCCCGGCGGTTCGGGATATAGGCTTCGAATTGTACGTTCCTGTTTGGTGAGACGATACGACAAAACCGACGTACGCCGCGAGCGCTCGCCGGTTCAATCGAACCTGTCGAAAATAAGGTCGGGCGTCAGCTCTTCGCCGCCGCGGCCTCTTTGGCGTTCGCCGCTTCGTCGAAGACGCCGAAGGCGGACCCGAACGCCGCGCCTTCCTCCTGCGGCTGCTTCGTCGCCCACCATCGGATGCGCAGACGCGTCCGATCGGTCTTCTGCAGCACGCGGACGCCGATGCGGAACGTGCCCTTCTTCGGATAGGAGATCGTAGCGATCGACACGCGGGGGAGGCCCGAATCGTATTCGCTCTTCGCGAACACTTCGGTCGCTCCGAAGTATACGGCGTCGCGGCGGTCCCACATCTCGGGAAGCGCCAGCTCTTCCTTCTCGTCCGAGAGCGCCGTCTCGAACCGAACGGAGCCTTCGCCGAGCGCGTGCTCGAGTTCCTCCGAGTAGAAATCCCGCTGCTTGCGATGCCACCACTTCAGCTTCTTGGGAGGAATGATCGAAATTTCGACGATGCCCGTATCGTGCAGCTTCTCCGGCGGCGCCTCTTCTTCTTCCTCGTCCTCGTACGGTTTTTCCGCCGCCTGCGGCGCCGGGAACGGAATCGGCGCGTTCAGGGCCGGCAGAACGGAGGCCGCCGCCTCGCGCACGGTGCGAATGATTTCCTCCGTGCCGCCCTTGCTGCCGACGATGCGGTACAGCATCGACGGATTGATGACGTATTCGTCGAACGGCATCCGCTCGACGCTGTCGATGACGTACGTCGGTCCCATCTGCAGCAGGTTTACCTTGGCCAAGTAAACGCAAGGCTCCGAAGGCGCGTCGATCGCGCGGTCGAGCGACCGTTCGTGGAAGGCTCGCAACATGCGAGCCGACGCGGACTCCTCCGCCACCTCGACCGACTGCCTCACGTCGGACAGCTCCGTGACGAGCCGCTCGCCGATGACGAGCCGGGCGGTGCCGCGGCGCGAACGCAGCGAGGCGCGCATCGACGCTTCGCCTTCCGGCAAGGGCAAGGCGCGCAGCGTCGCGACGGCCGTATACGACGCTTTCCCGCCGTCCGTCGGCTCGGAGAAGACGATGCGGCCGCCATTTTCCTCAAGGAGGCTGTCCGCGGCTTCGACCCCGGTCCAATCGGGGGTATATTCGAACTCGACATGCGGCGTCTGCAGCGTCTTCTCGATCCGAATTTTCATCTCGAACGTCTCGCCGGGCGTCACGTACCGCGGTACCGTCTGCAGCACGCGCACCTGCGCGTCCTGGTACCACACGCTCGTCTCCTCGACCAGATCGCTGTACTCGAACGCCGTAGGGGGCGGCGCTTCCTCGCGGACGAACAGTCGGTAGCCTTCCATGATGCGGTTGTGCTCGCTCACTTCCTCGGTGCGGCCCGACGCGCCGGCGACGGAATGGACAGGCTCCTTGCCCTTCTCGTCATAGCCGACGCACAGGTAGACGTTCTTCGCGTATTCGTTGTTCGTAAAGCCCTCGAGCATCGACAGCTTCAGCGTCACCGGCGACGGCACGACGATCTCGCGGCCGAGCTGGTCGAGCGCGACCCCGGTTTCCACGGAGACCGACTTCTCGTCGACCGCCACCACCTGCAACCCCGCCACGACGCCGCTGCCGAACAAGAGTCGGTTGGTCAGCCTCCGCTTGTCGGAGACGTACGTCTGCTCCGATACGAAATCCCGTACGGTCAACAGCTTGCCGTAGAAATACCGGTTGCGCTCGAATGGCACGTATCTCGACTTGTTCATTCGCTGATTCCTTCTTTCCTTTGGTTATTCCAACCGCGAATCGAGCTCCAGCCGCGTGTGCTGATCCACCCGGTTGTCTTGGCCGACGTCGATTGTGATCGTATGGTGCGGCATCGAAGAGCGCCCGTCGAGCGTGAGCAGCGTAGGCTCCGACAATACCGTGTTGAGTCCGAGGTAGGAGTGCAAATCCATGTACACCCAAGGCTGCAGGACGATGAGCCTCGCGGTCGCGAACGCCGGCTTGCAGCTGTCGATCAAGTGCTGCAGCGTAGCCCGCTTCGTTTCGGAATCCGCGTGCTCGGGCTTCACCAAGACGTTGAACCCGTGCGGGTCGGTGACGTACAGCTTCTCGGCCACCTCGCCGAGCTCCGAGTGCTCCTTCAGCGTACGCAGCTGATCGTATTCCATAAGGATCGGCTTCTCGCCCGTGTAAATTTCGATCAACGTCTCCAGCGCGTACCGCGTGCCTCGCAGCTTATAGATGCGCGGAGCGGCCTTGAGCAGCTTGCGCAGCTGTTCGTCCGTCCAATGGTCGTCCTCCCGGAGCCCGATCCACGTCAGCAGCCAGCGGAGCGACGGACCCGAGGACGCCTCGGGATCGAACGACCGCGGCACGCCCGCGATGCCGGCATCCGTCTCTTCGAGCATCGTCTGGAATAAGCCGAGGAACCGTTCCAGGAAATCCTTGCTTTTGCGATCTTGCTGATACAGCGCGGGAAGGTCGTTCACGTACGATTGTCTCGGAAAATGCACCTGCACCCCCCGCATCGTCGGCGCGTTCGCCTCCGAACCGATCAGCTCGATATATAACCATAAATATCGGCCCTTGGCCCTAAATAGAAGCGCATCCTTCGGATCGACGATCGGCTCCGACCAGAGCTCCCGCAGCGCCGCCAGCTTGACGTCCGGTTCGATCGCGGGATCGGCGACGTACCGATCGAGATCCGGAACCAGCTGCCCGCCGACGACGGCCGCCTTCCGATCCGAAGCGTAATAGCGCACCCGGACCTGCGTATCCGGCTCGCCGACCGCGTCGACGACGATCTTGTGCCACTCCGTCTCGGTGGACGTGCTGTCGAGCGCGCCGCCGATCCAGACGCCCATGCGCCGGCGGAACGGCTCCCATATCGCCGTCTCGGGCTTCGCCCGCAGCGTCGTGACGACCGCTTCCTCGTTGTCCCAGACGTACATCCGGCCGCCTTGGCCGGCCTGCAGCCGGTCCGCGCCGCCGGGACCCGCTTCGCCGATCGGCTCCGCCCGCCCGTCGCGGCCGAGGCGCAAGAGCGCGCGGCCGCCGCTCGCTTCGACTTGGCGGATCAGCCAGGCGCCGCCGTCCGGCGCGGCCAGGATCGCGGCCGCGGGCGTCGCCGCCTCGGGCAGCGGCGCGAACGCCGGCCGTTCCGCAGCGTCGAAGTCGAACGGCAGCGCGGCGGAGGCGTCGCGATCGAGCAGCCAGCCGGCGCCGCCGCCCCCGAGCGACAGCTCGAAGCGCCGCGGCCGGAGGGCGGGAGGAGCGTCGCCCTCGCCCTCTGCCGCCGAACGAACGTCGAGGTCGACGTCGAGTTCCCCGGCCGGCTCGCCCGACGGCTCGAATCGCAGCAGCTTGAGGACGGGACCCGCGTCTTCTTCGACGACGGCCATGACGACGGTCCGGTCGGCTCCGTCCGCCGCGACGGCATGCGCGCGGAACGGCTTGCCGCCCCAATCGGACTTCGCCCAGAGCACCTGGGCGTTATCCGACGACAGCAGCGCCAGCGTCGGGCTGCTCTCCGGATCCGCGGCGGCCCACATATCGCTCAGGACCGCGACCGACGCGCCGCTTCCGAACCAGCCGTGGCCGGGCGGCAGAAGCGACTCGGTATGACCGCTGACCATGTCGGCTTTCCAGACGCCGGCCGCGCCGTCCAACAGAAACCATCGCCCGCTCGCGTCCGCGGCGGCGTCCGCCACGGGACGGACGATGCGCGGATGGTCCGCCTCGTCGCGGCGCGCCGGACGGTAGACGTCCTGACGCACGATCGTGAGGCCTTCGTCGTCGGCCGTCAGATGCATCCGAACGCCGCGCCGCCATGCGGCTATCCCGCGCAGCGAGAAATATCGCGCTTCGCTCACCAGGACTCCTCCTCCCTATCTTCCGGATGACAGCAACTCGATCTCGTGCGCGCCGCTGACGACGAGGCCGTTCGGCGGAATGCGGACGTCGCCGCCTTCCTCCTTGAACACGTCCTTGCCGTCCGCCATCAACCACACGTCTTGGATGTAGACGACGCCGGGCACGCTGTGAATCGCGTCGTAGACGTCGCCCTTATACACGGAGCGTCCGAAGTCCCAGCGCGCGAACCAACGGTCGATCGCCTCATGCACCCGGCGCTCCTTCGCCTCGTATCGAGGGTCGACCACGACGATCGCGCGGACGCTCACCTTTACGTATTCCGGCGGCACGACATGGAACTTCGTCGTCAGCAGCCGATACGGCTCCAAGTAGTTGCGCACCGTCTGAAGGAAGCCCGCGCTCGGCTTCGCCGCTTCGCGGCGAGACCTCGGCTCCACGACGACCGTCACGTCGCCGAGCGTTCGCTCCTCCGGGTAGTCCCTGATCCCCGGCCGGAAGCCGGGGATCGCCTTCACGCGAGAGACGGCGATGCCCGGGATGGCCAGCACGAGCCGCTCGATGTCGTCTTCGGTCACGCCGCAGTCCGGCGTAAGCACGCCGCGCTGCACGCGGCGCAGCGCTTCGCCCGTCGTCTCCGGCTCCGCGCCGCCTTCCGCCGGGCGGACGTTCTCGATGGTGATCGACTCGGCTACTGTCGGGTCGTCCGCGAATCGGATCTGTCCTTCCTTCACGTTGCCGATCGCGCCGCCGCCGACCCGCAGTCCGATGACGCGGATGTTCGGGAAGCCGGACGCCGGCGGCACCGCGCCGCGCTCGCCGTCCGAAAACCGAAGCTCGCCCTCGGCGTCGTCCAGCGCGTAGTGGCGGCTGTCCGGGCGCGAGCGGTCGAAGTCGTCGACCCGGCGCCAATCGTGCCACACCGTCGCGGACGCGCCTTCCGGCACCCAGCCGACCTGCACGTGCAGCGCGTCCGGCAGCGCCGGAGCGATCGGCAGCTTGACCCGCTGGCCGGAAATGCCTGTGCCGACGCCGCAGGCGGCGCGCCCGTACAGCTCCGGCGAGACGGCGATCAAGCGGATCGCGCCGACGCCTTCCGGCGGAATCGCGCCGCGAACGCCGTCGCCGAACGCAACGGTCACTTCCCCCGTACCGTCGTCCCGCGACGTCCGGAACGCCCGGCGCGGACCTTCCGGCCACGTCTCGACCTCCTCCCAGTCGACCCACCCGCCGTCCGCGCCGCCGCGCGTCTGCGCCTGAATGACGCCGCGCGAAAACAGGGCGTGCCGCGGCTTCAGCGCGAGGCCCGGCGACCCGGCGCCGTCGAACGTCTCCACGACGGCGTGCGAGAAGCCTTGCGCCGCCGACGTCTCGTTCACATGCAGCTTCCGGACGCGCGGAACCCGGTCGTACGCGCCGCCGGTCATCCGCACGGATAAGCGGCGGGTCGCCGCCGGCAGGAGAAATCGGACCGAGCCGCTCTGATGGAACGCGTACGTCTCGTCCAGCTCGAGCGGGAGCGGCGCCCATGACGCCGTGCCGTCTTCCGCCTCCGCCCAGTACGTCCACTCGACCGTGCCGGACGGCGCGAACGAGGCTTCGTTCGGCGGTATGCGCTTCGCCTCGAGGCCGCCGTCGAACGCCAGCTCGATCCAGAGCGACAGCGGTTCGTTCGCCGGCAACGGCTCCCGGAACCGAATCGAGAACCGGGCGCCGACCTCGCCGTCCTGACCGAACGGATAAAACGGCGCATGCCCGTTCTCATCCCCCGCCGACACCTCGCGGCGGCCGGACGCGGTCGTGACCGACAGCCGGACGCCGTCCGCCGGTACGACCGTCAACGGCCGCTCCGTCTCGTACGGCGTATCCCCGGCGCGCAGCACCGTGCCGACGGGCAGCTTGAGCGCCCGGCCCGCGCCGGAGAAGACGACCGACGAACGCGCCGGCATGCGCGGGAGCGGCGCCTCGCCGAGCAGCTTCAAGAACTTGCGCTCGTGGTTCGTCGTCAACCGGTCCAATCGGTACTGCTGCACCTCGAGATGCCAAGCGAGCATCTCGAGCAGCGTAATCCCGGGGTCGTGCGTGTTTTCGTCGGTCCACTCCGAGAAGATGCCCGGGATCAAGTCTCGGGCTTCCCGCACCAGCTGCTCGAACGTGCGGTCGTCCAAATTCGGTAACGGCAGCATGCCTGCGATTCCCCTCCCCTACGTAACCTGTTTCGATTGCCGTAACGCTACTTGCCGATTTCGACGAGAATGCGGTGCTCGCCCGGAACGACGATGCCGTGAGGCACGTCCTCGATGCGCTCCGGGTTCCACTCGACGCGTTCGCCGTTCTCCGACTTCATGACGGATAGCGAAATTTGCGGGATGTGCAGCACCGGTCCGACCGCCTTGAGCAGCGCGTAGAACATCGATCGGTGCACGATTTGCCCGATGTCCCAGCCGGCGCCGTCGGCGCCCCCGGTCAGCGGATCGAGGAAGCGGTTCAGCCGCTTCACCGCTTCCCGCTCCACCGGTACGACGTCTTCCATCGATCGCACCCACAGCGTCGCCTGGACGCCGATCTCGAGCACGGCCGGATCCATCACCTGGATGGCGCCCGGGAACGCGACGTTCGCGGCGGCCCGTCGGATCAGCTCCTTCTCCACATGGCGCTTCAGCTCTTGGAAGAACGGTCCGCTAAAGGAGCCCGACTTCGGCAGGACGACGATCGAGATCGCGCCGGGCTCCTTCTCGAGCTTCACGTTCACGTTCGGCAGGCACTTCACCCTTGCTACGTTCGGGTGCGCCTCCCGCGTCAGCCATTCGAAGTCCTCCGCCGTCACCGCTCGGTGCCGGTGGGTGAACAGCTTCGGTCCTCGGCGTATGGCTTCCTCCACCGTCCCGGAGTCGCAGCCGCCCGCGGCCGGCTCCGGATTGCGCACGGCGTCGATGTACGCGATGGAAGCGCGGATCGACGCGATCGCTCCCGCCGGGACGTTGCCGCGGCGGCCTCCGCCGGTCGCGTACGTCACGCGGACCGAGTCCTCCGTCAGCTTCGACGGCAGCTTCCCTTGCTGCCCGTTGCCGAACGACAGCCTGCCGGACGCCCGATCGAGCGCATAATGCCGATCGCGAGGACCGGACAACACGAAGTGAGGCACGGCCGCGTACTTGACCCAGCAGCGTATCATGTCGCCCGCCGTATCGCGCACGATGTCGGTCGCGACGCCTTCCTCCTCGAGCTTCTTCGCCTCTTCCTCGGACATCGTCTCCGTCTCGTCGACCCACACCTCTTCGGAGAGCACCGGCGTTCGGGAGAGGACGTATTCGACGCGGACCGTCTCGTCGACCGTATCGTACGTCTCGACGCGCTGCGGCAGCTCGTTCTTCAGCGTCTCCTGCTGCTTCGCGAGCGCCGAATTCAACGTCGCATGCAGCGCCCGCGGCGCGTCCGCCGCTCGCTCCTCGGCGTCGAGGGACGCGTCGCGGTTCACCGCGCGAATCCAATACCGCTCTACGCCGAAAGCGGATTGATAAGCGAAGTCGCGCGGTCCGACGAACTGGACCGTGCCGCTGCGCGTGAAGCCGTTCGTATCGTCCGCCGCCGCGAGCGGCGCCCAGACGGCTCCGCCGCCGCTGCGTTTGAGGTACTCCCATTCGATCGGGGGCACGTCCCGGTCGAGCGTCCGCTTCGTCCGCAGCGACCAATACAGGTGGATCGGCCCCCGCTCCGGCGGCTTGTCGAAGCCGAGCCAGAGCGCCGGGTGACCCCCGTCCAGCTTCAGGAACGGCCGGAACGCGAAGCCGCCGGTCCGCGCCTCGAGGGTGCGCTCCTGCACCTCGAGATTGTTACGGATCGTGAATCGCTGCGGCGGGTAAACCGGTTCGGGATATTCGAAGCGGCAGCGCAGCCGCTTGATCGTCGGCGAATAATATACCGCGTTGTTGCTGTACGCGTTCTGTACCGAAAGAATGCGTCCGCGAATCCAAAAGTTGTCTTCCGAATTGACCGCCGACTCCTCGAGGTCCTCCGGTACGACGAACCTGATCTCGCGCGGTTCCGTCCCTTCGTACGGCAGATGGAAGATGCGCTGCGCGTCGTCCTCCGCCTGCAGGCGCACCCAAGCGCGGCCGTTCCAATACTCCCATTGGACGTTCGCGATCGTCACCGGATCCGGAATTTCCGTCTTGTCGACCTCGGCCCGCTTCATGATCGGCTTCCAATTGATTTGCGGCGGGCGGTCGGGCAGCAACCGGTTCTGCCGGAAATTCAACTGGAACTGCATCGTCACGTTGGCGCCTCGCTTCGAGAACGCCTCGCGGTTCGCGATGTAAAACACGCCGAACGGCGCGAAGAAATCCCCGAACGGCTGGCATTCGTCCGCTTCGACTTGAATGTCGTTGAAGTACAGCCGATCCGGCGCGATGCCGTCCCCTTCCTTCGCGACGAGGAAGTCGCTCTTCAGGTCGAGCATGTCGAGCTGCACGCTCGCGAGCTGCGGCGTACCCGTCGCTTCGTCGAGCGATCTCGCCCGGCACCGGATCCAGTAGCCCTCTTCGCCGAACAGCGTCGTCCGATCGATTCGCGCCCGCCGCCGCTTCGTCAGCCGAATGCGAGCGCCGTTGCCGAACACGCGGTCGAACGCGACCCACTCGCCGCCGCTGAAATATTCCCATTCCACCGCGTTCCGATCGGACAAGTACCGCACCGTCTCCGGCACGGCGTACGCGTTGCGCGTATTTTTCACCGTCATCTCGATGTAGGTCGGACTGTTCAACAGGAAGAGAAAGTCGTGCTTCAAATAAAACACGTGCTCCTGCAGGTTCGCCCCCTCCGGACCGAACAGCGCGACGCCGCGGCCGTCCGGCCCGGTCTCGATCTTCGCGAACGTCCGCTCTTCGTCCTCGTTCGCTTCCTCCTGCAGTCGTACGATGCGATCGCGCTTCGGACTGATCGACAAGCAATCGGTCAGCTTCGCCGGCGACACGAGCAGCGCGTCCACCGTCTCGAACAGCACCGGTTCGAGCTCGCCCGGCGGCGGCGGCGCGGTCAGCTGCGTCCCCGGCTCGACGTACACCGGCTCCGTCGCGCCTTCCGCCAGCTCGAAGACGACCTGAGCGAGCGACGAACGCGCCGGCAGCAGCTTGGCGTCGAACCGGTTCAGGAACGTTAGGAAGCTCTTGTACGGCACCTGATTCAGACGGCGAATGTTGCCCTCGAGCAGCTTCGCGAACATGAGAAACAGCGCGGTGCCCGGATCCGGATCGTCCGGCCGAAACCGCCATTCCGGCGTATAATATGGCGCCAGCCGCTTCATCTGTTCGATGAGCGCGGCGGCGTCGCGATGATCGACGGTCGGGGATAAGACCCTCGGGTCCCCTCCGGAGCTTTGATTGGCCATTCGTCTCTCCCCTAATTAGCGCCCTCGTGCAAATAGAACGGATACACTTGGTTGAACAAGTTGTTCGTCGTGCGCACTTCGTACAGCACATGGATCAGCAGCTTCTCCGCGTCCCGCGCGTCGCGGACGACCTTCACCTCGACGTTGTGCACGCGAGGCTCCCAGACGCGCACCGCCTCCTCGAGCTCGGACTCGATGAGCCGCAGCGTCATGTCGTCCGTGCTCTCGAACAGGAATCGCTCGATGCCGGAGCCGAAGGTCGGCCGCATGATGCGCTCGCCCCGGGACGTCCAGATGATGACCCGGATCGCCTCGGCGATGTCGTCCTCGTGCTCCGACATTTTGATGCGGCCGGTCGCCTCGTCCACCTCGATCGGGAATTTCCATCCTTTTCCCAAAAACGCCTTCGACATCCTCCAGCCTCCTCGCTCCGAAACCTAGTTGATCTTCACCATCGAGCCCTTAATATTCAACATGCCGTCCGACGCGATATCGACCATCGCGCCGCCCTTGAGGCTCAGCTTCGCGGTCGCCTCGATCGCGATCTCCGTCGACTTCAGCGTCAGCTTCTTCGTGCTCTCCACCGTCGCGTCGCCCTTGTTGTTGATCGTCACCTTCGTCGTGCCGCTCTTAATTTCGATTTCGCCCGAGCTGCCGCCCTTGATCGTTATGGCGTTCGCGCCGGGTTTATCCTGCAGCTTGATCGTCTCGTCCTTGTCCGTCATCTCGAGCTTGAGGCCCTTCTTCGTGACGATCGACACGCTCTCGTCGCCGGCCTTGTCGTTGAACGTCAGTTCGTGGCCGGCGCGGGAGACGATCTTGCGGACGTTGTTCTTGTCGTCCTTGCCCGCCGGCGGCTTGTTCTTGTCGTTCCAGAGGGAGCCGACGACGAACGGCTGCGAGATGTCGCCCAGCTGGAACGCCAACAGCACCTCGTCGTTCACCTCGGGGATGATCAGCGTGCCGTTCTCCTTTCCGGCCATCGGCTGCGCGATCCGCACCCAATCGGACTCGGTTTCCTGGGTCAGCATCGGAATCTTGACCTTGACGCGCCCTTTGTTTTCCGGGTCTTTGTTGTTCGTGACGATCCCGACGACGACGCCGTCGATCTTCGGCAGGATGCGCGCGTTGGCGGCATTCATAGAATCGTAAAGCATTAGACCACGTTCCCTTGGACTTGGAATTGGGTGACGTAACCGGAGCCGTCGAGAATGTGCGTCGCGCGCGACACGTAATACGCCGCGTCCAGCTTCTGGCCGATGCCTTCGATCTTGACGAACAAGCCGGCCCGCAGCTCGGGAAGCCCGACGACTTCGCCTTCGCCCGACACCAGCTTTAACGCGCGGCCGTTCAAAATCGCCTTCGCGAGCGTATTCGCCTCCTCTTGGCTGGAGACGTTCGCGTATATATGTTCGATGAAATTGGAGCCGCCCATCGTCTGGAGCAGGTTGATCCCCGTTTTCGTATTTCCGTTCGATTTGTCGATTTCGGTCGCCGTGCCTTTCAGTTCCTTCTGTTCTTTCGCGTTCCAGGCGTGCACTTCGACCTTGCTCACTTGCTCGGAGAGGTTATGCTCCAGCGAAAATTCGTTCAGATTTTTCATGTAGGTCAGCGTGATGACCGGCGTTTTGTTTTTGAACCGCTTGCGGAAGTACAGCTTCTTGCCGACGATGAAGAACTCGTAATTGAGCGCGATCGCCATGTTTTGCAAAAATTGAAAATCGGATTGCTGGCCTCGCGCGAGCAGCGGAATGTTCGTGCCCGTATCGTCCACCTCGGCGCTGAGGCCGTGCTCGGAGGCGATTTGCTTCGCGATGTCGGACACTTTTTTGTCTTGCCACGTTTCGATTTTTTGCCCCCGCATCAGCTTGATCGAGGAATCCATGCCCGTCACGACGACGACCGGGGTGCCTTCGCGCGGCAGCGAATAGTTCACGGCCGTAATATAGCCGGAGAAGACGGTCGTCAGCTGATCCTTGTAGCCGAGCTCGACCTCGATCGTGCTGCCGAGCGCATACTTGTCGGTCCAGGCGAAATCCCGTTCGATCTCGTCGTAGGCGTTCGCGATCGTCAGCGTCGCCGTGTCGGTATCGATCGCCGTCGACGTCGACACGCGCACGTTCGCGATCGCCATGCCGGTCGTCGTCGCGTCCGCGCCGTTCAGCTTCACCTTCGCGGTCGGCGCCAGGAAGTCGCCGTATTTCTTCGCCAAGTCGTCGTAGGTATGGCTCGAGGTCGACAGCGTGACGTCCGCCATGATCGCTCCTCCTTCGCTTCGGGATTCGTCTTAGTGCAGCCGCGGAATTTTCAGCACGGAGCCCGGCTCGAGCCGCGTCGGGTCGTCGATCCGATTCGCCTTCGCGATTTCGCGCCACAGCCCCGGATTTTCGTATTCCTCGGCGGCGATGCGCCACAGCTGGTCGCCTTGCTTCACCGTCTTCTGCTTCGTCCGGTCGGCCGACTGCCGCGGGATGTTTTGGTATTGCTCCTTGACGCTCGCGACCGCCTTGAACGTGACGCCGAGCGTCGCGCGCACCGGGATGCCGGAGTCGAGGAACATCGTATATTTTTGCGTAACCTGCTCGAGGACGCCCTTGAACTGGAGCGAGCCCCAGACGAACTTGCAAAGCGGCGGGGCGTGAAGGTCCTTGTCCACGTCGAGCAGCTTCGCGACCTTCTGCGTGTGGGCGCGGACGTCGGTGCCCTTTTCGTAGGTATCGAAAAAGAGATCCATCGTCAGCGTCGGCACCGCGCCGCTGATGAAGTACGCGATCGGCTGCGACAAGCCCGGCACCGTGTCCCAGCTGAATTCGTTGCTCGTCTCGATCGAATATTCGGTCGGATTGAACAGCACGTCGATCTTCTCCGTGGCGTTGTTGCCTCGCGTGACCATGATGGCCGCTTTCTGCAGCGCCATGCGCGCACCTCCCCTTATCGGGCTATCGTTCGTATCCGCCCCGTGCGACGACCTCGCACCCTCCGGCGCGTTTACAAGCCCCGGCGCTGGGAGTCGAAGCGGATTCGCTTGCTAAGCTCCTTGTAGAGCTGATCCGACAGCCGATTCATATCGAGCTTCGGCTTCGCCCATAGCTCTTTCGCCTTTTGCAGCTCCGCTTCGACCGATTTGACGGCGGTTTGCAGCGTCTGCACGACCGGGTCTTGCGTCGGCCGTTCGCGGCCGCCGTTCTTCGCGGCGACGTCGAGGCGGATGTCGCGGACGTACCGCTGCGCCGGGGCGACCGTCGATTCGGTCACCGCGTGCCCGATCGTCGCGCCGGATCGAACCGTCGCGATGCCGCGGCGCGCCGCGAAAGACGGCGGCGACGCGCGGTGCACGAGCGCGGCGCGGTGCGCAACCGCGCGTTGTGCAGGCGCTTCGCCGACGGCGCGGTGCGCAACCGCGCGTTGTGCAGGCGCTTCGCCGACGGCGCGGTGCGTCTGCGCCGATGGCGCCAGCGGCGCGCTTGCGCGGGCGGCGGCGGACGCCGACGGCGCTAGACGCGCAGGCGCCGACGCGCGGACCGCGGCGGCGCGGTGCGTCTGCGGCGCGCGCTGCATCGGCGATAAGCGCGAAGCCGCGGCGGCCGCTTGGAACGGGCCGCCGCCGAACAGCGTCGCGCGTCGCGCCGAGCGATGCAGCATCGGCGAACGTCCTGCGGTCGCAGCACTCGGCGATCGCTCGATCCCCCGCCCGGCCGCAATAGGTCCGCTCGCGCTTGCCGCTGGCGCATGCGGCGCCGTCTCCGCCATCGACGTCGCGTCCGCGTTCCGGCGCCGCGCTTCCGCAGCGACGCGTTCCGGCTCGCGTCGGCTCCACGTCGCGCGTACCGTCTGCAGCGCGGGTCTCGCCGACGCGCGGGAGCCGCCATCCGATGCAGCCGCCGAGCCGACGAAGGTCATCGGGGTGCTTCGCCCCTTGACCTGGGCGGCGCGTTCCGCGAAGCGGACCGTCAACCGTTCCGTGTAACGATCCCGGAACCGCTGCGTAATCCGGTCCGCGAACCTTCGAACGTCCATCGTCGTTCGAGCGCTCGTCGGGGCAACGCTTGCCGGAGACGGCCGCTCCCGGCCTCCCGTCATCGGCGGCGTCTTAGCCGCCTTCCGCACCGTCGTCGCTCCTCGCGGCGTCGGCGGTTGCCGCTGCGCCGGCGATGGCGTCGACTTAGCGAGAACGGCGCGAGCCGCCCCCATACCGCCTCTCACGAGAACGATCGGTCGGCGCTGTACCATACCGACCGGCGCCGGCGTCCCGGCAACGCGAACTGCCGTCTCGCCCCCGTGCCTTGCGGCGGGAACCTGTTCCGAGCTACGCGCTTCCGCCGCCCTTCCGGCATAGGGATCACGCGTTGCCGGAGTCCAGCCGCGACGCTCGACGACGGTCATGAGGCGTGCGATGAGCGCGACCGGCTTCGGACCGCTCCCTCGAACTGCTTGAAGCGCTGTAGCCAGCGCTGTCGCCGTAACCGGTACCAATGCCGCAAGCGGCTTCCCTTCAGCGACCCGGCGCTGCAGCGGCGCAACCGCGGCCGCGCGGGCAGATGCGCTCGCAGCGGGCCGCCGCGCCTCGCGAGCGGCGATCGCTTCCGGCGACCGCGTGCCCGTCGTACGGGCGCTGACGACGAGGGCGGCGAGCCGCCCCGCCCGGAGCGGAACCATCGACGGCGCCGAAGCTCGTTCGCCGGCGACGCTCGCCGAACGAGCGGGGGCTCGATCCGCTTGCCGTTGCGTAACGCCGGGCGGCACTGCTGCCCCGCCGTTCTCCCCCGGCGGCGATCCCGATCGAATGTCTCCGCCCGAAGGCGTCGCCGACCCGATCGCCTTCGGCCGGCCGGCGGCTCGTTCGATTAAGCGGCGAACGACCGTAATCGTCCGCTCCGAAGCCGACGAATGCGAGACGAGACGCGTCATATGCCGAATGACTACTTGCAGCGAGCTTCGTTCGAAGCTTCGTGCGGAAGATCCGTCGTCCTCCGGCCCTCTCCGCTCCACCCGATATACCGGACGAAGCGGCGAAACGCCGGCGGACGTCACGGTAACGATCGGCGGAACGACGACGGCCGGAGCGACCTCATCGTTCGGTCCCCGCGGCGCGGCCGGTTTGGAAGACGAAACGACTTCATGGGCTTTCGCCGGTGCGGATGCTTCCGTACGCCGAACCGCCCGCCGGAGAGGAAGCGCACCTGCGCTCGTCCTCCGCATCGCCGCGATCGGCATGGACATCGGCGCTTGCGAAGCGGCATCCGCTCGAGGCGCTTCGGCACTCGCTCGGTTCGATCCGGTCGCCGTCGGTTTCGCCGGGAACGGCGAAACCCGCAGCCGCATCGCCGCCTCGCCGCCCTGCGCTTTCGCATGCACCAACCGCAGCAGCGCGGCCGGCACCGGCTCTCGACGGATGACGTCGTTCACGCGGGCGACGACCGATTCGTCTCCCGTCGTCTCGTCCGCAGGCTTTCGCCTCGCGACGCTCGACCGACTGTCCGCGACGACGCCTTCGACGACCTCGCGAGCAGCCCTCGCCTCGCCGCCGCCCACGCCCCCGCCTCGACTCGCATCCCGCGCCGGGGCGTCCTGAACGGTCCTGCGGCCGCTCGGTCCTACCAGCCCGCGAGCGGCGACCGACGTCAGCCGGCCCGGCGCGGACAGCGCCGTCCGCTGCAACGTCTCGATGCGCCGAAGCGACGTCGTCGTCACCCGGAACGTCTCCCAGATCCGCCTTACCTCGGTCACCGACCGCGTCGAGGCGCCTAATATCGATTCAAAGCGCAACGTACCGGATGCGGCTATCGCCGGCGTCGAAGCGGCCGTCTTCGCGGCGGACGCGCCGCCGCGCCCCTCGGGAGTCGCTCCGGCGGGGCGCACCCCTTCACGGCGCGACGCGCCCGTCGGCTTCGGCGGAAGCACCGTCGCGAACACGCGCGCGTACAGCTGCAGCAGCGGCCGCACATTGCGAATATGCATGTCGACGTGCATACTGCGCGAGGCCGGTCGCATCGCTCCCGTCGCGCCGTCGCGATGCACGATCGCCGTCCGTCCCTTCGGCGCGCCGATCGCCCAGCCGTACTTGCCGAGCAGCTTCCCCGCGAACGCCGCGTCGGACAGCCGCACGGACCGCAGCGACCCGCCATCCTTCGCGGCGAGCTCGGCCGCGGCGGCCGCCTTCGGCTTCCGCGCGCGCTTCTTGCCGAGCGTCTCCGCCTGCGTGATCGAGGGCTTCGCAGCCGCCGCCGCCGCTTTCCTCTTCGGCTTCGCCTCCCCCTCGTCGGCGCTCGCGGCCTTGCGTTTCCGCTTCGGCTTCGGTTCGGCGGCCGGCGGCGGGGACGTATTCGGTTCCGATTTCGTACGTTTGCTTCGTTTCTCGTCGTCCACCCGAACCCTCCGTTCTACCGCCCCGTTCGCACAACCGCGCGCCCCTCGGCAAACTACACCGCCTTCAAGCCGTTATGCGCGAGCTCGATCGACTCGACCGCCACCGCGCTGTTCGACGCATGGAGCTCCGGTCCCGTCCACTTGTACGGGAACGCTTCGTAGAAATTCCAACGCCGCAGCTCCACGTCTTTCTCGTTGTACAAAATGACCGACCCGCTCTTGCGCGTGATCGTGCCGCCGACGACGTTCGAATACCACGTCCACAGCTCGTTCGTCACCGTCACGCCGCGCTTCAAGACGAGCGGCTGCGTCTTGGTCTGTTTCGGCAGCTTGTGCATGTAGTGGTTGACTCCGCCTTCCGCGATTTCCTCCAGCTCGGTCTCCACGGACAAGCCGCTCACTTCGGAGAAGCCGGCGACCAGCATCCCGTCGAGCTCCACCATGAATCGGTGCGAGCCGAACACTTGCGGCCGGTCGTCGGCCGTATTCGTTCGGGCCATGCGTTACGTTCACCTCTTCTTAAACACGTCGAAAGGATTGTTTTTCTCCGAACCGTCGTCGTTCATCTTCCGATTGATGCGGGAAATTTCCTCGCACCAACGGCGACGTTCCTTATGCTCCATATTCATAATTTCGTCGTGGGTCCAATGGAAGTAGTACGCGATGAATCCGGTCTCTTCGTACAGCCGGTCTTCCGGATACAACGTTACGCCCCTTCCGCTTCGGACAAAAAAGAGATGTCCACCTCGTGCTCATGCTCGCACTTCGGGCACATCGCCCGAACGGTCAGCTTTTCCGTTTCGTTGATTTCGCGGTAGAAGTTTTGCAAGAACGCAAGGTCCGCCGTAAACAGCTTCTCGATCGTCTTCGTGTCGATGGCGCGAAGATCGCCGAGCTTCGTAATGACGCGAGCCAGCAGGATGATGGTCAGATAGCCGGGATTTTGCTGCACCCGCTGGTCGCGCATCGGCAAAATTTCGTCCGCCGCGGTCGCGAGCCGCATCGTGCCTCTTCGATGCAAGTTTCCGTTCTCGTCAACATATCCCCTAGGCAGCTCGAATTCGTATTCCGTCTTGAATGCCATGTTGTCTGCTTCCTCCTTGGGCGGTTAAGTTTCTTGGAACACGGAAGCCTGTTTTCCGAGGAAATCCATGCTCTCGTGATCCAAGAAAAATGCATTCTCGTTTCGTAAAACGAGCAAGAGACGGAGGCCAGCCGCAAGCCTCCCCCGTCTCCGCCCGAACGATCCTTACTGCGTGCGCGTCATGCCTTCGTGCGCCAGCTCGAGCAGCTCGATCGCCACTTCGGAAGCCGTCGCGTTGAAGTCCGGCGCCGTATACTTCGCCGGCCACGCTTCGATCACTTGCCACGTCGCCACGTCTTCGCCCTCTTCGCTGACGGCGATGATCGTGACCGTCTTGCGTTCGATGACGCCTTCCACGATGCACTCTTGAATCCACTCGTACAGATCCATGGAATCCGTCGCGCCCCACTTCAGGGAGATGTTGCCGTACTTCGCGAGACCCGGCAGCTTCCGAGGCGTGATGACGTCCGTGCCTTCGCGGTACTCGACGACGTCGAGTGACGCGTCGAAGCCGGACACCTCGCTGAAACCTGCTTGTTCAATGCCTTCTATTTCCACACGAAATCGAAACTTGCGATACGGATCGTTACGTTCGCCCGCCATGTGCTCTTCTTCCTCTCCTTAAAAAATAGCTGAATCGATACGCGTAAATTATTGCTCGTTCGTCTTCTGCGTAATGCGGAAAATGACGAATTCGGCCGGCTTCACCGGCGCGACGCCGATCACGCAAACGAGTCGCCCGTTGTCGATGTCGTCCTGCGTCATCGTGTTGCGGCTGATGTCGATGTAGAACGCCTCGCCCGGGCTCGAGCCCATGAGCGCGCCGCCGCGCCATACGCGCGTCAGGAATGCGTCGATCGTCCGGTGCACGCGCGCCCACAGACGCTCGTCGTTCGGTTCGAAGACGACCCAATTCGTTCCCGCTTTGATCGATTCTTCCAGGAAGATGAACAAACGGCGGATGTTGATGTATTTCCAGAGCGCGTTGGACGACGTCGTGCGCGCGCCCCACACCCGAATGCCTTGGCCCGAGAAGCTGCGGATCAGGTTGACGCCCTTCGGGTTCAAGATGTCTTGCTCGCCCTTGTTGTACTGCACCTCGAGGCCCGTGCAGCCGCGAATGACTTCGTTCGCCGGCGCCTTCTCGACGCCGCGCGTGCTGTCGCTGCGCGCATAGACGCCTGCGATCGAGCCGGACGGCGGGATGAAGATGTTCCGCTTCTCGAGCGGGTCGAACACCTGAAGCCATGGATTGTACATCGCTGCATAACTCGAGTCGAAAATGTCGCGGTGCGTCAGCACGTCCGGCACCTTCGTCTTCTCGCGCGGAATGTCGAGAATCGCGAAGCGAGAGCCGAGGTTTTCGCAGTGCGCCACGAGCGCGAGCTGCACCGCCGGCTCCGTCACGCCCGGAACGGCCATAAGGCTGACTTGGTCGTTATCGATGAACGCTTGGATGCCCGTTCGCTTGCCCGGTCCGTTGTCCTCGCCCATGAAGTCCGCCGCGCTTAAAGCGCCCGCGGAACCGTCCGAGCCGCCGGACAGCGAGATCGTCGATGCGCCGAGCGTTTCGAGCGGATGCACCGCCGCGTCGCTCGGAGCCGCGGTTACCGCTACAAGATTCGAGCGGGCCGCCGCCTTGTCCACGTAGTTCGCCGCAGCGATGTTTAGGGATACCTTCTCGAATTGCTCGACCTCGTCGCCGTACGCGACGGTGAGCGTAAACTCGCACGTCGAGAGCACCTTCGCCGGGAGAAGGCCGCCGTCGACGACGTCGCCTTCGAGCGCCGCTTCCAGCTCGATGACGTTATCGCGGGAGGAGACGACCTTGCCGTACTGCTTCTCGCCGGCCGCTTCGAACGCGACCACGTCGCCCGCGTTGAAGCCGGCGCCGTTCTTGACGCGATATTTCGCGTCGCCGACGACTTCGTAAATTTGCGTCTTCGCCTTGCTGGAAGGCTCGAGAACCGCTTGCACCGCGTTGCCCCACGCGCCCGGATTGCGGGCGGTCAGCGTGAGCGAACCCGCGGAGCCGCTCGCCGGCTTCGCGTCGTTCGGCGCCACCCGCATTATGTAAGCGCGGGATCCCCCGTTGACGAAGTAATGCTCTACAGCATAAGCCAGGAACCGATAGGAGCCGAATTGATTTTCGGAAAGATAAGAGCCGAAGTTGCGTTTGAAATCGTTCATGCTCGTCACGAGCGTCGGGAGGCCCTCCGCAGGACCTCGCTGCGCAAGGCCGATGAAGCCTGCCGTGCTCGTGCTGACGCCGGCGAGCGGCTGCCCGCCGCTATCGAATTCCTCCACATACACGCCTGGTGATAAATACTCCGCCATGTTTTCCCGGTATTCGGATGTACGCCGTGCGCGTAAGTACAACCGTAACCGGTTCCTCCTTCCGGGGATGTTTATTAGCAAGATCGGCCGGACGCGCTTCGTGATGCGAAGCGGCGGCCGATCGGTGCATCGGGGGCAAGGTCGGCGCCGCCGAGTCCGCGGTCAGCCTTTGTCCTGGAGCTTGATCCTGCGCTCCGTCACGCGAGAGACGGATCTCGTCCGGGTCGAATCGACGAACACCGGACCGACGGCGTAGCTCAGAGACAGCTTATATGGCGAGTCGGGGAAGAAGTTGATCACCGTCTCGAGCGGTACGTCTTGCTTCGCGATCTTGATCGTCTGGCCGGATCCCGCGAGGGAGCCGACGAGCTGGCCGCCCTTGAGCGCGGCGTTGTCGTACAACGTCTGAATCGTCTTGCCGAGAATGCGATGCTCGTCGATGCCGCGGGACAAGATGTCCGACGCGGAATGCGCCGTCACCAAATAGAAGAGATCGAGCGCGATCGGCGGGAAGCGCAGCTCGCCGCCGCCCCCGTCGATATAGTCGCTGCTGCGGTAGTCGGTGTTCTCCTTGATTCCGTACAGAAACAACGACAGGTTCAGATCCCCTCGATCGGCCGGATGCGCGAGGCCGACGCCGTCGGGATGAGCGATCAGATCGGGAACGAGCGCCTCGCGGAGCAGTCCCACAATGGACATGCCCACGTCGGCGATGACCGTATATTCCGCGATGTTCTCCAGCCTCCCTTAACAATCGGCGTACGCGCCGAGTCGATCCTTCAGCAACACTTTGCCGGTTTTCTTGTACTCTTGCTTGACCGCTTCGATCATGTGCTTCATCCCGATCGGGACGCCGTCCTCCGCCGCCAGGAACGCGGCCGTCAGGACGACGTTCTTGATCGGGCCGCCGGCGAGGTCGAACGCGCGGGACAAGTATTCGAAGTCGATATCGTGCACGACAGGCGACTCTTTCGGGAACGTCGAGCGCCACAGTTGCTCCCGCTGCGCGGGGTCCGGGAACGGATATCGTACGATGAACTGGATGCGGCGGGTGAACGCCTCGTCCAGGTTCTGGGAGAAGTTCGTCGCCAAAATCGTCAATCCGTCGTACTCCTCCATCTTCTGGAGCAAAAACGACGTCTCCATGTTCGCGTACTTGTCGTGCGCGTCCTTCACCTCGGAGCGCTTCCCGAACAGCGCGTCCGCTTCGTCGAAAAACAAAATCGCGCCGGATAACTGCGCTTCGTCGAAAATATCGCTTAAGTTTTTTTCGGTTTCGCCTATGTATTTACTGACCATGCGGGACAGGTCGATTCGATACAGCTCCGCGTCCATCTCCCGCGCCATGACCATCGCCGACATCGTCTTCCCGGTGCCCGGCGGACCGGTGAACAGCATGGAGATGCCCTTGCCGTACGCGAACTTCCGCTCGAAGCCCCACTCGTCGAACACGACGTGACGGTACGACAGCCGGTTGCACGCCTGGCGCAGCAGCGACTTCGTATCGTCCGGCAGGATTAAATCTTCCCAAGCGAACTTCGGCTCGAGCTTGACCGCTTTCTCGCCGAGCCGGTGTCGGACCTGCATGTATCCGGCGCGGTGGAGCGCTTTCGAATCGAGCGGCGCTTCGGCAAGGCCGCCCCCCCGCTCCCACTCGAGCAGCCGCTCCGCCGTCCGCACCGTCCGCTCGATGCGGCCGGTCGTGAAGCGGAACTTCGCGGAGAGCGCCGACGCCTCCGCATCGGACAACGCGAACGCGCCGCCCGCGGCCGCCTTCCATAGTTGTCGGCGCGCCGCCGGGTCCGGCAGCCGCAGCGGGACGTCGATCCACGCGGCGCCTTCGAGCGGTCTCTCGGGCATCCACGGTTTCTCCGACAGGAGGAATGCGGGGCCCTCGAGGCCGCGCAGCCGGTCCGCGAGCCACTCGAGCCGCCGGTCGCCCGCGAGCGCATGCAGCCGGTCGAAGGCCGGGACGGCCCCGATCAGCAGTGCCTCCCGCATGACCAGCTCCAACGCTTCTCGGAAGGGTTCTTCCTCGGCGGGCGCGGTCGACGCATCCCACTCGAGCAGCCCGCAACGAATCGAAGCGGCGGCGAGGCGGGCTTGCAGCGTCTTGCCGCAGCCCGTCGGGCCGTGCAGCAGGTAGACGACGGGGGACGAAGGCGAAGCCGCGATATGCGCTTGCAGCTTCTCGCCGACGTCTTGGTCGATTGTCAAAGAGGGAGGAATCTCGGCCGCGTCGTATCGCCGCATGCCGGCCATCGGGCCCGCATACGTCCAATGCAAACCGAGCGCGTAAGCGACGATCCGTTCGTCCGCGCGGATCGGCCGGGACAACGCGGATCGAGCCGCGCCGCCGTCCGGCTGCTCCTTGCGCAAGAGAGAGGAGAAAGGGGAATATGGGAGTAGTCGCGGGAGGGCATCCCTTCGTTCGCTCTCGGACCGGCAGCAGAGGCGCAGCAATAGATCGACGGTCGCGAATTTGCTGGTCATGTCGTCTTGCAGGTACGCGTAAAGCTTCTCGTACTTTCGGTCGAGGTCCGGGGCCATCGTCGCGACGAGGCAGCGAACGTCCCGATCCGTCAACCGGAACGCGTCCCGCAGCCGGAGCAGCGGCAGCGGATACCCTTGTTGGATCGTAGATGAGACGCGGGAAGCGATATAACCGTCCCATGCGTCGAGTTCTTGTTGTCGTTCATGGTCTATCGCCGCGAACCGGCCATCGTCCTGAAGCAGCTGCTTCGCTTCCGACTCGGTGACGACGAGCCCGCGGAACGGGTCCAAGGCCGGGTCGTCCGCCGGCGCGGTCATCGACTGCAGGCCGGCATCGATCCATACGTCGAGCCGCCGCAATTCGTCCGTGATGTGCTCCCAAGGGTGTTCGTATGGCCGAAGCGCGGTCGTTGCGTTCATCTGCCGGCAGCCGCCTTCGCCCCGAGCCGGTCGGCTTCAGCTTCGAGCGACTTCTCGTCGTTGAGCGGCACCCCGGCCACTTCGGCGGTCGGCTGCACGCGTCCCTCGCGCTGCTGCACGACGTGGGCGAGCTCGTGTCCAAGCAGCTCTTGCCCGGACTTTGTGTCCGGCCGATACTGCCCCGGGGCGAAATGAATGTCGCTCCCTTGCGTATACGCGAGGGCGCCGACCTCGGACGCTTCGCCGCCGACGTGAATGTTCACGCCTTCGAAGCTCGCGCCGAACGAAGCTTCCATCTTCTGCAGCACCGGCTCCGGAATGCCATTCGACTTGCGCTGGATCGCCTTCGAAGAGTCGCGCTTCATCTGGAGCTCTTCCTCCTCCAGCTCGGGGCCTTCCGATTCGCGCTGGATCGCCCGCGAAGGATCGCGCTTCATCTGTAGCTCTTCCTCCTCCGGCGACGCCGCGCGTTGGACCGGCATCGACGGGTCGCGCTTCATCTGCGCGATCCATCGATGCATTCCCCGGTTGCCGAGTCCTTGCTGCAACCCCGCGATCGAAGCGATAGCGCTTCCACCGGTCGTTCCGAGGCTCTTCTTCGGTCGGCTCGAAGACGCCTTCTCAAGCCTTGCGCTCTTCTCGTGGAACGGCATTTCCTCACCCCCTTGGGTTGATCGTAGCACGAAGATATTCCCATTGTTACACACGGTTTCTCACGCGCGCAACAGTTTTTTTATGAGATGAATTACCTAGATTTTTCCGTATTTTACTGCCATTACAGCGATGTCGTCGGAGGGGGGCAACCCTTCGGAAAACGACTGTACGCGCGCCACGAGCGCGTCGGCCGCCTCCCTCGGCGAGAGCCCGCCGCAGCTCGACAACGCCTCGATCAGCCCGTTCGTCCCGAACCATTCGCCGGCGGGACTTTCCGCCTCCGTGATGCCGTCCGTATACAGAACGAGCGACTGTCCCGGCGACAGCACGATCTCCCGATCCTCGTATTCGGTATCCTCGAACACGCCCACCGGCAAATGCTTCGACGTCTCGAGCGGCGTCGCCGCGCCGTCCTCCCCGAGCAAGTACGGGGTGCAATGCCCCGCGTCGCAGTACCGGAGCCGCCCGGTGCGAGCGTCGAGCACGGCCAAGAACATCGTCGCGAACATCGTGGAGTCTTCGTCGCTGACCTCGCGGTTAATGTCCGCGACGATCGCGGCCGGCGAATCGTACGCCTTCGCCTTCGCCTGGATCCAGATCATAAGACCGGACATAAACAACGCCGCGGGCATCCCCTTGTCCGACACGTCCCCGAGGCAAAGAAGCAGCCGTTCCTCCCCCAGTTCGATGAAGTGATACAGATCGCCGCCGACTTCCCTGGCCGGCTGCAGACGCGCCGCCAGCTCCACCCGCGCGATCGACGCCGCGTCGCCGGGGAGGAAGCTGCGCTGGATGTCCTGCGCGATCTTCAGCTCGCTCTCCATCCGCTCCTTCGCGGCGGTCGTCTCCCGCAGCGTCTCCATCGACTTGACGAGCGCTTCGTACAACAGCATGTTCTCGAGCGCGACCGCCGCCGGAGAGGCGATCAGCTCCAGCAGCCGGAGGTCGCTCCTGCGGAACGTGCCGTTCCGCTTCTTGTTGATGACCTGCAGCACGCCCAGCGTCTCGCCGTTCGAAACGATCGGCGCGCAGAGCATGTTTCGGGTCGGCATGCCGACCCGGTTCGACACCCGGTTCGACCAGCGGGGGTCCTTCGCCGCGTTCGGAATGAGCACGGATTCGCCCGTCTGCGCGACCCAGCCGGCGATGCCTTCGCCCATGCGCAGCCGAATTTCGCGCACCTCGTCGCCCTTCTCCCCCGTAGCGACCTCGAAGAACAGCTCCTGCCGCTCCTTATCGAGGAGAATGATCGAGGAGCCTTCCGCCCGAAGCGTCTTCTCCGCCGTTTCCATAATGATGCGAAGCAACTCCTTGCGCTTGATCGTCGAGCCCACCCGCAGGCTGACGCGGAACAGCGTGCGCATCCGCCGCCGCTCTACGGCCGCGTGCGCCGCGTAGGCGACGGCCGCGGCTAACGCGATCGACAGCGCGGCGATCCCCGCCCCGATCACGGCGCAGAGACGAACGCCGCGGCTTCGCTCCGCGTCGCGAACAACGCGAAGATTTTATGGAAGCCGGAAATCTCGAAGACTTCTCTGACGTTCTCGTTTAAGCCGAACAGCGCGAGCTTGCCGCCGACGCCCCTTGTCTTCTTCGCCGCGAGCAGCATGACGCGCAATCCCGCGCTGCTGACGTAATCGAGTCCTTCCAGATCGAAGACGAAGCGGCTTTCGCCGGCGGCGAGCTCCGCAAGGAACGCCTCCTCCACCGCTTGCACCGTCGTGCCGTCCAGCCGTCCGGCGAGCGCGATCGAAAGCGCCTCGCCGTCTTTTTCAACCGTGATGTTCATCTTGGCCTTCCCTCCGTGTGCCGAGCTTCTTGGTCAACGCCAGCCGATTGCGTCCGCCGATGCGTTCGTACTCGCAAGCGTCCATGATTTTCTTCATAAAATGAATGCCGAGACCTCCGACCTCCCGCTCGTCCACCGATAAGTCCACGTCCGGCTCGGGGTGCGTCAGCGGATCGAACGGCGGCGCTCGGTCGACGAACGCGAGCCGCAGCGAATCCGCCGTCCGCTCGATCGTCAACTCGATCGCCGCTTCCCCGGCGTCGGGGGGCGCGCCGCCGTAGCCGTGCGCGATCACGTTCGTCACCCACTCGTCGCAGACGAGCTGCACCGCGTACGACAGTTTCTCGTCAATCCCGCCTCGTTCGCAGAACGCGGCGACGGCCTCGCCCATCCGACCGAGCTCTTGAAGCGAGGCGGCCAACTCCATATGCAGGCGATCCTCCACCGTCAACCCTCCTTACCCGAGCTTCAACACGAGCTGCTCGAGCGTGCGGATGCGATGGCCCGCCGCCCGCAGCAAGCCGACGCCGATGTCCGGGTACAGCCTGACGAGCTTCGACATCTCTCCGCCTTCGATCTCCAGCACCCGCACCGGCTCGAACAACGCTTGCGCGGAGACGAGCGACGGCCGGTCGTCGAACAATGCCCCTTCGCCGAACGACTGCTTCGGTCCGAAGACGCCGACCGTGCCTTCCTTGCCCGCGGCGTCGCGCCCGCTCAGCTCCACGTGCCCTTCGACGATGACGATCAAGGAGACGCTCGGCTCCCCTTGCTTCACCAGAAACTCGCCGTCCTCGTACGTCTTCTCGTTCGCGATGCCGGCGACGCGGCCGAGCTCTTCGAGCGAGATGTTTTCGAAGAGCGGCACTTGCTTCAGAAACACCATTTTATCGAGGGCGCTTAAATACTCCCATCGGCTCATGAACGCCGCCTCCCCTTCCTCCGCCTTCGCCTTCACGGCGATCGCCTGCAGCCAAGCGTCGGTCACGACCGGCGGAGCGCCGGACGATTCTCCCGGCTCCGCGGCGACCCGCATCGTCTGGTCGTATCGGTAGAACGCCAGCAGCGCCGCCGACAGGCGCGCGTCGCCGAGGCCTTCGGACAAAATCTCCATCCCGTTGTCCCGCACCTCTTCCTCGGGATCCTCGATCGCCTTGCGGATTTGCGGCACCGCTCGCTCGTCGCCGAAGCGGACCATCACGCTCCACACCGCGTCCAGCGCGACGCTGCGGATTTCGTCCGTCCGCATCGCCGCGAGGCTCGTCCACTCCTCGCTGCCGAGCTCGGCGATCATGGCGCCGTACCGGCGCACCTCGCGCAGCTCCGCGAGCCGCTCCACGCAGGACGGCACCAGCAGGTGCCGGACCTCCTTGTCGCCGCGGCCGAGGCTCAGCACCGACACCGCCGTCTGCCACACGTTCCAGTGCGGCGACTGCAGCGCCTTGGCAAGGACGGGCACCGCCGCGTCGCCGATGTTCGCGAGCGCATCGGCGACGGCGGCGCGCGTCTCGGTGTCCGCGCCGATCATCGCCTCGATCAGCTCGCGGGCCGCCTCCTCCCCGCCGAGCTTGCCGAGCGTCCGCACCGCCGCCGTCTTGACCGACGGGCGCGGATCGCCGAGACGCATGAGGACGTCGTAGAAAAATTCCCGCAGCCGGCGCTCGCCGATGACGCTCATGGCGGATACGGCCGATTCGCCGCCTTCGTCCAGCATGCGCCGCAGGTCGGCCGCTGCGCGCTCGTCCGTCTCGGCGGCCGCCCCGACCTCGATCGTCGCGAGCAGCGCCTCGGCGAGCACCGCGGGGCTCGCGTCGCCGCGCGCCATGCGCACCCAATCGCGCTTCTCGCCGGCGGGCGCGTTCGTCGTCAGCAGCGTCCGGAACGCAACCGCGCGCACCTCCGCGTCCGAGTCGCGGAGAAACTGCAGCCGCCGGTCGGGCGAGAGCGACAGCCAGCCGCTCGGGTGGACCGCCTTCAAGGCGGCGACCCGAACGCGCGGCGAAGACGTCTCGGCGCACCGCAGCAGTTCCTCCGTACGCGCGGGATCGGGGTTGTGCCGCAGCAGCTCGATGGCGACCTCGCGCACGGCTTCGTTCGGGTGATGCAGATGGTCGGTAAGCGACTTCGCGAGCCGGCCGGCGCTGAGCGAGCCGAGCAGCTCGGTCAGCGCGTCGCGCGCGAACGCGACGCCGACCTCGAGACTTCGGACGAGCTCCTTCACGTAGAGGCCGCGCGCCGCCCAAGACATGCCGAGCAGCAAGACGGACAGCCCCGCGCCGAGCGCCGCCTGGCCGAGCATGCCGACGCCGCCCTCGGAATGGAGCATCGATAAGCCCGAACCGATCAGGATGCCCGCGGAGGCCGCGATCGACTGGGCCATGAAGCGGATGCCGTCGCGCTTGTGCAGCGGCAGCATCTTGAAGAACAGCTGATGGCTCGGCTCCGCGAAATAATAAAGGAGAAGATACGTCAAGCTGTACCCGATCGACACCGCCGGGAGCGCGAGAGTCGAATCGACGAACGCGACGACGATCGCGAAGCCGAGCAGGAAGATCGCGGAGATGGCGATGAGCATATTGCTGGCGCCGAGCTTATCCATAAGCTTGCTGGAGACGAGCTGGAGCAAGAACGCCGCGCAGAACAAAAGGATGACCATTAAGCCGTAGAAAGATGTCAGCTCGTGCTCGTCGGCGAACACCGCTTGCGCGGACGTAAAGTATTGGTACTCCATAAGGAAATAGAGGGCGGGCATCAACGTCATAATGCCGATGGCGGTCAGCAGGAACGGGGAACGCAGCGTGTCCCGGACGTAAGAGAAGGCGGAGGGCGCCGCCTCGTTCGACTCGTCCGCGGCAGCCTCCTTGATCGTGAGCGGCACCAAGTACCGCTTCAGCGACTTGCGAAAGTTGACGAAGCCGAGCGCGAGCACGACCGGACCGAGGAAGTAAACCGCCTCGGCGCCGAGCGACGGCGCGAGGACGCGAGACAGCACGCCCGCGGCGACGCCGCCGAGGATGGCCATGGAGACGAAGACGGGCATGACCCGCTTCGCTTGCTGCGTCGGGCATAGGTCGAACGCGGTACTCCACATGAGGAGCGTCTGCTGACGCACGACGAAGTTGGAGGTGATGAACAGGAACGGGTAGAACGCGAGCCATTCCGCGCCGGTCGCGCGCATGCCGATCAGCAAGGCGCCGTTCGCGAAGCACAGCGCGATGAAGGACGCGTACATCAACGTCATGAAGCGCGGCTTGGACATGCGCTGGGACACCCAGGCGAGCGCCCAGCCTTCCAGCGGGAGCAGGAACGCTTCGACGATATACATGACAGGAAGATATTGCGTGCCGAACCGGCCGTTGAACAAAGCCATGAACGACGTATAATTTAACAGCTCGGCGACGCCGGCGAGGAAAAACACGCTCCCCATCAGCCACACCTTGCGCCGATCCTCCGGGCGAAGACCAAGCATCTTATCGAGAACTTCCAATGGTAAGCTCCACCTTGTCCTAGTCGTAAATGGCTATCGCGCTTTTCGAAAGAACCTAAGTAGAGTGTATTCTTCGCCAGGTGCGGGAAGTCCTGCCCGGAGAGCAACTTTTCGTCTAACGGTGTCGAACGGACGCGCTCGCTCGGCCGAAAGAAGCAGTTCCGCAAGCGCCGAAGCGGCTCGTCTCATTTGGCGTACAATCCGCGGGTCGTTCCGCGTCGAACGTCTCTTTCGTTTAGAAAATGAAACGACCGGCTCTCCTCCGTCCATCGCCATGCGTCGTTCGTCCCGCGGCGGACGGCCGACTCCGTCGGCTTCAGGAACGACTGATAAAAAAACCGAACGGGAATGCGATCCGTTCCTGTCGATCATGTTTGCGCCCTCCGCCGGAAAAAAATCATACCGATTCGACGCCGCTAGAGGACGGACCAAGCGGTCGTCGCCGCGACGACGGCGAAGGACGTCAGGCAGACGGCCAGATGCGACGCGGCCTTGCGGCGGTCGTCCCGCCGATGGCGTACGTACGACGCGAACAGGAAGACGCACAACGCCAGCGTGACGGCGTTGGCGCCCCATCCGAGCCAAGCCGTCCACCCGAACGCCCCGCCTTGCGCGTGGTGGGCGTGCGCGTGCAGGCCGGTCGCGCCGGCGGCGACGATCATCGCGGCCGCGTGCGCCGCGTGGAACAAGACCGACGCGGCGGCGGACAGAAGCGCGGGCCAGATCGCGATGCGACCTTGCATGGGGCCACCTCCCGAGATTCGTTTTCGATCGGCTATCGATACAATGTATGGCGCCTCGAGCGCGGTAATGCCCGAATTTCGGGAGATCGGCGCGGGACATGGTACAATAAGTCGAGTAAGGGGGATGGATTCGATGAAATCCGTTGAAGTCGTAGGAGCGGTCATTCGCGACGCGCGGGGCGACGTCTTGTGCGCGCTCCGCTCCGACCGCATGTCGATGTCGGGGCTGTGGGAATTTCCCGGCGGCAAGATCGAACCGGGCGAAGCGCCCGAAGACGCGTTGATCCGGGAAATTCGGGAGGAGCTCGGCGTCGAGGTCGAGGTCGGCGCGCTCATTGCCGACCATACGCATCAATACGAGACGGTCGTCGTGCGGCTGATCACGTACTTCGCCGCGATCGCGCGGGGCGACGTTCTGGTTGCGAAGGAACACGAACGGCTCGAGTGGCGCAGCGTCGAGGAGCTATCCTCGCTTACCTGGGCGCCGGCGGACGTGCCGACGGTGGAAGCGCTGCGGCGAGGGACGGGCGGCTGACGATTTCCCTTGTCAAACCGGGCCGCCTCCGTCATACTGTAGCTAATTCGTATAATATTTACACTAATTACGGAAAGGGCGATTTTCCATGTTGAAACAACGTCTCGTCGATCGTCTCAAGGTCCGCGTCTATGCGAACCGCAAGGAGCTCGGAACGGCCGCCGGCCTCGCCGTCGCGGAACGGATGCGGGACTTGCTCGCCAAGCAGCCCGGCGTCCGCATGATTTTCGCCGCGGCGCCGTCTCAGAACGAATTCCTCGAGACGCTCGTCGCGCAGGACGGCATCGATTGGTCCCGCGTCACCGCGTTCCATATGGACGACTACATCGGCCTCGCCCCGGACGCGCCGCAGCGCTTCAGCCGCTTCTTGCAGGATCGGCTGTTCGATCTCGTCCGCCCGGGCGTCGTCCATCTGATCGACGTCTCCTCCGAGATCGACGCCGAATGCGAACGATACGGCCGGCTGCTGTCGGAGGCGCCGATCGACATCGTCTGCCTCGGCATCGGCGAGAACGGCCATATCGCTTTCAACGATCCGCCGGTCGCGGACTTCGACGATCCGCTCCTGATTAAGCCCGTCGAGCTCGACGACGCGTGCCGGACGCAGCAAGTGAACGACGGCTGCTTCGAGACGTTCGACGCGGTGCCGACGCACGCGCTGACGCTCACGATTCCGCTCATGATGTCCGGCGCCCATCTGTTCTGCATGGTGCCCGGTCCGACGAAGCGGAACGCCGTGACCGAGACGTTGAACGGGCCGATCTCCGCCGCCTGCCCGGCCACCGTGCTTCGCCGCCACCCCGATTGCACGCTGTTCGTCGACGCGGAAGCGTACGCGGGAGCGGAAGCGTGAGCCGCGCCGTCGTCGAAGGCCGTCTGCTCGGGAGCGGCGCGGCGGTCCGCGTCGTCGTCGCCGACGGCCGCATCGCGTCGATCGAATCGATCGGCGACGCCGCCGAGGCGCTGCCTTGGATCGCGCCCGGGCTCGTCGATCTGCAGGTGAACGGCTACGCCGGCATCGACTTCAACACGACGCCGCTTGCGGCGGACGACGTGAAGAAGGCCGTGCGGCTTCTGTTGTCGCAAGCCGTCACGACGGTGTTCCCGACCGTCATTACGAACAGCGACGAAGCGATCGAGGCTTCGATGCGCTCGATCGCCGCGGCGTGCCGGGAGGATGCCCTGACCGGCTCGTGCGTCGGCGGAATCCACCTCGAAGGTCCGTTCCTCTCGCCGGTCGACGGCTCGCGCGGCGCGCATGAGGCGGCGTACGTCCGCGCGCCCGACTGGGACGCGTTCCTTCGGTGGCAGGAAGCGGCCGAGGGGCGCATCCGCATCGTGACGATGTCGCCGGAGTGGGACGGCGCGGCCGCATTCATCTCGCGCGCGGCCGCGACGGGGACGATCGTGTCGATCGGCCATACGGCGGCGACGCCGGAGCAAATTCGCGAGGCGGTCCAAGCCGGCGCGCGGATGAGCACGCATCTCGGCAACGCCGCGCAGCTCCTGCTGCCCCGGCACCCGAACTATATTTGGGAGCAGCTCGCCGCCGACGAACTGACCGCTTGCGTCATTCCCGACGGCTTCCACCTGCCGGATTCGGTGCTTAAGGTGTTCCTCCGCGCGAAGGCGGGCCGCATCGCGCTCGTCAGCGACGCGGTATATCTGAGCGGCCTCGCGCCGGGCGCGTATCGAACCCACATCGGGGGCGACGTCGTGCTGACGCCGGAAGGGCGGCTCCATCTGGCTTCGAACCCGAAGCTGCTTGCCGGCTCGGCGCAGATGCTCGTCGAGGGCATCGGCCGGCTCGCGGAGCGAGGCTTGTGCTCGCTGGACGAGGCTTGGGCGCTGGCGTCCGCCGCGCCGGCCGCAGCTAGCGGCCTCGAAGGCGGCGTCGGGACGCTCGCGGCCGGAAGCCCGGCCGATCTCGTCTTGTTCCGCCTCGACGACGCGCGAGTGCGAATCGAAGAAGTGTATAAGAACGGAACGAGCCGATTCCGTCAGAACGGAATCGGCTCGAGCGGATCGGCCTGATGCTCCCAGGCTCGCACGACGCCCGCGGCGGCTCCGACGGCCGTCGCGAGCGGGTGGAGCGAGGAGCGGACGAGCTCCGCTTGCGCGGATGCGGGGGAGAGCGATCTCCCCCGCATTTCTTGTCGGATGATCGGGAACAGCGTATCCGAGGCGAGCATGAGCGGTCCGTCGCACACGACGTACCGCGGGTTGAGCAAGTTGACGAGCGCCGCCAGCGCGGCGCCGATCGCGCGGCCGACGCGCGTCAGCTCTCTAAAGACGACCTCGTCGCCTTGCCGGGCCCGTTCCGCGAGCGCCGCCGCGTCGAGGCGTTCGGGCGGCTCTCCCGTCGCCGCCGCCACCCGAGCGAAGATCGCCGGCAGCCCCGCCACCGCTTCAAGGCAGCCCGCGTTGCCGCAAGCGCAGCGGGGGCCGTCCGGCTCCACGACCGTATGCCCCAGCTCCCCCGCGAGTCCCCCTTCGCCCCGTACGATGTCGCCTCCGATCGCGATGCCGCAGCCGATGCCGGCGCCGAACGAGCAGTACGCGAAGTGATTCGCCCCTCGCCCCGCCCCGAACCACAGCTCGCCCTGCGCCGCCAGCTTGACGCTGTTATCGACCAGGATGCGACCGAGCGGCAGCGCGTCCGCGAGCATCGCCCCAAGCGGCACGTCGCGCCAGCCGAGATGCGTCGACTGCGCGACGCGGCCGGACGCCGGATCCACCAGCGCGGGCACGCCGAGCCCGACGCCGACGAGCGGGCGGTTCGGCTCGGCCGCTTGCGCCGCCGCGGCATGCGCCGCGACCGCCGCGACCGCCGCTTCCGGCGTCGTCTCGGCCAGCGGGAGCTCCTTCCGCTCGAGCGGCGTCCCGTACAGGTCCGTCGTCACGGCGACAATCGAGCGGGACAGCAGCTGGAAGCCGAGCGCCTTCCGGTTCGCCGGCTCGAACGCGACGCCGAGCGCCTTCCGCCCGGCGCCGCCGCTCTCCGTAAGCCCCGTCATGCGGACGTAGCCCGCCGACGCCAGCTCCTCCACGATCGCGTTCACCGTATTTTTCGTAAGACCGAGCGCCGCCGAAAGCTCCGTCCGCGTCGTCGTCCCTCGCCGCTTGAGCGCCTCGTAGATCAGCTTGCGGTTGATATCCTTCGAGAGCGTCGGCCCTCTTCCTCGCGTTCCCGCCATGCCGCGACTCTCCCTTCCCCTGCTTATCCGAAACCGTCTTGTCCGTCCCTCCATCGTAACAAAAAAACGCCGCCCGCGCGATGGCTCGCGCATGCGGCGCAGGTTAGCGGACCCAAGCGTCCAACCCGGAGAGGAACGATTCCAAGACGCGCTCCTTGCTCGATTCCGTCAGGATCATCTCATGGAGCCGCTGCAGATGCTTCTCCTCGGTCCAGCTCGGCTCCCGACCTTCGTAATATTTAGACACTTGCCCGTATACCAGATGCGGGAACGTCAGCTCGGCGACCAACGCCGCATACTGGTCTTTCGTCAACGGATGCACCTCGTGGTACGCCTTCATCATCGTCAGCATCGTGTCCAAGTCCCAAGCGAGGTCCCGCTTCATGACCTTGTTCAACACTTTCCGCAAATCGCGGATCGGTACGTCGACCGTCAGCGAATCCATATCGAACACGTAGAAGCGCCCGTCGTCGCCGATGGCCGTGTTGCCCGCGGCGAAGTCCTGATGGCATAACGACTTCGCCGCGTGCGTCAAGCGAACCCAGTCGCCGTAGCCGGTCCGCTGCAACCGCTCCAACGCGGCTTCGCCTTGGGCGACGAACGCGTCGGCGTTCCTTAGAAACAGCCGGTCGAACCCGTTCGGGCTCGCCTTGCCCGCGGCGGACCTCTTCCACGCCGCAAGCTGCTCGACGCGCCGCCGCATCGCCGCTTCGCGTTCGAGCAGCAAATACGACGGATAGAAGCCCGCCGGCGATTCGAAGCCTCGCGAAGCGACGTGGAACGTCGCCAGCCCGCGGAGCATCGCGGTCAGCTCGGCCTCGACCTTGTACTCCGGCTTGCGGCCGCGGACGGCGTCGAACAGCACGTAGCGTTCTCCGTCTTCCGACGCCCAGCCGCCGCCGTCCGACGTCCGGTGCACCCTCGGCGTCCCGAGCCCTCTTCCGCGCATATAGTCGATCGCCGCGATCATGAAACGGATCGCTTCGGCCTCGAACGGCACTTTTTTCAAAATCAACCCGCCCGCTTCCTCGGCGTCGACGTGCCATACCGCCTTCTTCCCTTTGTCGGACAACAGGCGGACGCTTTGCACGGCGTACGGGTACCGCGCCAGCGCCCGAAGCGCGGCAGGTTCCGCATTCGGCTCCATGCCCGTCCCTCCCCTCTACTCTATTTTCTTGCGGTTCACGGCGGCCAAGTACAGCAGCTCGAGGCGGCGCGCCGCGTGCTCGAACCCATGATTTTTTTCGACCAACGCGCGGCCCGCCCGCGCCATCCGTTCCGCTTCTTCCGGATTGGCGAACAAGCGGAGAATCGCGTCCGCGAACGCAGCCGGGTTGTCGTAGTCGTCGATGACCAACCCGTTGACGCCGTGCCGGACGATCTCGCCGTTGCCGCCCCGGTTCGTCGTCACGATCGGCAGCCCCGCCGCCATCGCTTCGTAGTGCACCCTCGCGAGCGGCTCCTGCCACTGCGAGCTGCACACGAAGACGTCGCCGGCGAGGAAAGCGTCGGGCACCCGGCTCGGCGGGAGAAAGCCCGTGAACGCGATGCGGTCCCCGAACGCCTCCGCCGATCGTCGAAGCCGTTCGCCGAATTCGTCGAGCGTATCGTCGGAAAACCACTTGCTGCCTATGATGAGCAGCACCGCCTCCGGATCGCCATGGAAGACGCGCTCCATCGCTTGGATCAGCACGTCAGGTCCCTTCGCCGCGCTGATCCGACCGACGTACAAGATCACCTTCTTCCCTTCGAGGCCGTATTGCTTCCGAAGCTCGGCCCGGATCCGCTGCGCTTCCTCCGTCCAAACCGGCGCGTACCGGCGTAGATCGACGGCGGAATACACCGTCCGCAGCTTGCCCGCCGCGCCCGGGAACCGGGTCGCGACCGTATCCCCGATATAATCGCTGATGCTCATGATCCTATCGATCGCTCGAACGGTAAGACGACCCAATTCCTCGGTAATGACCCCTTCTCGGTACATCTCGGTATGAAGGCTTACGACGAACCGACTTTCCGGCATCGCCGATTTATAGATCAATACATGGGCCGGACGGTTGAACACATGCACGACGTCGTAAACCAATCCGGCCTTGCGGGCCTCCTCCAGCTTAACGGCCACGTTATATACATATCGTTCCTTCGGCACGCGCTCGAACGCGACCCCTCCCGAAACCTCGCGTTCCGGCAATTCGGGATCGGCGACGCAATAGACGGTTACCCGATGACGCTTCGACAAATGCGGCAGCGCCCCTCCGATCAAAATTTGGATCGCGCCGCCGCGGATCGGGGGGACGGGCAGCCGTTCCGTACAAATCATTGCGATATGGAGCGATCTTCGCGCCATGCGCCTCACCTCTTTCTTCCATGCGCGATCACCTCGTCGATCCGGCCGAGGAACGCCTGAAGCACCTTGTCTTTGCTCCGCTCCGTGGCGATCATGTCCCGGAGCTTCTCCAGGTGCTTCTCCTCCGTCCACTCCGTCTTCTCGCGCTTCTTGTAGTACTTAGACGCCTGTCCATACACCAGATGAGGGAACGACATCTCCGCGACCAGCGCGCGGTATTGCTTCGAAGTAAGCGGGTTCACCTCCTGATACGCCTTCAGCATCGCCACCATCCGTTCGAGGTCCCAGACCCCCTTCTTCATGACCTTGTTCAAGATTTTCCGAAGGTCGCGAATCGGCGCGTCCACCGTCAGCGCGTCCATGTCGAACACGTACAGCTGCCCGTCGTCCCCGATCGCGAGGTTGCCGGCGGCGAAGTCTTGGTGGCAGAGCGACTTGTTCGTTCGAAGCTCTTCCACCCATGCCTCGAAGCCGGCGCGCTTCAGCAGCTCGATCGATTGCTCCGCCTGCTTCAAGAACGGATCCGCATGCCGGAGAAACAATCGATCGAACTCGGTCTGCTTCTTCTTGGCCGCCGCCTCCGCTTTCCAAGCCGTCAGCCGTTCGATATTCGAGCGTTTCCGCGTTTCCCAGACGTATAGCAGCAGGGACGGGTAATACCTCGTCGGCGACGCGATGCCTCGCGAAGCTTTATGGAATTGCGCCATGCTCCGCATAATCAGCCGAAGCTCTTCTTTGCGTTCGTAGTCGGGCGTTCTGCCGCGCACCGCTTCGAACACGACGAACCGCTCCTCGTTCAGCGAGACGAAGTTTTTGCCGTCCGCCGTGCGGATGACGGCCGGCGTCCGCAGTCCCCTCTTACGCATATAGTCGACGGCATACGCCATGAAGTCGATATCCCGGTCGCCGAACGAAACCTTCTTCACGATCCGTTCCCCTCGGTCCGTGCTCACCGCCCAGACCGCTTTCTTCCCTTTGTCCGACACCAGCCGGATGCTTCGGACTTTGCCGGGATAATGAGCCATCACCTTCGAGACGAGCTCTTCGTAAGCCCGGCCGGCGCCGTCCGCGCGATCCGCCGGATCCGACCGGCCCGAACGGACCGCGCGAATCGCCGGACGCCTCCCGTCCGTTCGACGCGGCCGCCGCGAGCGGCCCGCCTCCCCTTTTCCAACCGTGCGCTTCATGCGATGCCCCCTTCCCTGCGTTATTTCGGCTCGGCTCCCACGGCCTCCGCGTACAGACGCTCCAGCCGCTTCGCCACATGCTCGAATCCGTGATTGCGCTCCGCGAGCTCGCGGCCCGCCTTCGCCATCCGCTCCGCTTCCTTCTTATTGCGGATCATATAAAGAATCGCGTCCGCGAACGCTTTAGGATTGCTGTAGTCCTCAATCACGAGCCCGTTCCTCCGGTGACTGACGATCTCCGCGTTGCCGCCCCGATCCGTCGTGATGATCGGAAGACCCGCGCCCATCGCCTCGTAGTGCACCCGGGCCAGCGGCTCCTCCCATTGCGAGCTGCAGACGAACACGTCCCCCATGAGGAAAATGGAAGGCAATCGTTTCGGCTCCACGAACCCCGTAAACCGAAGATGCTTCATCATCGGCTCCGCGATCTCCCGAAGCTGCAGCATGTACTTACTGACTTGCTCCTGGAACGACTTCGCCCCCACGATGACCAACACCGCGTTCGGGATTTCCCGAACGACGTGTTCCATCGCCTGTACGAGAATGTCCGGCCCTTTGACGGCGCTGATTCTCCCGACGAACAAGACGACCTTCTTGCCCTCGACGTCGTAGGTTTTCCGGAGCTCGGCTCTGACGGCCTGCGCCCGCTTGGACCAGATCGGCTTATACTGTTTCAGATCGATGCCGGAATAGACGGTCCGGAGCTTGCTCTTCGCCGAGGGAAACCGGGCAACGATCGTCTTGCCGATATAATCGCTGATGCACATAATGCGTTTCGCCTTCCGGATCGACCGGAGGCCCTCTTCTTCGGATATTTTGTGTTCGCGGTACATCTCGTTGTGCAGGCTGACGACGAACCGGCTCTCGGGCATCGCGGCCTCGTAGACGAGCAAATCCTTAGGCCGGTTGAACACGTGCACGACGTCGTACCTTTTCCCGGCCTTCCTCGCTTCCTCGAGCGCTTTGCCGACGTGCTGCGGATAGTTGTCCCGCGGCAGACGCACGTACGCGACGCCGTGCTTCGTCTCGCGCGACGGCAGCGCCGGATCGTCGGGGCAATACACCGTTACCCGATGCTTCAGGCTGAGGTACGGCAGAACGCCGTCGATCAAAATTTGTATCGCTCCGCCGCGAATCGGCGGAACGGGCAGCTTTTCCGTACAGATTAAGGCAATCTTCAACCCTCGATTCCCCACTGTCTCCCCCTCCTTTCTTACTAGCAAGGTATGTCCGGGCCGCGGGGAAGGCACGGCAAACTCTACGAAAACGAAAAAATAGGCCGCCCTCTATCATTGATAGAGGACAGCCTATGAAGTTCGCGCGTTTATCGCGCCGAAAACTTGTACGACGTCGTATGCTTATACGTCTCCCCCGGTCGCAAAATCGGCGACGGGAAGTTCTTATGTTTCATGCTGTTCGGAAAATATTGCGTCTCGAGGCACAGCCCGAAGCGCTTCCCGTACGCCGCGCCGCCCTTGCCGATCTCGGAGCCGTCCAGGAAGTTGCCGGAGTAGAACTGTACGCCCGGCTTCGTCGTGAACGCCTCCATGACGCGGCCGGTCGTCGGCTCGTACACTTCCGCGAACTTCTCGGGCTTCGCGCCGCCGACGTTCAGCACGAAGTTGTGGTCGTAACCGCCGCCGTTGCGGATTTGTTCGTCGTCCGTCTTCGCGAGCCCCGGTCCGATCAAGGTCGGCTTCCGGAAATCGAACGGCGTGCCGTCGACCTCGCGGATTTCGCCCGTCGGCACGCAGGCGGCGTTCACCGGGGTGAACTTATTCGCGTCGATCGTCAGCACGTGGCCGCCGATGTCGCCGGCCGCATGCCCGGCCAAGTTGAAGTACGCGTGGTTGGTCAGGTTGACGATCGTATCTCGATCGGTGACCGCTTCGTAGTCCAGTACGAGCTCGTTGTCGTCGGTCAGCGAGTAGGCGACGGTCGCGCGCAGGGTGCCCGGGTACCCCTCTTCGCCATCCGGGCTGACGTACGTCAACCGCAGCGCCTGTCCGGCGCCGTTCGGCGCTTCGACGATCTCCGCATCCCAGACCTTCTTGTCGAAGCCTTCTCGGCCGCCGTGCAGCGTATTGTCGCCGTCGTTCTTCGCGAGCGCGTACTCGGTGCCGTTCAGCTCGAACGAGGCTCCCTCGAGGCGGTTCGCGAAGCGGCCGATCAGCGCGCCGAAATACGGTCCCTTGCGCAGATACGGCTCCGCCGTCTCGTAGCCGAGCGTAATGTCGGCGAACGCCCCGTCGCGGTCCGGCGTCCGCAGCGCGACGATGACGCCGCCGAGATCGGAGATGTCCGCGGACATGCCCGCCGCGTTCGTAAATGTGTACAGTCGAATCGGCTTGCCGTCTTCGGTCGTTCCGAACGGCTTAGAGGTAATGCTGCTCATGTGGATTCGCTCCTCTTTAATTGGATCGTAGCGGACAAATACAAATACGGGATTGGTAAGCGGACTTTTCCGTCTGTCCCTATCTTACCGAAAAACTATCGCGCGACCAACCGGATTTTTCCTATGAAACTCCTACGACGCCCGCTAGGGAAGCCACCGATCGAAGAACGCGTCCATCGGCTCCCCCCGCACGCGTTCCGCCGTCGCGACGAACGAATCGGTCGTAACGACCCCGAATCGAAATTCCTCGTAATACGCCTTCAAGAAGCGGTCGAACCCTTCCTCCCCGAGCTCGCCGCGCAGCGCATGGAGCAGCAGGGCGCCCTTGCGGTAATTGCCGTTCCAGTACGCCGACCAGCTGTCGTACGTCCGTACGTCCCCGATCGCCGCCCCCTTCCGCAGCGTGCGCAGCCGCTCCGCATACACCGCGTCGAGCCGATCGCCGAGCAGATAGACGTCCGTCGCGTACGTCGCGAAGCCCTCGTCGAGCCACGGCTCGCGAACCTGATCGTTGCCGATCACGTTGTAAAACCACTGATGCGCGACCTCGTGCGCCACTGTCTCGACGCCGTCCGGGTCGTTCAGCCGATCCGCGCGGACGAAGGCGAGGCCGGGGTATTCCATGCCGGTGACGAACATCTCGTTTTCGAAAATGTCCATCTCCCCATACGGATACGCCCCCACCCAACCTTCCAGCAGGTCCGCGATGCCCGCGGCGGCTTCGGCCGCGGCCGCCGCCCGCGCTTCCGACGCCTGCCGGAAGTAGACGCCGACGCGCGCGCCGCGCGCCGTCGACGCCTCGGCGACGCGGAAGCCCGCGCCGAGCGCGAACGCGAAATCGCGCGCGAACGGCGCGTCGACCGTCGTCGTCGCCCAGCCGTCGGCGGCGGACGAAAGCGCGGGCGTCTCGTCGCCGGTGGCGACGACGTCGTATTCGCGCGGCGCCGTCAAGCGCACGCGGAAGTCCGCGACCGTCGAGAAGAACGGGTCGCCGACAGGCTCGTACGCGTAGTCGCGCCATTCGCCGTCGAACGCGGCGAGGATCGGCAGCGCGTTGCCGAACCAATACGCGTCGTCCGCGGCGCCGAAGCGGTGATGCACGGCGGGCAGCGTCGCCTCCCACGCGAGCTCGATCCGCCGCCATTCCCCCGGCGCCCACGGCTCCGGCAGCGCGACGACGATCGTCTGCCCGCGCCGCTCCGCAGCCGCGGGCACGCCGTCGACGCTCGCATGCACCGCCGCAAGCCGCCCGTCGAGGGCGTCCGGCGCCGCGACGGCGTACGCGCGCTTGCGGTGCTCCGGCAGCACCGGGTCGCGCGCTCGGATCGCCTCGGCGGAGAACGCGTTCAGGTACGCGGTCCACCGCGCCTCGGACGTCGCGACGGCGGCGTCGTTGCGGGCGAGCGCGACGGTCGTCCCCGTCAGGCGGCGCGACGCCGGGTCGAACGTCGCATCGATCTCGTACGTCGTCCGCTCCGGCATCGGCTCGGGCTCCGCAAGCTCAGGCTCCGGCTCAAGCTCCGGCGCAGGCTCCGCCGGCGCGTCGACGGGCGGCGAAGCCGGCCCCGCTCCCGCATCCGACGCCCCGCCGCCGACCGCCGGCCGCTCGGACGCAACCGGCGCGCCAGGCTCCGCCGTCGGCGGCGCGGCCGCGTCCGAGCAGCCCGCCGCCGCAAGCGCCAGCGCCAGCGCCGCCAGCCGCGCGGCCCGCCGCCTCAACCGCCCCACGCTTTCCGCGTCAACAGCTGCAGCCCTTCGATGCCGACGACCGCGATCAGGGCGAAGTACGCCCCCGTCAGCAGCGCGAAGACGTACGCCAGCAAAAACAACGCCCCGTCTCGCAGCAAATAGCCGAGCGCCACGAAGGCGACGACGTACGCCGGCAGCGAGTTGGAGAACGGGATCGGCAGCGGCAGCATGAGCAATACCGAGCTGACCAGCGCCAGAATCGCATGACCCTTCAACGCGCCGCCCGACGCCGTCAACGCCGGCATCCGCCGGGGCTTCGACCAGCGCTCGAGGCGGCGGAACAGCGCGACCGCGCCGCGGAACAGCAGCGAAACGCCCCTCCGCGGAAGCGCGTAGCGCCGAATCCATCCCGGCATCGGGAGATCTTGCCCGATCAGTATGCCGATGGCGATGAGCGCGAGGACGAAGCCGAACGGCGTACTCACGCCCGGCAGCGCGATCGGCTGAAGGAACGGTACGGACAGCACCATAAGAATGAAGAACGGCCCCTTATCCCGCAGCGCTTCCAACAGCTCGCCGACGCGGAGCCGCCGGTCTCGCTTCAGCTCCCGCTGCATCTCCTCCAGAATGTCCGATACGTTGCGTTCCAATCAAATCACCCGCCCTTCTTTATGCAGCCAGCGGTAGAGCACGACGCCCGCCGCGGCGCAGCCCAGCGCGCTAAAGCCGATGAGCGAATAACCGGCGCGATAACCGAGCGCGTCGGTCGCGGCGCCGATCAAGAAGTTCCCGACGATGCCGAGAATGCCGATCGTCGTCACCGTGAACGTGATCGCCGCGTCCGTGCCGTGCGGATACCGCTTCGCGAGGAACGCCATCACCGTCGGGTAGACCGGGGCGATGCCCGCGCCGGCGAGCGCCAATAGCGCCGCCCCCGGCTCGCCGAGCAGGATGCCGACGCAGGTGCACGCGCCGGAGAAGCCGGCGAACAGGACGATCGACTTCACGAAGCCGAACCGGTCCGTCAGCGGGCCGAGCACGAGACGCGCGATCGTGAAGCAGAAGAAGAACGCCGAGAGCATGCCGGACGCGCGCACGGTGTCCCAGCCGTACGACTTCTCGAGGAAATTGACGAGCCAGCCGCCGACCGCGAGCTCCGCCGTCACGCCGAAGGCGAGCAGTACGACGACGCACCATGCGACCTTGTCCCGCATAAAGCTTCGCCACGTGACCCGGGCTTCCGCCTGAGCCGCGGACTCCTTCGGGAACTTCGCGAGCAGCGCGGGCAGCATCGGAAGCGCGCAGGTCAGCAGTAAGACGGTGTACATGCCGCGCCAACCGAGCGCCTCGCCGCCGACGCTCCAAGCCATCATGCCGGTCGCCGCGAGCGGCGCCCCCGTCGAGCTGAGGCCGTAGAAGAAATGCGAGAGATTCATCATGAACCCCGTGTTTTTCGTGAACAAGCGGGCGCTCAGCACCGCCAATGCGATCTCGAGCAGTCCGTTCCATACGTAAAAGAAGAAAAACGCCCCGGCGAACGGCACGAACCCTTGCGCCGAACCGATCAGCCACCCGGACGCGGCCATAAAGCCGAACGTCAGCAGGCAGGCGGTCCGCAGGCCGATCGTCTGCACGATGCGCCCCGCGAACGAGCAGGCGAGCAGGAAGCCGAGCGAATTGAAGGCGAGCAGCAGGCCGAGCTGCCACTCCTCGAGGCGGAAATCCTCTTGCATGCGGGGCAGCGCGGGCCCTTTCATATTTTCCGAGATTCCGAAAATCAAATAACCGACGAAGACGACGGCGAGCAATAAATAATAATTTCTAGTCAGCTGCTCGGGCGATGGTTGCGAGTGTTGCAGAACGATTCCCCATTCCTAAATACATTCATCTTCACTATATAAGAAAACGGGGACCGCTTCAAAGAACTGTGTTATGCTTGCAAGGAGATCTTCGCTTCGGTCTTAGTTAACCGCAGCGCAACAACATGCGGTCCGACTGCTTATAAGCAACCGAAGAAAGCTAAGAAACCATCGGGCAATGCTCAACGAAAATCTCCTATTACTAAGAAACCTGAAGAACGAGCTGAGTCGCATTCGAAAACATAAACCGGAATCAGCCGTCCCGTCCTCTCCGCGCAAACGCAAATCAGCCCCGTTCGAGATCGCTTCGGCGTCTCCAACGGGGCTACTTTTCGCACTCGCTATTCACTTGTATTCGTCAACCCTCCGATACATGCACCGCATGCACATTTTCCCGATCGACTTCACGCATGCTTGGCATGAACCCACGCGCTAACATACGTTCCAGATTCCGTACGTTTCGACTTCCTTCGTGTACCCGCATGCCGGGAGGCGTGCTGACATGCTTCGCCTATCGCTGCGTCATCGGATGATTCTCCCTTCGCAGAGGATGGTATATTAATCAGTTCAGGCGCTCATCATTCGGGCGGATCCGCTGCGGAGCAACCGATGCAATCGCGTCCGCTGCGTTCATCCGGGTTCATCGCCTGAAGCTGAGTAATATCGATTCGGAGAGCCGAGTGGTTTGCGGCCGGCGGCTTGTCCGTTTCATGCCTCTATCATACGCCCGACGGAAAGTTATGTAAATATTCAGATAATTCAGTTATGTTGGGAAAATGGCTTCTTTCCTTCCGTTCGCTCGGAATTGGTCCGCCGCACGCACGATTTCGCGTTCTTCGAATCGGCAGGTCGCGCGGGCCGATCCGCGAAGCGCTGCGCGCGCTCGAGCAGGAGGGACTGCTGCATTCGCAGCCGTTCAAGGAGACGGTCGTCGCCGAATTTTCGACCGAGGAGGTCGTCAACGTCCTCATTCCGATTCGTCTGACGGTCGAGACGTACGCGCTTCGGAAAGCGCTTCCGACTTTCGTCGAGCAAGACTTCGCGTTCCTCGAGCAATGCCTCGCCAGCATGCGCGCGACCGGCGAGGCGAACGACGTCGTCGGCCTCGTCGAGAGCGATCTCGCGTTCCATGAATATATCGTCGTCAAGTCGAACGTGCCGAACCTGATGAACATCTGGTCCAGCATCTTCACGCGGATTCGGATGCACTTCTACATGCAGGATCAACATTTCGAGGACGTGACGAAGGTGTGGGAGCAGCATCAGCCGCTGCTCGACACGATGCGCACCGGCGACGTCGACCGCGCTTGCGCCGAGCTGACGCGGCATATTTACGACACGAACCTGCTGTCGCTCGGCTTGCCGGTGCCGCCGATTTTCGGGCGGTAGGGTCGCGACGGAAGAAGGACCGCCGGGGGATGCCCCTGGCGGTCCTTTGTGTTGTTCGTCGGAGGTACTCCGACGGTTTCGTAGCCGGCGCCCGTTGGCGGGGCTGTAGTCGGAGTATTTCCGACTATTTGCCAGCCGCACCACCGTGCAGCACCTTTTGCACCATACCGCTATATTTTCCGCCTCATCGTGGTGCACATCACCCGCATCGACCGACCGCCGGACAAATTTACTCACAACCTAACGCCATGCAGCGACTTCCGCCCCATCCCGACACTTCGGCATAACTGCGACACATCCGCTAACTTACGTTGCGAACTAGAACGTCGGCCCGATTCGCCAAATCCCGAAATCGTGTTGCTTCAAAATTTCCGACTTCGTCCACTTGCCGTTGCATACCGCGACGACCTCGTCCATCAGCCGATCCGCCGCCGCGGCGATCGACTCCGTCCCGTCGATGACGGTGCCCGCGTTGAAGTCGATGTTGTCTCCCATCTTCTCGAAAATCGGCGTGTTCGTCGAAATTTTGATGCACGGCGCGATCGGCGAGCCGGTCGGCGTCCCCCGCCCCGTCGTGAACAGCACGAGCTGCGCCCCGCCCGCGACCATGCCGGTCATCTGCTCGATGTCGTGGCCCGGCGTATCCATCCAGACGAGCCCCCGCTTGCTCGGACGCTCCGCGTAGTCGATCAGCTGCTGCAGGGGGCGCGTGCCGGACTTCGCCGAAGCGCCGAGCGACTTCTCCTCGAGCGAGCTCAGCCCGCCCTTAATGTTGCCCGGGCTCGGATTGCCCGTGCGAATGTCGATGCCCATGCCGATCGCCCGCCGCTCCATCGCCTGGATGACCTGAAAGACGCGCTTGCGGGTATGGTCGTCTACGGCCCGCTCCGCGAGCAGGTGCTCGGCGCCGATCAGCTCCGTCGTCTCCGCGAGAATCGACGTGCCGCCTTCGTCGATCAGCGCATCGCTGAACCGGCCGACGACCGGATTGGCGGACAGACCCGAGCAGGCGTCGGAGCCGCCGCATTCCGTGCCGACGATCAGCTCCGCCAAATTGCATTCGACGCGCATCTGCGCCGACGCCTCCTGCACCATGCGAGCCGCGTGCTTCGCCGCCTCCGCGATCGCCTGCAGCGTACCGCCGTGGTCTTGGATCGACACGAGCGCGACCGGCTTGCCGGTCTTCTTGAGCTCCGAGTAGACGCTTCGCGCCTGGTGCGTTTCGCAACCGAGCCCCATCACGACCACGCCGTAGACGTTCGGGTTGGCGCCCATCCCGAAGTACGTGCGGAACGTCTGCTCATAATCGATGCCGACCTGCGCGCAGCCATGCTGATGAATGAACGAGTAGGCGCCCTGCACCAGCTCCGCCGCTTGCTTCGCCGCTTGCGTCGCGCACGTGATCGTCGGCAGGATCAGCACATGGTTCCGAATGCCGATCCGCCCGTCCGGGCGGCGGTACGCCCATATTTTCCGACCGTTAGGCTCCGTGTTGTTCGACAATCCGATCGCCCCTTCCCCGTTTGCCCTCCAGATTGTGCACATGGACGTGCTCGCCTGGCACAATGTCGCGCTTCGCCGCGCCGATCACGGATCCGTACTTGCGAATGTCCTCCCCTGCGCCGATCGAGCGTACCGCGAACTTATGTCCGAATTCGATCGATTCACGAAGCTCCACCGCGATCGCCTCGCCGTCCGTCTCCACCTTCACGACCGCGCCCGCCTCGATCGGCTCCAGCGCCGTCGCTACGTTGTCCGTCCGATGCAGCCATACCGTCTTGTACCCCGTCATCGCCGACCCTCCGTTCGGAAATTCGTCTCAGCTTCATGATAGCTCACCCTTTTTGAAAGCGCTATACATTTACGAAGAGAGGCGTGCGCTTCAGAATTTGGTATACTACTAGGGAATCAATGGGATATCGGGAAAATGGGAGGCACACGCCATGGATTTAGGCTTGCAAGGGAAAGTCGCCCTGATTACGGGCGGAAGCAAAGGGATCGGCCTCGCGACGGCGATGCGCCTCGCGCGCGAAGGCGCCGCCGTCGCCATCTGCGCGCGCGACGAAGGCCACCTGCGGGCGGCCGCGGAGAGAATCGTCGAAGAGACGGGGTCGACGGAGGTGCTGTTCGCGGCCGCGGACGTCACGAGGCAGGAGGATTGCGAACGCGCCGTCGCCGCGACGGTCGAGCGGTTCGGACGGCTCGACGTACTCGTCAACAATGCCGGCACGTCGGCGGCGGGACCGTTCGAGCGCGTGACGACCGACGCATGGCAGCAGGATCTCGACCTGAAGCTGTTCGGGGCGATCCACTGCTCGCGGGCGGCGGTCCCGCACCTGCGGAACGCCGGCGGCGGCGCGATCGTCAACGTCACCGCCTCGTTCGCGAAGACGCCGGGCGCTTCGTCGCTGCCGACGAGCGTCAGCCGCGCCGCGGGCATGGCGCTCACGAAGGCGATGAGCCGCGACCTCGGGCCCGACCGCATTCGCGTGAACACCGTCTGCATCGGACTGATCCGCAGCGACCAGATCGAGAAGGCGTGGCAGCGAACGGCGCCGGACCTTACTTGGGAGCAATACGCCGCCGATCCGCGGCACGACGTCCCGCTCGGGCGCATCGGCGACACCGAAGAAGCCGCGAACGTCATCGCATTCCTCTCGTCGAGCGCAGCTTCATACGTCACCGGTACGTCCGTCAACATCGACGGCGGCAAAGGGGCGGCGTTATGAAACAAGCGCGGCCCTCCTGGAATGGAGGGCCGCGCTTCCATTTTTACAGCTTATAAAACGACGCCAGATCGATCTCGCGTCCGACCGACGCCACCAGCTCGTCGTACTGTCGGTTTTCCTCCTCGAAGTACGTCCGCTCGCCGACCGTCCAGCCGCTCGGATCCGCCGAAGGGACCGTAAGCGTCGTTTCGAACACCCAAGTCGCGTTCCCGATCAAGTGCACGCTCGCTTCGCCGCGCGCGATGCCCTCGGCGTCGCCGTCCACCAAGCAGTTCACCATGCCGCCCTTGTTGTATACCTTGATCGGCACGTTCGGGTCGCAACGGTCTAGCAAGCAGGAAACGAAGGACGACGCCGACATCGCCGTGCCGCACGAGTTGGTGATCCCGACGCCGCGCTCGTACGTCAGCACGAACACCGAATTCCGCTCCAACACCTTCAGGAAGCTCATGTTGACGCCGCGGGGGAATACGGTTCTCTCCCGGTTCGCTCGCTCCGCGATGTCGAGAAGCTCCGGCTCGAACGTATCGACCACCGCGATCGCGTGCGGGTTCGGGATGCTCGCCGCCGTGAACCGCAGCGTCGGCGACAGCTCTTCGATCGGCTGATCGATGTGAGGATCCACGCTCGAAATCATCGGCAGCGACGCGATCGCGAGGCTCGGCTCGCCGATCGTCACGTCGAACGTAGGCACGTTCGGGAACAGGTCGGCGACGCGGCGAATCGGGATGTCCCGCTTCATCGTCTCGATGACGACCTCGTCCTTCCCGAACAACTCGCATACGTAGCGGCCGACGCAGCGGACGCCGTTGCCGCACATCTCGGCTTCGGAACCGTCCGTATTGAAGAAGCGCATCCGCGCGTCCGCATGCTCGCTTCGTTGGACGAAGAGGAGGCCGTCGGAGCCGATCAGCTTCCCGCGGTCGCTTAGTTCCGTCACCAGCTTGACGCGCAGCGCCTCGTCGATGTCGTAATCGTTCGAGATTTCGTCGATCAGGACGAAGTCGTTGCCCGAGCCGTGACACTTCAGCAGTGTTATATTCATGAAAGATCATACTCCCCGGATGGATATATCTCTATATTGTAACGATTCGGCGCGCGCAAGTCATCGGTTTTTTTCGGCCTCGGCGCGAATCAGTCCTTGCGGCGCATACCGGTAATCCGTCGTCGTCTCCGTCGACGACGAGTACGCCTCGAAGACGTCTGCATCCGGGACGTACCGAACCGAATCCGCGTCCAACGCCTCGTTCACGTCGGCGAACTCGAACCGCTCGCCGTCCCAACGGTATACGTAGGCTTGCGACGGCAGGCCGTGCGCGGACACCACCTCTTCCGCGCCGTCCCCGTCAAGGTCGACCTCCGAAGCGTTCCCCGTGTCCACGCGAAGCAGTACGACGTCGCCTCCGGCCGAATCCGCGTCCGCGTACACCGCCACGGGCGCGTTCGCGCCGTAGACGCCCTTAAACCGGATGACGCGCTTCCCGGCTAACGAAATTTCCGCGATCGACAGCAGCTCGTCGTCGTATGCGGGCTGCGGTCCGCCCACCGGACCGACGCCGCGGGCTCGCTCCTCGCCGTCGAAGGCGATCGCGCCGTACAGATGCTCGGAATCGTCCGCGATTGCGTACACGTACGCCGTGCCTCCCTCGATCGGTCGCTCCAGAATCGTCTCCTCCCATTCCCCTGGACGCGGCGCGGGCAGGCCGATATCGGACGATTCGATTGTCTGGAAAGACAGCGGGATCGGGGCATTCTCTATCGGCGACGCCTCGTTCTCCGCACACGCTACGACCGTTAACAATAAGCCGGCGGCCGACAACATTCCAAATTTGCGATGCTTCATGCGATGATCCCCTCCTTCGATTATCCATTCTGCCCAATCTTCGTACGAAACGTCAGCTGAGCGAAGGGAAGTCAAGGACAAGGAGCTGCCACGTTATGCGCCGCAGCACTTCTTATATTTCTTCCCGCTGCCGCAGGGGCAAGGATCGTTACGCCCTGTCTTGGCGGCCGCTGGAGCGGAAGCCCCTTGCAGCCGCCGCATCGCGTTCCCGACGGCTTCCGCCTCCTTCGTCAGGCCGGCTTCGAGATAAAGATCCTGCAGCCGTTCCATCGCAGCGGTACGTTCCTCCAGCCCTTCGACGGCGAGCGCACGCAACAGCACGTCGATGCCGCGGGCCGCGTCTTGGACTTCCTGTTCCCCAAAGCTCCCGTACTGCTCCGCCCAGCCGATCCACCCCCACGCCCAGGTCGGATGCTCCTCCGTCAACGTCCGGAAGATCGCCTCGCCTTCCCGGTAGTCGCCAAGCTTGAATTGCGCTTCGGCGATCGCCCGGCGCATATGCAAACCTTCCGGATCGTTCGGATTCGCCATTCTCGCCAAATACGCGCTGCAAAAATCGACGCACATTCGGGCGTACCCGCGATCGTCGAGGATGGCGTTATGCAGTTCCATCTCGAACCGCGGCGCCCAGTTTTCGATGGACTGCTCCCCGTCGAATATGGGGTCGAATCGGTCCACGGTCGCAATCTCGCGCGCGTCCATCTCCCGTTCGATCCCTTCCCAAACCTGCATCCATACGTCGCAAGCTGCCAGCGTATCGCCATCCATCGACAGCTTGTACCCCTCTTGCATGCGTTCGTCCAACGCCTTCAACGACATGGGCGTTCGCCTCCTTGGCTCTCGTTTTCCATTCCATCATTATAACACTGTTCCCATCGATCTATGAAAATAGCAAATCCTGCTAAAAATAGCTTGTTCCCTTCCAAATCATAGGGTATATTTTCATTAAGAGCAGGAACGATTTAGGGCGATAAGCATTCGACCCGGAATCTTCCGCGAGGAGACGCTTCCACTATGGAATTCACACTCTTTATGATTTTTTCTTTTTTAGAAACCGCTGCTCTTTATTACTTTATGTTTCGCCTCTTTAAATTGGATTTACATCTTCCGTCCATCTCCTTCGCGGCATTGATCGGCTCGTATACTTCTTACACCCTGCGAATTACCTTCGAGTTAACTTACGTCGACATTGCCGTCCAAATCTTACTAGTGATCGGCTTTTTGTGGTTATTGTTCCAGATTCCCTTTTATTTTTCGATTCTCGTAGCTTGCACTAGTTATATTGCTTTTGTATTCATTCAAATCCCAATATATTATCTTGTGACAACTGCGATTGTTTCGCCTGCCGACGTCGAACCCTCGGAGTTTTCCCTATTCGCCATCCAAGTATTATCGGCGGCGGTAGTCATGTTAACAGGATGGCTGCTGCATAGAAGGAGAATTGGATTCTCCTTCATCCCGCACAGTTCATTTGTTCCGGTAAGACTGAGATCGTACCAAATCGCGCTCCTCATCTTATACTTTATTACGTTTTGCTCCGTTCCCGCAGCTTACTTTTTACTTCAATACAACCCGATCTTCTCGATAACGCCGCTCGTTACCGGTCTTTTGTTACTATTTTGCTTATATGCCGCATATAGGAGCGATCGGAATTATGATTGAAACGACGGCGAACCGGATTGCGGGATGGATCGACCGGAATACGACATCGAAGAGCTTTCCAATAAGTAAGGAAGTATTAACGTATGCGTTGAAAATCTATATGAATGGCTTCGCGATTGTCGTCGTTACCCTCTTGATCGGACTTTTTGCGGGAAAACCGATAGAGTCTGTCATCGCGCTTCTCTCATTTTCTTTGCTCCGCGCCTTCAGCGGCGGCTTTCACTTCAAAACGATGTCGGGCTGCTTCCTTATTTCAGTAGGAATTTTTGGGACAGTTCTTTTCATCCCTTCGCCCGATGTGTGGATCCAATATATTTTACTTTCCGTATCCATCTTGTTGGCGATTGGATTTGCACCGAACGCTTCCTTCGACCCTATTGCGGGGAACCGACTTTTTCCATACATGAAGTGGATTTCCGTCGGGATGATTGCGTCGAACTTCTTTGTTGCATCCTGGGTTATTACCCTATGTTTCTTTATACAGTGTTTGTCGTTGATCCCGTACCGAAGGAGGTGAGTGGGAATGAAGAAGCAAGTGGCAAGACTCGCAGCAGCAGGGCTTGACAGAAGTGCGCGCTGGTTTGTTAAAGGCTTCAAATTATTTGTCTTCAGCCCGGAAGTACCGAAGGAATTGAGCAAGGAGTAAGTACATTGGGGATGGGACATGATGAGGGTGCTTCGTCGAGACGGAACCGTCTGCGAATTGAGTGAAGATCAGATTCTATATATTACGACGTTCCAGAAGGTGATTACCGTTCACACTCGCGACGGGGAGTATATTTTCCCGACCACGTTCGAGCATGTGCAGCGCGTCATCGAAAGTTTGGGATTTGCCAAGCTCGACCGCTCCTTCCTTGTACAGTTGGAGAAGATAAGCCGGTACGACGCGGAACGCCGCGTCGTCCATTTCGACGATGCCCCCGGCATAAGCGCCCCCGTATCCGAGCCCAATGTCGCCAAAGTCGTAGACTTTCTGAAAGACAAAAAATCGGAGACCCCGTAGCGGGTCTCCGATTTTTTCGTGCGCTTACGAATGCGGGTAGGTTTCTTGAAGGAATTCGACGGAACGAACGATCAGCTGTTTCATGACCTCGACGTCGATGTCGTCCATCTTGTTAATGTAGACGCAGCCCTTCCCGGCCGTATGCTTGCCGAATTGCTGCAGCAGCGCCCCTCTCGCTTCCTCGTCGCCCGGAGCGAAGTACAGACTGATCTTCGCTTTCCGCGGAGAGAAGCCGACGAGCGGCGCGTCGCCCTCGTGGCCCGAGGCGTACTTGTAATGGTAGGAGCCGAACCCGATCATGCTCGGTCCCCACATTTTCGCTGGAAATCCGGTCGTCTCCGTGAAGAGGTCCAAGAGCCGGTAGGCGTCTTCCCGCTTCTTCGGTCGGTCGACCTGCTCGATGAACTCGATGACGCTGTTCTCGGTTTCCTTCGTCTTCAATTCGTATGCCATCCCGTATCGCTCCCTCTGCCTCCGATAGTTTCAGTGTTCGAAAGCTCCGTTTCGAACATCAAACCATTCCTCCGCTCCGCTGCGGAATCCCTTGGCGATGCCCCGGTTAACCTTGCGGAACAGCCTCGGGACGTACCGGAGGCGGTTATGCGCCGCCGATCACGCGGTCTTGATCGTCGATGGATACGAGTCCCCGCTCGAGCGCAAGCTCGAGGCCCGCCTGCATCGCCTTATCCAAGGCTGCGCCGGTCCGCTGGTAGCCGAACGCCCGCGCCGTCTCCCGCAGCAGATCGTCCCGTTGCAGGCTGATATGCGCGGCGAGCAACGCCTTCATCGCGGCGGCCGCCTCCTCCGGAGGCAGCTCGTCGGCGCTTCGCCGATTCGTCTCTTGGCTGCTCGTACGGTACGTATCGTACGTCGACGGCACGGCGCCCGCCGGCCAATAATACGCCGTGCCGTTCCGCTCGGTGCGGACGAGACGCAGGCCGGCGAGCAGCTCGTCGAGCCGGCGGTCGATTCTCGCGCCGGCGCGGGCGATGCCCCAAGCCTGCAGCACTCTCTTATTCAATAGCGCCCGGCAGATCGGGCCTTCCGCGTCGACGACTTGGCGGAGCTGATCCTGAATCAACCGATCGCGGCTCGGCGAGTAGAACTCCTCCGTCGGCAGCGACACCGACTCGAGCGCGCAAGGCGCGTACTCCGCGACCGACGCAAGCGCCGCCGCGGTCGCGGGGGCGACCCCTTCCGCCTTCGACGGAGGGGCGTCGAGCGGCGCCCCGGCCTGCGCCGACGTCGTCTCCGTCGGCGGCGGTGCAGGCGCGGGTGCGGGCTCGGGCGGGAGCGCCGCAGGCGCCGCTAGGGCTCCCTCGATCGCCGCGACGATCCGCTCGAGCTCCCGCTCCGGGTTCTCCCACCACTCCAGCGACCATACGTGGTGCAGCTTCCAGCCGAGCTGGGTCAGGACGTCCATGCGCAGCAGATCGCGATCCCGAGCGGTAGCGGCGGTCCGATATGTCGCTCCGTCGCACACGATGCCGAGCGCGAACGAGCCCGGACGCCCCGGGTGGACGACCGCCGCGTCGATGCGGTACCCGGAGCAGCCGACGCGCTCCTCGACGTCGTACCCGCGCGCGCGCAACGCTTCCGCGATATACTTTTCCACGCCGCGGCTCTTCGACATCGCCGCGGTTTCGGTGCGGAGCGCAAGCGCCGATCGACCCTGCGCCGCGTATTCGAGGAACGCCTTAAGGCCTGCCACCCCGGTCGCGGCGGTGCGGGACACGTCCAGCTGATCCGGGCGCAGCGTCGAAAACACGAGCATCTCGCGGCGAGCGCGGGATACCGCGACGTTCAGGCGGCGCCAGCCTCCGTCCCGGTTCAGCGGCCCGAAGTTCAACGTGACCTTCCCGCTCGCGTCCGGGCCGTATCCGATCGAGAACAGGATGACGTCGCGTTCGTCGCCCTGCACATTTTCCAAGTTTTTCACGAAAATCGGTTCCGCGGCCTCCATGGCCGCCGATTCCGCGTCCGGGTTGGCGCGGAACGCCTCGTCCAACAAATCCTCGATTAAGCTTTGCTGTACGGAGCTGAACGTGACGACCCCGATGCTGCGCGACGACGACTCCGGATCCTTCAACCGGCGCAGCACTTCGGCGACGACGGCTTCGGCTTCCGCGCGATTCTGCTTCGTGCGGCCGCGGTCGTAGACGCCGTCCACGGGAATCCACCGCACGCTCGACACCCGCTCGTTCGGAGACGGGAACGTGAATAACTTGTTCTCGTAATATTGCATGTTGCTGAAGGCGATCAAGCTCTCGTGCCGGCTCCGGTAATGCCACAGGAGATGGCCTTGCGGCATGCGGAGCGCGAGGCAGTCGTCCAACACGCTCTCCATGTCTTCCTTCAAGACGCTCCCGTCGTCGTCTCCGTCCGCGGAAGGCCCCGAGGAGAAGAAGCTCGTCGGCGGCAGCTGCTTCGGGTCGCCGACGACGATGACGTCGCGACCGCGCGCCATCGCGCCGACCGCCTCGCTCGTCGGCATCTGGGACGCTTCGTCGAAGACGACGATGTCGAACGGCGGCAGCGACGGATCGACGTACTGCGCTACGGAGATCGGGCTCATCAGCATGCAGGGGCAGAGCCGGCGCAGTACGTTCGGAATTTGTTCGAACAGCCGCCGGATCGAGACGCCGCGCCCGCCGCTGCGAATCGCGCGCTCCAGAATGCCGAGCTCCGAGCTCTGCACGGCGGCCTGACCGCCGGCGTTCGGCACCTTCGCCGACAATCGCGCGACGATCTCTTGCCTCGTCAGCTCCTCGTACCGCCCGGTCGTCTCCCGGAACGCGGCGATCGTCTCCTCGAACAGTCGGCTCGAGAACGTGCGAAGCGTCTCCTCCGACGTGACGACCGCTTCCGCCCAGGCGCGGTACAGCCCGCGCTCGAACGCCGACACCGCCTGCTCGTGCGTCACGCGGCCGCTCTCGTACGCGTCGACGAGCGGCGCCAAGCCGACGGACAGCGCCTTCTCGCGAAGGCGCCGCCACGCGCACCAATCCCGCAGGCCGTCCAAGTTCGACTGCCAGCGCCCGAGCCGCTCTCGCAGCGTCTGGAACCAGCTGTCCCCTTGCCGCGCCGCATCGTCGACGCCGAGCTTCGCCGCGAGCTCCCGTTCCGTCTCTTCCATGCGGCGCCACGCCTCCGCGAAGCCGCGCAGCATCGGGCCGTACCGTTCTAGGAACGTCTCGCTCCCCGATTCGAACCGTTCCGCGACGGCCGACAGCAGCTTCCGCTGCGCTTCCCGATCGGCCGCGACCGAAGCCGTCAGCTGCGGCGCCTGCTCCGCCCAAGCGGCGAGGCGCTCCAGCTGCCGCCAATCGGCCTCGCCGCCGGCCCATGCCGCTTCTCCGACGATCGGTGCGGCGAATGGCGAAGCCGCCTGCACGGCGCGCTGCTCCTCCTGATAGCGAACGAGATCCGCTAACCGTTCCTCGACCGACGCCTTCTCGAGCCGGCGACCCGGCGCCGCCATCGAACGCAGCAAACCGAGGATGCGGCGCTGCCCCAGCCAGCGCGGCAGCAGCCACTGCAGGTTCGCCTGCCGCCAAGCCGCCAGCGCGCCGGCCGCGTCGAACGTCAGCGCCGCCGGCGCGAACCAAGCCTCGAGCTCCGCGCGCAGCGCATCCTTCGCGGCCCCATGACCGGCGACCGTCTTCAGCTTCGCCGCCGCGTCGTCGATGCGCTCCTCGCGAAGCAGCGCGTCGACGCGCGAACCTGGCGCCGACAGGAGCCACTCGCACAGCTTCGCGAGCGCGTCCAGCTTGGACGCCCGTTCGTCGGCGAATGCGATCGGCAAGACGCCCCGCAGCTCCTCCAACGCGCTCGAGCATGCCGCCAGCTGCCGCTCGAGCTCGGCGGACGTCGATGCGATCGAGGAGCGGAGCGTCGGCGTGTACTCCGTACAGGTCGCCTCCCGCCAAGGATGCCGGTGCGGATGGCCGCAGCCTTCCGCCGCCGCGCGAAGCGCCTTCGCCGCGTCCTCCCGACTCATGCGCTCGTCGTCCGCGAGTCCGGCAACGTCCTCGGGTGCGAAGCCGACGACGTCCGGCGCCGCGCGCACCGACTCGTACCGCGCGAGCGCCTCGTACAGCGACAGCCCGAACGAACGCTTCCGATGCAGCGCCTCGACGTACCCGTTCAAGGCGCGGCGCGCCTCGGCGAGTCGATCCGCCTGCTTCGCCCACGCTTCCGCGGAACGCGCCCCGCCCGCTTCGAGCGCGAGCCGCAGCTGCTCGAGCACCGCCTTCTTCTTGCTCTTGTTCGAATGCAGCTCGAGGCTGAACGGGTCGAGCCCGATTGCGGCCAGCCGCCGCTGCACGACCGTGAGCGCCGCCATCTTCTCCGCGACGAACAACACCGTCTTGCCGTTCGCCAGCGCGTTCGCGATCAAGTTCGTGATCGTCTGCGACTTGCCCGTACCCGGAGGCCCGTGCAACACAAAGCTGTTCCCCGCGCCGGCCGCGGCGATCGCCGCCAGCTGCGAGGAGTCCGCGCTGATCGGGACGAGCAGCTCCTTCGGATGGAACGTCTCGTCGAGCGTCGACGCCTCCGGGAAGGCGTCCGGCTGCGTCCACGTCATCGAGCCCGCCACGAGGCTCGCGACGACTTTGTTTTTGGCGAGGTCTTCGGCCCGCGAATGGATGTCGTTCCACATGACGAATTGGCTGAACGAAAACAGCCCGACGTACGCCGCCTCCATGACGTCCCACCTCGGCAGCGTCATGACCGCTTGGCGTACCGTCGCGAAGATGCGCTTCAGGTCGACGCCGTTGTCGTCCTTGGGCAGCGTCTCGAAGCCGCCGATCGCGATGCCGAAGTCCTGCCGCAGCATCTCGAGCAGCGTAATGTTGAACTGCGGCTCCTCGTCCCGCGCCCGCAGCACGATGCCGCTGCGCGACGTCTTCCGCACCAGCTCGACCGGCAGCAGCACGAGCGGCGCGTACCGCGGCTTCTGGCTCGCCTCCGTCTCGTACCACTGCAGCAGCCCGAGCGCGAGGTACAGCGTATTCGCGCCGTTCTCCTCCATCGCCGCCCGGGATTGCCGATAGAGGTGAACGACCCGGTCGTTCAGCTCCCGCTCCGTCAGGTCCGCCCGCAGCCACTTCAGCAGAAACTCCTGCTTAATGAGCGCCGCGACCGGGTGATCGCTCGCGATGCGGCGGTACAGCTCCGCGTCGCGCGGCGTGTCGCTCCAATCGCCGGGCATCGGCAGCAGCTGGAATTCGTCGTTGCCGGCGAGCGCGTCCTCGAGATCGCCTAACTGCGTGCTCATGACCGGAATGCTCGAGCGCGTCGCCCGGAAGTTGAGCAGCGTGTTGCGCAAGCTCAAATCGAGCAGCCTCCGCTCCCATTCGCGCTGCTTCGTCATCGGCAGCGGGGTAACCTCCTGCGGACGGTCCAACACCTCGAGCGCCTCCGGCACGGCCCCCCGCAAAGCCGAAGCCGCGGCTCCGGCCGAGCCCTCGTCGTCGCCCCGAATCTCCCAGCCGTTCGGCGTCGGAACGCGCAGCGGCAGCGGTCGAATCGAGCTCGCCCTTGTCCGTTTCACGTCGACGAAGGCGAAGAAGCTCTCCGGATCCGCGAGATGTCGCTCCGCGAGCCGGGCCGCGTCCTCGAAGGAGACCGACTCCCCGCCTCCGGCCGTCGCCGCGGTGGACTCGATCAGGCACACCTCGTGGATGCCCGGGGCCAGCCGCTTCGTCAGCAGCGACAGGTCGTCCTGTACGCACTCCGCGAACGTCTCTTCCACGAGCCACGCACCGACGAACGCATGCCCCTTCGTAAAGACGATGAGCGGATGCAAGCCGACGGCTTCGAGACATGCGGCGAAGGCGACCGTCATATCCAGGCAGTTGCCCATCTTCCGCCCGAACAGCGTATCCGGCAGACGAACGCGCTGCCCGATCGGCTCGAAGCTCGCCGGCGCCACCGCGTACGTTACCTGCTCGTTCTGCAGCGCCGCGTAGATCGCCGCGACTTGACGGCGGACTTGGTTCTGGTCCTTCGACTGATACGCGGTGAAGGACGCCCGGCCGTCCCACATCGTCAAAATATCGGCGGCGGAACGGACGATTCGCGCGATCTCCGGATGGTTCGGCGCGACGAAGGCCGCGATCATCTCCGGCAACGCCGCGAGACCGCTCCATTCGTCGAAAGCGAGCACGTCGACCGGCGCCGACGCGGCGAACAACGTCTCCCGGCCCGCTTGCGCATCCGCGCCGGCCTCCAAAGACGCAGGCTTCGTCACCGTAATCTCCAAGCTGCCGGCCACGCGCTCCGTCAGCTCCGCCAACGCCGTCGGCGACAGGCGCAGGTCGACGACGCCGACGTCCACCGTCGCCCCCGCCGGAACGACATCCAACGTCTTGCTCCAAGGCGACGCGAAGGCCGGCGCGGAAGCGATCGACACCGTCACGTCCTCCAGGTCGGCGTCCCCGCCGTTGCGCAGCCACAGTTTTCGTACGACGGGCACATGATTTTGCTGCATCGCGAAGTTGACCGTCCGGCCGTACTCCCACCGGCACTCCAGCGTCGTCTCCCTCGTCACTCGGCACATCCTCCTTCGGTTCCCTGCTCTTCCACGAATCTGAATAATTAGGTAAATATTCGACGACATTAACCGATTTCCCTTGTTTTCCTTCTGCCGAATCCTGGATGACGCAGGTCCTTCCTATACGAACGTCAGCGAAGCCTCGCACCGCCCTGCCCGGCGCCGCGAGCAAAAAAATAGGCCCCCGTCGCCGGAAGGCCCGCCCGAAATGCAACTTCGTCTCACGAAGCTTATGCGTAATCGACCGCGATATGAACGAGGGGATGACTGCCCTTGATCGCGGCGTTAATGCTCTTCAACGCCGAATCGTCGAGGTCCGGCGCGTTTTCTTCATACAAAGCTTCGTTGAAGTCGTCGATGCTCGAGGCGCTGCTGCTCAGATGATTTAAGAAATGGACAAGCTTCGTGCCTTCGCCCATGCCGAGCAGCAGCGCCCACGTCGACGCCGTCATTTCGTCCAGCGTCCTCGTCTTGATGCCTCCGGCGAACTGCGGCGGGGTCAGATCGAGCGAGGTGCCGCTCTTGGCCGTCGGTACCCAGGCTTGCTTCCCCGTGTCGTAATATTGCGAGATCCCCTGAATCTTCTTCGGGAATCCGCTCGGATAGCTGGCGTCGTAGGTCACGTTGGTTTTCGTCCAGATCCATTCGTTATTTTCGTAATGCGACTTCAAATCCGTCTCGTACCCGCTCCACGTCGAGCCGGTATTGATCGCATGCGTCGTCGGAACGAGGTTATTGACGTTGTTGCCGGGGCCGCCTACGTTTTCGTTGATCAGGTGGAAACGAACCCAAGCCCCCTTCACCTTCCCGGCATTGGACAACACATGGTTCCAGCCCTCGGGCTTCACGGACGGCTGACCGCCTTTGAGTACGCCGGGATGGTTTTTCTTGTTTTGAATTTCCGGCGCGCCCGCCATCGATCCGTTCGCGTTATTTTCCCACTTCGGGGTCGTCGGCTGCCCTTCCTTCGCGGTGAGCTGCACGACGTCTCGGCTCGACTTGCGCTGGATCGGGTTCGCGCCGCCGCGCGCCTGCAGCATCCGCACCATCGCTTGATTCCCGACGAGCGACTGCATCTGCAGGAGGCGGCGATCGGCCGCCGGACCGGCGTCGCGCCGAGTCGATCCTTGCCTCGGGGCGGCGTAATCGACCGACGGCTTCGACGTGTGGCGAAACATAATGTCAATTCCCTCCGTTTCCTTGCAATTCCCTTCCATTATACACCTCCGGCGAACGGAACGGTTTGAAAAAATAAGAAGGGGCAAGTCCCCTCCGGACGGCCCCTCCTATCGTTACAACGCGCCGATCTCCCCCATTCGTCTATAGGGCAGACCGCCGCCCCTGAGGCCCGCTTGGCTCTTCCAGGTCTCGTCCAAATACGGGAACAAATCGTCGCCGCTGCGAAAGCCGTTATGCACATCGCAGTCGACGATGCCCCGAATGTCCTTCTCTTGCGTCATGGCTGCGTCCTCCTCTTCTCTTACGTTCCTAGCGCGATGCGCACTTGCCCGTTCGACACTTCCACGGCGTAGCTCCGGACGCGGACGCGGTCGCTGAACAGCGACTTCCCCGTCTTCAGATCGAACTCCCATCCGTGCCACGGGCAGCGGACGATCTCGCGGTCGCGGCCGTAAGTAAACTCGTACACTTGCGATTCGAGCGTCGTGCCGCATACGGGTCCGGCGCACAGCTCCGCCCCCTGATGCGGACAATAGTTCTGGATCGCGTAATACGTTCCGCCGACGTTGTAGACGCCGATGGAGCGCCCCTTCACTTCTACGATCTTCGACGTCCCTTCCGGTATGTTTTCTACCGCGGCTACCGGATACAGTTCCATGGCGTCTCCTCCCACGCGTCTTTCGCTTGCTTCCTATTATATCGGGGTCGGCGGGCGGTTTCGTAGGCCGAAGGTTTGTCTTTGGGGGCAACTTCTTTTACTTTTTCGACGGAAAAGACCGCATCCTCCGCCTGAGGATTCGGTCTTCTCTAAAGTCGTATTATTGTTCCGAATACAGGCTGAACACCAGGTCGCGCCGGCCGCCGTTTTCGGTGATCCAAGTGTTTCCGCCGTCCGACGACAGCCGCTCGTAACCGTCCGCATAAGAGTCGTCGTCATTGTACGCGAAGCCGTATTGGTTGTCCGTGGACCCGGTATCCGCCGACTTCGGAGACTTCAGGACGAGCCCGTATCGAAGGTTCGTATCTAGATTTTTCAATCTGGGATAGATCGAATACGGACTGACCGTCCCCGGAATGTTATACGCCGGCAGCGAAGCGGTGAACAACGTATCCAGCGGCTCGTCGTTCGCGTCCAAGGTCACGATGTCGAAAAAGTACGCGTCCGCCGGAACGGCATTGACGTAGCTCTCATAAATGTACACGTCCAGCTTCGGCAGATCGCTGTGCTTGAGCGTAAACACCTGCATCCGCTGCACCTGCGCGCGAATGTCGGAGTAGCTAGCGTACGGCGCGTTACTGTTGTCCTGCACAAGCGTCGGACCGCCGTTTCCTTCGATGTAATAGGCTTCAACCTCTTCGATCGAAGGGAGGATATAATTGCTCCTCAGGGAGAGACGCAGCTTCGTCGTCCGCACGGCATCGAAGTCGATGACCTTGTCGTCGCCTAACGTGAACCCTTTCGTCAAGTCGACGAATTGCTGCCGCTCGGCATCCCAGTACTGCAGCGCCCAGTTCGCGGTCTGAAAGTAATCGCCCTTATGCTCCTTGACGACGACCCGGTTCACCGCCGTCTCCGCGCCGAAGTCGACCTCGACCCATTGATCGTCCTTCGCCCCGTCGGCCGCGCTCCATCGCGTCCGCCAATCGCCGTCCGTCAGCTTGGACGCTTCGTACCCGGCGCCGCTCCAAGTCGAAGACGCGGTCGCCGGCTTCCCGAGCGCGAGGTTCGCCGGCGGCGTATCGTCCTTATGCCCCTGCCCGCCGCCGCGCTCCACTTTTACGATCGCAGCGCCCTTCGGCGGAAGCGTATAGCGGAACTCGCCTTTCGCCTTGCCGAGCTTGCGCCCGCTGTACAGCTCCGTCAGGGCGTAGTTGCCGTTCGGGTCGAGGCCCAAGTCGCCCAACGCTACGCTCAGCTCCAGCTCCTCCGCCGCGCTCCAGTTCGATAATCCGACGATCGCATCGCCGCGATCGTCCAGGTAATGAATGACCGAAGGCGAACGCTCGCCCTTGTGGTACACGTTCGGCAGGTCGAGCGGCTTCGCCGCCTTGCCGGTCGCGACCAGCTTCAGCAGCTCCTCGTTTTCCAGCAAGCGCATGCGATCTTCGGCGAGGAACGGGAAGTTGTCGCCGGCGAGCCAATGCCCGCCGCCGAGGGCGACGGTCGTCCCGAGCAGCTTGCCTTCCTTCTGGCTGAACTTATACCAGAACCCTTGCGCGAAATTTTCCGGAAGAATCATGTCCGCATCGTTATATTCGTACAGCGTGCCGTTCGTCCACCACGACGCCGCGCTGTTGAACGCCTGCCGCTCGAGGCCGGAGTAGCCGTCTACGCCGATCGTCGTATCGCACGCCGCGCGGCGGCCGTGCGCGAAGGCGGCGGGCAGCAGCGGCGCGATCGACTCGTTGATGTAGATCGGGCGGTCGGCCGCGAGCACCGTCTCGCGAATGATGCCCATGCCGAGCCGATACGCCTGCATCCCGTTCATCGACGGGTCGAAGCGCGCTCCGTCGTACATGCCCATGTCGATGAAGTCGAGCTTCAAGTAGTCGAAGCCCCAGTCGATATATTTCTGTATCGCGCTCCGAAGCGCGGCCTGCGCCCCCGGATGCGTCACGTCCATCGCGTACGTGCCGAGGTACGTGCGAATCAGCTCGCCGTTCTCGTCGCGCAGGCAGATGTCCCGATGCGTATACGGCGTGCCGGGGATCGGCAGATCCAGCCATTCGTTGTAGATCGTGAACGGCGTCTGATACCCGCCGACCTTCAGCCCTTTAGCATGCACATAATCCGCGAACTTCTTCATGCCGTCGTCGAACGGCAGTCCCGCCTCCGGGGTAAAGCCGCCGTCGAGGTTGAAATATTCGTAACCGAGCGGCTGCAGATGCTCCGCCATGTAGTCGACGAGCGGGTACATCGCTTCCGCGGACGCGTAGCCGTAGTGAGAGTAGTACGTGTTGAAGCCTATGGGCACATCGCCTTCCCACGCCATGCGCGGCTCGCCGATGTTATACACGTTGCCGTATTCCTCGAGGCCGGCTTGGTAATCCGCATAGTATCCGAAGAAAAATTTGTCGGACGCCACGGCCGTTCCTCGCTGCGAGCCTCCCCAGTTATAGACGCTAAACTCGGTCAACGGGCCGTTCGGAGCCGCCGCCTGGCCGAGCTTCTGCGCGCTCTTCCAGTTGACCGCCGTCGCCGCGCCGGCCACGAGCCCTTGCCTTCCGGCGTTGTCGAACACCGCCGCCACCCAGTGGCTGACGCCGTTGAACGGCTCCCAACGCAGCTGCTCGCCCTCGAACCGGTCCGCGCCGTTCTGGCTGTGGCCGAAGTCGTGGACGGGCGCGACGCCGAAGTCGAAGTTGTTGCTGTACGGCGTCGTGAAGATGCGGCGGTCCGTCCCCGCCTCGATGTCGAGGAACGGCGCCGCGATCGGCTCGAGAATTTCGATGTCCAAAGCGTCCGGGCTCTCCACCGTCAGGTCGGTCAAGAAATACGCTCGGTTCGGGTACAGCTCCAGCGACAAGCGGATCGTCGGACCGGCTTCGAGCGCGCTCGAGATCGTAAGCCGGACGCCGTCGCTGCCGTATCCGTTCGTCTCGATGCCCTCCCATGCGGCCGTACGCGCCGCCGGGTCGGAGGACCGGAACCGCGCCTGCGTCCCGGCGAGCTTGTAGTTCGAGTGGAAATCCCGGATCGCGAGCTGACCGTTCCAAGCGACGCTCCCGAGGCCCGTCGCGAGATCGTAGGCGACCGTATACGAGCCGTTCGTCGCCGTTACGACGCCGTCCTTCTCTTCGACCGACACCGGTGTTAGGCTCGGCTTGACGCCTGCCTCGTTCGCAGCCGCATTCGCGGTCGCGGTCGGCCGCGTCTCAAGCATCATCGTCACTCCCATCCCGAGGATCAACAAGACCGCAAGGGTGCGAAACCATCGATTGTTCAGCATGTTACGCCTCCAGTGCTCTGATTCGAATCAAGAGACTGTCGTAATCGCCGCGCATCGGCAAAGGAACTCCCGCATGCATCAAGGTGCTGCCATGCGCCGTCGCGACGTGCTCCCCGATTCCGGTAATCTCGTAACGCTTGTCCTCGTCCAGTCCCTGCAGCCGCAGGGCGGGCAGCCGTCCGGCGAATCGCTGGGCGTGCAGGAACGCGAACGCGACGCTCTCCGTCCGCTCCTCGTTCACGTATTGCACCGCGGCGAGCGCGGAATCGCGTTGCGTCGATAGACGGTACTGCATGCCCTCTTGCACGAGCGGTCGAATGTCCTTATACAAGGCGATATGCTTCGCCGCCTCTTCCAGCTCCGCGTCGGACCATTCCTTCAGGTTGCCGCCGACGCCGAGGGAGCCCGTCATCGCGCTGCGGAACCGGAAGGACAGCGGAAGCCGGCGCCCGTTCAGCCCGTTGGGCGAATCGGTCACCCAACACATCATGACGCGCGGGCTGTATACGTACGTGAAGCCCTCTTGGATCGCGAGCCGGTCGAACGCGTCCGTATTGTCGCTGGGCCACGCCTGATCGGCGAAGCGCAGCATGCCGAGATCGATGCGGCCGCCGCCGCCGGCGCACGTCTCGAACTCGACGCGCGGGAACCGCGCCCGCAGCTCCGCCCAGATGTCGTAGATCGCCTGGACGTGCCGGATCCAGATTTCCTTCTGCCGCTCCGGCGGAAGCCCGGCGCCGAGGCCCGGTTCGGTGATCGTCCGATTCATGTCCCACTTGACGAAGGCGATCGGATGCTCGCTCAGCAGCCTCGTCATGAACTCCAAAATATAGGCCCGCACTTCCGGCAGCGACAGGTTCAGCAGCAGCTGATTGCGCAGCTGCGTGCCTTCCCGCGTCGGGAAGCCGTACACCCAATCGGGATGGTTCCGGTACAGCTCGCTGTCGGGATTGACCGACTCGGGCTCGACCCAGATGCCGAAATCCATGCCGAGGCGATGCACCTCTTCGATCAACGCCCCGAGCCCGTTCGGGAACTTCTCCGGATTGACCGTCCAGTCGCCGAGCCCCGCTCGGTCGCTATGCCTCTCTCCGAACCAGCCGTCGTCGACGACGAATCGTTCGACGCCCAGGCTCGCGGCTTTCCGAGCCAGCTCGATCTGCCCCGCCGCCGTTACGTCGAACGTCGTCGCCTCCCAGGAGTTGTACAGCACCTTGCGAAGCGCCCGGGACGGCAGTACGTGCTCTCGCTGGTACCGATGCAGCGTACGGCTCATGCCGCCGAAGCCCGCGCCGGTGAAGCCGCCGACGAACGCCGGCGTCCGGAACGTCTCCCCGGGACCGAGCCGCCATTCGCTGTCGAAGCCGTTCATGCCGCCCGTCACCCGGACGTGGCCGAAGCTCGACTTCTCCGCGACGATGCTCCAGTTCCCGCTCCAGCCGAGCGCGCCGAACCAGACGTCGCCCGACCGCTCCGTCGCGTCGCCGCCGTCGATCGCGAACCACGGATTCGCATGAGGACCGGTGAAGCCCCTGCGCGATTCGATCGTCTTCTTGCCCTCCGACAGCATCGTCTCCCGAAGCTGGAACTCGCCGGCCCAGCGGCCGGTCACATGCGTCATCCGATAGCGGGGACGCACGGGAACCGACCAGGCGGCCGATTGGAACGACTCCAGCACGATGTCGTCGGCGCCCTCGTTCACGGCTTCGGCGTACCGCTCGATCAGGTCGAGCGCGGGGAACGTCCGATAATGGAGATGCACCGTCAGCGGGTAACGCGCATCCTTCATCGTGACGACCAAGCGCTCGCCTTCCGAGGCGTCATCCGCATCGACCCGCCAACGCTCGAGCCGCATCGACAGATCGCGCACGCCATCGGCGAAGCGAACCTTAAGGCCGGGCTCGACGTACCCGACGCCGCCCAGAAGCTGTACTCCTCGTACTCGCGCTCCACCTCGGCGTCGAACGAGCTGTGGTGGACGCTGCGGAGCCGAAGGGCGCTTTCGCGCCCGACGATCCGCTCTCCCCAGTGCAATTGATGCAAGATGCCTCGTTCGTTCAACCCGAAGACGTAGGACGTTCGGGCGGTTTGAATCTCGAACAGCCGTAAATCCTCGTGTACGGCAATCGTCATGCTCGATCCCTCCGACGACGACGCGCTTATTTCCAAAGCTCTTTGCGCTCGTTGTAGTTTTTCGTGTAAATGTTCTCGAGCTCCGGCAGCCCCGCCGCCTCCAGCTCCTTCATCATCGTCTCGTACAGCGCGACCGCCTCGGCTTCGGACGGCGCCATGACCATTCTCGGGAAATACTTCGAGGACGTCTCGTTCACCTTCTGCTGCATGATCGCTTCCGGCGTGCCGCCGGCCGGTCCCAAGTTATCGTAAGGCGCCGTATCGAAAGAGGAATCGGCCAGGTTCTTGATCGCGAGGCTGGACACCGGATCCGTCTCGTAACGTCCGATCAGATCGTACGGCGTGCCGTCGGAGCCCGGACCGTTCTTGATCGTCCACGTCCACTTGCGGATGCCCGTCTCCTTGGAATAGTTGGCCCAATCCTTCTTGAAGCCTTCGAGCACTTCCGGTCGAGGCGTATGCTTGCCGTCCTTCATGTCCCAGTGGACGCCTTCGACGCCCCACATCATCAAATACTGCCCTTCCTCGCTGGCGAGGAAGTCGAGGAACCGAATCGCGCGGACCGGATCCTTATTGCTCTTCGAGATGCCGATGCCGTCCCAGCCGAGCGAGCTCTTCGGACCGTACGTCGTCTCCTTCGGATCGACGCCCGGCGCGACGACCTTGTACGGGTAAAACTGCGCTTCGTCCTGCGTCGCCGGGTCCGCGGCTTCTTCCTTCAAGATCGTGTTCGGCTTGCCGAGATTCCAGAACGCGTCCGCCGTCGAGAAGAACGCGCCGCTCGCAAGCTTCTGCTCGTACTGCTGCGTCTTGTTCGTCGCCCATTCCGGATCGATGAGTCCGTCGCGGTACAGCGAGTTCATGAATTTGATCATCTCGATATATTTCGGATCCCGGACGTCGCTCTGCAGACCGCCGTCCGTCTCGTAGTACGGGCGGATGCCGAACATGCCTTTGAACGTGCCGGTGATGGCCCCCATGTTCTCGCCGTTGAACGTCATCGCGTACGCCGGCTTGCCGTCGACCGCCGGAGCTTTCGCTTGATACGCCTTCAGCAGCGCCACGAACTCGTCGGCCGCGAACGCCTCGCCGTTATCGACCTTGGCGCCGGCGCCCAACTCCTTCATGACGTTCATCCGCATCAGGAATCCGAAGACCGGATATTGCTCGAGGCCGTACCAGTTGGCGAGGTAGTAGTTGTTCCCGTCCGCCGACCTCGTCTTATTCAGCATGTCTCCGTACATTTCCTTAATGTTCGGACCGTATTGGTCGATCAAGTCGTTCAGCGGCGTCAGCGCGCCCGCGGCGATATACTTGTCGAGAATGTCGCCGCGGCCGATCGCGAGGAAATCCGGCAAGTCGTTGCTCGCAAGCATCAAGTTCAGCTTCTCCGAAGGATTGCCCGTCGGCTGCTGAATTTCAAGGAATACGCCGGTTTTCTCGGTGATCGCCTTCGCGACGGGATTGTCGAATTTGTCCCCGACGTTCTTGTCGAAGAACGTGAACGTAACCGGGCTCGTATCGGGAGCGCCGCCCTCGGCTTCGGTCGGGGCGCCCGCGCCGTCCGTCCCCCCGTTGTCGCCGGACGCGCCGTTCTCGGGAGCCGCGCCGCCGCTGCATGCGGCCAGCAACGCCACAATTGCCGCCGATAGGATCGCCAATCGGAAATGACCCTGAACCTTCATCGTATCTCTATTCCTCCTCCGTTGAGTTGACAGCGGTTCCATTCGCTGTGGACCCATTGTACCTACCCGCTCTCTCGGTTATCTATAAAACAAAATAACGAAACGTATCGGAAAACGTCTTTCATAGAAACCGCGTCGTCTTCGGAAGGCGGATGCGCGCCGCCGTCCCGATGCCCGGCCGGCTGTACAGCTCGACCCCGTAACGCTCCCCGTACGCCAATCGAATGCGCCGGTTCACGTTGTAGATGCCGTACCCCGCCGGCGGCTCGTCCGAAGGCTCGGCGAACGCCGACAGCCGCTCGGCCGTCTCCCGCGGCATGCCCGCGCCGTCGTCGACGACGGCGATCAGGACGTCGTTCCTGTCCTCCGCCAGACTCACGACGATGTTGATCGCGGCTTCGTCGTCCCAGATCGCGTGATTGATGCAGTTCTCGATGAACGGCTGGATGATCAGCTTCGGCGTCGTATACGGGAATAACGACTCGTCGAGCGCATAGTGGACGCGGAACATGCCTTGGAACCTCATTTTCTGAATAGAGACGTAGTGCTCGGTCAGCTTCAGCTCGTCCCCGAGCGTGACGCTCTTCTTCCCCTTGTTCAGCGAGATGCGGTAAAACCGCGCCAGCTCGTCCGCCATCCGGTGCACGTGCGGCGTCTTATGCTTGACCGCAAGCGCGGAGATCGAAGCGAGCGCGTTGTACAGAAAGTGAGGCTTGATTTGCGCTTGCAGCGTAGTCATCTCCGCTTCGCTCCTCAGCAGCTCCTTCTTGTACACGTCTTGAATTAGGTCTTGGATCGTGGAGGCCATTCGCTTCAGCGCGATCGCCAGCTGTCCGATCTCGTCGCCCCCCATCGCGCGGTCGGGAAGCTCGAACGTGCCGCGCTCGACCTTGCGGATGAACTGCAGCAGCGTCTCGATCCGCTTCGTCATCAGACGGCTCGTGAAGAAAATGAGCACGATCGCGGCGGCGATGCACGCGAGCGAAATGAGGAGCATGTTCGTCGACGCCTTCCGCGCGTCCCCCAGCAGCGTCGCGTACGGCAGCAGGACGACGGTCCGCCACCCGTTCGGCAGCGCCTTCGTCACGACCATAAACTCCGTCTTCGACACGTCCAGCTCCGAGACGTTCGTTATCCCCCGATCCTCCAAACCGGAGGTAATGATGTCCCCGCGTTCGTCCGCGAGCAGGATCGTTTTGTTTTGGTTCTCTTTCTCGATCAGCGAATACAGCTCGCGCTCCGAGATCTCCATCGTCAGGATGCCGTACGGGAAGTTGAGGCTGAGGTAGTTGAGCGAGCGCGCCAGCGTCACGGTCCTCTCCCCGTCGTCCGCCCGCGACAGGAACGACGTAATGTTGCCTTCCGCCGCGAACGTCTCCGCGCGCAACCGTTCGGGAAAGTCGTCCATGTATTGAATAAAAAAGCCGTCCGAATGCAGCGTCTTATTTTCCGTGTAAATCGAGATCGACTTCAGGTTCGGGTTCATCGCGAGCATCTTGTAGAGCGTGTCGTTGATGTAATCGTATGCGTCGAGATAGTGCAGGTCGTTCTTCTCGTACCGGTAGGACAAATAGTTGCGCATCTGTTCGTCCATGTAGATCAGCGTGGCGATCTGGGAGTACATGCTCAGCCTGTTCTGGATATTGTTGTTGATCTGATCGATCGTGCTGCCGATGTTGTCCACCGCCTGCCGCGTCAGCTGCTCCTTCACCGTATGATACGAATAGGCGACCAGGAACGAGATCGGCAAGAACGTGACGAGCAAATACACGACGAACAGCTTGCTCCGCAGCCGCTGATCGCTCATCCGCCGACGGAGCGCCGCGAACGGTCTATAGAAACTTTTTGCGATACTCATTCGGCGTAACCCCTTGGGTTTTATAGAACAGGGAACAGAAATACGACGTATTATCGTACCCGACGCCGCCCGCGACGTCCTTGATCTTCAGCGATCGGTCGCGCAGCAGCTCGAGCGATCGCCGCAGGCGGACCGACGTCAAGTAATCGTGAATGGTAACGCCCCGCTTCTCCTTGAACAGCGACCGCAGGTAGTTCGGAGACAGGTACGCCTTCCCGGCCAGCGATTCGATGGTCAGCGGCTCGGCGTAATGCGCGTCTATGTACGCCGCGACCTCCGTCACGACCTGCGCGTTCCGGTCCCGCGCTTTGTCTTCGACGTATGCGCAGACGTTTCGGAGCAAGGAGGCGACATACGTCTTCGCCTCGCCGATCGTCCGCTGCGCCTCGACCGCCCGGCGCCACGACTCGAAGCCGCCGAGCCCCCGTTCCGGCCAATCGCCGTACTTCTCGAGTTCGGCGGACAAGCCCTGCAGCCACTCCGCCGCCCGCTTGCATACGAGCTCGCGCGGTACGCGCCGCTCGGCCATCCGGTCGAACGCCGCCTCGATCGCCTCGAGCAGGCCGGGCAACCCCTCCGGGCTCATCTTCGCCGCTACATCGACCATTCCGTCGTCCCCCTCCTCGGCCTCCAGCGGAACCGAGGTCTCTCCAGACCGGTAGGCGCGGCCGAAGCCGTCGTAGAAGCACTGTTCCGCCGCAAGCCTCGCTTCCGCAAGCATGTCGGGCGCATCCGACAACGGGCCTGCGCGGTTGCGCACGCCGACCGACGCGAGAAGTCCTCGCTCGGCGAAGGCGGCGGCCAGGCGGTCCCACGCCCGCCCGTCGGAAGCGCTTACCGAAATCGCGACGAAGCGCTCGCCCTCCCCGGACGTCGCGACGACGACGTCGTCATCGGCCGCTCCCATCGCTTCCCTCGCGAGCCGATCGATCGCGTCCGGGGCGGCGGCGCAGCGAAGCACCCCGCCTTCGAACAGGCGATCGCGGTATGCCGGCGCGACGCCCGTCAGCTCGCCCCAAGCCGATCGGCGGCGTTCCGGGTCGCCGGCCGTCAGCAGCGCCTCGACCTGCTTCTCGACCAACGCTTGCTTCGATCGCCGAACCAGCCGCGCCTTCGACACCTCGGCCTTCACCTTCGCCATGACGTTCGCGAGCTCCCCCGGATCGATCGGTTTGAGCAAATATCCGATCGCCCCGGATTCCAGCGCCGACTTCACGTATGCGAATTCGTCGTGCCCGCTGAGGAACACGACCTTTATCCCATCGAAGCGCTCTTGCACGAGCGCCGCGAGCCGCAGCCCGTCCATGATCGGCATGCGGACATCCGTCAGCACGATGTCCGGCCGCAGTTCCTGAATTTGCGCCCAAGCCCGCTTCCCGTTCCGCGCGGCGCCCACGACCCGCAGGCCCATGTCCTCCCACGCTATATGCTCCTGCAAGTGCTCTAATTCCACGACCTCGTCCTCGACGAGGAAGATCGTATTCACATCGCATCTCTCCCTGTTGAAGATTAGACGTTTTCCCGTATGAATCCGCACATTGTATTATTGAGAGCGCTTTTCCGAAACCCGTATAATTTCCTCATTCCCAACGAACGAGGTGTACACATGGAACGTGCGGCAACGATTCCCCCGCAACGGACGAAGACCGAACGACGGCGCAATTGGAAAACGGTTGTAATCGAACAGCGATATCTGCTGCTGATGCTGCTGCCGGCCCTGCTCTGGGCGATCTTCTTCTGCTATTTGCCGATGGCCGGCCTGTACATGGCTTTCGTCAACTATCAGCCGTCCCTCGGCGGCTTCTGGACCAAGCTGTTCCAGAGCGAATTCGTCGGCTTGGACTGGTTCCGGTACTTTTTCCAGAACGGCGATTTCTACAAAATCATGCGCAACACGATCGCATCCACGATGCTGACGCTGGTCATCTCCTTCCCCGTCCCGATCCTGATCGCGATCGCGCTCAACGAGGTACGAGGGGCGCTGTTCAAGAAGACGGTGCAGACCGTGTCCTACCTGCCCCACTTCATCTCTTGGGTCATCGCGGCGAACATCATCGTCACGATGCTGTCCTCCGGCGGCATCGTCAACGACATTTTGAAATGGCTGAACCTGACGGATACGAGCATTCTGTTTTTGCAGGAGGGCCGCTATTTCTGGTGGATCGTGGCGCTCGGCAATACGTGGAAGGAGATGGGCTACAACTCGATCATCTTCCTCGCGGCGATCTCCTCGATCAACCTGGAGCTGTTCGAGGCTGCGAAGGTGGACGGCGCCGACCGCTTCCAGCAAATCCGGTACATTACGCTGCCGCATCTAAAGCCGACGATCGTGATTCTGCTTATTCTGGCGCTCGGCGGCGTCCTGAACGCGGGGTTCGACCAACATTACCTGCTCGGCAACGGGCTGAATCAAGACTTTTCCGACGTGCTCTCCACGTATTCGTTCCGCTACGGCCTGCAGAACTCCATGTTCTCGTACGCTTCGGCGGTCGGCTTGTTCAACTCCGTCGTCGCATTCTTGATGGTCGTCTTGGTCAACTACGCATCCAAGAAGCTGAACGATCAATCGCTGTTCTAACAAGAAGGAGGCTTCCCGCTTATGCTTCGCAACGCTTCGCTCTCCGACCATGCGTTTAACGTCTTGCTGTACGCGTTCCTGTCCGCCGTCTTCGTCGTTACGTTCTACCCGTTCTGGAACATTCTCGTCGTCTCGCTGAACGATGCCACCGACTCCGTGCGGGGCGGCTTATACTTATGGCCACGCGAGTTTTCGTTCGAGAGCTACCGCTCGATCTTCCGCAACGACGAGCTGCTTCTCTCCGTCCGCGTCACCGTGCTGCGCACGATCGTCGGCACCCCGCTGTCCGTGCTCGCCATCAGCATGATGGCGTACTCGCTCAGCAAGCGGAAGCTGATCCTCTGGCGGCCGCTGACGTTGTTCTTCATCTTCACGATGTATTTCGGCGGAGGACTCATCCCGACGTATATGGTCATTCAATCGCTGGGTCTGATCGATACGTTCGGCGTGTTCATCTTCCCGGGCTTGATCGGCGTCTTCCTGATGATTCTGGTCCGGACGTATATGGAGCAGCTGCCGGGCGAGCTCGAGGAATCCGCCAAGATGGACGGCGCGAACGACCTGGCCGTCTTCGCGCGCATCGTCCTGCCGCTCTGCGTGCCCGTCCTCGCCACCATCGCGCTGTTCGTCGGTATCGGGCATTGGAACGCGTGGTACGATTCATATATCTACACGTATAAGCCGGAGTTGAAGACGCTGCAGGCGGTGCTCGTCAAAATTTTAAACCAGTTCCAGACCGGCGCCATGGTGTCGGAGGCGGAGCAGCTCGCGAACAGCTCGAAGCGGATCCCCGTCTCCGGCGAGAGCATTCGAATGGCGGTGACGATGGTCGCGACGATCCCGATCGTGATGGTGTATCCTTTCATCCAGCGTTACTTCGTCAAGGGCATCATGATGGGCGCCATTAAGAGTTAAGACCTCGCGACGCCGGCCGATTGCGCACCGGATCGAAGCATAGACGGGAGCGCTTCCCGCTCAGCCGTCCCCCATCTCTTCGGGAGAGCCGCGGCCGAGGCGCACGTTCAATCGCCATGCCGCGGTTCCGCCCGGCGGGATCGAGAGTGTCATGCCCCGCGCCGCCGCCTCGGACAAGTCGTCGTAAAATCCGTTGCTAGGCTCCAAGGCGCACACGGCCCGATCGTTGAAGTCGCCTTCGTCGATCCAGACGCCAAGGTACGGAAGCTCCTCCGGCCGCCATTCCATCGTTAGATAATCTCCGCTGTCCGCTTCGTACAGTCCCGCCCAACCAAGGCCCGCCGGTCCGTCTACATACAACTTGCGCGAATCCCGCCGTGCGGCCGAACCGATGCGATCGAGCCCCTCCGGCCACGCGAGCCGCGTGCCCGCTTCCATCGTCCGCCCGCCGTAGACGCAGAGCACCCGATCGACGGTACGCGGCAGGCGAATTCGCGTCTGCTCCGTCGCTCGGAATTGGGGATGCGCCGCCCATAACGCCGCCAGCGGTTCCGCGCCTCGATTCTCGACGGCGTACTCCAACCGCAGCGTATCGTCCGCCGCGAAAAACATCCTTCGCGCGAACGCGTACGGCAGCGCGCGGCCCGCCGCCGCGCAGACGAGCGAGCCGTCTTGGACGTCGGCGCTCCAGGGAAGCGACCACAGCTCGCCGTGGTCGGGCAGCGGACGGCCGGCGAACGCCCCTTCCGCCGGATACGCGCACGCATCGATCGTCGGAAAGCATTCGTCCCATCCGCTCATATCCGCCTCCGCGAAGGCGGAGCCGTAGTCCGGCTTCCGCAGCGCCCTTTCGCCCGGGTCGATCAGCCACTCCTTCCCCGACGGCCGATACCGCAGCGAGACGATCTTCGCGCCCAGCTCCGGGACGACGACGGCCCGGATCGCCCTCGACGCCAGCTCGATCGCCTTCCATCCCCCATGAACCGTAGGCTTTACCGTCACGCCGTCCCGTACCCTCTCCATGCCGCTCGCCTCCCTCTTAACAAAGCCTGGAATGATACAGCCGCGCCGACAATCCGCCGTCGATGACGATTTCCTCGCCCGTAATCATCTCCGCCTCGTCCGAAGCCAAATACAACGCAAGCCTGCCGATGTCCGAAGGCGAGGCGATGCGGCTGCCTGCGTGCAGCCAAGCGACTTCCCGTTCGATCTCGCGGGCGTTGCCGCTGCTTTCGAGCCAAGCGCGGTAATGCGGCGTATCCGTAAAGCCCGGGCAAATCGCGTTCACCCGAATGCCGGACTTCCCGAGGCTGAGCGCCATGCTGCGCGTCAGCCCGTTCACTCCCGCCTTCGCCGCCGCGTACAGCTCCGTGTTCGGCAGCGTCGCCTTCGCATGATTCGACGAGATGTTAATGATCGACCCCGCGCCTCGCTTCACCATCTCCGCCGCGACGTATTTACTGCATAGAAATACGCCGCGCAGGTCGATGTTCATGACCGCGTCCCAATCGTCGAGCGTCGATTCCAACAGCGGCTTAAACAACGTAATGCCGGCATTGTTCACCAGCGCGTCGATCCTCCCATAGGCCTCCGTCGCCTGTCGTACGAGCTCCCGCACGCTGTCCTCGGAGGCGACGTCGACCGGTATGAATCGGGCCCGCCCCCCCGTCTCCGCGATTTCTTGGACGACCTGCCTCCCTTCCTCCTCGACCAGCGTACCTACGACGACCGTCGCGCCCTCCTTCGCGAATTCGACCGCAATACCCTTCCCGATGCCTCTTCCGGCTCCCGTGACGATCGCTACCTTCCCGCTTAAACGCATACGGACCTCTCCTTTACTTTACAAATCGCGCGTATGCTTCCACTTTACTTCCTAGGGCGCGTGTTTTAAAATTCACAATCATCCGAAGCATATGGACAATGATCCGATGATCGGGTCATCGGCTCGGAAGTAGGAGGGAAACCCGCGTTGCGGAAAAGAGAGGGCTTCGAATCGGAGAAAATTCTTGTCTTGCCTGAGTCGCGCATCCGAGAGCTGTCGCAGCATCCGCTCCTCAAACCGCTGACGACGACGGACATCGGTTACTTCCCGCATGCAAAATATCACTACCGCGAACGATTCGAAGGCTGCGATACGTACATTCTTATGCTCTGCGTCGGCGGCGCCGGGTGGATCCAAGTCGGGGAGGAGAAACGGAAGGCGGTGCGAAAGTACGACGTCGTCGTGCTGCCTCCCGGCATAAGGCATCGATATGGGGCTTCCGAGGAACATCCTTGGAGCATTTACTGGATTCATTTCCAGGGGGAGTCCGCTCGGGATTTCGTCGACCTGCTTCCGCTCGCGGGCCATACGCTGCAGGTATCCGGAGAGGATGCGGTGCTTCTGATCGAATGGTTCCAACCTTGCTTCGAGCTTCTGTCTCGGCAAGGGTATTCGCTCGCGCATTGCCTGTTCGCGAATCAACAGCTGCAGCAGATGTTAAGCTTTCTCGCCATGCAGCATGCGCCGGGCGGAGACAACGTGTCGAAGGAGACGGTCGAGCGCTCCATCCGCTACATGACGCTGAACTTAGGCGCTAACCTGAGTTTACGTCAGCTCTCGGAGCAAGCGAATTTATCGCGCTCCCATTATTCGGCCGTGTTCAAGCGCGTGACCGGCGCCTCGCCGCTGCATTACTTCACCAAGCTGAAGATGCAGCAAGCGTGCACCTATCTCGATTTGTCCGCCTGGAGCGCTAAGGAGATCGGAGCGAAGCTGGGGTACGGGGACTCGTTGTACTTCTCGAGGGTGTTTCGGAAGGAGATCGGCATGTCCCCGACCGCATATCGGAGGAAGATGAAGGGGTAGGAACTTAGGGTGAGGAGCTTCTCCCCGATTTTGCGCCAATGGGGCTGTCGTAGAAAAAAACCTCCCGCTCCTCTCCGCAGGCCGATCGTCGGCCCCGAGCGGAGGAGCAGCGGGAGGTTTTATGAATTCGACGGCATTCCGTAACTGACGAAGGCGATCCGCTTGCTGTCGGGGGACCAGGAGTTTACGTTAATCGTCCCCTGTCCGCCGAACAGCTTCGCCAGCGTCCGGGACGGACCGCCGGCGCTCGGCATGATCCGCAGCTCGACGTCCTTGTCCGGCGGATGATCGCCGGGCGCGACGTCGCCCGTTCGATAGGCGAGGTAGACGACGCGCTCCCCGTCCGGAGACGCGTGCGGGAACCAATTATTGCTGTCCTCGTACGTCATCCTCGTCGGTTCGCTGCCGTCCGCGTTCATGCGCCACACCTGCATGAGGCCGGAACGCGTCGAGTTGAACCAGATGTGCTTCCCGTCCGGCGAATATTCCGGTCCGTCGTCCAGCCCGGGCAGATCCGTCAGCTGCGTCTCCACGCCGCCGACCGCCGGGATCGTATAGATGTCGTATTGCCCGTTGCGTTCGGCGCAATACGCCAGCGTTCGGCCGTCCGGCGACCATCCGTGAAGGTAGGACGGCCCCAGCGGCGTAACGAGCGTAGGATATCCCCCTGCCAGCGGGAGGACGTAAATCCGGGATCGGCCGTCCTCGGCCGTATGATGGCTGATCGCGATGGAACGGTGATCGGGGGACAGGACATGGTCGTTGTTGCAGGCTGAAGCGAACCCAGTATCGATCCGGGCGCTGAGGCGCGTCTCGAGATCGAAGGAGAAGAGGCCGCCTGCGCTGTTATAGACGAGCTTCCCGTCCCGCGTCCAATTCGGCGCTTCGATCACTCGGTCGAACGCCGCCAGCGTCGTCCGCTCGCCGGTGTCTACGTCCATGATTTCAAGGCTGCTCGTCGTGCTGCGCAATGGTTCGTCCTCCCTCGCGTCGAACTTGCCTCGACTGCTATGCCAAGATCGCTTCGATCCGCTCCAACACGTCGGCTTCGAGCTTCACGCCCGACGCCTTCGCGTTCTCGACGACCTGCTCCGGACGACTGGCGCCGACGAGCGCGCTGGCGACGTTCGGCTGTCGCAAAATCCAAGCGAGCGCCAAGTTGCCGACGGAGATGTCGCGCTCCTTCGCGATGCCTTCGAGCTGCCGCACCTTCTCCAGCTTCTCCTCGGTGATGCCGCTCCGCATCCACTCGAGCTTCGCGGCGCGGCTGTCGGCCGGCACGTCGGTCGCCGACGTGTACTTGCCCGTCAGCAGCCCTTGCGCCAGCGGCGAGAAGACGACCTGGCCGATGCCGGAGCGTTCGCTGAGGGGGATGATCTCCTTTTCGATATAGCGATTAAACATGTTGTACACCGGCTGGTTGACGACGATCCGGTCGAGCAAATACTTGTCTGCCGTGCCGAGCGCTTCCGCGATCTGCGACGCCTGCCATTCGCTGACGCCGACGTACAGCACCTTCCCTTGGCGCACCAGATCGTCGATCGCGCGCAGCGTCTCGTACAGCGGCGTCTCCGGATCGTGACGGTGGCAGTAGTAGATGTCGACGTAGTCGAGGCCCAGTCGCTTCAAGCTCGCATGCGCCTGTTCCATCACGTGCTTGCGGGACAAGCCGCGGTCGTTCGGTCCGTCGCCCATTGGCCAAAACACCTTCGTCGCCAGCACGTACGACTCGCGAGGATACGCTCTCAGCGTCTCCCCGACGACCTCTTCCGCGGCGCCTCGCTCGTATACGTTCGCCGTGTCGAAGAAATTAATGCCGAGCTCGTACGCCGTCTTGATCGCGTTGACCGCGTTCTCCCGCTCGACATAGCCTCCATATGTAAGCCAGCTCCCCAAGCTGATCTCGCTCACCTTCAGGCCGGTGCCGCCTAGCTTTCTGTAATTCATGTGTACATCCTCCTTCTTTCCGACGATGCCGCCGAAGCAGATTTAGGTTCTTACTCTTTAAATCTTAGGACAGTTCCTATAAGATGTGAAGAAGGGAAAACCTTTTCACTTAATTATATGGAGTGTATCTACTATACATTTTATAGTTAGGATTAGGAGGACGTACGCATGACCGTCATGAAGAAAGCAAGCAGCTATATCCCGAAGACGCCCGACGTGATCGACTGCAATATCGAGAAAACCTTGGACGTGTTGGGCGGAAAATGGGCCTTCCTCGTCATTCGCGAGTTGTTCTGCGGAACGCGCCGATTCGGCGAGCTGCAGCGGCTCATCCCCGCCGTCAGCCCTCGGGCGCTGACGAGCACGCTTCGCCACCTCGAGGACCACGGCGTGCTGGAGCGGCACGTGTTTCCGACCGTTCCGGTGACCGTCGAGTATAAGCTAACGCCCAAAGGCCACGACTTGCATAAAATCTGCCACGAGATGAAGTTATGGGCGGCTCGGTGGACGTAGGGCGATAACCGCAATGTGGGACGACTGCGCTTCGAGAATTCCGCCAAAACGAACGGTTATCGTCCATTTCGCATGAATAAGACGGAGGTTTTCCCGTTCGGCAAGCGAATACCGCTCCGATCCTGCCGATGAGGGGGAGGATTTCCCGTTCAGCGTCGGCTTCCCCATGAAGAAAGGCGCCCTTGTTCAGGACGCCTTCGCTTTTACTCGCCTTGGAACTTCCCTTCGTGCACGACCTCGCTTAACGCCTTACGCGACGACGGCTTCTCCCGCTCGCGCTGTCCCTCGGTCAAGACGGCGGGATCGCCGCGGTAGCCGATCGCGATGACGATCATCGGCTCGTAGTCGTCGGAGAAGCCAAGCGCCTCCTTCGCCTTAGCGGCGTCGAAGCCGCCCATCGCATGCGTGACCAGCCCTTTGTTCGTCGCCTCGAGCGCTAACGTCGCCCACGACGCTCCCGCGTCGAACGCGTACGTACGCATCGGATTGCCGTTCCGCGACGACGTCTTCTTCGCCGCCAGCACCGCCAGCGCGGGCGCGCGCTCGCACCAGCTCCGATTCCCTTCGTTGATGAATTCGTAGAACGCTTCTCGGTCCTGCTTCGTTCGAGCGAGGACGTAACGCCAAGGCTGCTCGTTGTTCGCCGACGGCGCATACCGCGCCGCTTCGAACAAACCGAACAGAAGCTCCTCCGGCACCTCCCGCTCGTCGAACGCGCGGGGGGACCAACGCTGCAGCACGTTCGGATGAACCTCGTATGCGGTCGGCCGGGCTTCCCGCACTTCCTCGTCCGGACGGTTCGTCTCTGCCATATTCATGCACCTCCGCCATTCATTATGTAGGAAGCGCGGCGCGTTGTCCAAGCGGCGGCGCTTCGGATCGCGAAGCTACGCTTCGAACACCGTAAACGAATAGCTCCCCGACCCAAGCGTCAACGCGACGGAACCGTCCTGCGCCTCCGCGAGGCCCGCGATTCCCGCGGTACCGCGAATGAACGCGCCGTCGCGATACAGCTCCCGGCCGGACTCGACGATCCGGTCGATGCGCAGCGCCGACCAAGGGAGAACCAGCGCGGCCGAACCGTTCGCGGGAATGTCCGCTTCGATCGAAAGCTCGCGTTCGCCGATCCGCTCCCAGCGCAGCTGTACCCGCCCGGCCGGCGTCAGCACAGAGCCTTCCGCGAATCGTATATCCTCCGGCAGCCACGGCCGGAGCTCCGCCGTCGCGAAGCCTGGCGCGCCGATCCGGATGCCGACGATGTATTCGACGAACAGTCTCGCCGGGTACGCGTTCCATGCATGGGAGTGCGACTCGATGTCGTCGAAGCCTTCCCAGATCGTCTTCGAGCCTTGCGCGATCATGTATCCCCATCCGGGGTACTGCGTATGGTTCAGCAGTCGGTAGGCGTCTTCTTCCCTCCCGTTTTCGAACAGCGCCCGCAGCAAATTCAGGGACAGCAGCGTCTTGCATTGATGCCCTTCGCGGACAATGTAATCCAAGACCGCCGTACGGCGCTCCTCCGGGACGAGCCCGTATTCCAGCGCGAGGACATTGACGCCTTGGTGGCGCCGCTCCGATCCGCTGCAATCGAGGAACAGCCCGCTCGTCTCGTCGTATAACCGCTCGCGGATCGCCGCGCCGAGCGACGCCTGTCGCGCGGCGAACGAAGCCGCATCCTCGCGCAGACCGAGCAGCTCCGCCATTCGCGCCAGCAGCTCGAAGTTCCGGTACGACTTCAAGTTTTGCGCGGTCAGATACGCGCCTTCTTGATCGATCGTAGGGTACGGCCAGTCGCTGATATGCCAGCCCGCCCCTTTGGGCACGAGCCCCGTCTCGTCGATCCGGGCCGCGACGCCGTCCATGAGGCGCTTCGCCGCCGCATAATGCCGGGATACGTAGGAGGAGTCGCCGGAGAAGCGGTACATTTTCCATAAGACCGTCACGAAATGGAGATCCCACTCCGGGATGTCGATCGCGAAGTCGGGGTGATCGACGTTGGACGGGAAGACGAACGGGAAGGTGCCGTCGGCGCGCTGGGCGCCTTCGAAGTCCGCGAGCAGCTTATCCAGCGCGGTCATTCCGTCGAAAAAGTACAGCAGCGTCTCCGCCTGCAGATCGGCGTCGGCCAAATACTGCGCCTGCTCGCGATGCGGGCAGTCGACGAGCTGACCGAGCACGTTGTTCTTCTGCGTCTGGATGCACGCGGCGTAGATCGCATCGAGCAGCGCGTTGGACGAGGCGAACGACCCGGTGTGCGCCACGTCCGTATGCGCGGAGACGATCCGGACGTTATCGCCGTTCAGCGGCTCCGGATACCCGGTCACCTCGACGTACCGGAACGCCTTGTAAGAGAGGTCCGGCTCCCAAGTCTCCGACTGCCGGCCCGCCATCGTGTACTCGTCGTAGTACGTCTCGGACGTCTCGTTGCATACGTTATGCTTCACGCCGCCCTCCTCGTCCAGCGCTTCGGAATAGCGCATCCGCACCGTTACGCCTTCGAATCCTTTCACCCGCAAAGAGGGCCAGCCGGAGACGATCTTCCCCGCGTCGAATACCTGCCGTCCGGGCATCTGGACGCCGACCGGCGCCGGTACGATTCGTTCCTCCGCGGCGCCCTCCGGGAGCTCTTGAGGCCGCAGGGGCCACGTCTCTCCGTTCCGATCCGCGATTACGACCGCCTCGACGAACCGGCCGCGATCGTCCGGCTCGAGCCAGCGGCCGTCCCACCTTCTAGCGTCGTATTGCTCGACGGCGGAGATGCGGCGGTTTTGTTGATACGGCGTTCCGACGCGATGCGGGATGTCGCGAACGACTTCCCACGTCTCGTCGGTGACGATCGTGCGCGTCGTTCCGTCCGCCCCGTCGAACTGTCCTTGCACGATCAGCCCGGGCGCGCCGTTCACGTAGTTCTGTCCGCTGCCCCCGAGGTAGTGGACGATGACGCCGATGGCGTTCTCGCCGTCGCGGAGCAAGCCGGCAATATCGTAGGTCAAATAAAGCTTCCGGTCCGTCGGCAGCGTCGGCGCCGGCGACCCGTACCCGCCGACGCGCGTCCCGTTCGCGAACAACTGGAAATAGTGATGCGCCGAGACGAACAGCCGGGCGCGTTCCAGGCGAACCGGAGCGATCGCGAACGTCTTCCGGAAGTAAGCGAAATCGTTGGGGCGAACCGGCCCCGGCTTCCAAATCCACTGCGCCTTCCAGTCGGCCGGGGCGAGCGCCGTGTCGAACGCGGAAGGGGCCGAGACGGTCCGGCCGCCGCGCTCGTCGCGCACGTCTACCGACCACCAATACCGGCGATTGCCGGCAAGCGGCGGACCGTCGTACCGGGCCGTCGAGCCCGAACCGCCCTCCGAACTGCTCTCGATCCATATCGCCTCTCCGTCGGCCGAGGATAGCGCTTCCGCCGTCTCCGCCACCCGAATCGTCCAAGCCGACTGCCTTCTTCCTCTGGCGGTAGACGCCAGGCGCCACGAGAACGTCAGATCCGAAGCGTCACAGCCGCGTACCTTCATCTCGACGATCGACAATCCGTTGTTCATCTCCGCGAATGCCTCCTTCGAATGCCGCAAAACCTGGCTGCGTCTCTACGCAGCCAGGCTTCGCGAAAGTGCGTGTATTCGTTACTCTTGCGGATCTTGCGCCTTAGGGTTCGGCGGAAGCGCCGTCAGCGTCAGCCCGTCGACCGTCGTCCGCTGGAACGCCGCCTCGACGTTCGAGTACGCGGCGAAGCCCGCCTGCCAACCGTCGGACATCTTCGCCTTCACGGTGGACGCCTCGACGTCCCCGGCGATCGGCAGCCACGTTCCGTCTTTCTTATAGTAGCCAGTGAATCGATTCCCGTCCTGCACGAGCTTCAGCTCGACCGGCAGCGGAGCGTAGTCGCCTTGCGCGAGGGCGTCGGATTTGTCGTCGGACGCCGCGCTTCGAAGCTCCAATCTCCCCTCCGGACTGACGGACAGGAAGACGTCGGTCGTTCCCTTATCGGTCTGTCTGAACAAGAGGCCCGAACGTCCGTCGAGCCCGCCGGCCGCACCCGGGATGCCGAAGGAGCGGATCGTCCCGGTCAATTCTTGGTTTTTCCCTTGACCCGGTCGATGGACGAACGCGAACCGTTCCGCGCCGGCATCGCCGAACGCGCCGGACGCCGATACCTCCAAGACGCCCGGCTCGGAGACGATAACCGCTTCGGCGCCCCCGAACGTCGTCAGCGACCAAGGCGCCTCCAGCGAGCGCACCGTCAGCCGCACCGTGCGCGAATCTGCCGTCCCGTCCTCCGCCGTCGCCGTTATTTCAATGTCGGTCGTACCGGGGGCGACCGCCGTCACGCGGCCCGCGGCGTCTATGACGGCGACGTCCGGACGGCTGCTGGCGAAGGTCGCGCCCGGTACCGGCTCCAGCGTGCCGTCGTCCAGCCATCGTTCGACGCGCAGCGTCGTCGTCTGACCGGTCACCAGCTCGGTCGTCCCCGCTTGCAGCCGCAGCCGCGTGCCCGGATCTTGCTGATAAACCTCGAGCTCCGCGAGCTGGAACACGTAGTCCCCGAACGGATCGGTGCGCAGCTTCGACGCCTCGACTCTCACATACCGGGCGTGCGTCGCTTCGAAGGTCAGCTCCGTCGCTTCGCCTTCGCTCGGCAACGCCGCGCCCGTTACGACGACGGCGGTCGTCCACGATTGCCGGTCGTTCGACAGCTGCACCTTGTAGTCGACCGGGAAGCCCAGTCCTCGATTCGTCCCGTTATCGTTCCGCGGCCACAATACGACGCGGTCCACCAAGTAATTCGCGCCCAGGTCGACGCCGACCCACTCCGGAGACGCCGGTTGCGTCTTCGACGGCTGGCTGGTCCAGCCCTTCGGCGCGAAATCGCCGCTCTCTCCGATGCGCTTCCCGTCCACGAGGTTGTCGCCGTGCCAGCCCCAATTCTTAATGTCGGAAGAAGCCGTAACTCGCCCGCCCGACGCCAAGTTGGACAGCGGATGGCGGTCGTCGGACGAAGGCGCCTCGAGCACGGTCGGCGTCTGCGGGCCGACGTACTCGGGCACGTTCCCGACCAAGGCGTACAGCTTCCCTTCGCCCGGCAAGAACGTATCGGTCAGCGTCCGGCTCTTCGCGTCGTAGCCCGCGGCCGGCGCTTCCGCGCCGTCCACCTTCGACACTTCGTTCACGCCGCTAATTCTCGGATCCGCCTTAAACGTGAACGTCTTGCTGTCCGTCAGCGACTTGTTGACGACCATGACGTACGATCTAGCCGTATCCTTATGCACCAGGTAGGAGACGAGCGTCTCGTCCGCCGCGTTCGCGGGCGCTAAATAGAAATTCTCCGGCAGCCGCTTCGCGGAGGCGGTCGGCATCGCCGCGCCCGTGTGATACACTTCCTTCGCGTCCAAGCGAATCAACGTCTTGCCGAGCTGCTTCATCTCGCCGTTCAGCCGCTGGAACGGCTCGTACTTCGCCGTCTTGTTGCCTTCGGCGTCGATGATCGCATTTTCGAAATGTTCCCCTCGATTCGTCGGCGTCCAATACGTAAACCACGTCACGTACTTAAAGCCGTACGCCAGGTACGAATAGACGTTGAACCGCATATCCGCTTCGCTCGGATCGCGATGATGCACGTTCGTCGGGGAACTGCCGTATCCGACCGATTGTAAGTACGATCCCGTCTTTACATCGTACGCGAGTCCGACGCGGCGAATGATGTCCGCCGTATCGTACCAACCGTTGTCGAACGCGTTGTTCGCCAGGAACGGATAGTTATCGTACGACAAGGATTTCAACCGGTCCGCGCCGACCAGCTCGACGAACGCCCGGACGTAATCCGGCTCGTAGCGGTCGCCGTAAATGTTCGGCAGCAGATTGACGTACGGATTCCTCTCGCCGTCGTGCTTCAGCACCTCGTGGTACATATGCGCCTGCGCAGGCAGCTCGGAGATGCCGGGTTCGTCTCGGATGTAGTACCCGGCCGTGCCCCAATAATTTTTGTACGTGTTCACGACTTCCGCGATTTGCTCATCCGTCCCGCGGATGCGCGGATCGGCGACGTTCACCTTCAGTCCGTACCGCTCCGCCAAATCCAGCATCTTGACGTTGCGCTCCTCCGTGTCCAGCCCGGAGCCGAGCACGTTCTGCAGCACGTCTACGTTCGCTTCTTGCAGCCACTGGTACTGCTGCTCGTTCGTGTATTCCCAAGTCGGAGGCCAGAACACGCCGACGGTGAACTTCTCCGGCTCCGGCTCCCGGGGCTTATGCGGCTTCACCGTGACGGGGAACGCCTTCTCCTGAACGACGTCTCCGCTTCGGATCGTCGCCGTCAACGTGACGGCGGCCGGGGGCTCCCCGGCGACCGGGCGAACGACGCGCCCCGCCGCGTCCACGACGGACGGATCGGAGCTGCTCCACGCGATGACCGAGCCCCAGGCTCCGTACGTCGGCAGCGCGAAGTACGTCGAGACGTTCTCGGTCTCGCCGATCGTCAGCTCGGCGGCGTCGCGGTCGACGACCTCTTGATCCGGCATGTCGTTCGGCGCGAGAAACACTTCCATCTCCCTAAGCTGCATGACCGTCTGGCCGAAGTTATCCGCCTGCAGCCGCGTCGCTTCCACTCTAACGTAACGAGCCTGCTGCTTGGTAAACGAAATCTCCAAACTGCGGCCGTCCGAAGGCGTCGGGTAGCCGGTCGTCTCGTACAGCGTCGTCCATGCCGCGCCGTCGGCGGAAGCGAGCACCTTGAAGTCGACGGGAAAGCCCATGCCGACGTTCGACATGCCGTTATCGCTGCGCGGCCAGAGGGCGACCCGGTCGATCAGGTACGCGTTCCCCAGATCGATCATGACCCAAGCCGGCGAGCCGGCGGGGGGCTGGCCCGCCGCCGGGAACGTCGTGAATCCGAGCGCATGCAAGCCCGGGCCCGTCTTCGAGCCGTCGACGAGATACGGCTTCCCCCATCCGTCCGCATCGTAGCTGGAGGAGGAGGTGACGGTTTTCCCGAATGCGACGTTCCCGTCGGCTTCCGCGGCTGCGGCATCCGTGGCCGCGGTCTCCTCGGCCATGGCAGGCCCCCCCCATATCGACGTAAGCAGCAAGCTGACGGTGACCATCCGCGCGAACCAAGAACGATTCTTTCTTCCAATCATGGTACCACCCCGGAATAAGAATTTTTTATTGATTGCTAGCCGCCGAAGACCACGCGTTGTCCATGTTTTCCAGCATCTCGGCCGGCGTGATGGCTTTCAGATACACGCCTTGCGCGGACGTCATCATCTCCGCCGTCGCCGCGCCGCCGAACGCCCAGCCTTGGTCGAGGAACGGGTAGCTGCGGCCGCTCGCCACGACGTCGGCGATTCTCTGCAGCGCCGGATTCACTTCGCCCGTCTCGCCCTTGATCGTCATGAACGCTTGCTGGCTCTTCGCCCATGCCTTCTGCGTCTCCGTCTGCGACCAGAACTCTAAGTATTTCTTGGCCGCATCGGCGACCTTGGTGTTCTTATTGATCGCGAACGTCGTACCGACCGCCGCGGAGGCGATCGCGTCCTGCCCTTCTCCGTTCGAAGGCATCGGGAACATGCCGACCGCCAGATCCGGGTTCGCGCTCTGAATGCCCGGCAGCGACCAATTGCCGTCAATGTACATCGCCGCTTCGCCCGTCGCGAACGCCTGCTGCGCTTGCTCCAGGTTGACGCCCGTGCTCTTCGCGGTCAGGTAGCCCGCTTCGTCCAGCGCGAACCACCGTTCGACCATCGTCTTCCAGCCCTCGGCGAACGTCGTCTCGCCGGCGTTCAGCTGCGCGTCGAAGTCGGGGTTGTCCGCGTACACCAAGCCGGGCGCCATCGTATACAGCGCGGCCAGCGTCATCCACCCGTCGTTGTTGCCGATGGAGATCGGCGTGACGCCGGACGCCTTGAGCCGCTCCGCCGCCTGCATGAACTGATCCCACGTCTCGGGCACGGCGACGCCGAGCTCGTCGAACATCTTCTGGTTGTAATACACCCCTAACACGTTCATGTCGTTCGGGATCGCATATACTTGGCCGTCCGACGACGTCGCCTTCAGCGACGCCTCCGTGAAGTTCCCGATCCAAGGCTCGCCGGACAAATCGAGCAAGTATCCGGCCTTCCCGTACGCGATGACGTCGGACATCCCCGGATGGATCATAATGACGTCGGAAGCGTCGTTCGCCGCGAAGCGCGCCTTTAGAAACTCCTTAAACTGCGTGCCCGGCATGCCTTCGTAGACGACCTCGATGTTCGGATTCGCTTCCATGAACGACTCGTTGATTTCCGGAATCGCCCCGAGCTCCGAGCCGGACTTGAAGCCGCTGACCTTCAGCGTCACCTTCTCCCCCGAATCGGCCGCGCCGCCGCGGTTGGATCCGCTTCCATTTTCCGCCGAGGCCGTCGTTCCGTCCCCCCCTGCATCGCCGGTTCCGCCGCCGCTCGCGCCGGAGCATGCCGCCAGAAGCAGCGACATTCCCGTCAGCAATGCATACGACCGTTTCCACTTCGTCATTTCTTGTAACCTCCCCAAGAGTATCGGCTCCTTAGCTTCCCCCCTAGCGTACCGGATCGGCCATTCCTGGAAAACGACGCAAAATTCCGCTTTCTTCCCTTTTTTTCGGTTGTTCCCGTTCCGCCCGGCTTCGCGGCATCCCCCCTCACTGCCCCTTCTCTCGGTACTCCATCGGCGTGACGCCGAATCGCTTCCGAAACAACGTTCCGAAATATTTCGGACTCGTGTACCCGACGGCGCACGCCACCTCGTACATCTTCATGTCCGTCTCCCGCAGCATCCGACGCGCCTCCTCCAGCCGAACCTCGGTCACGTATTCGATAAACTTCCGCCCCGTCGTCTCCTTGAACAGCTCGCTGAAATAGGTCGGGTGCAAGTATACCTGGTGCGCCAACATCTCAAGGTTCAACCCCGGATCTGCGTAAGCCTCCTTGATAAGCTGCAGCGCCTTCCGGATGACCTTCCGCGAATTCCGCTCCGCCGACGCCTCCCATTGGAGCTCGTCGACGAATCGCTCGATTGACTGCAGCAGAGCGGACGGCGTCAACGCGATCGGGAGCCGTTCCCCGAACCTCGCGCCCGCTTCGCGCAGCTGAGCGCCCAGCGTCGTCCGGACGGCCGCGAGAGCGGGTCCGGAGAGAAACCCGAGCAATTGGAAGCAGCGCATCGCCATCCGCGACGGCTGGCGCTCCGACAGCGCGCGGATGTCCCGCGTCCAACCGCGAAGGCCGTCCAGAAGCTCGCCTTCGTCGTTCAGCTCCGCGGCCAACGTCAACCGCCTGCTCCAGTCCGGCTCCTCTGCCTCCCCTCCCGGTACCGCATCCCTTGACGCGGCTAACGTCATCGCCCGATGATACGCTTCCTTCAAGTCGTCGAAGTCGCGGAACGGCGCGGAGCGGCCGAAGCCGATCAAGCCGTTGCCTTGACCGCAGCGGGGCGCCGGCTCCGCCGGGAAGGCATCGCCGGGCAAGGCGCTTCCCTCCGCGACCGTCAACGTGCAGGCTTCCGCCAGCTCCACGCTCGCCAGCGCCCGCGCTCCCGGCAGGAGCCGCTCCAGCTCCCGATCCGCGCGCTCCGCTCGAAGCCGACCGTCGGAGCCGAGGCCGGTCGAGCCCCCCTCCTCCCATAGGAACGCCGCGACGACGTACGCTCGCTCCCCCGGCGAGCCCGCCTCCTCGCGGAACGCCTCGCGCAGCTCCCGGAATCGGTCCTCCCTCTGGCTGACGATCCATTCGAGCAGCAGCTTCTCGAGGCGGGCCGCCGAACGGCGACGCCTCTCCTGCAGGCGCGCCTCGACCTTCCGCACCGCCTGCACGAGCTCCTCCCGTTGGATCGGCTTCAGCAGATAGTCCGCGACGCCGTACCGCATCGCCGTCTGCAAGTACGTAAATTCCTCGTGGCCGGACAGAATGATCTTGTGCAGCTCCGGCCGAACGCGTTCCAGCTCCTTCGACAGCTCCAGCCCGTCCATGACCGGCATGCGGATATCGATGATCGCAAGGTCGGGCGCGGCTTCCTCCAAACATTCGAGCGCCGCCTCTCCGTCCTCGCACGTCCGCGTCACTTCCCACTCCGGCAGCAAGCGCCCGACGAGCTGCGACAAGCCCGCCCGAATCGTCTCCTCGTCGTCGACGATCATCAGCTTAAGCATTCGACGTCTCCTCCTTCGCGCGTAAAGCGCATCCGTATCGTCGCGACCGTGCCCCCGCCCGGCCGCCGCTCGATCGTAAGACCGTATCCTTCCCCGTACGCGCGATAAATTCGCTTATGGACGTTCGTCAACCCGATATGGCCGTCATGCCGGTCGTCGTCGTTCCGCTCCGCGTCCCGCAGCCGCCCGTTCACCTCCGCGAGCCGCGCCTCGTCGAGCCCGCAGCCGTCGTCCGCGATCCGGATCGCCAGATCGTCTCCGCGCCGTTCGGCCGATATTTCGATCGCGCCTTGCCCGCGGGCGGGCGCGATGCCGTGGACGAGTGCATTTTCCACGAGAGGTTGTATGATCCACGGCAGCGTATACGCGCGAAGAACCTCTTCGTCGAACGCCGCGGTATACCGCAGCTTCGGGAAGCGGATCCGCTGCAGGCGCATATACACCTCGGTATATTCCGCTTCCCGGGACAACGGAATGTATTCCGCGTTCTCCTGAAGGGATAACCGGAACAGCTTGCCGAGCAGCGACACCATGTCCGCCACCTCGTAATCCTCGTTCAGCTCGGCCTTCATATTAATCGATTCAAGCGTGTTATACAGAAAATGGGGATTGATCTGACTGCGAAGCACTTTCACTTCCGCCTGCTGCCGATAGATCTTCATCGTCAGCACCCGGTTGACGAGCTCGTTGATCTTCTCGACCATATGGTTGAAGCTTCGGCCGAGGCGCCCGATCTCGTCCTGCGTCTGCTGCGGGAAGCGGACGCTGTAATCGCCCATCTCGACGCGGCGCATCAGCCGTTCCATGCCTTTGAGAGGTTTAATGACCGTGACTGTGAAGAGGGAGGACAAGAAGATGGATAACAACGCTGCCACGGCCGTGAACGCGATCGACAGATTGCGCAACATCGCGAGCTCGTCGGACAGCTGCCGCGTGGGGACCGTATTGACGACCGTCCATCCGGAACGGTCGGACCGGACGTACTGCACCATCGTCCGCCCTTCGTTCCAGTCGGTCTCGAATGTCCCGTACGCGCCGGGTAACGCCGGGGAGAACGCCGTTCCGATAAGCCGCGCATCCGGATGAAATACGATCGTGCCGGCGTCGTCCACGATGAACAGCGTGGACGACGTCTTCGCCTTCGTCTCCTCCAGCAGCTCGAGCAGATGGTCGGTCGACAAGTCGATGAGCAGCACGCCGTACGACGCCCGGTTGGCCACGTTCACGATGCTTCGCGCATACGAGAAAATAAACCGTTCCCCGGTCTCGGCCGGGTCCGGGCGGTACGGCGGCAGAATGACACCGCTTCCATCCGCGGTCAGCACCCGGTCGTACCCGCCTTCCGCTACGAAATCGCTATGGTCGACCCACTTGCCCACGCCGTATTGGGAGTACTGCACTTCTCCGTCGCTGATCCAATAGATGCCCTGAATATGCCGGAACGGCATGAAAAACATAATGTTGCGAAGCGCCTCGTCGACGGCGATCCGCTCCATATAGAGATCCAACGGGTCCTTCTTCCCGCGCAGCCCGTCCACTCCGTCCAAGTAGAAGGTCATCGACAGGCCGTCGATCTCCGCGAGGTAATTGTCGAGGTTGCGGCTCACTTGGTCCGCCAGGTTCAATCCGAATTCGCCGACGCGTTCGGTCAGATTGTGATGATACTGCCGGAAGCCGATCCACGTCACGATCCACGCCGAGACGATCATCATGAGCCCGTAGACGAGAATGAGCTTCTTCTCCAGCCCCCAATGGCGGAACGATCTCGCTCCCGCCGGCGTCTTCCACCCGATCTTCATGGTCGGCATCCCTCGCTTCATCCTTTGACGGCACCGGCCGCGATGCCCTTAATAATGAACTTCTGCAGCGCGATATACACCAGCGTCAACGGCAGCACGGACAACACCATTCCTGGAAAAAGCAGCGACCAATCCGTCACGTGCTCCCCGACGAACATATATAATGCGATCGTAATCGTCCGATAGCTCTGGTCCTGCAGGAACAGCAGCGGCACGATCAAGTCGTTCCATGTGTTCAACGAGCATAGGACGACGACCGTCGCCGTCACCGGCTTGACGACCGGGAACACCGCGAGCCAGAACGCTCGGAACAGCCCGCAGCCGTCGATCTTCGCGGCTTCCTCCAACTCTTTCGGCGACGTGCGCAAGAAGCCCGAGTAAAGAAAGATCGTGAGCGGCAGGTTGAGCGCCGTGAAGATCAGAATCGCGCCATGGTACGTATTCACCATATGGAAGCCGTTAATCAGCTTGTACAGCGGCACCATCGCCAGCTGGAACGGCAGCATAATGCCGGCGATGAAGGTAATGTATACCATATAATAAACCTTCTCCGTCCTTCTCGCCAGAGGATAAGAAGCCAAGGAACCCAGCACCGTGAGAAGCAGCACCGCGCCCGCCGTAATCAGCAGTGTGTTGCCGAACACTGCGTAGAACCGCATATTTTCCCATGCCGCGATATAGTTGTGCAAGGAGAAGGAGGTCGGCAGCGACAGCGGCGAGCCCGCCATCTGCTCCGGCGTCTTGAACGTCATCGAGACGATGAAAAACAACGGGTAGACGCTAATCCCCGCAAGCAGCGCCATCAGAAGCTCCAGCCATCGCCGGTTCGAGCGTCGCATCGTCCGCATCTAACCGTGCACCTCCCTTCTTCTCAGCAGTAAAATCTGCGCCAGGGAAATAACGAAGACGAACAGAAACATGACGACGCCGATCGCCGTCCCGTAGCCGAAGCTTCCCTTCGTGAACGCCGTGGAATACAGCAGCGTCGTCATCGTCTCCGTCGCGTAGTACGGACCGCCCTTCGTCGTCACGAAGATGATGTCGAACGCCTTCAGCGTCCCGATGCTCGACAGGACGACGTTGATCGTCACCGACGGCGCCAGCAGCGGGAACGTGACCGACCGGAACCGCTGCCAGCCGCTCGCCCCGTCGATGTCGGCCGCCTCGTACAAGTCCGCCGGAATCGTCTGCAAATTCGCGAGATAGATGATCATCGAATAGCCCGCGAACTGCCATACCGCCATCGCTACGATGCTGTATAACGCGAATTGAGGATCCCCCAGCCACGTCTGCTCCCAGCCCGAGAGACCGAGGACGCGGAGCAGCGTATTCAGGACTCCGTCCTGCGGCTCGTAGATGTACATCCACGTATAGCCGACGACCAACGGACTTAAGACGGCGGGGACGAAAAACAACGTCCTCAAGAGCTGCTTGCCTCGGATCTTCGAGTCGAGCGCCACCGCCAGCGGCACCGCCAGCGCGTTCTGAATGACGACGACGAAGAGCGTAAAGACGAGCGTATTTCGAATCGCCTTCATAAACACCTTGTCGGATCCTAGGTTAACGAAGTTCTTCAACCCGACGAAGTCCATCGTCTGATAGAAGCCGTTCCAATTCGTAAGGCTGTAGAAGAAGCTCCCCAACACGGGGCCCAGCAGGAACAAGCTGTACACCGCCAGCGCCGGCGCGATGAAACAAGCCAGTGCGAGATGCTCCTTCCCGGCCATCGACCATTTCCCCAATGCCCTCATTCCTTTCCGTATGTCGCACACGCCTGTACTGACATGGTACCGGAAAGCGGCTTCGGGCATAATTGCGTAAAATTCATGTTTGCTCCCTTTTTTTCGGGAGTTGCGGCGAGCCTTCGGACGGCAGTGGAACATACAGTCGTTCTTAACGAACGATTCAATTCTTCCCTTTCCTCATCCGCTACCATCGATAAATGGCCAAAGGTACAGCTTCCGCAGCGCGCGAAAGCTGTACCTTTGTATTACTCCTTCACGCTGCCCAGCACGATCCCTTTCATAAAAAACCGTTGCAGAAACGGATAGACCATCAGAATCGGCAGCGCCCCCATAAAGATTTGTGCCGCCTTGACCGTCCGGTCGGACACTTCGGCCAGGAGCTCCAGATCGGTGGAGGAAGCCAGCGTCATATCCCGTTGCGCGATTACGGTTTGAAGGTAGCTCTGCAGGGGATAGCGTTCAGGCGAATTCATGTAGATCAGCCCGTCGAACCAGGAGTTCCAATGGCCGACCGTCGTAAACAGCGCGATCGTCGCCAGGGCGGGCAGCGATAACGGCAAGTAAATCTGCGCCAGCGTTCGCATATGTCCGGCCCCGTCCATGAACGACGCTTCTTCCAGTTCTTTCGGCAGTCCGCGGAAGAAATTCAGCAGCAGCACGACGTTGAACACCGGGACGGCCCCCGGCAGGATCAGCGCCCAGATCGAATCCAGTAGCCCTGTCGACCGGATCGTCATATAGGACGGAATGAGTCCGCCGTGAAACAGCATGGTGAAGACGAAGAACCAGACATACGCTGTTCGCGGTTTAAACTTGGCGGACTCCTTGGACAACGGATACGCGATCAGCACCGTCAGCAACAGATTCAGGGGCAGCCCGATCGCCACCCGCTGGATCGTAACCCACAAAGACCGGACAAATTCAGGCCGATTCAGCACGAACTCATAAGATTTCAGCGTGAACTCCACCGGCCACAGCTTCACCATGCCTGCGGTCGCCGCCGCATTCGAGCTTAACGACAACGCGAATACATGGACGAGCGGCACGACGCACAGCAGGGACAGGACAACAAGAAACGTATAATTGAATATTGTAAACACGCGTCTGCCTACGGAAAGACGCTCGGTCATCTGGGCATCCTCCCTTAGAAAATGCGATAGTTCGCATATCGATAGGCGAGCACATACGAAATCGATATGAACAGCAGGGAAACGACGGATTTCAGCAGTCCGACGGCTGTCGCGGTGCCGTATTGGGCATCGACCAAGCCGATTCGGTATACAAGCGTATCGATAATATCGCCGCTTTCGTACACCTGCGGGCTATACAGGTTGAATACCTGATCGAAACCTGCGTTCAGCACGTTGCCCAAGCTCAGCGTTGCCGTCAATACGATAATCGGCATCATGCCGGGTAGCGTGATATGCAACGTCTGCTTCCATCGGTTCGCTCCGTCCACGATCGCGGCTTCGTACAGCGCCGGGTTAATCGAGGTCAGTGCGGCCAGAAATACGATCGTATTGAAACCGAATTCTTTCCACACGTCCGATATGACGAGCACATACGGAAATACATCGTTGTTGCCCAGAAAGTAGACAGGTTCGGCCCCGAGCGATTTGATCGCCTGGTTCACGATGCCGGCGGAGGGCGAAAGGATGTCGATCAGAATGCCGCCCAGTATGATCCAGGAAAGAAAGTGCGGCAAATAGATAAGCGTTTGGATTCCCCGCTTGACGAATTCCTTGCGCACTTCGTTCAGCAGGAGCGAAATCACGATCGGAACGGCCATGCCCGCCGCAATCTTCATAAAGGCAATCCACACCGTATTGCGCAGCACCAGCCGTGACCCCGGCAGCTCCCAAACGAAACGGAAATTATCCAGCCCGACCCAATCGGAATCGAAAATGCCTTTCGCGGGAATGTATTGCTGAAAGGCGATAACGATGCCGAACATGGGAAAATAACTGTAGATCAGGACAAGGATCACGCCGGGCAGAAGCATGAGATGAAGCGGGAGGCTGCGCAAGCGGCCTCCCATCGAAACGCCCTGCCGTCCCGTCATTTGTTCTTGGCCCATTCGTTCACTTCAGCCGTCATCTGATCGCCGCCAAGCTTTTTCCAATCGGATACGAATTTATCGAACAGTTCGATCGGTTCTCCCATAATGATTCGCGTAAATGTCTCCTCTTCGATCTTGTCGAGCGTCGACTTCTTGGATGCCATTGTCGGCATAGGCGCGCCATAGAATCCGTTGCGGACGACTAGGTCCTCTTCCACGTAATGATTAGTTACGGAGAAGGAGCCCTCGATGCCGAACACGCGGTCATACGCCCAATCCAGCGTGTCCGTTCCTCCGTCGAGATGGTTTTTGATGCGGTTGTAATAGTCGGTTTCCTCCGCGTTGAGATCGGATGTATCGCCGCTCTGCAGCGCCGCGGAAACGGCCAGGTGGGCATCCAGATTTTTGCGCGACGGCCATGCCTGGAACGGAGCGTACTTGTGACGTTCAACGCCGCCTTTGTTGAAATGCTCGGAGTAGATCTCGGGAGTCGTATTCTCTCCCCATCCCTTCTCCACGAAGACGTTCAGCGCTTTTACCAGCGCCTCCGGGTGCTCCGTTCCCTTCAGCACGGCATAATACGATCCGACCGCGAGATTATGAGGCGTCTTGGCCGGCTCGGCGTCGATCGAAGGAAGCGGAAGAGCTCTCCACTGCGCCTTCGGATCGTTCTGCCGGCTAGGCTGAAGCGGCCAGATCGAGTTGGCCATGCCGCCGAAATGAAGCCCCGCCTTGCCGGAAGCTGCGAGCTCGGCGGCTTTGCCGCCATCCTTCGTACCGAATTCCTGATCGATCAACCCCGCCTTATACAGCTCCTGGGCTTTCGCGAGCGCCTCCTTCACTTCCGGCTGTATCGAGCCGTATACCAGATTCCCGCTTCCGTCGTCCAGCCACAGGCGGGGATAAGCGCGGAACCCGTTAAAGAACCCCTCCAGCGTCGCGTACCCGACACCGAATAACCCTTTCGACAGCGACAATCCGATCGTATCCGCTTGGCCGTTACCGTCCGGATCCTGCTTGGCGAACGCCTCCATCACGTTGTAGAACTCATCCATCGTCTTCGGGGCTTCCAGACCGAGCTTCTCCAGCCAGTCCGTACGCGCCCAATACATGGAGTAGCCGTCCTGCGAGGAGCCGGTAAAAGGCATCGCCATCAGCTTGCCGTCAAACTTTGCCGAATCCAGCACCTCCGGTCCTCCCTGGTTCACGATTTCCTTCAGAAAGGGAGAGGCATGCTTCTCATAGATGTCCGTAAGGTCCATGATGAGGTCCGAATCGACCAACTGCTTCAGCTGCACGGCCGTAACCGGAATAATTTGCGGCAGATCGCCGGATGCGATCGAGACGTTCATCTTCTGTCCGAATTGCTCGCTGTTCGCGATCCACAAATTCTTCACCTTGATATTCAGCTCATTCTCGAGCGTACGCGTCCAGACGTTATTGTCCAGCGATTCCCCTTGATCGAACTTGAACGTATCGTCCTGGGAGCGAACGGTCGTAATTTCGATCGGCTCCGGGTACTTTCCGAAATGGGGATCGGCATCCGCTGCGGAAGCGGTAACGGGGGCTTCTTTGCCCGCGGCCGGCTCGGATGGCGCCGAAGGCGTGCTCCCCTTTTCGTCACCGGTTCCGACCCCGGAGCATGCGGATAACAGAAGCGCCAAAGCGAGCAAGAAACTCGTTGCCGCCCGCATGCGGTTCGGTCGTTTAATCATCTTTCATTCCTCCTTGTTTTGTGTACGCTTTCATTATCCGCCCTGCTCCGGTATGTCTCAATGAGACAATATTTACGATCCTTGTTCGTTTTTTACCTGATTCCCGATTACCGCGTCGCGATACTCTTGAGGCGTCAGTCCGGTCATTTTTTTGTACAATCGGGTAAAATAAGCCGGCGAATCGAATCCGACGGAGCGGGCGATATCGGCGACCTTCATCAAGGTTCCATCAAGCAGTTCCTTCCCCTTTGCAATCCGTCGATCGTTGATATGATCGATGAGATTTTGTCCCGTTCTGGCCTTGTACACCCGGGATAAATAAGCGGGATTCAAGAACACTTTCTTGGAAAGGACGGTCAGGGACAGGTCGTCGGACAGATGCTCTTCAATATACCGGTTGACGGTCGCGACAATTCGGCTGCTCGCTTCCATTCGCTCGGCCTTTCGCCATTCTCCCCACCCGGCAAGCAGCTTCTTCGCTTCCTCCAGGCCTGCTTCCGGATGAAAAATATAATCGCTGTCGAGTAATCGCCATACACGGTCCGCGCCAGGCGCACCGCCAGAACCGCCGCGCGTATTCAGTTGGAACAGAAGACCGGATACGAACGATACGTACATTTCCGAATATAGCGATCGGTCCAGGTTCGATACAGCCAGCAGCTGCTGGATTTCCCCGATGATCCGGAAGCATTCCTCCACACCTTCCGGCTGAAGTCCTCCCTCCTCCAGCAGCCTCCCGAACAACGTTCGGATTTGCTGCTCGGACTGTAGGCTCTGCTCGTCCCGGTCATGGGCTTCTTCGACATCGACGACCACGATCAGCTCTCCATCGAGTTTGCGCGCCATCGCTTTATGCATGCCGGCGTAGCCGGCTTGCAGGCGGCTCCATGGGATCGGTTCACGAATCGTCGCGAAAGAAACCGTCATCTGCAGAATCTCGCTGACGATTTGTTGAACGGTTTCCAGAATGCTGGGAACGTAAAGCTGCATGCTTGCCGGTCCCGATTTTTCATTTGCTTCGCGGGCTCGCGCCGTAGGCTGCAGCGCCCAGACAAACGAACGATCGTCAAAAACGGCTTTCAGAATGATGAAATCCTTGAAGCATTCTTCGCCGATGTTCTCGATTGCGCCAAGCAGCAGCAGCCGGTCCGCAGAGCTGTCGTTCGGCCGCCACGCATCGACTTTTCCCAGCACTGGGATGACCGGTTTTGACAGATCGGGCCGTTCGGCCATATCATCGAACATATCCGCCGTCAGCGATTGGACCGTCCTCGAGCCTTCGCACATCTTTTTCAGATGCTCGCCCCGCAGGACGGGCAACGCAAGCGAAAGCTGCAGCTTGGCCGTTTCAAGAAATTTCTTGCTTCGTCTCTCTTCGCGAATACCGGCAATCGCTTTCTTCACGGCATCGATAATGACCGTATCCTCTTCCGATTTTAAAATGTAGTTGATCGCCCCTTCCCTCACCGCCTTGCGTACCAGTTCCGATTCATCGTATCCTGTCAGAAAAATGATTTTGCATTCCTGCCGCCGCCTAACGATCTCATCTTGCAGTTCAAGGCCGCTGAGTCCGGGCATGCGGATATCGGAAAGTACGATATCGATCCTGGTCCCGCTCAGGATCGCGATCGCCTCTTCTCCGGAATACGCTTTGTGCACTTGTAGCTCGGGATCGTCAAATGCTGAAAATACCTCATACAAGCCGTCCACAATGCGATATTCATCGTCCACCAGCAGCAGTCTGTACATGCGCTTCGCCCTCCTTCGGAATCGACACCCTAACCTTTAACCCTCCACGTTCGCTTCGGGCGAGCGTCAGCCCTCCTCTTCCTTTGCCGTAAATGCGAATCCGGCGATGAATATTGATGAGTCCTGTGCTTTCCTCCACCGATTCCGGCGAATTCAGCCGGCTGTTCAGCTCATCCAACTGCCGGTCGTCCAGTTGATCCCCGTTATCTTCGATTACGATTGCAATTCGGTCGTCACCTTCTTCAAAGGACACGCCGATCCAGCCGTCCGCCGCTTTTTTCTCCAGACCATGCTCATAGACGTTTTCCAGGATCGGCTGCAAGGTCAACCGAGGTATAGGTATCTTGTACAGCGCTTCGGGGAGATCCGCGAATTCGACGCGAATGCGTTTGCCGAAACGCATGTTCTGAATCTCCGCATAGGTTCTTGTAAACTGTACTTCCGCTCCCAGGCCGATCAAATCTTTGCCGTCGCGAGCGATATACCGGTAATAATCGCCCAGATGACGGGCAAGCCTCATGACGCTTTCATAGTCCTCCGATTGCGCCATACGATACAGAATAAAGAAGCTGTTATAGAAAAAATGCGGGTTGATCTGCGATTGAAGCTTCCGCAGCTCCGCCAGCTGCGCACGATATTTCTGCTCATATACTTCGTGAACGAGCACATTTAGCCGGTCGATCATTTGATTGAAATGAAGGTACAGATAAGAGAATTCATCCTTGAATCGGTAAGGACCGATGCGCTCGAAATGACCCCGCTCGGCGCTTCTGAACGACTGCAGCAGGCGAACGAGCGGACGGTGAATCAACCCGTAAATCGAAGAGGAAAATGCAAATACGACGATGACGGAAATGACGGACAGCACCCAATACCAACGTTGATATTTCAGCATCGGACCAAGTGCCTGCTCCTCCGGCGTATACGTCAACATGACCGCATCCATGGCAGGCGCTTTCTGATAGGTAACCATAAAGGGGCGATTGTCCATGACGAAAGTGCCGGACCCATGGTTCCGATCATCCTCCGATTTTTCCTCCAGCCAATCCAGCAGCTGATTTTTACGTTCCGAGAGCAGGCCGTCCGTCAGAAACCAGTCGCGCTTTACGCCGGCCAATAGGGATCCCCCGTCCGCATGAGAAACAAACCGGTTAAGATCGTCCGTTAACGCTTTGGCGTCGATCTCGGCGTGAATCACAAAAGAGGGGCCGTTCAGTGCGCTCCAGTACTGCCTCTCCGGGTAGGGGATGCTGATGAACATTCGATCATTCCAGAGACGTATGGGTACTTCTGCCGTTATCCGCGACAGTTCTTTATCGAATAACTCATTGGTCGGAAAAGAAATCGAAGAACTCGCTGTCGAGATCGTTCGATCGATGGCTTGAATGTAGACGGCTATATCCTTTACATAACGGGTAGAGCTTTTTAGTATGACAAGTCGTTTGCTCAGCCGCAGAATCGAGTCCATACGCTGGATATTGCTCATGGTAGAGTAGGCGACGCTCAATTTCGAAAGATCCTCATCGTACATCAACTCGAATTGCTGGGTCACGATTCGCTGGAACTCGGAATCGATCGTATTCATGTAATAGCTGACCTTCGAATACATGGAATTCGAAATTTCCGTTTTTAGCGTCTTCGACCCGGTTTCATTCATCATCATACTTGTGACGTAGAGTGGCGTAAGTACGAGCAGAAAGGTCAAAACGAGCTTTTTGAAGATGGTGAATTCCGCCGGATATCTCCGCATCTGAACCCCTCGGACATGTAAAATAGTGGCATTCGCTCTTATTCTACAATGCGAAAATATGGAGACTTGGGGACTATTCGGACATGTAACGGGGTGTATTCGGCCAACTCCAGAATATTACGGCAGAAAAGAACGAACCTGCACCGGTTTCACGGCGTCAGGATCTTCTATGGAGTGATTATATTGGAATTAAAAAAGGACGCCCGCTAAGGACGTCCCCTCTATACAATATTTATCGGCGGCCTTCCGCCGTTCCTTGAGCGCTCGCTGGATGTCGCGCTCGATCATAGCGATCGGCTGCATTTATTTTTTTTAGTTTCTCGTTGACCGTACGACTGATAATGTTGTCGTTTTAAGGCAGCGAATGCGACTACTATACCAATCAGCGTAACCGCTGCCGAAACAATAAATGCGGTATGGATAGACGAATTAAGAGCAGTCGGACTAATCGTCTCCATGGTTGCGTCGGAACCATGGGGAGCGGAGATAATAGCCATAATTGTTCAGTGAAAATAAAGTATTAGACTCGATTCGCTGATCCAAGCCGGATCCGCGTCTCAAGAAGGTATCAGGTCCGCTAAATTAAGTATTAGACTGAGCCTGAAATAAAAACTGCGGCAGCATAAGACCGAAGATTTTTCAACTCCCAACCAAAAGGGTTAAGAGGTGTGTTTGGATAAAAACAGTGTCTCGTTTTCTGAGGGTCTAGAGTGGGTGGTCCTAAGTTCGACGGCTTACAAGTGCATATGCCTTTCCCAGACCGTTGACTACGATAATTACACCCTTGTGGTTTCGAAAATGGGTGTAACCTTTTCTTGATCCTGGCGTCTATTATGTAAATGCTTTGCACATCGGTGTCACTTGGAAGTTATACAAGTAAAAATGATCTTTTTCTTTGGAGGGGCACGTACGCATGGTCAAATATAAGTTATTGGGTATTATTCTGGTTGTATCGTTGTCGACGCAAGTTAATTCTTCCGACTCGATCGCCGTTCAAATTGATGGATTACGGTATAATTTTAGCCAATCCCCAAAAATTGTGGACGGTGAGGCATTCGGGGCAACAGTTCATTATGATGAACATATGAAGGAAGTGATAACAAGCACCGGGGGGACCCAAGATAATAGATATGAAGCGATTGTCGAGTTCCCTGTAGATCGATTCCCTGAACCGGCAGCCCATATAAAAGTAGCGATTGCAGCTGGGAAGCCATCTGTGTGTACCATTGACAGAGATGGTGAAGACGAAAATCAGAAAAAGGAAACAGCTGATTTCCTAACACAATGGCCAATGGTAATTTGCGAAGAAGGTCGCGAGGGCGCAGATGTTGCTTATGTCAAATCGTCTGACAATTATGAAGTAGGTGCGTGGTTGAGGGAAAAGCTCAAACCATACTCAGATGGTACTCGCGTGTATTTCGTGCTACCCGACGAAACAAACGTAAGGTTAGGTCCAGGTGCTGTGGAAATAATTGAAGGTGGACCGCATCTCGTAAAGATCCCTGTGAAGGAAAAATAAACGTACGTGGGGGTCGCGGAGGCCTATTTACCTCTACTACCACTGTTTGCGAATGCGAGATAGAGATGTACAGTTGGATCAATATAAACTTGCAACCGCAACCTACAACGATTTAAATTTGTCAGGACTTCTTGTAGTTCAATGATATAAGGCACGGATGCAGCCCCACAACAAGAGGGCGATCCGTGCTTTTTGTATTTCATGGAAACTAAAAGGAAACATACTAAGACATCAGGGTGTTCAGGGTAATAAAGTTTTACACTCGTTATGTGTTGATTCGAAGGATTTGCGTCTCATAAAGTGCCGAGTCCGCTTAAATAAGTATTAGGCTGAGTCAAGAATAATACTAGCGGCAATCATGGACCGGAAAATCAGTCTTAGTGTTACTGCGAATGCGCAATGTCCAGCGGCTGACGGCATAAATTGTCCTGCTATTGACGGCCAATCTAACTATGTGAGGGTATGTGGAAAGAGGAATAATAGAAACGTATTCTTCGGACAACCAACAGTCTCTGCTCCCCAGTGGATTGGGACAGCTTCCGATACTGGCTTCCGATCACCGACAGGCTCCCGGCATAACAGGGGCAAGGGACGATTATGTAGCGTTATTTGCCATGCACAGAAACAAAGAAACAAGTATAACATGATGTTCACAAGCTACTATATGAAAAATCTTGACAAGATATTAGCTGGTTTAGTTCAGCACCGGCCAACGAGTCTAATACTTTATTTTCTCAGTCTAAAACTATATTTTTTAGTCTAATACTTTATTTTCACCGGACAATAATGACTGCAAGCCCGATTGCCGAACGTCAGGGAATACGCGCTAACGACCCATTGAAGATGGTTGGCGGAGAAGCCCAGAGCCTCGCCCAGAGAAGGCATAGCTACGAAAATAATCGTGTAATCAAGTGCCATGATTAATTGACGGCCACTATTCATTTTTGACACCCTCCATGTTCGGACTAATCGATCCCAAAAATGTGAAAGCGATAAGGAGCGTGAATCCCCATGGGCTTGTGCTTGTCTATTGGCCAGTTGTCTACCCTAACGATTTTATCAATTCATACCTTGCTGGGAATGATATTAAGACCTAGAGTAAACTCTAGGTCAATAGTGAATATAATCTTTTACTATTCGATTAAATCCAACCCCTTCTCGCAGTTTACAATAGGGACATGTTCTTGTCGCTCGCACGCGACAAGAACATGTCCGATTCAAAGGAAAAACCCGCGTTTTAAGCGGGTTCCAATCGGGTTATGTTGATTTCGTCCGACAGTTCAACGCCTGAGCGAGACGCAGCAGGGCGGATTGGCTATGTCGGTAAAACGTCGTGCGGCTCATATGGAAATCGTCGGCCAGTTCATTTTTATTTCGAGCCTTCGTCAGGTAGCTTTCCCGCAGCATCCGCTGATCCAGCGGCGATAAGGGATGCTGAGGCCGCTCTTCCGTCAGCAGCGCCCTTACCTTCTCGCGCAGCTCGTCCTTCGACCGATACGGCCGTCCGTCGCCGACGTACGGATCCAGCGCGCCGCCTTCGTCGTAGAGCCGCTGCAGGATGAGCTTCGCGTCCGTCGAGCTTATGTTCGCCCGTTCGCCCGTTCCGCAGACCGCCCCGGCGGCCGGCCGCGCTTCCCCGCCGCCGTCCGCCGCCGTGTGCCGAATGACCGTCTTCACCCAATCGTCGAATCGAATGTGCCGGAAGTCGATCTCCCACTTCGTCATGTCGCCGATCCGTCCCCTATCGTGAAAGCCGAAAACCGTCAGCAGCTCGTTCAGCTGCGGATCGGCCGACACCATCACGCCCCTCCAGCCGCCGGTCATCATAATGAACCATTGCAGCATCAAGACGCCGCCGATTTCCTCCGGCTGATAGACCGAGCGGCTGGAGTCGACGGCGGCGAGCGCCACGAACATCGTATCCGCCGCCTCGGGAGGAAGCGCCCGGAGCGATTCCGCCTCTTCCCCGAGCAATACCGAATATTCGGGCGTATACCGCTCCAGCAGCGGCATCGTCGCCGCATGCAGCAGGATGCCGGCGCTGAAAGCGAGCGGCCGTCCCTCCTCGTCCCGCACGACGCAGATCCCTTCGGGGGAATGGCACGCGATGTCCTCGAGCAGCGCGGCATATTGCCCCGCAAGCGCAAGCTCCGATTGCCAATTGTTCTCCTCCAGAGACGCGGCCAGCAGCCGCTGCAGCGCCGGCAAATCCTCCGGCTCGTAGGGACGTTGCTCCCCGACGTCTACCTTAGACGTAAAGGCGGCGTACGCGTTGGCCGAAGGCAGAAACTCGCGGTACAGCTCCAGCACATGACCCGCGATTCGCATTTGCGACTTCTTATCCACCGCGTGGAACCGCTCCTCCAGCAGCGCGAGCGCCTTCCGGCGCAGCTGCCGGAACGCCTCCGGGAACGCGGCGGCATAATCGTCCCGCAGCAGACGGGCGACCAGCGGATGCAGCGCCCATCCTTGGGGCGTCGTCAGGACGAACGACAGCCGACCCAACGCATGAACGTCGGCGACGTCGAGGGAAGCGTCCAGCATCCGATTCAGCGTCTGAGGGTCCGCCGGCGGCAACAGCGACATGACGGTCAAGACGCGGTGCAGCGACGGCGCGGTCGCTTCCCGCAGCAAATCGGCCGTCACGATCGAAGGGATCCCTCGAGGCGCGGCTTCGCCGTTCGAACGCATCCATTCGACGGTAAGCGCGAGCAACAGCGGATGCCCCTCCGACTTTCGCGCGATCTCCGCCTGTACCTCCTCCGCGAGGCCGCTGTGCCTCAAATACGACTGCACCTCCCGCCGCGAGAACGGCTGCAGCGGGAAGGAGCGAACGCGAGGTCCCCAATGCGGGTTCGTTCGCCAGGTCAAGGGCAGACCGTTCCGAGACGCCGCCGCGAGCAGCACCTGAGCGGATGCCAGCTTCGGCAGGAAGCTGGACAGCAGCCAGCCCTCGAGACGGTCGATCCGCTCTCCGTTGTCCAGCAGCAGCACGGTCCGCTGCCGCGACAATTCGGCGACGATGAAGGATAGCAGCGGCATGTCCGCCGGACGCGCACGGCCGTACTCGCTCTCCAGCGTCGTCTCGAGGCCGGTCAGGAACGCTCCGGACGTGGACGTCTCGCCCGATCCGTCCAGCCACAGCGTCATCGCCGAAACCCGACCGGCGCCGCGCGCCATCTCCATGAGCAGCGTCGTCTTGCCGATTCCCCCGATGCCCGAGATGGAAAATACCGTCGTCTCGGCGGCCGGATCCGTCATCCACTCCTCGAAGCTCGCCATCTCTTCGGCGAAGCCGATCACAGGCGCTCGATTCATAACGCCCCCTACTTTCTTCTCGCAAAATATGAAACAAAAACGAAACATCACCGATCCTATTATTATTCTATACTATGAAAAGGTCTGATTACATTTCATCTTGCACGCAATGGAGGAGCAAAGCATCTATGAAACGCGTTTCCTTAATCGTAGTCTGGACGATCGTCCTGGCGCTCGCGATCCCGCCGGGATGGCACATGCCGACGGCCCGCGCCGCCGAGCCGCTTCCGCCCGTCGTCGACGGGTGGGTGCAAGTGTCCACCGCCGCGCAGCTGATGTACCTGAATGAAAATCAAACGGAATACGTCGCGCGAAACATTCGGCTCGCGAACGATATCGCGCTGCCGGAAGGCTTCGAGTGGAAGCCGTTCGGCGGCAACGGCATCCCGGCTTTCGGCGGCGTCTTCGACGGCGGGGGACACCGCGTTACCGGCGTCTCGATCGTCGACGACGCCGGAGACAGCGGCGACGATTACGCGTACGTCGGATTTTTCGGCGACACTCGCGGTACCGTCAAGAATCTCGGCGTGTCGGTCGACATCTTCGCCGGCGAATACGCCGGCGGGTTGGCCGGGGTGCAGAGCGGCGGCCTCATCGACCGCTCATATTCGATAGGAAGCGTGAGAGGGAAGCTTCCGGCCGCCGGTTCCGCCTCCGTCGTCGCGGGATTGGTCGGCTCGTCGAATAGCGCGGGCATTATGCGCTCCTACTCGACGGCCTCCGTCGAAAGCGGGACCGCGCCTAATATTTATGTCGCGGGCCTCGTCGGAAGCAAAGGCGCGGGCGACGTCGACGACGCGTATGCGAGAGGGGCCGTGACCCACCGACCCGGGGGCACCTATGCGCACTCCGCAGGTCTCGCGGCGTTCCTTATCTATGGAGAAATTCGAGACGCCTATTCGACCGGGCCGGTCGCGACCGATACCGCGGGGACGACTTACCCGGTCGTCCGCGGATTTATCGCCTCGGTCGCCTCTCTCGGCGCCGTCGCGAGCTCGTATTTCGATCTCGATACGAGCGGGACGACGAATGGCGGCGCGGGAGGCGCGATCGGCTTGTCGACCGCTTCGATGAAGTTATCGTCCAGTTACGCGGGGTGGGATTTCGCGGATACGTGGGCCATCCATCCGTCGGTGAACGACGGGTACCCGTACTTACGGCACGAGATCGCGACGGAATCGCTGCCCGCCGCAACGAAGGATGTCCCCTATTCCTATACGCTCGGCGCCTTCGAAGGCGCGGATACGACGCTAAGCTGGAGCGCCGACGGGCTGCCGAACGGACTGACGTTGAACGAGGCGGGCGTACTGCAAGGGACGCCCGAGCAGTCGGGCGCGTTCGAGGTAACCGTCTCGGCCGCCGACGCGGCGGGCGTCGGCGACGAGCGCACGTTCGAATTGATCGTCGAGGAATTCGCTTCGGAGCCGGCCTCGTTCGCGGTCGAACCTGGCGCCGCCTACGGGTCGACCCGGGCGACCGCGGTTCCCGGCGCGGCCGGGCATACGTTCCGGTATACGCTTACCGGCTCTGCCCCCGAGCGTCCGTTCGTCGGCGGCGCCGTTCCCGGGGAGGCGATCGCGTATGCGGCGGGCAGCGACATTCCGGCGGCGAGCGTCGGACAATACCTCGCCCTCTACGAAGTCGATGGGCAAGGGCGGGTCGCGGCATGGGGGAGCGTCGCACTCGAGGCGGGGCACATCAAGTCGTCCTTCGGCACGGTGACGGGAACGGTCTACGGCGTCGGCGACGTTCCGATCCACGGCGCGACCGTCTCCATCGACGCCGCGTCGACGACGACGGACGCGTACGGACGCTTCGCGCTCGCGAACGTCGCGGAAGGCGGCCGCACGCTGCTGGCGAGCGCCGGCGGATACGATCCGGCGAACGTCGCCGTCGCCGTCGTCGCGGGCGAGACCGTCGATATCGGACGCGTCTCGCTCTCTCCGACGCCGATCCCGGCCGCCGGCATCCGCATCGACGCGTCCGACTTCGCGATGACCGTCGGCGATCCGCCGCGGCGGTTGACCGCGACGGTCGAACCGGCGGACGCTTCCGACCCGTCCGTCGTCTGGAGCTCCGACCGCGAGGACGTCGCGGCGATCAGCCCCTCGGGCGAGGTATCGGCCGTCGCGCCGGGCGTCGCGACGATCGCGGCGACGACGGCGGACGGCGCGCATACGGATCGCGTCGTCGTGACGGTGTTGCCCGTGCCGCCGACCGTCGGCTCGGTGACCGGCGCGGTATACGGCGCGAACGGCAATCCGCTCGCCGGCGCGACGGTGTCCGTCGACGGTATCGAGGCGACGACCGACGCTCGGGGAAGCTTCGCGCTGACGAACGTCGCGCCGGGCAGCCGGACGGTACGCGCGAGCGCCACCGGATACGAGTCGAAGGACGTCTCCGCCGTCGTCGTCGCGGGCGAGACGGTCGACGTCGGAACGATCGCCTTGTCCGCCGTCCGCTCGGACGACGACGACGATAACGACGGCTCCCCGGCTTCGCCGGCGCCGGCGTCCCCGGCAGTCGAGACGATGCAAGTCAAGCTGAACGGAACGAGCCTGGCGATCCCCGTTCGACGGGAGACCGCTCCCGACGGGCGCAGCGCGCTGCGGTTGCTCGCGGACGCGGCAATCGTGCGCGAACTGCTCGCGGCCGGCGGCATCGCCGTCGTCGAGGCGAACGTCGACGACCCGATCGTGAAGCTCGATCTGCCCGCCTCGGCACTAAGGGAGGCGCGGAAGGCGTCTCCCGACGCGGCGCTGGAGCTTCGGGTGAAAGGCGCAAGCTACCGGCTTCCGCTGCGCTATTGGCCGTCTCTCCCGGATTCGGGCACGCTCACGGTCGCGATCGCGAAAGCCGCAGCCGGCGTCCAGGACGGCGTGAAGGGCGAGCTTGCGAAGCAAGGCTACGAGATGCTCGCCCTTCCCGTCGACTTCGCGCTGTATCGCGACGGGACGGAGATGACCGAGCGAGGCGAAGCGTATACCGTGCGGACGATCGCCCTGGACGTCTCCCCCGATCCTCGCGCGTCTACCGTCGTGTGGGTCGACGCGAAGGGCCGGCCGCATTACATCCCGTCGACCTTCCGACCGACCGGGAACGGGGGCGGCGAAGCGGAATTTTACGCGCCGCATAACAGCTTGTACACCGTCGTTCGAACGGAGCGGACATTCTCCGACGTCCAAGGACATTGGGCCCAAGGCGACATCGAGCTCCTCGCGAACAAGCTGATCGTCGAGGGCGCGGCGGAGAACGCGTTCCGTCCCGAGGATCCGGTCACTCGCGCCGAATTCGTCGACTTGCTCGTGCGATCGCTCGGGCTGTCCGAGACGACGCGAGGCGCGCGCTTCGCCGACGTCTCGAGCCGCGACTGGTACGCAGGGGCGGCGGGCGCGGCGGTCGGAGCGGGGCTCCTGACGGGATACGAGGACGGCACGTTCCGTCCGGACGCCCCCGTGACGCGGGAGCAGATGGCGGTCCTGCTCGACCGGGCGACGGCGTTCGCTTCCGGCGGGGCGGCCCCGGGTGCTACCCAGGCTGCTACCCCGGCGGCGCGGTTCAAGGATATCGACGACGTATCCGATTGGGCGAGCGCCTCCCTCGCGAGGCTGGTCGAATCGGAAGTGCTGCAGGGCGGTCCGGACGCGCTCTTCCTGTCGCAAGCGACGGCTACGCGCGCGCAATGCGCCGCCGCGCTGCGGCGTATGCTAAAGTCTCTTCAATTTATCGACGACTAAGACACAGAAGCGGAGCGCGCATTCGTCATGCGGCTCCGCTTTTTTTCATATTCGCGTCCATGATTCCGTATAATTCCTCCCCCGCCTTGCTATATAATGGAAGGAACGAACAGAAGGTTAGGAGGGTTCGCCATTGGAATGCAAACGCCACCCGGGCGCCGCCGCGACGCAAACCTGTCGGCAATGCGGAGCGCCCCTGTGCGAAAGCTGCTTCGACCCTGGGACGAGCTCCTGCCGAGACGGATGCGAGCATACGCCTCCCTCAAGCGTGGGAGGTCACCTTATCCCCGGACGCAACGTCTGGGTGAAGACGCTCGTCTCCATTCTCGCCATCATCGGCGCCATTACGGTGCTGCTTCTGGCGTTGTGCGCCGGAATCCTCTTTACGAAATAAGGCTGAGTTGGAGGCGGATCGGTTGTCGTTCCCTGTATACATCGCCATAGGCTCGTGGCAGCTGCATCCGCACATCGTCTTCGAGTCGCTGTCGTACTTCATCGGCTTCCGGGTGTATCTATGGTCCCGGACCAAAGGCGGCATCCCGCCGCTGGTCGGCCTGCAGATCATCGCCGGCGCCATGGTCGGAGCGGCGGCGGGCTCGAAGCTGCTGTTCTGGCTGGAGGATCCGCTGCTGACCGCGTCGCACGTCGCCGCCGGCGATTGGACCGCGTTGCTCGCGGGCAAGACGATCGTCGGAGGGCTGCTCGGCGGGCTGATCGGCGTGGAGCTCGCGAAGAAGCTGGCCGGCTGGAAGTCGTCGACCGGCGACGACTTCGTGCTGCCGCTCATCGTCGGCATGTGCATCGGCCGCATCGGCTGCTTCTTGACCGGGCTCGAGGACGGTACGCACGGCACGCCGACGAGCTGGCCCATAGGCGTCGACTTCGGCGACGGCGTTCCGCGCCATCCGGCGCAGCTGTACGAGATCGCCTTCCTGATCGGGTTGGGAACGGCGCTGCACGTTCTCCGCATCCGGCGCGGCGATGCGTCCCTCCCTCCGGGAGCGGTGTTCCAACTGTTCATGGCCGCTTATTTGCTGTTCCGATTCGCAATCGATTTTATTAAGCCTACGCCACACTTCTATCTGGGACTCAACAACATCCAGCTTGCCTGCGCGGCGGGGCTGATGTACTACGCCCCGCTGCTGTCCGGATGGATCGATCCGAAGAAACGGGGGATACGCCATGCCCGCTAACCGACCTTATGTATTCCACGAGCTGACGAACAGCATCTGCTCGACGTGTTTCCGGAAGGTAGAAGCTAAGATCGTGATCGAAAACGAGAAGGTGTTCATGCACAAGCGCTGCTTGCGGCATGGGCCGGAAAAGGTGCTTCTTTCGACGGACGTCGAGTACTACAAGCGATGCCGCGACTTCAACAAGCCGTCGGAGATGCCGCTGCAATGGAACACTCCGATCCGTTACGGCTGCCCCTACGACTGCGGGCTGTGCCCGGATCACGAGCAGCACAGCTGCCTCACCTTGATCGAAGTCACGGACCAATGCAACCTGCAATGCCCGATATGCTACGCGGAATCGGGACCGCATCGGGCGACCTACCGCTCGCTCGAGCAGATCGAAGCGATGCTCGATAGGGTCGTGCGTAACGAAGGAGAGCCCGACATCGTGCAGATTAGCGGCGGGGAGCCGACGACGCATCCGAACTTTTTCGAAATCCTCGATCTTGCGAAGAAGAAACCGATCAAACATCTGATGGTGAACACGAACGGCATCCGCATTGCGCAGGACCGCGAGTTCGCCAAGCGGCTAGCTTCCTACATGCCGGGATTCGAGCTGTATTTGCAGTTCGACAGCTTCGAGGCGGATACGCTCAAGGAGCTGCGAGGCGCCGACCTGCGAGGCATCCGCGCGAAGGCGATCGAGCACTTGAACGAGTTCAACGTCTCGACGACGCTCGTCGTTACGCTCAAGAAAGGGCTGAACGACCGGGAAATCGGTGATATAATCCGGTACGGACTGAAACAGCGTGCGGTGCGGGGCGTCACCTTCCAGCCGATCCAGGCGGCCGGGCGCCTCGACGAGTACGATCCGTCGAAGGACCGACTGACGCTCAGCGAGGTGCGCCGCGGCATTATTGAACAATCCGGCATCTTCCGGGAAGAGGATATGCTGCCGGTCCCCTGCCACCCGGACTGTCTGGCGATGGGGTATGCCTTGAAGCTCGGAGACGAGGTCGTTCCGCTCACGGGCATGATCGATCCGGCCATTCTGCTCGAGGGCGGACGCAACACGATCGTGTTCGAGTCGGACGAGACGCTCAAGTCGCATATCTTCAAGCTGTTCTCGACGGCGCACTCCCCGGAATCGTCCGCGCTGTCGCTGAAGAGTCTGCTCTGCTGCCTGCCGATGGCGGCCGTCCCTGACGCGATCGGCTACGACAATGTATTCCGCGTCATCATCATGCAGTTCCTGGACGCGCATAACTTCGACGTCCGATCCGTCAAGAAGTCGTGCGTACACATCGTCCACCCGGACGGCCGCGTCATTCCGTTCGACACGTTCAACATGTTTTACCGGGACGACAAGGAGCAGCTTCTCGCGGAACGGAAGGCGGAGGTCGCCGAGGCGTTCGGTCTTGCCGGTCCGATATAAGACGATGATCGACCCTTACGGACAGCTCGCGGCTCAGCTCGCGGTCTCGCTCTTCCTCGTCAACCTGAGCTTGGCGTTCCTCTTCTTCGTCATTAAGCGGAGCGCTTGGAAAGCGGTCAAGATCGCCTTCGTGAAGCTTGCAAGGAAGCTCATGAAATCGCATATTCCCGTCGGCATCGCCGGCACGGCGCTTATCGTTATTCACGCTGGCGTTATGCTCGCCCAGCTTGGACGGTACGTCGGTTATGTTCATCCGAAAATGGTCAGCGGCTACGCGGCAATCCTGCTGCTCGGCGTTACGGTAGCGGCAGGGTACCTTCGCAGCCGGAGGGCCTCCGGCTTCCGCCGGAAATTTCATCTCGCCGCGGCGCTCGTCTTCGCCGCCTTCGCGCTGGTTCACCTCTTGACCCGCTAAAAACGAAAACGCCCCCGCGCAGACGTCAGTCCGGCGGGGGCGTTACCTTTTCCAAACCTATTGCATTCGCCTTGCCCGAAATTGCTTCCACTGAAAATACATGAAGCATCCGACGCAAAACCCGCATAACGCGGCGACCACCGCGCCGGTCAGCATGGCCAAGCTCGCGTATGCGACCGTCTTCGCTTGCAGCAGCCAGGCGATCAACGCCGCGGCGAGGAAGAGAATCGCGAGCAGGTTATTGAACCGAAGGAGCTCTCGGCTTTCCGTGCGGGAGCTCTTCGGGAAGAGCGGGGACAACAAGCGAACAAAAGGATTGTACCGGATGCCGGCCCAGCGTCCGATCAACTGCACCGCTAACGGAATCGCGAGCACCCAAGCCTGCTGCGTAAGCACGCACGCGATGACGCTGAGCAGGATGCCGAGCTGATTCCCCCGAACCCAATGCAGCGGAACTTCGTCTACGCAATCGTAAGCGGATGCGGCGTTGTTGGACATGACGGGTACGCTCCTTCCGAAATCTCTCGTTTGCGAGCATTGTACCACAATTCCGAGTGTTCAGGTAGGGTTTTTACAGCTCACGGTTCGGCGAGCTGCCGACGGGATCGGCTCGCTTCCGGTGCCGATACCCGCTGGGAGACATACAGAAGTATTTTCTAAACACCGTCGAATCCGACCGCTTGGCAAGTTTACATTCGGCCCGGCGATGCCGAGCCTATTTGTCGTTACTTCTTCCGATCGTCTCCGCCGAGCTGCAGCTTCTTCAGCGCCTCGGCGAGCGCGTTGTTGATCGGCGCTTCCTCCTTCTCCTGAGACTGGAGGAACTTCTGCACTGACCGCTTATCCATCTTGCCGCCGCCGGTCTCCTTGGCCCGCCGCGCTTCGAACGCCGACAGCTTCTCCCGATAGCCGCAGCCGGCGCCGACGCAGACGAAAATTTGCCCTTCGCCCTCGCCGCGAAGCTCCAGCTTCTTCCGGCATTGCGGACAACGGGCGTTCGTCACGCGCGAGACATTCTTCCGCTTGCCGCATTCGCGGTCTTGGCAGACGAGCATCTTCCCCTTCTTCCCGTTCACCTCGAGCATCGGCTTCCCGCAATCCGGACACGCCGTCCGCGTTACGTTGTCATGCTTGTATTGCTTGTCGCTCCCCTTAATTTCCGAGACGACGGTCTTTGTATACTGCTTAATCTCGCTGATGAAAACGTCCTTCTTGAGCTGTCCCTTCGCGATCCGTTCCAGCTTCCGCTCCCATTCCCCCGTCAGCGCCGGCGATTGGAGGTCGGCCGGGACGAGCTCGAGCAGCTGCCGCCCCTTGTTGGTGAGGTAAATTTCTTTGCCGCCGCGCTTCTCGATCAGGAACGAGTTGAACAGCTTCTCGATAATGTCCGCCCGCGTCGCGACCGTTCCGAGACCGCCCGTCGACTTCAGCGTCTCGCTAAGCTGTTTCTGATCCTGCGTCAGGAACGGCGTCGGATTTTCCATCGCGGACAACAGCGTCGCTTCGTTGAACCGAGCCGGCGGCTTCGTCTGGCCCGACGTCTGAGCGATCAGGCGGATCGGGAGCGTCTGCCCTTTTTCCAGGCGGGGCAGGATTTGCTCCCGAATGTCGTCCGACGCGTCCTCGTCCTCGAATCTAGCGTCGTATACTTCCTTCCAGCCCGCCTGCAGCACCGCCTTGCCCCGCGCCGCGAACGACTCGCCGCCGATCGCCGCATGCACGGTCAGCTGCTCGTACTCGAACGCCGGGTACAGCACCGCGAGGAATCGACGTACTACAAGATCGTAAATTTTCCGCTCCTTCTCGCTCATCGCGGACAAATTCGCCGGCTCCTCCGTCGGCACGATCGCGTGATGATCGCTGACCTTGCTGTCGTCGATGAACGCGGCGGACGAAGGCACCGGCTTGCTCCACACCTTCGCCGCCAGCGCCCGATACGGTCCGACGCCGCAGCCCCGCAGCCGATCCGGAATCGTGCTCGCCATGTCCTTGGAGAGATAGCGCGAATCCGTACGCGGATACGTAACGGCCTTGTGTTGTTCGTACAGCTTCTGCATAATGCTCAGCGTTTCCTTCGCGGAATAGCCGAACAGCTTATTGCCGTCCCGCTGCAGCTCCGTAAGGTCGTACAGCGCCGGCGCATGGGACTTCTTCGGCTTCCGATCGATCGACGTCACGACCGCGTTCTGCCGCCCGAGCTTGTTCACGATCGCGGCGATCCGCTCTTGGTCGAAGCTCCGGCTGTTCCCGTTCGCATCCTGCCACGTCAGCGTGACGTTGTCGCTCGTGCGCGCTTCGATGCCGTAATACGTCTTCGGTTGGAACCGATTGATCTCCTCTTCCCGCTGTGCGATGATCGCCACGACCGGCGTCTGGACGCGGCCGCAGTTCAGCTGCGCGTTGAACTTCGTCGACAACGCCCGACTCGCGTTCAGCCCGACGTACCAGTCGGCTTCCGAACGAGCGACCGCCGAGTGGTAGAGGTTCTCGTAGTCTTTCCCCGGCTTGAGCTGACGGAATCCTTCCAGAATCGCCTTGTCCGTCACGGAGCTGATCCACAGCCGCTTGATCGGCTTGTCGACCTTCGCCTTCTCGAGAATCCAACGCGCGACGAGCTCGCCCTCGCGTCCGGCGTCCGTCGCGATGACGATCTCGTTCACATCGCCGCGGGTCAGCTGCGACTTCACCGCCGCGAACTGCCGGCTCGACTGCTTGATCACCGTCAGCTGCAGCCGCTCCGGCATCATCGGCAAATCCTCCAGCCGCCACGTTTTGTATTTGTCGTCATAGGCTTCCGGGTCCGCCAGCGTCACCAAGTGACCCAGCGCCCAGGTGACGATGTCGTTCGCCCCTTCCAGGAAGCCGTCGCCTTTCTTATCGCATCTCAGCACCCGCGCCAGATCGCGCGCCACCGAGGGCTTTTCCGCCAATATTAACCGTTTCGCCATGACGCTTCGCTCGACTCCTTTTCCCAAACAACTATGAACACTATACCATAATTCGCTTGCATAGGCCGGAGGGACGGCCGATGCAGGCATCGGAATAAGAAAGCCCACTATCGCACCTAACGCGCAATAGCGGGCTTCTTAAATGATTTCGTTACGGGAAGGTCGCGGCCAACGCGCGAACATCCGCATCGAGGATGTTGCGCGCATGCTCCGTAATTCGGTCGGCCAACGGTTGATGATTCAAGTGCATGAGGAAACGATCCAAATGAAATGCAGCCTGCTTCGAATCGCCCAAATTCATGAAATGGGAAACTTGCTCCAGCGAATTCGTAAGCTGAGAAGACATCGCGCCGGAGATATCGCCGGATTGGATGAACTGCTGCAATCGGCCGCTGACCGAATCGAGCGTCGTAACGACGGACACATGCACCCGGTTGCTTTCATAGGTAACGCCGTTGTAAATAAACTCGCTCCAAACCTCGGCCGAACCCGGATTCGCCGCTATAAATTTGCCGTTATCCACTCGAACGACGGACGGGTCGCTCGAGAAGTATTGCGGGTTCCTCCGCTCCAGGTTGTCGACCGCCCCGTCCTTGGTAAGCAGCAGCTTCACCGAAGGGGCAGCGACCTGATCGCGGAGCAGCGACGCGGAGGAAACCGCGAGCTCCAAGCCGACCGGTTGACGAACCAGCTCCGGAATCGTAATGCGCAGCAGGTTCGACTCTTCCGTCAAATAGAAGTTTCCGAAATCGTCCATCGCCATCCAGTTCCGGATCCCGACATCCCGGATCACCGTCATCTCCTTCGTCGCCGAGTCGATGACGAAAAATTTATTCGCCTGCGAGCCGTAGACGTTGCCGTCCGTTCCGATCGCGAATTGAGCGTCGCGCCACACCGCCCCCGTATAATTCCGCGGCATGAGCGATTGGGTATGAATGACCTGCCGGGTATTCGGGTCGAAGATGAACAGCATGCCTTCCGCCGAACCCCAGATGTTTCCGTCCGGTCCGACGATCAATTCGGTAATCCCTTTCTTCCCTGGGACGGGAACCGTTTCGAACACCTTCTCCCGGTTCTCCATATCCCAGATGAACAACTTCGCTTCCGTCTGCGTCGGATCGACGCCGAGCCCGCCCCATATATTGGAACCGGCGTAAATGAGCCCGTCCTTGTAGGTTACCGCCGTGACGCTCTGCTGGTCGATCACATTGTAGTAAGCTTCGCGTACGTTCGTCTCCAGATCATAGATGATCAGGGCGCCGCCCAATTTCCCGTACTTCGGTACCGTACCGATGACGAGCTTGCCTGCCTCCTCGATCACCGTCCCTGCAAGGCCGCGATCCTGTTCGCCCACGTCGAGCGCGGAGAACAGCAGCTTCGGGTTCGACGCGTTCGGATCCGCCGTACGTTCCCATGGCTCATATTGGTCGAATTCGTAAACCTCCATATTCGGGTAAGCGACATAATAAACTTTGTCTTTATAGCTATAGATCCGGTCCGTCTGCGGCAGCTTCTGCCCGAGACCCATCGTTTCGTTCGTGTATTCTTGATGCATGCCCGTCAACGGGTCGTAGATCGCATTCCCGCCCGACAAATAACCGCTGATATGCATGCGGCCGTCATTGCCTAAGGCGACCATCTGCAGCTGAGTAGGCTCCCCTTCGATCGGGAGGACCGTATATTGAGATGCTCCCGTCTGAGGGTTGTATTTAAATACGCGACCTTCCCTAGTAATCCCTACCAAGGAAGATCCGGGGTAAGCGGAATCGGAAAGCTCCGCGAACGTAAAGCCATACACCTGACCGGTCGTATCGATATGCTCCATCACCGTATATTGCCGCGTGTTCGGGTCGTAATATCCGAGATGAGAATGGGACGTGAAATACACCTTGCCGTCGACCGGCGACGCCGGGGAGACGAGCCGGGACAGTTGGGCGCCCGATGCGGGAAAGACGTTCTCTTCGAACCGGCCGGTCGTTAAATCATAGACCACGACGCCGCCCGGCGAGAAGTACACGAACAGGTTGTCCCCCGCGACCGCCATATCGAAAATAAAGTTCGTTTCCGCGAACGGAGCCGGCACCGCGATTTCGGTTTTGACCCCGGTTTCCCGATCCAGCTTCACCAATCGGGCGTTCGCGCCCATCCCGAAGTAAATATCGTCGCGGACGCCGTCGTATGCAACGGAGTAAGCATACTGTTCGTCATCCAACACTCTGCCTAGACTCTTATACTCTCCGGTGATCGTGTTATATTCGAAGGCTTCGCTCTGGTTATAGGAGCCTCCGATGAGAACCCCGTCCGGACCGGCTTTCATATCGAATACTTGAGAGCCCGCTACTCGTCGCACATACTCTACTTCCGAAGCGCCGGGCACATATTTAAACATATAGCTTGGCGAACCGGCCATATACACCGTGCCGTCGGGCTGGACGACCAGTCCTCGAACGTAGGTGGAGGAATATTCCGTGCCGTTCACCGTATCGCGGATCGGGATTTGAGCGATCAACGTATCGGTTTCCACATCGATCACCAAGAGATTGGCGGGAATCCCGACCATCGTCGAGTAAGCGAGCAGCCGGCCGGAAGCATCCCTCCCGAACGCCGCCCGATGCGTGTTAATCGTATGTACCATGGAACCTAAGTCCGTTATTTCGTAATCGATGCCCCCTCCTTGATCGGCGGGCTTAAGACTGAAGTGCAGGTCATCGAAGTAGGCGGCGCCTGTCGTCGCCGATGCGGTGTAAAGCAAAACCCTTGCATAGCTCGCTTCAGCCGGGGCGACAGCCTCGAGCGGCGTTTCCATCCACGTCAGGGAAGAGGAAAGCGCGGCGAAGTTCGCTCTTGGGATATAACCCGAAATCACGTTGTCCGTCGCCTGCTTGTAATAGCGCAGCCCGACGTAGATCGTGCCGCGAGCATCCTTCGTCTTAACGGACAATCGATAGGTTTGCCCTGCCGTGACTTCGATCGGATCGCTGTATAGGACAATAGCTGCATTCGTAAGGTCGTCCGCAAGGTATAAGCTCTTACTTCCGGAGCTGCTGGCCTCCTCGGTAACCTCCGCCGCGAGCCCGGGCTTGAGCGCTGCCGCGCCGCCGTTGATCCTCCAATTCGGGATGGCGCCGTCGTCCTCCGACAACGCCTCGAATCCGGGGTTGGCCAACACGTTCGGCAGCGGTCCATCCGCATATGCGGATGGCGCCGGGAAGTACGAGGACGACATCACGATCAAAGCGAGCAGCAAGCAGTGAATCGTCGTTTTCGCGAAACGCTTTGTCATGCCACAACCTCCTTAGAGAATTACCCTTTTTCGGAACCGAGCATAACGCCTTTGGCGAAATACTTTTGCGCGAACGGATAAATCATAAGAACCGGAATCATGGAAATGAAGATCGTGGCATTCTTAAGGGATTCCGGGGTGAGCGCCTTCGTTCCTTCCACCTGGGTTTCCTCCGCGTAGGCAAAAATAAGCATCTCTCTCAGGACGACCTGCAGCGGATATTTTTCCGTATCGTTCAAATAAATCATCGGAATGAAGTAGCTGTTCCAATGGCCCATAAAGTAAAACAATCCGATGGATGCAAGAGCCGGCTTGGAAAGCGGAATAATGATACTCCGCAGAATGCGGAATTCCGACGCGCCGTCGATCACGGCCGATTCCCGCAACGATTCCGACATGTTTTCATAGAAGCTCTTAAGGATAAGGAGTTCCAGCGTCCAGATGGCGTTCGGCAGGACGATCGCCCAGATGGAGTTGATCAGCCCGAGCTTCTGCACGATAATATACGTCGGAATCATCCCGCCGTTCAGAAACATGGTCAGAACGATGGCGATGACCCAAAATTTTCGACCGAATAAATGAGTACGGGATAACGGGTATGCAGCTATCGCGGTCATTAATAGATTAATGAATGTCCCAAGCGCCGTATAGAGAATCGTGTTCAAATACGCGCGAGGAATACGGTCTTCCGAGAAAATGTGCCGGTAAGCATCCAAGCTGAACCCGACCGGCCATAAAACCACTTTCCCTTGCGCGACGGCGGTCGTATCGCTGAACGAGATGGAAATGATGTAAATGACGGGGTAAATCGTTAAGACAGCGACGCAGGTAAGGATGATCGTGTTCAAGACGGTAAACAGGGTGATTCTCTTCTCTCCTACCATAGGCTCTTACCCCCAAATCTTCTGCTCAGCAGATTGGCTCCAAGCAGCATGATCAATGCGATCAACGCTTCGAAAATGCCCACGGCGGCCGCATAGCTGTAATCTCGCTCTAAAAGCCCTTTCCGGTAGACATAGGTAGAAAACACGTCCGCCACTTCATAAGTCATTGGATTGTACAATAATAGAACCTTCTCGTAACCGATCCGGAACATCGATCCCGCTTTCAAAATGAACATAATGAGAATCGTCGGGAGGATCGAAGGGATCGTAATGAACCGCATCGTATGCCACCGCTTCGCGCCGTCCACCTTCGCCGCTTCGTAGAGGGTGGGGTCGATTCCGGCGATGGCCGCCAGGTATATAATGGCTTCATAGCCCATGGAAGCCCAGATGTCCGATGAAATAAAGATCGTTCGGAACCATTCCGGAGCGATCATAAAGTAGATCTTTTCAAACCCGAGGAACGAGATGAACTGATTGATCAGCCCTCGACTGGGGGACAGAAAATCGATCACCATACTGCAGATAATTACGATCGACAAGAAGGCGGGAAGATAACTGAACGTCTGAATCGATTTTTTGAAACGCTGGCTTCTTACTTCATTCAGAAGAATCGCGAAGATGATCGGGAACGGAAAACTCCATAATAAATTGTAAAGGCCAAGCAGCAAGGTGTTTTTAAAAAGAAGCCAGAAATCAAAGCTATTGAAAAATTTTTGAAAGTGCTCTAATCCTACCCATTCGCTGCCTAATATGCCGTCGTATACGCTGAAATCCTTAAATGCGATAATCAAACCATAGATCGGCCCGTATCGAAAAATGGCGAAAAATGCGATGCAGGGGAGCAGTAAGAGCAAGAATTGGCGATCTCGTTTGATATGCTGCAGCATGGAGATCCACTTCGACGTTCGGCCCCGCTTCGGATTCAGCATAGCAGTGTTCATCTCCGGATTTGTCAACGCCGCGATTCCTCCTTGAACGAATGAGGCAGTACACCGGATTCGAGTTCATCGCTTCCGGATGTACTGCCGTTTGTATTTGATTTAGCAGCCTTTATTCAGCGTCGAATCGGGCTTGCGCAGCATTGTACGCGCCGACGAAGTCGTCTTCGCCCAGCTGTTTCGCTTGCTGGAGCCATGCATCCCACTCGGCTTGACCGTAAGAATCCGTAAGCACGTACTTCGCGCTGAATTCTTCGCCCGCCTTCTGCAGCGTCGCGGCGAGGTCGGCGATCGTCGAAGTTTCCTCATCCGTAAATTTCAATACGGGGTCCAGCGGAAGCTTCATGTCCTTCATCATGTCTTGCGCTTCTTGTTCCTTCTCCGTGTAGTTATAGTACACGCTTCGACGGTCGGTACGCGTATAGAACCCTTGTACCCACATGCCGTATTTATCTTCCAACACTTTGATCTCGATCAAATCGAGATCCTTCAGCTCCGGATATACGACTTTGCCTTCGGCGTCGAGCTCGTAATTTTCGCCTTGCTGGCCCACCGTCATCAGTTCGGCGCCGGACGGGCTGGTCAAGTAATCCATGAGTTTCATCGAAACTTCCGTGTTTTCGTTCTTCGCGATCGCGTGGCCGTAGGTGGAGATCATCGGCAGACTGCGAATTTTGAATACCGGTCCGATCGGGTTGCCGTACCGCAGGTCGTACTCCGGATTCGTCTCTTTGGCTTGGTTGTAGAACATATCCAAGCGGCCGATCCAGTCGAACGTGACGAACGATTGATCCGTCGTCATCTTCGCCGTCCAGTTGGCCGAGGTGTCGGTCACGAATTCCGGATCGAGCAGTCCTTCCTGGCGAAGCTTCTTCATAAAGTCGAGCATCTCTTTATATTCCGGCTTCGTGAACGCCAGTTCCCAGTTCTTCGTATCTTCGTTAAAGTTGTGCGGATACCCCGCGATGTTCCAACCGTATCCCCAATCCCGGAAAATCCAAGCTTGCGTCTTCGACGCGTAAGGGATCGAATCCGGATAAAGCTCTTTCAATTTCTTCAAGGCTTGGTAGAATTCTTCGGTATTCGTCCATAACGGGATGTTATGTTTGTCGAAAATATCTTTGCGGTACAGGAATCCGTGGTTCACCTCGCGGTTCAATCCGTAGATCGGCCACGTGTAGATGTTGCCGCTGTCGTCCGAATATGACTTCATGACCCAGTTGTTTTCCTGGTTGTCCACGTACATCGCTTTAAAGTTAGGCAGCTGATCGAGGTAATCGTTGATCGGAGCGAAGGCGCCCTTGCCGCCCAACTCGTTAATTTCCGCGAGGCTAGGCCCGTGAATGATGTCCGGAAGGTTTCCGGAGGCCATGATTACTTTGAGCTTTTCCGCATAAGTCGCAGTAGAGTAAAACTCGAGATCCACTTTGACGCCGGTTCTTTCTTCCAATTCTTTGACGACCCACTTGTCCTTCAGATTGGAAGCATCGCTGACGACAAGCATTTTGATGGTGGTCGGTTTGTCTACGAGCGGAAGCTTGAGGCCGCCCGTATCGCCGTATTGGGCGGAAAGATCTTCTTCCGGGGGTTTTTCGGTTTCCTGAGCCGGAGGGGCTTCGTTTTCGGAAGTCGCAGGCGGGGTTTCGTTCCCGCTGTTGGAGCCGTTTCCGCCGCTACATGCCGCAAGCGATGTAGTGACAAGTACAGAAGCTAGAAGTGTTGCTAGAACCTTTCTTGACATACGTTCTCCTCCCTTTTTTGGACAAAAGTAATACTCTGAGAGCAATGGACCATCTATGTGGCGGTGCACTCCCATCCCCAAAAAGACAAATCGGCGAAACGAATGGATGACGAACAATGTTAACTTTATGAAGTAGATATGTAACACAGTTTGTAATTCGAATGGATTGACACCGCTTACCAACTAAAAATAAAATGGTATTGTCAATTAGATAATATGCAGAGTCTTTTCGTATGTCAAGACAAAAAAAGGAGGGCAGCGGGTAAATTTATAGATGCCACTGTGTTTTCGAAGGACCGTACAAGCAAACCACCGAAGGAAGAGGAGGAAATGAAGTTGGCGAAATGGCTCGGAAAACTCAAGTCGTTCGTTTGTTTTCTAGTTTTTATTAGCCTCGCGCTCTCGTCTTTGCCGCCGGCATTGTCCAATCCGTTAGAAGAGCAAGACGAATTCGATCGGCTTCGAATGAAGTGGCGGTATTCCCTTACGGGTGAAGATCGGTATGAGCTGCCTGTGACCGACCCCGATCTCGCGGCCCGGATCGACGGAATCGCAAGCGGCGGCCAGTCGGCCTGGAGCACCATGAACAAGGAAGCGGACCGGACCTATTTATGGGCCGATGCCGTTCCGTCCCGTTTTCCGGATTCCTCTCATATCTATGAAAATATCAAACGGTTGTACCGGATGGCGTTGGCTTACACTACGAAAGGATCGGCGCTGGAAGGCAACCCCGAGCTGTTGAAGGACACGATCCAGGGCTTGGATTGGGTATACGAGAATCAATACAATGAACGGTTGGATTGGAAGGTCAACTACCATCATTGGGAGATTAATATTCCGACCACGCTATCCAACATCACGACGCTTCTCTATGACCGTCTGGGAGAAACGAGAATCTCGAACTATATGAACGCAGTGCACAAGTTCGCGAACGATCCGACCACTTATGCGCTGTCCACCGTTCCGTCCTACGGAGCGAACCGGCTCTCCGAGTCCCTCCCGATCGCGCTTAGAGGCATTCTGGTCAAGGACGGAAGCCGCCTGGCGCTCGTCCGCGATCGCTTAGGGGATTTCGAAGCCTTGATTTACCCATTCGTGAAGGACGGCAACGGCTGGTATCGCGACGGTTCCTTCATCTCTCACGATCGTCATGCCTATAACGGCACCTACGGGTTGGAGCAGTACAGCATACTCATATCGCTTATGTATTTGCTGGACGGCTCCTCGTGGAAGATTACGGATCCGCGCGTGGACAATGTATACCGGTGGACGAACGACGGGTACCTTCCGCTGGTGCACCAAGGGCGCATGATGGATATGGTGAACGGAAGATCGATCGCAAGGCCGGGCTCCAGCGACCATGTTCAAGGCAACAAATTGATCGATGCCTTGCTGATCTTAAGCGAATTCGCGGATCCGCAAAATGCGCTCCTTTATAAACAGGTCGTCAAGGAATGGGTACAGGGGAAGACGGGTACCGGCTACGATTACCGCAAGAGCGCCTCGATCCCCATGCTGCTCCGAGCGAACGCCATTCTGAAGGATGAGACGGTTACCGGGGCTCCCCCGCTCTCCTATTTGCAGTATTCAGGGATGGATCGAGCGGTTCAACAGCGGCCGACCTACGCTTTCGGATTAAGCATGTTCTCGAACCGGGTGTATGATTTCGAAACGGTGAACGGCGAAAATCTGAAAGGCTGGTACACTTCCTCGGGAATGACGTACGTCTACGATCGGGATATCTCGCAGTATAACGAAAATTATTGGACGACCGTCAATATGAAGCGTCTGCCGGGAACGACGGTGGATGCGGAATACGACCGACCGGAAGCCGACAGCAATAAGCTGAGCGCGAAAAGCTGGGTAGGCGGGGTGGAAATCTCCGATCGATTCGGCGCTTCGGGCATGGAGCTCGAGGGGTATCGTACGAGCTTGAATGCGAAAAAATCTTGGTTCGCCTTCGACGACGAAATCGTCGCCTTAGGCTCCGACATCAACAGTTCGGACGACCGGACGATCGAGACGATCATCGATAACCGCAGATTGCAGGTCGAAGGGGAACACCGGCTCACCGTAAACGGCGAAATCCGGCCGACGTCCGACGGGTGGGGCGCGGAGCTTGCCGGCGTACGAGACATTCATCTCGAAGGACGGACGGAAGGCTCCGATATCGGGTACGTGTTCCCGGACGGCGGCGCGACGGTCCATGCGCTTCAGGAGATAAGAAGCGGAACATGGAGCGACGTATCCAGGCTGGCAACGGATCCCACGGTATATACAAACCGCTTCTTGAATCTATGGTTCGATCACGGCAAGAGCCCGGCAGGCGCTAAGTATTCCTACATCTTGCTGCCGGACCGATCGGCGGAAGAGGTTTCTCGATACTCCGCGCAGCCCGACGTGACGATCCTCGAACAGAACGAATACGTTCATGCCGTGAGAGACAACGACTTGAACGTGACTGCGGCTTTATTCTGGAGCGATGTAAAGCGTACGGTAGATCAACTGATCACAACGGACAAAAAGGCGGCGGTGGCGGTTCGCGAAACGAACGGCGAGCTGGAGCTGGCGATTTCCGATCCGACGCATGAAAACCGCGGGATGATCGAGGTGGAAATCCATAGAAGCGCCGCCGGCGTGATTGAATCGGATTCTTCGATTAAAGTGTTGCGGCTCGAGCCGACGATCCGGTTGGCGGTGCAGACGAACGGCAGCCTGGGCCGGACGCAGCGCATTGTCTTCGATCTGGTAAACGAAGGGAAGCCATCCGCTCTGACTCTGTCGCCGGTCGCGGACGCTTCCGTTCACAGCGGCGACGCGGCGACCGAGACGTTCGGCGCCTCTTCGACCATGTCGGCTAGAGATGCCGGAGATGCATCGAAAAACCGGAAATCGTACGTAAAGTTCGATTTGGCGTCTGTGGAGACGGTTGATCGCGCCGTACTGCGGGTGAATACCTTCCATCCATCCGGCGCCTTCGCCGTATTGAACGCATTCGGGGCCGGGAACGAGTGGTCCGAGCAGGACATCCGTTGGGACAACGCGCCGGCCGCCGAAACCGGAGCGCTCGATTGGACGATCGTGAACGGCATGGAGCAATATTATGAAATGGACGTCACGGAGTATGTCCGGGGGAAAGCCGCCGACGGCGGAACGGCGACGTTGATCGTGGCGGGAACGGATTATGAAGACGTCAATCTTGCGCTGCACAGTAAGGAGCATTCTTACCGCGGTCCGCAGCTTGTGATCGAAGGAACGTTCGCACCGGGGACGCCGGTCTCGGTTCCCGACTCGCCTTCTTACGGGAACGTAACGACGGTTGCGGCCGATGAAAGCTTTGACGCCGATGCGCCCGGCAGTATGCCGGAAGGGTGGACCGTCCAGCCGCTCGGCGGGCAGGCCGCCGTATATGAGCAGCCCGGCTCGATGCATGACCGGGAGCTGCTGCTGGCTTCCGGCTCCGAAGGATTGACCGCCTCTTACCCGTTCGAGCCGCAGCAAGGTCTCGTTCTTGCCGAATTCCGGGTGAAGGCGCAATCCTCCGCAGTCCCGTTCGAGATCGCCCTTGTGGAATCCGCCGGCGAAGAAGCGGCGGTCAAGATCGCGCTCAACGGGAAAGGACGGATCACCGCATCGGACGGAAGCTCCGTCTCTTATCTTCAATCGTATGCCGCGAACGTCTGGTACAAGATCAAGCTCGTATTGGATACGCAGACGGACACGTACGATATTTACATCGACGAGGCGAGGAAGGGAGCCCGATTGGAATTGACGCGGCCCTCGGAAGCCGTGAGCGCGATCCGATTCGCGGCCGCGCCGACCGGTCGCTTCTACGTTGACGATGTGACGACGGGAATCGCGGACGCCATGGAGCCCGCGCCGACGGAACAGGACATCCTGAACCGCGACACCGCCGACGCCGTACTGCCGCAGTACACCGTCAACGATCATTTCAACGTTTCCGGTACGGACTCGCTTGTCGGGTGGGCGTTCAATCAAACGGGCGGCACGGTGCGTCTGACCGACCAGCCGAACGGGGATAACAAAAGCCTAAGCATCGTCAAGTCGGGGACCGGGCAGACGGCGGCCACGAAGTCCTTCGGTGCGTTAGGCGGTCCAACCGCTATAGAATATTGGCTGAGGCCGGAGCAGACCGACCAAACGTTCGGCGCGCCGTATGTCAGGGACGCGGGCAACCGGGACATCGCCATCGTTCTATTCAGCAATAACGGCAACATCACTGCATTTCACGGATCGTCCGGCGTTAGCCTGATGCCTTATCAAGCCGGCGAATGGTACCATATGCGGCTTGAGATCGACCCAAGCGGGAAGAAGTACGACCTTTATATCAACGGCAAGCTGGCGGCGGACGACTTCGCGTACCGGAACGCCTCCGCTTCAGGGGTGAGCAGGCTGCTCTTCTTCAGCAACGCAACGTCCGGCGCGCTGCAAATCGATAACGTCCGGGTCATCTCCGAGGAAGACGAGTTGGCGTCGCCGGCTCCCGGAACGACTCCTTCCCTCGCGCTTCAAGCGCCGGAGGAGGCGCGTCCGAAGGAAGCGGTTCAAGTCCGGCTGGAACTGCAAAGCATGGGATACGAGGTCCGGCCGGAGCGCATCGTCGTCACCTACGATGAAGGCGTCCTGTCTTTCGAAGGTGTGGAAGGCGGAGCGCCGGAAGCTTCCTACGTCGTCGCCGCCGGGAATCCCGGCCGGCTCGCGCTGACTTGGGCGGAAGGCGTACGCATTACGGATAGCGCGGATCTCCCCCGCCTGAATTTCAGGGTGAAGGATCAGCCGGATGCGGAGAGTGCGAAGATCGAATTGTTTACGGCCGAGTTGTACTTGCTGCCGGACGGGGTATCGGTGAGGACGCTCCAGGATGAGGCGGTTTTGGCCATTCATGCCGACGTCACCTCGTTTTACACGGTAAATGACGATTTTAACGGATCGGAATTGCCTACAGGGTGGCTGTATAACGAATCGGGCGGGATCGTTCGTCTGTCCGACGTACCGAGCGGCGCGAACCGCAGCTTGAGCATCGTCAACGCTCGATCCGGCCAAACGGCGGCGACCCGGGAGTTCGATTCGCTCGCCGGGGAAGTGACGGTGGAGTATTGGGTGAAGCCGGAGCAGCGAAACCAGACGTTCGGCGCGCCGTATGCGAAGGACGCCGCAGGGCGCGATAATGCCGTGATTCTGTTTCTTAACAACGGCACGATTCAGGCGTTTAACGGGAGCGCGCCTTCCGCGACGGTCCTGATGTCGTACCAAGCCAACGAGTGGTACCATATGAGGTTGGTCCTCGATACCGATTCGAAAACATACGATTTGTTTATTAACGGGATGCCGGCCGCCGATGACTTCGCTTTCCGGAACGCAAGCAGCACGGGAATCGGCAGGCTGCAGTTCTTTAGCAATGCGACGGCGGGAACGATGCATCTCGATAATGTTCGCGTGATCTCGGAAGCGGACCTGTCGGCAGGCCCGAACCCTGCGGACATTCCCGCGCTGACGCTGCAGGCGCCGGAGGAAGCGCCGATCGGCGAGACGTTCCGGGTGCAGTTGAATGTAGCGAACAGAGGCTTCGAGGTTCGACCGGAGCGAGCGATCGTCGCTTATGATCCGGGGGTGTTTACCTATGAAGGCCTTGACGAGACGGTTACATCTTCGGTCTACGACATCAATGACAGTATCCCAGGGTACATTGCTTTCACTTGGCTCGACGAGGCTGCGTTCGCCGCGAACGAGCCGCTGACGCGATTGAACTTCAAGGTGAACGAAGGAACGACGGCGGAGACGGGAAGCATCCGGCTGTTTGCTTCCGAGCTGCATCTGCTTGCCGAAGGCGCTTCCATCCGTACGGCTGAGGATGACGTCGCCATTACCGTCTTGAGAGATACGATCGCGCCGGTGTCCTCCGCTGCGCTCGCTCCCGAAACTCCGAACGGAGGCGAAGGGTGGTATACCGTTCCGGTAAGCGTCCGTCTTGAAGCGATCGACGACCTGCTGGGGGTCGACCGGATCGAAATGCGGTTGAACGACAGCGTTACATGGGATGTCTACCATACCGATTCGGTCTCGCTGCTCTTCGACCAAGACGGCGAATACGTAATGGCCTTCCGAGCCGCGGACAAAGCGGGGAATGCGGAGGAGGAGCGCTCGGTCGCATGGAAGCTGGACCGTACGGCGCCCGAAGTCAGCCTCAACGTCGCTCCGAATGCGGTCTACTCCGATGCGGGCGACCTTGCGATGCAAGTCGCCGTAACGGATCGAGCATCCGGCGTGGATGCCGGGCAAACCGTAATCCTGCTGGATGGCCGACCGGTGGAGCCGGATGCGGCGATCCCGCTGTACCGTCTTCCGCTCGGGGCGCATACGCTAACCGTCAGCGCTAGCGATCGCGCCGGGAATACGCATAACAGCGCCGTGCCCTTCTATACGCAGACGAGCGTACGGGCGTTGAAAGAGCTCGTCGAGCTCTTTACTGCAACCGGGGCCATCGACAATGAAGGCATCGCCGTCGGTCTGCTTCGGAAGCTGGAGGCGGAAACCTTGCAATCGTTCGTGAATGAAGTGAACGCGTTGAAAGGAAAGCACATCGCAAGCGAGGAAGCGGATATTCTCGTCCGCGACGGAACTTTTCTTTTGAATCAATAATGCATTAGAGTTAGGCTTATATTGTGTTGACAGCACTTGAAATATGTAAATATAATAGCATATGTAAATTAGATGTCATGTACAATTCATGTTGGATCGGATCGGAGGAGTTTTTATTGATGCGGAGCGTCGTAAGTCATGAGCAACAGGTCAAGGTGATTGAGAAGGAACGCCCTGTCATTCAGCCTAACTACGTCTTAATGCAAACCCGGTACTCCATGGTCAGCCCGGGAACCGAATTGACCTCGATCCGAAGAAGCGGATCGGCTCCTTCTTCCCTCGGGTACAGTGCGGCAGGGATTGCGGTGGAGGTCGGAGAACAGGTCGACCATATTCGAATCGGACAGCCGGTTGCATGTTACGGCGCCCCTTACGTGAATCACTCCGAATATTTGTTGGTTCCTAAGCACCTGATTACCCCCGTGCCGGACCACGTCGATCTCAAAGAAGCGGCATCGGCCGGGCTTGGCGCCATCGCCATTCATGCATTGCGGCAGTCCGGGTTAGTCTTCGGCGAGATCGCAGTCGTGATCGGACTCGGAATCATCGGTCAGCTTCTTGCCCGCATCGCGCATGCGGCCGCTATAAAAGTGATTGCTCTCGACCTGATCGAAGAACGCAGAGCTGCGCTTCGCGAGGTGCCAGGGATCGCCGTGTGCTCCTCCAATGCCGAATTGGAGGATGCCGTGGCCCGGGTGACGGGCAACATCGGTGCGGACGCCGTATTTCATTGCGCGGCGGGCCGGCAGAAAGAGCTCCTTGACGGCAGCTTCGACTGGATTCGTGATAGAGGCAAGATCGTGATCGTCGGCGACATGGTCATGGAATTTACCCGGTCGCAGATGTTCAAGAAGGAAGCCGACGTCATCATCTCCCGAGCAGGGGGTCCGGGGCGGTATGACGCCGCATATGAGAAGGAATGCCGCGATTACCCGATCGGCTATGTTCGATGGACGGAAGGAAGAAATATGCAGGAATACATCCGCCTCTTATCCGATCGGCTGATTTGCGTAAGCTCATTAATTACGAGGCAGTCTTCCCTGTTTGATGTAGCGGAAATGTACCGCGATTTCGTAGATAGACCGCAGCAAATTTTAGGGGGCGTCATCTCCTACGACGGACCGTAAACACCTCCTCCTTGGCAGAGGCGTCTTCCGTTCGGCGCCTCTTTCCTGTTTATTGAAAATGAGATCAGGATTGTGTACGATGCTAATTGAACATAGGAATGGAGGCAAGCTAGGTGTCCGATAAGCAAAGCCGGAAAACGTTTCGCCATCGACTGGAAGAAATGATCAGCAGAATACGTGAACAGATTATGTCTGGCCATTACGCCGTTGGCGATTACTTGCCTTCCGAATTGGACCTTAGCACAGCCTTCCAGCTGAGCAACAATTCCGTCCGCAAAGGATTGGACGTATTGGTCGCCGAAGGTCTCGTCGAGAAAATTCCGAGAGTCGGCAATCGGGTGAAAGCTCCCGACGAAGATGCGCAGACCGTGATTCGGTTCGGGTATCATCCGATCTTGGATTCTCAGACGGAGCTGCCTGCTTTGTTGGCCGAGTTTCAAAGAAAACATCCGCATATTCGGGTTCAAACCGTACAAATCAACAACTCCCCAGGATATGTCCGGAATTTTTTGGAGAACGAACTGATCGACGTCTTTACAGTGAATTATTACTTGTTTCAGGATCTCGTAGAGGGAAAAGCGCTAGATTTGCTAGAACCTCAGGAACCGTTCGAGGAGATGTATCCTTTTCTGCGGAGAGGGTTCGTTCAAGATGGAGTGATGTACGCGCAGCCGTTCGTTTTTTCGCCTGTCGTCATCGGTTACAATCGCGAGCATTTCTCGCGGCGGCAAGTACCGGAACCGGACAGCAGCTGGACTTGGGATGATTTGCTTCATTATTCGTCTAAGCTCGCCATTAAGAATGAACAGTTCGGGTTCTACTTCCACCTGGTGAATCAGAATCGTTGGGCCATCTTCTTGCTTCAAAGCGGGGCCGCCTTCGAAAAGGACGAGCAAGGACGTTATCGGGTGCAAGGAACCAAGCTGCTGGACGGAATCGAGAAGGTTAGGGAGATCCTCTATACTCCCGAGGTGTATCCGCTCATGCTTTCCGCAAGCAACGCGGATGCCGAGCGGCTGTTTCGAGACGAACAGGTTTCCGTCATATTAACGACCTATTTCGCTTTGAATCAATTGAAGGACGTAAAATTCGAATTCGACGTTGCGCCGATTCCTTACTTGCATAATAATAGTACTCTTCTCGTAACGATCGGCTTGTCCGTTCACAAACAGTCGAAAGTCAAATCGGCGGCCAAACAGCTCGTCGAGTTTCTCGTCTCCGAAGAGGCCCAGACGGTCATTCGAAGAAACACGTACACGATCCCCGCGCACAAGCAGCTGGCCCAACGGCTGGAGGAGATGGAGCTGAACCGGCCATCCCGGTATCAGATGTATAAAGAAATCATTCCAAGCTTTCGATTATTTACGGAGACGAATCTCACGTTAAAGCAGTTGGACGATGTACTCTCCGAGTGTAAGTTGTATTGGTCCGGATTGCGGAGCAAGGAATCGTTGGCCAAGAATCTTGAACTGGTGCTAAACCGCGAAGCGGAGTGAACGGGATGGACGGCTTCAACGCAGAATGGCTCAACGCTGAATTGACATTTTATAAGCGCCATCTTGAATCTCAAATCCTCCCGTTCTGGAATCAGGCGATCGACAGCGAATTCGGAGGCGTATTTACGTGTTTTACCAATTCCGGCGAACGGCGGATCAGCACCGATAAGTTTACTTGGTCTCAGGGGAGATTTCTGTGGTTATGGTCCAGATTGGCCTCATGCTGTTCGCGGGGACTTGTCGGAGGGGACGCCGAGGGGTATAGGGCAATCGCCGCGAAGACGTTTCGCTTCATCGACCGCCATGCGTTCTTGCCGGACGGGAGCTGCAGCTTTCTGCTGACGCGGGAAGGGAAGCACAAGGAAGCTATTCCGGGCTTAGGCTATGATGTAAGCTTCTACGCGGATTGCTTCGTCATATTGGGGTATACGGAATATGCTCGAGTGACGCGGGATACAGGCGTTTTAGAAAAAGCGTTCTCTCTCTATCGTCATGTCGAAGGAAGATTGCAGTCGGGGAGCGTCCGAAGCGAACCGTATCCGATCCCGCCGGGATACGGCGCGCACGGCTTCTCCATGATCATGCTGAACGTCAGCCATGAGCTGGCGGATGCGCTGGAGGAACTGGGCGACGCCAGACATACGACCGTCCGCGGCCGAAGCCTACAGTTCATGGTCGACATCATGGAACGGTTCTGCGGCGCGAACGATCTCGTCATGGAGCTGATCCCGAGCGGCGACAAGGTTTCGTCGGCATCCGATTCGCTGCTTGCAAGGCACGTCAACCCAGGCCATACCCTGGAGTGTATGTGGTTCGTCCTGACGGCGGCGAGGAAGCTGCAACGGGAAGATATCGTCGCCCGAGCGATGGTCGTAACGGCGAAAGCGATGGAGATCGGCTGGGACCGGGAGTACGGCGGTTTGTTCCGATATGTCGATCGCGAGGGCGGGGCGCCTAAGGGCCGGTTGACGGACGGGGACCGGCGGTTCGAACGGCTGGTCGCCGATACCTGGGATATGAAGCTGTGGTGGCCGCATTCGGAGGCGCTGTACACGACATTGCTATGCCATCTCGTTACAGGCGCCTCTGTATTCTATGACCTGTACTCCCGATTGAAGGAATATACGTTCCGAACGTTTCCTCACCCTAATCCTTCGATCGGCGAGTGGGTGCAAATTCGCGACCGGAAGGGCAACCCTGTCGACGCCGTAGTCGCTCTTCCCGTGAAGGACCCGTATCACATTATGCGGAATTTATTATTGCTCATCGAAGTGCTAGAAAAGTAAGGAAGAATTCAGGCGTCGTTTCGCGCAAGAGGGAGAAGCTTCCGTTCAAGTCCATGCAACCCGGCGTCAGGAAAGCCTCCTGTCTATTCCGGTCATCAAGCGCATATACCGCGTTTGACCCCGAATAAGCAGGAGGTTTTCCCGTTCGCGCCACGAAAACGCGGATTACAGCCTCGTCATTGCCCGCAGCGCGGCGTTGATCTCCGCTTCGACCGCCTCGCCGACGATGTCGCGGTGCGGGTTGTAGCCCTCGTCGACCGCCGTCGAGTCGCCGTCCAGCGCCAGGATGGCGCCCGCGCGCATCCCGCGCAGCATCGCCACGACGTATAGCGCGGCGACCTCCATCTCCACCGCGAGCACGCCCGCGCGGCGGTACGTCTCATGCGGAAGCTCGACGACGCCGCTGAAGAACGCGTCCATCGTCAGCGTGACGCCCTTCCCGATCGAGCCGGGCGCGCCGGATTCCAGCGCCGCTTGATACAGCGCTTCGGTTACGGCGCTGTCCGCCACCGCCGGGAACGCGATCGGCACGAGCTGCTTCGTCAGCCCCTCTTCCCGAACCGCGGCCGTACTAATAATCAGGCTTCCCGTCTTATGCTCCGGCGACAGCGAGCCGGCCGTGCCGACGCGGATGACCGTCCGGACGCCGGCCTTCGCCAGCTCCTCGAAGCAGACGGCCGCGCCGGGGGAGCCGACGCCGTGGCTGACGACGGCCAGCCGAACCCCTTCGTACGTTCCTACGAACGTACGGTACTCTCTCGCATGCGCCAGCTCGACCGCATCGGCCAGCTTCGCGGCGATCGCCGCCGCCCGGAACGGGTCGCCGCATACGATCGCGCGATCCGGCATATCGGCCGGGTCGACGCGCAAAATCGGCAGTAATGTCATGTTCTAATCGAACTCCTTCCGTACCCACTCGTCTTCGGGAATCGGCAGCGCCTCGCCGGAAAACCGCTCCTCCCGGAACGGATCCGCGACGTTATGGAAGCCGTTCCGTTCCCAGAACCCCGGGCGATCCTCGCTCATCAATTCGATGCCGCGAATCCACTTCGCGCTCTTCCAGAAATACAGGTGCGGCACGACCGTCCGCAGCGGAAATCCGTGTTTGTCCGTCAGCGGCTTGCCGTCGTACTTGAACGCCAGCAGCACGTCGTCCCCCATCAGGTCCTCCAACGGCACGTTGGTCTCGTAGTCCTGATCTGCATGGAACATGACATACCGAGCCTCCGGCTTCACATCCACCAACGCTAAGAAATCTCGAAAACGAACCCCCTCCCAAGCCGTATCGAACTTGGACCACCGCGTCACGCAGTGAATGTCGCATACGACGCGAGTTTGGGGCAGCGCCTGCAGCTCCTCCAGCGTGAAGGACCGCTCGGCGCCGACGAGACCGAATACGTCTAGGCGCCATGCGCTCAAGTCGTATTCCGGAATCTCGCCCTCGTGCAGAATGGGGAAACGTTCGGTCAACATCTGACCGGGCGGCAGCCGATGCTTTAGTTCGTCGCTGACGGCGACTTGCGGAATTTTCGACTTTTTCAACTTCTCCGCCTTGTCGTGCATAGCCATCTTCCTCTCTTACTGTCCGCCGATCCGTCCGGATTGACGCAGGTATGCTTTGTCCTTAAACAAGAACATGACGATAATCGTCATGACGTACGGGAGCATCATCGTGAAATGGGTCGGCAGCGCCAGCCCCTGCAGCCGAATGCTGATCGCGTCCGTGAAGCCGAACAGCAGGCTCGAGGCGGCGACGCCGAGCGGATTGTTCTGCCCGAGCATCGCGGCGACGAGGGCGATGAAGCCGCGGCCGGACGTCATGTTTTCCGCGAACAACGTCACTTGCCCCAAGGACAGCTGGGCGCCGGCCAAGGCGCACAGGACGCCGCTCGCCAGCACCGCGCCGTACTGGTACCGCTTGACGCGAAGGCCGAGGCTGCCGGCCGCGGACGGGTTCTCGCCGACGGCGGTCAGCCGGAAGCCCAGCACCGTGCGGTACACGACGTATTGCAGCGCGATCGCGAGCAGGAAGGCGAGGTACACGAGCGGCGAATGCCCGGAGAGCAAGTCGCCGAGTACCGGAATGTCCTTGACGACCGGGATATGCCATACCGGCAATCCCTTCATGTTCGGGTCGTAATATTGGCCCTTGTTGCCGAAGATGACGAACAACGCGAACGCCGTCAGCCCGAGCGCTAAGAAGTTAATCGCGATCCCGACGATGATCGCGTTCGCCTGCAGATGGACGCTTAAATACGCGAACAGCAGCGCGACGACGCCGACGCATAGACAGGAGAACAGCACCGCAACAAGCACGTTGCCGAACAAGTAGTTGCCCAGGATCGCGCAGAAGGCGCCGATCAGCATCATGCCCTCCAGCGCGACGTTGAACAGTCCGACGCGGGCGCAGAGCGCGCCGCCGAGCGCCGCCAGCAGGAGCGGCGCGACGATGCGGAGCGTCGAGCTGAGCAGATTGATGTCAAACAGCGTTTCCATCGGCGTCCCTCGCTTTCCTGCGTCGGATGAATGTGAACGTAATTTTCGCCGAGACGAACAGAATCAATGCGGCCTGAATGATGTTGGAAATTTCCAACGGAATCTCCGTGTTGCGCTCGACGCCCATGCCGCCGGTTTGCAGCGCGGCGAGCAGCACGGCCGTGATCGCGGTTCCGACCGGATTCGAGCCGGCGATGAGCGCGGCCATAATGCCGGACCAGGCGAAGCCCGGCGAGCTTAACATGTTGTCGATGTATCGATACTGCGTGCCCAACACCTCGAACGTGCCCGCGAGACCGGCGAACGCGCCGCTCGTAATCATGCTCAACAGCATGACCCTGCCGCGGCGAACCCCGCCGTAGGCGGCGAAGAGCGGATTGCTGCCGAGCATGCGAATTTCGTAGCCCTTAACCGTGTAGCGCAGAAACAACGCGAGCGCGATTGCGGCCGCGAGCGCGACGGCGAATCCGACGTGCAGCGTCGAACCGGGGAGGAGCTTCGGAAGCCAGACGTCGCTGGCGATCATCGCCGTCTGGGCCCCGCCCGAGCCGCCCTTCTCCTTGAACGGGAACGACACCATAAAGCCGGCGAACAGCACGGCGATATAGTTGAACAGCAGCGTCGTGATGAGCAGATTCATCCGGAACCGCGTATCCAGCCAGCCGGCGAACGCCGACCACAAGCCGCCGACGAGCATGCCGGACAACAGCGCGAGCAGCAGCTTCAGCGCGGCAGGTCCGGGAACATGCAGCGCCACGAGCGCCGCGGACAGCGCGCCGAGAATCATCTGCCCTTCGGCGCCGAGGTTGAACACGCCGGCGCGGAAGGCGAGCGAGACGCCGAGGCCGATCAAGATGATCGGCGTCGCCCGGGCCAGCGTGCTGGCGGCGAAGAACGAATTGCCGAACGCGCCCTTCCACATCTCCGCATACGTCTCGGTAACGGAGCCGCCGATCGCGGCGATCAGCACGGCGCCGACGAGGAGACCGAGTACGATGGCCGTCAACGGCTGCAGCAGCGCTTGAAGAAATAAGGTTCTCTTAAGACGGCTCATGACGCGTAACTCCTCCCGACATCAGCATGCTGATCCGCTCTTCCGTCGCTTCGTCCGCCGTCAATTCGCCGGCGATCTTGCCCTCGTACATGACGAGGATGCGATCCGACAGCTGAAGGATTTCCGTCAGCTCGGACGAGACGAGCAGCACGGCGCCGCCCTCGTTCCGCCGCTGGAGCAGCGCTTCGTGGATCGCTTCCATCGCGCCGATGTCGACGCCGCGCGTCGGCTCCGCCGCGATCAGGAACGGCGTGCCGTGCGCCATCTCGCGGGCGACGATCAGCTTCTGCATATTGCCGCCCGACAAATGCTTCGCCTTCGTCTCGAGCGAGCCGGCTTTGATCTGGAAGGAAGCGATGAATCGTTCCACCGTTTCCCGGATTTTCCCTTCCCGGAGAACCCCTCTGCCGCTGTGCGAACGCGCATGTCCCATAATGCCGTTGTCCGCGACGCTCTCTTCCTTGGCGGAGCCCCACATGTACCGATCCTCCGGAATGTGGGCGAATCCGGCCTTCCGGACGTCGAGCGGCGTCGCGTTCGTGACGTCGTTCCCCTGAATGGAGATGCTCCCGTCATCGACGCGGCGAAGTCCGGATATGGCTTGCAGCAGCTCGGATTGGCCGTTCCCCGAGATGCCGGCGACGCCGACGATCTCCCCGGCTCTGACGCGGAAGTCGACCCGGTCCAGCAGCGGCTTGGCGCCCTTCTCTCCGCGCACGGTGACGTTCCGAACGTCCAGGATGTCCCGGCCCGGTTCGATGTCCATCTTCGTCCTCCGCTTCAGCTCCCGGCCGACCATCAGCCGGGACAGCTGCTCGACGTCGGTCTCGCCGGCGTTCATCGCGCCCGTCACCCGGCCGTCGCGGAGCACCGTGATCCGGTCGGCCGCTTCCATGACCTCCTGCAGCTTGTGGCTGATCAAGATAAAACTGATCCCTTGCTTCGCAAGGTCCCGGATCGCTTTCAGCAGCCATTCCACCTCGAGCGGCGTCAAAGCGCCGGTCGGCTCGTCCAAAATGACGATCTTCGCCCCTTGCCCCAGCACTTTCAAAATTTCCACGCGCTGCTGAATGCCTACCGGACAATCCGAAATTTTCTGCCACGGGTCTACCGGCATGCCGTATTGTTCCGATAACCGCTTGACGCGTTCGGCGGCCGCCTTCCGATCGAAGGCGAGGCCGGCTGTCGGTTCGCGTCCGATAACGATGTTCTCGGCGACGGTGAACGCCGGAAACAACATGAAATGCTGGTGGACCATGCCGATCCCCGCGTCGATCGCGTCCGACGGGGAGGCGAATGTCTTCTCCTGTCCGTTCAGGACGATACGGCCCGAAGTCGGCTGCTCTTCCCCGTACAGCATCTTCATCAGCGTCGACTTTCCGGCCCCGTTCTCGCCGACGAGCGCATGCACTTCGCCCTCGCCCAACGAGAAGTTCACATCGTCGTTCGCGGTCAGGGCTCCGTAGCGTTTCGTAATGTTTTCCATCTGCAGCAGCATTGCTCCGCCTCCTCTCTATTTCCTCGCCCCTGCCTTACGGAAGGCGGAAACAAGAGAAACCGGCTGCGGGAAGGCAACCGGTTTTTCGTTCTTTTCGCTTATTGTGCCAACGGGTTAACCACTTCGATCGCGCCCGATACGATGTCGTCGCGAATTTTCTTCAGCTTGTCCACGTTGTCTTGACCGATGAAGTCGCTCAGCGGGGATGTCGATTCCGCCGTAACGAACGTCAGGCCGACGCCGTTCTCCTTAAGACCGTAGCTGACCGGACCGTACGTGAAATTGCCTTCCGCGAAGTCCTTCGCCGTCTCGTAGGCGACCGTGTCCGTCTCTTTCAATTGGGAGAGGACGACGTGCTCCGGATCTTCCACCGTGCGGTCCGTATCTTGGCCCGCCGTGTAGAAGCCCTTCTCCTTCGCCGCTTCGAAGACGCCGTTGTCGCCGACCGCCGCCATGCCCGCTACGAAGTCCGCGCCTTGCGACTGCTGCAGCAGCGCGAGTTCCTTCGCCTTCGCCGGGTCCGTAAAGCCGCCGACGTAGTTGACCAAGAACTTCGCGTCCGGGTTCACCGACTTGAGGCCTTGCTCGAAGCCCTTCGTATACTTCGACAGCAGCGGCACGTCCATCGCTACGACGGCGCCGACCGTGTTCGTCTTCGTCGAGAGGCCTGCGGCCGCGCCCATCAAGTACGCCGCCTCGTGCTCACGGAACTCGATGCTGCGTACGTTCGGCGCGTCGACGACGACGTCGATGATCGCGAACGCTTGGTCCGGATTCTCGGCCGCGACCTTCGTCAATGCGTCGGCGGCGCTGAACGCGGCCGTGATGATGAGGTCGTAGTCTTCCGCTACGGCTGCGCGAAGGTTTTGCTCGACCTGCGTCGGATCCGCGGACTCGATCACCTTCGTCTCCAGGTTAAACTCTTGACCCGCTTTCTCTAACCCTTCTTGCATCTGGGTAAAAAATTGGTTGACGCCGATCTTCTCCGGCGTAACCAGGACAACGCGCTGCTTCTCGCCGGAAGCCGCTTCGCCGGCTGCCGCGCCTTCGTTCCCGGCGTTGTCCTGCGCGCCGCCGCAAGCGGCGAGCAAGCCGGTCATCAGCAGAGAAACGACCGCAAGGATGGTCCATTTTTTCAATTCCGTTTCGCCCCTGTCGAATAATAGTGTGACAATACTCACAATTCTAGTTCCGGTTGCGCTTTCATGTCAATTGATTTCTACGTATTTTCGACATGTTTCGCATCGGTCCGCGAATGTGCCTTCATCCCCAAGTTTCTCCAAACCTCGGGCAAGGAAACCCTCTGTCTCGCCGCACGGAGCGGAGGCGCGAACTCAGCGGCGGATGGAACTTCCTTTCCCTTGTTTTCGTCTATCTCAGTAGAGATTGTTCGTAGGGGGAGGCGTTGTGGTGGCGGGAATGAATCTTTACTTTCGGGATAACTTTTTCAGTGCGGGCATGACGGAAATTGTGAACGAACGGGAACAGCGCGTCGGACATGTAGATTTGAAGAGCGCCTTCGGCTCTTCGATTGAAGTATATGGACAGGACGGCCGGCTGGCGTGTCATGGGAGTTTTTCGATGTTGTCGAACAAATGGCAGGTAACCGATGCCCGCGGAGGACAGTTAGGCGTACTGAAGAGCAGACTTACGTTATTTTCGAAGAAATACACCTATGACACGGACGGTCGGGGCAGCTATGAGATTGTGTCGCCGGCATTCTCGAGGGAGTACGACATTTCCGACGGATCCGGCGCGGTCGCCCGCTTCGAGCAGGTGAACGGTTGGTTTTCCTCGGGGGCGTTTCTACTGAACAACCGATGCGAGGACTTGGACTCCTACGAACTCGTGGCGGTCATTCTGGGCATGCATGCGATTCAGAAGAGGCAGCGATCAGCGGCGAACCATGCTATCACTTAACCGCGTCCGGCGACGAGTCGCCGTCCTTGCCGCCCAAGGTCGCGGTCTATGATCGAGCGGCAAAGACGGCGCATTCCTTTACTTATCCGTTAGGGTATCCCCGTCCCCGGCCGAGAACACCGACAGTTCCCGAATGTTCGGCTCGCCTTCGCTGTCTAGAATCTCCAGCGCTACGCCCCGAACCTTCACGGCCGGAAGGCGGACGATCCGCTTATGACCGATGCAACGTCCTTCGTACATGCGAACCCGCCGCCTCGTCTTCGCGGTTACGACGGTCAAGACGAAGCTTCGCACGCACTCCCCGTCCGTCAAGTCTTCCCCGATGACGATATGATCGATGAGCTGCGGTTCGGGCAGCGTGACCTCCCACTTCCCGTCGCTCCCCGCGAAGTCGGACAGCGTGGCGATCGGGGAGCCGAATCGGCGGCGAATTTCCGCGCCGAACGCAAGGAGTCGGTCGGTATCCGCGGGCGGCAGACGCCCTTCCCGGTCCGGTCCGATATTCAGCAGCAGATTCGCTCCGCGCCCGACCGATAGAGAATAGAGTCCCATCAGCTCTTCCAGGGTCTTGAGCGTATGCAGGTCGTTATCGCTGTAAAACCAATTCGACCGCAGCTGCACGTCGCATTCGGCCGGCAGCCACAGCCGCTCGGCCAACCGATCCGCTTCGTCCGTCAGGATGGAAAATTCGGTGGCGTCCACCGTGTTCCAGCACGGATCCGGCGCGATCCCGTCCTCGTTCCCGACCCAACGGAAGTCGGGATCGCCCATATTGAAGATGAGAATGTTCGGCTGCATTCGGCGGATTTCGCCGATGATGCGCGGCCAGTCGTACTCGTGATCCTCCGAACCGCAGCCGTCGAACCATAATATATCGATATCCCCGTAATTCGTTAGCAGCTCCGTGATCTGATTGACGAAGTAGTCGTCGTACGCCTTGGCGTCCTGCGTATAGAAATCCGCCGAGCCGTCGTAAGGCGAATAGTAGAGTCCGGGCTTCACGCCGTATTTCCGGCAAGCGTCCGTAAATTCACGGATGACGTCCCCCTTGCCGTCCTTCCACGGGGAATGCGCCACGGAGAAAGTCGAGTACCGGGTCGGCCAATTGGAGAAGCCGTCGTGATGCTTGGCGGTAAGCACCGCATAGTTCATGCCGGCTTCCTTCGCCGTGCGAATCCACTGCTCGCAGTCCAGAAGCGCCGGTCGGAACGCGGAGGGCGACATCGGCCGCTTGTCGAAGTCGACATAGCCTTCATAGAAAGTACGCAGTCCGAAATGCAAAAACAATCCGAACTCCCATTGCTGGTACTCCAACTGCCGGGCCGTCGGCTTTACACGAATCGGAACGGTCATAGGTAATCCCCCCTGCTAAGATAAACCCAGCTCGAAGCGAGGGCTGTCCCCCGGCTTCGCGCCGCGGGACAGCCCCGTCGAACTTATTGGTTCGCGTCGATCGCCTTCTGATGAATTTCCAAGTATCGAGCCGCGTTCAGGCCTTCGAACCCTTTGACGTACGCGTCCCATTCCTTCTCGATATCCTTGCTTCCCGTAATGAATTGGGCCATATTCGAACGCACGTAGCTGGCGATGTTCGTCTGGAGCTGCGCCGCTTCGCTCGCGTCCTTCGAATCGATGAATACGCTGCTCGGGTATACTTGAGTAGATTTGTACGGCTCGTATTTCTTCGACTCCAGATACAATCTCAGTTCGTATCCGCCTTCCGCCAGCGGATCCTGCGGCACGGCCCACGAAGCGCGGTACTCCGCGGTTCGGAGGGACGGACCGATCTGCTCCCAGCCGTCGTTGTGCGTCGGAGGCGCCGGTTGATCGCTCGTGATGCGCGCGTACTTCGCCGGCTGCCCGTCAAGACCGAGCTCTCCCGCTTCCGCTTCCCGCCACTTCTCGTCCTTGGGGCCGAATTCCTGCCGCGCTACGGCTTCTTCCGTAAACAGCAGATCGACCAATCGCATCGCGGCCGCCTGCTGCAGCTCCGACGCCTTATTCGTAATCGCGAATTGCGAGTTGCTCACCCCGCCGTAATAGCCGGCTTGCTGCACGCCGTTCGGCCCCTTCAGCGGCGGAACCGTCGCGTATTCCTTGTGGACGGGATGCTTATCGTCCGGGGAGTACGCGTAGCTGATCAACGCCGTCGTAATCGAGCCCAAGACGTTCGGATCGCGGTTCGCCAGCTGGGATACGGCGTCGGCGTTTTGCGTGAACGCCGCCTTGTCGATCAAGCCTTCCGAGAACAGCTTGTTCATATATTCGAGCCCTTGGCGCCATTCGTCCTTGTTCGCCGCCAGCTCCACCTTGCCGTCTTTCACCATCAAATATTTGGTCCCGTCGTTATAGATGAACGGCGCCATGAGATAGCCGTCGATGTTGCCCTCCCACATCGTCTCCAGCGTCGCGCCGGTCAGCGGAATTTCGTCCGCCTGTCCGTTCCCGTTCGGGTCCTTCTCCTTGAACGCCTTAAGCACGGTATACAGCTCATCCGGGGTCGTCGGCATCTGCAAGCCGACCTTCTCGATCCACTTCTCGTTAATCCAGTATTTCTGGGCATAGGTGCAATGGAAGCACTCGTTAATTTGCGGAATCGCGTAAATATTCCCGTCCGGCGCCGTGATCGATTGCTTTAGGTATGGAATGTCCTCCATCGCCTTCTTTACGTTCGGCGCGTACTTCTCGATCAAGTCGTTCAACGGAAGGAATACGCCTTGCTGGCCGTATTTCATCTGCTCTTCCTTCGTCAGATTGCCGTGCAGAATGACCTCCGGGTAGTCGCCACTGGCCATCATGAGCTGCTTCCGCTCGTTCAGCGCGTCGTTCGGCGCCAGTTCGAAGTCAAGGTCGATATTCGTCTTCTCTTCGATCCACTTCGTGTACAGGTTCGTCTCCATATCTTCGATGGACGGATATTGCGGCGCGAATACCTTCAACTTCAGCTTCTCGGCGACGATCGGGTATTGTCCCGGCGGCGAGACGGCCGGCCCCTCGGCAGCGTCCTTGCCTTGTTCGCCGTTCCCGCTCTCCCCGGAATCGCTTACGACGCTCGGCTCGTCCTTCGAGCCGCCGTCCCCGCCCGTCGAGCAAGCGCTCAGCGCCAGCATCGCCGCAAGAATCGGCAACGCCATCGTACGAATCGACCATTTTTTCAGAATCACATAAACCCCTCCCGTTTGATTCGCATCCTTTTCCGTGTTCCGACAATAAGTATTCGTATATCCCGTCCTAGAGGCCGGTCAGCCCTTCAACGAACCGATCATCACCCCTTTGACGAAGTGCTTCTGCACGAACGGATAAATCATTAAAATCGGTAGACTCGCGACGACGATCAACGAATATTTCAGCAAATCCTTGAGCCCCGTCTGCGCGAGCATCTGATCGGCGTTCGACAGCATCGTCGGATCGACCGTATTCAATATCAGGATGTTCCGCAGGACGATCTGAAGCGGGAAGAGCTCCTGGGACTTCAGAAAAATCAATGCGTCGAAGTAGGCGTTCCAGTGCCCGACCGCGTACATCAGCGTCATGACGGCCAGAATCGGCTTGGATAACGGCAGCACGACGCTCGTCATGAATCGGATATCCGAGCATCCGTCGAGGGACGCCGCCTCCCAGATTTCCTCCGGGAGGGAGCTTTGGAAGAACGTCTTCGCGATGATGACCTGAAAGACGGCCAAGGCGCCCGGAACGATTAACGCCCAACGCGAATCGATCATGCCCAAATCTTTGACGAGCAAGTAGAACGGGATGATTCCGCCGTCGAACAGCATCGTGAACACGAGCAGCATCATGATCAAATTCCGCCCGTAGAACGTGCGGCGCGACAGCGGGTACGCGATCAGCACGGTGAGCAGCACGTTCACGAACGTCCCGACGACCGTGTAGTAGACGGAATTCGCGAAGCCGCTCCAGATGCTCTTGCTGTCGAACACCGCTTTATACCCCTCAAGCGAAAACTCGACGGGGAAGATCCACACCATCCCGGATACGACCGCTTGCGGCGAGCTGAAGGACGAGCTGACGATATGCAGCAGCGGAAGCAGCACGGCGAGCAGCACGAAGACAAGAAATGTGTAGACTCCTAGTAAAAACAACCGGTCGCCGGCCGATTCCCGGATTCCTCTTACGGACAGCATGTTTTTCGCTCCTTCCCCGCTACCATAGACTGCTTCCCGACAATCGCTTGGCTAATGCGTTTACAAGAAGCAGCAAGACGAGATTGATGACCGAGTTGAACAATCCGACGGCGGCGGAGAAGCTGAAGTCCGCGCCGATGAGCCCGACCTTGTACACGTAAGTGGAGATGACCTCCGAGGTGCTTAAGTTTAACGGATTTTGCATCAAATAAATTTTCTCGAAGCCGAGCTTCATGACGTTGCCGACGTTCAGGACGAGCAGCACGACCGTGACCGGAACGATCGACGGAAGGTCGACGTTCACGATTTTCTGAATGCGCGACGCTCCGTCCACCCTAGCCGCCTCATACAACTCCGGGTTCACCCCGCTGAGGGCGGCCAAGTAGATGATCGCTCCGTACCCCGTATGCTGCCAGACGTCCGACCACACGTAGATCGACTTGAAGAAAGCGGGAATGCCCATGAAGTTGACGGTTTCCCAGCCGAACGCAGCATACAGCTTACTGACCACCCCGACATTCGGCGACAAGTTTACGATCAGGATCGAAACCATAATGACCGTCGAGATAAAGTACGGGGCGTACGTGACCATTTGCACAGACTTCTTAAACAATCCGTTGCGAATTTCGTTGAGGGCCAGCGCGAGCAGGATCGGCGCCGGGAAGCCGACGGCGATGCCGTACAGGCTGATGCCGAGCGTATTTTTGATCAGCAGCCAGAAGTTCGGATTCTGCACGAAGCTTCGGAAATGCTCCAGCCCGACCCACTCGCTTCCCCAGATCCCTTGGATCACATTAAATTCCTTGAACGCGATTTGGACGCCGATCATCGGGTAGTACTTGAATAGCAAGATGTAGATCATCGACGGCAAGACGACCAAGTACAGCTGCCAATGCTTCTTTATTTTTTTCGCCGCAACAGACAATCTCGTTCCTCCTCTTCTTCGGGCTCGTCGCGAGGTTTCGATGCCCCTTCAGCGTAATCGTCTCCGCCGGCGCGCGCCACACGCAAAAATCATCGGATGTACGATTTTCTCTTCCTTTCGGCGCGGAAAAAGAAAGCGCGGCGCTCCCGGATCGGGAATGCGCCGCACGGATTTCCGTTTCGGGCAATATTCAATTTTCTAGCGCGTCGCATTTTTCCCCACTTCATACCTCTGCCGGTTCCGAAATTCGCCGGGGGGCACGCCGACGGATTGACGGAACGCCCGATTGAACGAATTCATATTCGCGTATCCGACCCGCTCCCCGATCTCCTTCACGCTCATCCCCGGCTCCTCCAACAGAAGCGTCTTGGCGCGCCGCATGCGCAGCTCGACGAGGAAATCGATGAAATTCATGCCGAGCGCTTCTTTGAACAGCTTGCTTACGTATTTGGAATTCAAGCCGAATTCCTCGCTTAACCGCTGCAGCGACATATCCGGCTCGGTCGCATGCCGTTCGATGTACTCTCTCACGTTCAGCATCAGCTCATGACTCGCCTTCTTGCTGCGCTGCTCCTTCATCCTCTCCAGCAGGATAGCGATCGTCAACGACACGTACTGCTCCAGCTCGTCGATCGTATCGAAGCTCTCCAGCGCCGCGCTCCAGCCGGCGGCGCCTTCCTGCCGCCACCCCTGGTACAGCTCGGGCGAAATTTCCATCATGACGCGATCGATTTGATACGCCAAGTAATTCGCTAAATTGACAATATCCTCGCGGCGCATCATCGTCGTGCGCATCTGTTCGAACAGCGTTCGCAGCCGTTCCGTCGCCTCGTCGTCGCCCATCCGCAACTTGTCGACGAGGGAATGGATGTGCTCGATGTGGGGCTGCCTTTCGTACTCCGCTCCCTCGGTTTCCTCGACGCTGATGAAACGGTTGCTCCCGATGACGGCTTTATAATGAAGCGCCTCGATCGATTGCCGATACGAACGGGCCAATCCGCCGACCTCGCTCGCGATCCCTCCGGCGCCGATCGTGACGGTAAACTTGAGATGCTTCGCCACCCATTCCCGGTACGATTCGAACAGCGCGAAGACGGCTTGGTGCGTGAGATCGGCCTCCGACGGGAAGTGCACGATGCCGGTCAACCGATTTCTTTCCGTCCATTCCGGCCACGCCCACGCCTCCGACTTGCCTGCGACTTCCTGCGCCACGCTGCTTAAAATAAACTTCAATAGGAATTGATCCCGATCGTCGTACTTCGATTGGAAGTCGGCGTAATGATCGATCTCCAGCATGAATACGATGCCTTGCCGAAATTCCTCGGGCTGCCCGAGCTTGGACATCATCTCCCGCCACTGCTCGGCGCCGACGGCCCGCTCCCCTGCGAGCACCTCGCGAAACCAATACTTCTTGCGCAGCCCGATGTCCTCTTCGAATTGCGTCTGATTTCGGTTCGATTGTTCGATCAGATGGTCGAGCGCGGCTCCGATGAAGTCGAATTCGTTGCGGTGCTGACTGCCGAACATGTGGCTCGTGCGCTCCGCCGCATACCGCTTAATGTTCGAGACGATATGGTCGATAGGCTCGTAATGCTTCCATGTAATGAAGACGAGGGAGATCAACCCGAGCAACACGATGACGACGCCGATATAGGTCCACGCTTGATTGAACTCCAGCAGCAAGCCGATCACCGGCTGCAGCATCATGCCGCTTTCTACCGTCCAGCCGGCGTAACCGGATACGTAGGTCGCCATTCGCTCCTTCTGCAGCGCGGGCCGCTCCCGCAACGCGCTACCGTCCGCCGAATGCATCAGGTTCGCGCCATTGCGATCGTATAAGTTGACGAAGCTGACCTCTTCGTGGTACAGCTCTTTAATTTGCAGCCGCAGCCGTTCGACGTTCACGTTAATGACCACCAGGCCATGGGTGCCTCTCGAGAAGGGGAAGCCTCGAACGAGACTTACGACCTCCCGGCCCGGCTTGGCCGGAAACTCTTGGAACGTCCGAACGTCGGACCATTGGCGGTCCTTGATCGGGAGTTCATCCCCCAGGAACGCGCGATCCGGGTACGTTCCGAGCGGGCTGGAGGTTCTGTTGCTAAGGACATGCCCGTCCCGGTAGCGTACGAAATAGATGGAATCGATCAACGGGTAACTGACGGTTAAGTCTTGCATCAGCTTGACCGAACGAATGTCGGTATACACGTGATTCGGGTCGTTCTCCTCGAAGAAGAGCCGATACTCTTCGTTCGTTAACAGCTCGCGGGTCAGCCGTTCGTCGATCGACTTCAGAGAGAATTCGACCGCCCGGATCGCTTGCCTGGCTAACGTCTCGCTCATCGTCACCGCCTGTCGCTGGCTGTGGAAGCTTAGCACTTGGAAGAAGGCGAAGCACAGGAAGGAGAGTACGACGATAAACACCGGAAGGTACGTCAGCAGCATCCGGTAAAACCCTTTTTTCTTCATGGCTACCCTCCCGAAACATTCGTTTCCCTTAACTTAAAGCGCTTACATAAGAGTTGGCGTTACCTTGTTTTAGGGAGTTGTCGCGCGCACCGACGCTATCGAAATTCCTTGCTAAACAGCAAATGCTCCGGACAGAAAATTGTCGCAGAGCATTTGCTCTTATCGGGTACACGCGATTACAGCCTTATCCGTTCTTGCGGGCGGCGGAGATCTGTTCGTGGAAATCCGGCGTCGCGCTCAGCAGCCAATTCCGGTGCAGCACGGCGGTATCGTCCTGCTCCAACGGACCGTAGCTCCAGCTTCCCCCCGAACCTTCCACATATTCCTTCATAATGATCAGGAAGGCGTTGCTCCAAGAGCGGTATTCCTTGACCGCGGGAACGAGGGGGTAATACTCGTCGTAGGCGCTTCGGATGACGGTATGCACGACCTCCTGCAAAATGCCGGGCAGATCGGCAGCCTTCACCTTCGCGGCGAGCGCCTCCGGCATTTCCTTCTCCTCGGAAGCGGCGAAGCGTTCGTACTCCTCCGCCGTCACCGCGCCTAGCTCCTTGGCCATCCAAAGAAGCATGCGATCCAAGGCGGGCTTGTACGACGCAGGAACCGAAATCGTCAGCTCCGGCTTCGGCGCGTTCAGATCGACGACGAACGATTCGCCCATCTTCTGAAGGCGCACGTTGCCGCGCACGCCCAACCATCGCAAGGCGAGCAGCGCATGCGTTCTCATTTTCCCAGGGATTCCTTCGTCTCGACATACTCGGCGCAGCAGCCGTTCGCTCCGCGGATCGGGCAGCAGGCAGAGCATGCGCACGGCCGACAGCACCGTACTCTCGTCCTTGAGCCATTCCTCCGCTTGGGCGAAGAGCGCGTCCGCCGCTCCCTTCAGCGCAAGGTCCAACTCGATGACCCTTGCGGCGAACTCCTCGAGCGTCAGCATCCCTTGGCTCTTCAGGACGTCTTCCCCGCGCTCCTCCGCCATCTTGCGGTACGATTCCTCGATATCCGACGCCATCGCTTCGAACGACTGCCGTTCCTGCGGGCTGACGCCGGGGCGGTTCGCGATCGCGCGCGTCCATCCGACCATCGCCGGCGGACTGTTGCGGAACATCATGAACGCGATCGGCACCATCTGCTTGTCATAGGGGAGCTGCGGCTGCAGCGCATACCTCGCCAAGATCGTCTGCGTGTCGTGTTCCCTGCGCATCAGGCTCAACGCGAGCACCAACCCGTTCCAAGCGCCTGGGTTCGCCGGTTGTTCCTGGATCGCCCGGTACATACAAAATGCTGCAACTCCGTAAGAATCGTTCTGCAGGTGACGGCGGCCTACCCCGCTCATATCTTGGCTCATGTATGCTCATCCTCTTGGCAGTTTATTCATTACGCCTAGTATACAACATTATCGGGCGCGAGCGGCATTTCCGCTACAACTTGTCCAGAAATTCCTTCAGCACCCGCGCATGATTCCACTCGCCGGTATTGGCGGCATAGAGCAGCGTGACCTTCCCTTCCTCGGCCCATGTCCGAAGCCGCTCCAGCGAGCCGCGCAGCGAATCGTCCGCTAATTCCGCCTCATACCGCGCCTTGAACGTCTCGAACCGTTCCGCCATGTCCTGCGGCTGCCGGTGGTACCATTCGCGCAGCCCCGCGCTCGGAGCGACCTCCTTCATCCAGAGCGTCAGCTGCGCCCGGTCCTTCGACACGCCTCTCGGCCAGAGACGATCGACGAGAATGCGCCGCCCGTCGGCGGCTTCCGCAGGGTCGTAGATTCGCTTGACCGCGATCGCGACGTTCTCCATCCTTCCCGCTCCTTCAGCGAAAAAGACCGCCACCCAAGCGAATTGGTCACGGTCTTCTCCTGCACAAAAATACATTCCTAATACAAGAACGGAATCAACTTCTTCGTCCGAGCCGCGTACGCCCGAAACTCCGCGCCGTACTTCGCTTCCAAGTACCGATCCATCGAGGGAATGTGAACCCCTATAAACATAATCGCCATCGCCAAGGGAACCCAACCGGTCAGCCACTGCCCCGCGATCAGGCACATGCCCGCGAAGAGCACGAGATCGCCGAAATAATTGATGTGCATGGAATAGCGGAACAGCCCCCCGGTATACAGCCGCCCCTTGTTTTCCTCCCGGCGCTTCCACCGATGCCTCATCCACTCCGAGCCGGTATTCAGATCCGAGCCGATCAGGTAGAGCGACACCCCGGCCCATACCCATCCGTCCGCTTCCGCCGGATTCGCGGCGCCGAGAACGGCGAACGTGGCGTGAATGAGGAACACCCAGGCCGACACCCCGAATACTTCCTTCCAAGGCATCGCGCGCCGCAGCAAATACAACGTCGTAAAGCAAATCCGGAAGAAGTACAGCCATAAGCAGGCCGTCAACAGCCCGGCTCTGGTCGGCGCCGCGCCTTGCGCGGGCGCGTCCTGCAGCAGCCACATCGTCGCCAGTCCGACGGAGACGACATGAAGCAGCAGGAAGACGATCCGCTGCCGGTACGAACGCTCGGTCAACGCAGACATAGGCATCCCCCGATCCCTTGGTTCCCATCGATTACCATTATTGTACCGAAGGGGAATCCCCGAGTCGAGTCATTGTTCCGCTTACGCTTCCTCCCACAACCGGCGCAAGTTATCCATGGCGATCTTGGCAGCGGCCTTGCATTCCTCCATGCCTTCGAACTCCACGGTGATGTTCCCGTCGTAGCCCGACGCCTTCACAAGCTTCACGATTTTGCGGATCGGGAGGTCGCCGTGCCCGACGATCGCGCCCCGCAGGAAGTTGTCGTTCGCCGTCCGGAACCAGACGCCGTCGCCCGGAGGCTCGTCGTACGGACGAATGTAGAAATCCTTGAAGTGGACCAAGGAGGCATAAGGCAGGTTTTTCTTCACGCCGATAATCGGGTCCTCGTCCACGCACAGGAAGTTGCCGATATCGAGCGTCGTCTTGAAGTTCGGACGGTCGACCGCCTCCAACACCCGCTGCACGCGGTCGCTCGCCTGGACGCTGAAGCCGTGGTTTTCGATCGTCGTCGTAATGCCGTATTGCGCCGCGTAATCGGCGATGATCCGGCTTCCCTTGACGATCAGCGGCAAGCTCTCCTCGAACCAACGAATCGTCATCTGTTCCTTCGGCAAGGTGAACGCCGTCACGTCGTGGCGCATATGCTTCACGCCCATCCGACGTACGACGTCGACGTGCCGCTTCACCCGCGCCATCTCCGCCTCGAACGCTTCCTCGGCGTCCTGCACGAAGTTCGCGGGCATAGAGTAGTTCGACAGCTCGATGCCGACCGCCTTCGCCTTCTCGCGAATCGCGTCCGCCAACTCGGGGTTGTCTTCCACCGTGTACCCGTAAGGGACCATCTCCATATGTTCGCCGCCGTTGTTTGCGATCCACTCGATCGCATCCAGCACCGTCATCTCGCCGGATTTCAACGCGTTCAATAAGCTATACGTGCTTAATCCTACTTTCATCGCCTGCAACCGCCCCTTCCTCGAAAATGAATTACCGCAGCGCGCCGCGCACGACGGCCATCTTCCTTGCATCGATCCGGGTCCGGAACGTGCCGTCCTCGCGCACGCCCGACCCGAAATGAACCTCGGCCGCCCCGGTCTCCCGCACGAACGCCTCCAGCCCTTCCGGCGTTAACCCGTGCCCCGCTAGAATTCGTAGATGGGTCCGAGCGGCCGCTCCGACCAGCTCGCGGATGCGAGGGATCGATCGCGGGGCGGGGCTTAAGCCTCCGGACGTCAAAACCCGAGAAATCGAAGGGAACGCGGATAACGCCTCCAACGCTTCGAACGGATCTCGCGCCTCGTCGAACGCCCGATGGAACGTCGCGTCCAATCCGGCGCCGGCAGCGATAAGCCGCTTCACCGCATAAGCGTCGACCTCGCCCCCCGGCGTCAGCGCTCCGAACACGATCCCCGCGGCCCCGGCGCGGCGCGCGAGCTCGATGTCCCGTTCCATGACGGCGAGGTCGAATTCGTCATAGACGAACGATCGGGCATGCGGCCGGATCATGACGTTCACGGGAACCGCGCCGGCGACCTTCACCGCCCCCTCGACGAGGCCGGCGCTCGGCGTCAGCCCGCCTTCGGAAATCCCCGTCACGAGCTCGATCCGCTCCGCGCCGAACCTCACGGCATCCCGTACGTCCGATACGCTGATCGCGATGACCTCTAAGAGCACGAAGCTTCCTCCTCCGCCGTCCGCAGCCGGAAGACGCTGCGGTTTTCCCCGATGACGACCCCGTTATCGTTGTAGATGTCCTTCGGCCCGATCCGCCGCAGCCTCCGGATCGTCTCCTCGTTGTTGTAACCGATCTGCTCGAGAATCGATACGACGATCGAAGGCCACTCCTCCTCGGAGCCGTCCGTCACCTTCAGCGCGAACGCGAGCCGTTCCTTGCGCAGCCCGAAGCAGTAGATCCCCTTGGCGCCGCCCTTCGCGACGATGTTCGGGTCCTTCAGTAAGTTCGGGCAAATGAGATAGTCGGCCGAGATCAGGTCCGGGTTCGCATTCATGAGCGCGCCGACCCGCTCCGCCGCGCGCCGCAGATCCGCATCCGCGATCAAGTCCGGACAAGCGAGCCTCACGAACGCGTTCGCCATCGCGGAGAGCGGCATCCCGAAGACGGGGAAGCCGCAGCCGTCCGTGCCGATGACGATGTCCTCGACGCGGCACCCCGACAGCTCGGCGGCCAGCCGCAGGATCCGCTGCTGCGCCGGATGCTCCGGACGCTCGTAGCCGTCCGTCGGCAGCCCCGTCGCGATGCAGTACGCCAGCACGCCGAGATGCTTGCCCGAGCAGTTATGGTAGACGCGCCGCGGCCCTGTGCCGCCCGCGACGAGCGCATCCCGAGCGGACGCGTCGAGCGGGTACGTCGGCTTGCACACAAGCGTCTCCTCGTCGAGGCCGAGCTTCTGCAGCATCCCGTCCAGCGCCGTCACATGGTACGGCAGCGCCCGGTGCGACGCCATCATGACCGCGAGCTCCTCGTCCGCGAAGCCGAGCTTCTCGTCCAGCCGTTCCAGGAAGAAGGGCAGCGCCTGGATCGGCTTCGCGGCGGAGCGCAGGAACGTCGCGTACGCCGGGTCGCCGACCGCATAGCGCACCCTCCCGGTTTCGTCTACGCCGCAGATGTGGCCGTAGTGGACATTTTCCAACATCCCGCCCCGAAACTCTTGGACTAACGCCTCCGTCACGGCAGCAGCTCCAGCTCGATGACCGTATCCCAATCGTCCGGCAGCTCCGCTCCCTTCAGCGTAATGAACGCGCCGCTCTCGATATCGGAATAGTGATCGGCCATCCACGGCACCGACACGATCAGCTCGCTGCCGTCACGCAGCAGCCGGGCTTTCTTGATCTTCCCCTTCAGCCCTTGGAAGTAGATCGGACCGACGCCCCGGTCGAACACATGCGCGTACAGCTTGTTCCCGTTCTGCGTGTACCGCCCCCACTCCGGCTTCGGCAGCGCCGACGCGCCGCAGCCGTAGATGCTGTCGCCGTTCAGGCGCAGCCATTCGCCGACGCCCTCGAGAATGTCGAGCGAAGGCTTCGGAATTTCCCCCTTGGCGTCCGGACCGACGTTGAGCAGCAGGTTTCCGTTCTTGCTCACGCACTCCACGAGCGTTCGGACGACCTGCTTCGGCGACTTGTACGCGCGATCCTCCGAATGATACCCCCAGTTGTCGTTCAATGTAATGCAAGCTTCCCACGGGATCGACTTGCCGTTCTCGTCCACGATGCCGCCCGGCGGAATAATCTGCTCCGGCGAGTAGAAATCCCCCGCGTACACTTCCGGCTCCGCCGCCTTGATGTTGCCGCCGAGCCGATTGTCGATGATGATGTTCGGCTGAATCGACCGGATCATCCGCACGAGCTCCGTCGCCTTCCACTTCTCCCCGGTCATATCGTCGTAAGAGAAATCGAACCACATAATGTCGATCGGGCCGTAGTTCGTCAGCAGCTCGCGCACTTGGCCGTGCATGTAGTTCAAATACCGGTCGAAGTCGATCGGCTTATCCTTGAACGCCGGGTTGTCCCGCTCCGGGTGGATGCGGTCGCCGTACGCCGGATAATCGTCGTGATGCCAGTCGATGATCGAATAATAAAACCCGACGCCGAGCCCCTCCGCCCGGAACGCGTCCACGTATTCTCGCACCAGATCGCGCCCCGCCGGCGTATTCGTCGCCTTGTAGTCCGTCAGCGCGCTGTCGAACAGACAGAAGCCGTCGTGATGCTTCGTCGTCAGCACCGCATATTTCTGCCCCGCTTGCTTCGCCGCGCGCGCCCACGCCTTCGGGTCGTACCGGCTCGCGTCGAACTCCTCGAAGTAAGGCTGATACGCTTCGTTGCTGATCTTCTCCACGCTTCGAACCCATTCTCCCCGCGCGGGAATCGCATACAGCCCCCAATGGATGAACATGCCGAACCGGTCTTTCAGGAACTGCTCCACGCGCTCTTCCCTCGTACTCATTTTCGAAACGCCTCCCTATTCATAATGGAAGGACCCGTTCGAAGGAACGGGTCCGCCCTGCGAGCCCACGAATTACTGCATCGCCGTATAAGCTTCTTGGTAAATCTCCAGCAAGCGGTTCAAATTCATCGTCTCTAGCGTCTTCACGTACGTGTCCCACTCCGCTTCGATCTCGGCGTCGCCGATAATGAAGCGCGCGAGCATCTCGTCGACGTAGTCGTTCACCGTCTTCGCGATATCGGCCGATTCCGTCGCTTGCTCGTTCGTCATGAACAGCGGCGGCACGGTCGCGACGTCCTTCGGCAGGTACGGCTCGTAGTTGTTCTTCGTTTCATTGTACAGGATAACTTCGAGATCGTCTTCGCCCTTGCTGACCGCGCTGAGGCGGAAGTCGTTGGAGCGGAGCGCCGGGCCGGTCTGCGCCCAATGCACGTTCTGCACCTCGCCGAACGACTTCAGCTCCGACCACTTCGCCGGCTGGCCGTTAATGCCGAGCTCGCCGTCCTTCGCGTCGCGCCATTCCGAGTCCGGTCGGCCGTAGTTGCTGCGCAGCGTGTGCTCGTATTCGTACAAGCCGTCCGCCCAGCGGAGCGCGACTTCCGGGTTTTGCGCTTTGTTCGTAATGATGAAGGTGCCCGTCGTCATGCCCGTCGGATCGTTAGGCGCGTACTGCACGCCGTTCGGCCCCTTCAGCGCCGGCACCGTCGCGTATTCGGCCCAGCGACCGCTCTCGCCGAGCAGCTGCGTGAACACCCCTTGGTGACCGCCCGTCGACGCGCCGAGGAGAACCGTGTCCGGATTTTCCCCGACTTGGATCAGCTGATTGTCGTCCTGCGTGAACGACTCCGGCGTCAGCAGCCCTTCGGCGTACAGCTTGTTCAGATATTTCAGCCCTTCCTTCCACTCCGGCTTGTTGAACGCGGCGTCGAGCTTGCCGTCCTTCACGAACAGGCGCTTCGTATTGCCGTAAGCCGGGTTGTAAATGAAGGCGTTCATCAAGAAAGCGTCGATCGAAGACCGCCACGACTTCGGCGAGATCGAGAGCGGAATTTCGTCCGCCTGGCCGTTGCCGTTCGGGTCCTGCGTCTTGAACGCTTTCAACACTTCGTAGAATTCGTCCGTCGTCGTCGGCATCGACAGGCCGAGCTTCGTCAGCCACGGCTCGTAGATCCACATCTTCTGGCTCTGCGAGCAGTGATAGCACTCGTTGATTTCCGGCAGCGAATAGATGTTGCCGTCCGGCGCCGTGATCGCCTCTTGGATGTCGGGGCGGTCTGCGAACAGCTTTTTCGTCTGGGACCCTTGCTTCTCGATCAGTTCGTTCAGCGGGAGGAAGACGCCCTCCGAGCCGTAAATCATCTCCTGCGCGGGCGATACGTTCAGCCCCATAATGACGTCCGGGTAATCGCCGCTCGCGAGCACGAGGTTCAGCTTCTCCTGCATGCTCTGCTCCGGCACGACCTCCCATTCGATATGCACGTTCGTCTTCTCTTCGTACCACTTGGTGAATTCGTTCGTGGCGAAGTCTTCGACGAGCGGGTTGCCGCGCACCATGACCTTCAGCGTCGTCTTCTCGTTCACGATCGGGTACGTGCCCGGCTCGGTCAGCAGCTCCGTCGACGCTCCCGCCGTTTCGCCCGCCGCCGGCTCGGCGCCGCCCTCTTCGCTCGCCGTGCCGGCGCAGCCCGCCAGCACCGCGGTCGCGAGCCATGTTAACGCGAGTATGCCGATCCCGTATTTTCTCTTCATGGATGGATATCCCCCTTATCGAATCATACGCATGTCATGTACTTTCCTGTACCTACCCTTTAATCGAACCGATCATAACGCCTTTCACGAAGAACTTCTGCACGAACGGGTAGACGATCAGCAGCGGGACCGACGTCACCACGATGAGCGAATACTTGAGCAGCTCCCTGAGACCTTGCCGCGCGGCCGCCGTCTTCGCGTCGCCCAGCATCTCGATGTTGACCTCGTTCTGAATGAGAATGTCCCGCAATACAAGTTGAAGCGGATACAAATCCGGGTTTTTCAAATAAATCATCGCGTTGAAATATTGATTCCAATGCCCGACCCCGTAGAACAGGGCGATGACCGCCACGATCGGCCCGGATAACGGAAGCACGATTCGGAGCAGGAAGCGGAAGTCGTTGCAGCCGTCCAGCTGCGACGCCTCCAACAGCTCGTGGGGAATCGTGGTCTGGAAATACGTTCGCATGATGATCACGTTCCACACCGACAGCGCCGTCGGCACGATCAAGGACCAGATCGTGTCGAGCATGGACAGCTCCTTGACGAGCAAGTACGTCGGAATGAGGCCTCCGTTGAACATCATCGTGAACACGAGCAGCAGCATGAAGCCGGCCCTCCCGCGGAAGTCGCGGCGAGACAGCGGGTATGCCGCCAGAATCGTCATGACGACGTTCAGCAGGGTGCCCGCGGCCGTGTACAGGAACGTGTTGGCGAACCCGGTCAATACGTTGTTGTTTTTGAAAATCGCCTTATATCCTTCCAGCGACGGCTCGACCGGCCACAACCACACCTTGCCGGACATGACCGCATACGTGGAGCTGAAGGAGGCGCTGACGACGTAAATGAGCGGGTACGCCACGACGATCAGAACGAGCGTTAACAGCAGCGTGTTGGCGACGTTGAACACCCGATCGCCGCCGGATTCTTTCATAACGGTACGACTCATCGTTGCGCCCCCCTCACCATAAGCTCTCCTGACCCATCTTCTTCGCGGCGCCGTTGACGACGACGATCAAGATGAAGCCGATGACGGCTTTGAACAACCCGATGGCGGTCGCGTAAGAGAAGTTGAGCGCCTGCGAGATGAGGCCGACCTTGTACACGTACGTGTCGATCACTTCGGACGTCCGCAGGTTGAGCGAATTTTGCATGAGCAAGATTTTCTCGAACCCGGTTTCCATGACCGTCCCCGTGTTCAGAATGAGCAGGATGACCGCGATGGGCATAATGCTCGGAATGTCGATATGCCAGATCCGCTGCAGCTTGCTCGCGCCATCCATAACGCCCGCCTCGTGCAGGGAAGGATCGATGCCCGCGAGCGCCGCCAAATAGATGATGCAGGCGAACCCGACGTTCTGCCACACATGCGACCATACATAGATCGACTGGAACATCGACGCTTCGGCCATGAAGTTGATCGGCTCGACCCCGAACCACCCGAGCATCGCGTTCAGCACGCCGGTTCGCGGATCCAAAAATTGCAGGAGCAAGCCGACCAAGACGACGAGCGAGATGAAATAAGGCGCGTACGTGACCATCTGCACCGTCTTCTTGAATCGTTCGTTCGTGGCGTAATGCAGTCCGATGGCTAACAGGATGGGGAAAGGGAAGCTCGCGATCAACGTATAGAAGCTGATCGACAACGTATTGCCCAGCAGCCGCCAGAATTCGTACGAGCCGAAGAACCGCTCGAATTGGTCGAACCCGACCCACGGACTGCCGAACAACCCTTTCGTCACCGAAAACTGTTTGAAAGCGATCACATTTCCTAACATAGGAACATACTTGAATAGAAGGACGTAGATCAGCGGCAATGCGAACAATGCGTATAACTGCCAGCCCTTCCTTAGATCTTGCAGCGTTCTCAGGCGACGCCCCCCTCTCGTGTCTCTCCTCACCCGGCCGGTGTGATTCGAAGTATAGGATCGATGAGGGGCGTCCGTAAATATGATAAATTCTAACGTTATGCCGAAGTTTAGATCGGGGACAATCGGCGCATTATGCACGATTTACGCATTGTGCAATGCTTTAGAAGCCGCATGAATCCTAGGGTTTCCGGGCTTTGCGGTATTCGGTGGCGCTGAGGCCGTTCGCCCGCTTGAAAGCGCGGCTGAACGTGTTCAGCGAATAATAGCCGACCGCGACGGCGATCTCGTTGACCGGCGCGTCGCTCCCTTCGAGGAGCGTTCGGGCGTGCGTCATGCGCAGCCGCTCGAGATAATCGGAGAAGTTCACCCCGGTTTGTTCTTTGAAAAAGTAAGAGATATACGCCTCCGACGTTTGCGTATGCTCCGCCAGCTTGCCGAGGCTTAGATCCGTACGGTGGTAATTCTCTTCGATATACCGGATCAGGTCGTCCTTGAGCTGCAGATTGTGGCTTTTCTTCCGGTCGTTCTGCACCCGGCAGATGGTGAGGAAGGCGCCTGCGATCTCGTCGAACGCGGCCTTCGGATGTTTGCCGGTTTCCACCGCCAGCAGCGCGCGATCGATCTCCTCGCGCCGCGAGTCGAGGCCGAAGCCGGTCTCCCCGATGCACTTCAGCAGCGTCCCGGACAGCTCGCCGAGCAGGATGCGGCCGACCGCCGCCGGCAGGCTCTGCCGTTCCAGATTGTTGTCCCGGATATGAGCCAGCAGCGCTTCCGTCTCCGCCACGTTGCCGGAGGCGACCAGATTGACGAGCCGAAGCTCCACGTCGGGCGGGTAGAAATACGTCGGCATCGCCGGGCTCGCATCGTCCTGGAAGACGATCGCGCGCTCGTTCGACCAGCTCTCCCGCTGCATCAGTAGCCGCGCCTCCTCGAACGAACGGCTGATGTCCGTCAGTTGCCGGTAGCAGCCGCCGACCGCGACGTGCGCGGCGACGTGAAGCTCGTCCGCGAACCGCTCATGGAGCTCGCCGAGAATGCGGCGCAGCTTGTCCATGAACGCCGCCGCGGAATCGGCGTCGCCGTTCATGAGCAGCGCGATCTGGTTTTCGCTCAGGTCGTGAGCCGCGATCGTCCGGCCGTAGCTCTTCGCCAGCACGTCCCGCACGCCGAGCTTGCGAATATCGAGCTCTCGGAGCATCTCTTCGTTGTAGCCGCCGTCGTAACCGGAAATTTCCAGCAGCCCGACGGCGTGAAATTCCCCTTCCCAGGAGACGCGCGCATGCTCCATCGCGACGGCGATATCTTGATTCGAGGCGTAGTAGCCTCGCAGCAATCTGTCGTAAAATCCGCTGCGGAGCAGCGGCATCTGCAGCTCGAGCTTCTCCTCGAGGTCGCCGTTGCGGTGCACGAGATTCGTCACGGAGGAGCGAATCTCGTCCCAGGCGTTCCGCGCCGGCGCCGCGGATTCCGAGCCCGCCGTCCGGCCGGCCGTCGGCAGCGTCCGCAGCAGCATCCAGAGCGGCCGGCTGTTGCGGTACGCGAACAAGAGGGCGGCCGCCATCCCCGCGAGCAGCCCCAACGCCAGAATCGTCGAGAGGAGGCGTCTTAGGTACTGCACCTTCTCCAGTACGGCCGCCTCCGGCTGCGCGGACACGTACGTCCAGCCGTTGTAGTTCGACGTCGACCGGGTGACCAGCATGCGCCGCCCGTCGATGTCCGCCACGGAGAAGCCGTCGCGTATGTCTTCGGACCACGACGTATCGCCGACGACGCCGGATCGGCTGATCGTCTGCCCGTGCTCGTCCTGAATGAACGCGAAGCCGCCTTCGCTCGAGCTCAATCGGCGCAGCATGTTCTGGATTTGCGCGTTATCGATGAGAAACAGGACAAGCGCCGGATGATCCTTCGCGCCGAAGGAGCGCAGATACGTCACGACGGAATGCCGCTTCCCCTCGTACGTGACGATCTGTCCTTGCAGGAACGCCTTCGACCGATACCGATCGGCGAGCGCCCCGACCCACGACTCGTACGTTTGTCCCTCGTATCGGAATTTCAAATCATAAAATTGCCGCAGCTTGTACATCGCGTTCGGCGATACGATCATCTCGCTGTCCGGGTAAACGACGAAATAATCCAAGATGAAGTGATTGAACAGCGGGTAGTCGAACAGATCTTTATGAAGCTCAAGAATCCGCACCGGGTTCGTCCCCGCGAACGGCTCCTCGACATATTGGAACGACCGCGCCTTCGTGCCGCCGGCCACCTGCTCCGCGATCGTCTCGATCTCCTCGAATCGCCGATCCAAAATGTCCTTCGTCTGTTCCATGACGGTGAAGGCCGTCTCTTTCGTTTGGCTTTCGATAAGCTGCAAGGTCCGTTCATAGGCGTAATAGCCCACGCTCAAGAACCCGATCAGCAACAGGGCGTACGGGATAAAGAAATGAAGCAGCACCTTCAAATCCTTGCGGCCGCTCTGGAATGTCCCTTTTCGAGTAAGCATGCGTTCATCTCCATAGGTGTTCGAAATGCCGAAGAAGTGAAACCGTTTACTTAACAGTGTAAAGGAGATAAGGAAAGGTGGCAATGGTTAGGGCTCAGGAAATAATACGAATGTTAAGTTTTGACGAAGTTTAGCACATCACCATCTTGACCGCCAAAAATTGAGCTATACTATTATCGACAGTCAGTCGGTCGATAAAAAGGAAGTGTAAAAATGAGAGTCGTAAAAGAAGCCGAGAAACGCAGGAACGAAATCCTTGACGCGGCGGATGAACTTTTCGGACGAAAAGGGTATGACGGCACAAGTACCAACGATATTCTCGAAAAGGTCGGCATTGCGCGGGGAACGCTGTATTATCACTTCAAGTCGAAAGAGGATCTTATGGACGCGCTGATCGATCGGTATAATGTCCGTCTTTTGAGGGCGGCGCAGGAAGCTGCCGAAGACAAGAGCATCCCCGTCGTCGAGCGCATGATCCGAGTCGTTATGGCTCTGAACTTAAGCGGGGGAAGCAGCAAGGAAATTATGGAGCACATCCACAAGCCGCAAAACGCGCTCATGCATCGGAAAATACAAGGGGCCATCGTCAACGGCGTTACGCCGATCCTGACAGGGGTCATCCGCGAAGGAATTGAGCAGGGACTGTTCGACACGCCGTTCCCGTATGCATGCATGGAAATGGTTGTGATCTATGCGAGTACCGTATTGGATGACGATATGGTGGAAATGACGAACGAGGAGCGCGAAATACGCATGCAGGCGCTTATTTTCAACGCGGAGAGGCTGCTCGGTGCCGAAAGCGGAAGCTTTATACAGATGTTCGGCAGCGGTAATAAAGACTAAGAAGCTTGAACACGGAGGTGACCTATGTATTTCAGAATCATCCGCAATGACATGAAAAAGAGCAAAGTAATTACGTTGACAACCATGATATTTGTCGCTGCCGCGGCTATGCTTGTATCGCTTGCGGCGATCCTTATCATCAATCTTTCAGGCGCTCTAGATACGCTTATGACACAAGCGAAAACCCCGCATTTTATGCAAATGCATTCGGGCGAAATCGATAAGGCGCGGCTTGCCTCCTTCGCGGAGCAAAATAGCAACGTCGATGAATTTCAGGTCGTCGAGTTTCTGGGCATGGACGGCGCGCAAATTATTTTAGGAGATAATTCTCTTGCGGATAGTGTGATAGATAACGGTTTTAGCACGCAGAGCGAAACATTCGATTATCTTCTCGATCTTGAAGGAAACATCATCGACGTATCCGACGGCGAGCTTTATGTTCCGATAAGCTATATGAGGGACAACACCGCAAAGGTCGGCGACAAGGCAGTAATAAGCGGGAAGGAATTTACCGTCACAGGGTTTCTGCGCGATTCGACGATGAACTCCTCGCTCTCCGCCTCTAAGAGATTTCTTGTCAGTGAACATGACTATGCGGAATTAAAAAGTCTTGGAAGTACAGAGTATTTGATCGAGTTCCGGTTAAAGGATCTGTCGGCGATAGGCGCCTTCGAGACGGCTTATGCCTCCGCAGGGCTTGAAGCGAACGGACCATCGGTTACCTATTCGCTCTTCCGGATGATGAACGCCATTTCCGATGGGATGATGATTGCGGTTATCCTTCTTGTCAGCGCACTTGTCGTGATCATCGCATTCATGTGCATTCGTTTTATGCTTATTGCGAAAATCGAAGACGACTACCGCGAAATCGGCGTAATGAAAGCGATAGGGCTGCGCATTTCCGACATAAAGAAGATATATCTTGCGAAATATGCGGCGATCGCGGCGGCAGGCAGTATTTTGGGCTTTGCCCTTTCGGTTATGTTCCAAGACATGCTTCTTGAAAATATTCGGGTTTATATGGGTGAGAGCGAACATTCCTCTTATGCTCCGCTTTTCGGAATGATCGGCATATCGCTTGTATTCCTTGCGATTATTGCCTATGTAAGCGGAGTGCTGAATCGCTTTCGGAACATTTCCGCGGCGGAGGCTATACGCTTCGGCGCTTCACAAGAAAAAAACGCGGGCGCGAAGCGATTTACCCTAAAAGGAAACAGGCTGTTTCACACGAATCTGTTCCTCGGGATCAAAGATGTTCTCGCAAGGAAAAGACTTTATGCCACCATGCTTGCGGTGCTGGTCATTTCCGCATTTATCATGACCGTTCCGCAAAACCTGTATAACTCGATTTCGTCTGAAAGTTTCATTAATAATATGGGGATCGGAAACTACGATTTTCGCATACAAATCAATGGGAATTTTTCTGAGAAAGTCGATGAAATCGTACAGACCGTGAGCGGCGATCATACCGTTTCAAAATACGCCTCCCTTACAACAACAACATTTAAAGCAAAAACGGATAACGGATCGGAGGAAAATATCAAAGTCGAACTCGGCGATCATTCGATATTCCCTATACATTATTCTCAGGGCAGAGCCCCCGCCGCAGACGACGAAATCGCGCTTTCGGTTATGAACGCCGATGCGATGAGCAAGAAGGTAGGCGATGTCATCACGCTGATGATCGAGGGAAACGAGAAAGCTCTGACAGTAAGCGGCATCTATTCCGATATTACGAACGGAGGGAAGACCGCTAAAGCGATATTCGCCGACCATTCGGCAAACATCATGTGGAGTATCGTCAGCGTGGAGCTGACGGACAAAACTTTGGTCGACAGCAAGGTTTCGGAATTCTCGGACAAGTTCGATTTTGCAAAGACCTCGGATATTGATGAATTCGTTACGCAGACCCTCGGGTCGACAATACGTTCCGTCGAAATCGCCTCCTACGCCGCTGTGGCCGTTGCGCTGGTTATTACGGTACTGGTTACGTTGTTATTTATGAAGATGCTTGTCGCAAAAGATAGATATTCCATTGCCGTTTTGAAAGCGTTCGGTTTTACAAACTCAGATATAAGAGCGCAGTTTATATCTCGTTCGATTTTCGTTCTGATCGTCGGAATCGTTCTCGGCACGCTTTTGGCGAACACGCTCGGAGAGAGTCTAGCGGGCGTAATGATTTCCTCGTTCGGAGCGTCGACGTTCCAATTCGAGGTCAATCCGATTTCAGCGTATTTGCTCAGTCCGCTGACGATGATCTTCGCGGTACTGATCGCAACAATGCTCGGTACATCGGGCGCGGGACGAATCAAAATTTCGGAACATATAAAGGGGTAGGGATGATGAAGATGATGATCGGCGATCAGATCGTTAAGTCTTTCGGTGTAGGGGGGGAACGACGCAATGTGCTCGATGGAGTGTCCGTCGAAATCAACGAGGGCGAGTTCGTTGCGGTTATGGGACCTTCAGGCTCGGGAAAATCAACGCTGATGTTTGCGCTGAGCGGAACGGATCACATCGATGGCGGGAAGGTCTTTTTTAACAGTAGAGACCTATCGACGACCCCGGAGAATGAGCTTTCGGATATACGTAGAACTCAAATGGGATTTGTTTTTCAACAACCGACGATGCTGAAACAGTTGAACATCTTCGATAACATTATTTTGCCGTCCATGCGCGATCGCAAAAAAAACGCCGCGGAAATTTCGGAGAAGGCAAAAGCGCTTATGAACAGAGTAGGCATCGCGGAGCTTGAAAATCGCGACATTACACAGGTATCGGGAGGTCAACTTCAGCGTGCGGGAATATGCCGCGCGCTTATGAACAGCCCGAAAATCATCTTCGGCGACGAGCCCACGGGCGCGCTCAACTCAAAATCCGCGCAGGAGATCATGGACCTATTTTCCGAAATCAATGCGGACGGTACTGCGATTCTGCTTGTCACTCACGATGCGAAGGTTGCGGCTCGGACGGAGCGTATTCTGTTTATGCGCGACGGAAAAATCGTAAGCGAGTTGAAGCTTCCGAAGTTTAACGGGACGGATCTGGATGGCAGAGTCGAGAAAGTAACGGTGAACATGTTGGAAGCAGGAATCTGATTTGTTTCATCGTAGTCGCGATTTGACGTAAACCGAAGATCTGCCCTTAACCAATGGCAGGTCTTCGTTTTTACCTCGTTGTCCTCGTTGCCCCCCACCGCCGCGGCGTAAGCGACCTCCTGACGCTATTCCTTTCCTTCCTGCGTTTAGCGAACAAGCGTGCCGACCAACCGGTCGATCTCGCCGGGAAGCCGCCTCTTGCAGTCTGTCGCAACGGCCAACGGTTGTTCGGTACTTCAATTTATAGTAAGTTCGCCTCTTCGTTCCGTAAACATAACTAAAACATTATAACGTTATATTGATTGATTCGAATTGTGTGGTAATGTAGAAGTAGAATCGACGGGAAGCGGGGGATCGCGTGGGGGAGAAACTTCTATTACATCACTTGAAAACGATGGACGAACGCGTCGTCGATATCGCGATCGAAGACGGTCGGATCGCCGCCGTGACGGCCCCGGGGACCGTCCGCGGCGGAGCCCCGGCGTTCGACGGAACGGGGCTGTACGTCTCCAGCGGCTGGATCGACCTGCATGCGCACGCCTTTCCCGAGTTCGATCCGTACGGGGACGAACTGGACGAAATCGGCGTTCGCCAAGGCGTGACCACGGTCGTGGACGCCGGCAGCTGCGGGGCGGACCGGATCGCGGAGCTCGCCGCAAGCGGCAGGCGCGCGCGAACGAAGCTTCTCGCGTTTCTCAACGTCTCCCGGATCGGGCTCGCGCGAATCGACGAGCTGTCCGACCTCGCCTGGATCGACGAGGCGGCCGCGATCGAGGCCGTTCGCCGGCACCCGGACTTCGTCGTCGGGCTGAAGGCGCGCATTAGCCGGAGCGTCGTGGGCGATAACGGTATCGCGCCGCTCCGCCTCGCGCGAACGCTGTCGGACGCGACGCGTCTGCCGCTCATGGTCCACATCGGCTCGGGACCGCCGGCCATCGGAGACATTCTGCCGCTGCTTCGCCAAGGCGACATCTTGACCCATTATTTGCACGGCAAGCCGAACAATCTCTTCGACGCTCTGGCCGGGCCTCTGCCCGCGCTGCGGGCGGCGATCGAACGCGGCGTGCGGCTGGACGTCGGCCACGGTACCGCGAGCTTCTCCTTCGCGGTCGCCGAAGCCGCCCTTCGCCACGGCATCGCGCCCGATACGATCAGCTCGGATATTTATCGAGGCAACCGGATCCACGGCCCGGTGTACAGTCTGGCGAACGTCATGACGAAGTTTCTCGCGCTCGGGTACCCGCTTGCGGACGTCGTCGCGGCCGTCACCTCCCGCGCCGCCGCAAGCCTCGGACGACCCGAGCTCGGCCGGATCCGCAAGGGAGACGCCGCGATGCTCACCCTGTTCGAGGTGAAGCGGGAACCGATCGCCCTATACGATTCCGAAGGCGCCGTTCGCATGTCGGAGCGCCGAATCGAACCCAAAGGAGTTGTCATTCATGGATCATTCATTCCTTGCGAAGTACGGGCTTAAGCGGGTCGTGAACGCCAGCGGCCGCATGAGCGTCATCGGCGTGTCGGCGCCCTCCGACACGGTGATGGACGCCATGAAGCTCGGCGGGCGGCAGTACGTCGAGATGGCCGAGCTGGTCGAGGCGTCCGGGGCGCATATCGCCCGAACGCTCGGGGCGGAATCGGCCGTCGTCGTCAACTCGGCGTCGAGCGGCATCGCGCTGTGCGTCGCGGCCGTCGTGACGCGGGGAGATCGGCGCAAGAGCTTGCGCCTGCATCAAGAGCCGCTCTCCCGGAACGAAATCCTCTTATTTAAGGGGCATAACGTGCAATACGGCGCCCCGGTCGAGACGATGGTGTTCTTGGGGGGCGGGCGCGTGAGAGAAATCGGGTACGCCAACGAAGGCCGAGCGGAGCATCTGGAAGAGGCGATCTCGGAGGAGACGGCCGCCGTCCTGTACGTGAAGTCGCATCATTGCGTCCAGAAGAACATGCTCTCCGTCGAGGAGGCTTGGGAAGTCGCGAGCCGGCGCGGCGTGCCGCTCATCGTCGACGCCGCGGCGGAGGAGGATCTTCGCAAGTACCCTGCGTGCTCGGATCTCGTCATCTACAGCGGCTCGAAGGCGATCGAAGGCCCGACGTCCGGCATCGTCTGCGGGAAGCGAACCTACGTCGACTGGGTCAAGACCCAGCTGCACGGCATCGGCCGCGGCATGAAGGTCGGGAAGGAAGCGATCTTCGGGCTGCTCCAGGCGCTCGAGGAGTACGTCGCGAAAGAGGACACGAGCGAACGGGAGAAGGAAGCGCTGCAAGCGTTCCTCCCGCTGAACGAGCTGCCGGGCGTCGGCGTGACGATCGTGCAGGACGATTCGGGCCGCTCCATCTTCCGGGCGCGGGTGCGGATCGATCCGGAGCATGCGGGCATGACGGCCGAGCGTATGGCCATCGAGCTGCGGACCGGGCCGATCGCCGTCTACACGCGCGACTACGGCGTCAAGCAAGGCTACTTCGATCTGGATCCCCGGTCCTTGCAAGGGGACGACATTCCAGTGATCGCGGCGCGAATCCGCGAGCTGGCAGGAGGACGTTAAGATGGCGAATATCGGAAAACGATTGTATCGAAACCGGGCGGCGCTCAACGTGCTCGCGAACGGCCCCGACAACGCCGAGGACGTCTTCCGCGCCGGGGACGGCTTCGTGCTGGTCGGCATGTTGTCCAAACAGTACGCAACCGTCGAGGACGCCGTCGCCGCCATGCGCGAAACCGGACGCCGCATCGACGATGCAGTGTCCATCGGGCTCGGCGCAGGCGACAACCGGCAAGCCGGCGTCGTCGCGGAGATCGTCAAGCAGTACGCGGGCACCCATATAAACCAGGTATTCCCCTCCGTCGGAGCGACGCGCGCCAACCTCGGCGGAAGGGCAGGTTGGATCAACGCGTTGGTGTCGCCGTCGGGCCAAGCCGGTTATGTCAACTTGTCGACCGGACCGGCGAGCGCCGCGCATCCCGAGCCCGCCGTCGTCCCCGTCAAGGCGGCCATCGCGCTCGTCCGCGACATGGGCGGCAATGCGTTGAAGTATTTCCCGATGGGAGGCCTCGCGATCGAAGACGAGCTGCGCGCCGTGGCGAAAGCGTGCGGCGAAGAAGGGTTCGCACTCGAGCCGACCGGCGGCATCGACCCGGACAACTTCGAAGCGATCCTCCGCATCGCGCTGGAAGCCGGCGTGCCTCAAGTCATCCCGCACGTCTATTCCTCGATCGTCGACGGCGCGACCGGCCGAACGAAGCCGGAAGACGTTCGGAAGCTCGTCGACGCGATGAAGGCGTTGGTGGACCGCTATGCCTAAGACGATCGCGTGCTTCGGTGAAGTGATGATGCGATTGCAGGTGCCCGGGCACGATCTGCTGACGCAGGCCGACACGCTGCGGTATTCGTTCTCGGGCACGAACGTCAACGTCGCCTCGGCGCTGTCCCGCTTCGGCCATACGGCGCACATCGTCACCACGCTGCCCGCAAGCCCGCTCGGCGACGCCGCGCTCGCTCATATTCGCAAGCTCGGCGTCGCCACATCGCTCGTGAGGCGCGGCGGCCGCTGGCTCGGCATGTATTTCCTCGAGACGGGCTTCGGTCCGCGGCCGAGCCGCGTCACGTACGCGAATCGCGCGGAGAGCAGCTTTAACACGGCGCCGCCGGACGCCTACGACGTCGACGGCATCGTACGAGCGGCCGACGTTGCCCATTTCTGCGGCATCTCCCTCGCGATGAACGACGTCGTCCGGGCGCAGACGAAGGCGCTCGCGGCCGCGGCTAAAGCGGCGGGCCGCCTCGTGTCGTTCGACTGCAACTACCGCCCCTCGCTCTGGGGAGAGGACGGCTATGCCTTGGCCAAGCCTCATTATATCGACATGCTGCGTCTCGCCGACCTCGTCTTCATGAACGAGAAGGACGCCATGCACATTCTGGGCATGACCACGGCGCGGCAAGACCGGCGGGAGCGGCTGCTCGAGCTCATCCCCGCCGTCGCTCAAGCGTACGACATTTCCGTCGTCGCCGGAACGCACCGAACCGTCCATCCGGACGCCGCGCATTCGCTGCAAGGGTATCTGTACAAGGAGGAGACCTTCGCCTTTTCCAAGAAGTTCTCCTTCCCCGTCTATGATAGAATCGGAGCAGGCGACGCGTTCGCCTCAGGCATCCTGCACGGCGTGTTAGAGGACCGTTCGTCCGAGCGCATCGTCGATTTCGCCGCCGCGGCCGCGATGCTCGCGCATACCGTCTCGGGCGATTCGCCGATGTCGACGGAGCCCGAAGTCGAGCGCGCCCTCGCCGAAGCGACAGACGATATAGAAAGGTAGCTGCTGCCGAGATGACCCTTTCCCGGAACAAGCGCCCGTTGTATTTGCAAATCAAGAACATTTTGAAGGATCGCATCCTGCACGGCGTCTACCCGCTCGATACGAACATCCCTTCCGAGCCGCGGCTCGAAGAGGAGTTCGGCGTAAGCAAGATTACCGTCCGCAACGCCGTCAAGGAGCTCGTCCAAGAGGGCTACCTCGAGCCGAGCAGCGGCCGGGGAACGCGAGTCGTCCGCAATACGGCGACGACGAAGCGTTCGACCTGGCAGCGGTTCACGGAAGTGCTTGTGGAGGAAGGCCACCGGATGCGCAAGCGGCTGCTCGGCGCCAAGACGATCCATTGTGTGGAAGGAACCGAGCCGTACCGGCGCTTCGGACCGGAATGTCTCTGCGTGGAACGGTTGTACTTCCTGGACGACGTTCCGTATATCCATTACTTTCACTACCTTCCCTCCCGGCTCGCGAACGCGGAGCCTTCCATCCTCGACGCGCAGTCGCTGTACGAATGGCTGGAGGAGCAGGACGTCGCGCTCGTTACGTTCCGGGACGAATTCGCCGCGGCGTTCGCCCCCGCCGACGTCGCCGCGACGCTCGCGCTCGAGGACGTCCGCGCGCCGGTGCTAAAGCGGCTTCGCTACGCCGTCGACGCGTCCGGGCAGACGGTGGAATACAGCGAAGGATACTACAACACGGCGCTGCAGCATTATATCGTCAAGTCCGATGCATAAGCGCTGACGGTTCAGCCAAGCGCGCTTCTCGAATAGGGAACAGCAATGTTCCCTATTTGCGCTCCCTCCCCCATATTCGCCCGAATAAGGAACATGTAATTTCCCTATTTCGCTCGAAAGTCTCGTTTCGGACCGTTTCTGCCGAGAATAAGGAACTTTCGTGTTCCCTATTCGCCCCTTTTTTCCTCGTATTACGAAAATAAGGAACTTTCCTGTTCCCTAACCGGCAAGGAGGGCGGCAGCGCACGCGGATTCCGCGTCCGCTTCGCGGAGGGAGACCGGCGGCGAACGAAAAAAGGAGCACCCTATCATTGGGTGCTCCTCGGTGGAGGTCGTCATTATTCGATCCGATCATTGCTGTCTTGCACGAGCTGTTCAAGCCGTCTAAGCTTCTTGAAGAGCATCGTGCGGTCCAGCGCCTCGCGGTAACGCACGACCAGTTCGGTGAACAGGCCCGCCTTCGGTCCGTCCCACTCGAGCTCCTCCTGCATGAAGCCTTCCAGCTGCTCCAGCGTTTCGAAGATACTGTAATGATACTCGATTATATTCATCACGGATAAATAACATTGCTTCGTCTTCTGCTCGTCGTTCAAGCCTAAATACGCATCGCATTTATCCCAGGAATCGTATCGTCGTTCAAGGTAATTATCGACGAAGATCCGCTCAACGACCTTGGCGAACGTCTCCGGATCCATCTTCCTTAACTCCGCGGAAAGCCGGTAGTCTTTCAACGTCGATTCCACGGCTTTGACTACGGCCTCTACCACGTTCTTCGGCAGGTTGGGGCACGAATCGATTATCTCCGTCTGAACGATGATACGGTTTCTCTCTCTTAAACGTTGTCGGATCTCGGTCTGCCACTCCCGCAGCAGGTCGACTTGATCTTCGAACTTGGCCATCAAGTTAATAAGAAACTCCTGGCCCCCGTCTTCGGCCCACCTCCGAACTTGCTCCCGATGCGCTTCGTCGAGCTGACCATACCAGAGATTTACTTGGTGACTTACGACTCCCAGATTCGTCTTTATCATTGAAGAACGACCTCATCTATGAGCGGCATAATATACGTTTGGCTTCCGGGCTTTCTCCTCGAAACTTCCGCGGTCTTCGCCGAAGCTCCGAGACGACCGACTTCTACGCTTCCATGCATGCCTTGCATGAACGCAACAACGTTATGGAAAATATCCCGTTCAAATGGCGCCTTATTGCTCGATTTCGCTTGTTCTTTCGAATGTGCGACGTAGGGGAATATTACCGTCATCGCCGCCTCTTGCATTGCCGACTTCGCCTCGGCCCTCTTCGCGCTCCTCCGCGCTTGATCAAGCGCAGGCGCAATCGACGCGGACGGCTCTTCCGCCGCCTTGAGACGCTCATATTGCTGTTGACCGGAACGGGTCAGTCGATAGAGATGATACTTTCCCGCCTCTATATAACGTACGAACTGCTTCATCCGTAAGGAACGCAGCAAGTTGCTAACCTGTTGACGATTCTCGATCCGCAATCGGTCGGCGATCTGCTTCGGCGTAATATCGGGCGTCGCGCCGATCGCCATAAGCACGTCCCTTTCGAGTTGGGGAAGCGCCATAACGGATATTTCCTTTTGCTTCTCGAAGATGTGATGTTGCAGGAAATTTACGATGGTTCGCGCCATTCCTAAATTATAACTTTTCAAGTCCGCGGGTTTCTCGTCTTCCATCCCATACTCAAGGAGGAGTCGAACTTGATCCAATTCGATCGGGTCGGTGTCGGCGGCATGCTCTAACGCATTCTGCAATACAATGAGAAGATGACCGGTCGCTTCCTTCGCCTCGGCATCCTTCGTCTCTTCCCATCGTTCGATTGCTTTCCAAAGACGTTCGTTCATTGCCTCACCCCTCAATACACTTATTGTACACTTTGAATTATAAAGGACTCGATGTCGAATCTCAACTTATTGTTTCTCCGCATGTTTCTGTTCTACATAACTCAACATATCCCCGATGCTGATGACGCCGTAATCGCTCTCGTCGACGAACACGTGCCGGTAGCCCGGCAGAGAGACGACGATTCGAACCGCCTTCTTTCCCTTCGGAGCCGTTGCGCTCCCGTATTGGTTGCACACGACGACGATCGTCCCGTTCCGTTCCGCTAGATCCTGCATTTTCCGAATAAACTTCCCGCCCGCCGGATTCGGCGTCATCGCCATGACGAAGACGATATCCACGCGCCGATCCACCAGGATCCGCTCGATGTGATGCGTAATAAAATCGACGCAAATGAAGAACGCCATCCGCCCCCAACGCGTTTCGAACAAAGTCAGCTCGCGTCGATACTGATTCCGTTCCACGCCGTCGATGTATAGGAAAGGGGCTAGTTCCTCTTGGAAACGCTTGTTGCGATGAAGAATGAAACGGTTCATCTTATAGACGGTCGTAAGGAGGTTCCCGGTCCGGGTGAGCACCTGGGCTGCATTTCGAACATGCCCTCCCTCCTGCTCGTGATAGGAGCCTGTTAAGAAAAGCGCGGCACGACTCGGCTGACGTTCGCGCTTGCGGCGCTGCCGCTCGGCGATATACATCGCTTTCAATTCCTCGCGGAGCGTCGGAGGCGTGAACAGCTCGGGAAGCATGATGATGTCCGGGTTCCGCTTTAAAATATACGTAAATGCCTCCGTTACGTAGGCGTTGTACGCCTCCTCGTCCGTCGGATTCCCGAAGAAGAAGGGGAGCAAATCCTCTCCCTCGATCGGCTCCTCTGTCACGATCCGATAATCCCGGCTCAAATCCCATTTCCCCGGAAGAAATCCGATCGTTAACTCCGCAACCCGCTCCACCGCGTACATCGGAAGATCGACGTACTGATGCTTCACCTCGTAATGGGCGTAAGAGCTCCGGGCGACATGGAAGTTGTTCACCTTCTTGGACAGCAGAAGGTAATTCGGATCGACCGCGGCCTCATAAGCGCTATTCCGTTGCAATGCGCGGAGGATCGCGGAGTCCCACTGCGGAACGACGTCCCCGAACGCGGTGCGAATCGGGAACTCGGAAGGCGTAAAGCTCATCATCTCATCCTTCAGCTCCGACAGCCATTCGTCGAGCGCGAGCAAGAAGCTCATGAGATGGAGCAACAACGTTGTCGGTGAATCCGCTTTGTCGATGACATCGCCGAATAACCCTTTCGTTTCCTCCGACAATCGAATGTCCATATGGTCCCGGTACGGGCGGGAGGAAGCCTCCATATGGACCTCCCACGAATGCCTCATCACCTCGAGCGCATGTCTCACCCCGTCGGAATCGGACCAACGCATCGATTCGTAATCCGCGTAGTTCGTATTATCCAACAACGTATAGAGTCTTGCGTATAATTCGAAAATGGTATGCAATTCTATCTCTTGCCGGCAGTCGCACGCCGGAACCGCGCAGACGACCTCACCCTTTAACACTTGTACGCTAACGAGCGAACGGCACCGAATCGCGCGTCTTAGGCGATCCATCTCCAAGACTATGCCAACTCCTGTTTTCCATGATTCGAGTTTTATTCGACCCAAATCAAGAAATTCCTTCCTATTTCTACATCATTCGAAAAATCTCGACATAACCTATTCCCGCCACCGGGCAATCCCACCTACGGCAGCACGATACTCGCATGGTACAGTAGCGTAAACCGCAACCCGCCGCGCAGCTTCCGCTCGGTTCGGTTGCCCGTCGCCATCGTGTCGACGATCTCGTCCCAGTAGGGGATCTCCCGATGAAGCCGAGAGAAAATCTGGCGTACGTAGACCGAGGTGACCGGACTCCCCCGGGAGGTGGCCGGGAGCCCTTCGGCGAGCTCGCCGCCCTGTAGGAACTTGTCCGACGCGAATAACTTCCGCAGCACAAGGAAGGACAGCTTATCAAGCGGCACGGGGCGATGGGATCCGAACTGCAGCTCGAACGCCTCCTCCTCCGCGCATAAGAGCACTTCCTCCCGCGCGGCCTTCACCCGGTACTCGTCATATTGATCCTTAGAAAAATATTCCGTCCTGTCTTCCGTCGTCTTGAGAAACATATGACTTTGGAGCATTTTCTCACTCTCGATCAGCATTCGCTCCTCATACCGTTCGACAACGTCCAGATCGTATTCCGCATGTTCGTCCCCGCTTAAATATCCAATTTCGCGCATCGCTTCTCTAGCGATCAGGACCCCACAGTTTACTAGGAAAATATTCGCGATATACGCCTGCTGATCGTTCAACTGCAGCGTCAGCGTAGGCGCGAGCGACTTGTGGAAATGCATCGCCGCCTCCGCATAAGCCTCCTCTTTATAGAGGAGATGGGCATAGCGGTAATTCGCGATCGGATGCTCGGGCTGCATGCGCAGCGCTTCCTTAAGGCATGTCATCGCCAGTGCGGGGTCCGGACGGTCGCCGAACTTGTACGTCTCCCCGTGGTGGACATACAGGGACACCAACTGCTCCCGACAACGCTCGGCTTCTGCGTAGTCGCGCTTCGAGAGCGCCTCCTTCCGCCGCTGCTTGAACACCCTCGCCTCATTCGAGGGAATGAACGATTCCTCTTCTTCTTCTCGCACGCCGATCCCGCTCCTCTTCGTCACCGTGACAGCCTTTCACGCTTCGGTTTGTATGCTAGTTGCATATCAACCGAAAGGGGTAAATCTTCTATGAACACAGTTACAGTTGCAGTTCCAGTAAACACGCTCTTATCCCGTTACGGCTTCCGCGCCTCCGACCTGGAGACGCCGGACTCTTCTTACGGTGCGCTGCTCGACCGTGCGCTGAACGCAGCCGGTATCGGCTTGGATGAACTTCCTTTAATTTCGGAAAAGGACTGGCGGCTCGCCCTCCGCGAGGCTCGCGACCGATTCGACGGCCCCGGCGGCGAGACGCTCGTCGACCCGCGCCGCAACCCGCTGCCGTTGTCGAGCATCGACCTCTACATGGCGGGCGTCGTCCGATGGATGAACGAGCTCGGCATCCATACCTACTCCTGCTGCGACGGGCACGGCGAGCGTCTGCCTCACGCGAATTTGATCTTGTATCCCTCCCCTCGGCAGAAACACCTCCTGCAGGCGTGCGCTCCGGAAGGGATGTCGATGCGCACGCAGGGGCGGCGGGTCCAGTGGGAGATGAATCCCGCCGAGCCCGAGCGGCTGCTCGAATACGCAGAACGATTATACTGCATCGTCTCCGAACCCGCCACGCTTGTTCGCTACGAAGCGGACCGGTTTGCGGCAGGCTTGGTGGAGCTGCTGGAGATCCCGGGAGAGAGCGGCGCCGAGGAGCGGATCCGGCGCGCGGCAATCTCCAAGCTTCGCCGCTGCGTCGACGATCTATTCGTCGATCGCGCGGGGAACGTATGCGCGACGATTCTGTGCGGCGAGGGTCCGACCGTCTTGCTGTCGGCGCATATGGACGTCTACAGCGAGATCGAGCCGGAGCGGCGCATCGTTCGTAACGGGACGGTGTTGTCCAGCTCCGAGGGCATTCTCGGCGCCGACGATCGGGCCGGGATGGCCGTCGTCCTCGAGCTGTGCCGCCGCGTGCATCGGACGAACTTCAACGGGACGCTGAAGGTGGCGTTCACCGTTCGGGAGGAGATCGGACTGGTAGGCTCCCAAGCGTTGGACGCGGATTGGCTGGGGGACGTGAGAGGCGCGATCGTCGTCGACCGCCGCGGCACTCGGGATATCGTCACCTCGTGCGGGGGAGTGATTCTGTTCTGTAGTGAGGCATACGGAAGGATCTTCGAAGCGGCCGGCGCCCTCGCCGGCATGCCCGACTGGCGAGTTACGCCGGGCGGCTCCAGCGATGCCAAGGTGCTGGCTACCGAGTTCGGTATCCCGTCCGTCAACCTCTCGGCGGGGTACCGCCACGAGCACACGTCTAGCGAAACCGTCGACTATCTCGCGACGTACCAGACCGTCAAGCTGATCGAGAGCGCGCTGCATCGGAATATGATTCGGTGATCAGTCTACTCCTCAACCGATTGGAACAAATTCTTCTCTCCGTCGGCGTAGATGAAATCCACATCGTTGCTTAATCCGAAGCCCCGGAGGAAATATTCCACATCCCCTTCGTCGCTTTCATTGCCTACGTAGATGACTTGCAGATTCGGAGCATTCGTAAGCTCCGGCAGATCTCCAACGACCGTAATATCTGCAATCCGCAGGGTGGCGACGTTCGGCAGCGAGCTAAAGCCCTCAAGCCTGAATTCTACCGGGTTATCGATGGTGATTTCCGTGATCCGTTCGGCATCGGGAGCGTCCAGAACGGAGGACAAATCATTTTCCGGGAACGTTATGGTTACCAATAGAGGCTCGTCGCCCGCTTCGACCGAATCCTCCTCAGCAACGGCAATATTCTCGGTATGTTCCAGGGCGAGGTCGGCCGTGAACGTATACGTCGCGATATCCGTCACGATTTGGTTATCAAGTATATGTTGGACTCGCCCCTCCAACTGCGCATCATTCGTAAGAAAGTCCTGGCCGGTAAAGGTAACGAGATTGATGTAGTCTCCAGCTCGATAACCGTCGTTGAAGATGATTTCGATTCGCCCGTCGGCGTTGATATCGTATATGTCGATCGTCGGCCAATTGTCGTAATAAAATTCGTCCTCCAACGTATACGTCCCGCCGCTCGTCTCGATTTCAACGTTGATGGGATCAAGGAAATCCGACGGTTCATGGATCCGTATGACTTCCGCCGTCCCGTCGCGATCCACATCTAGATCGAACTGGTTGACTTCGTCCTCGATGGTCCATCGAATCGCTTCAACTAGGGGGGGCGTCTCCGCCTCCATCGCCGGTGTCGGATTCTCCGCAATATTCGTAGCAGCCGCTTCCGTTGCTTCCGTTGCTTCGGCGATCACTGCCGGCTCATCGGCACGCAACTCTGCGCTAGGAGCTGCGCCCCCCTCATTTTGGCTTGTCGCCGCGCAACCGGCAACGGAACCGGCAAGTAGCAGACAAATCGAAAGGAATCGAATTTTTTTACCCATATTGTTCTCCTTGTTGTTATCTGAAATTTTCATAGATTTGTGTAGTATAACATGGTTGCTCCGTCACCACTACGATCAGCGTATCCTTGACGATAGACCTGACGAATCATGGGGATTATCCGGATCTTTAATCGGTCGGATCGGGTAGCCGATCTTCATGAACTCCGTTCCGAGATGATCCTCCCCTACATCAATCCCAGCTTGAGAGCCGTATGACGGACTCGAACGAGCAGGGATTTTATGTTATCGCGATCCATGCATTGCACTCGATCTTCATGCCTGTTAACAATATCCAGCACGAAGTGCGGGACATGCCGCGTACAAACGATAATGATTTGGGACGCTCCCCACTTCTGCTTCAAGACATGCGGATCTTCCTCATACCCGTCGAACCAATCCACTTCTACATTGCTTCTCTCCAATGCGCGAATATACGGAGTTCGATTTCGGGAGCCGAGGAGTAAGACCTTCAACTGATTTGGGAAAATGAAGTCAACCGATCGGCTGCCGCTTTCCTCTCTCGCCGGACGACTCGCCTGACCCGAATGAACTCGATTCCTTGTTCCCGGCGGCGAGTAATGGTAGCTGTACTGCTTGAGGATCCTCACTCGATCCTCGTCGATCCGAACGGCTCTCGCCGGCAAGTCCGACTCCCATTCCCCTCCATCCGACTCAATGCTGTACATGTTTTGCTCAAGGTCATAGAAGTAATGGTCGTTTTGAGACTTCATGATATAACCATGGATGTACATGCGTTGCTCCATCCCCATCGGGTGTTCACGGAGGCTTCGCAGTGTATGTAACATTCTTTTCAGCTTCCATTGCAATTTCTCGGCAACGGCCTCATGACTCGACCTTGTAAGATCGAGCTTTCCAAGCAGTTGTTCGACTAACAGTTCTACAGGCTGAAGTTTCCCCTGTTCGGAGGCGAGTTCTTGCTCTAGTTGCCGGATTCGATCCGCATGGAATTGCGCTTGCTCCATAAGGGAACGAGACGATTCCAGCCTCTTCTCCAACTCCTTCAACTGGAGCTTGCGTTGCCTAGCTTTGATTGCCGCTTGAGCGATGGTTCTTCTCATCTGCTGACTTGCTTCCTGGTGACGGCGATTCATCTTATATAACTCATCGACCTTACGCTCCATAAGCCATCGCTCATTGGACAACTCACGACCGGCTTGTTCCAACTGAGCTAGCCGATCCTTCAGCGCGTTGACTTGGCACTGGTTCTCTCTCCATGCTTCATTCGCTTGGTAACGCTCCATTTTCGCAGCCTTAAGCTCTCTAGACAGCGCTCGGTTCGACGCCTGAAGCGCCGCGAGCTTCGTAGACTTAGCGGCCTCCGATTTCTCGAGGGATTTCACACTCTGTTTCAACCGCCGATTTTGACGCAGAAGCGCTGCTACGCGGTTTTCCGGCTCCGCGGGTTCCGGTCCGGCAGGTTGTTTCGTGTCGGAGGCGCTTTGAAGCTGTCTCATTTTATTCAGAAGAAGTTGCTTTTTCAACTCGCGGCTGCTTTTATGATGCTCGGCCCTTTTCTTGATTTGAGAGTAATAGGGATGCATAGAAGTCGCTCCTCATCGTCGCATGATGTGAGTTCGGAAGAAAATGACGACGGCCGCAGGCAGCCAAAACAGCATCGAAAGCAAAAATAGGGTGCAAATCAATCCTCTCGAGCCGACCAATCGTTGCATCCGATCGAGTTCATTCGATAATTGCTCTTTGGCCGCGAGTACTTCTTCACTGTCATCATCATCCTCAGCTTCCAACAGCCCGGGCAGTTCTTTCGTTACGTATCTATATCCTGCTATGAGTCCGATCAACAGGTAGACCGCTATAGCCAACAGGGCGTAAGGAGAAAAGTGCAAGGTCATCACCTCATTCGTAGTGCGAGCGCTTGACCTCATCATAACCGACGGATCGGACACCTTGTTGTCAGGGAACGTTTGTTTCGCTTCGTGAAGCATGCAAAAAAAGCGGCTCTCGGTGCGAATGGATTCATGCATTTTCCAAAGCCCTCCTGTACTAAATTCTGGTATGATTCGAATATAAGAGAGTCCGGACGGATGCGGGTTGCAAGCCACGCAACATGGAGGAGCGAAGCGGAAGCGGGCGAGGTTCCCGAGCTGCTCACCGGCAACGAAATCGCCTTACCCGCGCAGGCGCCAATGCCGGAGCTCCAGCAGGCGTCCGGGACGCTCGGGACGTACATTCGGCAGCTCGCTCTCTCGCGCGACATGCTGACCTATCGGGCGGCGCGGTTCGAGTCGGGCCAAATCTGCGAGTGGCGGTGCTGCTGCAGCGGAGCTATGAGGAAGCCGAGGATATGTTGGAAAAGGCGGGGTACTCGCTCAGCCCTACGATTTTGCGGGATGTTATCGTCGGGTACTGCTTGCAGCGCGGTGTCTACGACTTCGTGGAGATCGAGGAGACGCTTGCCGACCGTGACGTGCAGTCGTTGATTAATGACCGGAGGGGGCTTGATAACATGCATTTTATCGATCTGCTGCATTTCACAAGCGGGCACATTCAGGAGATATATACGATTGCAGATACATTGAAGGCGAATCCAGGCGGCAAGCCTCTAGAAGGGAAGACGTTCGTCCTCTTCTTTCCGCAGACTAGCCTTCGAACGAGAACGACGTTCCAGAGCGGCATTCGGCAGCTGGGAGGGGACTGCATTCTCTTCCCGCCGGAGACGCTGGATCGGAGGGAGGAGCTGATCGACACCGTCAAGTACTTGGAAAATTGGGCCGACGGCATCGTCGTACGACACCCGGACGCCGCCAAAGTGAGACTTCTTGCGGAGCACGCCTCGATCCCAGTTATCAATGCGATGACCAACGAGAACCATCCGTGCGAGGTCGTCGCCGACTTATACGCGTTGCGACAGCGGAGAGAGGACTATCTTGACCTTGTTTACACTTACGTCGGTCCCATCGGCAACATCTTCAAGGCGTGGGCCGATCTAGCGGAAGTCATGAACCTCCGCTTCCATCATGTGTGCACACCGGAAAACGAATATAGGGAGCCTAGTACCAACTATCGCTTTCATTCCGCTCTGGTCGACATCTTGCCGAAGAGCGATGTCATCTTAACGGATTCGCTGCCGGCCTCCTACCAGAACTCCAAATATATCGATGCTTACCAGATTACGTTCGAGAAGCTGCACACCGCGAAGCCTGGCGCGATGCTTAATCCTTGTCCTCCCTTCTTCCGTTCGGAGGAAGTGAGCCATGACGCGATCGAGTCGGAATACTTCGTCGGACACGGCTTCAAGAAGGACCTCTTGCTTGTGCAACAAGCGATTCTTGTGTATTGCTCGTTTGGCGGGTTATAAAACAGAACGAACGTTCCCATATTTTAGTGGATTTTGATATACTGTAAGAGGTACTAGCTTGGCTTGTAAGGGCGGTCGGCTTATCTCCCGGATTCGCTACATTGGTCGTGTTGATCCTGAACTCGTCGCAACGGGAATAGACCGCCCCCCCTCTGAACTGCACCTCCAATGTTAGAACGTGTCTAATAATTGGGGTGCAGTTCACTCACAAGGTCGCGGTCTATTCCTGCGTCAATCTAGGGAACAAGCCAACCGCCTTTACAGCGGCTTGCTGTACCACTGGGAGCCGTAGCAGCGGCTCCCTTTCAATTAGTTGTTTAATCAAACCTCAGCATGGAGATACCTGCAACGGGATATCATGCTTTCCGTTTGTTTGCAATGCCGCCCCGATTCAACGCCTCGCATGCTCCAAAATCTCCCCCTGCCGTAAACCTTCGAGAGTATCTCAGGATTTTTCAGCAAAGCACTACTTTACCTGTCGTAGTATTGATGCTACAATGGGGACTACTACGACAGATGAAGTAGGGGGCGACGAGTTGATCAGCAGCGATGTGATTCGCGGGTACAACGACACGATCATCTTATGCCTGTTGTTGGACAACGCATCTTACGGCTATGAGATTTCCAAGAAGATTAAGCAGCTGTCGGAAGGCAAGTACGTCATGAAGGAGACAACGTTGTACTCGGCCTTTACGCGATTGGAGAAGAACGGCTATATCGTTTCCTTCTACAAGGAGGAGGAGACGCACGGCAGGCGGCGCACGTACTATCGCATTACGCCTGCGGGAATAGAGTATTACCGTGAGAAATGCATCGAGTGGAACGTAACCCAGCACGTAATCGATAAATTTATAAGGGAGCTGTGACCGGATGGAGACCATTACCAGTTACCTCGACAACATGTTTGCGGCATTCCCCCGAACGAGCCAGATCCTCAAGCTGAAAGAGGAATTGCTGACAACGATGGAAGAGAAGTATTTCGAATTGAAGCGCGAGGGCAAGTCGGAAAACGAAGCGGTCGGCATCGTCATCTCCGAATTCGGAAACATCGACGAGCTGATGCGCGAAGTGGGAGTCGCGCCGGAACCGGAGCAGTCCTTCAGTCCGGTACTAAGAGCATGCAGGAAATAGAGCAGTATCTAGCTCATAAGAAGAGAGTCGGCTTGCTCGTCGGGCTCGGCGTCATGTTATGTATAACGGGAGCCTCGTTGCTCATCGCTTTAAGCAATCTGCTCAGCGACGTAGGAATGATGGTCGGGATGATTACCACGTTCCTCTTCGTAGCAGCGGCTGTCAGCTTATTCATCTATAGCGGGATGCAATCGGAAACGTTCAAATATTTGCAGTCCGATTTCGTCCTGCCCGGGGACCTGCGAGCTTCGCTCCAGCGGCAGGGGCAAGCGTTCATGCCTACCTACACGTTCGCGCTGATCGTCGGCGTAGGATTGTGCGTCCTGTCGCCGGTGCTGCTGTTCGCTACCATGCTGGCGAACGACGACATCGCGACCTATGGCGTTGTCGGCATGCTGCTCATGATCGCCGCCGCAGCCTTCTTGTTCGTTTACGTTGGAAACATGAAACAGAGCTTCAGCGTACTGCTGAAGCTCGGGGAGTACTCAAAGGTAAGCCAGGAGCAGAACAAAGTGATCGGGGCGATCGCAGCGTTCATCTGGCCGTTGGCTACGGTGGTGTTCCTGATCGGCGGATTTCTGTTCAAGGCATGGCACATCAGTTGGCTCGTGTTCCCGGTGACGGCGTTGTTGTTCGGCGCCTTCAGCGCGGTGTATAGCATCACGAAGGGAACCGCCGGAAAGAGCGGCTAATCCGCTTGGGCACAATGCGAACGACTCGAAAGGGCTCAACCTTTTCGAGTCGTTTCGTTCGGAACTTCTTCGTCGTTAGTCCGCCAACTTCATAAACAACGTTCCTTCGATCGAAGTAACCGAAGCTCTTCTCTCGTCTACCACTTTGGATTTCCTGAGCCGGTAGGCGAGAACCTCATCGAAGTAAGGTTGCTTCTTCCCACTCGAGTAGGTTCGAAACACCAACAACGCCTCGTCCAGCCTGCACATCGACTTTGCCCTCTTCAAGAGCTCGTCGGCCCTAGCGCCGTTCCGAACGTTCAAGATCCCGATCGCATGCCGCGGTGTAGGTTCCTCATCGGCGAACAGCTTGTCCAAAGTCTCTTCGTCTTTCTTGAAGTAATTCTCCCTCTCCAAATGCAAGACGAAGTCGTGCCAATAATCCTCTTCGTAGCTGTAGCTTCCCCACCACGTCAGATCCATGGCTCGCCGTTTTCCGTTGCACGTGTCCTCCGTGAACGGATAATAGCCCAACATCGAACCGAGTCGCGAGAAATATTCGATCTCCGTCATCGTGAACGAATGCTTCCCATGATGGACGGACAAATTGAACGTATGGTAGTTCCGAACATACCCTTCGAACACTCGCATTAAATCAAGTTGCATACATACCCTCCCTACAGTCCGGAACGGAATTACCGATCCACGACCCGCTCCAGCGCCTCGCTCTCGCCTTTCCCTGGAGCCAGCTCGATCGCCCCCATGCGATACCGATCATGATAACGCACCTTCATCTTCAGACGGAACCCTTGCCGCCTCGGAAGGAGTCGCGCGCCCGGGACGGCGGGCAGCCGTAGTACTGCGCGAAAGCGCGGGTAAACGAAGCTGCGTCGGAATAGCCTAAGCTTAGCCCGATATCGAGGACGGAACGGGAGGTTTCCTGCAGCAATCGAAGCGCCTGATCCATACGCAGCTTACGCAAAAACTCGGAAGGGGGTACCCCGACGCGTTCGGTAAACAGCTTGGAGAAATGCGTTCGGTGGATCCCCGCATGATCGGCCGCATGCCGTACCCCGATCGGTTCGCCGTAATGGGTTCTCATATATTCAAGACTAACGGTTATCCAATCCTTGGAACTGTCGTCGGCTGAAGCGGCTTCCCCCGGTCGTTCCGCGAGTTGATCGAACAGCCGGTATAATAAGCTGCAACGCATTAATTTGGCGCGGCGGCTTCTTTCATTGCCGGATTGCAAGAGCTGCTGCAGGGTGAGCAGTACCTCGAGGGTCAGTTTTTTCCTTACATAAGGAGCGCTCGGGCGAATGGGGATCATCTCCAGAAGCGGCGAAGCCATCGCGCCTTCGAAGGCGACCCACGTCATTTCCAAAGGGGACCCGCAGTCTATCCTTCGATAGGTATACGTTTGCTGCGGGAATAAACAGAAGATATCGCCATCCGACAAATTCGCTTTGGCGCTGCCGTAATCGAGTTCAACCGTCCCCCTCCTCACAAAATGCAAACTATAATACCGAACGGTTCTAGGACCGGAATGGTACCCCGGCTTCGCTCGATTTCGCCCAAGCCGAATGGCTTCGATTCCGGACTTCGCATCAAATTCATCTGGGACAAAGTAATAATTTTCTGCGAATTCCTGCGGATGTTCCTCCAGCGCCATAACGTCTCCCCCTAGATTCACGTAAAACAAGCCTATCAAACATCCTACAAAATGCAAAGAACGAACGACCGACGATCATTGTAAGGGGAACGGTTTCGCCCCTATAATCCATAGTGAGAGCAGTAAGTTATGGATTCGGAGGGATCGGCCCGGTGCAAAGGAAGAAGCCGAACATCTTATTGATTACGAGCGACCAGCAGCATTGGAATACCATTGGAGCGTTCCACCCGGAAATTTCCACGCCCCATTTGGACAGGCTCGTTCGGGAAGGGACGACGTTCGGAAGGGCGTACTGTCCGAACCCGACTTGCACGCCGACGCGAGCCTCGATCGTCACAGGAATGTATCCGAGTCAGCATGGAGCTTGGACGTTAGGCACGAAGCTGGACGAAGCGCGGACGACCGTCGGCGATCTGCTGCACAGCGGCGGCAACTACCGGACGGCCCTCATCGGGAAAGCCCATTTCCACCCGATCGGTTCTACAGAGGAATATGCTTCGCTGGAAGGAAGAGACAAGCTTCACGATTTTGAATTTTGGAAAACGTTCAGCGGCCCCTATTACGGCTTCGAGCGCGCGGAGATGGCGCGCAACCATGCCAACGAGTGGTTGGTCGGGCAGCACTACGCGCTGTGGATGGAGGCCAAAGGCTGCGCGAACTGGAAAGATTACTTTACCGCGCCGACAGGAACGATGGATCCCAAAGCGAAGTTCCACTGGCCGATTCCGGAGGAATACCATTACAACACCTGGATCGCGGAACGAACCTCCGAGCTGCTCGAAGAGTACCAAAAAGAGGACGACCCTTTCTTTCTGTGGGCGAGCTTTCCGGATCCGCACCCGCCTTATCTCGTTCCGGAGCCTTGGGCCGACATGTACGACCCCGATGCGATACCCATCCCGAAAGGAACGCCCGGCGAACACGATGCCAACCCTCCCCATTTCGGCTTGACGCAGCGGCGCGACCCGGATTTCTCGGCATACAAGGAAACAGGGTTCGGAATTCACGGGTATCATTCCCACCTCCTGTACTCCGAGGAAGAACATAAGAAAGCAGTGGCGGTGTATTACGGAATGGTCAGCTTCATGGACAAAGCCATCGGCATGATCCTCGATAAGCTGTCGGAACTAGGATTAGATAACGATACCCTGGTCGTCTTTACGACCGATCACGGCCACTTGTTCGGTCAGCACGGACTGCAGGCCAAGGGCGGTTTTCATTACGAGGACTTGCTCCGCGTTCCGTTCATCGTCAAATACCCCGGCGTCGTCCCGGCCGGACGCGTGTCCGATGCCATGCAGTCGCTTGTCGATCTAGCGCCGACGTTCCTATCGTTCGCAGGCTTGCCGATCCCCGGCGCCATGACGGGGGTGGACCAATCGAAGGTATGGATGCAGTCGGAGGAACAAGCGCGCGATCACGTCATCTGCGAATTCCGCCATGAGCCGACGACGATTCATCAGAAGACCTACGTCAATCGCCGGTATAAGCTTACCGTGTATTACAACCGGATGTACGGAGAGCTGTTCGACTTGGAGGAGGATCCGGGGGAAGTTCGAAATCTATGGCACGATAAGGACTATAAGGAACTGAAGATGGAGCTCCTCATGAAATATGTGTGGGCGGAGCTTGGGAAAGAACCGATGCCGATGCCCCGCGTCTCTCACGCTTAACAGAAAGGAACAAGCCTCCTAGCTTTAAACTAGGAGGCTTGTTTCTAATTATTGAGACTGGAAGCGGTCGTACGTTTGTTGATAAATTTGCAGAAACTCCTCGAGCCCGCTCTTTTGCAATTGGGCCAGATAGCTGTCCCACTCCGCATCGATGTTGCCGTCGATCATCCATTGCGCTTGTTTCTTCTTCACGAATTCGGTAATGTCGGTATCCAGAATGCTCAAGCGATCCGAATCCTCGATCGTAAAGAACATCCCCGCCGGCAAGGTGTATTTTTTCATGTAAGACTGGTAGATGTCGAGATATTCCAGCCGCGTTTTGATTTTATCGGCAAGCTCGATTTTCTTATAGGTGTCCTCCGGAATCGAGCCTGCGCCGCCGAAGCAAGGGGACTCCGTGCAGCGGAAATCGTCGTAGCTCATGCCTTCCGGCGTCGGCAGGAATTCGTAGAAGTCGCCGTCCGTTTCCTTGAAATTATGTCCTACAGGTCCGAACAACCATTCGATCGAGTGACGCTCCTCGTAGATGGCGTCGATCCAGCGCATGGACTCTACCGGATGCTCATTGTTGGACGTAATCGAGAACCCGGCCTTCGAGACGGCCAGCTTCTCATACATGTTAACGATCTGATGTCCCTCCGGACCTTTGAGCGGAGCGATCGGCACGTAATGTTTCGCGTGATCCGGTCCTACTACATTTTCTGCGTTGTAACCTGTGAACGCGCCGTACACCGGACCGTCGGTACCGCGGCCTTTGGAGAAATAGACGTTCCTGTCATGCGTGAACGCTTCGGGATCGATGAGTCCCTGGGAATAGAGCGTATGGAAGTACTTCGTAGCTTCCTTGAACTCCGGCGTGGCGGCAATGTAGGAAACTTTGTCGTCTTGCACCATAAGGTGAGAGGCGTTATCGGGCAGGCCGAACGAGCCGTACAGTCCGAAGATGCCGTTCAAACCGTTGCCGTAAAGAAAGCTGAACGGAAGCTCATCGATCTTGCCGTTGCCGTTCAGGTCCTGTCCCTTGAACGCTTGCAGCATTCGTTCGAATTCCGCCGTCGTCGTCGGGACGGAGAGCTGAAGCTGATCAAGCCACGTTTTGTTGACGAACAGCACCTCGCCGAGCTCGTTGGCGCCTTCCGTAATGACGGTCGGAATCGAGTAGATGTGACCGTCCGGCGCAGTCACCATTTTTTTGACGTCAGGATATATTTCGAACATCTTCTTCACGTTCGGCGCGTGCTGCTCGATCAGATCTTCCAGCGGAACGAGCATGCCTTGCGAACCGTATTTCAAAATATCGGAGTCGCTCAAGCTGGATCTTCCGAAGAAAGCATCCGGCAAATCCCCGCTGGCGAACATCAGATTCTTTTTCTCCTGGTACCCTTGGTCCACGGCTTCCCATTCGATATGGATGTTCGTGAGCGCCTCCATCGCTTGCACGACTTTTAATTCCTCCGTAGCCTTCTTCTGCTGCGGGGTTTTGGCCATAACAAGCTTCAAAATCAAAGGAGTATCGACGATCGGATAGCCGCCCGCGTCGGACGGCGCCTCGGAAGTCGCCGAACCCTCGGCAGGCTTGCTTTCGGACGAATTCTCCTCCGAAACCTCCTCCGAAGCGCCTTGGGTGCCGCATCCGCTTACCACCAGCATAATGGCCAAAGAGACCAACATGAGAAGTCGAACCCAATTTCGCATAGGTGTTGCGACCATTCGGATTTCCCCTTTCTTCTTTTCCCGATGAATAATGGATTATCCCTTTAAAGAGCCGATCATGACCCCTTTGACGAAAAACCGCTGTAAGAAGGGATAAAGCGCAAGTACGGGCAAGCTCGAAACGATAATGACCCCATACTTCATGATATCTACGACTCTTAGCATGCCGCCGTCTTCGCCCGCGCCCGCCAGGCTGGTATCCTCCGGCGCTTCGTTGACGATCAGAATTTCGCGCAGCACCAGCTGCAGCGTATAGAGCTCCCGGTCCCGCAAATAGATCAGGGCGGGGAAATAGCTGTTCCAGAGCGAGACGGCGCTGAACAACGCCAGTACCGCAACGATCGGCATCGACAGCGGAAGCACGATCTTGAAGAAAAACCGCGTGATCGAGCAACCGTCCATCTCCGCCGCTTCTTGCAGCTCCTTCGGAATCGTCATCTGGAAGAAGGTGCGGGCGATGATGACGTTATATGCGGACACCGCGCTCGGAATAATTTGAGACCACATCGTGTTGGTCATGTCTAAATTTTTCACGAGCAAATAAGTAGGAATGAGTCCGCCCCCGAAAAACATCGTAAAGACGATCAAAAACATAAACCCATTCCGCCCGACGAGGTCGGAGCGCGACAGCGCATACGCGCCCGTCAGCGTGAGCGCGACGTTCAACGATGCGCCGAGCGACGTGTAGAGCAGCGTATTTTTATAACCGATCCAAATTTGTTCTTCCATGAAGATGCGCCGATACCCTTCGAGCGTGACCCCTTGGGGCAGCAGCCACACCCCTCCGGTATTCACGGCGTCCGGATCGCTGATGGAGGAAATCACGACGATGTATAACGGATACAGAACGGCCAACATGATGATGGTCATGAGCGTGTAATTTAACGTATCGAACATGCGGTCGAAACGGCTTCGACGGTTCGTGGCATTCATCCTGAACTTCCTTTCCGGATTACCAGAGACTGGTCTGCTTCGACCGCTTGGCCAACTCGTTGAAGCTGACGAGCAGAATGAAATTGATGACCGCGTTGAATAAGCCTACTGCGGCGCTGTAGCTGTATTGAGCGTTGAGCAGTCCCGATTTGTACACATACGTTTGGATCACTTCCGAAGCATCCAAATTTAGCGCGTTCTGCATCAAGTACACCTTCTCGAAGCCGACGGACATAAAGCTGCCGATATTCAAAATGAAGAGAATCATTACCGTCGGCAGGATGGACGGCAGATCGATGTGCCAGATGCGCTGATATTTGTTGGCCCCGTCCATAATGGCCGCTTCATGCAGCTCGGGGCTGACGCCCGTAAGCGCGGCCAAATAGATGACCATGGACCAGCCGGCATTCTGCCAAAGCCCCGAGAAGACGAAGATCGTCTTGAACCACTCCGGACGGGCCATGAAGTATACGGGCTCTCCTCCGAATAATCGAATCAACTCGTTGAGAAGTCCGCTCCTCGGCGAAAGAAACGCGAACAGCATGCCTACGATGACGACGGCCGAAATGAAATGGGGCGCGTACGTGATCGTTTGAATCCACTTTTTGAACCGAACGTTTTGGATCTGATTGAGCAAGAGCGCCATGATGATCGGGATGGGGAACGTTACCGCCAATTCATACAGATTAAGCAAGATCGTATTTTTCAACACAAGGGTAAATTGCGGCGAGTGAAAGAAACGTTCAAAGTGCTCCAGACCGACCCATGGACTTCCCCAGATCCCTTTCACGGCGATGAAATTTTTGAATGCGATCTGCAAGCCGTACAGCGGTCCATAGTGGAAAATAAGAAAGTATACCAGCGTAGGCAGCAAAAACAGGTACAGCTCATACGTCTTCAGTAACCGCTTCCATATCGATGCGGATCGAACCGGTTTCGTCATCGTCGGTTCGCGTCGGTTTCGGATCATCTCCATTTCCGTTGACACCTCCCCTCTTTTTTGGTTTCGCGGATATCCGCCTCAAGCAACTTAACTGTAGCTAGAACGGCGGGCGAGGGTAAATATGCGGATCGTACAACCGATAAGCGAATCGTATAACGCCTATGGAGAGGCCGTGTCGTCCCTCCCAAGGCTAAGCTTGCGGAATTCTCCGGGCGTGATATCCGCCTGCTGCTTGAACTTGCGGATAAAGCTTGAAACATCGTAATAGCCGATCTGCTCCACGATCTCTTTCAGGCGGAGATCGCTGTTCGACAGCAGGCGTTTCGCCCGCTCCAACCGGTAATAATCCAAATAATCCATGATGGTTTGTCCCGTAAGCTTCTTGAACGAAGCGAACAGGGAGGATCGGGAGAGCGAGAAGTGCTCCGCCATCCGCTCCACGGAAAACGCGTGATCATGGTAATGTTCTTGGATGTAGGCAATCCACGCTTCCGCGGATCCCCCGCCCGGAGCCGCTTCCGTCGATTCCTTGATCTGCAGGCAAATATCGCGGACCAATGACGCTAAATCGTGTATCGTATCGAATTTGGCCAGCGCGAACGCATCCGGGTAGCGAATGTGCGCGGATTGGGACAATCTGAGCCGGTCTTGCGTTTTGATCATGCAGCCGAAGATGTCGTAACAGATGCAGCGAGCGATATGAAGCGGAAGGGGACGCTCCTCCATGTAAAGCTGGAGCTTAAGTAAGATGGATTCCACCTTGGCGGAATCCCCTTGCCGCATCGATTGGGCCAGCAGCTCCATCTCCTCTTTGGGATACCAGGAAGCCGATTGGTTCTCGGCCTGGATCCCCCCGTAGGTAATCAGGGTGTTATGACCTTTGATCAGCTTGTAATCCAGGGCGGTTGCAGCCTCGATATACGATTTGCCGATTTGATGGATCTCCTCGTACAGACCCCCGACGCCGATCGTCACTTTCCCGGAGCAACGTTCCATCAGCTCCTGATGAAGGCGAAGCAGCCGCTCCTGGAGCGCAGGTGTCTCCTCCGGCGCTATCGCGCAGATGACGATGCCCTTGCCTTCGTCCATCGTATCGATTTGATAACATTCGAAGTGCTCCCGATACATCTTTTCCAGACCTCTCGAATCGGATGACGCCGGCAACCCATCGACCAAAGCGACGAAGAAGAGCGATTTGGAAAACGCAATGCCGATCTCGCCGCCCTCGGCGTTGCAAGCGCGAACATCGGCGACTTGTCCTCTCAACAGCTTGAGAAGCAAATAGTTGCGCGCCGCCTCCTTGTTGCTGTCCAATTTTTGCTTAAGCAGCTGGCGGTCCTCGGCCATATGTCCGATCTTTTCCTTGGCTTCCTGCACATTGCGAACGGCCTCTCCCCACTGCTTGCTAATGAAAGACAGCAGTTGATGGACCGGATTATAATTCAGGCGCATGAGCAAATAAATAAGAGCGCATCCGATACAAAGCACGATCAAGACGGAAACGACAAATAACGTTTGGATGTGTTTCGTTTTATGCAAGAAGACCTCTTCGGGAAGCAGGGTCGCGTACGTCCAGTTCGTGTGCTGCAACTTGACGGTGGAGATCACGTACGAATCGTCGTTGTCGAGCGTCGCGACCGTCATTCCGCCCGATGCGATCTTTCGGATGTTCGCTTGAAACTTCGGGCTTTCCAGATATGCTTCGTGCCGCAGCGCCGTAATAATCTGTCCGTCCTGATTGACGATGACGGAATTTCCATTCTGTTCTTTCAGCGCGCCTTCCAATAACTTGTTTACGGAAGCTTCCTCTACGAGGAACAGGAGCACGCCATACGGAGAAGGGCTGTTGTAGGGAATGGGCACAAGGTAGGTTAACACGCGGCCGGAAGCGAGTTCGTTGGATTCAAGCGGTTCGGCGCTTACGAACGTAGGCTTGTTCAGGCTGCGCAGGTGTACCATGAAATCTTCGGATGACCAATTGCCGTATTGGCGGAAAGGTTCGGCGAACAATTCGACGGGGTACGTCGTATCGGCGGAGTAAAAATAATCGCTGCCCTTGGCGTAATACACGAATTGCCGAACGAACGGGCTGGCGTTCATATCCCGTAACGTCTCCATCGCATCCAAAGCGCGGAACATCGATTGGTTCAATCGCTGAGGGGAGAGCTCGGATCGGGCCGAAAGCTTGATGGCGATGTCGTTCATCTCGTTGAATTCGGCGGTCATCGCCGCGCTTGCCTGTTCAAGGACGTGCCGATGGCTGATCGTCACCTCTTCTTGCAAGATGCCGACGAATTGTCGATAGACGAGGAGGCCGATGACCAAGATCGGAATGAGCAGAAGAACGACATAAGAAAGCAAATACCGATAGAACAATGACGAAATAGGTTTCCTAGGCAAAGGCTTCCTTCCTTCCCATTAGCGTGCCGTTCGCGCGAAGCGGCCGATCCCCCCTGAGAAGGGGGGATCGGCTTTCATCTATGGTTTCGGGGCGTATTCCTTCGCATGGTAAGGCCCGCCCTCGTTCATGACCGTCCATAACGGGTCCGTGTCGCAAGACATCGAAGACATCATGTCGTCATGCCATTGCTGATAGTAGTAGACCGCTTGCCGACATATTTCCGGATGCGTCTCGGCCAAGTTGCATTGCTCATGCGGATCTTGCTTCAGGTTGAAGAGCATTTCCTTGGGAAAGCCGTGGTGACCGTCATGATAGGTTCGGATATACAACCAGTCGTCGAAGCGAACGCTGCGCTGCGCCACATGCGCGCACTGCGAGAGCACCAGATAAGGTCTCCCCGCCCCGGCTCCGCTCTCGACCGATTCCGCGTAGCTTTGGCCGTCCCAGCCGCTCGGCGCCTCCGCGCCTAGCATCCCGGCGATCGTCGGGGCGAGGTCAAGCTGGTAGTGCAGCCCTTCGTCGACGATTCCCTCTTGCTTGCCGGGCCAGCGTATAATCATCGGAATGCGGCAGGTCGCTTGATCCGCCGTCCCATGCTCCGAATAGATCCCTAACTCCCCCATGCTTTCCCCGTGGTCGCTGCTGATCAGGATGACTGTATCGTCAAGGACTCCCTGCTCTTCCAGGCAGCGCAGCAAGCGGCCGATATGCTCGTCCACGTAACGGATCGCCGTGTCGTAGTTGTCCACGATGACTCGCAGATCGTCGTGCTCCCTCATCGTCTTGCCATGCCGAGGGTACCGGTGATAATGGGTTTTCGCCAAGCTGTTCATATCGCCCAAGCTATGTTGGCCATCTTTACGCATATGCTCCTCGAATACCTCTTCCGAAAGCCAGGCGGGCAGCGGGTCGTTCTCGAACCGATTGCCGTACTCCGAAGGAACCCGGTAAGGCGTATGCGGATCCCAGTAATTTACGTGCAAGTACCAATGGTCCGAAGCGGCGTTGGATTGCATCCATCGGAGGACGGAAGGCGTCACCTCTTCGGCGCTCTCCATGCCCCGCTTGCCGATATTATGCACTTCGTTGAAGCCGGCATAGAACGTCCAAGCGGCATGCCGTTCGGCGAACGTGCTGATCAGCGCCGTATGAAGTCCTTGCTTGCGCAGGAAGGCCGGCAAGCTCTGGTGAGACAAGCGATCGCTGAACGTTCGCCCCGGGCCTTCATGGCGGTAATCGCCCGCGGTTCCGCCGTGCCCGACGAGCCCGCTATGAATGCCGAAGCGTCCGGAAAGCAGCGCCGTTCGGGAAGGAGCGCAAGGTGCGTCCGAGGTGTAATAATTTTCAAATCGAACGCCCTTCTGCGCGAGTCGGTCGATATTGGGGGACGTATCGCGGTGGTAGCCGTAACAGCCAAGATGGTCGGGTCTTAAGGAATCGATGTCGAGATATAAGAGTCTCATCGTCGTCTTGTCTCCTTCTTTGGGATATACATCCAAAGATAAGATGGCGACTCGATTCCTTCAATGTACGCGGAAAACCTCTTCCTTGTATTTTCGATACTTTTTCGCGGGACGCTCAATGTTTCGCTTGCTCTACTTTTTTGCGGAACACGCCCGGCGTAATTTTATAGGCTTGCTGAAAGACGCGGTTGAAATAGGAGGCATCATAAAAACCGCATTCCTCAGCGATATATTCGATCGTATACGACGGATTCTCCAGCATTTGCACCGCGCGTTTCATCCGCAGCCGATGCAACATGCTCATCGGCGTAATGCCGTATGTCTTTTGGAAGATTCGGCTGAAGTAGACCGGATTGAGGAGAGCGATGCTTGCCAGCTTTTCGCGGGTAATTTTCGTCTTCAAATTTTTCTCGATATACGGAATGACCTGCGAGAGGCGGTCCGTCGCCGAAGGATCCGCAGGGTCCGGCGTTGCCTTCAATATGCGTACGCTTTCAACAATCTCGTTCAGCAGTTGGAAGGCCAGCATCGTGGATTGCATGTCCCGCAGTCCGTCCGCCGGGCGGTTCCACACCGTCTTGAGCTGCAGGAACGTCTGCTGGAATCGGATCGGGTCGAGCAGCGTTACGACTTTCGGCATCGGATGCAATTGGAAAAAGTCGACCTGGTCCATGACGCTTAGCGCCAGGTTGATATACATATGCGTCCCCGGTTGATCGGCATATACCGCGAACGGGATCCCGGGACGATGGACCATGACGTCTCCCGATTGGGCATAATGCGTGATGCCTCCCGAGGTGATCCGCACCGATCCCTTGGATTTGGAAATGAAAGAAAACGAAAGGAAAGGCTGGGCCTCTTGTTCCAAACGGTGACTCTCGTAAGAGAAATCATTGACTTGAAAAAGAGAGAATCGTATCTGTTCATGAACGCCGATCGACATGAAAGCGCGCCGCCTTTCGAAAAAGCTTTCCCCTATCATATCACGATCGATCGTTCCGGCACGATAGATGCGGGAAGGGGCTGCCTCCCGCAGCGATGAATCGCTGAGGAGGCAGCCCCTTCCGCTTATTTCGGTAACGCGTCGTAAGCTTTCTGATAGATGGCAAGGTATTGCTCCAGGCCTAAGCCGTCGAGCCCCTTCACGTAGGCGTCCCAATCGGTGTCGAGATTTCGGTTGCCGGTGACGAACAACGCCAGATGCTCCTGGATGTAGTCGTTAATCGTCGTGCGCAGGCGGTTGGACTCTTGCGCGTCCGCCGGATCCATGAAGATGTTCAGCGGGTACACCTCGGCCGGCTTATGCGGCTCATATAACTGCGTCGCGAGGAACAAGCGCTTCTCGTATCCATCGATCGAGAATTGGTCCTCCGGCGTCGCGAACGATTCGCGGAACTCGCTCGTGCGGACGGACGGGCCGAGCTGATCCCAAGACACGTTCCAGGTCGTGACCGTGGAGAACTCCTTCACGTTCGTATATTTTGCCGGGCGGCCGTGGAAATCCAGCTCGCCCGCCTCCGAAGGTCTCCAATAATCGCCTTCCGGACCGAAGACGGAGAAAATCGTCGCCTCCTCGGTCGCCATCAGATCGGCCAGCTTGATCGCCGCGATGCGCTGCTCTTCACTCGCCTTATTCGTGATCGCGAATTGGCCTCTTCCGATCGACGGATAATAGGCGGCCAGCTGCGTGCCGTCCGGCCCTTTGAGCGGCGGAACGACGTGGTAATCGGCGTGGTTGTTGTCTTCGAGCAGCTGAACGCCCATCGCGACGTGCCCGGCGGCGTAGGCGCCAAGGATCGGGGCATTCGCGTTGTTGGCGATCTGCTTCAACGCGTCCTCGTCCTGCGTGAAGGCGGCCGGATCGATCAACCCATCCGCGTACAGCTTGTTCAGGTAGCGGAGCCCTTCGCGCCATTGCTCCTTGTTCGCCGCGATGTCGACCTTCCCGTTCTCGAGCGTGAAGTAATCCTCCGAATTGTTGTAGATGAAGGCGTTCATGAGGAAGCCGTCGATATTGCCATGCCACGAATTTTGAAACCCGCTGAGCGGAATTTCGTCGGCCACCCCGTTGCCGTTCGGGTCTTTCTCCTTGAACGCCTTCAATACTTGGTAAAACTCGTCCGTCGTCGTCGGCATCGACATGCCGACCGCCTCCAGCCAAGCGGCGTTGATCCACATTTTCTGAGAAAACATGCAGTGGTAGCATTCGTTCACTTGAGGCAAAGCGTAAATGTTACCGTCCGGCGCCGTAATTTCGCTCGTGTATTCTTCGATCATATTCATGGTGTTCTTAATATTCGGACCGTACTGCTCGATCAAGTCGTTCAGCGGGATCAATACGCCTTGCTGGCCGTACTTCAGCTGTTCTTCCTTCGTCAGGTCGCCGTGAATGAACACCTCGGGATAATCGCCGCTGGCCAGCAACAGCTGCTTCCGTTCGTTCGCGCCTTCAGATGGAGCCAGCACCCACTTAATGTCGATCCCGACCTTCTCCTCCACGTACTTGGTGAATAAGTTCGTGTCCATGTTTTCGATCCGGACCAGCTGCGGAGCGAAGGCGGAGAAGGAGACGACGCCTTGCGTCCCTTCGCCTTGTCCGGCGCCTTCCCCCTCTCCACCGCCGCCGTTCCCTCCGCCCATGCACCCGGCGATCAGCGACAGAACCATTGCCGCGCAAATCGTGACCGTCCATCTTCTTTTCATCGTCGCAACTCCCTTCGTCATCTGTACCGCCCTCTACCCTTTGATCGAGCCGATCATAATGCCTTGTACGAAATATTTCTGGACGAACGGATAGATCGCCAAGATCGGCGCGCTCGCCACCACGATCAAGGAAAACTTCAGCAGATCCTTCAGCCCTTGCCGGGCCAGCATCTCGGAGGCGTCCTTCATCGCCGTCGTATCCACGGAATTCAGAATCAAAATGTTCCGAAGCACGATCTGCAGCGGAAACAGGTCGGCCGTCTTGAGGAAAATCAAGGCGTCGAAATACGAATTCCAATGCATGACCGCATACATGAGCACCAACACGGCGATGATCGGCTTGGAGAGCGGAACGACGACCCTCCAGATGAAGCCGATATTGCTGCAGCCGTCGAGCTCCGCCGCTTCCGTAAGCTCTTCGGGAATGGTCGTGTGGAAGAACGTTCTCGCGATAATGACTTGCCATACCGCCAGCGCCTGCGGAAGGAGCATCGCCCAACGCGTGTCGAGAATGCCCAAGCTCTTGATCGTAAGGTAATACGGAATCAGCCCGCCTTCGAACAGCATCGTCGCCACGAGAATCATCATGATCGCCTGGCGTCCATAGAAGTTCCGCTTCGATAACGGATAGGCCAGCATAATCGTGAGCGCGACATTCATCATCGTTCCAAAAAAGGTGTAAAACGCCGAATTCATATACCCGACGATGACCTGATGATGCTCGAATACCGTCTTGTATCCGAGAAGCGTAGGTTCGACCGGCAGCAGCCACACCCTGCCCTCGATGACCGCCTGCGGCGCGCTGAACGAGGCGCTGACGATATAGAGCAGCGGGTAGAACACCGCTAGTCCGATCAAGGCGAGAAAGACGTATATGCCGTATAGAAATAAGCGATCTCCGAACGATTCTCTAATCGATCCGTGCAAGGGTCCCCCTCCTCTACCATAGACTGCTGTCGGACACCTTGCGCGCCAACGCGTTGACCAAGACGAGCAGCAGCAGATTGACCACGGAATTGAACAGCCCCACGGCGGACGAGAAGCTGAAATTCGCGCCGAGCAGCCCGATCTTGTAGACGAAGGTCGGAATGACCTCCGACGTGCTCAGGTTGAGCGGGTTTTGCATGAGGTAGATTTTCTCGAAGCCGACGCGCATGAGCTGACCGACATTCAGGATGAGCAGGATGACGGCGGCGGGCAGCAGCCCGGGAATGTCGATATGAATCATTTTCTGAAACCGCGACGCGCCGTCGACTCTGGCCGCTTCGTACAGCTGCGGATTGACGCCGGCCAACGCCGCCAAGTAGATGACCGCCCCGTATCCGGTCTGCTGCCATACCTCCGACCACACGTAGATCGACTTGAAGTACCCGGGCTCTCCCATGAAGTTGATCTCCGGGAAGCCGAACCACGTAATGATATGGTTGACGAAGCCGAGCTTCGGAGACAGAAACAAGATAATCATCGAAACCATGACGACCGTAGAGATGAAGTAGGGGGCGAACGTCACCATCTGCACGCTCTTCTTGAACGCGCCGACCCGCAGCTCGTTCAGCGCCAGCGCAAGCAGGATCGGCGCCGGAAAGCCGACGCATAGGGCGTACAAGCTGATCCCAAGCGTATTCCACATCAGCTTCGAGAAATTCGGAGACGTAAAGAAATCCTCGAAATGCTTGAAGCCCACCCAAGGACTGCCCAAGATGCCCTGCACGACGTTAAATTCTTTGAACGCGATCAGCGCGCCGTACATCGGTACGTATTTGAAAATCGCGATGTACAGCAGCGGGAGCACAATGACGAAATACAAGTCCCAGTTTCGTTTCATTTTCTTCGCGGGCAGCCATTCCCTCCGCACCGACGGCCGCGGCTTCGGCCGAGGTGTTACCGCTTTCAGATTCACGAATCCCGATCCCCCCATTCGGATGATTGTTCGACGGTCTTATCGTAAGCCGAGTCGGCGGGGAATCCAACTCTCACTATTCCGACACGGGGCGATTTTCCTTCCGTTCGAAGAAGCCTTGCGGGACGCGGAGTTCCGGGCGAGAGCGATCCATTTTCCAGTCAGCAATCAAAAATCCGGAGGTTTCCCTCCGGACGGTTACGCCCTAGCTCGGTTCGCCATGTCTTCGGAAATCCACGGGGGAGAAGCCGACGACCTTCTTGAACGCCCTTCGGAACGTCGTCGCATTCGGGTACCCGACCTTATCCCCGACCTCCTGGATCGAATGCGACGCCTCCAGCAGCATCCGCTTGGCCTCCTCCACTCGCTTGCGGGTCAAGAAGTCGATGAAATTTTCGCCGAATTGTTCCTTAAACAAGTGACTTAAATATTTGGAATTGATTTCGAATCGATCGCTTAAATAATCGAGGGATAAATCCGGATTGGCATAATGCTCCTCCACGTAGGTTCGAATTTCCTTCAGCAAGGCGCAATGGCTTTTCTCTTCCCTCAACCGGAGCGTGTGCGCCCGGAAATCGTGCAGGATGTCCGTCAGATCGGCCTCCATTCGAGCCCACGTGTCCAACCGCTTCGCGGCGTCCAACAAGCCGGGCAGCGCCTTGCCCTTCCACAGCTGGCCGTACTCCTTCGGCAGCTGCGTAATTTGCAAATCCAAATAGTAGATGAAGTAATGGACCAGGATCAGCAAGTCGTCCTTCGTCCGCAGACGGCTTCTGGCATCGGCGAAGAAGAGAGCTAGCTTGTTCTCCCACTCCGGGTCGTCCAAGCGATAGGACTCGGCGAAATCGTGAATGAGCGCGACGGCCTCCAAGGAATCCCCGCGATCCGTCGTTCGCCTCTCGAGGACGTCCGCATACGCAATCCACCGGTCGCTGCCTAACACCGCTTTATATTGAAGCGCTTGGACGGCTTCCTTGTACGAGTGCGCCACCTCCGCCCAACCCGCCTTTTCGAGTCCGAGCCCCGCCGTTACCGTAAACTTCAAATTGCCCTCCACCCAGCGACACAGCCGGTCGAAGGCTTCCTTGACGTCGGCATCCGGCCGGTCCGCGAATACGATGCCTGCGATTCGATCTTCCGCAATCCACTCTACCCACACGCGGAAAGGATCCGTCCCCATAATTTCCCTCGTCACGCTGTGGACAATAAACTTAAACAAATATCGATCGCGTTCCTTATACTTCTGAAACACCTCGTCGTAGCGGTCGATCTCCGCGACGAAGACGGAAAGCCGCTCGCCGCCGGGGTCCAGGCCGTGCTTCTCCAGCTCTTGGTGCAGCCGGTCCGGATCGATGTCCCGCCACCCGTTCAGGAGCTCGCCGAAGAAGCTCTTCTTCTTCAGCTCGGCCGTCTCCTCGATTTGTTTCTCGATATGCTCCGACTTCGCGATATAACGGTCGATCGTGCTCTGCAGCACGAAGAACTCGTCGCTCCGCATATCGCCCAACGATTCCGTCTCCTTATGCAAATACGTGTCGATCTTCGCGATTAACTCCTTCAGCGGTCGATAATTCCGCCGGGTCACGTACACGATCGACACAATCCCTAAGCCGAACACGAACAGCCCGACGACCATCCAGACATCGGACAACAAGGAAGTCGCCTGCAGGATCGTCCCGTCGACCAATCCGCTGTCGATCGTCCAGCCCGTATACCCGGAGGTCATCTTCGACATGACGGGGCCGCGCTGCCCGCCGTCGTCCGCGCTGCCGAACAGCCGATTCCCTTCCGCGTCGCGTACCGTCACGAAGACGTTCGTCGAACCGGTAATGTCCTCCAGCATGCGTTCGAGCGCCGAAGCGCGCACGTTCACGATGAAGCCCCCTTGGCCGCCGATGTTGAGCGGGTACGGGTAGACGAGACTGAGCACCTCTTTGTCGTCTTGGAACGGGTAGTGCTTGTATTTCCGCAGGCCCGTCCACTTCGTCAGCCGGACTCCCTCTTTCAACGCCCCGATAAACTCGCGGTCCTCCGACTTGCGAATCGGATGGATCAAATTTCCGTTAAAGATCAATTCGTCTTCGAATCGCACGAGATCGATGGACTCGACCATCGGCAGCTGCTGCGTTAACAGCTTCAATTGCTTCGAAACCCGGTAATGGAGCGCGACGTCGTGCAGACCGGTTTGGTAGAAAAACTCCTCGTAGATCGGTTCGTTCATCAGATCGTTCACGACCGTTGTGTCGATCGATTTCAACGATACGTCGACGGTCTGCAGAATTTGCGAGGTGGATACCCGGTTCGCCGAAATCGCGTTCTTGCGCTGTTGTTCCGACAGCATGTTGAAGAAGATGAAGAAAATAAAGGAGCATATGATGAGGAAGATGGGGATGTAAGACCAGATCATTCGGTGAAACCAAGAATTTTTCATTCCCTGCCCTCCCGAATCGAAATCTACATCGGAACCGACCCATTGAAATGATATATTCACTAGTTTCGTTATAGAACTGGATTTTCCTTCCTTGCATGTTCCGCTTCAGGGGTTGTTTTCTTGTGTTATACTAAAAACTGGTTTTTTTCTAATAGCATCATATACCATTCGACCCAAGACGAGGAGTTGCGTCTACATGAAGAAAGTGCTGATCGTATGTTTATGTATTTTCATGACGTTTGGCTACACTGCTATTTCGCAAGCGGAACAATATCCGACCTATGACATTGAACCTCAGTTTTCAGATGCGGGAAACTTTAATGAAGGCCTAGCGATGGTTGCGGTAGGAGGAGAATGGCGCCTAAAGCTTTGGTATGTTCTTGAAGGCGCAAAATTCGGCTTTATCGATCGATCGGGCAAATTCGTCGTCGAGCCGCAATACGATTGGGCGGTATCGTTTGTCGAGGGAATGGCGAAGGTAGAGAAAGACGAAAAAATGGGATTTATCGATCGAACGGGGAAAGAAATCGTAAAACCTGAATATGACGTAGTTCTTGATTTCAGCGAAGGGTTGGCCGGGGTTGAACAGGGTGGAAAATGGGGTTTTGTCGATAAGACCGGCAATGAAATCGTTGCCCCTAAGTATGAAGAAATCACTTCCGTCCAGAATGGGGTAGCGAAAGTGATGAGAAATGGGAAATGGGGGCTGATCGATAAAACCGGCAAAGAAATCGTCGCGCCTCAGTATGAAGGGATTTCCGATTTCAATGAAGGCATGGCCGCCGTGTACAAGGATGGGAAGTGGGGGTTTGTCGACAGCGCCGGGAAAGAAGTCGTAAAGCCGCAATATGCCGAAGTCGTCGGAGCCCAATTCACCGAGATGAACTATTTCGACGAAGGTTTGGCTGCCGTTAAAAACGGCGGGAGCACTTCCTTTATCGACAAAACGGGGAAAGTCGTTTTGAAGACTCGATATGAGTATGCGCGCGATTTTAGCGATGGATTGGCTTGGGTTTTCAAAGGCGGGAAGGTTGGTTTTATCGATCGAACCGGCAAAGAAGTCGTCAAGCCTCAATACAACAATGGGAACTCTTTCCGGGATGGCATGGCTGCAGTAAGTAAAAACGGGAAATGGGGATATATCGATCGAACCGGCAAAATCGTCGTCGACCTTCAATACGACCAAGCATTCGATTTTTATTATGGCGTGGCAAGGGTGACGAAAGACGAACAAGTCGGCCTCATCGGTAAAACGGGCAAAATCATCGTGAAACCCGAGTATAATGAAGTATGGCCTTCTTCGGAAGGGGTGGCCATGGTTCAACAAGGCACGAAGCGAGGATTTGTAGACATGAACGACGGAACCGTCATTGCAGCGCCTCGATACGATTTCGCGAATCAATTTGCAGAAGGGCTGGCTGCGGTAGAAAAAGACGAGAAATGGGGATTTATCGATAAGACCGGCAAAGAAATCGTTAGCCTGCAATATGATTATGTGCGTGATTTTAAAAATGGCGTGGCGGTTGTTGAAAAGGATGGGAAAAAGGGGTTAATCTCGAATCCGCTTGATCAACCGGCTGAATGGGCGAAGAGCGAAGTAAATCAGGCGATTGCTCTGAATCTTGTGCCAATGGATCTACGGCATCATTATACCAGCAACATGACGCGCGCCGATTTCAGCAAGCTGATCGTCCATATGATCGCCGTCAAGACGGGTGCATCCATTGAGGAACTATTAGACGAAAGAGGCAAGGCGATGGATGCTGATGCGTTTACGGATACGACAGACGAAACGATACTGGCGTCTTATGCGCTCGGATTGATCAGCGGCAAAGGGAACGGCATCTTTGATCCCGATGGCCTTATTACCCGTCAAGAGGCGGCGGTGTTACTGTCCCGAGCGGCTGACTTGCTCGGCATCCAACGGAATAACGGCACAGGGGCGAATTATGCCGACAAGGATGATATCGCGAACTGGGCTCAAGACGCCGTCGCATTCGTATCCTCCGTCGTGGATCGGACGAATGGCGCAACGATGATGGGCAGCACCGGCAACAACGAGTTCAGCCCGAACGGCGAATACACGAAGCAGCAGGCGTTTATCACCGTGAAGAGGCTTTTTCATTCAAACTAAATCTTTCATTCATTGAAACATTCCACCCAAAGCGAACGTCGAGAAATCGAGGTGAATGAAGTAATGAAGGTACTATTATTCATTTTGATTTCGTCCTTGCTTTCCGCTTGTGAAGCAGCGCATGGAGGGGGACAGCCGTCCGTTCGCGAACCGTTCGTTCAGGAAGTGGGAAGCGTCGCTGAACATATTCCGGAACCCAACGTCGAGATGAAAGAAAATACCGTTGCGCATGGTCTCGGTTTGGACAAGGAAACGGTTCAATTGCACTCGTTCGACAATATATCTAATCATTCTTTCCAGCTTTTGGTCCCTGGCCTGCTACCGGAGGGGTATGTAATCAAGGAGATTTTTGACAATCCCCATTCGGTGGAAATCATCCTAGATAAGGACGCCGGGGACCTAACGGTTGAATTGGGATCGATCTCTTTCCTTCAATCTTCGGTAGACGTTGTACGAACGACAACTGCGGAAACCACGGCTGAAGGACATGTTACGATGCATGATGTGGAAGTATATTGGGCCGAATTCCCTGGCGATCGACTAGTCATTAATTGGAGAAATGATGGTGTATTTTACCAAGTCGAGGGGGAGCAAGCAGAGTTGGAGGATTGTCTCTTTCTCGTCGAGCATTTGAAGCCATTGTAGAGCCTATTTGAGCATCCACCGATTCACTTCGCTCGACCCACGAGGGCAGACAGCGCTACCCGACAGAAAGAAGCCACAACCCGATGTTGCATCGCATTGTGGCTTTTTTACTTTCAATCCTTTTGACGTTGGTGTCGTACAGTTTAAATGAATAAGTCCGTCTGTCTTCCGAGCAAGCGACTAAGCTCATCGTGAGCATCATTATCACCGCCGCGAACAACCTCTGTCTTCTTCTCATCGTTCTTTCCTCCCCGCGATCGATTATCGACTTTCCACTTTCACTGTATCGCAACCGCCGGAGCGTCGAAATGAAGAGCGTTCAGGAACTTTAGGAGAATGTTACGATCCGATTGGAAAGAAAGAAGCGCGCCCCGGTCGGCGCGCTTCTTCAGCGGGTTACAAGAATGTATTCGTCAATTGGCCAAGCCCCTCGATTTCGACGGTGACGATATCGCCCGGCTTGAGGTACGTGCGGCGGTCGCTCGGCATACCGAGCGCGACCCCCTCCGGCGTCCCCGTTAATATCAAGTCGCCAGGCTCGAGGGTCATGTACTTGGAGATGTAACTAACGATTTCGCGGCACGTAAAGATCATATCCGATGTGGAAGAATGCTGACGTCGCTCCCCGTTGACGAACGTCTGCAGCGTCAAGCGCTGCGGATCGCGGACTTCGTCCGCCGTAACGAGATAGGGTCCTATCGGGCAAAATCGATCGCTCGTCTTGCCCAGCATCCATTGCGAGGTGCGCATCTGCAAATCGCGCGCCGACACATCGTTCGCCGGGCAGTATCCGAAGACGTAATCCAACGCATCCTCCTCGGATACGTCCGCAGCGCGGCGCCCGATCACGATGCCGAGCTCTACCTCGTAATCGAGCTGTTCCGTCGTCTTCGGAATCGGGATGCGCTGTCCGTGCGCCGTCAGGGCATTGCTGAATTTGTTAAACAAGAGCGGCGTCTCCGGGTAAGGCAGCCCAGACTCGTCCGCATGGCGGCGGTAATTCAGTCCGACGCATACGATCTTCGCGGGCTCGGGGACGCAAGGGCCCCATTCGACGGACGCCGGGTCTACTACGAAGCTGGTTTCGCCGTCCGGCAAACTCGATACATAAGCTTCCAATTCTCTCGCACCGGCAGCGCCGGCCCGAATGAGAGCCATCGGCTCCGCGCAAATCCCTTTGCGCGGAGCGACGCGCAGCGCTTCGGCGACGTCTACGAGGCTGTCCCCCCGTTTCACGCCGAGCCGGTACGTTCCGCCTTTTTGAAAAACACAGATCTTCATAAGTTCCATACCCCCGTATTCATCCTTACTCCATATAAAACACGGCGTCCCCATCCGCCCAAAGCACATCCGGCGAAGCTTGTCGCCAGGGCTCCTGGCACGCATCGGTCAGCCGCAGCCACTCCTGCATGAGAGGCTTCTGCATCAACGCCGCCATATCCCCTTCATAATCGCGACCGGTGTATTCCTTATAGCTAAAGAGGTAACCGTCCCGATGGAAAATCGTAAAATTGCGCACATGATGCCGCCTGAACAGCTCTAATAACTCCGGCCATACCTCGGCATGCAGCTGCACGTACCGGTCAAGGCAGCCGTCCCGCAATCGAACGATGCTGCCGATCCGCTTCCCCCGTCCGCTCATGGCTGGCCCTCCAACCGATAGACCGCGCGCGCCGTTCCGCCGAAGATCGCGAACTCCCCCTCGGCCGTGCATCCCGCCGCCGATGCCGCCCACCGGATCGCCTCCACAGTGCGCTCGTAGGACGAGTGAAGGGCGGACACCGGCCAATCGCTTCCGAACAGGAGCCGATCGGCGCCGAAGCACCGGAACGCCGCATTGACGGCGGCTTGCGTACGGCCGTCCGCCGGCAGTCCCGACAGCTTCGCATATACGTTCGGACACGCCGCCGCCCGTTCGAGCTCCGCCTCCCAGGCGACCATCCCGTCCGTTCCGATCGGCGGCTTCGCCAGGTGGTCGATTACGAAGCGCAGCTCGGGCGCCGCCTCGGCCGCCGCCGGAACGTGACGGAGGTGGCGCGGAAACTCCGCGCCGACGTCGAACGCTTTCCCGAAGGAGGATAGCACGCGGAGTCCTTCCAGAACCGCCGGCCTTATAAGCCAATCGGGATCCGGCTCGGTCATGATCAAGTGACGCACGCCTACGAATTTCGGATGCTTCGCGAACCGCTCCAGCTGCCTGCCCGCTTCCAGCGGACGCTCCAGATCGACCCAACCGACGACGCCCGCGATCCATGTCCATCGGTCAGCAAGCTCCAGCAAGTATTCCGTCTCTTCGCAGTCGTCCATCGCCTGAACCGCAATCGTGGCGTCCATGCCCGACGGGGCAAGCAGGGGCTCCAGCGCATCCGGCTCGACCGTGCGGTACAACGCGCTGCCGCGCAGGATCGGATAATCGAGCCGCTCAACGTTCCAGAAGTGTTGGTGCGCATCAATACGCATGGTCGCAAGTAAACTCCGCTTTTTGCAAAATTTCCCCGGGAATGAATTTGAATTTCTCGATAAGCTCATCCGTAAGCTGCACGCCGAGGCCCGGGATGCCCTTCGGGTAGGTGACGACTCCGTCTCGGTAGGCGAGCGGCTCTACCAAGAGTTCGTCGCGCAGCGGGTTGATCGTTCGGTCATATTCCATGATGATCGCGTTCGGCGACGAGACGATGACGTGCAGGTTCGCCATGAGCGACACGCCGGAGGTGAAAATATGGGGCGCCATTCGCATCTGGAACGCATCGGCGATCGCCGCGATCTTCTTCACTTCCATAATGCCGCCGCTTCGCGTCGCGTCCGGCTGCACGATGTCGACCGCCCGTCTGGAAATTAAATCCTTGAAGCCGTACTTCGTGTACTCGTTCTCCCCCGCCGCGATCGGAATGTCGGTCTCCGCGGCCAGGCGCGCGTAGCCGTCGATATCGTCGTTAATGAGCGGCTCCTCGAGCCAGAACAAGCCGGCGGGCTCTAAGCCTCGGGCCACGCGCAGCGCCGTGTTGAAATCCCAAGCCGCGTCGACGTAGCTCATGCCCGCGTCCGCCATCAGATCCATCTTCGCTCCAAGCGCGTCGCGAACGCGTCGCACCTTCTCCACGTCGCCTCGCGGATCCGACCCGATCCGCATCTTCAGCGCCGTATAGCCCTGCTCCTTATATCCCTGCATCTCTTCGATCAGCTCATTCTCCTCGTTGGACATGCCCGCGCTCGCGTAGACGCGGATCCGGTCGCGGACGACCCCGCCGAGCAGATCGTACACCGGGCGATTCAGCGTCTTGCCGATGATGTCCCACAGCGCGATCTCGAGACCGCTGATGATCTTGATCGCGCCGCCCTTGCGCCCCCAGTGCAAGGAGCGGACGAACATCTTGCGCCATAGCTTCTCGACCTGGAACGGGTCCTCCCCGATTAGCATCGACTTGAAGTGTTCGTCGATGATCGAACCGACCGATTGCGGGATGCAGGAATCCTCGCTGACCTCCCCGATACCGTATGTTCCTTGATTCGTCCAGACGCGGACCAACGTCGCGTTGCGCTGCAGCGTCGTCCACCCCGGGCACTGCCAACGCTCCTCCTCGCTGTATCGATACGACAGCCGGATCGTTTCCACATTCGTAATTTGCAAGCCGCCCATGTTCTCTACCCCTCCCGATGATTTAAAAATACAGTGTCTGCACCGTGCGCTCTTTCACCGACGTCTGCACCGCGTGCAGCATCGCCATCGCTTTCGCCGCGTCGTCCAAGGTCGACAACGGCGCCTCGCCGCCAAGAATGCAGCCATGAATGAAGTGCTCCGACTCCCGCTCGAACATTTCGTCATACAGGTGGTATTCGCGCTGCTCGTGCTCGTTACCGTACACCTGGTCCCGCCGGGAGAAATGCAATCCCCCTTGCGTGCCCAGCAGCTTGACCTTGAACGTCCACGGGTCGCTCGTCTCGTCGTGATTCGCCCAAGAGAGAAACAGATGCGCCAAGGCGCCGTTCTCGTATTCCGCGTTGACGACGACCTGCTCGTCGCCCGTCGGCACCGCGTCCGGACGGAAGCAGCCGGCGAACGCCTGGATATACTTCGGCGTCCCGAGCAACGCAAGCAAGAGATACAGATGATGACAGAGCACCTCGACGATCGGACCGTGGTACTTTGCGGCGAGCTCATCCGGCATCCGGTACACCTCGCTCATGAACATCGACGTCGTGCGCCCGATGCCGCCCTCCCGGGCCAAGCGCTGCATTCGGCTGAGCTCCGGCATGTACAGATAGCTGTGGCCCGGCATGCATACCCTGCCCTGGCGCTCGCTTAGCTCGATCAGCTCCCGAATGGCGGCGATGTCGTCGCTAACGGGCTTCTCGATCAACACATGCTTCCCGGCCTCTAGCGCCTTCCTCGCATAGTCGCAATGGCTTTCCATCGGCGTCAAGACATAGATCGCATCGATATCGGGCGAGGCGAGCATCTCTTCCAGCTCGAGGTACGAAGTCCCCCAGGCGGCCGCTCTCTCCCTGCCGAACGACTCGGCCCGGTCATAGACGCCTGCCAGCCGGGCGCCGCGCACCCGGCGAAGCGCTCGCACATGCGACTCGGCGACGCGGCCGCACCCGATCAGCCCGACGCTTACCTCGCCTTTCATACGGACGCGCCGCCTCTCGGGAAGATGTCGACTCCAAACTTGTCGGACAAGAGTCCGCCGTATTGCGCGAGCAGCCTGCGGTACCCTTCGTCCGGCGAAAAGTACGGCTTGCGGCAGGCGTCGCTCTTGATCGCTCCGCGCGCCTTCAGGATGATTTTCTCGAAACGGGTGAACATCTCCGCGCCTTGCGCCGTGAGGTTGAGCACGGGCAGGAACGCGTTGAACCGCTCGAAGGCGAGCTCTTTGTTCCCTTCGCGGTAGGCGGTATAGATGTCCATGTATGGCTTCAGCATCGCCGTGCCCGGCATCAGCCCCGCCGCGCCGCGCTCGAGCGCGTCGAACAGCTGCACGCCGCCGTTGCCGATGAACACGCCCATGGCTCCGCTCGTGCCTTCCGCGATCGAGGAGATGAGCGGACCCGGCGGCACCGACTCCGCCTTGATATACATGTCGTTCCGGCACGCGGCCTGAATTCGGAGGAACGTCTCCGCCGGAATGCCGACGCCCGTTACATTAGGAGCGTATTGGATCACGACCGGCAGGTCGACGCTCGCCGCCACCGCCTCGATATGCTCCATGATCGCCGCGGCGGACGGCGCGATGAACGACGGCGGCACGATCATGACCGCATCGGCGCCGACCGCCTGCGCGTCCCGCGCGTCGCGCACCGCCAGCTCCGTCGAATGACGCGTAATGTTGACGATGACGGGCACGCGCCCGGCGACGTGCTCCACGGTCGTCCGGATCATGGCGCTGCGCTCGTCGTCCGCCAACTTGTAGAATTCGCTGGCCACGCCGAGCAGCGCCACGCCGTGCGCGCCCTCGCTCACGGCGAGATCGATGACGGACCGCAGATCCTCATGGTCCACGGCCGTGCCGTCCTCCGTGAACGGCGCGGGCAAAATCGGAATAACCCCATGCAGCTTCATCTCTGTCCCCTCCTAGATCGATAGCATAATCTTCGCGACCGGCCCGGGATCGCCGAGCAGCCGCTCGAATCCGGCCTTGCCTTCCGAGAGCGGGATATGCTGCAGCCAAGGCGTCAGGTCCGCCTTGCCCTCCCCGAGCCAGCGCAGCGCCGTCTCGAAATCCCGATCGTCGTAGCAGAACGCTCCCTTCAGCGTCACCTCGTTGCGGATCGCGACGTTGATCGGCAGCGGGCTCTTCGCCTCGTGCAGGCCCGAGAAGACGACGGTGCCGCCGGGTCGCGCGTTCAACACGCTCTGCTGGCGCGTCGCGCACACGCCGACCGCGTCCACGACGGCGTCGTAGCCCCCTGCGGGAGCGGCGGCGCGCAGCGCTTCCTCGGACCCGACCGCGACGGCGCCGAGCGCGTCCGCGATGTCCAGTCGGTTCCGATTCAGCTCCATCACCGTAACCCGCTCAAGGCCGAACGCCCGCGCGGCGAGCAGGACGAGCAGGCCGATCGGACCGCCGCCGTACACGAGCAGGCGGTCCGCCGGATCGAGCCCCGCCTGCCGCACGGCATGGATCGCGCAGGCGAACGGCTCCGTCAGCGTCGCCGCGTCGACGGAAAGTTCCCCCGGCAGCGCGTAAGCGCTCGCGGCCGGGACGGCGACGTATTCGGCGAACGCGCCGGGGCGGTGCACGCCGACGATGGCGCGCCGCTCGCACAGCTGCGGCCGGCCCTCGACGCACGAGCGGCAGCGGCGGCAGCTGACGAGCGGATTGACCGTGACGCGGTCGCCGGGACGGAACGCCGACACATCGGCGCCGAGCGCGGCCACGGTGCCGGCAAACTCGTGGCCCATGACGAGCGGCGGCACCCGGAGCGAGTTGTGGCCTAAATACCCGCTGAGCTCGGAACCGCAGATTCCGGCCTTCTCCACCCGGATCAAGATTTCGTCCGGCTCCGGCTTCGGGATCTCCGCCCTTCGCATATTCATTTCCCTTGGTCCTTCATAGACAAGAACGTCCATCAATGCGGAATGCAACATCGTTCTTCCCCCTCCTACCCTTTCACGGCGCCGTCGGCGAGGCCCGATACGAAGTACCGCTGCATAAACAGGAACACGCACAGCACCGGAAGCGACGCCAGGATCACCAATGCGAAAATTTGATCCCAATTAACGCTGTATTGGCCTACGGCCAAGTAAATGCCCGTCGTTACCGTATAGCCCTTCGTGGAGCCTAGGATAATCAACGGATTCAGAAAATCGTTCCATACAAATAAAAACAAGAAGATCACGATCGAAGCGGACGGCGGTTTTAAGATCGGGAAGATGACGCGCCAGAAAATCGTAAAACTGTTCGCGCCTTCCATCATCGCCGATTCGTCGAGCTCCCGGGACAGCGTCCGTATAAAGCCCGTGAAGATAAACGCCGTGAACGGAATATACCAGCCCGTGTTATACAGAATGAGTCCCGTCTCGGTAAACATAAGCCCTAATGCGCGCAGCAGCTTCACGATCGGAATGAGGATGACCTGAGGCGGAATCATCATGCCCCCGAGCAGCAGCAAATACGCGAAGGCGAAAAACTTGTGTCGGCTCCTTGCAATGACATAGGACATCATCGATGCGAAGCCGATCAAACAAACGATGGATACGACGGTAATTAACGCCGTGCTGCCGTATGCTTTAAAAATATTAAAGGTCGGCGTTACGGCCACTTTCGCGAAATTCGCCAGCGTCAGCGAACCGAACGGCAGACCCATCGGGTCCGACAAAATCGCTTCGTTGGGCTTGAAGGCGTTCACCACGGCGATATAAAAAGGGATGAGCAGCAGCAAGCTTACGCCCATTAAGAACACATGCCGGATTCGATCCAGCCAGCCTCCGGTCATACGATCCGCTCCTCTCTCTTGCGAAGGTACAGCGTCATGGCTACGGAGATCGCCGCTACCGCAACCATCATAATGACGGCCAGCGCCGCCGCGTAGCTGAATCGGTTCGTGTTAATGCCCAGCCTCACGACAGTGAATGCCGCCGTCTCCGTGGCGCCTCCCGGGCCTCCGTTCGTCAGCACCGCGATGCGATCGTACTCACGGGCCAAGGTCGTAAACATGAAAATCATACACATCGTGACGCTTGGCGCAAGCATCGGGAACGTCACGCTGCGGAACGCCTGCACCGCGTTCGCTCCGTCGATCTTGGCGGCTTCGTATAAATCCTTCGGAATCCCTTGCAGTCCAGCCAAATACAGCACGATGACGCCGCCGACGCTCTGCCAGATGATTAGAAGCGTAATCGTCGTAATCGCCGTCTGCGGCGTGCCGAACGCCTCGATGGGCTCGATGCCCCACCGCCCAAGCACGGCGTTCAAGATCCCGTTGTAGTTCAAGATCGCCTTCCACAGGAATCCGACAACGACCGCGCTGAGAAGCAATGGAAAGAAAAACACCGAACGATAAAAGTTCGTTAGACGGCCGGGCTTGTTCAACAGTACCGCGATCAGCATCCCGACCGCGTTCACGGCGAGCGTACCCACCGCCGTGATGAAGAGCGTTACGCGCAAGGAGCGATGGTAATCGCGGTCCGTCAGCGCATCGATGTAATTGTCAAAGCCGATGAATGAAAACGCAGGGCTGAGGCCGTCCCAGTTATGGACGCTGTAGTAGACGCACATGCCGATGGGAATCATCATAAACACGAGATAAATCGTAAAGCCCGGAACGAACAACAGCCCTCTGGTCCAACTGTCGCTTCTCAAACTGCATCCTCCTTCCGTATGATCCTCAGGCAGAGCCTTAGACGAGCCGGGAGCCAAGCTGCCGATGCTTGGCTCCCGCGCCGTTCGCTGTATCCGTTTCTATTTGTTCTTATCCCAGTACTCGTCTAAGCTTGCCATCTCCGCCTTCAGGTCGGCTCCGTTGATCAGCAGGTTCTGCCCGACCTTCGTCAGCTGGTTCGGCAGGCCGTTCACCGGGAAGTCGCCGGCGCGCTGCGCCTCGTATCCGCTCATGGTGTCCGCCTCCTGGAGCAGCTCGAAGATGCCCTGCTGCAACGGCGTAAATTCGTAGTTGATAGGCTCGACGAGGCCGGAGAACATGCCGTCGCTCGCGCCGAACGCCTTGTGGAACTCCGGATCGATCGCCAAGAACTTCGCGAAGGTCAGTGCCGCTTCCGGATGCTTTGTGATCTTAGATATCGCAAAGCTCGTTCCGCGGGAGCCCGACATGTACGGTCCGGAGCCGTCAAGCGTCGGCGGCGCGAACACGCCGACCTCGAAATCCGGCTTCGCCGCCGCGTAAGCTGCCGTAAACCAGGAGCCCATCGGGTACATTGCTCCGTTCCCCTTCAGGAACTCTTGCTCCACCTGCGTGTAACCGATGCTGAGCGCTCCCTTGTTGAAATACCCCTTCTGCGCGAGGCTTTGATAACGCCCGGCGACGGCCATCCAATTGTCGTCGAGATAGCTGACCTTCCCAGCGTTCCGATCCGCGTACCAATTGGGATTTTTTCCGAAGATTTCCGGTCCCGTGAGGATCGAGAACGTAAGCGTCGTCATCCAGTCGCCGCCTGTCAGAATTGGCGTAATGCCTGCGGCATGCAGCTTCTCCGCGACCGCCTCGAATTCGTCCCAAGACTTCGGCAGCTGCTCGATGCCCGCCTTCGCGAACAAGTCTTTATTGTAGAAAATCTGCGTGTGAGGCTGCAGGTAAGCCTGCAACGTGTATAGCTTGCCGTCGATGGCGAGCGACTCGATATCCTTGATCTTCTTCACGTCGTCGTCGATCGGAATCTCCATCAACGCATCGGCGCGGGCGAAGTCCTGATACGAGATGTTGCTGAGTACGTCCGGGAAGTCTCCCGAGGCGAGCAGCGTCTTCGCGTAATTATCGTTGAGGCCTTCCAGAGAAGGCGCCTGAATCCGCTTCACCTTAATATCCGGATGCTGCTCCTCGAAGTACCCGATCCACTTATCCCAGAACTCCTCCGTCAAATTCGGCGTAATTAACGAGAGGAACGTAATTTCCACCGGCTCCTTCTTTCCCGCGTCGTCCGTCGCTGATTCGCTTCCTTGCGACGGCTGCTCTCCCCCGGATGTTGCGTCCGACGGCGCACCGTTCCCGCAAGCTGCCGCGAGCAACGCGAGCATGGCAATCGTCGAAGTCCATGCCATTCTTCTCGTTCCGTGTCCGCTCATTGCTGTCGTAAACCCCTTTCGCGTCTCTCATTTTCCCTTGCTGCTTCATTATAAAATCGTGCGGAAACACTCTCTACAGAAATAACTTGCGATTCACTGGACAAAATAAACCACTTTTTCCCGCGGCCCCTCGGCTTCTTCCGTTCATGCTTCCTTTTTGCTACAGTCTTATTATATGGAAATCCGCTAGGAGGACGGCGTATGGTTCTAGAATGGTATCGTCGATGGATTGGCCGTTACGTCTTCCGCAAGCTGAATACCGGCGTGGCGCTTTGCCTATTCATCGTCTTTATCGCGATCGGATATATCACTTATAGTAGATTCTACGATATGTTGGAGACGCGGGAGCGGGATTTGCTAGAGCTGCGAACGGACCATCTTAGCCGCCAGTTGGACGCTTTCATCACGCAGTTTAAACGCGAGAGCATCTCGTTTTACCCGATCGGCCGAGAGGCGTCTACATCCTATCAGTACTTCTTGCCGGATAGTGTCCCGCAGGACGAGAACGCTTCGATTACCGAGCGCAACGCTTTCTCCAATCTGCAATCCTATCTGTTGGAGCGGAACCCGCAGGCCATGACCGTTATCCTGTATCGCTCCGCCGACCGGCGGCTGTTCGAGAAAACGCGCTACCCCTCGGCCCAACGAAGCGCCGCTTTCGATTTCCCGGCATTCTTCGACGGCTTGCCCCGGGATTATTCCTTCCCTTACATCGGGGCGACGAATCGTTTTTTCCAAAATCTAGAGCGCCCTGTGCTGTATTTCGTAAACCCGATCTTCGACTTCCGAACGATTCATCCCTCCCGTCCCCAAGGCTACTTCGTCATGGGGATCGATTCCCGCTCCTTGTTCGAGCTGTTTCGAGGAGGAGATAAGCGGGGATTGGAGCTGGAAATTCTCAGAGACGGCGTTCCGCTCATGCAGAATCGGTCGAACGTAAGCGGCTCGGATGCCTCCTTCATTCGGTCGATCTCCGCGCTGCCGCAATACGGTCTCGAGGTCGTAGGCGGCTTCGATAAGAGGAGCATTCAGGCGGAGGTCCGCAAGCTCGCGTATGTTATCTTCGCGGGGATGCTCATCGCTTGGCTGGTCTGCGTCTTCCTTATTCATTATATATTGCGGTTCGTCATTCGACGGCTGAAGGACCTGGTTCAACACTTCAAGAAGGTGCAGACGAATCCGTTCGCGGAACCGATGGTTCGAGCAGGAGAGGATGAGATCGGGGATCTGATCGAGCGGTTTAACCGGATGACCGGGGAGCTGCAGCAATACATCAATCGCGTGTACGTGGCCGAGGTGCAGAAGAGCAATGCGGAATATTTCGCGTTGAAGATGCAAATCAATCCGCACTTCCTCTATAACACCTTAGAGTCGCTGCGCATGCAAGCGGTCGTTCGGAAGCAGCCCGATCTCGCGAATAAGCTGTTTTCCCTTGGCCGGTTGTACCGGTGGATCCTGAAGACCGATGCGGACGAAATTCCGGTGGAGGAAGAGCTGCAATACACGCGCTACTACCTGGAGCTGCTCATGATGGGCAAGTCCAAGCAAATCGAGCTGGAGGCGAATTCACCCTTCGATCTTCGCGACTGCTACATGCCGAAGTTCAGCCTGCAGCCGATCATCGAGAACGCGTTGCTGCATGGGGAGCTGGAGAAGTCGGAGCAGCCCCGGATCCGTCTAGCGATCCGCGACGAAGGCCCATACCGCTGCATCGAGATCAGCGACAACGGGAAGGGCGCGGCGCCGGAAGCGAAGGCCATGGTCAACGAGGGGCTGCAGGCTAAGACCGTCTTTCGCGACAATCATCTCGGTTTGAAAAACATTCACGAACGCATCCGGGCGTATTACGGGGAGCCTTACGGGCTCAGCGTGAATGTCTCGGGCGAAGGAGAAGGCTTCTCGCTGGTTATGCGGCTGCCAAGACCACAGGAGGAGAACGAGGATGCCCAAACTGCTCATCGTTGACGACGACGAATTCATTCGCGCCGGTCTCCGGCAAATTATAGATTGGGAAGAGCTCGGAATCGAAATCGCAGGGGAAGCGGAGGGCGGTCGCGAGGCGCTCCGGCTCTACGAGCAACTAAGCCCGCATATCGTGCTGACCGACATTCGCATGCCGGACGGCGACGGCTTATTTCTCATGGAGCGCATCCGTGAGTTCGGATGGTCCACCCATCTGATCGTGCTAAGCGGCTATGACGACTTTACGTATTTGCGTCAGGCCATGAAATTCCAAGTGGAGGATTATCTTCTGAAGCCGGTCGACGCGGGCGAGCTGGAGCAGATCGCGCGCAATTGCTGCAGCCAAATCGAGAACCGTTGGATGACCGAGCAAATTCGCAAGGAATCGTTCCATCTGCTGCGAAATAACGTCTTACAACGATGGGTCGAACACCGGATCGAGGATGAGCAGCTTCGGGAGAAGCTCGATTTCCTGCAGATTCCATACCATAAGAACATGCTGTGCGTTGTGGCCGTAATCTCCTGGAAGGACATCCGCGAGGCGGATTTGAGCGAGGCGGAAAGCAGCTTCCGCCCGTTCTCCATCCTGAACGTCCTTGAGGAGATGATGGCCACAGACAACCGGGGCATCGCCTTCCTCAACGACGAGAAGAAGGTCGTCTGCCTGTTCATCTCCACCGGCAAGGACGGCGAACGCCTCCTGCAGGACACGGCTGCCTGGCTTCGGGACGCCGGGCGAACGATTTCCTCCCTCTTAAAGACGCCCTGGTACGCGGCGTTAGGCGCATGGGCGGAAGGGGCATCCTCCGTCCACCACTCTTACCGGGATGCGCTTCGCACGCTCGACATGATCGAGCACACCGGAGCGCCTGTCTGCGTTACGCGAAGCGACTTGGCAGCGTTGCTGCCCGAGTCGACCGCCGCCCTATCCGACCACCGGGAGCTTCCGGGCGCCCTGCTCGCGGGGAGGCGCGACGTCTGGGAAGCCGCGTTCGCACAAGACTTCCTGTGGGCTTATCACCAAGCGCAGCCCTCCTCGGCAGTAAAATACGTAGCCGCCGAATGGATGGCAACCGCGAAGGAGACGCTCCGGCAGCTTCGGTGCGGTCAGGACATCGCTCCGCATACGGAGCGATGGTTCCCCCGGATCTTCGCCGAATCGGACGTCCCCGCCATTCGCCAATCCGTCTTCGACTTGCTCGAAGAGTTGGCGGGCTTCATCGAATCGCAGCGGGACCGGCCGCGCCATTCGCTTATCGATCAAGCGCAACAACATATCATAGAGCATTATCGATCGGAGCTGACGCTGCAGCTGCTCGCGGACCGGCTCCATGTGAGCAGCATCTACCTGGGCCGTCTATTCAAGGCCGAGACGGGCGAATACTTCAGCGACTTCTTGAACCGGCTTCGGCTGGAGGAGGCGAAGACGCTGTTGCGCGACACTCCGATGAAAGCGTCCGATATCGCCTTGAAGATCGGCTATTCGGATTCGAACTATTTCTTCCGCAAATTCAAGCAGTCCGTCGGCCTGTCGCCGACGGACTATCGGAACCTGCATGCACGGTGAACTCCCTGCCTAGAAAGAAGCCTCCCGCCCGGTCGTCCGGATGGGAGGCCCTGCAGCGCCCGGAAGCGTCCCCTGCCGCTACGTTACAATGAACCTAACCAAGGAAACATGACTTCTTGTCACCTTTGCGACTCCCATGTTAATTACACCTAGCATCGAGGAAATTTCGCGCCTGATTCATAGCTGTACGGTTCAAATACAGGATATCGTCACCGACTATAAGAAAGCTGACATACTGGAATCCGACCTCCCGGGGATCCGTATGCCGGTAGTCGAGCAGTCTCTCGACGATCTCGAATTTCTTATAGATCCCGAGTGAATCTAGCTTTTTAAACACGCGTTAGTTGCACCGCATCCTCCGGGCAGCCGTGATTGCGGACGTTCGCCTTCACGGACGCCTGGATTCCGGAGTGATTGTCCCCCTTAGATCGATCACACACTAATGTACGATTTTCTCTAGCTCCTCCCGCATCGCAGGTCTCCTGGGGAACTTCGCCAACAGCTGCTTCGAGATCGAGTATGCTTCCTCTTTTCCGCCGACCTTCTGCAACAACCGAATGATTCGGCACACATCGACATAATCCTTGCGATCGTTGGAACGATCTGCGCGAAATTCAATATAAGCCAAGAAGAGCTCCTTGACCTCACCCGGAAAATGCGGCAGCAATGCTCCGTAGTACGTCTCAATCCGAGTCGGCGCTGTTCGGACATAGATCAGGAATCTTTCAAACATTCGTTCCTCGTCCATCCCGTATACCCGGAGGTCATGCTCGATAGGATGGGGCCGCGCTGCCCGCCGTCGTCGCGCTGCCGAACAGCCGATGCCCTTCCGCGTCGCGTACGGTCACGAACACGTTCGTCGAACCGGTAATGTCCTCCAGCATGCGTTCGAGCGCCGACGCGCGCACGTTCACGATGAAGCCCCCTTGGCCGCCGATATTGAGCGGGTACGGGTATACGAGACTGAGCACCTCTTTGTCGTCTTGGAACGGGTAATGCTTGTATTTCCGCAGGCCCGTCCATTTCGTAAGCCGGACTCCCTCTTTCAGGGCTCAGATAAACTCGCGGTCCTCCGACTTGCGGATCGGATGGATCAAATTTCCGTTAAAGATCAATTCGTCCTCGAATCGCACGAGATCGATGGATTCGACCATCGGCAGCTGCTGCGTTAACAGCTTCAATTGCTTCGATACCCGGTAATGGAGCGCGACGTCGTGCAGACCGGTTTGATAGAAAAACTCCTCGTAGATCGGTTCGTTCATCAGATCGTTCACAATCGTCGTGTCGATCGATTTCAACGAGACGTCAACGGTCTGCAAAATTTGCGAGGTGGATACCCGGTTCGCCGAAATCGCGTTCTTGCGCTGTTGTTCCGACAGCATGTTGAAGAAGATGAAGGAAATAAAGGAGCATAAGATGAGGAAGATGGGGATGTAAGACCAGATCATTCGGTGAAACCAAGAATTTTTCATTCCCTGCCCTCCCGAATCGGTATCTATTTCGGAATTGCCCCATTGAAATGATATATTCACTAGTTTCGTTATAGAACTGGTTTTTCCTTCCTGACTAAAGACATAGTAAAAGCGATTTCATCAGTCCGCGCGGCTTGAGGGCGGTTTTTGAAGGTTTGAATCAGAATGACGTCTTGCTTCAAGATTTATATACATGAGTTCGAGTCAATGATTATACATTATGTTCAATCAGAAAGAGGCCGCCGCACGGACAGCCTCACAGTTTTGTTCAATAGACTCCTTCGCTATCCTAAATCTTCCGCACTGATTATCACGATTCGGTTTTAAGCCTTTACTTTAATATCTCGAATCGAATGAATCAATAGGTCTGCTTCAGGAGCTAGTACTTCGGCTGAGCCCTCATAGGTTATGATGCCTACCGCCAGGCATCCTGCGGCCTTGGCCATTCTCATGTCCACAATGGAGTCGCCGATTACAGCGATTTCCGACGGTTGAATCCCAAGCGATTCGCAAGCAATATGGACCATGTCGGGCGCCGGCTTCCCGTTCTTCACCTTCTCGGGTGTAATGATAAAATCGAGGAAATCCAAAATGTCCAACAAACGCATGCAATCTTCAGTACGCGCCAATGCGTCCGAGGTCATTATGCCGGTATGTATACCGGCTTCCATGAGCTGATGGAAAATATCCGGTACACCTTCCACTTTGTTGAAGGCTCTGTCAATCTTTAGCCGCGAATCCGCCGTTTTGAATATTTCTGCAGCGACCTCTTTGCACCTTACCCAGGGCCATCCCTTAAGTTGATAAATGAGACCGGCCACCAAAACAATTTCTTCCTGCAATGAAGCAACCGCCAGCACACCGTGATGGTCGACGGCCGCATCCGTTATCCCCATCAGTTTGCTCCAGGCTGACTTGTGCTCGGAACCCACCAATGAAGAAAAGGTCTCTTCCCTGAGATTATCGATGTATGTCCAGAACCCCATTGCATCGAACAGCGTGCCGTCTTTATCGAATGCCACACATTTAACAAAGGTCTCATGTTCGCCAAAGAAAACATTGTTCTTCTTCATTTGACAATCTCCCTAATTAAATTTAACTACGAATCCGAAGGCATCCTCCGAGGGACTTATGCAGCAAGCATATATTCTCTCCAATCGATTAATGTTACTTCAGATTGTTTACGATGTTATCGATAAATGATTCATTTACATTAATTGCAAGGTATGGGAAAGGCCTAAAGTATTAAGCAGGTCGCCTGTTTCTTTCGCCTTGCCATAATAGAAGGAACCGATTGCCCAGATGCCAATGGACAGCATAGCTCCGTGAATATAGGTTCTTCCGGTAATATATTCGGCATTGTAAAAAAGAAGTGCTCCGATCCTTCCTGCGCTCTGTCCGTTCCTGCTATGTTGGCTAATTTCGCATACTCCATGAAGAGTTCAATAATGGTTTTGATTCCGTCATCAGTAATATTTCTAATTTCTTCAGACTTTTCACTTAATCTTCCGAGAAGAACATGCTCAATTATTCGGTGTTTCTCCGGCTAACGAAATCCAACTAATCAGAAATAGAAGCGCTTTATTGGAAACGGTATCATTTTCGAATAGGGAAAGGTACAATATGATTGCTCTTGACCTTTTTTGAATGAGGTAAGACTGTGCCGGACCCGGGTTTATCGAGTCCGGCCTGTCCAATTTCAATTGATCGCTACCCAAGTCTTTCGATTATGGCTTTCAAGAACCGCATCAATCAGTCGCATCATTGCATGCCCGTCTTCAAAGGTGGCAAAATCGCAAGGGTCGACACCAATCCTTTTACCTTCGGCAATAAACTTGTAGAAGCTGTAAACATTATTTTTCATGGCATCGTTCCAACCTTCCGGATGTCCGGCCGGCAAGGAGGTATAAGGTTGCGCTTGATCAACAATGAGTTTCGGATCACGCATCACCAGTCGATTCGCTTCATCCCGAAAACCCATCCACATGTGATCCGCCGTCTCTTGATTCCAATATAGGGAAGCCTCACTTCCATTAATTTCATAATTAAAATGACACTTTCTCCCTGCACTGACTTGCGATACATGGAAGACGCCGCTCACGCCATTATCCATCCGGAACATAACTGCGCCATAATCCTCAGTATCGATCGCTTTGTCCGTATATTCCGCGTTAGTGTTCACGGCAAACGTTTCTATTTGTCCATTGGGCTTCTTCCTTGTAGGGATGACAGTGACCAGATCAGCGCACACCTCAACAATTCTGCCTCCAGCGATGACCTGGGCGCCATCCATCCAATGTGAGCCGATATCCGCTATCGCTCTGGAAGGCCCGCTCAGTCTCGATTCGAGTCTCCAGTTATAATCGGTATCATAGAGCAGCCAGTCCTGCAGATAAGATCCGTGAATTAATCGCGGCCTTCCGATCTCCCCTCTTCTGACTTTATGCTTTATCTCCTGAACCAGGGGATTCATCCGGTAATTGAAATTCACACCATGCGTAATCCCCGGATGTTCTTTGAGCAGCTCAAGCTGCCGGGCCGATTCGGCGGAGGTTACAGCCAGCGGTTTTTCGGAGAATACGTGTTTGCCCGACCGAATAATTTTTTCGTTCACTTCAAGGTGTAAATGATTTGGCGTACAATTATGAATCACATCGATGTCCTTATCTAACAGCAATTCATCCAAGGTGTCATAATATTTGGGGATATAAAAGTCCTCTGCTTTCTTTCTCGACTGCGCTGGATTAGGACCCGTACCGGCAGCGGCGACAACCTCAGCAAATCCAAGACGCCTAACCGCATCGATATGGCTTCCTGCGATGAACCCCATACCAATAATGGCAGCTTTAAGTTTTCTCATAATGAATTCTCCTTCATGATCTCCTTGATTTGGTCGTCGATGTACGCGAACAGTATTGTCATACCGGGACTTATTTTTCAGCACCATCCTCTTTCTTTCATGGCGACCGTTATTGCTTCCGTAGCTTTCATATATGCAGCCGTTCTCATATCCACACCCCATTTTTCCATTATCTCCAGCAAATCTTTGAACGCCATATCCATAATCTTAGTCTGCTTTTCTTGTATCTCCTCGATATCCCAATAAAATTTCATGTTGTTCTGAACAAGCTCAAAGTAAGAGACGATGACTCCTCCAGCGTTCGCCAGTATATCCGGTACGACTAGAACTTTCCGCCCCTGCAGAATCCGGTCGGCTTCAGCCGTTATCGGCCCGTTTGCACCCTCACACACAATCTTCGCCTGGATAAGGTGTGCATTTTGATCATCGATTTGATTTTCGAGCGCAGCCGGTATCAGGAGATCGACGGGAATTTCAAAGATGCGGCTCCGCTCAACGAATTCTGTGCCTTCATAACCTTCTAGCGTTTTATGTTGCTGGAAGTATGCTTTAAGCGCAGCCATGTCGCGGATTCCGTCAGGATTGTAGATACAGGAATTTCGTTCTTGCACTGAAACAATCCTAGCTCCCATGCTCTCCAAATATTTAGCCGCGTGAAAACCTACATTTCCAAAGCCTTGAACGGAGACCTTTGCCCCCTTGACTGGAATGTTCTTCAACCTTAATGCCATGCTGCTTATGAGTGCGACACCGAATCCGGTTGCTTCCGTCCTTCCTTGCGAGCCACCAAGGTTGAGCGGTTTTCCGGTAATCACTTCATAGGTGACTTTCCCATTAAGCCTGCTATACTCATCCAGCATCCACCCCATAATCTTGCTGTTCGTGTTTACATCCGGTGCCGGGATATCTTTGGCAGGCCCGATCACGGAAGCGATGTTCTCTATGTATGCCCGGCTAAGCCTCTCCAATTCAAATTCCGACAGAACGGATGGATCTACTCCAACCCCCCCTTTGGCTCCACCGAATGGAATGCCGACAACCGCACATTTAAAGGTCATCCACATGGACAAAGCTTTAATTTCATCCAGGTCCACAAGTTGATGAAAACGAATGCCGCCTTTATAAGGCCCCATTGCATCATTATGTTGGCAGCGATACCCGGTAAATGTTTTTACTTTGCCATCGTCCATCCGGACACGGAAGCTTGTCGTCAGGATCTTTTCCGGCTCCTTCAGAATCTCAAATACATCCTCAGGGAAACCCAAGAGGCCGCAAACTTCCTGTATTTTTCTTTGAACAGCCAAAAAGGGGGTATGATCCGCTTTACTATTCATGTCTTTCACTCCTTTATCATTCTTGCCCACTATAAATTAAAGCATTTATTAGACAATAACTTCTTTGATTTAAGGAAAATGTTAAATTTAATAAAAGCTTTTAGTTAGATAATAAAATCTCTGTATCGAATTGTCAACTCTTACCGACAATACTAATGAATATTGAATCTTCACATCAAATTGTTTATAATCCAAAGTAGCTAAAAGGGTTTACTTCGAATGAGAAAGGATAAAAGAATGCCGAAGCTAACGATCAAGGAAATAGCGAAAATTGCCGGAGTATCCCCAGCCGCCGTGTCGATTGTTTTAAATAATAAGAAGGGCGTAAGCGACGAGACCAGAAGTAAAATTTCCGATCTTGTTGCAAAACTTCAATACGCCCCAAATCCAAACTCTAGGAGATTGCTTTTTAATAAAACAAATAACATCACTGTACTGATAAAGAGGGACACTTCTCCGCTTGAAAACATTTTTTATTCCGAACTAAATCGTGTAGTCGTCGACGAATGCAGCCGTTATAACTACAATCTAATTTTTACGTCTGTATACTATGAGAACGGTGAGGTTGTCTTCCCTCAGGTCATTAAATCGTACGACGTAGACGGAGTAATCTTTTATGGGGACACGGATTCTGAAATCATCTCTGGTTTAAAGAATTTTGAACTACCTTATATTGTGATCGATACCCATTTATCCGTGTCGAGTTCTCTTTGTGTTTACGCGGATTATATGGAGGCTGCTTACACAGCTGCATCCTATTTAATTGAACTTGGCCATCGCCGAATCGCGCACATTGGAAATCAGCTGCTGACCAATTACAGCGTTCAGACATTTAACGGTTTTAAAAAAGCAATGGAAGAAAATAGGTTCGAGCTTCCCATACACTGGATACAGCTTGACGCGGCGGATGAGCATACCGCTTCGGATAGCATGAGAAGAATACTATCTCACAATGAGCTTCCGACCGCTATTTTCTGTGCCAGCGATATATTGGCGATCGGTGCAATTAGGTGCATAAAGGATCATGGACTAAGGGTTCCGGAAGATATATCGGTTATTGGTATCGACGACATCATTCTGTCCAGATATATTGAACCGCCTTTGACAACTGTTAAAATCGATCGTGAAGAAATGGCCAAATATGCGGTGCAATTGTTGATTGAAAAAATTAACGATAAGGAAAGTTCACCCGAAAGTTATATGTCTACATCCAATCAAATCATTGTGAGATCGAGTACCAGAGCGTATTCCGAATCAAGCTAACTCGCTCTGGCTGGGCAGCAAGAACGGCCTTGGATATCATCTCAAGGACCGTTCCACGATGCCGCTGCTACCCCGCCTAACAATAGTTCAGCTGCCATGGCGACGGAGGCTGATAGGCCGGTATAATGAAAGACTTGCGTGCGTTCCGTCGTCGTGCCCGGAGCATCGATTCGGAGCGCCGGCGATTGATATTCGAGCTCTGCATAGCCGCCCAGCTTGCCGCCGTCATAATAAACTTGGGTGCAGGACCCGAGGCAACCGGGCTTATCGGGAGGATAATCCGGATATACCCCTGCAGGATTCACGGTGAACTGGCGAACGACAAGGCTGTGCTCCTTCTCATTCAACCTCCGGGTATAACCAATTCGCCCAGTAGAGGCGAGAGCATCGAACGAGAGCTTGAAGCCGTGGCTCCCTATACAGTGGATACTTACTCCGCCTTCAGAAAGGCGAACATAATCAGGCTCCCGGTCTGCGAACATCGTCATCGGACGGACAGTGCCGATCGTAGGGACCAGCACGCTGCCGCCCGCCGGCACTTGTAAGATGGTCCACTGTCCGCAATAACCTGATGCAGGTTGCGGGAAGCTCGGGACCGCAGAGATAGACAGGCTGGTAGAGACCTCATAGCCGATATAATGCAGAGCGGACAAACCTCGCTCGAGGGCTGAGACATTCATGGTCAGAGGATTCGCGGCGAGCGAGATTTGTTTCTCCATCTTAAGCGCGGTCATTGCCGAAGTGGAGCGGTGACGAAGATGGCACTCATTGCGAAGAGACAACCCGTCCTGCGAACGGTCTATGACCTCCCAATTCCCGGGATCGAGCTGAGAGGGAACCTTGTAGATTCCGTATTCATCCATGAAGTAGTCCATTTCGGGACTGATCCACGTACGATCGCCGCCGGTGTTCCATTCGCCGCTTTCGACAGCGGAAAGATCATTCCATAGCGCCGAGTCATAACCATCCGAAGCACGCAGATCGAGAATTCGTCCGCCTTTCACAAGTACAAGGAGCCGGCCTCCATCCGCCCCCCTCAGCACTTCATAGGGTTGCCCTGCCAGTTTAAGCAGCGCTTCTATGCATACTACTCCATCCGTCATTGTTGATACCCTTTCTACGCAGGAATCGCATCGCCGCTTTATGCATCATGGAAGCAAAGAAGGACCGCCGACCACCGGATACATTGGCAAGCTTCGGAACGCCTCGGCATGCTGGACTCCAATCGCCATTCCGCGCACAGCGCTGGACTTCGAGACAAATGAAACGTAGTCCATGCCGTATTGGTACTGCAACCATTCATCCTGGCTCTCGTGGGAGCGTATCATTCGGCATTTTATATCATATACGTCCGTTATATCTACATAATGTTCCGGCTCAAACCCAATTCCGCCCAGGTTATCCATGATGAAAACATGCGGAATACGGGGCAAAGCCGGATATTCCGTGACGATAAGCGGTACGGTCACCGGAATACGGCAATCAACAGCTATCTCGCCGCAGATCCGGTGATCCGGGTGATAGTCGTTCACTCCGTGCACGAACATGACATCCGGGGCCGCCCGACGTATCGCGTTAATAAAAGCCGTTCTAGTCGCCCGGTCATGAAAAAGAAACTCGTCATCATATCCCATCCAGATCAGCTCCGCGCCGATGATCGCAGCCGATGCCTCGGCTTCCTTGCGTCTCACTTCAGCAATTTCATCCTTGGTCAAGCTAGCCGAACCTACGTTGCCGTTCGTCGCAATCATAATGGAGACATCGTCGCCCCGGAGCGCATATTTGGCCATCGTTCCCCCGCATAATATTTCCACATCATCGGGATGGGCGCCTATAGCGAGCACTCGCATAACTGTTCCCTCTTTTCCGTAATGTTTAGCCTTTCACCGCACCGCTTGTCATTCCCTCGATCATAAATCGCTGGCCTGCCAAATAAAGGATTAGTACAGGTAGAGTGGTGAGTAAAATATTGCCGAAAATGTAGTTCCAATCCGTGCGAAAATAGCCGTAAAACCGATAGATGTTCAGCGGCATCGTCCAATACTGGTTGTCGTTCAGGAAAAACAACGGAATCTGTGAATCGTTCCAAACATTCATAAAAACCAGGATTGAGGCCGTAAAAGTGATCGGCTTCATCAGCGGAAACATAATTACGGCGAACATGCGATATGGACCGCATCCGTCAATCGTGGCGGCTTCGTCCATTTCACGAGGAATCGTCCGGATAAATCCGACATAAATAAACATTGCGAAAGGAATCAGGATGCCGGCAAACACCAGGATAATCCCAAGATGCGTGTTCAAAATATGCAAGGACTTCAGCAGATTAAAAGTAGTAACCAGACTGATCGGCGCAACCATGCCCACCATGAACAGGTGGTACAACAATTGGGCTCCCCATGTTTTCACCCTTGCAATATAGAAACTAAGAAGCGCGGAGCAGAACAAGATGATGGCCGCAGCTCCGAATGTAACGATCACGCTGTTCGCGAATCCTTGGATGAAATATCCTCTCTCAAATAACACCCGGTAGTTTTCAATTACGAGAACTTCGGACGGCAGCGAGAGCCGGAACAATCCCGCCTCCTCGCTGCTTTTAATAGACGTTAACACGACGAGCATGTAAGGTAAAAATATGACTGCACTCAAGCCCCATAATCCGATCTCACCAGCGGCCAACTTCCATCTTTTCCTTTTTGCTGTCATCCTTCTATCTCCTTCTTCTTCAAATAAGATAGAAGCGGCATTGCGACGACCAGAATCAGTACTACCAAAATCAAGTTAAGTGCCGTGCTATATGCGTATAGACCTTGTCCCATATATTTGTAGACCATCGTCATCATGACTTCAGAAGAGTTGCCCGGGCCTCCCTGGGTCAAGAAATAAACACCCTCGAACATCCGCGCCCCATAGATAACGGACAGCAATACATTAATTGTGATCGCGGGCATAAGCAGCGGCAGTGTCACACGTGTGAATTTTTCCCAAAAGGATGCACCATCGATATCCGCTGCTTCATAGTACTCGGAGGAGATATTCTGGATACCCGCGATAAAAATAGCCATCGTGATGCCGGACGCTCTCCAGATTTCCATCAGGCAGGCAGCAAAAATGGAAAGTGTGGGATCACCGATCCATCCGAACGCCAAGAAATCAAGATTGAGGGATCGAAGCGTTTGATTCACGAATCCGGTGTGCGGATTCAGCAACCCTTGAAATATAAGACCTACCGCAACGATGTTAAGGATAGCAGGCGAGAAATAAACGGCACGAAGCGCATTACGAGAACGAATCCCTTTCGTTAACAATACGGCAATAGCAAGCGGAAACACAATTTTGCCGGTTGTCGTGACGATTGCGTAAATGAATGTGTTTTTCATGGCCAAAGGAAAATCCGGATTTTTGATCACTTCGATAAATTGTGCAATCCCGACGAAGTTAATGGTCGAGCTAACCGCACTCCAATCCGTAAATGAATAGTAGAATCCGGAAATGGTTGGAAAAATGAAAAAAACGGCATAAATGACGATGGCAGGTACCACAAATAGAACCGGATAATGGATAGGCGGCTTCCGCTTCCGACGGATGTTTTTTCCAGGAAAGTCCGTCTGTGACGGACTTTCCTGCAAGCTGCGAGCTTCCATGGTTACCATCCTTGAAGCTTCTTGCCTTTGGCTATGATCTCAGCCTTTGCATTCAGCTCCTCAAGCACTTGTTTGGGCGATTTGTTTCCTATCATCATCTCCTGCATAATTTTACGAGCATCCATATCGTTCCATGCTTCGTATCTGCCGAACATGCCCATAAAAGCCTTCCCGCTATCCATGTATTTCTGCAACTCCGCGCTGATGATGTTGGCTTCGGCGTTCACGTCGGCAAATACGGATGTCCCCGGAGCCTTACCCATAAAAGCTTCTTGCTGCTCCTTGGATGCGAAGAAATCGATCATCTGGAGCGCTGCTTCTTTGTGTTTCGCTTTCGCGTTCACTGACATGCCGACACCGGCATAAAGCGAGATTGCGCCTGGCGTGTCTCCGAAAGGCATCGAGAAAAAGCCGAGATCCAATTCAGGATATTTCGCGAGCAAAGGCTCCAGAATAAAATCCCCTGCAGGATGCATGGCGACTTTGCCAGTGCCGATCTTTTCTTGCGTCAACTCGAACGTATTGGAGATGAAATCCTCGTTGATATAGCCCTTTTCCTTAAGCTCGATCATTTGGGACAACGCTTGTTCGTATTCCGGTATATCAGTCAACTTGATTTTGTGAGTGTTCATGTCTTCCCAGAATTGATCGCCTTGTTCCATTCTGTTTAACTCGGCGTTCACGAACAGTTGGTGCATCATGTGGGTCGTACCAAACTCGCTTCCATTCGCCAGTTGGATGTTGACCGGCGTAATGCCTGCCAGTTTCACCTTTTCGCATGCAGCTAGGAATTCATTCCATGTTGTCGGTACTTCCAAGCCGAGCTCCGAGAATATCGACTTGTTGTACAGAATCCCGAAACCGCCAGGGTTCGTGATCGGCAAGCCGGTGATCCTGCTGTCATTCCACTCGATCATCTTCCTGCCTCCGTCCGAAAGGCGCTGAACCCATGGCCTCTCGGACAAGTCTTCAAACCATTCCTTAGGTACGTTGAATTGGGACATAGCAATATCGTCCGTCACGAACAAATCCGGGCCCTCGTCAGACATCATCTTGACCTTCAACATACTGTCGAACTCCGCCGCAGGAAGCAACTGTACGTCTACTTTGTTTCCACTGGAGGTTTCGTAATTTGCAATGAAATCCTTAAGTCGGTCACTGTAATTTTCGTTGGTAACCATAAACTTAAGTACAACTTTCCCAGACTTGACCGGAGTTGATTCTGTACTATTGCTTGAACATGCAGCCAGAAGTGCGACTAGTATGAGTCCTGCAATTGCTTTCACTCTTTTTTTCATAGAATGGCCTCCTATAATCTCATAAAAGCGCTTTCGACAGTCGCCTCAATTTATCGGTGGACTCAGCTATTCACTAATACTTTAGGCGAGAATCTCGTTTATGGTCTTTTTGATATTATCGGCAACCGCCTGAATATCTTGATCCGAAGAATGGATATTAATGCCGTAGCCTGCTCCAAGGCCGCTATCTACGACACCAATGCTAATGTTAATCGCCCTTTCTAATATGCCATCTGTTTTTGGAAGCATGTGTTTGCGATACTCCATGACCTCGCCATTATTGAATTCATATTTCTTCGCTAAGAGCTGCTCCATATTGTTGTATACATGCCATCCGGAATGCGCCAAAGTCTTAGTGCCGATTCTTTCAGCAAAACGATCCGCAATCTCCTTGCTGTCGAACAAGAGTGTCAATAGTGTCGCACATTCCATCGGATCGTTAATTTTCCTGAATTGAAAACCTGGCGTGTTCTGGAGCTCAAGTTTCATTTTCGCCTTCTTTTCCCGCAATGCCGCCAAAATCATGTCCAACTTTCGCGTCTGTGCAAGCGCTACTGCGCCAGTCAACTCGTTCATTCTCATATTCATGCCGATAATACTTCGATTCCCAACCTCGACACCGGTTCGGTTCGGCTTATGGCCTTGATCGTGAAATCCGAATGCCCTCTCGTAATAAAATTCATCATTGGTAATAACCATACCGCCATCACCACTGGTAATCGTCTTAAAATTGTTAAGGGAAAAGGCCCCCATATGGCCAATAGAGCCCACTTTCCTCCATTTGTAAGCTGCTCCCGCAGCTTGACAACAATCTTCGATGACGAACAGCCTAAATTCTCTTGCAATTTCCATAATCCTGTCCATGTCACACGGGTTACCGAGCATATGAACGGGCATAATCGCCTTGGTTCTCTTCGTAATTTTTCTTCGGATATCGTCCGGATCGATTGTTAATGACTCATCAATCTCGGCCAATACCGGGATTGCTCCGGACAAAATAATGGAAGAAATGGATGCGATGAACGTATATCCGGGAACGATGACCTCATCATCTGGCCCGATATTTAATGCCGCAAGGCAACTCATTAACGCACCAGTGCCGCTGGAGACAGCCAAAGCGTATTTTGTTTCTGTATAGTTTGCAAATTCCTTTTCGAACTGCACTACTTTTTTTTGAAACTTAGGATCGTTTTCCGCACCATAGCGAAAAAAATGGCCACTTTCTATTACATCCATTAATTCTTTCTTTTCTTCTTCTCCAATCAGGTATGCTCCCGGTCCTGGCATAGTCGCTTGCCTCCGTAAATGAATTTATTGTACTTCAGGTCGATCGTCAATTGGCCGAAGTCGGTTTCCGATTATGGTATCGAACTCTCCGCGCTGCATGTCCACGTATCACGACTCTTACCCAGTTCTCTAAATGCTTTTACTTTAAAAATTATTTATTCTGTCATTACCACCTTTCGCATAACTAAACGCTTTTATTAACGAGATTATATGGCCTAATTTATTTATTGTCAATACAAACCAAATTATTTGTCGTTGTGTTGTTATGTTGCTGAGGAAGCTGACCCTCTGCCGAGACCGGCGAATAAAAAAAGCCACAGTGCGAGGACTCGCCGCATTGTGGCTTCATTTTCAATCATTTTGTCGCTGATGTCAGAGTGCTTCAATAAAACAAGTCTGACCATCTTCGAAAAATGATATACTTTTATATCTAACTACTAAGATCCTATATGTCCCCTGCCGAGAGGGTTCTATAAAATGACTCTTTGAATATCCCTTAGGCTTTTCCTTGTTAAAGTTGTCAATAACCTCAATGAGTTCGTCGGTAGAATAAAGCGTCCCGTCGCCAATGTCACGCTTTGCTAGGATAATCAAATGCCTTGAGCTCGCTGAACTCGGAAAAAGCATTTATTGAACTACCGCCCCTCCCGCCGTTCGAAATGCACATGCAACCGATACTCGCACACTTCCCGCGTCCACCGGTGCACAATCGCCAGATACTCCGCCGCAGGCCGCCAACGAAAACACCCCATCCTCGAACCGCGTCATACTGCCCCGAGCACCGGCCCACTTTGTCATCGGCATCCGCGCGATCAAGCTACTAACCGCCGCCTCGTCATACGCCCACAGTCGCCGCGACTCCGTATCCGAGAAGTCGACCCGCTTCCGAAATTCCTTCTCCACCAAGTACCGATGGAAGAACGGCGCCACCTCTTGCGGCGTCACCGGTTCCGTCCACCGTTCCGCGCCCCGCTCCAGCATGTACAGCAGCACGATCATCTTATAGCTCTTCGCCATCGCCGTCTTCTCGACGTCCCGCAACCGGTCCGCCGGCCTGATGCCATAATATGCGCGGCTTCCACCGCCACCAGATGGTTGCCCAATCGAACATTGAACCCGCATACCGCGCAGCAATACTCGTACGCCCGCAAGATACGCTCCCGGAACTGCGGATCGCGCGGCTTCTTCTTAAACACGAGCTGGTTGAGGCCCACCCGCTCCAGAATGTCTTCATGCATCGTATCCGGAAAATGCTCCTCCAGAACGCCATGCGCCAGTTCATAAATCAACGCCCGATCTCCCTGTAATAAGTTCGGCGCTTCGTCGGAAAATCCCCCGGCCGCGTGGGTCAGCACCAGTTTCTTGTCTTTGGGGGCGGACATGCCCGAAACCGCATCCACCTCCCAAAAGCCGTCCCTCGCTAATCGAACGAACGGCTGCTCGGGATGGTACGATTTGCGAACCGGACCGAACTCGATCAGCAGCGCCTTCAGCTCCTCCCGCACCTCCTCGTATGGCAGCCGCAGCTTTCCTTAATTGACCAACTTGCCGAGCGCATACAAAATTAGCAGCGGCTTGTGAGGAGCCCGCTGCCCGTTCTTCTTCCAGATCGATAGATTCGAGAGTTTGGCCTTCAGTTCCTCAGGTTGCATTGGTTTTCCCCTTCGCGCTGTTTCTTTCGTCGGAAATTAGTAGGTATGAATCTTTGTTGAGTCCTTATATTTCCTCTTGGAAATCACAGTTTTGACGAAGGCGATATTCGCGCCCTTGGTAGTAAGCAACACAACTGCGTCTGACGTAACCTACCGGATCTCGCCATGGAAGGTAGGAACATTGCTTAGTTCCTTCTTCAATACCTCAGGAATGATACCCTGTCGCCTGCATCTCAACCTGGCATGTTTGGAGAAAATGATTTGCATTGGTTTCACTCCCGCCATTTGATCTCGAAGGGCAGCTATTTTCACAAAACATAAATCTGCCTTCATATTTCCCGAGCATGCGCGATCAGTGCATAAATGTAAACGATATTCACCAACTTACCCAACACTTCCCGACTAATGGAAGCCCCACGTAATCGAAGATCGTAGTATTCATTTTCTCATCAATATGGAAAGTAAAACAAATAAACCTGACGGACAGCCGTCAGGGAATATGAAAACTACTTATATAACAATAAACACCGACAGATCACTTTTGAGATCGGTCGGTGTTTTGCAATGAATCACTCCTACGAGAGAAATTCTCGCGCTGGAATGAACGCCCGTTTGGCAGGATGTGTCGGTCGATTATAGCTTCTGAATTTTGGACGGGTTGTTAATTTTGTACGGCACCGGGTGACGCGTCAGTTTTTTGGCGGCGACTTTCGCTTCGAATGTCAACGCATCGCCGACTTGCAATTCCATTTTTTTCAGCGTGGCGCTGTGACTGGACCAGGCGGAGCCGAGTTCCACGCCCAGCTCTTCGATGACGACATTCCCGTACACGATCACTTCGTCATCCTCATCGGCGAAATGGTTCGGCACGGTCGTAAATTGCTCGACGACCGCTCGCATGCGCACCTTGTCCTCCGGCAGCTTGATTTTGCCGGACCCGCTTTTCGACGACTTCGGGGCAGTCCGCTTCACCGCAGCTTCGTCATCCGTCTGATCCGCTGCCGCTTCGCCATCCTTCCGGTTCGATGACGCATTCGCCGCAGCGTCCCCGTCCGGCCCGCCCGCTATCTCAGTCGGCTCGACCGCCGCCTCTGCAGGCTCGTCCGACGGAGCGGCAGGCTTCGCGCCGAACTGGGACGCTTGCATCTCCTTCAGATAGGACGGGTGGATGCAATGCAACGTCCCATCGCCGAAACCGATGACAGCTGTCACATCGTCGACGTAGCCGACAATGGTGCACGACTCGTTCAGCCCGTTTCCTTTATAATAAAACGTCTTCATCCTAGATGACTTGTCGGTCAGCAGCCCCCATTCCTTGCATTTTCGGATTTGTTCGTCCTCGTCCGCAAACGTCTGGTGGCCAACCGGCCGGATGGCAAACGAATAAGCCATACGCTGCACCGCCCTTTTCGCATATGCGCCCGAATTGGCGCTTTCGTCCATTGTACCACAACTAAAATACAAGCTTCTCCAATTCCTCCCGCATCGCGGGCCTCCTCGGATATTTGGCTAGTAATTCCCCCGTAATCCGATATGCCTCTTCCCTACCGCCGACCTGCTGCAACAATCGAATGATCCGGCTCACGTCGGCGTAATCCCTCCGATCCTTCGACCGGTCCGCCCGTAACTCGATGTATGTCAAGAAAAGCGACTTCACCTCGTCCGGAAAGTGCGGCTGCAACGAACCGTAGAACGATTCGATCCGATAAGGCGCTTCGCGGACATACGCTAACAGCCTTGCGAACATGCGCTCCTCCACGAGGATGCGAGTGTACAATTCCTGCGCCCTCGGGTCTTGCGCCATTCGGTCTAACATCTCCTGCAGGTAGAAGGACCAGGCCGATTCATTTTCCGGAAATGTCCCCTTCACCGTCCGATAAACCTCATACTCCCCGCTACCAACCAGCTCCAGTCCGAGCGCCCGCAATGGTTCCAATCGACCCGAACTCCTGTACGCCTCGAAACGATGCTTCTTCCATCGATGGACGAGTCCCGGCAACCCTCGCGCCTGATCCGCCGCCTCCCCTGCTTCCGCGAGCCGAATCGCTTCCTCCGCATCTCCACGGCCAAGAGCCGCCCGGATCGCAATGTCCCGCAACGCCGGGAAATGCAGCTGTTCATCCAAATATAAGCTTGCCTGCGACTCGCCCGACTGCTCCAGGAGCCGCTCATATCGAAGCACGGCCACCCTCTCGTCAACATAGCCTCGAGACCATTCGCTTCCTGTCGAGTCGTCCGAGATCGCTCCGGCCGCTTCGTCCCATGCTTGCTGCATCTCCTCCGACGCAATGAGCTCGTCGGCCGATTCGAGCAGCGCGAGCTGCCAATCCGACCACCCGTCGTAACAGGAACGCTGCAGATCCGAGAGAAGACGCCGGAAGACTGCTACCCGCTCCGCGTCCGACGCACTTTGGAGCTCCTGTACCATTCGCCCGATCGCTTCCAAGCTGCTCTCGATGATCATGCCGACCCCGCCGCCCGAATCGTCGGCCGATTGCAGCAATTCGATCATCTCTTCGATCACGCAGAGGTGCATGTCCAACCCGCGCAACCATTCCTGACCGTCGAACGCGGCAGCCGCCTTATCGGCAACGATCACGGCCCCTTCCACCGCATCGCGAACACTGCGCCAATTCACGAACCCATGTTGATCCGAATTTCGATAGATATAGGATTGTATTAACGCACGGCACTCGGCGACTTCCTCTTCTCCGCCAACCTTCGACAGGTGCAGCCGGATACGCTCTTCTGCCGGGCCGGCATCCGACGCGATGGAAAGTAAAATCGAGACGAGCGTCTCCTTGCTCTCCGCCTCCAGCAGCTCACGGAGCGACGGCTCCGGCCCCGCCTCCCCCTCTGCGATCCGGTCCCGCAGCACGAGGAACACCGCCGCCTGATGCTTGCAGATCGGTCCGAAATCATAGGGGCAATTACAATCCGATTCCAGCACATTGTCTTCCTCGTCCAACTCTACGTATACTTGATAATCCTCATACCCTCGTACCTCGGCGGTGTACTTTCTGCCGGCGAGCCGCTTCAAGGATTTCACGCGACCCTCGGATACATATTCTTTAGCTCTATATATGACTGCCGAGTCTATGCTGCTAGGAAAATGATACAAGTTCATAGGCGACTCCTTCTTCGATGGCGGTTTGAAAGCTTGGTGTTCCAGTATTCCACGAACGTAAGGTAAGATCGAATGGAAGTCATGTACGGTATATGTTGCTCCACTCGCAATCGGTAAGCGTCTAAATAATGGTGCCCCTGCCTTCTAGCCTTTTCCACCCGGTGATTACCGTCAATGGTAAGGTACACCCCCGGCGTTACCTCGGCTTGAAGAATCGGCTTGGATACGTCTACCGCTTCAACATGTTCATCATTTAGAACATAGGAAGGATGTCGACTGGCGTTACGGAGAACTCGCTCCCCTCTCCGTCGATCGCTTCGATCAAGCGAGTCACATTCCACTCGAACGCTCCATTTCGGAACAGTTCGTCCATGTCGCGCACAACAATAGAGGTAAAACAAGGATCCACCTTCACTCTTTCCGTCACAATCTTTCTTCTTCCTTTCGACAAGACCTTCGCTATATTCATCCACAGGCTCCAATATGCCTCTGACGAAAAAAACACAATACGGGAACTTACCGCATTGTGGTCTCAATTAGTTTGACGCTGATGTCGGAGTCCTTCGATGAAACAAGTCTGTCTATCTTCGGAAAACGAATAATATACCTTATAACTGTCGACTATGATCCTAAATGTCCCCTGCCAAGAAGGTTCTTTTGCAGGAATGGATTCCATTGTAAGAATCTTGTCCTGGATGTTACGTACCAAACGAATCCGGTACTCTTTCGTTTCGTCATCCGTAAAATGAATACTTTGAATATCCCTCAAGCTTTTCCTCGCCGAAGGGGTCCACTTCACATTCATTACAGCTTTCCTTTTTCAATCGCCTCAATAAGATTGTCGGTGGAATAGAGCGTCCCTTCGGCAATGTCTCGTTTGGCTTGCATGATCAATTCCTTAAGCTCACTGTCGCTCTCGATCTCTTCCTGGACAATGTTGCTTAATGGCTTCACAAGATAGTGCTTTCCCTCGACATCGACGATGGTATCTTTGTGCTCGTATATCCATTCCTTGAAGAGCTCCGCATCATTGCCTTCGAGTTTTTTAAGCAACTTGGCGTCCCTCCTTAGATCGATCTTGTAAGGTTTATTATAACATGGTTGGCTGTAAGAAATAGCCTGCCAGAAATTACGTTTGATAAGAGCGTTACAATTCTACCGCCCCCACTTGACGAAATACATAACTGCATTCGTTCGAAATAACCCAATCAATCTAGGTTAGAAGTTTCGCAGTCGACTGTGAAGGCATTTACGGATGATTAACTCAACTTCATCGGTGGCTGAATGTAGTATAAATACTTATAATGAAACTAAAGTAAGTCATAAGAAACAGGAGATTCCTATGGACGATATTATCCGAAACATCATTGCGTTCCGCGACGAACGAGATTGGAAACAATTTCACAACTCTAAAGACTTGGCCATCTCCTTATCGCTTGAAGCAAGCGAACTGTTGGAGTTATTCCAATGGAGCACCGCCGATGCCGTGCGGGACGCGAAGCGTGAAGAACTGCAGGACGAACTCGCGGACGTGCTGATTTACGCCCTGACGCTTGCGCACGATCTCGACATCAATGTAGAGACGGCCATCAGAAACAAAATGAAAAAGAACGCAGCAAAGTACCCTGTCGACAAATCTCTAGGCACCTCCAAGAAATATACCGATTTAGAAAAGTAAGGTGGGCTGCTGTCATGATCATATATGAAGCTACGAAAAAGCAATTCATGGAGCACGTCACCGAGGACAGCATCGCCGTTAAGATATATGAAGCTTATGTACAGAAAATCGGCCGTACCTCGAAGAACGAGATCAATGCTTGGAACAACTCGATGAACTATATTTACAAGGTGTTGAACACTCCGGACATTCCGGACGACATTCCCGTTGCGATCGAGTATAAGATCCCGACGACTTCGAGACGAATCGACTTTATCTTATCGGGCTTCAACGAGCGCGGTGAATCGAACGTCATCATTATCGAGCTCAAGCAATGGTCAGAGATGAACCTTGTCGAGGAAGAGGATGGCATTGTACAGACGGTATTTAACCGGAGCCTTGCAAAGACGACCCATCCTTCATATCAGGCTTGGTCGTACGCAAGAATCATTTCGGATTATAATGAGTCCGTCCAAGAGGGCTCCGTCTCTCTTTTTCCATGCGCCTACTTACATAATTACATCCGAACGCCTGACGACCCGCTAACGAACGATGTATACAAGCCTTACCTCGAGCAAGCTCCTGTTTTCACGAAGGGTGATGCGCTCCGCTTACGAGGCTTTATCTCGACGTACATCAAACGGTCGGACCAACGGAAAGCGCTGTATTTGATCGAAAACGGGAAAATCAAACCTTCGAAATCACTGCAAGAATCACTAAATCTTATGCTAGAAGGCAACGAAGAGTTTGTCATGATCGAGGAGCAGAAAGTTGCTTATGAAGCCGCGATCCGTATGGCGAAGAAGGCGCAAGAAACGGGCAAAAAACAGGTCCTGATCATCGAAGGCGGACCGGGAACCGGGAAGTCTGTATTAGCCGTTAATTTGTTAGTTCGATTCACGTCGATGGAGCTCGTCAGCCAGTACGTTACGAAAAACAGCGCCCCTAGGGAAGTGTACACGAAAAAGCTCCAGAAGAATTTCAAGAAATCTTTCATTAGTAACATGTTTAAAGGTTCGGGCGTGTACTACGAGGCGCTGCCGAATGAATTCGACACCTTGCTCGTAGACGAAGCACATCGGCTCAACGAGAAATCGGGCATGTTCAAGAACAAAGGCGAAAATCAAATCATGGAGATTATCCGGGCGGCAAAGCTTTCGGTTTTCTTCATCGATGAGCATCAACGCGTGTCTCTATCAGATATCGGCAGCAAGGAAGAGATTCGCCGTTTCGCCGGCATGTACGATGCGGAAGTTGAGGAGATCCCGCTGGCATCTCAGTTCCGTTGTAACGGTTCTGACGGCTTTTTAGCGTGGGTGGACGATGTGTTGGACATCCGGGAGACGGCCAACGCTGACGGTATCGACTTCGAATACGATCTGCAGCTGATCGACGACCCGAACGAGCTGCGGCGGATCATTTTCGAGAAGAATATGGTTAACAACAAAGCGCGCATCGTCGCAGGTTACTGTTGGGATTGGGTTACCGAGAGTAAAAATAACAGTAATTCCTACGATATCGTGATCGACGATTTCCAAATGAGCTGGAACCTCGGCAACACGACGACGTGGGCGATCGATCCCGATTCCGTCGACCAAGTAGGCTGCATTCATACTTCGCAGGGTTTGGAATTTGACTATGTTGGCGTCATCATCGGGGCCGATCTTCGTTACGAGCACGACCGGCTCGTGACCGATCCATTCCGGCGGGCAAGAACCGACAAGTCGCTTTCAGGTTTCAAGGCATTGTATAAGAAAGACCCCGAAGAAGCGCTGAAACAAGCCGATCAAATCATTAAAAACACATACCGCACGCTCCTCACCCGCGGGTTGAAGGGCTGTTATATTTATTGCGTCGATGCCGGGCTACAAGCGTACTTGCACAAGAGAATGGGAAAAATGCCCGAGATGGTTTACGAGAGTACCGTCGATTTACAACTGCCGATCGCCGCGGAAGCTAAGAGTGTTTACGAAGTGGATAGGAAGGAGCATTAGAAATAGTAGATACTACTTAATGGGACTAGACCGCGATATGCATTTAGTATGCATCGCGGGCTAGTCCAATGTGTTCCCTTCGAAACTTTATTGAACAGAGTAACACTATGGTACAAATCTATCTCTTAGGCTAAAGTAGTTAATCACCGGCCGATACGAAGCCGCCGCCGCATGTTGGAACTCTTCGACTACAATTAAGTCGAACTGACCCGGTGCGAAAGACTCGTCATGACTTTTTAAAGTTCGACAGCGTCGATTCGACTTATTTCCCGGGAATTTATTTAAAGCGACATTACTCCACCCATTCTCCTCGCGGAGCCTTGTTGTACATCTCGGATAATATCTGTCCGAAATACTTAGCATTCATGCTAACCCTCCCTACGAATCACTTGTTAACGAGTGCGAAATATCAATCCCCAACACCTGCTTCGCAAGATCCGCGTAGTCGTTGTCCAACATGACCTTAACCTTGCCCAGTCGGCGCTTCTCTCTCCATTCTTTCAGTTGCTCCTCCGACTCTAGCCTCAACTCGGCTACATCTTCCGCACGATCAAACATATACTTGCTTGTCAGCAAACATCTGTAGATACTCTGCCCACCTAGTGCAATTGCGGTACTGCGCCTCTCCCAGTGTTCAACCTTGAAATACACATAAAGCTCCTCTGCACGAGCCGGATCCGCAGGCCGCTCCAAAATCTCTTTTCTCTTCACAATCTTCCAATCGGTAATCTTCCCAAACCAACGGATACCGGCATCCTCGTCGAACTGCTTCCGTGACTGGCTCAAAGCCACATATTCCAATTGCGTCAGAATCTTATGATCCTTCAAGTTAGAAAGCGGAATATGATAGAAGCGCTCACTTAATGCGACTTCCAACTGTCCAGTCTTCATCGACCCAACGAGCACATTCTTACCGGCATATTTGTTCTCATAATAGGTCGCCGTCCCCCGGGGTCGGGTGGAGCGTTCGTACGCCTTCTCCGGACTATCCAGGATTAGCTCGTCCAAGAACGCCTCGACCAGCCCAGTCGAATTCGGGAGGAAAGGAAGCCCACCCACATTCACTAGTTTTATACTCTTATAAAAACGATGCTCCTTATACTCCTCTTCATTCCCGTATGGAAAAAGGACATAAGCTCCGAACATGGTTCGCTCGAACTCCGCCGATCCCTTCGACTGTTGAACAATAGCATCCCGGTACCGGTGCATCGTATTAATATCATCCTCTACCGGACCTGCACGACCATATTTTTTCTGATATGGAGACGACTCATAGGCTGGATCAATCCGGTACTTCGCATCGAACACGTATTTATAGATTTGCGGCTCATGATCCGTGTCCTTCTTCCACAAGGTCAGGACGTTATCCGGCACCTGTGCCAGCGTGGGAAACTGTTGATCCTCCGGCATACGGTTGTAAAACAAAGTAAACCTCTCCCCGTTGGCCGGGTTCACATACTGCATCGTAGCCTTCCGGGTCTTATCCAGCGTGACGAACAACCCACCGCGGTTCACCCGAACGACATCTTGGCTCACCAACCGATACTTTTTCCCCAGCAAATCGTTAAGCTTCAAGAAACACCAATACTCATACAGCTGGGCAAGATCCTTCATCGAAATCTGATAGAGCTCCCCTTGAATCGACAGCCCCTTCATCAGAATGAGGTAGAGCCGATAAACATCCTTATACCCAGGGGCCATCTGCAGCACTAAGGAAATCGTAACATTACGAATCGAACCGACATCCCTAAGGTAATCCGCCTGCAACAGCTGCCGAATCTGCGATCGCATGGAAGACAGGGGCTTCAGCGCCGTAAGATCCTTGTTCTTTTCCCTCCGCTTGATCTCCGATTCAATACTTTGCAACTTCCCCTGGATCCGCTCCAGCACCCACTTCAAGAAACGATTCTCGTTCGTATCGTAATTGACGACCCGTTTCGTCTCCAACAGCTTCGTTGGGAGATACATTTTCCCGCCACTATGAATGAACCCATTCGCTGGCGACTCCGCCAAGAGATGCGTATTTCGTTGCAAGAATGTGATGTTATTACGCCCGGGACGCTTAGCCTGAGCGCTATTCTTCACATGGACATCCTTCGTTAAGTTATGGTAAGGAGCGGTCTGGATGAGATCATACGCCTTCACCAACTGCCCGAACACATGCGAAATCAGCGTGAAGAATTCCGTTAAGCTTTGCGAGGCGGTCTCTTTCAACGCCGTGAGATGGTACGTCTTCCGCAAGAAGTCGAAGGTTAAGTTATAGATCTGCCGGTTCACATCCTCCAACAGCAGTTGGTAATCCTTCCGATAATCCAGCTTCGTCGGGAACACTTCGATTTCCACAGTTAATGCGGGGCTCCCATCCACCCGGATTTGAAAATCCGTGAAGCCCACCTCATTCTGGAAGCTGATCATCCCCGCGGCGACGTTCTTCCCATGCTTCTTGACGGCTTGTCGAATATAACTATTTTCATGATGGAAAATGATCTCCCGATCACACTTGCTCTCGATGATGATTTGATAATGTTGCGTCTCATAGAACAGCGGAGGCACCTTCTCGAGAAACCCATCGACCATCCCACCGGTTTCGACGGAATACACCTCAAGCTGTTCAATGTCGAGATCCGGGAGACCCTTTTTCACCTGAAAATGACACGGCTCCCACACGCCAGACACCGTCCGGTGTAGCTGGAACGCCTCCACAGTTGGATGCACGGGTTTGCCGGTAATATAGAAATCGAATAGATTCGTCTCGATCTTCACAAGATGCTTCGGTTGATCACGAGACCCAGAAGGAAGTGAATCCATGCTCTTCAAGCCTCCGAATCATGTAGGCGATTTTCCTAGCACTCTGAGGGTAGATAGCCTTCGTAGTCGAAGAGCCCTTAAGCCATTGCTGATAGTACTGCTCGGGTTCCATCAGCATGTCTTCGAGTGACTTCTTCTGATCCGTGCAGATCCGCAGCAGCCCCAACAACACCCTCAACACGGATTGACCTGTCCCCTGAATACGTGGAAGGATCTTCTGCAGGATTTGGAAGTCAAGCGCATCGTTTTCCGGCATCAGCTGGAACTTATCGTTGTAGATGAGATAGTAACATATCGCATCCCTCACCCGAAAACCGACATGCGCATTAATCTCCTCTAAGATCTCATTGATTCCGACTAAAGTTTCCGTTGTATTCTGAATCAGCGCTTTGTGCTCCGCGTATGCATCGATGAGCTGTAGAAAGTCGCTTCTAAGGAATGCTGACGGCTGCGGGACAGGGCTAGAGCTCGTTGTAAGCTCGAAGTCCGGGAAAGAAGCAAGCTGAATGAAGTTGAACTCGATTGTATTCGCCCGGTCCAATACCTTCTTGCTGAACGGATGCGTCGTCTCGTCCATATTGACGGTGCCTACGATAAAGAGATTTTCAGGAATCATTAGGTCCGAAAATGTTTCGCCAGCGCCATTCAGAGAGCTTGCCAGAAGATCCTTCGAAACGACGGTGTCGGTTACAATACGACCGTCCTTCCAACGTTGCGTTTCGAGAATGGATAGGATGTCGCTGAAATAATGCTCAACACGCGCTAAGTTCATCTCATCCAAACAGAGAAAATACGGCTTTTCCTTGTTCTCAGGTTCACTTGCACGGAGAATTAATTCAGTCAGTTTCCCCGGTCGGAAAGTCATGCTCAAGTCTGTATAGCCAATCAGATCGGCGGGGTCGCTCCAGTCCGGTCGGACTGGGATCAGTACGAATTGTCCATTTTCCTCCGTAGCTCCAACAGCCTCAGCGAACAGCTTGATCAGCTTCGTCTTGCCCGTACCCGATATGCCTGCAAGAATGGTAAACGGTTTCGTCTTCAGGGAGAGGTAGAAGTTCTCGATCATATTCGTTGGGTAATTGAAACCCTTACTTTTGATAAAGGCGTTGATTCGTTGCAGTCTCTCACCTACCGTTAACTCCAACACAACCCCCTCCTCTTGATCGTTTAGCCAATAGTAATTTCGACCTTCTTTCTTAATAAAATGAAGGTCCTCCAACCAGTTCAACATAAAGATGGAACGATTCCGCTGGGTCACTTCATTCCATTGACCGGCCATACCAAGTGCAGTAATAAAAGGGAACGTAAACTCCTCTAAGGTAAATTCACTCAGTTCTTTTACAATCTCTATCGCACGTTTTACACTTTCCGTTAATCGACTTTGATAAGCTTTGATCTGATTCCGAAAAAGCTCTATTTGATTTCCACTTAATTTCCACGGATCCGCCAAAAATACTGATGTATATATATTTCCGACATCAGTTAATTGGAACGATATTTCCGATATGGTGATAAACCCAAATTCTTGAAGTGCACGTCCTAAGTGAGTGACTCGTTCCTTCGGGTGCTTTGCTTCATCTCCCGACTTAAGTACAGTATCTTGGTTTTTAACTAGTTCCTCGATGAGTACTTCTGAGCGATCGGACAAATATTTTAAAATCCCTTGGAACATATGTAACCTGGCTATCGTGTATGGAAACGCAGGTTTAACGAAATCATTGCCAGATTTGCTGTTCAGTACGTGGTCCACATACAGACTGTAATTATCGACAAGATTTTTCAGGTCATTTTCCAGTTGGACGTCATCCGGGATATGGTCACGTTCATATTTATAATAAGCCACCGTTGATACCTGATAATCTCTTCCTAACCCGCCCGAAGCCAGGTGGATTTGGTCATCCTTGTGTAAACCCTCAAGGGGAAGCAGCTCTCGCAACTCTCTGGCCTTATCTCTCAAATACCGGTAGGCTTCTGTTTTGCTTTTACTTTTCTGCGGCTCTGTAACCCCTTGTGCCAATGTCAAATAAACCGAACTCATATCCTCGACAAAGAGGTAAACAATATACTCTCCTCGTTGAGTAGAAGTCGTAATTCTACGGTCCATGATAGCAATCCAAGGAACCGTTACCCAATTTCCTTGTCCAACCGAGGCCTGTACTTGAAGATTATCATGAATAAACGGTAGCGACCTCAGACCATTTGGTACTTCCCTCCGGACAAACGCCCCAAACTCGTTGTTTTTAAATGGTTCTCTCTTCTCTTTCTCGTAACTTGTTAATATTCTTGTTAAGGCATCCCTAATTGAATAAGTTCCTTCACCTGGGTCATGACTTTGATAGTAACGTTCAAGTTCGTGATTGGCATAATCACTTAATTCAATGATCACATCGTTATCCCAGCTTTCGTAAAGTTCACGATTAAATCCAATCGTCTGGGTTCCGGGAATATACTCAATTATCTCAGATAGTGCATTTATTGGTGTAATAATGATATGTTGTACCTGGGAAGGCGACATACTTACCCATTGTTGAAAACCATTCGGAGGCTGATCAACTGGTCTTCCTGATTCTTCTCGCTCCTTGAAATGAGAAAGAAACCTTTCTCTGACGTTCACAAAGGAAACTTCTCTTTTACCGGAAATGTTCATTTCAATGAGAAGTGAAAGGACAAGGACCATCTTGTAGGATTTTTGTCTTGATGTAAATATGTTGGAAAGCTCTTTCGGCAAGGACATAAGAAAACCACCTTGTAGCCATAGTTGTTAGGAATAGTTAATCACCTAACACAATTCGACAAAGTGGTTTCGGTTCCTCTATAATTTAAGGTATATATGAGATTAATTAATTTTTCGCATTGTCACTAGCCAAGTTGTCAATTTCTCAGCGAACTCTAGCATACCTTTGTTCAACACAACTGCTTGTTAGCCCTTTCAGTCGATTCATACATCACCAACTATTCCGCGTTAGATTGCCCGCCTACTATAAAAAGCACGTGTAAGACCCGAACGTTTGCATCTCCCTCGATGGTTTCCCAGACCGTACAGAATAAGCTCCAGTTGGAATCCGCTGCAATTCATTGCGAAGATCGAGGAACGCCCGTTGCAGCCGAACTTACAGCGGCATCCGTTTCCGGCTCCCCACTGCGGTCTCCAACCCCAGAACACATCCGGACAGCGTGGACGGAAACACTGTAAAATTCCTCTCGTCACCCTCAGCTCTGCGAGCAGCTATAACTTCACATACACGTTGTGATAGTTCCCGATCATGTCAATTACCGCGCAGAACGACTTTTGCTCCGACAGCCGGATCCACCACCCGATCTACTGCGTGAACAACATAACCGGCTGCCGCAAGCAATTAATATAACCTTTGGTCTGTCAACATTGCTTCCTGCTCCAGTTTAATACGTTTTTCAATCATGTAACTAATGCAGTCTTGACAATCCTCAAGTTCTTTTCGTAACTTCAAGCTGTCAAGTTTCTCAAGATACTTTGGCATTACTGATGCTGTCAAAGAAGAATATTTTATCAATTCCGACTTATTCATTCGGTAAGGAATGACATTTTCCTTAACTTCCCTCCTCAATCTTGCTAAAATGGAAAATCCTCCGTAATCGATGTCGCTCCAATGATACCAGTTGCACGTGTCTGGTATGGTATTCGCAATGCGTTGTAAAAATTTCCTCTTTGCCGGACTGAATTGCCCTCCGTGGAATACAACCAGTTCATGTTCACTTTTTTGCTTATAGATGTACTCAATGTAGTTGGCACGATTTTCGATAGTGATCACACTTTTTATTTCAGGAGAAACTTTTAGGTGTCCTCTTTCGAAATCTGTTGTACTCACAGTAATACCAAAAGTTAACGGTGAAAAATCTACGGCTTCATTACCAAAAATGATGATGACATGTCCACAAAACTCCATTTGCTCGGGATACTTAGAAATTCCTATTTGTCTAAGAAGTCCATCTTCAGATTCATCTACGGAATCCAAGTATTTTGACAATATGCCAAGCAGCCGAGTTTTAACCGTTTTCTCAAATCTTTTCGAATCACCGAAACATTGTATCGAAAAAACGCGTTCCAGTATTTCTACCTCGCCCAATTGTTCAATAAAACATATTGCACGAATGAGATCTGTGCGCTCTTTTTTGTCCGCGGGCAGCCTGATTCCAATTGAGCGTCTGATAGAAATAGTTTCATAAGCATCGGCTAGGAACTGCTTGGCCCAGTCATTTTGGACAATTTCCATGGCATCCAATAGTTCAAGGCACACATCGTCTATTTCATCACCCTTTGGCTTTCTTTCGATCAGGGCATATGCTGCGGATAAATTTTCAATATTCAGCCAAACTTTTGCAATGATGTGGTTTTCTTCTCCCAGCATCCACTGATAGGAAACGAGCTGCTCCTCATTCAATGACAGTACCGCATTATTAATCCTCGTACGTTTTTCAAACTGTTCAATATCATATTGGGGGAAATCCGTCTGCCCACCATCGTATAATTTCAACATGATTCGGCGGGAAGGCCGTTTCCTCTCAGAAAAATAACTACTGCGTTCGTATTTGTCTAGTAATGCTGCTATTAGCTGGTGCCTATACCGTTCATTCATACTCTAGGTCCTCTAGCTTCCTAGGATCAAAGCTGCGAACACATGCCAGCTTGCCTTCACGTAACACAAGTAGGTTCCTGTCAACGAGAGTGGCTATATCTCCTATTTTATCGGGTGGCGCAGAAAGCACCACTTGAAAATTGAATTGTCGCAATAGTTCAACGCTACGCACGATGCGCTCGCCGTCCATTTTAGAAAAAGCTTCATCAAACAAGATTATGCGAGATGTGTTCGCAATCTTATCCCTACCAACCCGATATAATTGAGCAAATGATGCCAATACAGCTATATAAAATGGCGTCTGTGTTTCGCCGCCCGACTTTTTACCTAGCGTTTTCGAAAGACGCTGCGATTCGCCCTCACTATTCATAACCTCCAAATCGAATGACAGGTATGTGCGATAATCTGTAAAGGCTTGAACACGTTTTTCATAATCTTCGCGTTCCTGTGATTTGGATCCAGTTCCTTCATTCGTTATGATGGCGAATAGTTCTGCTATCTCGTCCTTATATTTTGTATTAAACTGATCGGACAATAGATTGTATCCACCCTCTAGCAGCATTGGATCAACGATCATATCATAATACCGCTTATATTCAGGCTTGGGAATAATCCGAAATCGATAAGTATCCTCACCAAAGGAACTTCCACCTAAAGCATTATTGAGTCCGTCGATTTGTCTTTTGGCGTCATTAATGTTGTTTTGCAAGCGGCTTAAAAAATCCTCCTGAAACTGCTCAAAGGCTTTGTTTCGTGTGTCCTCGATACTTGACAGATACTCCGGGAGCTTATTATCGCTAAGCTCGAGCCACGCGTTGTCGTAAGTTTCATTATGCATGGCATTAATATCGTAACCCATAAGATATTTTTCGTTGTATTGTCGACGCAAGTTTCGCAACTCGTCCCACATCGCAGTTCTGGCGTTTGTTGAGCGGCTGAGCTCTCGCGGAAAAGCCCTTTCAATATCGACAGCGCTGCCTCTACTAAGTAACTCACGTTCATATCTCTGTTTCCCGGTATTTCCCAGCCATTCCGTATCGAAATGTTCGAATAACTGCTTCTCCATGGCATAGAGTTCTTCGGACAATTTCGGTATCATCTCGTCCTGACATACTCGCAAGCGTTCTTTGATGGTGCTGCACTGGTCTTTATATCGGTCAATTTGTTCACGCAACGTATTCAACATTTGATCTAAGCTCCGAATACGCTCCTGTAGGGCTTCAATAACGCTCTTATCAACGGACTTCAAATCGTGCTTCAACTGAGTAATATCCCGCTCAATCTCCGGAATCATCCCGACGTTTTTCGCGGCTGATACTATTTGTCCGACTTCTGATATACTCATGGAAATTAGGCTGCTCCCCAGTTGGAAGGCAGTCTTGATGGAAGAGCAGACGCCTATTTTATCGGTTAGTCTTGCAATCTCTCTTCTCACATCTTCCAAACGCTGCCGAATCGCGCCTTGACCTATGGCTGGTTTCGCCCATCTTTCCGGATTCATAGCTCTTACAACGAAATTCTGATATATCATCCCTTCGTCAGTAATTGATGTTCGATGCCGACGCAAGTCACCGACACGGTCACACTTTTTCACGCGGCCGAGAGTATAATCCAAAAATAGTCGTACATTTGCATCATTGGTGTCTAGTTCTTCTGCTAAACTACCGGGGTCCGCAGTAGGTTTTAATTTCTTAATACTTTCAATATCTACAATACCGGTTCCATAAATACTACGCTTTCGTTTGATTTCGTCATACACATGCAGCGCAGTGTCGAAATGTTCAGGAGGGATAATGAGATAAAATTTTTGCGTATGTAGGTACCCTTCGATGACATTACGCCAGCGATTATTCCTTATTTCCGCCGCTTCCGCCACGATGACGACTTTGACAGTTGTCCCCGTTTTAGCACGTAATCGCCCTGATACCGCTTCCTTGAGATCCAAAACATCCTGCGGGAAGCGATACACGCCGCTCTCAAGGGATTGCAGCTCTGTCTGTAACATTTTTCGTTCATCAGCAATCTTCTGCTGTTCTTCGGAAAAACGGGAAACGAGTCCACCGGACTCTATTCGCATTGCATCCGCAGCTTCTGCGATATGGATAAGCCCTTCCTCACCAACTGACAAAATAGCTTCAGCATCACTATTGCCGATTGTTTCAAAATTGACAAAGAATTCTTGTACTTCAGCAACCAAATCATGAATACGAGTAGTCAATAAAGGGTTCAGAGAAGAAATATCGATTTCATCTATCTTCCGAATCATTCCACTCAAATTTATACGCCACGACGCCACGCATTTTGCAAGCATTGCCGAGGTCCTGTCATATTCATTCTGTAGTTCGTCTTTTCGTAGTTCTTTTTCTTCAATCTGCGCCTGAAGATGTTTCAAGGTTTGAGTCTGCTCATTATTTAGATATTGTGCTTGTAAAATATCACGTTTTTCCTGCATTAATATTTGCCGTTCATTTTCCGCTTCCAATGTACCGTTCAGAGCGAAAACCTGCGCTGTATATTCTGCTGCTTTATTCTTTTCAACTTCAAGGGCCATCATTTTGATATCAGCCCGAGCACGGTCAACTAAATAAGAATAGAGCATTTCATTTTGTTGGTGAGTTACAAAACTTTGATGAGCAGTAACAATTTGATCAAGCAAGGCAATACGATCTTTAAGTACATCGGCTTCTTGTTCCAATCTTTTATAACTTCTAATATTCTCTTGCATACGGCTGACATCGACGGTTTGCTGCGTATCGCATACGAATTCGGAAATAAACTGCTGGATGTCCACATCCGGATTAAACGAAACAGCTTTTTTCAACAGTTGCCCGAAGCGATCACGCAATCCACCTAGTTTTCCATACAGATCATTCCTGAAGTCCCGGTTTACATCAGTGGTATAGCTATGTCCTGTATATTTTTCCTTGATATAAGTCCTAAGAGCTGTAATATCCATCGGTTTTCGGTTAACGACGAGTGCATTGGACGGTATGGATCCATCAAATCGGAAGAACAGTTTTTGCATGTCATTTTCCGAGTAGGTATCAAAGCAACACCCAGCAGTAAAATATTTCTTCTTTTCCTCATCATAAAACTCTATTGCAATATAACTTGTAAAACGACCGTCTCGTAGGTATTTGAAACCAGAGTTCTCATCATCCCCCAATTCGCCACGTAAATACCCGCTCAAAGTTCGATTCCCGCGTCCGCTAGCAGCTTTGTTAAAGAAACTGCCACTCGTATCGGCCAATAGCAATAACTGAAGCGCATCCATGATTGTCGATTTTCCAGAGGCATTTTTGCCGGTCAGAAAATTCACTTTTTCGAACTCGATCAGTTCATGTACGAAATAGTGCCAATGAATCAGCAGTAGTTTAGTCATCCTTTTCATTCCGCATCCTCCTGTCCCGTCTCCGTCTTGTCGACATCATCTTTGCGAAGTTCCTCTAATTCTGCCATCATATCATTGACTCCCTGATTAGAGACAATAGACAAAATGGATGGAAGAATGAGAATTTGGTTGCCTTCGCTGTTCCATGCAGAAGTATCCATCTTTTGTATTATGTTATAATGAGCAAGTGTCCTCTGAGCATCAATACGTTCTTTTTGAGTCGTTTTCCCTTTTTCCAGAAGCCCCAGCATCTGCATTTTCTCTACGACCGCCTGAGTTTCCGTTTTCACAGTGTGGAAACTGCTCGCTTGTTCTCGTTCTTCCTCATATATGAGACGACATGTATATAGAAAAAGTGTAGTGAATCGATCGATTCTTAAGCGATTGTGGTCGTAAATGTTGATTAAGGACATAATGCCGTAATGGTCGTCTTTCTCAAGCCGCCAACCCGTAACTGCAAAATAATCCCGTAAGACTCCGAACAAACGTGACGCATTCTGGTAATCATAGCTAGGCAGTGTCATTTGCTGCGATGGCTGATATTCATATCGCACCATATAGGTGTGGGATAGCAGATAATTCGCAAGACGTCTAAACTCGCCCTTCTCGTAACTGGTAAGTGCTTCATATTTCTCGCTCCACATGATGCTTTGCCTCCTTTCTGCTTATTATCAGATTCGGAATGCTGTATCCATTTCTCTCATGGCGTCCTTCCTTCATATGAACCTTATAAGCCATACCACGTTCATTAGCGCGGACAATAGCTAAAATCAGTAAAATAAAATCTGTATCGTTGTCAACTGGGATCGTTTCACTACTGACTTCATTGTTTCCCGAAGCAAATAGGCTGTCTACATAGGCTCGTATTCTCGCCACAGGATAACCCTTTTTAATATGTTGCAACATGCCGTCCATTGCCGAATCGGAAAACGTTTGATTATCTGATATTTCTAGAGGGTTTGCATTGACTCTTCGACTGCGAACATTTTTATGATAAAGAGATTTTCCATCTAAAAATTCTTGACGATTGACTCGAACATTTCTTTCAAGCATCTCGCCAATTTCACTTCGTACTGTGTCCGTGGATTGTGCATACGCCTTCAACAATTCAACTAGTTTCCCCTTGATACTTTGGTCGGCAGTCATCAAGTACTGGATTTTGTCTATGGAGCTTTTGGTATAGGTACTGTGCTTTCTATCGATTTCGTTTACGATACCGCCTACAGACTGATATACATCCAATACATAATCAATCAAAGATATAATCTCCTTATTAGCTTCTTCGTGACTTTCATACCTTCGTATAGTCATTGCTCTTGAACGCATGCTATCCATAATGTCCTCATCCGCAAGAACATCTGACAAAATTTCTTGAATAGGCGTCATATATCGATGAATGGAATCCATCGTTTTAATAGGATGATAGATGCGGTCCGACATTCGTTTATATTCTTCGAAATGATTTTTCAGGAGTAAATTCACGTCGCTCTGCTCTTGGATCCGTCGCAAATAACTTCGAATACCATGATAGAGACCTTTTAACTCGTATGTAAGACGTTCTGTGTTTGCCTTCGCCGATAAAACCGCCTCGTACATTTGTCCTCGGTGTTCATTTTTTGCTTGTTTGAGACTGGAATACGTGGCAAAAACGAGAGAGTTATACTCGTGCAACGTGTGATCGTTCAGTTCACTTAAGAGCTTCATTACTTGAATGGCGTAATCCCGCGGTGTAATTATTTCAATGAACGAACCGTCCAGAAACTCTTTATCAACCCAGCCCGTTTTTACCAGTCGAGACAAGATCAAACGCGCCTTAACATTTGGTGTTAAACTGCCCTCCGTGGCATCGTCATCTACTTCGGGTGTAAAGGCCTTGCCTTCAATCTGTGCAATTAAAGAAGTAATATAGTCATCCACGCGTATATTGAGTTCGTATTTAAACATCTGATGTAAGAGTATAATCGCATCAAGGTATATTTCTTTGTTTCCAGATGCAAGTACGGAAAAAAAGCTTCCGGGAATGGTGTCAAATAGGCTCATTTTTTATACCTGCTTTCTAATACTTGGTATAGATACAGTATGGTTCAACTTGTTTTATGTCATAAATTTTTTTATGAAAATTTGAAAATTCCTTCTCACGGTAATGACGAGTACGTGATCTTTTGACATAAATTGATGAAACTCCTTTCTAATGATAAGCAGCTCTATATGTTGCAACCGATGAAGATGGAATTTTAAAAGCCAGGGTCGTGAGGATCATAGCTTATTGAGGAGCGGCAATAGTTATGATACGTTAGGCGTCTATGATTAAATAGGCAACGGAATGAGGGCGAGCCCAAAAACAAAAGATATTTGCCCAAAAATATGCACTCAATACCACTTGATATTCTATAAAGTGACCACGATGGGATTCTTGGAGGATAACATTATCAAATAAAATCCAATAGAATTATCAAATCCATATCTACAAGGTTTTGTGGTGGAGTGTAGGGCGTAGTCGTAGTATATCGTCGTCGGGGAGTAGTCCATCTCGGGAGACGTCCAAATTCCGTTCCTTCATATAATGTACGCCCTCTTGGAAGTCGCCACGCCTTGTGTTTGCCTAATGCCGCCAGCACCTGACAAATCGTGTAGTTACAGTGCAGACCAAGCGGAACGTCGTCGCCAAGCTCCGTGATCGGACGACCGACGAGGTCAATTTGCTCGTATCGGTAGTTCAACATGTCTCGAAGCTCTCTGCAAACGAGCGGGTGTTGGACGAGCCACCATAACGCAGCCTCCACGCTATCGAACGACGCAGCCTTCTCCTCGGTGAAGTCTACGTCCCAAAACGTGTATCACAGCATGACGAGTAGCGTCTGTTCTTCAATGAACAAGCCAGCTAGCCGTTTACCGTGCCCCTCACGGACCGCTTCAACAAAATGCATCGCCGCAACCCAAGAACCGCGTGGAGTTGCTAAACGACAGCCGCTCCAGACCTCTCGACAGCAGCGTTCCCTCTCCGCGTCGAGAGCACCCTCGTAGGATACTACGGATTCTGCAACACCTATCCCGAGTACGGTCACCTTCGGCGTCCGTCCACACAATTCCACCGGCTCGACGTGCTGGTCCTCGAAGAATCGCCCGATTGGCGCGTCCGGCTGCGAGGTGAAGAAGTCCCGCACCTTGCGCCGCAGATTACGAATGTTGTTAATCGAACTCTTGATATGGTTCAGCACAATCTCCTGCGCCTGGCGCTCGAGCACGATGGAGCAACCCCGGGGCACATTCGAGAAATGATGCTCCATCTCCTTCACCACCGACCGCCGGTTCCGCGGCAGCAGCGCCTTGAAGCGGTCCTCGAAGTTGTACTCGCGCCGCGCATGGCCGACGAAGTCGAGCGCGCGTCTTTGCCTTCGCACAGCCTGAGGCCCCGCCCGAGCTGCTGCAGGTAGACGGTCAAGCTCTCTGCCGGCCGCAGGAACAGCACGGTGTTGACCTCCGGAATGTCGACGCCTTCATTGTAGATGTCGACGACGAAGATGAAGTTGATCTCCTTCGTGACGAGGCGTCGCATCACGGTGTCGCGCACGTCGTCGCCCGACTCGGCCACGAGGAAGTCCGACGGCACGCCCATCGCGTTGAACTGCTCCGCCATGAACGCCGCGTGCGCCTTCGACACGCAGAAGCCAATGCCGACGACGTCCCGCACGTCGGTGCAGTACCGCTCCACGGCCTCGAGGATGTACCGCGCGCGATCGCGGGCGCGTTTGTGGTCGAGGACGTAGACATTTTCGAGATCGGCTTGGACGTACTTCCCGTTCTCCCACCGTACCTCGCGCAGATCGACGCTGTCGGTCACCCCGAAGTAATGGAACGGCGTCAGCAGCTTCCGCTCGATCGCCTCGTACAGCCGAATCTCCGCCGCGATGCGCCCGCCAAAGTATTCGGTATGCACGCTCTTCCAGTCCGCCCGCTCCGGCGTCGCCGTTAGCCCGAGCAGCACCGTCGGCTGGTAATAGCCGAGTAGCTCTTGATACGTCGGAGCCGCCGCGTGATGGAACTCGTCGACGACGATGTAGTCGTAGAAGTCGGGCGAAGTGCGCGCCATCAGCTCCTGCGAGTGGAACGACTGGATCGACACGAACAGATGGTCAAGGCTCGCGGGCGTGACGCCGCCGACGAGCAGGTCGCCGAAGTTCAGGTCGCGCAGAATCGTGCGGAAGGTGTCCAAGCTCTGGCTCAGAATCTCCTTGCGATGCGCCACGAACAGCAGCCGGCTCGGACGTCCGGGCCGCGATTGCCGGAACCGGCGGTAGTCGAACGCGGAGACGACCGTCTTTCCCGTGCCCGTCGCCGCGACGACGAGGTTGCGCATGTGACCGTGGATGTCCCGCTCCGCCTGCAGCTTATCTAGTATTCTTGTTGGTAGTAGTAGGGCTCTATCTCGAAAATGACCCGCCGCCGCTCCCCCTCGCCCCCTCGCGTCCGCTCGGCGAGCAGCGCGCGTCGGAGCGTCGAGGCGTGCAGCTGCGGCACGTAGGTGACGAATTCCGCATGGTTCCAATAATGCTCGAACGTCACCTCGACCTTGCGCACGATGTCCGGCGCGTCCTGCTGCGACAGCTTCACGTTCCACTCGAGGCCGTGCGTCATCGCCGACTCGGACAGATTCGACGAGCCGATGTACAGCGTATGGAAGCCGGTGTTGCGCCAGAAGACGTACGATTTGGCATGGTGGCGGGTCGACTTCGTATCGTACGAAATCTTGATCTCTGCGCCCGGCAGCTTCGCCAGCTCTTCGACCGCCTTCGGGTCTGTCGCGCCCATGTAGCTCGTCGTGATGACCCGTAGCACGCCGCCGCGCGCCGCGAACGCCCGCAGCTCCTCGAGCAGCAGGTGGAGCCCGCTGAACTTCACGAACGACACGAGGAAGTCGATCCGGTCGCTCGTGGCGATCTCCTTGCGCAGCTCGGCGATCATGTTCGGCTCATGCGCATCGCCGGTAAACAGCGTGCTCGCCGCAAGCGACGTCGCGGGACGCACTGCCGGCCGCTTCCGCGCGCGCTCCGCCACCCCGAGCAGCTGCTGCGCCTCCGCGCCGATCAGCGCCCCGCGCACCTGCGCCGTCAGCGCCGGATCGAGCCTCCCGCCGAACGCTTCGCCGTCCTCGAGCAACCTAGCGATATGGCGAATGACTTCATTACAAAACGCCACCCGATCCGCCACTCGCCGCTCTTCCTTACTATCTATGTATTCCAGCACCTGCGTCAGCAGGCGTCCCATGTACGCGCCGAGCACTTTCGCCGACTCCGCCCCGTTGAGCGGACGCAGCTGTGGCTCCCACGCCTCACTCAGCCCGCGCAGCTCCGCCGCGACCAGCTCGTTGACGACTTGCTCATAGATGCCTAGCGTTAGCGACATGCGGGGAGCCTCCTTTTTGCAACCTGATCTTTCCCTTACATGAACCCTTCTAGAGCATTACGAAACACATTTCCCATTACAAAGTAAATATAAGCCGCCCCGCCTATTAGCACGAACATGAGCAGCAACAATAAGTAGACAACCGCTTTCGCCGACTTCATTCGGTCTCACCCCATCATAACGTCTTCGTATGCCGGCACGCCGGGAAGGTCGAGCAGCCCCAGAACAGCGTGCCGTCCTTGCCTTTCCGCTTCACCATCGGCGCGCCGCACCGGCAAGCGACCGCCGAGCCGGCGGCGACTTCCCGCTTCGCCTGAGCCGCCGAACGAACGGGAGCCGGAGCCGCCGAGCGAGGTTTGGCGTTGCGCGGCGAACCGGGGGACCATTTTCCCCAGGCTCTTAGTTTCTGTTCGACGATGCCGCCGTGCCAGTACTCTACCTTGCGGTCGTCCGCTTCCTTCTTGGCCGGTCCCGTCAGATCGGACGTGGTGATCAGCAACGCCAGAATGCAGTCGTGATTCCGCTTCGCCCCGACGAGCTCGCGTACGGTCTGGACGGGCACCATGTTGCCGTCGGCGTAACATTTGGCTTGGACGGCCGTCTTCTCTCCGCGTCGATCGACGATGACCAAGTCGACGCCGCCGTCGTTGCCGCCGACGCCCACTTCATGCACGGTATACCCCTGATCGCGAAAATAGAGTGCGAGCAGCCGCTCGAACTCCGGGCCGGATAACCGATCGAGGCCGCTGCCGAGAATTTCTTCGTCCGACCGAACCGCAATCGATGCGCGCTTCGCCGCGGAGGCCGCCTTCCGAGGCGCCGCCGACTTGCTTCGCGGCTTCTTCTCCGCCCGGCACTTCCGGGTCCAGGCAGCGCCCGCGATCTCCCCGACGATCACGCCGCCGATCAACAAGCCTAAGAACACGCCGAAATGCATCTTAGGAAAAAAATAATACAACCCGAGCGCCGCCATAACTATGATCCCTCGCAAGAAATACGCCAATTGCCGCCCTTCGGCGCGATATGTGCGTGCCGTTGCTCTCTCTCCCCGCCATCTATCGTAACCGTATACGACTGTTAATCTAGTAAATTATTCCCACCCCTAGTGTACCCCCTAAAGCACTAGAATTCTAGTAGAAATTTGGCTCTACCGTAACATGTCGACGTGACAACCGTTCGTCAGCGAACCTGTGTTTCTCCCCCCGAATAAAGCAATCACCTCGGAAAAGGATCCCGGAGAGGCTCCTCCCCGCCAACCGCCGCAGCGTCAAAAAAGGAGGACCCGCCGAACCCCGGCAGATCCTCCATACAATTGTTCCATTCGTCCTTGGCGAACGATCTGAATCCGCAGCCCCTATCCCCGCAATTGATCATCCTTCGGAAGCCAAGCCGTCAGCACGCCGAATAGAGGAAGGAATCCGGAAATGACCATGACCAGCGTTATGCTTGTCATGTCGGCCAACCATCCGAGCGTCGCCGCGCCGAGCGCGCCCATCCCGAAGGCAAGGCCGAAGAACAGTCCGGCGACGAAGCCGACCTTGCCCGGCACGAGCTCCTGCGCATAGACGACGATAATGGAGAAGGCCGACGACAAAATAAACCCGGCGAAGACGGCAAGCACCCCCGTCCAAAATAAATTGGCGAAGGGCAGCAGGATCGAAAACGGAGCCGTCCCGAGCACGGACGCCCAAATAATGTTGCGTCGGCCGAAACGATCCGCCATCGGCCCGCCGACGAACGTCCCGACCGCCGAGGCGGCAAGGAAGGCGAATAGGAACCATTGCGCATTAGCGATGGACAAGCCGAATCCGTCGATCAAGTGGAACGTGAAGTAGCTCGACATGCTTGCAATGTACACGTTCTTGGACATGACGAGGAGGATCAGGATCGTCATCGCCCACGCGATGCGCCCCCGGGTGAGCGGGCGCGCCGCAAGCCGGCTCGGGCTCGCCGCCGCCTTGCGCTTCTTCTCCTCCTCGAGCTGCGTGACCTTCTTGCCGTACCACCGAGCCACATAGGTTTGGATCGCGATGCCGGCAACCGCAGCGAAGGCGAACCAGATGACGCCCAATTGCCCGACATGGACGAAGAGCACCGCCGTCATGATCGGCCCGAGCGAACTTCCGAAATTGCCCCCGACCTGGAAGATCGATTGGGCAAGCCCTCGTCGTTTCCCCGCTGCTAGATAGGCGACTCTTGACGATTCCGGGTGAAAGATGGCCGATCCGATGCCCATCATCGTCACCGCCAGCAAGATCAGGGCATACGTCGGCGCCAAGGCGAGCGTAATAATCCCTGCAAGGGTGAAGCATACGCCCACAGGCAAGATGATCGGCAGCGGACGCTTGTCGGCGAAGAGGCCGATCAACGGCTGCAGGAGCGAGGCGGTCAAGTTCATCGCCAGGGTGATCATGCCGATCTGCGCATAACTCAGGTTGAGCTCATCCCGTAGGATCGGGAAAATAGAAGACACCGTCGATTGCATCGTGTCGTTCAACAGATGTACGACACTGACGGCAAAAAGGATCGGAAACACCGTCGCTTTCGCGGCGTCTCCAAGGTTCGCAGTATGTTGTTGTTTCGGTTTGTCACTCATTCGTCTGGTTCTTCCTCTCCACGGTCATCTTGTTTCTCTACATGACACCTATTGCTTGATATGTATGAAATTCCCGCAACGAGGCATTCCACCGTAACGGGCCGATCTATCGCCATGGACTTGTTCCACTGCCTACATCCCACCGAACCGCCATGAAACCAATCCCCTCCCTCTCGAAAATGTTCCATTCCCCCAAGTCTACCGTTCCTTCATCATTCCTGCCACATCCAAGTTCGAAAGAGGATACCCGATGAACTCCGTTGACGATCGCCCGCGGGTTTGAGACAATTTTCCATATCCTGTATCGCCCTGGAGCTCTTGCCATGACGTTGCTGCCGATTGCGCTTCTACTGGTTGTGGTCTATCTGCTCGTCGCCAGAAAATCCCGCGTAAGCTTGTTCCGCCGCCTGCTCGTCCCGATGCTGTTCTCGCTGTTCGTCACGCTGCATCTCAAGCATCAATTATGTCGTCAGCCTCATCCCTCACCCGGAGGGCATCAGCCTCCCGAGCTCCTACTTACACTTGAACTTCGGCGACACGAACTGGTCGGCGGAGCGATTCCGCGGCGCGTCCCAGATCTCCAGCTGGGTCTCCTTCGCATGGCTGTGCGCGACGGCCGTCGCCGCCTTCGAACGGAAGCGAAGCTAGTATCATTGTTGTTAATCTAGTAATTAAGAAGATAGTTAGCATACTTAAATTTATATAGCTCCGCGAGCGCCGATGTAGTATTCTATCAACCTAGGTACTTGTTACCACCTCATACCGAACCTCAGGGGGAAGACATCACGATGTTTCGAACACACACGAAACGATTGACCGCGCTGCTCGCGGCGGCACCTTTTCCACACTAGTATCGGGAACCCCGGCAAGCGCAGACGCAAGCCCGAACCCGCTGGAGGGCATCGTCCTCACGAAGCATGATTACCTCGGCTCCGTAGGGTTTGCCAACATTAATTACGAGGACGGGATCTTCTACCTGACCGGAAGGTCCAACCGGGTATACTCCGACGATGGCGGATCGAGCTGGAAGCGACTGTACGGTAACAATACCCAGAGGGACACGGCCGGCGACGGCAACGGGAACTTCCTCTCCATGACAGGTTCGGGAGGTTATCTTCTTTGGGATACGACCACGCGGGCATTGGAATCGTATGATAAAGAGATCGATTACCCGGGATATGGGCCGTCCATGGCAAGCGTGACTTACTTCAACGGGTCTTATTATGCGGCAGGCTACGAGATGGCCACGATGCCGCAGCTCGGTAGAATCTTCAAACTGAACGACGACGGCGAATCCTGGCAACACATTGCGGTTCAAGGTCCTGCGCTGGAGAACAAGCGTTTCAATAAAATCAGAACGAACGGGACCACGATGGTCGCCGTCGGGGAGTACGGTCTGATCGCGACCTCGACGGACGGCGTTACGTGGACCCAAAGAGATTCCGGGTCGAGTCAGCACTTGGAGGACGTAACGGTCCCGGCCGACGGCAGCCCGATGATGGCTGTCGGGATGAACAATACGTTCACGATCTCCGACGACGGCGGGGAAACCTGGGAAGCTTATGGCTTCAGTTATGATATGGCCGATATTATCAGCGTTACCTATGCTCGCGGGTATTACGTCGTCTCCACCGAGTACGGACAGATTCTCTATTCGACCGATGCTCGGAATTGGACGGAATTCGATCATGGCTTCGGAAGAATCTCGATCCACGCCATTAATATCGACCTGCCAGGGCAGATGGTGCTTGCCGGGGGAGGCGGCTTGGTCTATTCCGTAAGTAAAGCTACGACCTCCACGGCATTAGCGAGCAGTGCGAATCCGGCCTCGGCAGGGCAAGAAGTTGTCTTTACCGCGACCGTGTCGAAACCGTCGAATTCCCCGGTTACGGCCTCGCCGACGGGGACGGTCACGTTTAAGAACGGCGAGTCGGTATTGGGCAGCGCTCCGCTCACGGTAGGACAAGCGACTGGTGAGAGAAAATAACGTTCTTTAACGCACTTATTGATCTAGTGCGTTTTTTTGTTGCGTTCAAACTGCCGGCATAAAATTAAAGTTGTTTAATGATTCAATAATCGCGATGTATCCACCGCTTTATCTTGAAAATAAAGTTGTTTACCGATGCCACTTGCTAACTACTCCCGCCGATCTCTCCACAAAGTCGTTACTTTTCCAATGGCCTCCGCAAAGTTGCCTTACTTAGAATCCGCCCCTAGAATGGATGATTTGTCCGGTAATCCATTGGGAATCATCGCTCGCCAAGAAAACAATTAAACGAGCTACATCTTCAGGTAGACCGATCCTGCCCATGGGAACTGTGGCAGCAGTGAACGTTTCACCTCTTCCGGCATCCAACCGGAATCAGTGGCTCCTGGATCAACCGCATTCACTGTAATGTGCAGTGGTGCCAGTTCTACCGCCAGACATTCTGTGAAAGTAGAGACGGCTCCTTTCGTAGCGGCATAAGCGAGATTCCCCGGCATCGGCCCTTTTCCTTGACCCGATGTGAGGTTGATGATTCGACCGTATTGTTCGGCTTCAAGATAGGGGTAGAACTTTACGGTCTGCTCAGCTTCCAGCATACGAGCAATTGATAACATAAACGTACCTTAATGTTCACGGCACAGTGCGCATCGATCAGCGAAGCGTTTATTTGTCGAAAATCTGCAGAGACGCTGTAAGCGGCGTTGTTGACGAGAATGGTCGGCAGTCCGACAGCCAGTCGGGCAGCTTCTAGCAGTCGGGAAGGGGACGCCGGATCTGTTAAATCCAGTTCCATATGTGCTGCCCGTATACCATAGGCGCGAAGCTCCCCGACAAAGAGGTCCGGCCAATTCTTATCCGCATCTCCCGGATTCTCGGTTTTATCGTAATCGTACAAATGCGTAAAAAATACGTTTGCGCCTTCTTGGGCTAACGCGCGGCACACGGCAGCCCCAATGCCGCCGGGGCGGCTTGCGCCTGTAACAATCACAGTTTTTCCATGTAATTTGTTCATTCGATTCCTCCGTTTTATGAGGGAGCGAGTTAACTGTATGAGTACTGGAGATGGTATTTTCTCCGGTCAACAACAAAAAAACGGATACATCAAGTATCCGCGACCGGTTTTTTCAAACAGTCTCTCGCGTCCCTTGAATGGTTGCAGATCGACACAGCAAACGAGGCATGTGACCAATTGTCACAATACCAAGACGGACGATCCGATATAGGTAACCATTACAAGGAAGTCCACATTGTTCCGCGAGGCCCCTTTCAAACATCTCCCGTATGGACTCTAATGAATACATCCAGCTTTGTCAAGGTACTCCGACTCCTCAGAACGCCTCAAAAGCCGACCAACAACAAACTAGAACAACCCGTATAACGATTCGACTAAACTTTTAATCCGTTCGGGATTCAAGAGATAATAAATCCGCTTTCCCTCCCTACATTCTTGAATGAATCCTTCTTCCTTTAGCTCCTTTAAATGATACGAAAGTTTTGACGACGAAATATCACCCAAACCGAGCTTAAGATCTTCCGGGCAGATGGCATTGGCAAAATTCGAACAGATTGGCGCCTGATAGATCTCACGCCTGCCCTCTTTGAGAAGCATCATTATTTTTAGCCGAATCGGATCGCTAAGCACTTTAGCTGCGTTGGCTAACGCCATTTCATCATTTGGTCTCATGTAAAAATTATATCACCACACCCTTGACATTTCAAATTTATTTGAAATATAATCGCCTCATAATATTTCAAAATATCTTGAAATGTGGGAGTGGTTCAGAATGTCTTCCGATCCGCAAGTCCGGATTCAAGCCGCAACACCGGAAGTACCAGGTGTCAAACAGCGAGCCCTAGGATGGATCCTGGCTCTGCTCGCCTTGGCCCAACTCATCTACTCGCTGGACATCAATATCGTTTTCGTCGCACTCCCGGAAATCGGCCATGCGCTCGGGTTTTCAAAGCAATCGTTGCAGTGGGTGGTAAGCGCGTATACGATTTTTTGCGGAGGCTTCCTGCTACTTGGGGGACGTGCAGCCGATTTGCTCGGACATAAGCGCATGTTTGTTTTCGCTCTGCTCCTCTACGCGCTTTCGTCTTTACTCGGCGGACTCGCTTGGAACTCGCTCGTCATTATCATCGCCCGCGCCATTCAAGGCGTTGGTGCCGCGTTTCTGTTCCCTGCTACATTGTCGCTCATCAACCGATTGTTTGAGGAGGGGCCGCGCAGGAATCGCGCGCTTGCCGTATGGGGGGGCGCCGGTGCCAGCGGACTGACAATCGGATCGCTGCTAGGCGGATTGCTGACTGATGCATTCGGCTGGGAAGCCGTCTTCTATGTCAATGTGCCGCTTGCGGGAATTGTTGCGCTGGCTGCCGTGTTTCTTATCCCTCGCGATGCGGCAAGGGAACGCAAGCGCCGCTTTGATGTACCTGGTGCCGTTACGGTGACCGCAGGCGCGACCCTCCTGGTTTATGTTCTTGTGCAGGGACCCGAATTCGGATGGACATCTTTGAGTATCATGGTTTGCGGCATCCTTTCCCTAATACTCCTAGCAGTCTTTGCCGTTATTCAGGCACGAAGCGCCGATCCTTTAATGCCGCTGCATCTCTTTCACAATCGCAGTCTGGTTGCAGGCGTCATCATCACGTTCATTTTTATGGGAACTTTCGGTGCTCTGCCGTATTTTCTCACGATCCTCTTTCAGAACGTGCACGGATACAGCGCTCTGATAACCGGACTCGCCTTTCTCATCCCTTCTTTGGCTATTGCCGCGGGTACTCAGATCGGCGAACGTCTAGCTACCCGTTTAGAAACACGAAGTACTCTGCTTATCGGCATGCTCATCGGCGCCACCGGTACGTTGCTGATTCCGATTGGCGCGCATGTCGACAGCAGTTACCTCAGCATCGTTCCGGGGCTCATTATTTCCGGCATTGGGCAAGGGATAACGTGGACCGGTATGTGGGTCGCCGCATCCAGCGGCGTACCCGAAGAGAATCAAGGCGTGGCATCCGGAATTGCTTCGACCACGCTAAACATCGGCAACGCCGTGGGCCTTGCCATTCTCATCGCTGTGGCTTATTCGGGCATTCAAGGACAGAAGGGTGACGTACTACTTGAAGCCATCGCCGCAGGTGAACGGACAGCGATTTATCTGACGGCCATTGGAATCCTTCTCGGCGCGGTAGTTGCCTTATTTTTACCGCGAAAACGAAACGTTTAAGGACCGCCGGATCGTAACAAACGTCAAGTGAGCCGTGAAGAAGCCGGAGTCGCTCCCGAGCACTTCGGCCATCTTCGGTCATGCCGTGGCTAGCTAACATTGATGCCCTCCACATTATTTCAATTAAAGAACTCTATTTTCAGTTAAAGAACTTTATTTTCTCTCGTCAGCGACTTATGCCGTCTCGGATTTGAGCATCGGCACGCATCCAATTACGGCGGTATACAGCGGCGATGGGGCGTTAGGTACAAGTACATCTGCGCCGGTATCCCAAGTCGTAACCGAAGCTGTACCTAAGAAGGCCACGACGACGACTGTCACAAGTACGCGAAACCCGTCTACGGTAGGTCAGTCCGTAACGATTCGCGCGACGGTGACGGGAACCTCCGGCACGCCGACGGGCACCTTGACCTTCATGGACGGCGGCACGGTACTGAATACCGTTCCGATGACGGTGGGCGCCGCAACCTACTCGACGACGCATTTCGCGGTAGGGACGCACCCCATCACCGTAACGTACAGCGGAGATGCCGAGTTTGAGGGCAGCACCTCCGCACCGCTCGCGCAGACGGTAGCTGTCGACGATTCCGGAGACTCCGACGACGGCTCGGGCGGAAGCAGCGGCGGAAGCGAACCGACGACGGGTACGCCGCCGACGACGCCTACGACGCCAACGGTGCCGAAGACGCCTGAACAGCCGAATGCGCAGCAACCTGTAAAAGCCGGAGAAATTCCGCAAGACCCGAACGATATCTTTAGAAGCCAAGTCGTTCGCGCGGACAGCAACGTCATTGCCGGCGTTCAAGCGAGAACGGCGGAAATCCTAGAGACCGGCGGACAATTCGCAGCCATCCAATACAATGATATCGGGGAACACTGGTCCATCTCGAACGTCGAGAAGCTGACCAAGCTCGGCGTCATTCACGGGTATCCGAACGGCGGCTTCGAGCCGGATGCGGTCATTACGCGAGCGGAGTTCGCGGCGATGATCGATAGAGGCTTCGTGGACATGGCGAAAAGGAACGTGGAGATCAACGAGGAAGATTTCGCGGCATACAGCGATATCGAGGGGCATTGGTCTTCCGATAACCTGAAGCAGCTGGTAGCCGTCGGCGTCATGACCGGTTACGAGGATGGCACGCTCCGTCCGGAAAAGACGATCACGCGCCAAGAGATGGCCCTCATGATCACTCGGGTACTGAATGCTTATATCTTGAACCGCGATACATCGGATGTAGCCTTCAGCGATTTGGACGGCGCGTATGGCGCGGAGGCGATTAAGAAGGCAGCGGCATTGGGCATTTTCACAGGGAAAACGGAACAACGCTTTGACCCGCATGCGGGCGCGACGCGCGCCGAATCCCTCCAGACGATCATCAACACGTATACGTTAAGCCCAGCCATCGAGGAAGCGCTGGACAGCTTGAACTGAACGACAGAAAACCACCCATCGGGTGGTTTTCTTCATTATTAAGTATTGGTTTCGCGGATGGCCCGAACCTGTTCAATGTCCATGCCGGTGAGTTCGGCGATCAGCGGAAGCTCGAAACCCTTTTCCAACATGTTCTTCGCCACATCGATCTTACCTTGTTCCATGCCTTTCTCCATGCCCTTCTCCATACCCTTCTCCAAGCCTTCCTCCAGCCCTTTCGCGACTCCGTCCGCAATGAGGCTGTTTCGTTCCATGAGCGAATGTTCCCGGGCTTCATACAACCGATACGTCTCTTCGTCGCCGCTTAAGCGGAGCAAGAGCTCTTCGGTTTTCTTCAGATCCGGGTCTCTCTCGATCAGCTCTTGCCGTTCATGCTCCGGCATGTGTTCCGTCAGATACAGCAGCCAGCGATGCAATGGATTGCTCATATCCTTCTCCATCCTCTCGAATTTAGGAAGTTCCAGAAAATGCACCTCGAACGCGTCGGTCAGCAACAAGGTCTTATCTCGATCATCATAGAGGTGAAAAGTGGTATGGAACGCCTCGCGCTCTTGAAACAACCTGAAGTCCAGCAGATTGATCGTCACCGTGCGCTTCAGCTTGCTGTAATCGTCCCCCTGCTTTACCGATCCGATGTACATCTTACTCATGTAGAAAAGGGAGCGCCGCGCCATATTCCGTTGGTCGGTAAGCTGCATCTCGATATCGTATAGCACTTGATCGTCGGATTCCGCAAAGATGTCTAGGCGTCCCGTCTTATCGTCGGCCATCTTTTTGTTCAGTTGCTTGTTTTCTTTCACTTGCACATCGCGGATGCGCTTCTCGCCTTCGAGGCCGAGGATCGCATTCAATAGGCTGATCAAGCTCTCTTTGGACTCCTCTTCCCCGAACAGCTTCTGGAAGATGAAATCATTCTTCGGATTCATCCTGCGTACCATAGCGGACGTTAGCTTCGTCATGCTTTCCTTCATTATAACACGCTCCTTCTCGAGTTTGGATGTCGGGCAGACCCCTTCGTTCGGAGCGAAAATGCAAAGAAGCACATCCTCCCGCGAACGGAAAGGATGTGCTTCATCCATTGATTCGACTATACCATGTCGTGCGAGCGATGACCACATCTTCTCGTTCGCCGGTTCAAGACGGCACCATTCGCCCACAGGCGCATACAATGGCCGTAACAATTATCTACTGGAGTGTGGCGAAACATGGACGCAACTTCCTACTATGGAGTTTATCCCTATTACGGGTTTTATCGTCAGCAAGTGGTCGCAAGCAGCGCGTACGGGGATGTGAACGGCGACGGCGTGCCGGATTACGTCTATTTGACGGCGGATGCGTCGGCGGAGCAAGGGAGCCCTTACCTCCAAAACGTGACCGTCAACATTCAAGACGGCGCGACCAAACGAGTATACACGATCAAGCTCGTCCCGAATGCCAACTCGGGCTACAATCCGACGGTGTTCCTCGGCGACTTCACCAAAGACGGCGTCAAGGACATCCTGGTCGCGATCGATTCCGGGGGCTCGGGGGCGTTCACGTTCGACTATGTCTTTTCGTTCGTGCACAATCAGGCGCGCAAGCTGTTCGACTTTAATACGTACAACGAACAGAACCGGTACACCGTTCAATATATGGACGGCTACAAGTTGAAGGTCTCGAGCTTAGCGACGAAGACCGACTACCTCATCGACATCAGCGGGCGGGGCGCCGACTACTTGTCGCAGCTGTACGACGCGAACGGCAAGCTGATCAAGCCGGTCCAGGGCAACGCGAACGGGGTGAGCGGCTTTTATCCGGTCGACATGGATCGGGACGGCCGGTATGAAATTCAGGCGTACCAACGCATCACCGGCCTGTACAACGCGGATTCGTTCGGCTACGTGATCAATACGCTGCAGTGGGACGGGAGCCGGTTCGCTATTTGGCAGCAATGGATGGCCATCTTCGGCAGCTCCGGAGGCTGATCGCACTAGCGAACCGAGTGCGCTATTAGTGAAGTGCGGCTTCATTAATAGCGCATTCGGTGCGCTATCCCCGCTTTACCACCCCATATCTTCCTAACGTAAATGGTTGACCGTCACCCAAGGGTTTGAGACAATCATTTCCAAAACCCCATTAACCCGTGGAGGTGGATCATGACGTTCTTGGTTATCGCGACTCTATTAGCCATCGCATATCTGCTCATCGCCCGATGGCTTCGGGCGGATCTGTTCCGCTCCCTGCTAGTCATCTCGCTGCTCTCCCTGTTCGTCACTCTGCACCTGGGTCTCAATTATGTCGGCAGCATGGCGGAGAGCACGGAAGGCATCGGATTAACGAGCTCGTACTTGCTCTGGATTTTCGGCGACTCGAATTGGTCGACCTACCGGTTCGGCAATGCGTTCCGCATGTCCAGTTGGATTTCGTTCCTGCTTCTCGCCGCCCTCGCCGTCATCGCCCTCATCCGAAAACGCGGCTAAACGCGCGACTGTGAACTACTCCTCGTTCTCAAAACCGTTGTAGCGGCACCATTCGATCGCCGTAACCTTAAAACCTGCGGAACGCTCCCTGCCTTGAATGGCTGCCGCCAACGGTTCCCCTACCTTCGATTTTCCCGGGAGTAGGTGAAATCCGCCATCATCTCGTATTCATCGAACTTTTCCCGGTCAGGAATCTCCTCGTAGAATTCACAATTCACATAAACAACGAACGCAATCCGAAGCTCGTCGCCCAGGACGGTCACGACCTGGCCCGTACGTCGATCCACGAAGCTGCAACCATCCTCGAATTGTATTCCCCTTCCATCGTCAATTCCTGCAACTTCACCTTCACGCGTATCCTCTCTCCTTCCCCGTCTCTCTACCTAGAACGCCCGTTACCTAATTGAAATCTACTAAATCACCCGCCTGAGCTAGGGAAATCACCTTAGAAAGACACCGCGCACACCCCGCCGACGGCTAATCCCCATAATATGAAAAAAGGACCTGCCTCCCGGCAAGCCCTCCACGTCACTCCCCTATAATCTCAAGCAAATCCGCAGTCGATTCCGCTGACACCTGGTAGATGCAGTGCGTCTCCTCCGCATCCATGATCGTCGCATGCTCAAACCGCGCATCCAGCCGCAGATAGTACGCCTCCGTCGAACCGTCGCGGGACGTCAGCCGCACGCCGTATTCCGCTCAGCCACATTAATGATGCCGGGCTGCTTCTCCGCCTCGCGAATCGCCTTCGCGATCCGCTCGATCGTCGCGGACGACGCCCGACTTTATCCGGCGACGTCTCGCCGAAACTTTTCCTGCTCACGCTTAGGGGAGCCTGACGGGGCAAGCAACTACCTTTGTAATTGACCGACGTCCGCCTTCAACCAGCCAATAAGCTGCTCATGCTTGCGAATATGCTCGTCGCGATCCTTGATGCCCTTCATCAGCTTTTCCCGTTTGGACTTGGACTCCGCGAGCACCTCGTCGATAAATTCCCGGCTGATGCTCTCGAGCGCCGTCTCGACTTCGTGGAGCTTGACGTTCATTTTCTCGGAAGTGTCCTTCAAGATTTCATCGGTTTGCGCGTAGAACAACTCCTTCAGTTTACCGACGTTCCCGCCCTCGACCTTCCCCATGCCGAAGGCGTCCGTGACCCGTTTCCGGTAGATGCCGCTGTCGAGGTCGAAGGTGGGCAAGGAGATTTTATTGATGGTTTTGTTCACGGGCGTAATGACATCCTCGAAGTCGAAGTTCTCGTCCGACAGGTCGTGAATCCCGAGGATCGCTTGCTTAAGAGCGACCTTGAGCCCTTCCATATTCATCATTTCGGCATAAGCGGCTTTCAACTCCCGCTCCAGCTCGATAGCGAGATCGGCCAGCTGGTCGATCGTCTGATGCACATTCGCGTAGGTATAGTTCTTAGTTTCGTAGATGTCCCGTTTCTTCAGCCACAAGAAGCCGTAACGTTCCGTGCGGACGAGCTCGCGTTTCGACTCCTTCTGTTCGTCGAAGCGGCGATAGTTTTGTACGGCATATTTGAAGTCCGTCTGCAGGCTGCTGAAGTGCTTCTTCATGTCGGTGACGAAGTTGTCGAACACCAAGTCGATCTTTTTCCGGGAACGCTCCATGACGGCGATAACCGTCTTATACGTTCGCTCGATATCCTCGCCAGAGGATTCCCGGATGGTCATCAGATCCTTTTCAATCTCCGAAATAATCGTCAGTAACAGCTTGGAAAATGCGCCTTCCTGCTGGGAAAGCAGGTTTTCGAATCGGCTTTGAAGGATCTGGTCTTTCTCCGCTCGTACCTTCGGCAACTGGACTTTGCGAATGGCCTCGATGTTGGAAAGCTCGAGCATCAACTCCGGCGTAAGTGTGTCCTTACGGAACGTGTCTCGCAGATTGTCGAACAGATGCTTCTCCTCGGTCGACAGCTCCCCCATGCGCTTGCCGATCTGATACGCCATAGACGAAGTAAATACAGGCGGGAGACTGTTCTTTAAGCTCTGGATCACGCTGTTATCCGGGTACATTCGGATGATGGGATGCACGGTGGCTTCGGCTTGTCGCTCCAGCTTATCCGTAATGTACTTCAACGCGTGAACGAGCGATGGATACCGATGACCCTCTCCGAGAAGAACGGTGTCCAGCTTGCTGCCGATCAGGACGACGTTGACGATTCCCTTATCCGGGATGTTCTGCGTGAACAACTCGACGTCTACCGAATCCATGAACTGAGACGAATAGCTGAGCAGGAAGACTACGTCGCACTTGCCGAGGTATTCTCTCGTCCGCTGTCCCCTCGAAAGAATCGGATCGTTCACGCCAGGCGTATCGACGATGTCCATGTCCCGAAGCATCTCTTCGGGAATGTGCAACACCGTGGACTTCACGATCGGCGTAAATTTTCCGTTCGCTCCGACATAATGCTGCAGCTTGCCGACCAGCCGCTCGGTATCCGCGAACCCCTCCAATTCCTCGGTGCGTCCCAAATAATCTTCGATCGGGAGCTTGCTCTCCTGCGCCATGGCGACCGATATATACGCCGCCTTCAGATCGTCGGGCGCCTTCACCATATTCATAAGGTCTTGCTCGGTCAGCGGGCGCTCCTTCGTCTTCTGGGACCCTCTCAGGAGGCGTCTCGACTTTTCAACCACTTTCTCCACGGACGACTTATCGTCTTTGCTCCGCCTCGCTCGGTTCAACAATTCCTGATAGCGCAGCGCCTTGTCATGCAGCACGCTCCACTCTTCCTTGGTGAAAAATTCGACCTCAGCTCTCGGCTTCTCTCCATAGGTCAGCACAGTTAACGCGGCCGTCATCGGCGTGGCCGCCTTCGGCAGCAGCTCGTGTCCGTCGAATAGCAAGGCGTTCAAGAAGGTCGACTTGCCCGCCTTTACTTGCCCGACGACGCCGATCTTCAGCTTGCGGTTGTCCTCCAAAATATAGGAAGCGTCTTGCTTGAACATCTTTAGGAAGTCGGTGATCGCATGCAGATGTTGCTCCCCGAGCGTCTCCCGATGCTCCTCGTATTTCTCGACGATCTCCCCGAAACGCCGGATGTATTCTTCGACGGTGTTCTCGCCCTTCTTAGTCATAACGGGAATCGGACTCCTTCAAATAGGTGAGTAGACATTGACGGTAAGAGGCATCGAGCGATGCCGCGATGCCGGTGCCGTATCGTACAAGTTCGGAACGCAGCAGCTCCTCGGCCGCGGGAAGAGCCGCTTCCGGAATCAAGGCGCCGCTGAGTCGCTCGGGAAGCGGGAAGCGCGCCTCCTCCGTCGGATGTGCCTGCAGGGTGTCGGCAAGCCCGTCCGATAACTCGCGCAAAGAAGCATACAGCCGGTCCCGGATCGCCGCGCGCGCGTTGTTCGCGGGAAGCTCCGCCGCCAGCTCGGACACGAAGCGATGCAGAAGCTTCCGAGCCGCCTGCTTCAGACCCTCCGCCATCGCTTCGCAGCGCCGCGTCCACATGCGGTGCAGCTCCCGATCGGCGAGCTCGATGTGCCGAAGATGGAGCAGCTCTTCGATCAGTGGGCGGTTATGCTCGAAGGCGTTCGCCGCCGACTTCGTGCGCGAGAACAACTCTTCCAGCCGGTTATAGATCGGCCCCTGAAATTGCGGCGCAGCCGGCAGCTCGGCAAGCTCGAACCGCAGCGCCAGCCGCTCCGCCTCCGCCGTCAGCTCGGCGAGCGGCTTCCGATCTAAGAGCTCGTGCAGCAGCTTCTCCCAGGCCGTCTGCAGCTCTTCGAGCACGTCTCCTCCCGGGTCCGACGGCGCAATGAGCAGCTTCTCGATTTGTACAATCTTGAGCCGATAAGGCTGCAGTACCGACTCATACCGCCTCAGCTTCTCGGCGCTGCCGTTGATGTGCTGCCGCTTCTCCTGAATTAACGCGCTCAGCAGCTTCTTCTCTTTCTCCGACGCGGCAAAGATCGCCTCCTCGTTCAGCTTCTTCAGCTGCGTACGATTCTGCTCCACCGCTTGCTCCGCATATTGCTTGTATCGCTCGACGATCGCCTCGAAGTCGCCCAGCCAATGGACCGGCTGCTTCTTCTCCTTGGCAAGCCTCTTCAAGAAGGTCGTCAACTTATCCGGCGCATAGTCGATTTGCTTCTTGCTGGAATAGGCGGCCACCCCGCTGAAGGGAATGGCGTTCTCCTTCAACGTATCCTTCACCGTTTTGAGCACCTGCTTGATCTGCTCCTCCGTCTTCGCGTCCGCCTTGTTCAGCACGAAGAAGATGTCCTTCGTCCACCCCAAGCTGCGGATAAACCGGAGATCGTCCTGAGGAATGACGCCGCGTTCAATATCGATGACCCAGATGATTTGATCCGCCTGCGTCAGCGCAAGCCGGGCGATTGTCTCGTCCCGCTCTTCGGTCCGCTTCTGAGCGTCGGACCTGGAATATCCCGGCGTATCGAGAATCGCGAAGGGGTAGCCCTTTCCTCTTCCCTCCACTTGAATAAGCATATGACGCAACAATGGCGACAGATTCAGCCGGTACTGCTCCGTGAAGGCATGCGTCACCGCCTGAATCGCCGCCTCGTCAAGCAACACGTTCCGGTTGAAAATGTTCCTCGCCTTATACATCGTTGGCTTCCCGCTTACGACATACGTGGCCGTCGAGGTGGTCGGCGTCGTGTCCACCGGTAGCACCTCAGTGCCGATGATCGAATTAATCAGGTGCGACTTGCCTGCGCTGAATCCTCCGCCGATCGCGACGACCTGTCTTCCCGCGAGTTCCGGAATGGCTGCAGCCTGCTTCAGCCTCGCCAGGAATCGCTGCACCTCCGCGTACAACGACGCATCGTTCGGCACCTGGAAGCCGCCGAAGTCCTCCGGATATTGACGCGTCAGCAAGTCCTCCAGCTGCGCAAGCGCTTGGTCCAGCTCCGTAGGTTTCTCCCCCCCGCGAACGAGGCGCGCCATCAGCAGAATGCCCAACTCCCGGTCGGCAATATAGCGGTTACGCGGGTCGAAATCGTCAAGCGCCAGCTCCCGAACTTTATCCCACAGCGACAAGCGAGTTCCGCTCCTTCCGGATGGCCGCGAGCACCTCGTTCACGGCGCCGATCGCTTGCTCCAAGCGGAACACATATTGATCCTCTTCCTCTTCCGCAAGGATCTTGTCCTGCTTCGCCTGCTCCAGCGACGCGATGATGTCCTGCTGACGCGCATGCAGCGACTCGCCCAGTTGTTGCCTGAACTGTGCGTTCACGTCCTCGAGCGCCCGCACGATGTTCGGGTGGAGCCTCTCGAGCACCTCCGGGATAACTTGAGTTTCGATCGTCTGTTGCAGGCGCTTCTCGGTATTCAGGAACAACTTAATAATGTCCGGGGCGAAGAACAGAAGCAACTCGAGCCAAGGCGCTACGACCGCCGTAAGGATCGCCATGCCCCCGATCAACGTCCGGAAAGCCGGGGAGGATAAAGTGTCGGTCACCTTTTCCAACAAGCTGGTTTCGGCTGTGCTCGGATCGATCGTATTTAAATCCAGCTCGTCGGCGATCTGGGCTTGTCTCGCGGAGATGTGCCGATAGCTTGAACTTAAGATGTCCGTCACGCGGCTCTCCACCGCATGAACCAGCACCGGACGCAGCGTCTGATTGAGCAGCCGCTTGAACGGCTCGGGGCCGCCCTTCGCCGCTCGCGCGAGCGTTTCTACGTTATCGAGCATGGCGTTGCGGATGTCCTCTTGAATTTCGGCGACGGTGGAGGAGCCGAACTGCTTGGATACGCGCCCGCTCTCGAGCTCGACCTCCTTCTCTAGCTGCGTCAAGCTCTTCTCCAGCCGTTTCATCTTCTCGTCGATCTCGCTATGATCCAACCGATAGTGCCGCAGCCGCAACTCAAGGTCATTCTTCACCTGCTCGGCCAGCTCGATCGCTTTCGGTTCCAGATGATCGACGAGAATGCTCGGTTGCTCGAGTGAAGCGAGCAACTTCGTAAAGTCGGCCAGGTCGCCCCGCTTCGAGGACACTTGCCCAACCTGCACCTCGAATCCGGTTACGTTCGACGCCGTCTCCGCCGCCTGCCGTGCGATCGCCCGAATGTCCTCCGGTAGCTTCTGGTCGGTCTTGGAGATGAGGACGGCGCAATCCATGTCGTAGATGTTTAATTCTTTGAGGAAATCCAGCACTGACTCCTTCAGCCCGTATTCCGCCTCGGTGAGGATCAGATAGAAGACGCCCTTGCGCACATAGGACAGGATCGCTTGATTATGCTCCTCGAGCGAGGAGTCCAGTCCCGGCATGTCCACGAGCACGATGTTGTCGAGCCTCTTCAAAGCGTCCGAGCGGAGAGTCACCTGTACATGCGAATAGGTTCGTGAGGAGATGGACTTCAGCTCGTCCAGCGAGTACCGCGCGGCGGTTCCGTCCTTCTTGTAGGCGACAACCTCCTCGGTCTCTCCATACCGCAGCTCCGCAGCGATGGAGGTTTCCGGCAGGAAGTCGGTGGGCAGCACGTCGCGGCCGAGATACGTGTTTAGCAATGTACTCTTGCCGGCATTGAACGTCCCGATGAGCGGGATCAAGATGCGGAACTCCTCGATCTCGCTTCGGGCGGCTCTGTTTTGTTCGATGATGTGCGGAGGAACTTGGTGTTCAATTCCGATCGCTTCCAATTGCTCCGCCAGCGCTAAGATTCGTTGTCTGTAGTCCATCGTGGTTGCTCCTTATCTGTTTGGGTTTGACTTGATTCGATAGATCGCTTCCTCTACGTACATCAAATGACGTTGGAACGCGGCATGGAGCGCTTCGTAATGATGCCCGGCGAGCGCGCCGAACAGGTGCTTCTCCCATTCCTTCACGGTTTGTTCGACGATCTTCTCCCCTGCGAGCATCATATGCTTCCGTAGCGTAACGCCGCCGAGCTCGGGGATCGGATGGAAATCCAGCTTCGTCAGGAAGAAAGCGTAATACGAGTTTACCGCCTCGTCGAGCTGCTTCTTTCGCTGCCTGACGGCCTGCTCCTTAGTCGCAGCCCCCGCGACGAAAGTGACGACGGCGGTGAACACCGCCAATGGCGGGAATACGTTCATCATGGCATAGGCGAGCGTGTGCCAGCCGGCGGCGAGCCAGGCGGTGCCGATAACCGCGGACGTCATGCCGACGAAGAGCGACTGCTCGGCGTGGCCCATTTGAAACGCGATGGGCCCGACCTCGGCGCTCGCATGCTCGGCGAGCCTCAGGCCCGAGATGCGCCGGACGTTCGGCACCTGCTGCAGCAGGTGCTTCTGCCAGGCGCTACGGTACTCCTCCCCCGCCTTCTCCATCATGCGGGTCAGGTCCGCGCCTACCTTCGCAGGCGACAAGTGCTTCTCGAGAATTCGCTCGACGACGGTTCGCTCGTCGAACGCGGACGGCCTCTCCAGCTTCCGGCCGGAGAGGCTTTCGGCAATCGACTGAATGCCGCCGATCGCCGCGCCGCCGACCTTGCGCGACATGTCGGCGATGCTGCTGTACCACTCCCACTCCCGCTCGAGCTCGGCGGCGAGGCGGCGCTTCTTCGTCTCGAAGTACTCGTCCATCTGCGCGAATAGGCGGCCGAAGAACAATTCCGGCGCATGCACCGCGAATTTCCACAGCTCGCTCGTCTTGCGGCTGAGCTCGGCGTTCAGCGCTCCGTACTTGTTCGCTTGCGCGCTCATGTGAATTTGCTCTTGCAGGAGCGCCGCCATCCGTTCGCCGTCGGTCGCGGCGCCGCCTTGCAACGCGGCGCGGCAAGGCTCGTTCGTCTTCAGCAGCGCCAACCTGATGCTTCGCGCCAGCTCCGGATCTGCCTTGCGCATCTCGTGCAGCGCCTCGCGGAACGCCGTCAGCTCGCAAATTTCGCGGTGGTACGCGTTCGACGCTGCCGCGCTTGCGTCGGGGAGCCGGCCGCTGTCGCCGCGACGCCCGCTCATCGCGCTGCACCGCCGTCGACAAGCCGCAGCGAGACGCTGCGCGCGAGATGCGACGCTGGCTCCAGCAAGCTGCGCATCCGCTCGTACGCCTTGTCCGGGCGGTCCAGCAGATGCTGCACGGCGACGGCGGCGCCGACGGCGGCAAGGCAGCCGAGCCATACTGGCCCGCCGACGAGGCTGCTCGCCATGAGCGCCGAGCCGGAGACGATGGCCCCCTTGCCCGCCTGGCGCATCGCCTGCGCCTTATCCTCGGCGCCGCGCAGCGACGCGAACAGCCCGCCTGCGGCCACGGGGAGCAGGAGCGGGCTCGCCGTGACGAGCGACGTGACGAGATAAGCCCCCGATAAGCGGGAGAGGCGGCCGTAGTCGGCGTTGTTGCCCATCATGAGGCTCGCCGCCAGCGCGACGGAGCCGCCGAGCAGCTCGGGGCCGTTCACCGTCAGCGCGTCGGCGAGGAACGGCTTGGACATGCCGAAAGGGGCCGCCGCCGCGGCGAGCCGGTCGAAGCTGTTCGAGTCGAGCGAGAAGAAGGGGTTCACCCCCGATACCGACGCCGCGTCCCGCAGCAAATGCTCGCCCGCCTGTGCCAGCTCGGTTACGAAGCTGTCGTCCGTACGTACGTCTCGTACCGCCCGATATGCGCCCCAGAGCGAGTGCTGCCCGTCCAGCAGGTGATGGTATTGCGAGCCGCCTATATGCGTCTCATTGTAAACCGCATCGATCGCCTTATCGTATTCGTCGAAATTATGGTTGTACTTCGCGGCCATCCACTGCGCGAGCGAGTGGCTTCCCGTCGCGAGCGCGGCGTCCGCGGGAAGGAGAACCTTCTCGGCCGGAGGTAGATTGAGCTGCAACCTGCGCAGTCTTTGTTGCTGTTGATATGAATTCATGGCCTGTATAGCGCCCCTTCTTCTTGCTGAGTTACTTCGACTCCGTTCCGGGCGGTCCGTATTTCATATCGAGCACGCCCAGGTACCACTTCACGAAGGCGCGAATGAGCGTGCTCCCTTCCAGCCCGTGCTTCCGCAACAGCTGGTTTACGTTAGCGGAGAGCCGTTCGTCATAAGGCTCGCTCATGTCGTAAGCTTTCGCGTACAGCTCGTACAGCCTTGACGCGAGCTCCATTCGCTGATGATCCGTCCAATGGTTCAGCCGATACGTCGTCCCGCCGGCCAGGGCGACCAGCCGCTCCAAGAACGCATCTCCCGTCGTATTCATGCCGACGGTGGAGAAATACACCGCGAGCGGCGCCGGCGGCACGGCTGTTCCGACGTCTCCGGCCGCTTGCCCCTTCGCGTATGGCTCCATATACCGCAGCAGCTCGCTCAACAGGCCGATCGTACGGTCGAACCGCTTGGGCTCGATGTGCGTCTCCACCTCGAACTCGTCCACCGCGAGCAGGATTCCACTATAACCCGCCAAACGGCTGAGCAGCGCCAGTCCCGCGAACGCCTCCATCCACTCCCTCGGCCGCACCTCTGGCTTGCCGCCAACGGGCGGCTTCAGCCGAAGGTGCGTCGCGCGAAGTCCCGAGGCGTCTGCAAGCTCGCGGGCGGCTTCGCCGGCAGCGTATTCCTCGCCGGAGGTCAGCGCCGAATCGACGAGGAAGCCATACTCCTCCAATTGGCCGCTGCGCTTCAGCAGTTGGACCGTCTCCAGGCTTGCTTTCACCCATGGCATTCCCTTCGACGGGAACGACAGCACATTATGCCCCCGGGCGATCGCCTTCTCGAACAGGGCGAGCACCGGTAGGTCCGGTGTCTCCTTCGGGAATTGCAAATTGCGGCACATCGTTTGGAATAGCAGACCAGGCTCCGACAAGCTCGCGCTCTGCCCATCCAATTCTACGCGCGCGTAGAGATAGTTCCGCTCCTCGGCGACGTAGCGAAGCAGCTCCATCGCGTGGCTCTTCCCGGTGCCGAACGGTCCGGTCACCAGGTGCGCCTTCGGCTCGCCCGCCTCCGGAAGGCTGCTTTCCATCCAACCGCGAAGCTCGGGATAACCGATCGTAAGTCGCTCGACATGCGATCGCGGGACTAGGCCGAACCGCAGGGACTCGAGCGACCGCTGCGCTTCGTAACGCTTTTCGTCCGGAGCTACCGGAGCCGGATGGTTCGTAGCCCCTCCTCCGCTAGAGGCGAGTTGCCGAAGCGGAGCGATCGGGAACCGCCACGCCGGCCGCTGCAGTCCGCCTTGTACGATCTGGAGCCGCTGCCCGACCGCCGGGTAGGCGTCCGCGCAGCGCTCGAGGAAGCCCGGCTGCACAAGTATGCACACGAGGCTCCGGTTCAGCACCCCCATCGTACAGCCGTCAACGAGCCTACGGATCAAGTTGGCCGCGATCCGCAGTTTCTCCGTCGGGCGCTGCCCCCGGCCCGCCAGATGCCGCTCCCCCTCGGTCCAGAGCAGCAGCGTGCCCGGGACGCCCAACAGCCCAAGCCCCGCGAGCACCGTTTGCAAGACGCGCTCCGCGTTTTTCTGCGTCAGCGTTCCCTTCACTCCCGTCAACCCGGCTTCCTTCAACGCGGCGGCGGACACCTTCTCCCCCAACAAATAACTCGAAACCGCGTCATGCCGCTCCCCCTGACACGCCCACCACATCGCATTGCGGAACCCGGCATGCGGCAACTTCGCCTGCAGCAGCGGATCAGTGTTCAGCCCGCCCGAGGCCGACAGCGCCGCAAGGATCGAGGGAAGCGACCGGACCCGCTTGCCGTCGAGCTCGATGTACATGCATTGAAGAAGGCGGTTCGTCAGCTGCTTCCAGTCATGAAGAGGCAGCTCGCTCGTCAGTTCCGTCTCCGCCAAGATCATTCCCTTGGACAGCGCCAGCCGCGACAGCGATGCTTGAAACTCGCTCCGTTGCGGCCCGGCTTCGCTCTCGACGAACCGGCACGTCGCCCCGCCCTTGAGCACGAAGCCGTCCAATAGCTCCCTCTCCAAAAATCGCAAATACTGCTCCATCTGCGTCTGTATCATGTCGGTAGACCCGTCCTATCCTATAAGACAATAACAGCCCCCATGAAAAGTCCATGGAGGCTTGCTTCTCATGCAGACTGTTTAAATAAACTAGGAAATAATACCTAGGTTTCTATCATACGACAATTTTTTATCGCTGTCGATAACGTTTGAGGTGCGCAAAAGAGGCGTTTCTATTTTGCTAGATTTCTACCGGAACCCACCCTGAGCAAGGGAAATCACCTTAGAAAGACGCCACGCACACCCATCGACGACTATCCCTCACAATATGGAAAAGGGCTCGCCTCCCGGCAAGCCCCCCACGCTACTCCCCTATAATCTCGAGCAAATCCGCAGTCGATTCCGCCGATATCCGATAGATATAATGCGTCTCCTCCGCATCCATGATCGTCGCATGCTCATACCGCGCATCCAGCCACAGATGGTACGCCGCCGTCGAGCCGTCGCGGGACGTCAGCCGTACGTCATACTTCGGCTCAGCCACATTCACGATGCCGGGCTGCTTCTCCGCCTCGCGAATCGCCTTCGCGATCCGCTCGATCGTCGCGGCCGACGATTCCCCTTCGTACGTAACGAACGGCTCCGGATAGAAGCTCCCGAAACCCCGCGACTCGCTGACCTCGACCTTCGCGACCGGGCTCCCGCTCCTCCCCGCTTCCGGCCCCGACGAACCGCCTCCGATCCCGCATCCCGCGATTGCCAACGCCAGCAGAGCGGCGAATGCCGCCAACACGTTTCTCATCCATAACCACCTCGACATAGGTAACGTGAATGCTCTCCCTTTTGTTGCATCGCTACACGCTACAATTCCATAGTTGTCCTATATCAACTCTATGAACCTCTACATTCACTAAAGTAGCAAGTAGACAGCATAACGAAGAGGTGGATAGGATGGCTGTAATTATCGTTCAAGCCGGCGAAAGCATTAACGCGGCGATTGCCTCCGCGAGCCCGGGCGACACGATCCGAGTGGCGAAAGGCGTATTTCATGAGAATGTTGTCGTTCCATCGGGAAAGGACCGTTTAAGAATCCTAGGAGCAGGCCAGGGCAAGACGATTCTGGATGGAGCGCCGGTCGCAGGAGTACAAGGATTTCAAGTATTCTCTGATTTCGTAACCATTGCCGGATTTTCGGTTATTAATTTCGATTCTAATGGGATATTGCTTTTCAACAATGACAACATCATTCGCGACGTGGAAGTACGAAACAACGGAAATAACGGAATCCTTATCGAATCCGGAGCCGAGCGCAATGTCCTGTACATGATCCGAGCGGAAAACAACGGGGACGGCGTTGAAGTCATTGGGGATCATAACTACATCGTCAGGAACGAGTTAACAGGAAACAACCGGAACGGTATGGATTTGAGCGGGAACAACAATTTGGTCTTGGAGAACAGGATCAGGGTAAACAGTTCGAACGGGATTCTCGTTTCCGGAGGCACCCTACAGATGATCGTCTACAACAAGATCGAAAATAATGGGGATGACGGGATCGACATTGAATCCGACGAGAACCTGATTTTAGGGAATATAGCGAATCGAAACGCAAGCGATGGAATCGACCTGTCCGGATTTATGCATAACTTGGTTTGGAATAACGAAGTAAAAAACAACAATGAGGACGGCATCGACGTCGACGGCGGAGATCGGAACCGCATCATCGGCAATCAGGTGAGCAAAAGCGAGGAAACCGGCATCGAGCTGGATAACGATTCGGACCAGAACCTTGTGGATCGGAACAAGGTGAAGGGCAGCGGCGGCCCGGGCATTCTGCTGACCTCCGACGCGAACGACAATGCGGTGCGCGAGAACAAGCTCGGCGGCAACAATCCGAACCTGCAAGCCGATCCGCCCGCCGATGCGAACAATGTGTTCGACGAAAACGGCTGAATGCCCGGAGAACGGAACAGGGTACCCGCGCGGGTACCCTTCTCTTATTCCGGAGTCCGTTTACGGTCCTAGATATTATTGTGTTGTTGCCAGGCCGTCATTCCCAAAACCAACGCGCCGGCTAACCCCGCATGCTCCCCAAGACCCGGAGGCACGATATACCCGTCGATGTCGTTCATAACCGCGGCAGCGCGGATGTAACCGTTCAAGCTCTTACGTACCTCCATCCGAATCAACGGGAATAGGTGGTCTTGTTTCATTACGCCCCCGCCTAGAATGACCTTCTTCGGCGATAGCGTAAGCATCGTTCCCGCGATCGATTGACCGAGATAGTATGCCTCTATCTCCCAAGCCGGATGATCCGCCGGCAGCTCGCTGCCGTTCACCCCCCATCGCGCTTGAAGAGCCGGACCGGCCGCCAATCCTTCCAAGCAGTCGCCGTGATACGGACAGATTCCCGCGAACTCATCCTTCGGATGACGGCGCGTCAAGACGTGGCCCGCTTCGGGATGCACGAGTCCGTGGACCAAGCGTCCTTCGACGTATACGCCGACGCCGATCCCCGTTCCGATCGTATAATACGCGCAGCTATTCAGTCCTTGCGCGGCTCCCCAGGTCGCTTCGCCCAACGCGGCGGCGTTCACGTCGGTATCGAAGCCGATCGGAACGTCGAGCGCCGACCGCAGCGTTCCTACGAAATCGTACCCGGACCAGCCCGGCTTCGGGGTCGTCGTGACGCAGCCGTATGTCGGGCTTTCGCGATCCAGATCGAGCGGACCGAACGAGCCGACCCCGATCGCGGCGACATCTCTTCCTCGGAAGAAGGCCGACGCCCGCTCCAGCGTCTCTTCGGGACGGCCCGTCGGGAACTGGACCCGTTCCTCGATTTCTCCCGCTTGGTTCCCTATGCCGCAGACAAACTTCGTGCCGCCCGCTTCGATCGCGCCGAACCGCAGCCCCGATGTCGTTACCAAATCGACTTCAACTCCCATGCTTCGAATGCGTTCATCGCCGCCGGACCGCCGATCGCGAACAGCTCCATGCCGAGGCTGTCCGGGTCGGGATAAATCCGGTTGGTCATCGTCTTGACGCCGTCGTTCGCGAACAGCTCCAGCGACGACCGGTCGAGGAATGCGTGCAGCTTCAGGCTTCCGTCCGGCGACGGCTCCATGACGACTTCGGCGACGCCGCCGTCGCCGCGCCCCGCCTTCGATCGATCGACGTATAGCGTCCGCGCCTCCGTTCGGTAGCCGATCTCGGTATACTGCTTTCCGTCGGCGGACATCCGCACGCGCAGACCGAACGCAGACGCTTCGGTGGAACGCAGATCGAACGAGACGACGAGCTCGAGCGCGTCGCCCCGCAGCGCGGGACGGTGCGTGCCGCCGGTTTCCCCGCCGATCGGTCGTCCTGCGATGGTATGCTTCGCGCCCCGCAGCGCCTGCAGCTCCGGCACCGGCGTCATGCGCAGCGTCCCGTCCCGCTTCAGCGTCAGCTCGCGCGGAATCGTCATGGCGCCGAGCCAACGGTCGGCGCGCTCCGTCATATCGCTGCCCCAGATGTTCATCCACGCGAGCAAGATACGCCTGCCTTGGCCGTCTACGAACGTCTGCGGCGCGTAGAAGTCGAAGCCGTAGTCGAGGCGCTCCGCGTAGGCGGGCGTCAGTGTTCCGGCCTCCTCGTCATAAGCTCCGGATAGATACATCGTCTTCACCGCGCCGAGATTCATCGGCGAGAAGAGGAGTACATGCCGTCCGTCGTCCCCTAGCGGAAACAAGTCCGGGCATTCCCACATATCGCCCATCGTCCCGTCGCTCTCCGCCGCGATCCCGACGTAATGCCAGGACGTCAGGTCTTCGGACCGATACAGCAGCGCCTTGCCTCTGCCGTCCTTGCCGTATCCGACGACCATGCGGTACTCGTCTCCTTGCTTCCAGACCTTCGGGTCCCGGAAACCGAAGCAGTCTTTGTCGGGCGCTCGACCGATGACCGGGTTGACCGGACTCTTATGAAAGGTAATGCCGTCCTCGCTGACCGCGATGCATTGAACCTCTACGGGATCGTTGCCGTCGACGTGAGCGGTATACACGAGCGCCAGCTTGCCGTCATGCTCGACCGCGCTGCCCGACCAGCAGCCGCCGGCGCTCCCGCTCGGATCGACGTCGTACGGCTCGGACGGCGCCAAAGCGATCGGCAGATGACGCCAATGGACCAAATCGGCGCTGACGGCGTGCCCCCAATGCATCGGTCCTTGCCGCGGCTCGAACGGGTAGTGTTGATAGAACGCATGATACTCGCCCTTATAGTAAATAAGTCCGTTCGGATCGTTCATCCAGCCGACGGGCGGCATGAGATGGTATCGCAGCCGGAACCTCTCGTTCGCGACGGCCGTCGCCGGGTCGGTCAACGCCGCGGTCGCGCGGTCGACCCGCTCTTGATGCGTCATGTGTCGAACCTCCATATCGTTTGTAAATCGTAAATCTTCAGCTCTCGGAAAAGGACGCCGCCCCCGATCGCGAACAGCTCCACTCCGTCGCTCTCGGGCGAAGGATAGACAAGCGACGTGAACGCTTGAATGCCGCCGTCGAAAAACAATTCGACGCTGGACGCGTCCACGAACGCGCGAAGGGTAAGCACTTGCGTTTCGCGGAATCGCGGCGCCCGGAAGCGCTTGGCGAATCGGGCCGGCCCCCCCGACCGGTTCCGGATGTCCGAGAAGCCCGAGCGCGTACGATCGAGGTAAAGCTCCCCCGTCCGAACGTCGAACCCCGCGACGGTGGCCTCCCGTTCGGACGTCCGAAGCCGGATGCCGAATTCGTTCGCGCGTTCCCATTCGACAGTCGCTTCCAGCTCGTAGGCAATGCCGCGGTACTCTAGCGTTAGCGTGGAATCGCGAACCTCGACGTCCCGCAGCCTCGTCTCGGACGCGCGAAGCCGCTGCAGCTCCGCGATCGGCTCCTGCGACAGGCGGACCGTCCCGCCCTCCGTTCGCAGCGCAAGCGATCTGGGGACGGACATCGCCCCCTTCCAAGGCGACGTCGGCGCGTCGAACGGATACATCCAATTGGACATCCAGCCGAGCCAGATTCGCCGGCCGTCCGACGCCGGCAAGTCGGAGTAGGACACCGCCGCGTAGAAATCCTGGCCGAAATCCGTCCAGCGCGCCTCCGCCTCGGGGAGCTCATTCTTAAAGCGGCGGCCGTCGAACGAGCCGATGAAGTATTGCGCGGTCGATCCGTCCGTCTCCTCGTTGTCGCCGATGCTGACGTGCAGCACCCAGCGGACGTCGTCCGTCCGCCCGTCGACCGGCAGCGGGAACAAATCCGGGCATTCCCAGACGGCCGCATGCGAGCCTTGGCCCTCCCCGAACTCGCTCTCGAACGTCCAATCGATCAGATTCGGCGAGCTGTAAAACAACGCGCGGCGATCGGCGGAAACGACCATGACCCAACGCTCCGTCTCCTCGTGCCAAATCACTTTGGGATCGCGGAAGTCCTTCAGCCCCGGGTTCGGAATGACGGGATTGCCGGCGTACTTCGTCCAGGTCCGCCCCCGGTCGGCGCTGTACGCGATGCTCTGGGACTGCAGGCCGTCCTTGTAATGCGTAAAGATCGCTACGAGCCCCGGCGCGCCCCCGAACAAGCCGCTCGCGTCGCGCCGATCCACGACCGCGCTCCCCGACCACGTGTCGCCGAGCTCGTCGCCGACGAGCGCCAAGGGCAGATGCTCCCAATGCAGCAGATCGCGGCTCACCGCATGGCCCCAGCGGCCCGTGTACTGGTAGCATTGATGATATTCGCCTTCGAAAAAGACCATCCCGTTCGGATCGCTCATCGGTCCCGAAGGCGCCGAGAGATGATAGCGCGGCCGATACGGCTCCCGATACAGCGTCATGGCAATCGCCTCCTCCAAAGACTGCTTCTTATTGCGTCAGCGTAATGTTGATGCCTTCCTCAAGCAGGTTCTTCGCATTCGTCGCGAACGTGCCGACCGGCGTGCCGTCCTTGATACCCGTCATCGCGGCGCCGTTCGCGTCCCAGTACTTCTCGACGCCGATCGGCGTGAACAGGATGTTGCCCGCCAGCTTGTTCATCAGGTCTACGCGTTCTTGGCTGAAATTGTTCGCGTTGTGTTCCAGCGCGTGAGACGCTTCGTTTTCCGACATCATCTGAATGAACGCCGCCGCGCCTTCCGGATTCTTGGAAGCCGTCGGAATGGACCAACCGGACAATCCGCCCGGACCCGCGTCCGTCGTCCCCTTCGGACCCGTCGGCACCGGCACGAAGTCGATCTCGTAGTCGCTCTTGAAGACGTTGAACCCGGCGAAGCCGTACTCGGCCGTCATCGCGAGCTTCCCGTTCTTGAACTCGCCGATGAAGTAGTCGCCCTCCTTCTCCGCGTCGATGAACTTATCCTTGAGGAGCGCGTCCTGCGCGAACTGCATCGCTTCCTTGACGTTCTCGGTCTCGTAATTCGTCGTTATGGAACCGTCTTCATTAAAGGACATAATCGTCTTGCCGTTCGACGCGACGTACAGCGGGTAGCCGGCGTCCCACCAACCGAAGCCGAATTGATCGTTCTTGCCGTCGCCGTCCGTATCCATCGTCAGCTCCATGGCGACCTGGCGGAACGTCTCCCAGTTCCAGCTGCCCTCCGCGTAGTATTCGGACGGCGTCTTCACCCCGTTGTTCTCGAACAACGTCTTGTTGTAATACATCACGATCGGAGCGGCCGACGTGCCGACGGCGTACGGCTTGCCGCCGAACGTGAACGTGTTCGTCACCGCGCCGTTCCAGAGCGAATCGCTCACGTCGACGTACGGATCGATCGGCTGCACGATTTTCTTCAGCGGGTACACCGGGAAGTTCTGGTCGTTCGCCTGCGCCACGTCGACTTGATCGCCCGCGTTGACCATCGAGATGAGGGTCGGCTTCTGGTCGCCCCACGGCACGGCGATGACCGTCACCTTGCCGCCGTACGTCGATTCGAATTGCGGAATCGTCTCGTATACCGCGTCGTACGCTTCCGGATTGTTCGCTTTATTCTCGTCGTACTGCTCCTTGGACGTATGGTACAGAATCGTGATGTTCCCGTCCGCCAGCTTTGTCTCTTCCGCGGCCGCTTCGCCCGTCGTCGCTTCCGCCGCCGGCGTTTCGTTCGTCGTCGCCGCCGGCTCGCTCGCCGCGGTTTCCGTTCCGCCGCCGCTGCAGCCCGCGAGGAGCGTCACGCTCATGACCGCCGCCAGCAGCATCGCCAAACCCGTTCGTCTTGTCTTCATGTCTAAGTTCCTCCTAAAAATATAAATGGTAAAATGACTCCCTTATGCCATTCGCGCGACATTGTCCCCATACCCGGTTGTAGCCCGGCTTGCATCGCCTCCTTTATCGGTTCCCCGCCGCAGCGTTCTTACTTAATCCCCACGTTCTCGATACTGTCCGTGAAAAATCGTTGGGTGACCAAATACAGCAGTACTAACGGTACGATCGCAAGCAGCGCTCCCGCCTGGATGCGCGTGACGACCGCCAGCGGATCGCTGATCGTCTGCACGTTCACGACCGACTCGAGATCGACTCGGAGCGACGACAGCGCGATGGCGAAATTTTTCTTTCCGTTGCCGAGCATCAGATTCGACAAGTAATATTCGTTCCAATGCCAGACGAAGGAGAACAGAAACACCGTAATCATCGCGTTCTTCGCGTTGGGCAGCATGATGAAGAAGAACGTCTTGAACGGACCGTACCCATCTACATAGGCCGCGTCCTCGAGCTCCCTCGGCATGGTCGAGAAGAACTGTCGGAAGATAAAGATGTACAGTCCCGAACGTAATCCCATGGCGAACAGCGACGGCAGGTAAAATGCGGAATAATTGCCGACCAAACTGATCGAATCCGGACCTCCCGTCATGGCCGAGAATAGGCCGAGCAGACCGAAGGCGTCGAAGTATTTCATGTCCGCGTACAGCGGGAGGATAATCGTCTGCACCGGCACCATCAGCGTCAGGATGACGAGCGCGAACAGCGTCTTCGCGAACGGGAAGCGGAACCTGGCGAAGCCGTAGGCGACGAAGGCGCAGGACATCACGTCGAGCAAGCCGCAGCCGATGCCGATGTACAGGCTGTTCGCGAGGGCGTCCCAGAAATCCATCACGCGCAGTGCGTCGACGAAATTCGAGAGGGTCAGGGTCTTGGGAATCCATATGACGCTGGGGTCCATCGCCTCCTCGGGCCGGCGCAGCGACATGCTCAGCATATACAGCAGCGGGTAAAGCAGCTGATACGCGAGCACGATCAATACGGCGGCGCGCAGGAACGCGACCGACGATCCGCGCAGTCTTTTGTTCCAATAGGTCGCGAGCATCGCAGACAAGTCGATTCGCTCCTTTCCTTACTCTTGTAAGTTGGCGCTTCGCCGTCTCAGCAGAAGGTAAAGCCCGCCGAGCAGCAAGCCGATGCCGAGGCAATACAGCCAAGCGAGCGCGCTGCTGTAGCCGAATCGGACCTGCGAGAACGCCGCGTTGTAGATCATGAGGATGACGCCGTTCCCGTAATCGGTGAACGTGTCGATAATCGTATACACCACATTGAGCAGCATGATCGGCGTCAGCATCGGCAGCGTGATTTTCCAAAACTGTTCCCATCCCCGCGCCCCCTCGACCGCCGACGCTTCGTACAAATCGCCGGAAATCGCGTGCAAGCCGGCCAGGAAGAGCAGCACCTGCACCCCGGAACGCCATGTCAGGTCGAAAATCCGGGCGATGACGTTGTTGAACACCTCGATGAGTCCCGCGCCGAAGCCCAGTTCGGTCAACACGCCGTCAATGCCCGCGCCGCTGAACAGATAGACGGTTTCGACGCCGCCCCTTAAGCCTTGGGAGAAGACGTCTTCTTTCAGAATCTGCATCAACACGCCCGAAGCGATGATGACCGGCAAGAACGAGATCGCCCGCATCAAGCCGCGCCCCCGGAATTCGTTCTTCAGCAGCACGGCCACGAATAAGCTGTACACCAGAATGAGCGGCACGCTGTAAATCATGTTGACGAAGGAATTGACGGCCTCGCGGACGAACGCCGGATCGCGGAAGATCGCGTAATGATAGTTCTCCCAGCCGACGAAGCGGCCTTGCAGGCCTTGCGGCGTCAATTCCGGGTTCTGGAACGAATACTGCAAGGAGGCGACGAGCGGGCTCGCGAAGAAGAACAGGAACCCGACGATCCAGGGAAGCACGAACAGCAGTCCGTACAGCTGCTTCTTCTTCTCGTAGGACATCAGCCGCAGCCTAGCGACGAGACCGATCGAGCGCGGGTTCGGGTTCGGACTCGGTCCTCGCTGCGTTCCCGGGTTAGCGGACCCGGTATCCGTAAGGATCGATTCGTTCGCCATCGACGCTCACCTCCTCTCCCGAATCATTGACGACCGTCGTTACGCCGTTCGCGAACGTCGTTCGATAGACGCCTTCCCGCAGTCTTTCGTGCTCGACGATCGGCTGTCCCAGCGCCGGAGCGAGCGCCTCGCTCAGTGCCTTCGCCTGCGCGGCGACGTCCTCGAACCAGAGGTCGAAGTCGCCGCTGTACAGATCGTCGACGTCGGTTCCGATCAATCGGCTGCCGTCCTTCGCGATGAAGCGATACGTCGGCATCGTTCCCGTCTCGATGAGCTTCAGCAGGTATCGCCTCGGATCCGCCTTAAGATTGATGGGTTCGCCGTAGGCCGGTATCAGCCCGCTGATCGCCATACTATAGAACGGAATCGATTCGTCCTCGACGTCGAACCCGCTCGCTTGCAACGGCACGTTCGCAACGCTCTCGGCGTAAGGGAACGCATACGCGTTCGCGTCGTCGAACGACAGCCCTTCGAGCTTCGCGGCGGCTTCCGCGAGACTCGCTTCCCAGATGCGGCCGGTTTCGTTCTTCGCCAGCATGTCGCGCCGGAAGTCGGAATACACCATCGAGTCGATGCTCTGCAGCGCCGCGCGCCGCAGCCCGCCGTCCTCGGCGGCGCCGGAGAACCGATCGACGGCCTCCCGCACCGATTCGGGCTTCATGAGGTACCACGGCTTTACCGACGGATCCTTCGTTCCGTTGCTGACTCGATAAGCATGCTGCAGGGCCGGCGCACGGCTGATGTTCTTGGCCGCATCGAAGAATTTGTGGAAGCCGTTGCCGTTCTCGTACAGCTGCACCGGGTCGACGACGGGATAGAAGGCTATACCCTTGTCGTGCATGGCCTCGACCAGCGCCTTGAAGCCTCTGGCGCCGCCCAGCTTCGATTCCGCTCGCAGCGCCGTCGGCACCTCGTCCCGCAGCCCCCCGGCCATCCATCCTTCGTAGCGCACCGCGAGGGACGTCAGCCCCGCGCCGCGCAGCCGGTCGACGATGTCTTCCGCCTCTTGGTAAGAGGTAAGCGCATCGACCGTTCGGTACGGAATGCCGAGGAACGTCTCCCGCTTCTTCACGCCGCCGACGAGCTCGACGAGGAGCGGCGCCGCTCCGGCCGCGTTCCCGGTCTCGCCGTCGCCGCCGACGGCCGTCGCGCGAGGCTTCACGCCCTGCTCTTCCTCGAGATATCGTCGGTACCGCGACGCCATGCCGGCGTAATCCGCGTCATCGCCGTTCAAGAAGTAGAATCGAACCTCGAACGGTACGTTGCCGGTCTCCGCGGCGGACGGACGGACGACCGATTTTTCATTGAGGCTTCCGGCCATCAAGACATCTGTCTGGAATTCCGTTAGATTCAAATAGCTGGACACGGTATTGTATTGATTGCTCTTGCGGCTGCTTTCGGCGAGGATGCCGGCTTGGTAAGCGCCTTGGTGAATCACCGCGAGGAACGCTTCGTCATTCCGTTTCATGCCGAACACCGGCAGCCGAACCGCCTCCGTCAAGCGGGAGCGCTCGGCCGACGCGATCGCCTGATCGCCGCCGTACACCCGCTCGTTATAGCTCCGATAGATACTCGTGTCATTATTGAAACGAATCAGCGCCCCGCTCCCGTCCGGCACGAACAAATAGCCTTCGTCGGTCAAGCCGCCCGCGCCGAAGAACGGAACGAGATAGATGTTCACCAACCGGTACTTGTCGCGTTGCTCGATCCGCGCCGCGTCGATCGTCGCGACGAAGGCGTCCCCCTCGACTCGGTAAGAGACGGGAATAGCGAAGCCCGCCTTCGGAAATTCGTAGAGCACTTCGACCCCGCCGTCGATTTGCTTCCAAGTGAACGCTCCCTCCTGCACGCTGCCGATATAGCTGTTCAGCTGGAACGGCTTGCCCAGCGGATCGATATAGTCGAGCAGCAACTGCGCGTGCAAATCCTGCTTCTTGACGCCCTTGGCGATCCCGTCGGTTTCCCGGTCGATCGGATTGCTCGACCAGACGGCGCCCGACGATACGTCCGTGACGACGACCTCGGCGGTGCGCGGATCGAAATCCAGCGTCAGCCGCGACGTCTCCGCCGCCCGCGCGCTCGTGACCGGCGGTACGGCTTGCGCGGCGACGGCGGCCGGATGTCCCCGGACGCCGCCGAGCCCGGCGACCGTCGCGGCCAGCAGCGCGGCAACCGTCGCGGCGGCCCATATATTGCGGCTTCTTTTATTCCTCACGGCTGTCCCCTCCTCTCGATGCCGATGCGATCATGCACGCCGTTACCATCGGAACAATGCCTCGTTATAGATCGTGTAGACGAACAAATACGTTTGCTGGAACAACGTATAGAACAGCATGCCGAGGAACACGATGATCCCCATGGCCATGGCGGTAAGCGCCATCGACTGCAGGTTGCGGACGAAGCCGTAATCGTGGATCGTCTGAAGGCCGATAAGCATCAGCGTCCCGCTCCACAGGCAGCCGACGACCGTAAGGTAGTCTAGGAATACGCCCTCCTCGCGCAGCAGCACGTTACTGAGCAGCGTCGTGACGATCGCCGACGCGACGTAAGGAACGATCGCGTAGGCGCTGACGACGACGATTTGCGCCGCCTTGCCTTCCCCGTCCATCCACGTGGCGACCGCCCAGTTGCCGACGACCCAGAGGGCGAACAGCCCGAACGTCTTGGCGCCGATCAACCATACGTTCAGATCGCTAAGGTCGTTATAGTTAAACGGGTACCCGGTGTTTTGGCGCTCCATGACGGCGGAGAAGAAGAAGACGATCAGGATGAAGGCGGAACCGACCGGCGAGCCCTTCCCCTCCTCCTTCACTCCGTAGAAGGCCGCGAAGGGATGGAGCAAGCACTGGAACAAATGAACGGCGTCCTTACGCGGATTTCGTCGGACCCGGTGTCGAACCCGGACCTGAGCTTGGTCCTTGACTTGCGCCATGCGCTCGCCCCCTTCCCTTGACCGATCTAGCGAATCGGATGATTTTGAAGCCGTAATAGCCGAAGACGAAAACGAGCAGCGCCGTCATGACGAACGGCAGGGACGCTCGGACGGCGTCGATGCGAAGGAAGGCGAACGTGTCGGAATAACCCGACCGATCGGTGCCTAGGCGGTAATAGCGCATCGCTTCCTCGTACCGCTCCTGCTTCTCGAGCGACTTGGCCATGCCGATGTAGGCCATCTCGTTATGCACGTTGCGCTTGCTCGCTTCCGCCCATACGTCCGCCGCCTCTTCGTACAAGCCCTCGTTGTAAAGCACGGTCGCCTCTCGTACCAACCGGCCGTACTCCGATCGAACGAAGCGCGTCACGTTCCGCTTGCCCGCGTCGAGCACGAGCACGGAATCGTTCCAGTACTCGACGGCCGACGGTTGGAGGAACGTACCGGCCTGCTGCCCGAGGGCGCCGAACACCGACGTCGGATTGCCCTCGCGGTCGTACTCGAACACGCGGCCTCTCGTACGGTCGAGTCCGGCGATGAAGCCGTCCGCGTCGATCGCGACGTCGATGAACGACGTATCCAGCTTCACCGTCTTCGACAGCGGAATTTCCTTATCGCCGAAGTCGTTTTCGCCGTCCCGTCCGGTCATCACGTTGTTTCCTAGCGGGTTCAGCTTCTTGATTTCCTGCCGGGAATTTGCCGAGACGATCGTCGTCGTGTACACGAAGCCGTCCGCTCCCATGTCGAGATTGGAATATTCGATCGGCAGCAGCTTGATCATGCCCTCCCGCTGCTCCTTCGTCAGCACGCTCTTCCAGAACGTCTCGAGCACGACGGCCGGCGTGACTTCGACCTTGTTGCTCCCGAAGTAACCGAGGAACGCGCCGTCGCGGTCGAATTGCATGAGCCCGAAGAACTGGCCCTCCGACAGCACGTACATGCGGCCTGCGGCGTCCGCCGCGACCTTCTTCGGCTTAAAGACGAAGTCCTCCGGAATGAGCGGATGCTTCGGCTGCTCCAAGACGAGCTCGACTCGGCCCGTCGCGTTCGCCCGCAGCACGCGGCCGTTCCCATGATCGGCGACGTATAAGGTCCCGTCCTCCGCGACGAAGATCCCGGTCGGTTCGGACAGCGCCGTCGGCCGCCCGTTCCATTCCAGCGATTCGATGACGCCGGACGCCCGAAGCGACGCATCCAGCTTCACGATTCGGTCGTTCCCGGTGTCCGCCACGTAGACGGCGCCTTCGCCGTCCGCGAACAAGTCCTGCGGCTCGTTGAAATGCCCGGCGCCCGCTTCGAGGCCGGTAACGACGCGCTCCGGCACGTAGCCGTTCGGCGACGCTTTCGATTCGTTCCATTCGTTGTAGACGTACGCCTGATACGGCGCGTCCGCCAGCGCGGCGGACGCGCCGCCGCCAGCGGGCCAGGGAAGCATGGCGGCGGCGACGAACGCGTGTCTGAATCTCATGTCATGCCTCTCCTCCCCTACTTGATGCCCGCGAACGTCATCGTCTCCACGACCTTGCGCTGAAGCGCGACGAAGACGAGTATCGGCGGAAGCATCAGGATGACCGAAGCGGCCGCCCCCGCGCCCATACGGGCGACGGGATCGCCCGCGACGATCTGCTCGAGCGCCATGCGGAACACCTTCGCCGACTCGCTGTAGACAAGCTCCTTGGGCGAGTAATTCCAAAGATTGATGAACTGGAAAATGACCACGGTCAACGTAGCGGGCATCGTATTCGGCCACACCACGCGGAAGAACGTCGTGAATTCGCTCGCGCCGTCGATGCGGGCCGCTTCCAGAATGGCGTCCGGCAGCTGCTCGATGAACTGCTTCATGAGGAACAGGCCCAGCGAGGCGCCGATCCACGGCAGCACCAGAGCGGCGTACGTATCGACGAGGCCCAGCTTCGACAGCAGCACGAACTGCGGGATGAACGTGACCTGCGGCACGAACATCAGCGCCATAACGATGACCGAGAACATCACGCGTTTGCCCGGGAACCGGTGCTTCGCGAGCGGGTACGCCGCCATCGAGGCGAAGAGGACGTGCAGCGCCGTGCCGACGACCGCCACGAACGTCGTGTTGAATACGTACCGGAACAGCGGCACCCACATGTTCGAGGCGAGCTGGAACAGGTCCAGATAATTCTCGAGCGTCGGCCGGACGACGACGAACCGCGGCGGGAATTGCAGCAGCTCGTCGATCGGCTTGAACGAGGTAATGACGGCGAAAATAAAGGGAAGCGCGGAGAAAAGTCCAAGGACGGCGACAAAGCCGAACACCGCGATATTTCCGGTCAACGAGCGCCTTGCATGGATACCGGCTTTCTTTCTAGTCAAGGAGAACATAGGCGCCCCCTCCTTCCCGTTAAATGCTAAATACCTACTTTGTGGAGCAGCTTCGTCACGATTCGGTTCGTCCCGACCATCATCGCGAACAGGACGACCGCGAGCGAAGAAGCGTATCCCATCTCGTAACGGATGCTGCCGTAGTCCATAATGTGCGTCACCATCGTCTCCCCGGCATATTCCGTGCTCGGGAAGCCGGCGAGCTGAATCGAGACGTCCGCGACGCTGAACGAGATGACGATCTGCATGACGGCGCCGAACACCAGCTGCGGGATCATGGAAGGCAAGGTGATATACCACAGCTCTTGAAACCGATTGTCGATCCCGTCCATCACGCCCGCCTCGTACAGGCTGCGATCCACCGTCTGCAGCCCCGCGACGAATGCCAGGAAGCTGATGCCCATGCTCATCCAGAGCTGGACGATAATCAGAATGACGAGCAGCTGGTTCTGATCGATCAGCCAAGCGACGGGCTCCTGCAGCAGCCCCCACTTCATCAGAAAGCCGTTCAAATACCCGTACGCGTCGGGACTGAAGATGAGGCGCCACATCGGATACACCGACACCCCGATAATCGTCGGGATGTAGAAGAGAACGGTGGCGATCGCCCGCAGCGTCCGCCCTAGATCGTTGATGATCCAAGCGACGACGAAGCTCAGCGCGTAGCTGATCGGCCCTGTGACGAACGCGAACAGCATCGTATTCTTCAGCGCGATGATGAAGATGTCGTCGTCGAGGAATAACCGGATATAGTTGTACCAGCCGATAAATCTCGGCGGTTCGATCAGGTTGTAATAAGTGAAGCCCATGACGACGGACAGGATGACCGGCAAAATCGTAAACAGTAGAAAGAAAATCATGTACGGCGTTAGCAGCAAGTAGCTTTCTCGATGACGCTTCAGCGCCGCGACAGCCGCCTTCATCTAATCACCCACCCCGAATTCGTACCGCTTGCGCTCGATTTCTTCGTTGATTTGCTTGTTCCAGTAAAACAGGCTTTCTCTCGGATGCTCCATCGAGAACACGACGTCCCGGAACGCATTGTCGATGTTTCGCGACGTGTAATAGCCGCCGGGGAGCTCCGGAATTTCCTCGACCTGTCGCCACTGCTCGAGCAGCGCGGCTTGCTCCGCCCGGCTCCAGTTGCTGGACTCGAACGCTTCCCGGTTCGCCGGGCTGCGCCGCCCCAGGACGCCCAGCTCGTTCTCCAGCTCCTTGACGAACCGGCTCTGTATCTCCGGTTGGTTCCACCATCGGAGGAACGTCCATGCTTCCGGTTTATCCGCCGCCTTTTGCAAAATAATCCCCGCCGTCCCCGTCGCGCCCGCCGTCCGATCGATGCCGCCGTCCGGTCGTTCGACGCCCGGCATCGGCGCCATCCGCCACGTGCCCGCGATTTCCGGAGCGGCCTTCGCGAGCCGGTTGTACAGCTTGTAGCTGGAGATGACGATCGGCATCTCGCCCGTGCGGAAGCGATTGAAATCGTCCTTGTACAACGGATAGTCGAACAGCATGTAGAAATCCGTCCATAGTTTGAACGCCTTGAAAGCCCCCGGCTCGTCGAAGCGCGTCGCGCTTAAGCTCTCGTTATACAGGCCGCCGCCGTGCTGCATGAGCAGCGACGGGAACAGGTTCAGCGAGCCGATGCCGCGGGCGAGCAGCTGGAACGCGTCCAAGTTCTCGTACGGCAGCCCGATCTGCATATTGCGGATTTGCAGCAACGGCGCGATCTCGAGCAGCTCCTCCCACGTCTGCGGCGGGTCGACGCCGAGCTCGGAAAGAATGTCTTCGCGGGTAAACATCATGAAGAATTCCTGCTCGTCGGGCACCGCGTACGTGTTCCCCTCGTACCGGTACGGCACGAACGCGGAGGGCATGTATTGCTCCTGCAGCGCTTCGAAGCCTTCCTTCTCGTCCAAGGGAACGAGCGCGCCGCGGATCGCGAGATTCATCGCGTCGCCTCGGCTCGTGAGCAGGTTCACGTCCGGCCCCTCGCCGGCCATGACCGCGACGACGAGCGAGTTCTCGACGAGGTTGAAGTCGACCTCGATGCCGGTCTCCGGCGTGAACGTTTCGTCGATCAGGCGCTTGGCCACGTATGCCTGATCCCGGCCCAGGCCGGTCCAGACCTCGATCGAGTTCCCGGCGCCCTCGTCGCCCAACGCATTGTAATTCTCGAAGAAGGAGCCGACGAACGCCCGCAGCTCGTGCGCGCCCCGCTCCAGTCCGTTCGCTTCGCCGCGCGGCTTCTTCCGGTCCGCCGCCGCGAGGTACAGGTAATCGATCTCCAGCGGCTGAGAGCTTACGCTCAGCATCCAATCCGCCAGACCGGTCATATTCGTCTTGTAGCTGTCCAGCCGCTTCGGAATCGTATCCGGGCGATCCAGGAAATCCTCCAGCTGCCGGGTAAGCAGCGTCAGCGCCCGGGTGCCCGGGTTGCCTCCGTCCGCCAGCGCGACCAGCCGATCCGCCTCTTCCTCCATCCGCCCTTTCAACGCTTCGAAGGAGGGCAGCAGCTCGGGAATCGCCTTCTCCAGCTCGTAATCGCGGTACGGGTCCGGGCGTACGCCGGTAATCATTACGATCTGCCGGTACAGCCCTTGAAGCTCGGCGACGATGCCGTTCGCCTGCCGCAGCGGCTCCGCCATGTCGCCGAGCGTCACCTCGAGTTTAATCTCGTGCTTCCCTCGGTCGAGATAGAACAGGTACGGCTCCCCCGTCTCTTCGCCGAGCTCCTTCACCGCCCATGGCAGCCTGTACGGGAACCGCACCCGCTCCAGCTCGGCGAACGGGATTTCCCCGTCGACGTAGATCGTTCGCGTGACGAAGGCGCCCTTGACCTCGTGCTGGCGATAACGAAGCCCCAGTTTGTACCAGCCGGTCTCCGGCACCTCGAGCTGCCAGCTGATCCACTGTCCCGGCGTATCCCAGTTGCTGCCGCCGATCGTGTTGAGCCGCAGCTTCACCGGATGGTACGGCGTCGTCAGCGGGCTGCTTCGATCCATCGTCGGGAAGATGCCGGCGGAGGATTTCAGGTACGCGTGCTCCCCTTGGACCATTACGAAGGCGTCGTCAGGCGCGCGCGCTTCGATAGCCTCTCCGTCCCCGCGCGCCTCTCCCGCTTCGCCCGCGGAGATGTTGCGTCGATATTCCTCGTAAGACGCTAGTGACTTCGCCGGCGACAGCGTCAGGGCTTCCACCGCGGCGGCCTCCCGCACGTTCTCGATCCGAATGCGGTGCTTCCCCGCCGCGAGCGACGCGACGTAAGCGCCGCCTCGGCTTCCCGGAAGCGCCGCCTTCGTCTCGAGCCACACCCGCTGCTCGATCTGCCGCGGTCTGAGATCGTTGCCGCGGCTCTGCTTCGGCTCGCCGCTTTCGTCGATCTCGTCGCGCCATACCCGGTTCATCCGGAACGGTTCGTTGTCGGCCGAGACCCCCTGACCGTCGATATATAGCTCGTATTCGATGTCTTGGCCGTTGCCTTCCAGCGGATAGTACGCGAAGGCCAGCTCGTAGCTTCCCGCCTCCATGACGTCCGCCTCCCATTCGATCGCGTCGCCTTCTTCCCAGCGCAGCACGTCGGTCCGTCCTTCCCATTCCGCCAGGCGCTCCGCCGTCGTCGCGCCGGTCGCGTCGTCCGCCCGGAGCGTGACGCTTCCCGCTCGCTCTGCCGACGTCGACGCCGGCGACGGCGCCGGCTCCGCGTACGTCGGAATGGCCGCCGCGACCCGCGGCCGCTCCTCGAACGCCAGCACCGTAATCGCGGTCGTCGCGACGGCGGTCAGAAGCGCGAGCGCCGCGGCCGTCATCCTCCATGTCGATTTCGTCTTCACGTTCAACCCCCGCGTTGCTTTAGTTAGTTAAGTTATAACAAATCGATGTCGCGATGGATTTCGATTCGCTCGGTTCGCGGCTTGCGATATGCTCGGATCTCACTCGCCTTCGACGAAGACGTTGATCGACCGCTCGACCGTTCCGTCCGCCGTCCTCGCGAGCAGCTCGGCGCTCCCCTCGAGCTTCCCCGTCGCGACGATCCCGCCGTCTTCGTTCGGCTGCACGTCGACGATCGCCGGATCGGTCGACGTCCACTCGATGCCCTGATCCGCCGCGTGCGGCAATACCGCCGAACGCAGCGGCACGGCTTCTTCTTCCTTCAGATGCAGGATGGTATGGCTGACCAGAATGCGTCGCGGCCGCTCGTCGTCCGGGTCCTCGTCCCGCCACACCGTGCGCATGGGATAGAACGCAGCCCGCTCGACGACGACGCCGGACGCGCTTGCGTCGGCGAACAGCTCCAGCCCGCGGCTCAGCGGGTCCGGGAAGATGATGGCGCTCATGACCGCCTCTCCGTCGTTCGCGAACACCTCCACCGTCGTGTCGTCCACGAACACCCGCAGCTTGAGCGTGCCTCCGCGAAGCGGCAGCGGCGCCGTCATTCGCTCGGCGAAATTCGCCTCGAAGCTTGCTTCCCCGGATCGCGTGCGATCGAGGAACAGCTCCTGCGCGGCGGCGTCGTAGCCGATAACCGTCTCCTGCTCCTCGCCGGTGCGCACCTTGAAGCCGAAGACGCCGCCGGATCCGGCTTCCGCCCGGAACGTCGCTTCCGTCTCGAAAGAAGCGCCTCGCAGCGCTTCGAACGGGTTCTCTCCGGCCTTCAGCTTCACGTTCTTCAGCGTCTTCCCTTCGCCGCGCAGCCGCTTCAGCTCCTCGATCGGCTCTTGCACGAGCCGCAGGCCTTCGCCGGGAACGTCCCGCAGCCGCAGCTCGCGCGGGATGCTCATGTTGCCCTTCCATACGCCGGTCGGCATCGCGAACGGGTACCGCCAGTTCGACATCCAGCCGAGCCAGATGCGGCGTCCGTCTTCCTCGGGGATATCGGAATACGAGATGGCCGCGTAGAAATCCTTGCCATGATCGGTCCAAAGCTTCACGGCCGGCAGGTTATCGTTCTTGAAGGTGTTGCCGTCAAAGGTACCGACGAAGTACTGCGCCTTGGAGCCCTTCGTCTGCGTGTTGTTGCCGAGGCTGACGGTCAGCACCCAGCGCTTCTCCGACGTTCCCTCGATCGGCAGCTCGAACAAATCCGGGCATTCCCAGACCGCGGCGTGCGAGCCGTGTCCGGGGCCGAATTCCCCGGTCCATTCCCATCGCTTCAAATCCGGCGAACGATAAAACCACACCTTCTTGTCGACCGACACGATCATGACCCACTTGCCGCTCGCCTCGTGCCAGAACACCTTAGGATCGCGAAAATCCTTTACGCCCGGGTTCGGAATGACGGGATTGCCCTCGTATTTCGTCCACGTCCTTCCTTTGTCCGCGCTATACGCGATGCTTTGAGATTGCAGGCCGTTCTTGAAATGCGTAAAAATCGCCACCAGTCCGGGCTTTCCGCCGAAGAAGCCGGTCGTATCGTGCCGATCGACGACGGCGCTGCCCGACCAGATGTCGCCGAGCTCGTCCTTCGGCAGCGCGAGCGGCCGATGCTCCCAGTGAAGCAAATCTTTGCTGATCGCGTGTCCCCACTGCCCGCTGCGCTGGTACATCTGGTGGTATTCGCCCTCGAAATACACCATGCCGTTCGGATCGCTCATGTTGGCGGTTTCCGGCGATAAGTGGTACTGCGGGCGATATTTCTCGGTATAGTAATCCGGGTCGGAGTCGTATTCGAACCCCTCGGGAAGCGTATAACTTGCCTCCGGCTCTTCGCGCCACGGCGACGCAGCCACGACGGCCGACAACGCCAGCGCGCCGCAGACGGTCGCGGCCGACCATCGGAACGCGCGCCGTTTCAGCAGCTGTTGCATGCGGGAATCCCTCTCCTTCTCGAAGTCTTGTGCCATTGTAACGGTCCCGCGGAACGTTTGATTTCGATTTGCTCGTGCCGGAAGTTTAAAAATGCTCGGATGGTTCCGTTCATCCGCTCCCCTCCATGAAAAAAGCCAGGATCTAAAATCGATCCTGGCTCGTATCTACCGGTTGCCTTCATGCTTCTCGCGATATTCCTTCGGACTCATGCCGTAGTACTTCTTGAAGGAGGTGCTGAAATAGCTCGCGCTGGAGTAGCCGGCGAGCATGGCGATATCCGTCAGCTTGAACTCGCCTTCCTTCAGAAGCTCGGCCGCCTTCCCCATGCGCAGCTTCGTCACGTAATCGCTGAACGTCATGCCGACGTGCTGCTTGAACAAGCCGGACAAATACGTCTCGTTCAGATGGAACATCGACGCGATCGAGGATAACGCAAGCTCGTAGCCGTAATTTTCCTCGACGTATCGGCGCACCGCCTCGATCAGCTTCTGTCCGCCGGTGTATCGCGTTTTCCGCACCTCTTCGGTCACCAACGACGTCAGCTCATCCAGCTGCTCCATCACCCGCTCGCGCGAGCTGTGCGTCCACACCGTCAGCTGGCAGCGGAGCAGATGCTGCTGCAGCGAGGCGTCGCCGAGCTCGAACTTCTTCGCTACGCTGTTGAACAGCTGCAAGATCCGGAACGCCGTGAACATGAAGGAGGCCATCGGCGTATCCCGGTCCGAGGCGAGCAGGGAGCGAATATGCTGCTTGAACGCGGTCAAGTCGAGTCCTTCGAGCATCGTCATCAGCTTGCGCTCCGTCTCCGTCGTGAAGGCATGCGTCAGCTCGGGGGCATGCGGCGAACCGCCCGGGGTCGTCTCTTCGATCGTGCTTAGGCTCCAGGACAGCATGCTCGAAGCGTACCCATGCTTCAGCTGCGCCAAATCCCGGAACGGCTCGCCGATGCCGACGACGCTGTCGAGGCGCAGATAACGCTTGATCTTCCGCTTCAGCTCCCGCGCGAAGCGATCCGCGTACGCCTCGTTCGCCCGCTGCTCGTCGAGCAGTACGAGCAGATGCAGCATCGCGGGGTGGCTGACGTCCTGAAACGGAAAGATGCGGCCCTCTTCCTCCGCGACCTCTCGAACGATCATCTGGAAGGAGAGCTGCAACAGGTCCTCCCGTTCCTGCCACTCCCCGAGCCGGCCCGCCGGGATGCGCATCTCGACGACCAGAAACTGCATCCGCCGCCCCTCGCCCGCGAGCGCGGAAAGCTGAAGCTGGTAGAGCCGTTCCTTCACCGTATCCGCGCTCATATTTTCGTGGTGGACGAGCTGCAGCAACGTCTGTTCCTGAAGAATCTTCAGCTGCTGCCGATTCCGGAGCTGATCGAGGTTGGCCCGATACTGCCGCCTTCGGTCGTCCTCCAGCTCGCTCGCCAAGCGGCTGAGCAGGTCCGTCAGTTCGCTGCGCCCGACCGGCTTCAGCAAGTAATCCTTCACCCCGAACCGAATCGCCGCCTTCATGTATTCGAAATCGGAATAGCCCGAAAGCACGACCGTCCGCATCAGCGGGTATCTTTCTTTACATGCCTTGATGAACGTGATGCCGTCCATCTGCGGCATGCGAACGTCGGTGATGATCAGATCGGGCAGCGCCCGCTCCTCAAGGATGCGCAGCGCTTCCTCGCCTCCCGAGGCTTCGTATTCGATGCGAAAACCGAGCGCTTCCCAATCGATCTTAGCTTTGATGCTGCCCCGCACCCCCGCCTCGTCGTCGACCAATAACACTTTATACATCCGTTCAGCTCCTTACTAAAGGCAATTGCAGCGCGATCGCCGTCCCTTCGCCGAGAGCGGATTCGATGCGAAGCGCGAAACGGTCCCCGTACATAAGCCGGCATCGCCCGATCACGTTCCGAAGGCCGATACTGCTCCCCCCGCTGTCGAGAATGCCGGCGGGATGTCCTTGCCGCGCGTCCGCCAGCAGGCTGTCGATCAGCTCCGGCGCCATGCCCGGTCCGTTGTCTCGAACGGTCAGCAGCAGGCGTTCGCCCTCCACGCGCGCGGACCAGGCGACGCGAGCGTTCTCCGCACGCTCGAGGCTGAATTTCACCGCGTTCTCGATAAGCGGCTGAAGAAGGAATTTCGGAATTCGAACGTCGTCCGCCTGCGCGTCCGCTTCGAAGTCGACGGTCAGCCGATCCTCGTACCTCAGCTTTAAGATGAATAAATAATCGCGCATATAGTCCAGCTCCTCTCGAACCTTTACGAGATCGCTGTTCAGGTTTAAGGAATAGCGCATCATCTTCCCGAGCGCTTCCGCGGCGTCCATTACGAGCTCCTCGCGCTTCATCGCCGCCAGCCCGCCGATAATTTCCAACGTATTATTGTAAAAATGCGGGTTGATCTGCAACAGCAGCGCTTTATATTCGGCGTTCTTCCGCCGCAGATTCGTCTCGAATTCCGTCTCGATCAGGTGGCGCAGGCGTTCCGTCATCGTTTCGAACGTTTGGGTCACGTACCCGATTTCGCTGTGTCCCGCCGTCGGAGCCGGCATCGTCTTCCGCGCTCGGGCGAAGTCGCCGCGTTCGACGTAACGCATCGCCTTCGCCATCGCGCTAAGCGGCTTCGTGACGCCGTGGGAGAGGAAGAACGCGGCGATGATGCCCAGGAGCAGCAGCACGCCGGAAAGCAGGAGCATCGTCCGGCTCGTGTCATCGATTTGCCGATACAGCTCCTTCTCCGGCACTTCGCCGACGATGATCCAATCCTGCAAGGGGAGCTTTCGATAAAACAGCAGATAGGTTTGCCCGTCCTGCCGAATCGGGAACACCCCGCTGACGGCCGACTCGTCGCTTTCCCGAACGGCGCGAAGCCCCGAAAGCAGCACGCCGCGGCGATCCTCCGTCTCTTGCCCCAGCACGCTCGTTCCGTCCCGGGTCAGCAGATACATCCTTCCCGTCACCCCGAAGTTGACGTTCTCGATCGCCTCGCGTAGCACGCGGGTCGGATAATTGATCTTGACGAAGCCGACCTCCCGCAGCGATTGCAGATGAACGAGCGGCAGCAGAAAGCTGTTCACGTCCCGGTCGGTCAAAATTTGATCCGCTTGATCCATGTCGCGATGCGCCTTCGTCCAGCGGACATTCCGCTGACGGAATTGTGAATGCCATTCGGTCAACAGGTAGCCCCTGTCTTGCGTCCAGAGCCCCCCGCCCTCCTCGGTATAAGCGCTGAGCGTGATGCCGTTGGAATTGTTGACGGCGAAGGAGGAGAAGTATTCCCGCAGCTTTCCCTTCGTTAATACGCGCTCCGCCGTCGTATTGTTCGCGCCGAGCTGCGTCGCCGCCCAGTCCTGCGTGATGCGGTTGCTCATGACCTGCGTCCCGATGTCCTCCACCTGCGTCAGCAGGGTGGTCGCATGCGACGCGAATTGCTCCATCGTCTGTGACGCCGACGTCTCGATCGAGTCGCGGATCGTCGCGGAGGACTCCCGATGCAGGACGTAAATTCCCATCGTGAACGGTACGATCAACAGGACGGAAAACATCAGCATCAACCTGCTTCGTAACGAATAGAACATCTCTCTCCCGCCCGCTCGTTATTTTTGCGAATCCAGAACGTTGTACGCTTCGTCTACCCGCCGAATCGCCTCGTTCACCGCGTCTTCGATTTCGCGTCCGCCGATCGTCACGTCTTCGAACACGCTGTTAACCGCCTCGGCCATCTGCGGGAATATCGGCGTGATCGGACGGGTTCGACCGTAACGCTGATTTTGCACGACGAAGATGTTCATCGGGTATTCGTTCAGTTCCTCGATCTCCTTCGCAACCGAATAACGGGCGGGAATATCCTTCGTAATGGTAACGTACGTCTTCTGGGACTCGTACCCCGTCAAGAAGTTGACGAATGTCCAAGCGGCGTCGGCGCGATCCGTTGCCGAAGAAATCGCGATCGCCCAACTGCCGTTGGCGACCGCTTGCTTTGCTTCCATGGGCAGCGGCGCCACGTCGTAGTCGACCCCGAGCTTAAAGTCCGGGAAATTGGCCGCGTAATGGGACAGCGACCACGAGCCTTCCACCGTCATCGCGAGATGCCCGTTCGCGAACGGGTCGGCCGGGTATTCGAACGCGGAAACCATTTCCTTATTATACAAATCCGCATAGAATCGAATCGCCCGGAGCGTCCCCGGCGAATCCAGATACCCTCGCATCGTCGTACCGTCGGGACTCATAATCTCCCCGCCGAATTGCCAGACGATCGGGTACTTGAAGTACGCCGTCGCTCCCGCGTTCTGAAAGCCTTGCGCGGGGTCGATTCCGTAGACGCCCTTCTCCCGATCGGTCAACGCTCGGGCCGCTTCCAGCACCTCCGTCCACGTCGCCGGCGACTCCGGATCGCCCGACGGGTAAGGGATCCCCTTGGCGTCGAATAAGCGTTTGTTATAAAAGAGCGCGATCGACGACTCCGTCATCGGCGCCATGTAAATTTCGTCTTTGTACGTATACGCCGCCATCGTGGACGCCGGAATATCGTCGAGCGCTCCGTCGTTCCGGAAATAACCGGTTAACGGCAGAAGCGCCCCGGCCTCTACGTAAGAGGCCATGTTGGGCGCGTCGATGCTCATAATATCCGGGGGCTCGCCCGAAGCGATCGCCGTCCGAAGCTTTGTATCGTAGTCGGAGTAGGGGTAGGGGGTCATCTCGATCGCGATGTTCGGATGCTTCTCCATGAAGCGGGCGACGAGCTGTTCGTACGCCGCGTTCTCCGCGTTGTTGCCGGAGTTGCGCCAGAAGGTCAGCGCGTCGCGTTCCGCGGGCGCGCGATCCCCTTCCTCGATCCCGGCGTCTTCCGTCTCCGCGCCCCGGTCCCCGCCGCAGCCGGCGAGCGCAACGGCTGCGGCTGCGAGAATGACCGTTAAGCATGTCTTCGGGTCTAGGTTTCTTCGTAGCATGGTACTGGTCTCCTCTCGTCGTGATGGGTTTCGTGTCGCCGCTGCCGCCGCCGTGCCGTTGCACCTGCCGTTGCCGCCTCCGTTCTACGGAGTACCCTTGAAGAACCTCCACTTCTGGGCGGCCGTTCCGTTGCCCCCGTTAAGCTGCACGTTCGTGCCGTCGGTTGTCCCGGCGTTCGCCGCGTCCAGCGCCTTCCCGCTTCTGGCGTCGAACAACGAGTAGGTGCCGTCGTCGTTCGGCACAATCGTCCACCGTTGATTCGCGTGACCGCCGTACGCCCAGACCTGTACGTTCGAGCCGTCCGCCTCGCCGGCCGCGTCCAGCGCTTTCCCGGCAGACCGCTCCGTCAGCGCGTAAGTGCCGTCCGACTCCGCGCTCAGCGTCCACTCCTGATTCGGATACCCCAGATACGTCCACAGCTGCACGTTCGAGCCGTTCGAGCTCCCGCTCGCGTCCAGCGCTTTGTCCGCGTTCGCATTCATAATCCGGTAAGCGGCGCCGTCCTCTAGCAGGGCCCGCCAGTACACGTTCTGGTAGCTTGCACGGCCGCCGAATGCGTTGAGGCCGAAATAGCCGGCGCCGAAAGTCGCGTCGTTGACGTCGATGACCGGCGCGGCGGCCCCGTTCACGTACACCTTCAGGTTCGTGCCCTCGGCGACGATTCGAATTCGATACGTCTTCGACGTCTGGAGAAACATAGGCACCTCAGCGAGCACCTGTCCGTTCGAGAAGGAACCGTTGATTTTGTAGAAAAGCCGCAGCTTTCGTAAATTCGGGTCGATATTTACATAATAACCGCTGGCGCCCGTCGCGTCCGCACGGAAAATAATGGATCCCGCCCCGCCCGCCGGATCCATCCGGACGTCGGCCTCGTACGTGAAATGATCGGCCGTTATATCGGACATATAGTTGCTGTCCTTATCGAACGAGCCCGTCATGCCGTCGGCGGTTTCGCGCCATACGCCCCCCGGCGTCGCGCGCCATCCCGTCAGGTTCGTGCGGAACGGCGCGCCCACCGCGACGACGGTCGAGCCGACGACCGCGCCGGACGCCGTCGTCGCCCGCACCGCAGCGAGGCCCCGGCCGACGGCCGTTATGTTCGCGCTGTTCGCGTCGACCGCAGCCACGGCGGCCACGGACGGGTTGCTAGAGGTCCAGATCAGGCTGCGATCGGTCGCGGTCCGCGGCAAGACGTTCGCGAACAGCCGATGCGTCTCTCCCGCGCTCAGTTCGAGCCGGCTTCGGTCCATGACGACCTTCTCCGGCGAAGATCCCGCCGGCGGTTCGTTCCGCCACGTATTCCCGAGCGGATACACCTGCAGCGATACGATGCGCACGTCGCCGCCCATCGCGTAGAAGCTCATGCCGTCGCGCGCCGCGTCCGGAAAAATCAGCTCCGAGAAGACGACTTTCCCGCCGCCTCCGAACAGCTCGATCGACGACTCGTCGACGAAAACTCGCATGCGGATGCGGCCGTTTTCCGGCTCCAGCGGGGCTTGCCGCCAACCGGTGAAGCGCTCCGTAAAGTCGTCGCTGCCGCTTTCGGTGCGGTTTACGAAGAGAATCCCTTCGCCCGGCTTGTAGCCGACGAAGGTGCGCTGCTCGCCTCCCTCGCGGAGCCGGAAGCCGAACTCCGAAGCTCCGCCGGCCGCGGGAATTTCGAATTCGCCGACGATCTCGTACGCGGTCCCGCTCCAGTCGGCGAGCACGTCGGGCGAGGTCGGCGTCACCGTCAAATCGTTCCACGAGCCGCCTGCGCCGCGCAACGCCTCCAGTTCCGCGATCGGCCTCTGAATCAGCCGAATTCCCTGGCCCGGAACCGTCTCCAACGTCAGCGATCTAGGGACGGACATCTGGCCCTTCCACGGCGCCGTCGGCGCGCTGAACGGATAATCCCAGTTCGACATCCAACCGAGCGAGATGCGCCGCCCGTCGGCGGCCGGAATATCGGAGAACGACATCGCCGCGTACATATCCTTGCCCCAATCGACCCGAAGCGTTGCGGACGGCGGATGGTCGCTCGCGAACGTCGTGCCGTCGAAGTCGCCGACGAAATATTCCATCGCCGATCCGTCCGTCTGCGTCACGGCGCCCGTGCTGATCATAAGCACCCATCGCCGGTCCGCGTCGTTGCCGTCCACAGGCAGCTGGAACAGGTCCGGACACTCCCATACGCCGCCGTGCACATAGTCGCCGTATCCGAATGCGCTCGCATACGACCAATGAAGCAGATTCGTCGACGTGTAGAACCGGATATGGTCGCCGCCGGAGACGACCATCACCCATTGGCTCCGGTCCGCATCCCACACGACCTTCGGATCGCGGAAATCCCAGTCGCCTTGCGGACCGCCCGGGTTTTCGACGACAGGATTCCCGTCGTACAGCTCCCACGTCCTTCCCCGGTCGCGACTGTACGCCAGTCCGATCTTCTGATTGCCGTTCGGTCGATCCGGATGATAGGACGTATAATAAGCAACGAGTCCAGAGCCGCCGTCGAACAAACCGGACGCGTCGCTCGCGTCGACCACGGCCGCTCCCGACCAAGCCTGCCCCATATCATGCCAAGGGATGGCGATCGGGAGATGCTTCCAATGCAGCAGATCGGCGCTGACCGCGTGCTGCCACCGTCCGTCGCCTTGATGAAACAGATGGTATTCGCCTTCATAGTAGACAAGCCCGTTCGGGTCCGCGACCGGCGTTCGCGCTTGCGTGAAATGATACTGCGGCCGATAAAGCTCCGCGTAATATTCGTCAAGCTTCGTAACGAAGACGTTCTGGAAATAAGCCGCGCCGTTATAGGCGTTCAACCCGACCTTCCCCGCCGCGTAACTCGCATTCGCGACGTCGATGACCGGCGCCGCCTCTCCGTCGAAGAACACCCGAATGCGCGGTCCGTCGACGACCGCCTCCAGCCGATACCGCACCCCCGCTTCGATGCTCCGGCTCGCGGAGGCGATCGTCGTGCCGCTGCCCGCAAGGAAGAGCCGGACGACGTCGGCGTTCGGATCGATGTTGACGACGTAGCCCGCGGTGCCGGTATCGTTCGCCCGGAAGACGAGCGCCGCCGTCCCGAACGGCGTCCCCGAATCCACCGTCAAGTCGCCTTCCATGACGAAGCTTTCGTACGTGCCTTCGGCGAGCCGATACGTATCCGACGCGTCGACGCTCGACGCCTTGACGCCGTCGATATGCGGCGTCCACGACCCGCCGACGGCGTTCCATCCGTGCAGATTCGTATTCAGATCGCTGATCCGGACGTGCTGGAACGTCGCGCTCCCGTTATAGACCGACAGCCCGACGCGACCGCCGCCGTGGCTCGCATCCGTCGCCGTCAGGATCGGATCGTAACCGTTCGTCGGCGGCAAGAAGCTCGACTGCCAATGCACGCGCAGCTCGTCGCCGGACGCGCGAACGCGCACGCGGTACAGCGTCCCGGTCTCGACCGGGACGTCGGCCGTCGCTAGCGTCGCGTCGCCGTCGATGCGATAGAGCCGAATACGGTCCAGATTCGGATCCGCTTGCAACGCATAGCCGGCGCTGCCGGCGACGTTCGTTCGGAAGAGGAGGGTCCCGACCGCATAGGGGTCGTGCAGCATCATCTCCGCCTCGTAGGTAAAATCGTCGGCCGCGACGTCCGCGGTCGCCAAGCTGTTCTGACCGCTCGACGCGGTCGCCCGCCATCCGTCCGACGCGATCGACCAGGTTCCTCCCGACGTCGTCCATCCGGAGAGGTTGGTCGATACCTCGTGCGATCGCACCCGTTGGAACGACGCCGAACCGTTATACACATGGAATCCGCTTCGTCCGTGCGCGTAAGTCGAATCCGACGCGACGATCGCCTCCGCGCCGTCGAGCGCGACCCGGATCGACGATCCGTCCGCCTCGACGCTCAACCGATACGTCGCGCCCGCGTCCAACGGAGCTTGATAAGCCGAACCGATGTCGTTCCCGGTGGCCGCGTCGAACAGGCGCAACCGATCGAGATTCGGGTCCAAGCTGACGAGGTAGCCCTCGCCGCCGTCCTCGGCGGCGCGAAACGCCAGCGAAGCGACGCCGTACGGCGTGGCGGCGTCTACCGTCACGTCGGCTGCCAGGATAAATTTCGAGCCCGTCAAGGAAGTCGTCATGGCCATTGCGTTCGCGTTCGGATCGCTCGTTCCCGTCAGCCCTTCGCCCGCCGTCTCCGTCCATGCCCCCGAGATCGGCAAATATCCCGGCGCGTTCGTATCGACGAACGCCGCGCTCGCCGTTCCTCCGCCTATCGCGCTCGACAGACCGACAAGGACCGCCAGCGCGCAGGATCGGACGGTAGGCCGCCTGTTTCGTATCACCCGCGATCTCCCCCTAACATACCGGTGTTGTTCCGGTTCGCATCATGAAGGCGTTTGCAAAAAGGCCCTTTCTTTCTCGCTTCCGTCTCCCGCCTATTTTCTTTCATTGTAGCGAGGGGAAGCCGCGAATCCATTCAATATGCTCTGGAGTTTTGATTCGATTTGCTCATGTCCGCGGACCATCCCGCCGCCGACGTCCAACTGCTCGGCGCTGAGCGACGCGACCTGCTCGGAGGCCGCCGACGCTTCCTCCGCGACCGCGCCGACGTTCGCCATCGCCGCGGCCATCTCGACTGCGATCGGTCGAGCCCCCGGATCGCTTCCGACGCCAGCGCCAGCGTCTCGGCGAAATGCCGCATCTCCTCCTTTACCGCGAGGAAGATGCCGATCGCCTCCTTCCCGGCGTCGGACTGCGACTGAACTTGCCGCTGGTTGTTCGACAAAGGAGAGGTAAACCATATTCAAAGCTGCCGGGCCAGATTTTTAACTGAGGACCCGCCACCTTCCCGGCAACGTGATGCGCAGCATCCCACTGAACCCAACCTGAGTAAAGGGAATCACCTTGGAAAGACACTCGGACCACGATTGCAAGAGCGATAGCCAGCAAAACAAAGGGACCCGCCGCATAGCAGCAGGTCCCTTCAACTCTTTTTCCGCTCCCCTTTACCGCCCCTCCAACCGTTCGAGCTTCGCCGCCGCCTCCAACAGGAACACCCCGCTCAGCTGCACGGTCAGGTCGAGCGGCTCCTCATGCGGTCGATCCCACGCGGTGCCGAACAAGCCGACGTCCTGCGTACTGCCCTTCGCGAGCAGCGCGTCCGCGTTGTGGTAGATCGCGTCCCGGATTCGTTCGCTGCCGCCGGCTTCGTACAAGTTCGCGAGATAGCGGAGCAGGATGCCCTTGAACAGGCCGCCGTCGCCGGTCCCCTCGCTCTTCATGACGCCCGTGGCATCGTCCGAATGATGCTTCAGCGCGGCCGCGGCCGTCTTCTCCGCATCCGCCAAGTACGCTTCGTCGCCCGTAATCTTATAAAGCTCCACCGCCGCGCCGAGGAACGTCCCGTTGTTATACGTGAAGATCCAATCGCGATTGACGTTCAGCCGCCCGTCGTCCTCCAGCACGAGGCCGTCGTAGACGAGGCCGCTCGCCGGATCGACTAAATGCGTCTTCTCCCACTCGTAAATCTTCTTCGCCCAAGCGAGATCCGCCTCGTCGCCGAAGCGATCGTACAAGCGAGCCGCGAGAATCGCCGCGGGGCCGTTCGAGCAGGCGTTGCGGTTGTGACGCTGATCCTTCTTCCACGCCATGCCGCCCAGCTCGTCTTCCCACCACGCCGTCTTAATGTCGCCCCACAGCTTCAGGACGTATCCCTTCATCGTCTCGTCGCCCGTCGCGTCGTACAGCCGCAGCGCCGACAACGCCAGCCACTCCATGTCGTCGTAAAATTCGTTGTACAGCGACCCGTTGCGCTTGATGATGCTCTTGACGATCAAGGCCGCTTTCTCCGCATACGCCTCGTCGCCGGTGCGCTCGTAGGCGTCCACCATCGCGTCGACGGCATGCGCCTTCCACCAATAGTTGAGATGCCCTTCCCGCTCCTCCGCGTACGGATAGGCGTTGTTCATCCCCGAAGCGCCGTCGTTCCAGTAATGCTCCAGCAGGGCGTCCGCCGCCCATTGCGCGGCCGGTCCGTACCGGTCGTCCTCACCCGGTTTCGAGCCGCAGCCCGCGAGGAACGCCCCGCCGAGCAGGACGATGCTCATCATTTTCATAAGCTTCACTGTACCGTTCCCTTCCTAGAGATTACCCGACGATGCCGCTATGCTCGATGCCTTCGACCAAATACTTCTGCGCGAACAAATACATCACGATCAAGGGCGCGAGCACGAGCAGCGACATCGTGTTCGTCAGCGTCGAGGTGAGCGGCTGGCCCGACTTCAACCCGACGGTCGCCCCTTCCAGCATCAGCCCCTCGAAGCCGACGAGCAGCGAGTTCGACAACAGCTTGATCTGGCTGAAAAACATGGAGGAGTAGAAGCTGTCCGTCCACTGCCACGAGAAGGAGAACAACAGCACCGTAATCATCATGGAAGCGGAGAGCGGCAGAAGAATCGTCCCGAACGTGCGGAACAGCCCCGAGCCGTCCACGTACGCGGCCTCTTCCAGCTCCTTCGGAATGCCTTTGAAATATTGCCGCATGATTAAGATATAAAGCCCGTTCTTAAACCCGAAGCCGGTCAGCGACAGAATCGCGAGCGGCCAGATCGAGTCGATCAGGCGCACCGTGCCGCCCGAGATGGCGGACAGAATCCCGTACAGGTCGAAGAAGCTGAACTTCAAGTACAGCGAAATCATATACGTCTGCGGCGGGATGAGGATCGTGAACACGACGAGCGCGAAGACGAGCCCCCGTCCCTTGAAGCGGAAGCGCGCGAGCCCGTATCCGACGAACGTGCAGACGAGCATCTGCAGGACGCCGCATAGGACGGCGATGCCGAACGTATTTTTCAACCCTGCGAAGTAGTTCGTATACTTGATCGCGAGCCGATAATTGAACAGCGTCGGCTCCCGGGGGATGAATCGCACCGTGCCGTCGATCAAGTCCTGTTGGCTCATGAAGCTGTTGGTCAGCTTGAACAGCAGCGGGTACAGGATCAGGAACGCGAGCCCGATCAGCAGCAAATACCGCACGATCGACCACGCGAGTCCGAGCCAGAACGCGGCGCTCGAAGCTTTGCCGCGCCACCGCCGGACCCACGCCGCCGGAACGACGGACGACGCCGTCTTGTTGGTCTGTATGACGCTCATCGCCATCACTCCTTGGATTGATAAAAGACGAATCGACTCGCAACGAGGCCGATGAGGGCGAGGAACACGCCCGCGACCAGGAAATACACCCACGCCATCGCCGACGCCGTACCGTATTCGCCGATCCGCATGGATGCCGTAATGCCGTTCATGATCGCGTTCGTGCTGCCGGTGAACGAATCGATGACCGAATAGATGATGTTGACCAGGATGAGCGGGCTGAGCAGCGGGAACGTAATTTTCCAGAAGCACTCCCACCCCGAGCAGCCCTCGATCTTGGCCGCCTCGTAGATCGAGGACGAGATCGCCTGTAAGCCCGCCAGGAAAATCAAAATCTGAACGCCCGAGTGGTTCACGACGTTGTAGATGTTTTCCGCGGCGCCGACCGTCAGGTTGACGAGCGCGGGGCTGAAGTCGAACATCTGGTACATGTACCGCCGGAGCTCCAAGCCGCTGAACAGTCCGCCCGACATCGACTGCATCGACGCGATGCCGTTGTCGATGCCTTGAACGCCTTGATATGCGTTCAGGACGGAGTTGCGCATATCCGCCTTGTCGATGATGCCGGTGGCGAGGATGACCGGAACGAAGAAGATCGCCCGGAACACCCCGCGGCCGCGCATCTTCTGATTGAGCAGTACGGCGATGAACAAGCTGTACATGACGAGAATCGGAATGTCGAACAGCATGTTGCGCACGGCGTCGAACAGCTGTCGATTGAAGTTCGGATCGACCCGAAGAATATGGAAATAGTTGTCCAGCCGGACGAATTCGGCCGTGTACCCGCCGAGCGGCTCCACTTTGACGTCCATGAAGCTGAATCGGAAGGAATCGATGAAGATCCCGAGAAACAGCAGAAGAAATCCGACGACGAACGGGCTGACGAACACCCACCCCATGAGGTCCCGCTTCTCCGTTACCGTTCGTCTCCGCAGTCTTTGGATTCTTTGCAATCGTAGCATGTCGTGTATCCCTCCTCTCCGCTTACGGCGTCATAACCGCGTAATCGACCGGCCCGATCGTCGCGCCGTCGACCGACACCGCTTCGTCCCGGTAGTTGACGACGATCCGCTTGCCGCCCGCGAACGTCGTCCGATACACGTCTTCGTCCAGCCGCTCGTGATCGACGATCGCTTCGTCCTGCACGTCGCGCAGCGCCCCGTCGACTTCCGCATAGATCGACGCCGCGTCTTCCTTCCACTCGTCGAAGGAGGACGCGTAGCGTTCGTTGAACAAATTCGCGTGCTTCAGCTCGCGGTTATCCCCTGCGTTCAGCTTGAAGTAGACGCCGCCGCCGGTTTCCAGCGTCTTCAGCACGGCGCGGCGTACGTCGTTCGTCAGGTTGAGCGGCTCTCCGGCGTACCCAATGTACCCGTGCAGCGCGATCTGCAGGAACGGCACGGTTTGGTCGGCCACGGCGAACGAGCTGTCCTCCGTCGGCAGGCGCAGGATATGGTCCGCATACGGGAACGTGTACGCGTTGCCGAAGTCGGTTAGGATCGCGCCGTACTCCGACGACGCCTTCGCGAGGACGCTCGTCTGGTAGCCTTGGGCCTCTTGACGGTTCGTGGCGCGGTTCGTTTTGAAATTCGAGTGCAGTCCTTCCCCGAGGGTCGACAAGGACATCGCGTCGAGCCCTAAGGAGCGATAAGCTTTGGAAAACGATTCGTAATACCCGGGCAGCTTCCTCGGATCGAGAATCCATTCGTTGTTCTCGTATTCGAGCTCGGCGGGACTCAAAAAAGCGTTATAGCCGATCTTCTGGAACAGCGTCCGGATCGAATCTTGCTTCGGCGTAAACCCGTCGAACCAACGGTTGTCGGATACGTACAAGAAGTCGACGTCCGGAAATAGCTGCGCGCCCGCGCCGCTCGCCTGCTCCGACAGCCGGCGCAGTCCCGCCGCGCCGCCTAACGCCTTCTCCGTCTTCATGTCCGCGGGCGCCGTATGGAAGAAGCCGCCGTTGTACCAGGCGGTGTAGCGCAGCTTGACGCTGCCGACGCCGCGCGCGGCCAGCTCCTCCA
>NZ_JAPSKE010000049.1 GCF_031177825.1 Paenibacillus sp. | reverse complement strand
TCATGCCGCGCATGTTTCGCGTTCTCGGCTTCTGGACCCTCGTCATCGGCTTGATGGCGTTAGCGGGCGATATGTACACGATGGCCTTGCTGTTCTTTTTCCAGACGGCCGCTTTCGTCATTTTGGGTTACATGAATTTGAAGGAACGGACCTACATACTCCTGTTCTGGGGGTACATGATCCTTTCGTTCACGGGATTCACGTACTGGTCTTTCTTCAAGATGGATATCTAGAAAATGCGAAAGAAGGGCTGTCCGAGGCGCGATCTCGGACAGCCCTTCTTTTTTGTGTCGGGCGGCTGCGGCCGGATCGCCCCGTTTAGTCGGCTTCCTCCGACGATTCCGCCTCTACGCCCTTCCACATCGTCATCACCTTGAACAGCTCGCTCATCCCGTCGCTCAGCAGCAGCTGCCGGATCGCCCGATTCGCTCTCGCCTCTGAAGAGAACGGGTCCGTTCCGTCGTGATCGCGCAGCTTGCGCAAGATGCCGCGCTCGACGAGGAACGACTTCTGCGTCGTCACGCCGACCTCGCCGAAGCCCGCTTCGCTCGCGACGGCCGCGCACCACTCGAAATTTACGTGCGCCGTCAAGTCTTGCTCGCCCGGCGCGCGGAACCACGCTTCGTCGACGGCGTGCTTGCGATAGGCGAGCAGCGTGCCCGCCATCCGGTGCGGCGCGTACAACTCTGCGGACACGTCGCCGTAGTCCGCCAGCAGCACGAAGCCGCGCCGCAGCTTCCGGCCGAGCGCCGAGAGCCATTCGAGTCCGGCGAGGCCGACCTCGATGATTTGCCCCTCCTTGCCGCGCACCGGATGCGCCGCCAGCCACGCCGCAAGACGCTCGTCGAGGATCGGCCCCGGCGTCTCCCGCAGCGCGCCTTCCTCCGGATCGCCTTCGACGTAAAGCTCCATCCACTCGCCCCGAGCTCGAACCAACCGGCGAACCGGGAAAGCGTCCAACAGCTCGTTCGCGAAGATTAGCGTCGCCGAGTCCCGGAGCGCCCGCTCGACGAGGTCGTCGCCCGGTTCGACGATGCCCTCGATCTTATCCTCGTGTCCGCGCAGCCGCTCCCGCTGCAGCGCGCGATGGTACGGACTGCCCTCCGCCCCAAGAAATCGAATCCTGGCGTACGTGTCCGGGTAGACGTCCCGCAGCTCGGAGAGCACCGCTTCGGCGAGCCGCCCGTCGCCCCCGCCCCATTCCACGATGGCGACGTCTCCGCCGTCCGGCGCCAGCCGCCGGGCGGCCGCATCGAGACTCGCCGCGATGCAGCCGCCCATGAAGGAGCCGATATGCGCGCTCGTATAGAAATCCCCGTTCTTGCCGAGCTTCGGCTCGTTCCGTTGGTAATACCCGGCCTCAGGGAGGTATAAACATAATTCCATATAGTCGGCGAACGTCATCCGTCCGCCTTGAAGCTGCAGCCGTTCGGCGAGCGCTTCCTCCACCGCCCGATTGCGCCGCTCCGTCATGTCGGTTCGCCCCTTCCCGATTTCCCATCGTTTCGCATCCGTCCCGTACAGACAAAAGACGGCGCCGTCGTTATAATAATACTAGGCTTTAAGGGAGGAGTCACACGTTTATGAAGAATATCGTACGCGCGGAACGGATACCGCTGCTTCGGGCGGCCGCCTTCGCCGTCGCCCTGCTTGCGCTGCTCGCCGGCTGCGAACGGACGCCGGCCCGCGATTACGCGGCCGAAGGCGAGGCGTGGAAGGCCCGGATCGCGGATGCATACGAGAGGAACGCCTCCTTAGAGAATTACCGATTCGAAGGCTCGTTCGCCTTCCCTTCGGAGGGCGAACCGACGGCCGCTGCCGGGCCGGCGGCGCTGCTGCCGACGCTCGGCGACGGACTGTCCTGGGGCGGCGTCCTGTACCGGGACCCGCTGCGGCTCGAAGCGGACATACGCTTCGGAGGGGACGCCGGCGGCGAAGGAGCGGCGGCGCAAACCGTTCCGCTGCTCGCGCAAGACGGCTTATTCTACGTCAGCATCCCCCCGGTGAACGCGCCGGACGAATATTTCGCCATCGACCTGTCCGTTGCCGAAGCAGGAACCGGCCCGCTGCCGATCCGGCCGCTGCTGGACGCCGCCGCCGCCTTCGACGACTTGGTCTACGCCATCGTCGAACGCGTCGATCCGCAATGGATTCGGACGCCGGACGTCGCCCTCGACGGCGACGGCGGCGACGCGGAGAGCGATCCGGAGGAGGAACCGCGCCGCTTCGTCGTCGAAGTGACGGAAGAGAACGCCGAACATCTCGCGGCGGCGTTCCGCGAAGGCTACGCGGCATGGGCGGAGCGGCTCCCGCCGGAGCTCGGCGCGAACCGCCTGTCGATCGCGGGCGACGCCTCGTTCGCGCTTGCGGCGGGCGGAAGCATCGCGATCGAGCTCGACGAGAACGGGTACGTCGTCGACCAAGCCGTCGAGCTCGACGTCGTCCGCGGCGCGAAGGCGTCGTCCGAAGGCGGAGGCGCGACGGACGCGAGTTCCGCGGCGGAGAACGCCCCCTCGAATCGCTTCGCGTACGCCATACGGCTGACGGAGCCGAACGGCTCGCCGGAGATGACGAAGACGGTGCCCGCGAACGTCATTCCGTTCAAGGACGTGCTCGCCTTTTTGCTGTCAGGCGCCGAAGCGGCGAACCCGTGACGAAGCCCTTCGAAAAGCGACTCGCTTTTCGAGGGTTTTTGTCATGCAAGCGGTCGGAAAACGATAGGCATAAAGAATAACGACATTTAGGACGGGCGGTGGAGAGTATGCGGAAGTGGTTCGGCGCCGGATTGGCTTTGGCGCTGACGATAACGAGCGCGGCCGTTCCTGCGTTCGCCGGTCCGGCCTTGCCTCAGCCCGCTGCGGAAGAACGGCCCGCCGCGCAAGCGACGGCCGTGACGAACGACGCGTCGACGTTCGTGCAGCAAGGCTTGACGATCCACGAGCTGGACAAGGAACTGGTTCGCCTCAAGGCGGAAGAAGCGAGCGTCGACGAATCCATTGCGCTGCAGGAAGACGCGATCGACCGCCAGAAAGACGTACTGGACGCGCGCACGGCCGCCGCCGGCAAAATCCTCCGGGCTTACTATATGGGGCAGCGGGATCGATTGTGGATGTTAGTGTTCCAGATGCGTTCGCTGGGCGAAGTGTTGGTCGCCGTCGACTATTTGCAAGCGATCGTGACGAACGACTTCCGGACGCTGGAGACGTATCGCGAAGCGTATCGCGAACAGCAGGAGCTGCTCGCGGAACTGGCCGCGCGGCAAGATCGCCTCCAATTCGTCATTGCCGAGCACGAACGCCAGCGAACGAGGTTGATCGAGGAGCAAGCGGAGTTGGATCGGAAACTGGCGGAGCTGACCGAGCTCGAGCGCCAGGCGCAGCTGGCCGCGATCGAAGCGACGACCCGCGCGTGGGAAGAAGAAGGGGTGCCGCTGTTCGAGGACGTACTGACGGCGCTGAGCGCGGCGATGCAGGATTTGCCGGAGCTGTTGTCCGACCCGACGCTCATGACGGTGAGCGGCGCGTCGATGGAAATCAGACTTACCGACGAAGCGTTCAACGCCTTCTTGCGGGAGCGGAACGAGCTGTTCGAAGGCTTCGACTTCGGCTTCGGGCCCTCCGGCATGTCGGTGACCGGCGGCATCGGCGACAACGCTGCAACGCTTCAAGGGATGTACATATTGGAAAAGGAACCGGAAAATACGCTCCGCTTCCAAATCGACAGCGTCGCGTTCAACGGCTATCAGCTGCCGGATACGACGAGGACGGAGCTGCAAAATCGATTCGATCTCTCGTTCGAGCCCGGCAAGCTCGTCGCCGGCTTAACCGTGTCGGAGCTCGCCAACGAAGAAGGGCTCATGCGCGTGAAGCTCAGCTTCAACTTCGCTTCGCGCTCCTAAGCCTCGCCCTTACGGCACGTCTCCCGAAGGCGGAAGCTCCTCGGGCGGCGTGCCGTACGACGCGCGCGCCGCATCGATCATCCGAATCAGCGGACGCAGCGCGTTCAGCGCGCCTCTCTCGTCGAGCCCGTTCGCATCGGGCAGCGCCAAGGCTCCGGCCGGCCCGGCCGCGCCGAGCACCGTCGGCGCCCCGCTCGCGAACGAAGACGGCAGACCGAACGACGACCGGGTGACGGGCCACCGTTCGCCGCCCACGGTGTCATACTCCTCCACGGTCGATGCGTCGGTCACGAAGCGGATCCAGTCCGCCGCTTCGGCCGCATGGTCCGTCGCCGGCGAGACGACGTAGCTGCGTCCCGCGAAGGGCGGCAGCCCGCCGGCGACTTCCGGGTCGGGCACGAACGCCGCCGCCGCGAGACGGGCCGACGGCTCCGCCGCTTGCGCCGCCAACGCTTGGCTGAGCGGCGCAAGCGCCCATGCCGCCTCCCCTCTGGCCACCGCGGCGGCGGTGCCGCGGATCGGCGCCGCATCGGCGCTCGCCTCCGTTCCCGACGATTGCGTCGCGGACGGATCGGCGAGCGCCTCTTCTTGTGGCGCCTCTTCCGCGCCGGCATTCGCCGGCGTCCCGTCGTCGGCCTCCGCCGGTTCGGCTTCGCCGGTCGCGGCAGCGACCGCATCCGGCTCTTCGACGTCCGCCGGGCTCTCGTCGGCTCCGGCAAGCCTCGCGTCCGCTCCGCCCTCGCCGGCCACGTCGGCTCCGTCCTCGTGCCGCGCCGACCAATGCCGCAGCAGCGCCGCGCCGTATTCCGCCGTCGCGCCGCCGCCGTCCGCATAGTCGAGCCAAGCGGACGCCGTGGGGGGCGCTTCCGCGATCGTCGAGCCGAACGCGTCGTCCTCTCGGAACACGAAGACGTACGGGTCCCAGTCCGCCGGAACGCCCCATAAGTAGCCGTTCCAACGCACCGCGCCCCGCACCGTCTCGAACCACTGCGACTGCCGCTCGGCCGGGACATAGTCGTCCAAGGACAACAGACGCCCTTCCGCCGCTTCGCGGCGTACCCATTCCGTCGGATATAACATAATATCGGGCGCATCGCCCGTTTCCGTCGATGTTCGCACGCTCCCTCGGAGCTCGTCCGCGGCAACGTTCTGCAGCGAGACGACTACATTCGGACGAAGCGACTCGTAACGCTCCGTCGCGCGACGCAGTCCTTCGAACGTGCCGGCCTCCAAGGAGACGACCGCCCGGAGCGCGACGCGGGGCGCCGTCGCCTCGTCCGGCGCGCCCGTCTCCGGCGCGGCCGTCGTCCCGAACGGGTCGGGCGCTTCGACGCGCGCGACGTCGCCGAGGCCGAGCAACATAAATAACGTCATGCCGAAAGCGGCCATGACGATGACGAACCATTTGCGCATCAATGCGTTCCCTCCCGCCTACTCCCATCTTACCAGAAGTCGGAGGCGGCGTGGATTTCATTTGTGTTACAAGGAAGACTGCTTTAGAATGATGTCTTGCGACCTATATCGGAACATTTCGGGAAAGGCGGAGGAAGAAACGAATGTTGAAATACGGCTTGCAAATGGACTTGCCCGAGGGGAAACGCGCGGGGTACTACTCCCAAATCGTGAAGGCGCTCGCCGGGGCGGCGACGGTGTTCGATCGGGACAAGGAGCTCATCGTCGTGGACGACGAGCGGCAGCGCGACAACGTCGCCGGCGTCTTGGCGAAATACAACGTCGATTGGGAACCGATCGCGTTATGGCTGCTCCCGGACGGAACGGAGCTCGACGCGCGGGCGGAAGACTTCGGCTTCGTCAGCAAGTTCGGATACGCCTACCTGTACGCGGACCGCGTCGCGCGCTTCCGCTTCGCCGATCCCCAGCCGGCGGGCGCGGAGCTCGCGCCCGCCCTGCTGCAGATCGAAGAGTTCGTCGTCTTCGCATCCGACGGGGATGCCGCGTTGGAGAAGACGTACTTCGCGGAAACGCATCTCCGCGAGACGATCGAAGGGATCGCCTCGCGGTACGGTGCGTCGGTACAATTTTCCTAAGAGAAACCGATTTACAGTAAATCGGCGGCGAGCTGCGCCAGGTGCGAACGCTCGCCCTTCTCCAACGTAATATGCCCGGACAGCGATTCGGATTTGAACCGTTCGACGACATGCGTCAGGCCGTTGCTCGTCGCGTCGAGATACGGATGGTCGATCTGTTCCGGATCGCCCATCAATACGATTTTGCTGCCCTCCCCGACGCGCGAGACGATCGTCTTGACCTCGTGACGGGACAAGTTTTGCGCTTCGTCGATAATGATGAACTGTCCCGGAATCGAACGGCCCCGAATGTACGTCAGCGCCTCGACTTGAATGCTCGTGAGGCCCGCCAATATTTTATCGATATCCCCGCTCTTCTTCGTATCGAATAAATACTCCAAATTGTCGTACACCGGCTGCATCCACGGCCGCAGCTTCTCCTCCTTCTCGCCCGGCAGATAGCCGATATCCTTCCCCATCGGTACGACGGGACGCGCGATGAGCAGCTTCTTATATTTCCGTTCGTCCTCCACCTTCATCAGCCCCGCGGCGAGCGCGAGCAGCGTCTTCCCCGTACCCGCCTTGCCCGTCAGCGTCACGAGCGGCACGTCGTCGTTCAGCAGCAGCTCCATCGCCATCCGCTGCTGGGCGTTGCGAGCCGAGATGCCCCAGACCGGATCGTTGCTTAAATACAGCGGCTCGAGCTTCTTGCCGTCCGCGTTCACCTTCAGCAGCGCAGACTTCGACGACCCCATCTCATCCTTCAGAATGACGAACGTATGCGGATATAGCGACGTGTACGTCGACACGGCCGACACCGGCAAGAAGCGGTACGAATAAAATTCGTCGATGACCGACGGGTGCACCTTCAGCGTGAAATATCCCGTGTACAGGTCGGACAAGCCGACCGTTCTATCGTTCAAATAATCCTCTGCGCGCAGCCCCAGCACGTCCGCTTTAATACGAACGAGGACGTCCTTGCTGACGATGACGACCGGCTTCGGATTCGGATTTTCTTGTTCTTCGTAGTAATAATTGAGCGCCACCGCCAAGATGCGGTTGTCGACGGTCGATTCGCCGAACAACTCCTGCATGCGGGAGAAGCTTTTATGGTTCAGCTCGACCTTGAGCGTTCCGCCGTTGTCCAACAAAATCGAGTCATGCAGCCGTCCTTTATCCCTTAATCCGTCCAACAGCCTCGAGACGTATCTGGCGTTGCGCCCGATCTCGTCGGCGTTGCGCTTCTTCGTATCGATTTCTTCGAGCACGACCGCCGGGATGATAACGTCGTTGTCTTCGAACGCGTAGATGGCATTCGGATCATGGAGCAGCACGTTCGTATCCAGCACGTAAATTTTCTTCATCGCAATTCCCTCCATAGCAAGATCGGTTAGCGGTTCGGGAAATACATAGTCGGAACGGATAAAGAGAACACTACCTGCATAGAAAATACATTTTCCCGAAAGGACGGAACCGAGATGCGCAAGCAATTCCTTGGACTGTCGGGCACGCTCTTCCTCACGCTGACCGTCGTCTCCGCTTGCTCGGGGAACGGCGGAGCCGGCGCCGAAGCGAAGCAGACGGACGATACGTATCGGGTTCGGGTGCAGCAATCGGCCCCCGAACGGGACGAAGAACGTTCCCGCGCGACCGAAGCGCGGCTCGAGCAGCTGGCCGAGAGCATTCAAGAGGTAAAACATGCCAATTGCGTCATCGTGGGCGATACGGCCATCGTCGGCATCGATGTCGGCGGCGACGTCGAACGGACCCGCGTCGGAACGATCAAATACGCCGTGGCGGAGGCGCTGCGGAAGGATCCCGTAGGCATCAACGCCATCGTGACCGCCGATATGGATTTAAATCACCGCCTTCAAGAAATTCGCCAAGATATGCAGAACGGGCGGCCGATGCAGGGCATCGCCGAGGAGCTCGCGGACATCGTCGGACGCATCGTACCGCAGCTGCCGAGAGACATCGAACAGCGAAGACAGGTGCCTAACGATCCGAAAGCCGCGACGCAGGAACAGGGCGTGAAGGAGATCGAATCGTCCCGCGACGGTCAATCGAATCTGCCGTCGAATGCCGGCGAACCGAGAGACAATCGAGATTTCGCGGATCACCCCAATTCTCGTTGAACCGCGTCGAAACTTGCGCGAAGAACACAGAAAGCCTAGTCGAATGTCGACTAGGCTTTCTTCATGGCGGCGAACACCTGGTTGTCCAGCTTCTCGGCCGCGCGCTTGTCATACGTTTTTTCATATTCCGGCTCGACGGAGATGCGCGCGCCATAGAACATAGCGTCGCGAACCGCTTCGACCTCGATGTCGATGCACACCAAGGCGAAAGGGACGTCTTCGAGCTTCTCCGTGACGATCTTCGCGGCCCCGTACACCGCGTGCACGCTGCCTTCCGCGAACAACGTCGCGTTCACCCGCGCGTTCGCTCTTACGTTCGACACGATCCGAGACCGTCCGTCCACGGCGAAGCGCACCGTCTTCTCGTTCGGCGCGAATACCCACGAGATCGCGCTCGTCGCCGGACCGCCGCTCTCCGCGTCGATCGTGCTCAAGAGGACGAGCTTTTCTTTCTGGAATTGGTCGATCAATTCCTGTGACAAAACCGTTACGACTTCCGACATGTGTCCGTTAGCCTCCCAGTCATACCATGTGTTGCCGTCCGTACCCTCATTATAGCATAGCCCGGACCGGCGCGACAGCCGCATTCCGTGCCGTCCGCCGCATCCGAACCAGCGTTATTCCGCCGCTTCGGACGCCTCGCCGGCCGCGTTCGCTTCCCCTTCCGACGGGACGGGATCCGCCGGCGGCGGGCCGTCTTCGAGCAGCTGGTCGTTGAGATGAACGGACGCTTCCTCCACGTCTTCGGACGACAGTCGGACGTACTGACCGTCCCACTTGCCCTCTAAGTGGATGTACTCTATTTTATCGTTGTCGATCGTGATATATGTTTGAATCATGCTTTCGATTTGCGCGGAAGGAATATTCGTCTTGACATTGTTCGACACCGCATCGAACACCCCGCCGACCTTCAACAATCCTTGGGGCGTCTTCATCTTCTCGAACAGCTTCGAGATGACCTGCTGCTGGCGCGCGTTCCGTTCGAAGTCGTTCGACTCCGGCGTTCTCGGGCTGCAGCTGGACGACGACTTGCGATAGCGGACGAAGTCGAGCGCTTGCTGCCCGTCGAGGTCCTGAACGCCCGCTTGAAGATCGATATTCGTGCCGTCCGCGCGGTCGCGATAACACATGTTCTGATCGACGTCGATCGTCAGGCCCCCGTAGGCGTTCACGACGTCGACGAACGTCTGGAAGTCGATGACGGTGACGTAATCGATCGGCACGTCGAGGTAATCGCCGTACAGCTCCTTGATTTTCTCCATCGCGTACTTCTGGCGTTCGTCTTTGTCCTTCGGGGCTTCCTTCAGGCTGCCGTATAAATAAGTGGCATAAAAGCTGTTCGCTTTGTTCGGCTTCAGCCCTTCCGGGTCGATGTACGTGTCGCGCGGGATCGAGACGAGCGTCGCCGTCTTGCTGTTCGGGTTCAGCGTCGCGACCATGATCGTGTCGGTATTGGCGCTGCGCAGCTCCTCCCGATAGTCGGTGGCGAGCAGCAGCATCGAGATCGGCCGCTCGCTGGCGCGATCCTCCGGCGCGACGACCTCCGGCGTGCCGATGTCCGCGACGACGTCTTTCGCCTGCAAGAACAACCATACGCCGTACCCCACCAGCGCCAGCAGCGCGATCACCATCAGGATGATGACGCCCTTAAACAAACTAAGTCCCCGCGACTTCGCGGGTTTCGGCGACCGGATGACCGCCTTATCGCCGCGAGGCGGCAACGTAGAATTCGGATTCGTCATGTTCTCACCTTGGTCTATTCGTTATATTTCGGATTGGCGTTGATGTCGACGAGCAGCTGTTCGGCCGATTCCCGGTCGATCATCCGCGTCTTCTTCTTGCCTTCCTTTACATAATTAACATGATACATCGTGTCGTCGACGTTGCCAATTGCAAATAACTCCAGACCATGGTCTTCTCTGAGCACTTGTTCGAAGAAGGCGACCGTCTCCCGGGCGGCGTTGTCGTCCGGGCGGCCTTCCTCGACGAGTTTGATTTGAAGCCAGTTAAAGATCGCGTCCTCGAGCCGCATGTTTCGTTCACTCCTCTTTCAACAGCATGGCTTGTCTGCCCTCGCGCCACCAACCGAGAAGCGTCCGGACATGCGAAACCGGCGGGAGCGCCGCTGCGAGAGCGAGCGCCTCCGCCGGAGAAGGCAGCCGATCCAGGAACGCCGCCCCGCAATGCGAGACGGCGAGCGGACCCGTTAACGCGACGTCGACGTCTTCGTCGAGCCGAAGCGCCTCCGCCGGAGGGCCGAATCCGCAAGCGTCATCGTCGTCGCCGAGCAGCATCGCCAGCTTAAAGCTGGGCAGCAGTCTAGGGTGAGCTTCGGCGGCGAGCCGGCGAAGCGCCTCGCCTTCCTCCGGCGACAGCCGGATCCGCTCCTTCGACAGCACCGCCGGATCGTTCCCCTGGATCGGCGTCAGCCAATATCCCGACATCGGCTCATCTACCCTTTCGCTTCGCTTTGTCCTTCGTCTTCCGCTCTGCGCTTCTGCCGGTCTTCCACGAAGTACCGCACGCGTACGAGCAGCATCAGACCGACCGCGACGAGCAGGCATAAGACGATCGGCAAGCCGAACAGTTGGAAGACGAGCAGGACGAACGTCCCGATCCCGATCAAGACGTAGATGATCGCGTCCTTGAGCAACGGCAGCTTCCGAACGCGAAACACCTTATTGTACACGTAAGTTACGAGCACGTAGATGATGGCGTACGTGATCCAAACGTGCTCAAAGAGCCATTCGTTCATGTGTTGACCAACTTCTTATTTTTTTCCGCCCGCTCCCGTTCGCTCTTATTGAGGAGCTTCTTGCGAAGACGGATCGATTTCGGCGTAATTTCGCAATACTCGTCATCGTTCAGATACTCGAGCGCCTGCTCCAAGCTCATGAGACGCGGCGTTTTCAGGCGGACCGTATCGTCCTTCGACGCGGAGCGAACGTTGGACAGCGCCTTCTCCTTACAGATGTTGACGATGATGTCGTTGTCGCGGTTATGCTCGCCGACGAGCATGCCTTCGTATACCTCCGTGCCCGGGTTGAGGAACAGGATTCCGCGGTCTTCGACGGACATCATGCCGTAAAACGTCGCCGTTCCGGTTTCGCTCGCCACGAGCACGCCTTGGTGGCGTCCGCCGACGCCCGCGCCCGCATAGGGACCGTAAGAGTCGAATGCATGGTTCATAATGCCGTACCCGCGCGTCAGCGTCAGGAAATCCGTCCGATAGCCGATCAATCCGCGGGAAGGAATCAAAAACTCGATCCGAACGTTGCCGCTGCCGTTGTTCGTCATGTTAACCATGTCGGCCTTCCGGGAGCCGAGGCTCTCCATGACGGCGCCCATGCTCTCTTCCGGCACGTCGATGAGCAATCGCTCGATCGGCTCCATCTTTACGCCGTCGACTTCCTTGACGATGACTTCCGGCTTCGAAACCTGGAGCTCGTAGCCTTCGCGGCGCATGTTTTCGATCAGGATGCCGAGGTGCAGCTCGCCGCGGCCGCTGACGACGAAGGCGTCCGGGCTGTCGGTGTCTTCTACGCGAAGCGCGACGTCGGTTTCAAGCTCCTTATACAGACGATCGCGAAGCTTCCGGGACGTGACCCATTTGCCTTCGCGGCCCGCGAACGGCGAGTTGTTGACGAGGAACGTCATCTGCAGCGTCGGCTCGTCGATCGTGAGCACCGGAAGCTGCTCCGGGTTCGCCGGATCGGCGATCGTCTCGCCGATGTTGATTTCTTTAATTCCCGCGATGGCGACGATCTCGCCCGCGCCGGCTTCTTCGATCTCGATGCGCTTCAGCCCTTGGAAGCCGAACAGCTTCTCGATGCGCGCCGTGCGCTGCTTGCCTTCGCGGTCGAGCACCGCGACGGATTGGCCCGCGCGAATCGTGCCGCGGTTAATGCGGCCGACGGCGATGCGGCCGAGGTATTCGTTGTAGTCGAGCAGCGTAACCAAGAATTGCAGCGGGTCTACCGTGCTCTCGGTCGGCGACGGGATCGACGACAGGATCGTCTCGAACATCGGCTGCATCGTAGGCTCTTGCGCGTCCGGCTCGAGACCCGACGTACCGACGAGGCCCGAAGCGTACACGACCGGGAATTCGAGCTGATCGTCGTCCGCGCCGAGCTCGATGAACAAGTCGAGCACTTCGTCGATGACTTCGGCCGGTCTCGCGTTCGGACGGTCGATCTTGTTGACGACGACGATCGGCGTCAGATGCGCTTCCAGCGCCTTGCGCAGGACGAATTTCGTCTGCGGCATGCAGCCTTCGAACGCGTCTACGACGAGCAGTACGCCGTCGACCATCTTCATAATCCGTTCGACCTCGCCGCCGAAATCGGCGTGTCCCGGCGTATCCACGATATTGATCAAATGGTCCTTATACATAACCCCGGTGTTTTTCGCCAAGATCGTAATGCCGCGCTCGCGTTCCAAATCGTTCGAGTCCATGGCGCGTTCGACGACGGCTTCGTTCTCGCGGAAGGTGCCCGCTTGTTGCAGCAATTTATCGACGAGCGTCGTTTTGCCATGGTCGACGTGCGCGATGATGGCGATGTTACGAATTTTGTCCCTTGAAATCATGTTTGTATTCTCCACTCCAATTGGATTTATGTCTGTATCTGTTCACAAAAGAAGCGCCGGAGACAGATCCGACGCTACGCCTAAGTCTTTTAAATTATACGCGCATATGCGCGAAAAAGCAATCATTTTAGCGGAAATTCGGTCTTCTTGCAACGACGGCGACGCCCGCCACGATGAGAACGAGGGCGACGACGAAGCCGTTCACGTAGACGAGCAGCGTCACGAGCAGCGCGAGCAACGAGGCCGCCCCGACGCCGAGCGACATCGCGCGGAGCGGCGGGATGCGTTCCGCTTCGGCGAAGAGGTAAGCTCCGGCGGCGAGCGACAGCGGCAGCAGCGGCCACAACGCCTTCATCCAATGCCATCCGAACCAAGCGCATAACAAAAACGCGATCGAAGCGCCGACCAGGAACGCGCCAGGCACGTAAGCCGCCGGAGGAAGCCGTCTCGTCCAGACCGCCCAAAACAGAATTCCGCCCGCGGCGAGCGGAAGCAGCGGCCAAAACCAAGCCCCGAGCGCTTGGAAAAATCCCAGCTTGCCCAATGCGATGAAGATGCCCGCCGCGATGATGGCGATTCCAATCGGCAGCGTACGGTTTTTCATTACGACCACTCCCGTCTACACGTAGACGTCAGGATACGACGCCGTTTGCTACCAGTGTATCGGAATGTTGTCGAAATTTCCACACTATGTTACTTTCGCCGTACGCCGTTTCTTCCATAATCCCGCCGCTACGACGATCGCCGCCGCGGCCGCCGGCAGCAGCCAGTGGACCGCTTGCGATTCCGCGCCGATCCAGCGCGCCGCCGTAGGATCCTTCAGGAACATCTCGCCGGCCGTGAACCCCAAGATGCCCGCCCCGATGTAGATCAAGACCGGGTATTTGTGAAGCAAGTTCATGACGAACGTGCTCCCCCATACGATGAGCGGAATGCTGATCAGGATGCCGATCACGATCAAGAGCCAGTTGCCTTCGGCGATCGCCGCGATGGCCAGCACGTTGTCGAGGCTCATGACGAAGTCCGCGACGATGATCGTCCAGACGGCCGCTCCGAGCGTCGCCGCGCTCTTGATGTCTTCGTGTCCCTCGTCGTCGAGCAGCAGCTTCACCGCGATGTACATCAGGAGCAAACTGCCCAGCAGCTGGATCATCGGAATTTTCAGCAAGAACACCGCCGCCACCGTCAACACGATCCGGAGCGCGACCGCCCCGGCCGCTCCCCACCATACGGCTTTCGCCCGTTGAGCGGCGGGCAAGTTTTTGCTCGCCATCGCGATGACGACCGCGTTGTCCCCGCTCAGCACGATATTGACCATAATGATCTTTACGATCAAGAAGAGGCTTTCCACGCGCCTTCCTCCTTCGATTCGGGTTCGTCCCACTTTTCTACGTTTCATTGTATGTGACAAGCCGTTCGATTATGTTCTTCGAGACGGGCGAATGCGCACTTGACGGACTTCGAAGCATGCGCGTATAATTATGACATTGGAAAAAGGGGAGTAGCTGCCACATCAAAGTCGTCAATACGGAACATCGCGTTCCCGGCTTTGTTGGCAACGGACACCGTTGTTAGCAAGACCTTTGCCGATGCGTTCTTTCGCATAGGCGAGGTCTTTTTGTTTTGTATACATTTCATAAGGAGTGGGGAGAAAAATGGACATCATGTCTCCGGATTTTTGGGCAGCTTTAATCACCATCATTTTCATCGACCTCGTGCTTGCGGGAGACAATGCCATTGTCATCGGGATGGCGGCGCGGAAGCTGTCGCCCGAACAGCAGAAGAAAGCCATCTTCTGGGGAACGTTCGGCGCGGTGGCGATTCGGATCGTGGCCACGGTGCTCGTCGTAGAGCTTCTGAAGATCCCCGGTCTGCAGCTGGTCGGCGGCTTGCTGCTCGTCTGGATCGCGTATAAGCTGCTCGTCAGCGACGAAGGGCATAAAGACGTCAAAGCGAAAGACAGCTTATGGGCGGCGGTGCAGACGATCGTCATCGCCGACGCGGCGATGGGCCTCGACAACGTCATCGCGGTCGCCGGCGCGGCCCACGGGGACATGATCCTTGTCGTGATCGGCCTGCTCGTCTCGGTACCGATCGTCGTTTGGGGCAGTACGCTGTTCATCAAGATCGTCAACCGCTTCCCGCCGATCGTCTACATCGGTTCCGGCGTGTTGGCCTTCACCGCGGCGAAGATGATCACGCACGAGCCGTTCCTCCACGATTGGTTCGCGAATCCTGCGGTATACTGGGCGTTCCTCGTCGTCGTCATCCTCGGCGTATTGGCCGCCGGCAAGCTCCGCAACGCCAGAGCCGTCGTCGGCAAGCCTTCGACCGAGCACGAATTAAATTGAAGAAAGAAGTAGAGCTGTCCCGACAGTCTTCCATGACTAGGGGCAGCTTTTTTTCCATAAAAAAGGGGCTGTTCCCTTGAGTAGATTTCCCTACTCTTAGGACAGCCCCTTCTTTGTTTTATCCTCGCGCGCCGAGCACTTTGCCGACGTACGCCTGCGTCTCCTTCGGCAGACGATTCATCGCCATCGCCAGATCGGCGTCCGTCCGAATGCCGAGTCGATCCACCCGGCCCGGGCCGGCGTTGTAAGCGGCCAGCGCGACGCCCTCGTTCCCGTCGTATTTCGTCAGCAAGTACGATAAGAAGCGCGTTCCGCCGTTGACGTTCTGCACGGGGTCGAACGAGTCGGAGACGCCGAGCGATTTCGCGGTCGCGTCCATGAGCTGCATCAGCCCCTTCGCTCCCGCGTGCGATTCCGCGGTCGGGTCGAAGCCGGATTCTACGCGGATGACCGCGCGCACGAGCGCGGGATCTACGCCGTATTTCGCGCTCGCCTCTTGAATGATGCCGTCGATGTCCCCGGGGACGGACGCCACTGGTTCGTACGTCGTACCGTTCAATCCCGCCAGCCTCAGCGGCATCGCGCCGACGAGCCCGTCGAGGCCGAACGTCGCCGAAGGTTCTGACGACCGGTCCGCAAGCGTGCCGTTGCCGGCTTGCGCGGTCAACAGCTGCAGCAGCGCGGCGAAATCCGGCGAGGAGCCGGAGCCTACCTCCGTTCCGCCCAGCGAAGCGGACGTAATCTCGGACGTGGATAGAAACTGCGTCTTTAGCCAAGCGGTGATCAGCTTAGGGTCGACGGAATTGATGCTCATAAGGACGTTATCGCTCCGATTCGTGTAATGGTTGTCCTCATTATAAAAGATTTCCCTCGGTAGCTCCATCGTTTTTTCCAAGGAGAATCCGACCAGCCCCGAACGACGGAAAAAAACGCCGTCCGCGCCGGACGACGTTCTCCCCTTACCTGTCTTTCGCTACACCGCGTTGTTCGGTAATGCGGCCAAAAAAATAACGAACGAAATGATGCCTAACCCCATCGACCACATGCCGAGTTTCTTGCGCCCTTTCGCGAAAGCCATGAACCCCACTACGACCGCCGCCGGCCCGAGAATGCTTCCCAAGACGAAGAAGGACGCGATCGCTAATAGGATCCCTACCCAGCCGATCGTCTTCCCCGCATCGATCGATCGTGCCGCCGCGCCGTTCGACGCCCCTCCCGCGGGGACCGCCAGATCGGATCCGAACTCCGTATCCCGCGCCTCCGGCCCTAACAGCGAAACCGTCTCCCCCTTCGGTTCCGACGCTTCCACAGCCTGCTTCTCCGCTACCGGATGGATCGCTTCCTCCTGGAAGAACGCCTTATCCGATACGGACGATTCGCTCTCGAATTCGGTCTCCGGACCGAAAGACGACGATGCGTCATCCGAGACCGACCGATCCTCCATCGATTCGTTCACCGCGAACCCTCCTCCTTCGGCGCTGAAGCGTGCCGCGCCTCGAGTTATTCTTTCGGCTTGAAGGTGTGGCAGCACGTCGTGGACGACGTCTTGGCATCGTCCTGATGCTCCGTGTCGAAGCTTTCGCCGGCGAACTCCGCGTTGAAGTCCATCCTTGCGTGCTTATCGACGTCGATCATAATGGAGTCCGCGCCGCATCGATTGCCTTCCTTGTAAAAAGCACAGTTTGACACGCTGCATTTGACTTGTGTCAAAACAATCACCCCCTCCTCAGGTTTCCCGTCGGGAGGGGGCGATTATGTCGTCCAATATTTAAGCGCGTTCGCCTTGCATGCGTCGCTGCGTAATGTAGTCCGTCTCGTAATACGCCAAATCCTCGCGCAGCTCTTCGAAAATTTTGGACAAGGCGAGCGTCAAGTCGCGAACGTCCCGCGTCGGCTTCTTCCGGAACCGAATCGCGTCTTGTCCGGTGTAGGCGTAACGGCCGTCCTCGGAATAGCATTCATGCTTCGGATAGAAGAAGTTGTTAACGGAGCTATGATAAACGTCGTACAATACGCGTTCCGCATATTCGTTATTAAACGTCGGACGGCGCAGCGCCACGCCGAGCTTCTCGTAGTTGACGTCGGAAAATACGAGCAAATGCCGCATGTCCGACAAGAAGCCGCGGTTGAACTCGTCCATGGCCGGATCTTGATCCGGGTTGAGTCCCGACAGCGTTACGCTGTTAAGGAACGGCTCGATCGCTTCGATCGCCGATTTCAATTTGTCTTTCGTCGTTTCGCACAATTGTTGGACGTTATGGATAGCCATGAATGGATTTCTCCCCCTTACTCATTTCGCCCGTTGGGCGCCTTGCTCAACCCCAATCCTAACATAAAAATCGAAAAAACGGTACTCCTAGTACGCGTGAATAACCGTTATCCCAATTGACACCCTAAGAACAGCAAAACGAGCGACAGAGGGGAGCGGAACGACCGCATGAAAGGGATAAAATTTCCATTGGGGTTGATCGCGGGGCTCGCGGCTTTGGCGCTGCCGATCGGCTTTCTTATGAATCGGGCGGATCCGCCGGAGCAAAACCCGGCGCCAAGCGGCATAAGCCGGACGGCGGCGCACGAGCATCGCGCGAAGCGCGCGATCCTCGCGAGCGACGTCGCCATGACGGAGGAGCTGTGCCGGCTGCAGTGCCGCGACGATCTCTCTTCCATGGCGCGGAACATGCCGAGAACGAAGGCCGACGTCAAGCGGGCGCTTGCCGACATGAGAACCGAACGCCCGCATCTTCACGCGCTGGCTTTCGTGCCTGCCGAGGGGACGGGCTTCGAGTCGGGCGACGTCATCCGCGACGGATCGCTCGGCGGCGCCGTTCCGGATGCCGAGCGGCGGTTCCGAGACGCGATACGATCCGTCTCGAAGGGCGAGCGTTATGAATCCAAGGCGCTTCGAGGGAACGACGGAGACTTGTATTTCGTGCTGGGGGAACCCGCGAACGAGGCGGGCGGCGAAACGAGCGGCGGCATGGTCGGTCTCGTGCATCAAGACGTGCTCCGGCGCGTAGCGAATCATCAGATGCGGAATTTGCGTCTGCGCGAATTTCCCGACGAAGACAAGACGTTCGGCATTCGCGCCGTCGATCCGAAGACCGGCCGAGAAGTCGACGTAGACACCCCCGAGGAAAATCAAGGCATCAGCCATTACCGCAAACGGGAGGTCGTCGTCCGCTTTAAAGACAAGCCTTCGGCGAAGCAGCTGGAACGGATGCGCGTCGAGACGCGCGCCGTCTCCGTGAAGCAGCTCGGCTACGCGTACGTGTTCGATTCTAGCGACATGACGACCGAGCAGCTGATGGATTACTTCAAGGACCATAACGTGGAATACGTCGAACCTCATTATATGTACGTCACGAACGAGACGCCGGACATCGTTCCGAACGACGAGCTGTACAGCCGGTATCAGTGGAACCTGCCGATCATTCAGACGCCTGCGGGCTGGTCGGTTACTAAAGGGGCGGGAGAGGTCGTCGTCGCCGTCGTCGATACGGGGGTCACGCTGTCGCACCCCGATCTGCAGGGCCACTTGGCGGAAGGCTATAACGTCGTGGATCCGGCCAATCCGCCGGCGGACGACGTCGGGCACGGCACGCATGTGGCGGGCGTCGTCTCCGCCCTCGTGGACAACGGGCAAGGCGTCGCGGGGATGACGTGGTATAACAAGGTGATGCCGGTGAAGGTACTGGATTCTACCGGAATGGGCAGCACGTATTCGGTGGCGGAAGGCATCGTCTGGGCGACGGATCACGGTGCGAAGGTCATTAACCTGAGCCTCGGCAACTACGCCAGCGCCAGCTTCCTGCACGACGCGATCCGATACGCGTTCGACCGGGACGTCGTGTTGATCGCCGCTACGGGCAACGACAATACGAGCCAACCCGGATTTCCCGCCGCGTATCCCGAAGTGCTCGCCGTCTCGGCGACGAACCAACAGCAGGAGAAGGCGTCGTTCAGCAATTACGGCGACTACGTCGACGTCGTCGCCCCAGGCGAAAATATCGCCAGCACCTATACGGAAAACCAATACGCCGCGTTGTCCGGCACGTCGATGGCCAGCCCTCACGTCTCAGCCTTAGCCGCGCTCATTCGTTCGGTCAACCCGTCGCTGAAAAATACCGAGGTGTACGACATTATGCGCAAGAGCGCCGTCGATCTCGGCGCGGCCGGCAAGGACGCGTATTTCGGCTACGGGCAGATCAACGTGCCTCGAGCGCTGCAGCTGGCGACGGGACAGCAGCCGCAGGAAGCGTCGATGGACGATGATTCCGGAACGCGGACCGTGGGACGCGAAGCGTCGTTCCTCGAGCAGCTGCTTCGCTCGATCTTCGGAGCATAACGAAAACAACGCGAAGAAAGAGCCGTCGATTCGTTCGACGGCTCTTCCGCGTTGTAAAGCTTATAAAGCTGGTGACAAGAGAAGTTTGCCGTAAGCCGGGTTCTGTGCTTCCAGTGGTCGTAACGGGTCACCTGCCCTCCCACCGTTGAAGCGACAATCATCTATCTAGGCGACGCATTGCTGCGCCGCTCCAGCGACCAACCCGAACGCACCCCGGGCAAGGGTCGCAGCGCGAAGCTGCCGCGTTCCTCT
>NZ_JAPSKE010000027.1 GCF_031177825.1 Paenibacillus sp. | reverse complement strand
AGGATCAAACTCTCCAAAAAGGGTAGTTCAAACTACTGCGCTCATTACAAGCTAGCATTTCTTACTTTAAGCATATGCGCTCATGTTCAGTTTTCAAGGAGCAAGCTTGTCTTACTCGGTACTGCTTGTCCGACTCGCTTTCACGGCCGGAAGACTAGATTACCATGATCGCATCTCTTTTGCAACGACCAATTTAAACCAGCCAAATTTTCGTTCGGTCCGTTCCGCTGTCGCGGCCGGAAAAATAATATACCACCGATCTTGCTACGTCACAACAGGGAATACATGGAAACCGCCGAGGCGGTTTCCGATACGTTCCCATTTTCGAAATCATCCCTCGCACTTCCCTCACACTTCCACAACAATCGGAAGGATCATCGGCCTTCTTTGGGTGGTCTCATACAGGAAGCGGCCCAAATGATCCTTCAGCTTTTGTTTTAAGACGTTCCTGTTTCTCAAATCATCGCCCAAATCCCGAATCGTCCGAGCCGCGATGTCGTTCGCCTCCGACAGCAGCCCCCCGGATTCGCGATTGTAGACGAACCCGCGCGTCACGAGATCCGGACCGGACAAGATCGTACCTTGCGCCTTATTTAACGTAAGCACGACAATCAAGATCCCTTCTTGGGAAAGCGAACGGCGATCCCGGAGCACCGAGTTGCCGACGTCCCCGATGCCCAAGCCGTCCACAAAGGTCGGTCCGGCCTGCACCTTCCCCGTCACCCCGGCCGCTCCGTTTTGAAAGCCGACGACGTCCCCGTTTTCCACGATCAAAACATGGTCTTGCTCGACCCCCACCGCTTCGGCCAATAACCGATGCTGATGAAGCATCCGATATTCTCCATGGACCGGTATGACATATTTCGGGCGCATCAAATGAATCATCAGCTTCAGCTCTTCTTGGCTGCCGTGACCCGAAACATGCATGCCGGTCTGAGCCCCCGATCCGTAGATCACCTTCGCCCCGAGCTTAAACAGATCGTCGATGATGCGGGACAACAATTTTTCGTTTCCCGGGATGGCCGTCGCCGATAAGATGACCGTATCCCCCCGAGCGATCTCCACTTGCCTATGACTGTTTCGGGCCAATCGGGCTAACGCGGCGTTCGGCTCCCCCTGACTGCCCGTGCAGAGGAGCGCCACCCGTTCCGGCGGCAAATTCATGACTTCGGCGGGGTCGATCAGCTGCTGCTCGGGGATTTGCAAATATCCCAGCTCCGAGGCAATCCGCACGACGTTCACCATGCTTCTCCCGAGCAGCGCAATCTTGCGATCGGACTCGAAGGCGGCGTCGATCACTTGTTGGAGACGGTGGACGTTGGAAGCGAACGTCGCGACCACGACCTTCTGCGGGGCGCTTCGGAACGCCTCGGCGAAATGCCGGCCCACATTACGTTCGGAGGGAGTGAAGCCGGGCCGCTCCGCGTTGGTGCTCTCCGAAACCAACGCGAGAACGCCGCCCTTGCCGATATCCGACAGTCTATGGAGATCCGCCGCTTCTTCGGTGACGGGGGACAAGTCGAACTTGAAATCGCCGGTATGAACGATCGTCCCCTCTTCCGTCTTAAAGACGATGCCGAGGCAGTCCGGGATGCTGTGGCTCGCTTTAAAAAAAGACACGTCGAACCCGCCGAGGCGAAGCTCGGTTTCCGGAGTAATTTCGTGAAGCAGCGACCGGTCCAAGATACCCGCTTCCTCGAGCTTGACGCTCACTAGGCCCAACGTGAATTTCGTTGCATAGACCGGCATGCGAAGCTGCTTAAGGACATAGGGCAATCCCCCGATGTGATCCTCATGTCCGTGCGTTAAAATGAGCGCTTTGACCTTGTCCTTGTTTTCTAATAAATAAGTTACATCCGGGATGACAAGGTCGATTCCCGGCAAGTCGTCTTCCGGAAACTTCGAACCGCAATCGACGACGATCAATTCGTCATCATATTGAACGACGTACATGTTTTTGCCGATTTCGCCTACGCCGCCCAGCGCAAAGAAAGATAACTTCGGATTCATGAGGTGTACGACGGCTCCTTTGCTATAGAACTCGTAGTACTTATCGTTCCACAGAGGCATGCATAGTATTTCAAAAAAAACAAAAAAGCGAAGCCCGAAAACGGCGGCTCCGCCTTTTAGTGTTTCATCGTACCTCGGCTTATTCGGCAATCCCCACTGCGGCGCCGCGCCGAACGATCGCTTTCTTCTGCCATGCGCGGCTTTTCCATCGATGGAATAACAAGAGCCCCCGCGCCCACTCGTCGAACATGAATGCGAACCACATCCCGTACAACCCGAAGCCCCAATGAACGCCAAGCAGGTAAATCAGGGGGACGCTCGCGAACCAAGTAACCGCCAAGGCGGAGATCATGGAATAGCGCGCATCGCCGGCGGCGTGCAGGGAACGTTCCATAACGACGTTGAAATTGCGTCCCGGCTCCAGCAGGAAGCCCAGCAACAGCAAGGATGCGCCCAGCCCGACGATCGACGCGTCATGGGTGAACAACCGGAGCAAGGGAACGCGGAAGACGGCGACCAGCGACACGGCCGTCAGCGTTAGCCCCATGCTGATCGCCAGATGCCGCAAGGCGCGGCGGTACGCTTCTTCCGCCTCGCCGGCGCCGACGATGCGCCCGATGATCAATTGACCCCCGCGTCCGATCGACGCCACCAACACGATGATCAGGAACGTGAGGTTCTGGGTATAGATTTTCGTAGAGAGCATGCTCGCTCCTAATGTCGTGATGAAGGCGGTCGTGACGAGCTGGCTCGCAGAGTAGGATAGGTTGTTGACCGAGGAGGGGAAGCCGACGCTAAGCACCTGGCGTACATGCTCCCGCTTCCAACGCGTAAGGACGGATGCGTTCAGTTTCACGCCGATGTGCTTACGCAATACATACAAATTCACCGTAAGGCCGACCAATTGGGCGACGACCGTGGACAGCGCCACCCCCGGGACGCCCAGCTTCGGGAAGCCCATCGGACCGTAGATGACGAGCACGTTGCCGCAGACGTTCAACACGTTCATCCCGATCGTCACCATCATCGTGCTCCGCGTGAAGCCGTGCGCTTGAATGACCGCGACGACCGCGGACAACACCGCTTGCACGACCAACGCGCCGCCGGCTATCCATAGAAACCGCTCCGCCTCTTGAAGCAGAGCGGGCTCCAACCCGAATAATCGCAATAACGGACCGCTGAACGCGACGACCGACGCGCTGACGGCGATGCCGAACAAGGCGTTCAACCCGATCGCCGCACCCGTCAGCCGCTCCACTTCGCGATCGCGGCCGGCGCCGAGATATTGCGAAATGACGATGGACGCGCCATAGGAAATAACGTTAAAAAGAAGAACGGCGAAAAGCAGCAATTGCGTGGCGACGCCGACCGCGGCGACCGCGTCGTCGGACACCTTGCTCAACATGAAGGTGTCGGATATCCGCAGCAGCATCTGCAAGGCGGATTCGACGAAGATGGGCCAGCTGATCGCGAAGAGCGACATCGACCGCCAAGAGTCGCCTTTCTTCTTATTGGACCCCATAAATCCGCTTAAGCGCTTCTAATCCGCGCCTTGCGACTTCCAGCGCGGAACGGTCGCCGAAATCCGGAATGAACAGCTCCAAGGAGACGAATCCGCGATACCCCGCGCCATGAAGCGTCGAAGCGAATCGTTCGCCGGAGAAGACCCCTTCCCCGGGAAATACCCGATCTCGATCCTGAATCGTCTCCCTCGGCGGATCGGCCGGGTAGTCGTTGACGTGCACGATCCCGATTCGGTCGCCGCTCAGGCGGGACAATGTCTCGAGCGAGCTCCCCCCCGTGTACATATGGAACGGGTCAAGGAGCAGCTTCGCTTCGGGTACGCCGCTACGATCCGCGACGACGATCGCTTCCTCCAACCGAGAGAGCGCTTTGGCCCGCCCCCAAAACTCCAGCAGCGGATCGACGCCCAGCGGACGGATGCGTCCGGCGAGCTCTCCGTAGCAATCCGCGATGCGTTCCAACGAGGAGCCTTCGACCTGTCCGAACGGCGGCGCCGCCGCGGAGAAACAGCCGAGCTCCGCGAGCCGCTCGGCTTCGCGGACTGCAAGCTCCAACCCGCCGGCCCGTTCCCGCTCGTCTAGATCCGCCCACTTCCAGAATGCGATGGCGTTCGCGAAGACGATCCCGGCATCGCCGGCGTAACGGCGCAGCTCGGCGAGCGTCCCGCCATGTTCCAGATACGCGTCGACATCCTTCATCCAAAACTCGATTCCTTCATATCCCGCCTCGGCCGCCACCCGAATTTGCTCGGGGAGCGTCAGCCGAAACGGAAACAACGTCGATGCATTCAGTGCGGTGCGAAACGTGCTCATTCGCCGTTATTCCTCCTCTATCCTAATTGTCCGCTTCTCCCGATCGCTCAGCAGGCCTAGCTCGATCAGCCGCACGGCCCAGCGGGCTTGCTCCGGCAGCACCTGCAGCGTCCGGGTTCCGACGATCGCGGCGGCGACGTTCTCGTAATAAGCGGCATACCGCCCGGGCAACGTCTCTACCTTCCCCGTCACGCGCAAGCCGCCCCAATCGGCATGGAGGTCCCCCCAAAACTCGGGAGACGCTTGCCCCCAGCCGGGCTCCAGACCGGTGCCGCCGGCCTTGAGCGCTTGCTCTTGCGGATCTTCTCCGGATTTCACGAACGTACCTCTCGTTCCGTGCAGGATATAACGCGGACCGGGCTTCTGCACGAGCAAGGACGACTTCAACCGCACCGCCGGCCCTCCCGAGCCGTACCCAAGCGCCACGTCGAACGCATCCACCGCCTTGGCTCCTGCCCGAGTCCTGCGCAAATCCGCGCGAATCGTCTCGGGGCGTCCGAACAAGCATAACGCCTGATCGAGGAAGTGAACGCCGAGGTCGTAGAACGTACCGGCCCCGGGTTCGTCGACGTTCCGCCAACCCCCGACGACGTTCGGGCGATAGCGATCCCAACAAAATTCCGCCTCGACGATGTCCCCGAGCGCCCCTTCCTCCAAGAGCTTCGCGATCGTGAGGAAATCCCCGTCCCAACGACGGTTATGGTAGACGCTTAGAATCAGGCCGGCTCTCTTCGCGAGCGCGATCAACTCGTCCGCTTCCGCCGACGTGACGGTGAACGGCTTCTCCACCACGACATGCTTCCCGGCGAGCAGCGCCTCCTTGGCGAATCGGTAATGCGCGGTGCTCGGGGTCGTCACCACGACCAGATCGATCGTCGGATCGGAGTATAATTCTCGGACATCTCGGTAGATGCGAGAGGCAGGGTACCGAACGGCGGCCTCGTCGCCGGAGCGCTGGACGACGGCCGCCAATTCGATGCCTTCCGCGGCCGTAATGACCGGCGCGTGGAACGTGCGGCCGGCGAAGCCGAAGCCGATCAGTCCCGCTCGGATGATTCGATTCATGCGGTTCCGCCTCCTCGACTAGGATTTCGTACCTCCGTTAACTAGAAACACGCGATTGGTCGGGTATCGGGAATCCACCGCTTGGATCGGCGCTAAATCCCGGTATAGCGGATTCGCATAGCGCTTTCGATAAGCGGTGGCCGTCGTCCCTTTGACCTCCTTGAACATGCGGCTGAAATAATTTTCGTCCGCGAAGCCTACCTCGAAGGCCACCTGCTTGATCGAACGCCCCTCGTCCATCAGCAGCTGGCAGGCGCGTTCGATGCGAAGCCGCAGCAGCATCTCCCGCGGCGTGCGCCCGGTATGCAACGCGAAGCTTCGCGAGAAATGCTCGTGCGACCAACCGACCCTGCGCGCGATCGCCTCCACCTTCAGCGGCTCGTGCAGATGGTCCTCCATGACCTGGATCGCCCGCATGATTTGCTGCGGCATCGCTTCCCCTTCCGGCGGCTGGGGCAACGCGAGCTCCCCGTTCAATTCGAGGAGGAGCGCGAGCAGCAGCGCGCCCGCCCGTTCGCTCATCCGCTCCGGCTGCGCATACGACAAGTAAATCAGCTGCTTCATCATCCCGATAAGAAGCTCGTTCTCCGAAGGAATGCGGCGGATCCCCCCGGTTTCAAGGAAAGGAAGGGCCGGCTTCGCTTCCGGAGCGTCTTCGAAATCGAAATGAAGGAACAGATGCCTAGAGGCGACGTCCCGATCATACATATACTCGTGGCGTTCCCCCGGCCGGCACACGAGAAAGCAGGGAACGTCTAGCGGAACCGTCTCGCCTTCCACCATATAGACGCCCTTGGTTCCGGAAGTGAAGTACAACAGCTCATAGTCCTCGATGGTCCGGGGACCGAGTCCCGTTCCCGGCTTCTTCGTAATGTCCCCGGCGTAATGAATCGTAGGGTATCCGGCCGCGCTCACGCCATGAAGCCCATTCCCTTCAGGTTCTCGTAAGAGATTCGCAGGCTCTCGAACGGATCCCGCCGACAGGCGTCCTGTTCGACGACCATCCACTCTACGCCGATGTCCTCCGCGACCTGCGCGATCGACCGGAAATCGAGGACGCCCTCGCCGACTTCCGCGAAGAAGCGTTCCTCCCCGGCCTCCATATCCTTAAGGTGCAGCCGCGGCGCCCGACCTTCCAGCTGCTTTAAGTAGGCGACCGGATCAACCCCGCCTTTCGCGATCCAATAGGTGTCCAATTCCGTCTTCACCAACTCCGGATCGGTATGCTGCAGCAGCAGGTCGAGCGCATACGCCCCGTCGAATTTCTCAAATTCCCAATCGTGGTTATGATAGAGGAAGGAGACGCCCCGCTTCCGGAACCGTTCGCCGATCTCGTTCATCCGTCTCGCCTTCGCGAGCACCTCTTCTTTAGACGCGAAGCGAAGCGAGATCGCGACGCAGCGGCCGCCGTCCACCTGCTCCAAGTAGTCCGACAGTCGATCGACGTCGAACTCCAACGTGTCGAAGCCCGCATGGCACCCGACGACGGTCAAGCCTAACCGATCCAACAGCTGCTTCTGGCCGTCGACGCTCATCCCCTCGGGAGGAGGTCCGATCTCGACTCCCTTGTACCCGATCTCCGCGACGCGCTCTAATGCGCCCGCATAATCCTTCGCTAACGCCTCGCGAATCGTATATGGCTGGACGCCGATGGGAAATCGCTTCATGGCAAGCACCTCTCTTTCGAATAGTTATGAAAATGGTTACGCGTCCAACGCGTTGAATTTTAACCCCAGGGGCAGCGGCTCGACGGGAGGGAACGTCGTCTTCAGATGAACATGCCTCTCCGTTGCGGAAGATTCGAAAATCGCGAACGAGACCTCGAGGAGATGTCGGGCGACGTCGCCGTTCGCGCGGTTCGGCCGCCCCGACTGAATCGCGTACGCCATATCCGCGACGCCGATCCCCCGGCTGTTCTCGGCGAACGGATGCGAGAGCGGCATCTCCTTCGTTTCCCCGTTCGCCAGCTGCAGCTTGATCGGGCCGCTGAAGAAATTCGGATCCGGCACGGTCAGATTGCCTTCCGTACCGAAGATCTCCATCCGAGGCAAATAACCGAAGCTTTCCTTGGCCGCTTGGAACGTACCGACGGCGCCGGAATGGAAATCGAGCACGGCGGACACGTTCGTCGGCGCCTCGACCGGCACCGTCCTGCCGAACGCATGCGATTTCGGATTGGTCACGGTAATCTCCCGATGCAGCTGCTGCGCCGAGCCGGATACGCGGCGAACCGGTCCCAGCATCGTCAGCATCGCCGTCAAATAATACGGCCCCATATCGAACAACGGATCGCCGCCCAGCTTCAGGAAGTTTTGAAAATTCGGATGCATGCCCCCGCTCGAGTTGCCCATCACGATGACCGCGTTCGCCGCGTACGGACGTCCGATCCATCCGTCCTGAATCAGCTTGATGCACGTCTGGACGCCGGCACCCAGCATCGTGTCGGGAGCGCAGCCGACGTATAACCCCTTCGACTTCGCCAAGGCCAGCACCTCGTCCGCGTCCTTCTCGGACAGCGCGAACGGCTTTTCGGTGTACACATGCTTCCCCGCGTGCAGCGCTTTCATATTGATCGGCGCATGCGCCGCCGGACTCGTCAGATTGAGCACGATTTCGATCTCCGGATCCGAGAGCAGCTCGTCCAGGGTGCACGCCTTCGGAATGCCGTACTCCGAAGCGCGCTTCCGAGCCAGTTCTTCGACGCTGTCCGCGATCGCCGCGATCTCTATGATAGGATGGAACGTCTCGGTGCACGTTTTCAAATAAATATCGCTAATGACGCCTGCTCCAACGACTCCTACCTTCATTCTACGCATCGTCTCATCCCCTATATGGAATTGATGTTCCTGCTCTCATTATCGCCATGCGGCCGACGGATGACAATGGAGGGAAACGCAAATCGTCTGGACGCATTTGATCAATCTTCCGATAAACCTTCGAATAGCGTCCCCGTAACTGGATTTCCTTGATTCGACAGAGATAGAAACAAAAAAGCTTAGGAGCGGGCTCCCAAGCCTGTAGCGCGCGTATCCATCCAATGCATTCGTATCCGCCGATTCAGTTCAATTGCAGCACGGGGACTTGAAACCAAAGTAGTAAAAACACAGTGATGGGAATAGACAATGCATATGCGACGAGCGGGTTCTTATAATGGAGGCGAAGCATCGGAATCATCACAAGCAGGAAAGCTAAAGACCAACCGAAATTCCAGCCATGATGATATACGCATTGCCCGAGCGCATACATACAAAGTTCCCACGCCGCCCAGAGCGCAGCCCACGACAAGACGTATTTAACCCGTGCCGCCACGCTGCCCCCTTCAGGATAGCGGTATAAGTAAATCAATATAAAGCTGGGGTAAAATATAAACGTTATGAAAAGATTCATGGTCAAATGATTCGGCAGCAGGTTCGGCGGGGACGGGTACTCCCATAGCCGATGGTTCCAAGTAAACAGATTGTACAGCAAATCGAAAATGATAAAATAATGAATGGTCGGCAAGTAAACGCGCCAATTGCGCCAATCCCCCCACCGCCATGCACATAGAGCTATCCCAATCCCGGCCGCAATCGGGAACATGAGCGCCCACCAACTTCCTAATTTTGTATGTTATGTATTATGCTCCCTCCATTCGTTTTTGATTCCTCGCCCCGCCAGCTTCAGTACATTGCCTCCCTGTAACGAAGCGGGGATCGCTCCGAAAGAAGCGATCCCTGACGCCTATTGCCGGCCATTGAATCCTAATCTATCCGATCTCGTCGACGGGTTCGTCGAGCACGGCCAGCTGCAACGACCGCAGCTCGCTCTTCAACGAGGCGACGCGGTGCGCGTAGGCCGGGTCGGCGTACACGTTGTTTAATTCGTATGGATCCTTCTCCAAGTCGAACAATTCCCACTCCGGCGGACGGCGTTCCTCGATCGACCCCGATGTGCCGAGCGCTTCCGCGTAATAGTAAATCAGTTTGTATCGGTGCGTCCGAATTCCGTAATGAGAGTACACGTTATGGTGTTCGTCGAGATGCATCCAATACCGATAGTACATCGACGTACGCCAATCGGCCGGCGTCGCCCCGCCGAAAATCGGGCGCAAGCTGCGGCCCTGCATGTCATCCGGAATCGCCGCGCCGGCAAAATCCAGGAAGGTAACGGGAACATCGACATTCAGCGCCATCGCTTCCGTCGCGACGCCGGGGGCGATGACCCGCGGATAGCGGACGACGAACGGCATGCGGAGCGATTCTTCGTACATGAAACGCTTGTCGTACCAGCCATGGTCGCCGAGGAAGAAGCCCTGGTCCGACGTATAGACGACGATCGTGTCGTCCGTCAGCCCTTCTGCATCCAAATAATCGAGCATCCTGCCGACGTTCTCGTCGATCGACGCGACGCAGCGCAAGTAGTCCTTGATGTACCGCTGGTATCGCCAACGCTTCGCCTCGGCCGACGTCAGTCCCGGAGGAGGGGAACCCTTCAAATCCACCTCGTCCACGAAGTCCCGGTCGATGCGCATGGTCGCCTCGACAGCCGCTTGAGCGCGAGTCGCGTAATCGTCGTCGAGCGTCGGCGGCTCCGGGATCTCAATGTCCTCGTACAGCTTCGCGTACTTCTCGGGCGGCTCCCACGGACGATGCGGCGCTTTGTGATGGCACATGAGCAGGAACGGTCGTTCCCGATCTCGCTTCTCCAGCCAATCGATGCAGAGATCCGCCGTCAAGTCCGTGACGTAGCCGGCATACCGTCTCCGTTCGCCCATCTCGATGAAGATCGGATCGTGGTATTCGCCCTGACCGGGCACGACCGTCCAATAATCGAAGCCGGTCGGGTCGGCCGGTCCGCCGTGGCCGAGATGCCATTTCCCGACGATCGCCGTCTGGTAGCCTTCGGCTTGCAATATTTTCGCGAAGGTTTGCTGACTGCCGTCGAACGAATCGTCGATCGACTTTACGCCGTTCAGATGGTTGTACTTCCCCGTCAAGATCGCGGCCCGGCTCGGCGAGCAGATGGAGTTCGTGCAGAAGCAGTTATCGAACCGCATCCCTTCCTTCGCGATCCGGTCGATGTTCGGCGTCTCGTTGATGCGGCTGCCGTAGCAGCTCATCGCATGCGCGGCATGGTCGTCCGACATGATAAACAATACATTCGGTCTTCTCTTTTCGCTCATCGGCTCACCTCTTTCGTCATTATAGCGGGCCGTTCTTTACACCAGCCATGTAGAATACTACGATTATATGTACAACCTCACTTCGAAAACGAAAGAGGGAACCTCCGATCCTGACCATAAAAAGCTCGTATTTCGACGATCATATTCCGCATTGGCACAACCGCGTCGAATATGTACAATCTCATTTTCTTACGCTCGTCGTCGCCGGACGGTTAACGTATCGTCTGAACGACGTCGTGACGGAAGCGGAAAAGGGTACCCTCGTTCATATTCCTGCGGGCACGAAGCGAGAAGCGTACAACGACGGAGGGACGACGCATCAGAAATACGCCGTCGCCTTCGACGTCGACGACCCTTCGGGACATCCGCTGCTGGCGGAAACCGCGCCTCGTTTCCTGAATCCCCGGTCGTTCGAGCGGCTGCGGGAACGCTTCGACGAACTGTATATGCAGCGCTTCGAGCAGCGTCCGTATTTCGAGACGATCTCGCTCGGGATTCTGCTCGAGATCGTCGGCATCGTGCAGCGCGAGCTCGTATCGCCTCCGTTGCCGAAAAGAAAGCTCCATCTCGCGCGCGAGATGGAGCAATTTATCGCCGAACATTATCGGGAACGGATTCCGGTGAAGCGCTTAGCCGAACGGATCGGCCGTTCGCCGAACTACGCGATCGCGCTCTTCAAGGAAGCGACCGGGCAGACGCCGATCGAGTATCAGCATCGGCTGCGAACGACCGCCGCGACGGAGCTGCTGCTGCACACCCGGATGACCGTCGCCGATATCGCGGAGCATCTGGGGTACTACGACGCGTCATCCTTCCACAAGGCGTTCCGCCGCGCGACGGGGCGATCGCCGGGCGCGTTCGGCAATCGCTAGCCGTTCTAGCGACCTGCCGAATCTTCCCGGATTCAGCCCTTCACCGCCCCTGCCGTGATGCCTTGGATGATGTACCGCTGCATGAACAGGAAGAAAATCATGACCGGCACGATCGCGAGCGTGAGGGCGGCCATGCCGAGATGCCATTCGTTCGTATATTGACCGAAGTACACCGCGGCGGCCAACGGAATCGTCCGGTTCGCCGGGGAGCTGAGCGTAATGAGCGGCAACAGGAAGTCGTTCCAAATCCAGAGCGTGTGCAGGATCGCGACCGTCGTCGTGATCGGCGACAGGAGCGGCAGCAAGATGCGGAAGAAGATTCCGAACGGCCCGCTTCCATCGATCGAAGCCGCCTCCTCCAGCTCCCGCGGAATCGACTTGATGAACCCATGATACAGGAACAACGCCAGCGGAATTCCGAAGCCCCAATACATGATGATAATTCCATAGATCGTGTTGATAATGCCCAAATCCTTGGCCACCTTCACGAGCGGAATCATCATCGTCTGGAACGGAATGACGAGCGCCGACAAGATCGCGAGAAAAATCACGTTGCTGAGCCAGCCCGGACGGCGGACCAATTGGTAGGCGGCCATCGAGCTGATGAGCAGAATGCCGGACACCGAAAACACGGTGATGGTGATCGAATTCATAAACACGCCGAGGAAGTTGAGCTGGTTCCAGACGATGGCGTAATTTTGAAATTGGAACACGTCCGGCAGCGCCATCGTGGACGTGACGACCTCGCCGTACGTCTTCAACCCGTTGATCACCGTCATGTAGATCGGGACGAAAAACAGAATCGCTACGACGATCATAACGATTTCGACCAGAAGCATCCCGGGATTGTAACGCGACTGCTTCACAACTCCACCTCCCTGCGCTTCATCGTACCGACTTGGACGATCGAGATCGTCGCCAAGATGAAGAAGAACAAGACGGCCTTCGCCGCGCCGTACGTGAACAAGTTTTTCGTGAAGGCATCCAAGTAGATGTGCAGCGCGATCGACTCGGTCGTGCCGAACGGCCCGCCTTCGGTTAACGCGAAGTTCAAATCGAACGCCTTAAAACCATTGGAAATCGCCAGAAACAAGTTGATCGTCATCGCCGGACGGATCAGCGGAAAGATGACGTTATACAATTGTCTCCACCGGCCGGCCCCGTCGATTTCCGCGGCCTCCAGCAGGTCGGACGGCACCCCTTGCAGCGCGGCCAAATAGACGATCATGTAATACCCGACGGAATGCCAGACGGTGACTAGGACCAGCGCCCAAAACGCGTAATCGGGAAGACTCAGCCAATTTTTCAAGAACAACGACCACTGGGTCGCCTCGCCGATATCGGGAAACAATTGCGTAATAATAAACTGCCAGATGAAACCGATAATGACGGAACCGATGACGTAAGGCATGAAGAACGCCGTACGCAGCACGTTTCTCGATTTCAACGGCATATTGAGCAGCATCGCCAATAGGAACGCGAACACATTCAGCAGTATCGTCGTCGCGATTACGTATTTGGCCGTGAACGCGAACGATCGATAGAAGCCGCCGTCGTGAATGATATTTCTATAGTTATCCCATCCCGCCCAACCGATCACGGGGCTGATCCCGTTCCAATCTTGGAACGAGAACAAGATCGCCCGAAGGAACGGTACGACGATGATCAGCGTGAAAAAGATCAAGGCCGGGGCGACGAACACCGTATAGGTGAAAGCTCTCCGCGCTCTCGCGTTCATTACGCATCCCCTTCTTAAGCCGATGGTGTCCCGTCGAAAACGGCCGATGCATGGCCCTTCCGCAAGCCATGCATCGAGCTTTCGAACCGGAAATGTTTATTTTTTCTTCCTTGCGTCCCAGATCGACTGCACTTCCCGCAGCGCGCCCTCACGGTCCAATTGGCCCGCGACGTACGCTTGCAGCGGCTTCGCGAATTCTTGGTTCGAACCGGTCGGCCACAGCGTGTGCGCCCAGGGAACGGTCTTCTTTTCGTCTACGTACCTGCTCAGATCGGAAGCCAGCGGTCCGAGCTCCTCCGTCGTCTCCAAGTCGGTGAACGCCGGGATCAGCTTGAACGATTCCACCAAGTACTTTTGCCCGTTCTCGTGCAACCACGCCAGGAACTTCTTCGCCTCGTCGGCGTTCTTGCTGTTCTTGTTGACGACATAGTAACCGGGAACCCCGACCGGCATTCGGGTATCGTCGGCGTTGTCGGTCAACGGAATCGCGAACATGCCCATGTCGATATCCGGATTGATCTTCATAATCGAATCGATCGTCCATACGCCTTGCTGCATCATGGCCGTCTTGCCGGTCGCGAAGTTGGTCACTTGGTCGTCGTAGCTCACGCCGACCGATTCGGCGCCCTTGCCGTAGTTCAACGTCATGTCGAGTACATCGAAGAACCCGTTCATGTTGGCGACATCGTTCACCTTCGCATCGCCGGCATTGATCCTGTTGATCATGTCTTCCGGATCTTTCTCATACGCGAACGGCAGGTTGAACAAGTGTTGGCCAAGAACCCACCATTCCTTATAGCCTTCCGCGTAAGACGTAATCCCCGCGGCTTTCAGCTTTTCGTTGACTTCCTTCAGCTCGGACAGCGTGGTCGGCACGTTGTCGATGCCGGCTTTCGCGAACAAGTCTTTATTGTAGATAAAGCCGTACCCCTCGAACGCGAACGGGAATCCGAGCTTCTTGCCGTCGACCGTCATGCCCGGAACGGCTGCCTCGGCGACCTTCCCCATCCACGGCTCGTCGGACAAGTCCGCTAACCGATCGGACCAGTCGGCGATATCGGTGAAAGCTTTGGTTGCGAAAATATCCGGCTCGTCCCCGGAAGCGAAGCGCGTCTTCAGGATCGTCTCGTAATCGGTCGTCACCTGCGCGTCGATGACGACATTCGGATGGGCCTTCGTGTAGTCCGCGGCCATCGCTTTGACCTTATCGGTAATTTCAACCTTGAACTGGAGAAGCTTCAAGGTGACTTTCCCGCCGTTGTCCCCCGCATTGCCGCCGGCGTTGCCTTCCTCGTTCCCTGCGTTGTTGCCCGCCCCGTTATTCGCTCCGCCGCCCGCGCAGCCGACCAGTACCATCGTAAACAAAGCGATGATGCTGACGATGGAAAACCATTTTCTCATGGATGATCCTCCTTCATTTGGTTCTGAACTGGTCTTATTGTAACCGCGCGAGGAAATAAGATGCAGGGATCGGGGGCTTATTGTGTTAGAACTCCGATTGCATAAAAAAACAAGCCGTTCCGTAAGGAACGACTTGTTACATGCACGATCCGCGCAACCGATCGGCGTCAATGCATAGGTTCGATCGTCAAGTCGACGTTCGTGAAATAAATCGTCGTCAACCCTTCGTACCCGGAATCCGTGCCGAGTAAAACATACAACTCGCCATTGGCATTGCTTTTGATCTGGAACGTTTTTTCGAAGCGTTTCATTTGGAATCCGTCTTTCTCGGCGTCCGGTTTGGCGAGGTTGCCCAAGAGCGCGACTTCTTTGCCGTCTGTCGATTGATTGCCTTTGTCAAGGTTCAAGCGGTAATGCGAATCGGCGCGGTCTTCGATTACGGACGGTTCGCGGTCGACGACGCCGGCTTTCACGTACACCGAGGAAGCGGGGCTGCCGCCGATGCCCATGGAGCTTTCCGCTTCGCTGGTCGCCAAATCGAAGCGCAATTTCACTTCGTATTCGGTATTCGGCTTCAACCCCTCGGCGCTGCCCAGCTTTTTGGACATGAACATGAACAGGTCGTCGCTGCGATTCATGCCGCTCAGCATCATGCCGGGTTTCTCCGAGCCGTCGGACAGCGTAACCGAAGCCGCTTTCGCGCTGATTTGAAAATCCTGGTCCTGATAGTCTACGGGGAGATCGGCAACGCCGGTTTTCCAACCCCCGTCGCCTTTACTGAAGTCGAATGCGAGATGCGTGGATTTCGATGCGTTCGGAACCGCGATCGATGCCGTGCCGGTCTTCGCATCCCACAATGTTTCCGCACCCATTCTCGCCGCCAACGCCCGAAGCGGCGCGTAAGCGATATTGTTCTTCGAGACGACCGGGGTCGTCAGCGCGAACGGATTGGAATCGATCGTTCCCCACGGCTGATTCGGAACCAGCCGAATGACGTGATCCCCTTTGACGAGTTTGATCTCTTTGGTTTTCCCGTCCCACATCACATCCCAACCAAGCGCTTGGCCGATTTCGCGAACGGGCGCCATCACATAGCCTTGTTGCTGATAAGCGGAAGAAACGCCGGTACTCGAGGTCAGAGTAAACGACTTGACGACGGTATATCCGGATATAGGCTCCATTGCTTGAACCGGGGCGCCGAGCAGTACGGTAGCTAGCAGCGTCGCGGCCATCGCAGTGGAGGTGATTGTCTTTTTCATCATTATACTTCCTTTCTGTGCGTGTTTCGTGTTCTATGACGTAGTCCGCCATCGTATGGTTGCAATCGGGTTCTGGAAATTAGTTCCATGTGTCGATTCCGCGAAAAAGTCCGACACTCCGCCTCCGGATGTATCGGCCCCAAACTACTTTCGATATCAATGGGTCAAAGCTATGAAACTTGTCGAAGCAGCTCGGGATCGTTTCACGCCCCTTTCAAGCGATTCGCCCACCCGATCCGCTACATTCGAACGCTCTCCGGGATCGATCCGAAGATTCGACAGGTGGACCGGGTCCGCCGCCGTTCTGGAGAAGTCTAGCTTCCCATGTAAGACGATATTTCCCGGACAATAACGAGCGCGGGACGGCGAGCACACGGGAGAATTCGAGTACCAATCCGTGAAGCGGATCCCGTCCGATGCCAGCGCATCCAAATGCGGCGTCGAGCATGTTCCGACCCATAGCATCCAAGATCCCCATAACCCAGATCGTCGCAATACATTATAATGAAATTCGGTCGTCGGCGATTCGTTCTCTATGCGGAAAACAGACCCCCGGATCGAAAAGGAAAGTCCGTCGTACCCTTACATTACATTAAGCTCGCTGAGAACGCTGTCATTATCTGTAGGGCCGCAGCCGATCATACGAACCGATGGTTCATGACCGGAAAAACCTCTTGACGACGTCGTATGCCAGCTTCGGACGACGGTACCGATCGACGATGCCCTTGCTGTTCTGGGTGCCGGCCCGCGTCAGCAGCCATCCCGTCCCTTCCGTAACGCGGCAATCGCAGAACTGCCAGATCAACATCCCCGACACATACGAACGGGTCGTGTACGCGGCCAGGTTCGCTTCGATAATATTCCGATACGCGCTTCACATCGACATACTAGAACGGAGCTTCGACCTATAAAATGCCGGCGAGAGTCCATGATGCTTCTTAAACGCTTTGCTGAAATGAAGCTCGTCCCGGAAGCCGCACTCCGAGGCGATCTCCTTCACCGGCGCCCTCGTATGAAGAAGGAACCGCGCCGCGTGCTCCATCCGCAGCCGGAGCAAATAAGCCTTCGGCGGAACGCCGTATCGGTTCGCGAACCACTTCCGAAGGTGCGACGGAGATACGGAATATCGGGACGCCAACTCTTCGATCCGCAGCTCCGCGCCGTATTGCGCTACGATGTCATCCCGGACGCGGCGGACGATCTCCTCCATCGGGTGCCTCGCCGGCGCCCTGCCCCGGTCGGCAAGCTTGGCGATCAGCCGGAGCAGCTCCGTTCTGCACGACAGCTCTCCCTGATCGCTCCCCGGCGCCCAGCCGCGAACGATCGACCGGAACGCCGCGTCGATCTCCTTCCGTTCGGGGCCGGCATAACGCTCCATGAAGGGCAGTCCCAAGTCGGGAATCGATTCCGGTCCATGCCATTGCCGATCGGCGTGTCGCAGCGTCGCCGCATCGAACAGCGCCATCGCGATCCGGACTCCTTCGCCCGGGCTTGCGGCCAGCCGCAGCTCCAGCCCCGGCGCAAGATAAAATAACGTCCCGGGCTCCAACCGGTATCGTTCCCCTTTCGCCGCGAGCGTTCCGAACCCGGACATCACCCAGTATAAGGTATGGCAATCGACGGTTCGCCTCGTATCTTCCCAAGGGCTCTCCCGGAGCTTATCCGTCACGAACAACAGCTTCACCATCGTATCCGCGAACATATTGAAGATTCTCCTCTTTACAAGAAGCGTTTTTTCCATGAAATTCGACTCTTTCCTCCATTGTAAACCAGAAGGAATCTTTTACAATACGGGGAGAACCGATTGAGGAGGTCGCATCATGATCCGAACGTTTCAACCCCATTATCTTCGAAAAACACAGCTGCTGGACGGCGCCTGGGATTTCGCGATCGATCCGGACGACGTAGGCAGGAGGGAGCGCTGGGAGCGACGCTTTCCGAAAAATGCCCGTAAAGCCTACGTCCCGTCCTGTTGGAACAATGAGTCCGACTTGTACGAGTATGAAGGCGTCGCTTGGTATCGCACGACCGTTCATGCCGGCGATGCGGCGCAATATCGCCTCGCGTTTCATGGCGTACAAGGAACGGCGGACATCTATTGGGATGGGGAGAAGATCGCTTCCCATTACGGCGGCTTCACCCCGATCGAATGCCTCGTAACCGACGTATCCCCGGGGCCGCATGCGCTTGTCGTTCGCGCGGACAGTACGCTCGACGAGCTGACGCTGCCTTACCGGATCGTCGACTGGTTCCACTACGGCGGGATTACGCGTTCCGTCGAGTGGCAGCCGCTCGCGGACGTAGTGATCGACGATCTGCGCATCGCGTACGAGATCGAGGAAGATAGCAGCCGCGTGGAAGCGACGTGCGCGATCGCGCTTCGCTCCTTCCTGCCGAAGGAAACCGCCGTGCCGGTCCGCTTGGAGCTGGACGGAGAATCGGTATGGAACGGGGACGCGGTCGTCGCTCCCGGCGGCGTCGCCGCCGTCGAAGCCCGTTTCACCGTCCCGAACGCCCGATTGTGGAACGTCGGCGCCCCTGAGCTGTACTACGTCCGCGCCGTCCTTCCGTATGACGACCGCGTGGAGCGGATCGGCTTCCGGCGGATCGACACCGGGAACAAGCAAATCCGCATCAACGGCAAGCCGGTGTATTTGAAGGGCATCAACCGCCACGAAGAGCATCCGGAGTGGGGCTTCGCCGTTCCTCCCAAGCTGATGCACAAGGATCTGGATATATTAAAAAGGCTTGGCTGTAACGCCGTGCGCGGCAGCCACTACCCGCAAAGCCCCTATTGGCTGGACCTGCTGGACGAGAACGGCATCGTCTTCTGGGGCGAAATTCCGATCTGGGGCGCGCATCTTCCGCTGGAGCCGCTGCAAAGCCCCGTCGTCGCCGAACGCGCCTCGACGATGCTGCGGGAGATGATTCGCCGAGACCGCCACCACGCCTGCGTCATCATGTGGGGCATCCATAACGAGATCGACACCCGTTCCCGAATCGCGTACGATTTCAGCGTGCCGCTGATCGAGACCGTCCGCGGCGAAGACCAGACGCGCCCGATCGTTTACGCCACGATGCACCCCGACGAGGACATCGTCCTTCCGCTCGTCGACATCGTCGGCATTAACAAATATTACGGCTGGTACGGCGGGGACGTCAGCGGCTTCGAAGGCATGCTCGAACGATTCCACGCGCGAATGGAGCAGTTCGGCTGCGCCGACAAACCCGTAATCATGTCCGAGTTCGGCGCCGCCGGCGTCTTCGGCGAAACCGGATTCGAGCCGCGAATCTTCAGCGAGGACTACCAGAACGAGGTCGTAGAGAAAGCGCTCCGCATCTTCCTGGCGGACAAGAACGTCTGCGGCACGTTCATCTGGCACTTCGCCGACATCCGCGTGAATCTCCGCAAGGAGCATCTGCAATTCCGGGACCGCGCCAGAAGCTTTAACAACAAGGGACTCCTTAACGAATACCGGAAGCCGAAGACCGCATTCCGGACGGTACAGGCGATTTACAAGAGCATCCCGTAACGAAAATCAAGCCTCCCCCATGAACCCATGGAAGGGAGGCTTTGCTTATAATACTTTCCGATTGACAGTCTGGCACCGATTCCATAAAATGGACACTATCTTTCGGAAGGGGTGTCCTATGCACCAACCGCCTAAGTCCAACGATGCGCCGAGGAACGACGAACGAACCGTCTCCCTCTGGACCGTGTATCTCTGGTGTCTCTCCTACTTGAGACCGTACCTCTCGTTGCTGCTCCTCCTGCTCGCCTCCATGTCCGTCATCTCCGCCGCGGAGCTGCTCGTCCCGAAATTCGTTCAGCTGTTCATCGACGACGTATTGCCGCATTCGAACCGCGCGTTATTCTATCGACTGCTCCTTGGATTGGTCGCCGTCCTCGCGATCGTCATCGTCGTCGGCATGGCTCAAAATTTGATTCGCAGACAGCTGCAGGAGAAGACTTCGCGCGACGTGCAGTACGCCATGGTTCAACATCTGCGACGGCTCGGCTTCGCTTACTACGAACAGCATCCCGTCGGTCAGACGCTGGCGTTCCTCAACACCGAGGTCGCCTCGCTGCAGAACTTGTATCGCAATCAATTCCCTTGGTTCGTCCAAGGGCTCATCTTCTCCCTCTTCTCCGTGGCGATCATGGTCGCGACCAGTCCGCGCTTATCGCTCATCGTCCTGCCCTGCTTCCTGTTGTACTATATTTTCGGTCCGATGCTGGAACGGAACGCTTCGCTCTCCGGCAAGCGGATGGCCGAACACCGAGTCGAGGAAAATCGGAAAGCGTACGAGAGCGTATCGGCGATCGCGGAGCTTCGGGCGTTCTCCGCGGAGCGATGGGATCTGGGAAGATACGTGCAGAAGCTGAATACGTCCAACGCCAGCATGATTCGAACGTATTGGTACGCGTACCTTCGGGGGACGAACCGGCGGATCACCTACAATATCGGCGGTGTCGCCATCTTCATCTATGGATTTCATCTGCTGCAAACCGGCGGCATCACGGTCGGGAACTTCGTCTCGTTCCTACTCTATTATTTTACGGCGATGCACCGCTTGACCGCCGTCGTGACGAACGTGACCGAGCAGAAGGTGTTAATGTATCAAGCGGAGCGGCTGTACCGGTTCGCGAAGCTGCGGCCGCAGGTGGAAGAAGCGGAGCGGCCGACGCCGCTCGTGCGGGTCGAAGGGCGCATCCGTTTCGAAAATGTCTCCTTCGCCTACCCGGGCCAGCGGAACGTACTGCAAGGTCTGACGCTCGACGTGCGCGCCGGCGAGCGGCTGGCGATCGTCGGCGCGAGCGGCAACGGGAAGTCTACGCTGCTTAAGCTCGTCGGTCGGTTTTACGATCCTACCGAAGGGCGGATCACCCTCGACGACGTCCCGCTGCGGGAGCTCTCGTTCGAGACGCTTCGCGGCGCTCTCGGGTACGTGTTTCAGGATACGTATATCTTTGGGTCTACCGTGAAGGAAAACATCCGCTTCGGCAAGCCGGACGCCACCGACGAGGAGGTCGAAGCGGCGGCGGCGGCCGCGTTCGCGCATGAGTTCATCTCCGCGCTGCCGGACGGCTACGATACGATCGTCGGAGAGCGCGGCGTAAAGCTGTCCGGCGGCCAGAAGCAGCGCATCGCGATCGCCCGCATGATCGTTCACGATCCGGCGATCGTGCTGCTGGACGAAGCGACGTCCGCTCTGGATAACGTCAGCGAAGCGGAAGTGCAGAAGGTGTTCGAGACGTTCCTGGTCGGCCGCACCGTCATCGCCGTCGCGCACCGTCTCTCGACGGTCAGGGATTTCGACCGCATCGCCGTCATCGAGGACGGGCGGGTCGCGGAAATCGGCGGATACGAGGAACTGATGCAGCGCCGGGGTGCCTTCTACCGGCTGGCCTCCGGGACCGAGACGAAGGAGATAGCGGCTCATGGATAATGTACGGTGGTTATGGACCCATGTCCGTAAGGTAAAAGGGATGTTGGCGCTCGCCGTCGTCTTGATGGCGGTCGAAGCCTTTACCAACCTATGGTCCGTCGCATTACAGCAATCTATGATCGACGATGTGTTCGTCGGCGGCCTGTCGGATCGGTTTTGGCCGATCCTGACCCAAATTTGTATCGCCTACCTTGTCTATTCCTTGCTCTTTACTTTCGGTCCTCATGTCATTCATCTGGCCGTCGCGAAGCTGCGCGTGTCGATGGGCGAACAGCTGATGCAGCGCATGTTCCGCATCCCGACCGGGACGCTTCAGCAGAAACGGACCGCGGATTATGTGTACCATCTTACGCACGACTTGAACACTTGCGCGAATTTCGGGGGAAACGACATCCCGAGGCTGGCGCAGCAGCTCGCGACGGCGGCGACGATCGCGGTGATTTTGGCGGGAACGAATATATATATGCTCCTCGTGATCGTCGGATTTTCCGTCTTGTACATCGCGCTCGGACGTCGCTTCGGCCCTTTGCGGAAGAAAGCGTCCGCCGAAGTGAATCGAACCCGTTCCGCGCTGCTTGTTCACCTGGAGGAAGGCGTCTCCTCCACGCGGGAAGTGATCGCCTTCCACCGAACGGAGTGGGAAGCGCGGTCGTATCGAAATAAATTCGGGGATCTCTTCGCCAGTGTATTGGCGGAGGGCAGGCTGATCAACAAGCAATTGCTGGCCTCCGATCCCTTGAAATGGGGGGCGCTTCTCTTCGTCCTCGGCTTCGGCGGCGTCCTCGTCATGGAGCGGCAGCTCTCCATCGGCACGTTCGTCATCGCGGTACAGTTCACGACCCGGATGATGGACTCGCTTAACGGGCTGTATCATTTCGCGATGGAGACGTCGTCGAAGCTCGCTTCCGTCGAGCGCATCCGGAAGGTGCTGAACGGCGACGCGATTCGGGAAGGCGACGAGACGTTGGCGGAACCGGTTCATAGGGTGCGGTTCGACGCGGTCGCGTTTCGATACGGGGATCGGCCTGTGCTCGACGGCATCGATCTGGAGCTCGCGGCCGGGCAGAAGATCGCGCTCGTCGGGTCCAGCGGCAGCGGGAAATCGACGATCGCGAGCGTGCTTGCGCGCTTCTTCGACACCGACGAGGGCGTCGTCTCCGCGAACGGCGTTCCGATCCCCGAGCTTCTACGGGAGGATTGGATGCGGCGCGTCACCGTCGTCTTCCAGGATCCTTATCTGTTCCCGGATACGATTCGGTCCAACCTGCTGCTCGGGCGCGACGATATTTCGGAAGAACGCATGGTCGAGGTGTGCAGCGACATGATGATCCACGACTTCTTCCGCGAGCTGCCGAACGGCTACGACACCGTCATCGGGGAGCGCGGCGTGACGTTGTCCGGCGGGCAGCGACAACGCCTCGCGATCGCCCGCGCCGTGCTGCGAGACCCGGAGATTCTGATCTTGGACGAAGCGACTTCGTCGCTCGACTTAGAGACGGAACGCCAGGTGCAAGCGAACCTCGATCGGCTGCGCCGGGTCCGGATGACGATCGTGATCGCGCACCGGCTCTCCACCGTGCGGAACGCGGACCGCATCTTCGTCATTCAAGACGGCAAGGTCGCGGAGGCGGGGACGCACGAGGAGCTGCTGCGCAATGACTCGGTGTATCGGACGCTCGTGTTGAAAGAAGAGAGGAACGAAGAAGGACAGCTCAGCCCTGCGAATTGAGGGCGGCTGTCCTTTTTCTAATGACGGCTCGTCAGCTCGCCGAGCGTCTGGCTGTAGACCCGTTCAACCGCGAATTCGCGCCCCTGCAGCGTCGTCGTCTCTCCCGGATCCGCGTATCGGCCGTTGCGGCGCGCGGCGGTCTTCGTGCCGGCGCTCTTATTGTAAACGTACGGAATAGCTCCGCACCATGTCTCCTTCTTCGGGACGGGACCTCTCCTGAAACCGGATCTCTTCCTCGCTCATAAAGACGACGGTCGACGTCCTTGTCCCATATGCGTGCGCTTCGCTTCGGACGAACATCGGGGACAGCAGGCGCTCCCATTCCAGCGGAACGCCGGTCCGCGGCAGATGCTCGTCCGGCGCCGGCGCGTCATGACGCAGCAAGTCGAATAGCCGCTCCGTCATGGGGTCACCGTTCCCTTTCAAGAGCTCGGCTAATCCTTCCCGTCCTCGTACGACTTTGGGCCACGGCGTATTCAGCAGATGATTGCTGACCCCGTAGACGCCCGGTTCGAGCCGCTGCGGCGCGTCGCCGACGTTCGAATAATAATATAATTCATCGCGGTCCCAAGCCAGCAAATTATAGCCCGGATAATCGTCGCGGGTACGCGCCGCTTGCTTGATATACTGTTCAGGCGTGACATCGCTCTTCAGATAATCGGCCACCAGCTCGCCTCGGGATCGCTTGCCGGTCGGAACCTCCTGCGGGTTCCGCACGTTGGTCAACGCCGCGAACCGTCCGGTCGTCGTCACGCCCATCCACGTGCCCATCTTCAACAAATCCCTTCCGGCTAGGATGCGAGGGTCGTCTGCCCAATACTGCGCCGGCGCCGTCGGTCTGCCGTAGAATTCGTCGCGGTTCGCCGCCACGATCAATCGATACGTCGGATGCATCCGATACGCGAATAGGATCAAGCACAATGGGATCTACCTGCTTTCTATTTTCATAATCTCCTTTATTAAACCAATAATTTCGCTTGTTCGCTATCTAAACACCGAATTCGAAGAGCGAACGGTCGATCGTTGGCGTGCCGCCCTCGGCGGCCGACGCCTCGATCCAACGTCGGCTACCGCGGAAAGGTCCGAACATGGAAAAGCCGGACAGTTCCACCACTGTCCGGCTACGATCATTTATTCTCTTGTCATCGGCAAGGCTGAATCGCGAACTCGAACTCCAGGTCTTGTCCGGCGACCAGCGTATGCTCGGGATGCACGGGCGCTCCCCAGCTGTCGTCGCCGCCGACGCCCATCTGCTTCCCAGCCACGGTAATGACCGTGTAATGCACGTTCGGAAGCTCGTGACGGTGCAGCGCATGCTCGAGTTCGAACGCCGTATAAGGCGAGATGTTGCATTCCACCGGCGCCGACACCGATGCCACGCGAATGCCCTGTCCGAGCGCGTTCGTCGCGCTGACGCGGCGCACGCCGGTCCGGTTGCCCGATTCCTGCGGCATCAGGTACCCGCTGACATTGCTCGCGGCCGTGTTGCGGAAAATTCCGAGCCTCGCGCCTTCGCGGCGGTCCGAGTAATTCTCCTCCGGACCCATGGCGTACCACTCCAACTGGTCGTAGTCGGCCGGGACGCGGAACGAGACGGCGAAGATCGGCAGCTGCGGCAGCCCTTCCGCGCCGCGGTACGTCGATCGGACGCGCACGGCGCCGTCCGGCGTCACCGTGTACGCGATCGTCGACGCGATGTCCGGATGAATGGAGTACTTGTAGGAATACGTAACGGTCACCGCGCCCGGCTCTTCCTCGACGTCGAAGCCGACCGTCTTCCGCGCCAAGCTCGCGGCGTACCAGCAGCCGGATTCGAAGCCTTGCGCGAAGCCGCGGTCGTTGTCCGTCGTCGCCCGCCAGAACAGCGGCGCGGGCGGAACCGCGATCATCTCCCGGCCGTCGTAGACGAGCGACACCAGGCTTCCCGCTTGCTTCGAGAAGATCGCCTCGAACCCCTCGCCGCGCACGCCGACGTTAACGTCGCCATGGACGACGCGCAGCGGGCCCGGATGCGCAGACGCGGACGATGTCGCCGCCTCGACCCGGAACGCATGCTGTCCGAAAGCGACCTCATGCCCCGCATCGGCCCACCGCTGGTCCTCTCGCAACGTAAGAGCCGCATGAATACAATATTCGCCGGCATCGGCGAACAGCTCCTCGGGCCAGACGACGGCGACGAAGCCTTCTTGCTTCGGCTCGACGGCCAACGCCGCCCGATCGCGGAACAATTCAATCCCTTCCCGGTACAAGACGAGTTCAAGATCATAAGCGCTTGTATTCGTAAACAGGTTGTCGTTGCGCACCGCGACGCCGTCCCGGCTCACGGTCAGCTTTACGTTTTGGTACAAGAACTTCACTTCTTGCATCTTCGGCGACAGCTCGCGGTTCGCGTACACGATCCCGTTCGTGCAGAAGCCATAGTCGGTCGGACGGTCGTCGTAATCCCCGCCGTACGCGAGAAACTCGTTGCCGTACCGATCCTTCTTCGCGATCGCCTGATCGATGAAATCCCAGATGAAGCCGCCTTGATACTTCTCGTACTTCCGCTCAAGCTCCGTGTATTTGTACATGCCGCCGAGCGAATTGCCCATCGCATGCATATACTCGCAGCTGACATACGGCTTCGCCGGATCGCTCGCCAAGTACGCCTCGATATCCGCCGGCTTCGCGTACATCCGGCTCTCCATATCGCTCGTAGCGTCGTATTCGCGATCATAGAATACGCCTTCGTAATGCACGAGCCGGCTCGGATCCTTCGCCTTGAAGTACCGGCTGACGTCCAGGATGACCTCCCCGGCGTACGATTCGTTGCCGCAGGACCAGATGAGAATCGACGGATGGTTCTTATCCCGCTCCACCATCGAGATCGCCCGGTCCAACACGATGTCCCGCCACTCCGGCTTGTTGCCGGGAATGTTCCAGGACGGCTCGACGACCCCCATCTTCTGCCACGAGCCGTGCGTCTCGAGGTTCATCTCGTCGATGACGTAGACGCCATACTGATCGCATAGCTCGTACCAGTAGCTTTGGTTCGGATAGTGGGACGTCCGCACCGCATTAATATTGTTGCGCTTCATCGTCATGATGTCCCACAGCATGTCTTCCTTCGTAATCGCCCGTCCCGTTCGGCAGTTGAACTCATGGCGGTTCACGCCCTTGAAGACGATCCGCTCGCCGTTCAGCCGCATGACGCCGTCCACGAGCTCGAACGTACGAAACCCGACGCTCTGCGGAACGGCCTCGATCAATCGCCCCGCACCGTCGTACACCTGCAGAAGTAACCGGTATAAATACGGACACTCCGCGCTCCACAGCTTCGGACGGTCCGCCTCCATCGTTACAGTCGCTTTCACGCCGGCGGCTTCGACCTTCGCCGAAGCGACCTTCCGGCCGTCCGCATCGAGCAGCTCGGCGACGATCGTCGTTCCCGCCGGCGCATCGCCGAGGAACGTCAGCTCGGCCGCTACCGTCCCGCTCGCGAAGGACGCATCCAACGTCGGGCGAACGAACACGTCGGCGATGTGAATGTCCGGAACGGTATAGAGATAGACATCTCGGAAAATGCCGGACATCCGCCAGAAATCTTGGTCCTCGAGCCAGCTGCCCGTGCTGCGCTGATACACGGCCACGGCGAGCTTATTTTCCCCATCCCGCACGTAAGGCGTCAGCTCGAATTCGGCCGGCGTGAAGCTGTCCTCGCTGTAGCCGACGAACGCGCCGTTCAGCCAGACGTAGAACGCCGATTCCACCCCTTGAAAGGAGATGTACAACGGCTTCGACGCCATCGTGTCCGGCACGCGGAACGTCTTCGCGTAAGAGCCGACCGGGTTCCGATCCATCGGAATTTCCGGCGGACGAATGTCGTTCGCCCCGTCCCACGGATACATCGTATTCACGTACTGAGGGCGTCCGAACCCTTGGAGCTGGATGTGCCCCGGTACCGTTATATTTCCCCAACCCGAGCAATCGAAATCCGTTTCGTGGAAGCGTTCGGGACGGCTCGCGGGGTTCGGCGCGTAATGAAACTTCCAGCTTCCGTTCAGCTCGTGCCGCATGCGCATCGGGCCGCCCCGCTTCGCCTCCTCCAGCGTCGCGTAATAGCGATGATCCGAGCGGGCCGGCAAACGATGAACCGCGAATATACTAGGGTCCGCTAGCCACGATAATGCAGGTGTTCTTGTCATGATGGGATACGCATCCTCTCTTGCAACGATATTGCTTCCTTATTTCACGGAGCCCGTCATGCCGGCGACGAAGTGCTTCTGCATGACGAAGAACAGCGCCGCGGTCGGCAGCGTCGCGATGACGATCGCCGTCATGATGACGCCGAAATCCGGCGCATAGCTGGAGCCCAAATTCGAGATGAGCAGCGGGATCGTTTGATTTTCCGGGGACTGCAGCACGACGAGCGGCCACATGTAGTTGTTCCAGCTCGCCATGAACGTAATGATCGCCGCCGCCGCATACGTCGTCTTCATGGTCGGAACGTAGATGCGGAAGAATAAACCGAGCTCGTTCAACCCGTCGATCCGGCCCGCCTCGAGCATATCTTTCGGGAACATCTTCGTGCTCTGCCGGAAGAAGAAGATGAGGAACGCCGTCGTCACCGTCGGCAGCACCGCGGACGTCAGCGTATCGATGCCGATCGAGGGCATCATCTGCGAGATCGACCCGAACATGCGGAACAGCGGAATCATAAGCGCCGCGAACGGAATCATCATCGAGAGCAGCAAAATAGTAAAGACGATATCCTTCGCCCGGCTGCGGAACACCTCGAAGCCGTAGCCGGCGAGCGACGCGATCAGCATCGCGAGAACGGTCGTCGAGATCGAAATTTTCGCCGAATTGAGCAAGGCCGGCACGAGATCGACCGTCTCGAGCAGCGAGGACAGGTTGTTGCCGAAATGCCCGCCCGGCAGCAGCCGCCCCTGCGTAATGTCCACCGACGCGTTCGTCGAGCTGACGATCATCCACAGGAACGGGAAGATCGATACGAGCGAGATGACGGACAGCGCGATGTAGGTGAAGAGTCGTTTCGTCTTACCCATTTCGATCACCTGCCGCTTTGAATTGAATAATCGAGAAGACGATAATCATGAGGACGATCGCGTACGAGACGGTCGCCGCGTAGCCGAAGTCCGGCGTGTATTTGAAGGAAAGGTTGTAGATGTACTGGGAGATCGACATCGTCGCGTTCCCCGGTCCGCCTCTCGTAATGTTCATGACTTCGTCGAACAGCTGCAGCGTCCCGATCGTCGAGGTGATCGACGTAAACAGAATGATCGGCTTCAGCATCGGGATCGTAATCTTAAAGAATTGCTGTACGGCGTTCGCGCCGTCGATTCTCGCAGCCTCGTAGATCGAGTTGTCCACGTTCTGCAGCGCGGATAAATAGAAAATCATATTGTAGCCGGTCCAACGCCACGTAATCGCGAGAATGATCGTCATCTTCGCCCAGAACGGGTGCGTGATCCAAGGAATCGGCTCCGCGATGATCGATAAGTTCATCAGCATGAGATTGACGAGTCCGTCCGTGCCGAATAAGTATTTGAAGATGACCGAATACGCGACGAGCGACGTCACGCACGGCAAGAAAATCGCGGTTCGGAAGAAGCCCTTGAATTTCAGCTTGCTGTCGTTGAGCAGCACGGAAATAAACAACGCGAGCACGATCATGACCGGAACCTGAATCACGAGGTAGATGACCGTGTTTTTCACCGCAGTTAAGAACGTCGGATCCTTCAGCAAGCGAGCGTAATTGTCCGCCCCGACGAATTGCAAGTTCGTGCCCGTGCCGGATTGGAAGGACATGATCAGCGCTTGCGCCATAGGGTAGAAATAAAACAAACCGATCATCGCGACGGCGACGATCACGAACGCCCAGCCGATCGCAGCCTGCTTCGCGCGAGTCCGCCTACGAGTCGCCGGGATCGTAATCCCCGTACCTGTATTGGTGGTCATCCCGCACCCTCCTTTGTAATGGACGAGCCCCGGTTCCCCGAGGCTCGGTCGTTGGTATTCGGTTATTTCAGCTGCGTCTCGGCTTGCGCTTGCGCGTCGGTCAGCACTTGATCGATGTCTTTGCCGCCCAAGTAATTTTGCATCTCGACGACCATGATGTCTTCGATCGCGTACGTGTGGAGTCCGTAGTTGACTTGCGGAATTCGTTCCGTCCAAGCCGAGAAGTCGGCGAGAATCTTCTGTCCGCCGAAGAACTCGTCGGCGATCTGATACGCGTCGCCCTCGGCCGCTGGCTTATAGGTGCCCATAGCGCCGATATCCGTAATGAACTTCTGGTACATCTCGACGTTCGAGCCGAACGTCTTGCCGAGGAAGTCCGCGGCTTGCTCTTTCCCGTCGACGTTCAACACGTACCAGGAGCTGCCGCCGAGGTTCGACGCGTTGACCGAACCTTCGATGCCCGGAAGTCTCGGCTGCGGTACGACCGCCCACTTGCCGGACTGCGACGCTTCCGCCTTGACCGACGGCGTGATCCAGTTGCCCGTCGGCACGCTCGCGACGTCGCCGCTGTTGAAGCCTGCGAGGAATTGGCTCCAGTCGGAGTTCGGCTTCACGAGATCCGCGTCGAGCATCTCCTTGTACACTTGGAACGCCGTCTTGAGCGCTTCGTTGCCCGCGAGGTTCGGCGTGACGCCGTCTTCCTTCAGATACCACGAGCCGCTCGATTGAATCATCATGCGGATGAGACCGAGATCGTTCGGATCGAGCGAGAGCATCTGCTTCCCTGTCGCTTCTTTCACCTTCTTGCCGATCTCGATATATTGATGCCAATCGATGTCCTGCAAGTCCGCTACGGAGTAGCCGGCTTGCTCGAGATAGTCGGTTCTGACGTACAGCCCGGTTACGCCCGTATCGAACGGGAGGCCGTAGTTTTTGCCGTCCAAGCTCGTCGGCGCGATCTTATACGACGCGAAGTCGTCCGGGTTGAACGAACCCGTCAGCTCGTGGAAGGCGTCCGGGTACGCTTGCAGGAAGCTCTGCGCGCGATAATCCTCGATCAAGACGATGTTCGGCAGACCCTTCGTCGTACCGGAGCTCAGGCTTGTGTTGAGCTTCTGGATAATATCGTTCTGCGCGTTCTCGATGACGTTGATCTTCAGGTCCGGGTTGACCGAGGCGTACGCCTCCTTCGCGATCTCCATCGCCTTGATGTTGAAGTTCGGGTCCCATGCCCATACTGTAATTTCGCTTGCCGCCGCCGCGTCGCCGCCGCCTTCGCTTGCATTGTCCGTCGCTTGCTCGCCGCCGTTCCCGCCGGAGCAAGCCGTCAGCAGCATCGTGCCGCCCAGCAATAATGCGAGTGCTTTCTTCATTCGAATGACCCCCATCTTTTTCGAAAATGTCCTTGTAAGCGTTCCCGCTCGACTAACGTTATGGTATCATCCCGCCGGGCGGCATCGTTAGGACGATCTCGGTCAAAGTTGGCGATATTTCACGAAGCGTTCCGACCCGAGAGCGACATCGAATTTGTACTATTTTACGATTTAGGACGATTTTTCGATTGTTTTGGCCGGAAGCCTTACGTGCACCGTCGTCCCTGCGCCCGGCTCGCTCGTAATGGCGACGCCGTACGCGTCGCCGTAGATGAGCCGAATGCGGTCGTGCACGTTCCGGACGCCGATGCCGGAGAACCGCTGTCGCTTGCGCTGCGGAGCGGGCAGCCCGCCGCCCCCTACGAGCTCCATGCCTTCCCCGTTGTCGGACACTTCGCCGCGCAGCTCGTCGCCTTCGCGCCAGACGAAGACGTTGATGACGCCCTCCGTCTTCCGGTTGAAGCCGTGGAAGAACGCATTTTCGAGGAACGGTTGGAACAGCAGCTTCGGCACCTCGCAGTCGAGACAATCCGGCATGACGTAATAATTCACAGCGATCCGGTCGCCGTACCGCTTGTTGTTGATGAGCACATAGTGCTTCAAATTGTCGATCTCCTCCCGGACGGAAATCGTCTCGTTCGCGTTGCCGACCGTATTTTGCAGCAAGGAGATGAGCGCGTGGATCGTGTCCGCGGCCTCCTCCTTCCCGCCCTGCTGCACCATGAACTTGACCGAAGTGAGCGTGTTATACAGAAAATGCGGATTGATCTGCTGCTGCAGCGCCGCCAGCTCCGCCTGCCGCTGCTGCTTCTGCGATTCCATCAGCTGCTCCACATATTCGTGCAGCTCGTCCAGCATCGCGTTGAACGCGACCCCGATGCGCCGCGTCTCGTAGGTGCCCGTCACGGCAACATATTGATGGAAGCCGAATTTCGGGGCGCTCGAGATTTGCTTGACCAAGCGCGACAACGCCTTCGTAATTTTCCGAGAGGTTAAAAATACGATGAAGAGCGCCGCCAACACGATGCCCATGCAGATGAGCGCGATCGTCCGCTTGTCGATGAACTGACCGATAGCCGAATCCCGGTCGATCAGATTGATCAGATACATATCGTAGACGGGCAAATATTCCGCCATGACGACATGCTCCTTGCCCATAAAGTCGGCCGTCATGTATGCGCCCGCTTCTCGATCCAGCAATTCCCTTGCGTACGTCAGCAGCTCGTTCGACGGCCGGCCGATCCATTCCTCTCGGTTGCTGGAGACGATTCTCCCCATGGCGTTCAGAATGACGACGTCGTTGCCGGGGCTCGTATATTCGGCGTAGAACGTCCGCAGCTCTCGCTCCGGCACCGCGAAATACATCGAGCCGTAGACGAGGCCGGACAGCCGGTCCATTAACCCTTTGGTCGCGATCACGACCCACTCCGTCCCGCTCGCCGCGTCTTCGCTCGGGAAACTGTCGACGCCATAGAACAAACTGCGCGGCGCTTCCAGCGTACGTTGGAGGATCGGATGGGTCGCCAGCTCCTCGTCCGTCTTCGGCCAATACGACCGATTCGACGTATAGCTGACGCCGTTCACGCCCGTGACGCCGATGCCGACGTCATAGGCGCCGAGGCTCGTCGCGGCCCGTCTCACCTGCTGACTGAGGTGGAAGTACGCGCTCATCAGCTGCGCGTCCGAGAGCGACTCCGTCAGCGATCGCTTCACCGTCGAGTTCTGCAGCAGCGAGTTGGAGGCGAGGACGACCGAATAGTGGAACGATTCGAAGCTGTCCCGAACTTGATCCATGACTTTGGCGTTCGTAAATCCGAACGTCTCAATATAGAAGCGCTCCGACATGCGGATCGTCGTCCACGTCACGAGCACGGACACGGCGACGACGCTGACGACCGTAATGAGGAACATGCGGAGGAATAAGCCGTTTTGGGTGAGGCTTTCGCGGAGCGTCTTCATAGATCGCCTTCCCTGAATTGTCTTCGATATTGGCTGGGGGATAGCCCCATGTGCTTCTTGAACACCTTGCAGAAGTAGCTGTGATCCGAGTACCCGACCATCCCGCTGATTTCCGAGATCGCTGCCGCGTCCTTGCTCAGCAGCTTGCACGCTTCCTCCACCCGAACCTTATTGACGTACTCCGCGAAGCCTTCGTTCGTGCGGGAGGCGAAATAACTGGATAAATAGGAGGGGCTGAAGTGAAACCGCTTCGCCATCTCCCCGAGGCTGAGCGGTTCGGCGTAGTGCTCCGAGATATAGTCCATCAGCTGCTTGATCTTCGAGGAGCCGAGTCGTTGCTGGCTCTGCGTCTCGTGAATATACCGCTTCGTTACGCGGAGGAACAGCTCCAGCGTACCGACGACCTCTGCGGCCGTGCCCGCCTTGTCGATCGACGAGATGTACGCGCTCTTCATCTGCGACAGCTTCTTGACATCGTACTCCATATTGCCGAGGAGCACGATAATATTGAAGATAATGTTGCCGAAGAACGTCTTGAATTCCGACACTTCCATCGTATAATCGGTCGCCAGCGCCGACGCGTGATGCTCGAGATAGTCGAACGCCGTCTCGAAATGTTCCCGCTTCAGCTCGTTCGTAAACCAGTCCAGCTGGAAGCTCTCCGACGCCGGCTTCCGTTCCGGAAGCAGCTCCGGCGCGAGGAGCGGCATGTTCGGCAGATAGAAGCGGTACTGCAGCTGCTTGACGAATCGCTTCCGGTAGATGGCGCCGAGCTGCAGGAAATCCTCGAAGGGCTCGCCGAAGACGAATCCGACCGTCGGTTCGGGGTCGGTCACCCGCGGCGCCGAGGCGACGGCGTCTTGCACCGATCGCTCCTCTCCGCCGAGTACATAGACGACCGTGTACGGATTCGGTTGAAATCGATGAAGCACGAGGTGCCCTAAGGCAGCGTCCACCGCCGCTGCGGCCCACGCTCTCGTCTCGCGCGGCGCTAGAATCGTCTCGCCTAGCTGCCGGTGCCGCAAATCGAGCCCCAAGAACCGATAACTAGGATGGCGGAAAGGCTCGACGCTCTCCGCATCGACCTCGAAGCCGGAGACGAGCCGATCCACCGCGTTCTCGACGGAGAGACTCGGCTGCGACGCATCGCCCTTCCCGGCGAGGGACGGAATCCGGCCGGCGGCCTTCTTCAACACTTGGAGCAGCTCCTCCGTCTCGAGCTTCGGCTTCAGAATATAATCGACGGCTCCGTTATGGAACGCAGCTCGGACGTAATCGAAATCGCCGAAGCTGCTCAGGATGACGATCTGGATGTCGGGATATAACGAATTCACTTGCTTCGTCAGCTCTTCCCCGTCCATGATCGGCATGACGATATCGGTCATCAGAATATGCGGCCGCGTCTCCGCGATGAGCTCCAGCGCCTGTTGACCGTTCGCGGCTTCCCCGACGATCCGGAAGCCTTCCCGCTCCCAGTTCATATAATGTTTAATCCCTTGTCTGATCAACGTTTCGTCGTCTACGATCAGCACTTTGCATAATTCTCTCTGCGTCAAGTCGTTCCCCTCCAAACACGAGGCATGCGTTCGATTCCGATTAGAACCTATCATGCCCGTTTCGCGAATGCAAGCGCCGGGGCGCCCCCCATTTTACCGAAACGCCACCCCATACCCGAGTTTACCTAACCCTGTTCGGTGACTGATTAGCGGTAGAAAAAAAGCCGGATTCAATGGACCTTGTCCTTGAATCCGGCACGATAGGTTGTTGCGGCTATACTTCCGCTCTCTCTACCTCTCGCTCCTTCGAACGATCTTCATTGAGCGATCTCGTACTTTCCCGGACGACCAGCTCCGGCTCGATCACGGTCAGCTTCCTAACCTTTTCTTTCATGATGAGCTTATGCAGCACTTGCACCGCGTTGGCTCCTAACCGATCCATATGCTGCTTCACCGTCGTCAGCTCCGGGTAAATCGCCGAGGCCAACGGAATATCGTCGTAGCCGACGATGGAAATTTCCCCCGGCACCTGAATCCCTGCCTTCATAGCCGCCTTGAGAGCGCCGACCGCCGTGAAATCGTTAACGCAAAACACGGCCGTCGGTCGATCCGGCTGGGACAGAATCCGCACCATGGAGCGTTCGCCCGACACCATCGAAAAATCCCCGTACAGCACCCTGTCGGCAGGAACCTTGAGACCGTTGCGCTCCATGATGCGCTTGAACGCCCTGACCTTCTGCGCCGTCGTCGACATGTTGTCGTTGCCCGCGATGAAGGCGATCTTCCGATGCCCCGAATCGATTAAATATTGCGTGGCGATTTCCGCCCCTTTGCTTTCGTCCGTAATGACGCGGTACAGCGAGGTGCCCGGCAAATTGCCGTTCACTAACACCAGCGGGATCCGGTTCGCCGTCTCGACGACTTCTTCGACAAGCTCGGGTTTGCACTTCGATAAGTTAATGCGTCCCCCTAGGAAAATGATTCCGTCCACTTGCTTCTCCCGCAGGATATGCAAATATTGCGATTCTCGATCGTAGTTTCCCAACGTATCGCACAAGAAAAAGGTATATCCCATATCTCGGGCGACTCGCTCGATCCCGCTGAACACTTCCGGAAAAAAGGGGTTCGTCACATCCGGAAGAATGACGCCGATCGTCCCCGTCTCCTTCTTCGATAAACTGCGCGCCAATGCGTTCGGTTGGAACTGGTACTGATCGATCAACTGCATAATTTTCGATCGCGTGCTATCTTTCACGGGCGCCGTATTGTTCAGCACCCGAGAAACGGTCGCGACGGATACCTTGGCTTCTTTCGCGATATCGTAAATGGTCACTTGCTTCAACCGGCACACCCCCGCTTCTACTTAAAATTTTATTTAGTATAACAAACTTTTCGGAAAATGTAACGGGTTTCACTAACGATCCCGCAAAACGAAGAGAGCCTCAGACGGGCTTCGGCTCTCCTGTCCCAGCGTATTCGTTCGTTTCCGGAGTTCCCCTTCCCGGTCTTACTCCGGTATGCTTACATCCTCTCCCACTGCCTTGCAGACGGTTCGTCGAACCGCAAGCGAACGCGCTCCGGCGAACGCCCTTCCTCGTCGAACAGGACCAGTTCATTGTTCTCCTTCAGCCAAGCCATCGGAATTTTATAATCCTCCTGCGGGCCGATCTGCCAATACCGTCCTAAGTTGATCCCATTCAGCCACAGGCTTCCTTTGCTCATGCCCGTGAGCCGCAGCTTCAGCTTCGCATGGACCGTTTCCGGAAGGTCCGGTCTTGCGAACTCGCAGGAATGCCATGCCGGAACTCCCGCGCCCGCGAGACCCGCCGGACCGTCGCCGGGCGTCCCATCCTCTACGCAAGCCATGCTCCACTCGCGAATCGCCTCCGCGGAACGATAAGCAAGAAGCTGCAGACGCTGCATCGGCGCCTTGACGTACGGCATCTCGATCCGGTTATCGCCCTGTCTCATATACGGAGAGATGTCGACGGAGCGGTGCGCGAACCAGTTCTGGTACCCTTCGAGCGGGACTTCCTCGCCGTTAATGTAGAGCGGCGCGCTCACCGCTCCGACGAGAACGGCTCGGTCCTGTCCCTCGATGCGGAACGTGCGCGATAAGAGCGGATGCCCATCGATCTGTACGACCTGATCCAGATGCACGACCGCTTCCTCCCCATTGCTCCAGCCCCTGCGTACATCCAACGTCGTTCCGTTCACGTATCCCGTTGCGAACAAGCCCTTCGGTTCTCCGAGGTCCGGCGAGAAGTTCAGCCTTCCCATGTGCTGCACGAGCAGCTGCACGAGGTTGCCCCCTTCCCGCAAGCGCAGCTCGACGGAGGCGGACCCGACCTCGCGAAGGAGCGCCGCTTCCGTTCCGTTCACGTACACGCGCGCGGTATCCTGAAGCTTCGGCAGGATCAACGTCGTCGGGCCGTCGGAGTCCCTCTCGATTCGACAGCTATACAGCAAGTAGCCGAACGGTCGGGAGAAGCTGGAGAAATCCTGCGGCTGAACGCTCGCAACGCCTTGTACCGAGCCGAGATCTAGCGTCCTAGTCCGCCATTGTCCTAATACCGGAGGCTGCAGGTCGCCGTTCGCCGTTTCCCTAACGCTTGCTTGCATTCGTCCGTTCATACCGATGTTCACATCGTTGCACCCGAACATCCACTGTCCGTCGCCGATGCGCCATGTCCGATCCATCTCGTCCCTATTGAGGACGATCAACCGCAGCGGCTCGCCCCCGATCGCGACCTGAACGCGCTGCGGTTCGCTGAAGTGATAAAAGTCGAAGGAAACCGTTCGCCGATCCGGACTGACCGCGGCAAGCAGCAGCCGCTCGTCCGCGACCCGAATTTCTTCGTCGGCGCTCAATTCCACCATTGATCGCTGCCCGTTCCGCGCATACACGATCAACGTTCGAACGCCGTCGACGATTTCGTTGCAGGCGATCCCGGTCGTGCAGGTCAGACGGACGCCCTCGCGAAGCTCGAACCGATCGAGGACCGGGACGATTTCACCGGGGTTGACGAGCACCGGAATCGTCCTCCCGTCCTCCAGCGTCAGGTGGAACGTCTCCCGTTCCGTCTTGGCGCTTTCGACGAACAGAAGCCTCTGGTCGTTCAGCTTTCTGCCGCGGACCGTAACCCCCGGGGACGCCTTGACGCCCGACACGTCCGCCGGCTCCGAGGCCAGCAGGAACGGTTCGATCGCGCGCACCCAATACGAAAACCGTTTCGCGGCGAAATATTTCGGCGTCGTTCTTCCGTATTCGTTGAGCGGCGCGTCGTAATCGTAGGACGTGACCATAAAGATATCGCTGCCGCCTACCGTCCTGCCGCCATACCCGGCGAAGTTCGTTCCGCCGAAGAACATGTAATGATTGATGCCGCTAAAGCCCGCTTGAACGGCTTCGAGCATGCGCTTCTCGTACAGCTGCGGCGTCTTCTGGGTGGCGGCGGGCGCCCCCCAATGCTCGAACCACCCGCTCCAAAACTCCGTCACCACCTTCGGCGCGTCCGGCTGCTTCCGGACCAGCTGCTCGTAGTGGTGGTCCGCTCCGCTCCAGAAGTTCGCGCCTTCGATCGCGCCTTCGACGCCGCCGACGCAGGTGATGAGCGGCACGTCGATGCCTCGGCGGATCAGGCCGTCCCGCAGGTGGCTCAAGTAGCGGCGTCCGCGTTCGTCGTCGCCCAGATAGCCGTATTCATTTTCGACCTGCACCAAAATGACAGTGCCTCCCGCGGAGAGTTGGCGCGAGCGAAGGACGTCCACGATCCGATCGAAATACAAATCCACGTATTTCAAATACACTTCGTTGTATTCCCGAAATTTCACGCCCGCCTTCCGGCCCAGCCACCAGGGGAAGCCGCCGAAATCCCACTCCGCGCAGATGAACGGCCCCGGACGGGCGATGACCCACAGCCCGAGCTCGGCGCACAGGTCCAGGAACGCTCCGCAGTCCGCATCGCCCTCGAAGTTCCATTCCCCTTCGTTCGGTTCGTGCACGTTCCAAGCGAAGTAGGTGTCGATGCAATTCATGCCGGCGAGCTTCGCCTTACCAAGAACCTCTCTCCATTCCTCCTTCGGCATCCGGAAATAGTGAATGGCCGCGCTGCTCAGGAACACGCGATTCCCGTCGATGATGTAGCTCTTGCGATCGTATGCGATCTCGGACGTCTGTCGTGCCGCGTAGATGATGCTCAATAGATTCGCCTTCCTCTTCATGTTGTAATGGTTACCCTATCCGACGATGCCCGACTGTTCGAAGTTTTCGACGATCCGCTTCTGCGCGGCGAAGTAAATGACGAGCAGCGGAAGGAGGAAAATGATCGCCGCCGCCTGCTTCACGGCGTCGAACGCGAAGGTCGTCGCTCCCGGCACGTCGTACCACGTTCGAATCGCGAATAAAATGTTGTTCACGTTCGCCGGCGCGAACGTCGTCGCCAGCTTGATGCTTACGTAGGGTCCGTTCGGGTGGAAGTAACCCGTATAGTACGTGTCTCCGTAGTTCCAGACGAAAGCAAGAATGCCGACCGTCATGATCGCCGGGACGGCGTTCGGCAAGCCGATCTTGAAGAACGTCTTATAGAAGCCGCAACCGTCGATATAAGCCGCTTCCTCCAGCTCCTTCGGCAACCCCTTGAAAAACTGCCGGAAAATAAAGACGAACATGCTTTGCTTGACTCCGAACCCGAACAATGCGATCAAGTACAACGTATAGGGCTGGTTGATCAAGTCGATCGTACCGCCGGTCGCGGCCGAGACGATCCCGAAGACGTCGAAATGCTTGAAGTTTAAATATTGGGAAATCAATAGCGACTGCGGCGGAACGACGAATGTCACGATGACGAGAAACATGACGAGGTTTTTCCCCCAGAAGTCGATCCGTCCCAGCGAATAGCCCGCGATGGCGCACATGAAGATTTGAATCGCGGCGATCACGGCCGCGTATCCGACCGATTGCAGCATCGGGATGCCGTTGCCGAACACGAGTCTCATAGCCGCCTGAAAGCTGACCATGGACATCTCGATCGGCACCCAAATGACGTCGGGATTCCCCAAATCCTCCAGGTCGTTAAAGACGAACGGAATGAGCTTGATCAACGGATACAGGATTGCGAACCCTAATCCGATCACTAAGGAATAGAACACGTACCCGAACACGATGCTTTGAAACTTTCGTTTGACCAGATCGGCGTTCGTCCGCGCTCCGACCCGCACGTCACTTTGCAGCATGGCTTCCCTTCACCACCAAGTTCAGGATAAACATCAATAAGAGCAAATCGATTAACACGTTGACGAGATACACCACCGACAACGCGGAGCCCACGCCGATATTGTTCTTGTTGAAGGCAAAATAGTAAATTTCCGTAGAAATCGAAGACTTCAAGAACATGTCGACGAACGTATAAATCAATGCGAAGAGCGAAATGTTGCCCACCAGCGGCAGCGTAATTTTCCAGAAAATCTCGTAATTGTTGGCGCCTTCGATCTTGGCCACCTCGTACAGCGACCGATTGATCGACTGCAATCCGGCTAGAAAGATCAACGTCTGCACGCCGGTTTGGGAGAGGAGCATAAAAATATTGCTCGCCAAGTCGGAGATGAAAAACGTAACCTCTCTTGGCAGGAACGTATACGTCCGCAGAAAATCGATCAGCATCTCGCTGTCGAAGTTGTTGTTGACGACCGCGTCAGCCACATCGCCGCCCGTCGTGACCATAATCAAATCGACGACGACCTTGAGCCCCAAGACGATCGGCAAGAAAAACACGACCCGGGCGAGACCTTGCCCCTTGAACTTCACGTTAATCAAGATCGCGCAAAACAAGCTGAAGACGACGATGACAGGAGTGTTGATAAAAATATTGATGTTTTCGTCCGCGAATACCCTTAGGAATTGCTGGCTTTGACTAGAGACCTCCTGGTGAAAAAGATTCGAGTAATTCCGAAGTCCGACATATTCGAGCGTCATCCCCCCGGTGTCGGCTACCCCTACTTGGTGAAAGGAGTACTTGATCGTGCTCACCAGCGGCGTGACGAAAAACAAGGCGAACCCGATCAGCCACGGCAGCACGAAGACGATGCCATGAATCTTCTTCATATTTTTATAAGAAACTTGCATCTTCCGAGTCTTGCCCGCTGCACCCTCCATATCATGACCTCCTTACGGTTTCGGCTGGATGAGATAACCTAGGGCGTCAAGCGCAGACCCGGATATCGTAACGGGATACTTATTGTAGTTGACGACGACTTTCGATCCCGAAGCGTACGTGGTCTCGAACACGTTGTCCGAAAGCATCCGGTGGCCGACGATTTCCTTGGAGCCGATTTCGGCAAGCCCCCGGCGGTACTCCTCGTACACGGCTTTGATTTTGTCCTGCAGCGTGGAGTACTGCATGGAGAAGTAATCGCTGTACTCGGAGTTTTTCAGCACATCGACATTTTCCGCGCTGATCGTAAATTTCGGAATGCTTCCGAGCTCGAACGCCTGCAACAAGAAGTAATCGCTTCGCTCCGAAGACATGTTCACGTTCAAGGTCGTATACTCCGTCAGTCCGTTCAGAACGAGCTGCCGGAACGGAATCGAGCTGTACATCGTCGCGTAATTGCTGCTTTCCCTAGAAATGTTCGCGGCGTAAGCGATGTACGGAATCGTATCCATGTTCGGATTGTCCAGCGCGATCGTCTTCTGCTCGGACAGCTTCTTCAGGTTTTCCTTCACGATGGAACGGCTGACGACGGGGTCGACGATTTCGCGCGGATTGTAGCTCGCGTAATACGCGGATCCCATGTCGCCCACGGAAATATTCGGGTACGCCTTGGAGCGTTCGATAAATTCGTCCACCGTATCGCTTAAGAACAAAGGGTTGAGCAAGTAGTGCTTCGTGCTGCGCGGGTCGAATCGGCCGCTCGCGTAGTTATACTTCATGAACTCGACCGGCTTCCCGTCGTACCCGTACAATGCGTTCGTCTTCGGCCAGAAGCCGCCGCTCGTGTCCGCCACCCGCATCAACTCGGCGTTCAAGAACAGCGTGCGGCTCTCTCCGTCGAAGGCGTCCCGCAACGCGTCGAACGCCTCCCCGCTCCCATTCGCTGCGGCCGGCTCCGCCTTGTTTCCGATCGTGTTGCGGAGGCCGCCGTTGAATACGCCTTTGTAATTCACGACCGTATGTACGCCTTGCAGATCGTTCATGATCGCGAGCAGCTGATCGTATTTCGTCATAGAATACGGCTCTTTGTACGGTATGCCTAGGAATCGCTTCTCCAGCGTGACGGTGCCGATGACGTCGAGAAACAGCTTCGGCGTCGCCTGGAAGGCGGGCTTGAGATCGTAGGCGTTCACCAGGTATTCCCGGTACGTCTTGGCCAAGTCGAAATAGGTAACCTTCTCGCCGAACAATTTGTATCTCACCTGATAATCGACGGGGATCAAGCCGGTGGACGCCAGAAACCGCGCCTCGTTGTCGCTGTAAGGTCCGAACACCTTCACCCGCGAATACTGCATGGAATCGAAGGTGCTGTACACTTTGTTATACAGGGTGCCCCCGGCCGAAGTGTCCTTCGTGCCGAGCTGCACCTTCACGAATGCGAGCTCCGCACCCTTCTCGATCATGCCCAGATGCCCCTGCGACGTCCCCCTCAGGTCGGTATAGTACATGGCGAATACGGGCATTGTCAGGTTTTCGGGAAATTCCGGCATCTCGTAAAGCGTATTGTAAAACGTGTTGTCGTACACCGGCCGCTCGTACTCCGGAAACTTGCCGTTGAACGTGTTGACCCGGAACAAGGCGCCGGCCCCGTCGGGCACGACGATGTATCCGTCGTCGACGCGATCCGCCGATGCGAGACCGAAGGAAGGAAGCACGGCGATGTTCTGCATCGTATAGAAATCATTGCCGGTTTCGGTCGCATAGGTCGGCACCTTGACGACGAGATCGCCGCGGTCGAGCGTCGCTTCCATCGTCACGACGAATCTGGCGGGCTGCGTAATCGTGACCGTAATGCCGAACTGTTGACTGTCCGCGACCAGCATCTCGGTCGTGTACTCGACTTCTTTGGAGAAGTTGATCAAATCTTTCACGAGCGAGAGCGGCGGCAATCCCGAAAATTTGAAAAAGTACAGACCGTTCGCTTCGTCTTTCTGATACGCGATGCCGAGCGCCTCTTCGTATTTCTTCGCCTGAGCCGGCGCGACGTCTCCTTGCGCGACTTTCTCTTCTAGCTTCTTGAGAAACAAAGTTTCATAGTTTTCGATCGATATTTTCTGCGGCATATATTCGTTGAGCCGATAGGATTCCGTCTCGGAGAAATCGAATACGATTTGGACGCCGTTTTCAATTCGATTGAGCGTATATCTGTCGTTCTGAATCGCATAATTGTAGGCGTCCCACTCGTACATGGCGCTGTCTTTGCCCAGAAACTTGATGACGATCGGCGACTTCTCCGCATCTCCGCTTTTCTCGTCCAACGCAAGGCTGTTCCACTCAACGCCGCTTGCAGGCTCCACGACCTTCAGATTTAACGTGCCGGTATCGATGTACAGCTCTTTGCCCTCGCTCTCGGCCAGAAGCACCGTCCCCGAATGCGGATCGATCTCTCCGGTCGGAGCCGCTACCCCATCCCGACTATATTCGGGAAGAGCTTGCCGTTCGATGCCGAAGTGCTTCGCGACGGAAGGAAGCAAGAGGGCCGCGGCGACGATCAGCGCCGCGAGCGCCGCGAGCAGCAGCTCCTTTTTCCCCGCGTGCCTGACCCGTTCGACCGCCGCTCCGCTGAAGCTTCTCAACATGTCGTCACCACCTTTTCGTCAGTTCCAGGAATACGGCGTATACGAAGCCGACGACTTTGCCCACCAACGTGAAGTACAACATGGACAGAAACACGATCACGATCGCGGAGCAGAAGGAAGCCGCCAGCGTCACGACGTTGACGAGCGCGGTATACTCGTGAACGACGCACAGCCCGCAAAACAACAGGAAAGCGAACCAGACCGTCCCGATGGTCATAAACGCATACAGCAGCGCCGCTTCCTCTTGGATCACGACATTGCTCAGAACGATGCCCGCGATGTCGAAGAGCAGCTTCGGGACGAGCGCATAGCTGATCACGATGTAAATATCGCCGAAGGATCCGTTGCCGTCGAACAGCGTCGCGACACTCCAGTTGCTGATCAGAAACAATAGGAAGGGAAACAGCGTCGTCACGAAAATCGTAACGCTGTTCATCGCGAACAGCGGATTGTAGTTAAGAATAAAGCCGGTGTATTGGTAATTCATGATGCCGACGACGCCGCAGATGAGCAGGACGAACGTAGCGAGCGCGAAGTTTCGTTTCCCTAGAAATTTCACATCGTAAAATCCGTCGAACGGATGGAGAAGGACGCGAAACATATATTTTCCATCTTCAACAATACCGGCCATAGGTCGCGATCCTACCTTTCCTATAGAGCATTATGGAACCATGCGTTCTCAACCGTTTTTCTTGTTGTATCTGTACTCCGAATAGAATAAGGCGCCGGCCGCGATGACGAACAGGAAGACGAACCAGCCGAAATGACGTTGGATGAACAAATTGCGGTATTCGGCGAACGCTTGCGAGTAGTACGCGCGGCTGTTGCCGAGCTTCAAATAGTACATCGCCTCTTCGAATGCGTCTTGCATCAAGAAATTTCTGCCTACGCCCGTGTAGGCGATATCGTAGTTGGCGTTCCGTTCGAGCGTGTCTTCGAACGCTTCGCCCGCCGCTTCCCATTTCCCGTTGAAATATTGCTTTTCCGCTTCCAGCGCGGCCTGCCCGAACTCCGTCGGTTGGAACACGTAGGCGCTGCCGAACTGCTTATCGGTTACGATCAGCTTGTCGCCGAACCAGGCGACGGCGGTCGGTTCCTTGACGTTGCCCTTCAAATTTCCGATGGAATTAAATACGTTCATTAAGTCCCCTTCGAAGTTGTAGAGGAACACCCTTCCCTGCGTCTTGTCCAAGAGCGCGTATACGCCGTAGTCGGACACCGCGATATCGACGAATTGGCTCTCCAGCTCCGTGACTCGGGGCAGGTCGCCGATCACCGGGAAATATCCGCCTTGCATCAGCACGTTTTCACCCTTCGAATTGAACCGGAACACCATATCCTGCGCCGACGGGTCGAACGTCGTCGCGTAAATCAGCCCCTCCGAATCGATGCTAATATTATTAAAGGAAGGCGCGAACAGCTTCTTCATCTTTTCCTTCTGCTCCTTGGACGCAACGGATTTCCAGAAGTAATCGATGAGATTGACCCTCGGCTTATTCAAACCGAAATACCTGGAGAAGGAGCCGTCGGGATGAATTTCGATGATCCCCTCGTAGCTTCCCTGGACGACGACGCTGATTTTCCCGTCTTGGTCGACGACGAGCTTCGAAGGCTTGAACTGGGTCGCTCCGATCATATGTTCCGGTCTCCCGATCGTTCGCTTGTACGCGTATGTGTTTCCGTCCAGCACGACGATTCGTTCCGCCCCGGTATCCGCGATGTACAGCTCGTCGGACTCCTCGCTGTAATACGCGCCCTCGGGATTGGCGAGCATCAGCTGTTTGCCGGTCTCCTCGCTCACCATGATTTTTCCGGTTTCGTCGCGGATCAATTTAATCGAAGCGACGAATCGCAGCTCCGCGTCGAACACGTTCACGCGGCTCTCCGTCGCATCCACGAGAAAGATTCGGTCTTCGCCGACGTACACGTCGTCGACGCTTCCCACTTTGATCTTCCCCATGCTGCCGCTGTCCAGCGCATGGACCAGCTCGAACGCCGGAAGGCTTCGCTTGGCGTTCCCCCAGGCATCGTAGGTATAGTCGCCCTCGAACGTATTGGCGGCGAATGCGCCCGCAGGCGCAAGGAGCATGCAGATCATACAGGCGAACAAAACAGCCCACTTATATCTCATCGCCGTTGGGTCTTCCTTTCCGATCGGAAATTGAACACTATTCTTTAATGCCTGTCGTCGCCATCGTCTGGATCACATTGCTTTGGGAAACGACGAAGACGACGACCGGCACGACGAGCATGATCAGCGTCACGGCCGAGGCGACCCCCGTCCGCGCCACGCCGGCGTTGACGATCTGCGACAACGCATAACTGATCGGTTTCAGCTTCTCGCTGAACAGGAAGCCCCCGCCGGTGGCTCCCCACAGGTTCTGAAAGGACAAGATGATCAAGGTGATCCAGGCCGCCTTCGAGAGAGGCATCATGACTTTCCAGAAGACCGTGAACTCGCTGGCCCCGTCGATCTTGGCCGCTTCGATCAGCGCGTCGGGCACCTGAACCATAAAGTTCAGCATCAGGAACAGCCCTAGGGTAGACCCGATCGAAGGCAAGATCACTGCCCAGTAGCTGTCGATCATATTCAGCTTCGACATGATGACATAGTTCGGAAGGGCGGTGACCGTGCCGTTAAACATGAGCGAATACACGATCAGCTTCGACATCGTTTTCGACCCGGGAAACACGTATTTCGCGAGCGGGAAAGCGGCCATGGAGCCGATGATGACCGTCCCTACCGTTCCCGCGGCGGTCAGAAACACCGTGTTGAACAAATAGCGCGACATCGGAATCCAAGAGTTTCCGATAATAATGAAGAGATCTTGGAAATTCGTCAGCGTCGGGCTCTGCACGAACAACTTCGGCGGAAAGATGAAGATTTCGTTCAGCGGCTTGAACGCGTTATTCACGATGAAGATGAGCGGCCAGACGCTGAACAATCCGAAGATTCCCAGGAAGAACGTCAGGGTGAAGTCGCCGACGATGCTTCGGTTTCTTCGCTTAAACTTCCTGGACAGGTACGCTCTCCTTATGGCTGTAGGCACGACGTTCACCTTAGACCCCCACCCTTCTCAATGCCTTCTGCACGATAATGTTCGTAAATACCATGATGAAAAACAGCAAAGTAGCGATCGCGGAGGCGTACCCCATCTCGTAACGGACGAACCCGTAATCGTGCAGATGGGTCAGAATCGTATGCCCTGCATACTCGACCGAAGGGAAGCCGGCCAGCTCGATCGAAATTTGCGAGACGGACAGCGAGCTCGTAATTTGCATGACCGCTCCGAATAACAGCTGCGGCTTCATCGACGGCAGCGTAATAAACCACAATTCTTGCCAGCGGTTTCGAATGCCGTCGATCTGGCCGGCCTCGTAGAGCGTTCTGTCCACGTTCTGCAAGCCCGCGATGAACGCCAGGAAGCTGACGCCGAGACTTAACCACAGCTGGACTAAGATCAGAATCGGAAACACGTATTCCTTCTTATCGAACCAAAGAATCGCTTCGCTCGAGAAGCCGAGCTTCAGCAGCCAGGCATTGGCGTATCCGTACATGTCGGACGAGAAAATCAATTTCCAAATGAGATAGGCGTTCCCCGAAATCGACGGCGCGTAAAACACCAGCGTCATGACCGCGCGCACCTTCGGCGTCAGCTCGTTGATCAACCACGAAAACACGAAACACATGACGTAGCTGATCGGGCCGGTAATGAGCGCGAAGAACAGCGTGTTCTTCACCGCGATCAGGAAGATGTCGTCGTTCACGATTAAGTTGATATAATTGCTGAAGCCGACGAACGTAGGCAGCTCGAGCATATCGAAGGACGTGAAGCTGATCACGATCGAAGTCAGAACGGGGATGACGGTAAACACGATGAAGATGACGGAGAACGGCAGCAGCAGCAAGTATTTCTCCTTGTGTTCCTTCCAGACATTCATACTCAATCGCCCTCGCTGTAGGATAGATGGAACTCTTTCCGTTTCTTCGTAAGCTCCTTGTCGATTTGCTTAATGTTCATATACAACGCCTCGCGCGGGTTTTTCCCGCTCGTGACGACGGAACGGAAAGCGTAATCGATGGCTCTCGGCGTCATATATCCGCCGGGCACCTCCGGGGAGCCTACGGTAAACTCGAACTGCCTGAGCAGCTGCTCCGCGTCCTTCGTCGCCCATGGCAACCGCTTCAATACATCGACGTTCGCCGTCGGGTATCTCGCGGCGGATCCCATGACGGCTTCCAGCGCATTGGCGTACTGAGCCTGCGTATCGGTTTCCAGCCACCACTGCATAAACTTCCAAGCTTCCGCTTTCCGCTGCGAAGACTGCATCATGATGCTGTCGATCGTCGTGGACACGACCGTGTTGTTCACGCCCCCGTCGGCCGTCTCGATGCCCGGCATCGGGGCGAAAGACCACAGGCCTCTAATCTCCGGCGCGAATACTTCTAATTGGTTGTAGGTCGTGTACGGCGCGATCCCCACCGGCATCGCACCGGTTCGGAATCGGTTCGGGAAATCGGCGGTCACCGGCAGTCGGTAGCTTGTAAAGAACCGCGTGACTCGGTTGAACGCGCTCATCGCGCTGTCGTCGATCAATCCGCTCTTGATGCCGTAATCGCCGCCGCCGCCTTGATACAGGTCCCCGCCATACTGGTACACAAGCGACGGATATAGCTCCTGGCCGGGCATGTAGAAATCGTAGTTGTTGGCGTGAAGAATCGAAATCAAGTGCTCGACCTCGTCCCACGTCTCCGGCGCTTGCAAACCAAGCTGATCCAGAATGTCCTTCCGGTAAAACATCATCAAGAAGGTTTCCTGCTCCGGAAGACCGAAGATCCCGTTCCGGTAAGTCACCGTTCTCCACGTACTGTCGGGAAACTTGCTGCGGATGTCCTCGAAGCCGTCCAGCTTCGACAGGTCGACCAGGGCGTTCCGCATGGCGAAGTTGACGACCGTCGCCTGCGGTACGGCCAGCGCGACGTCGGGACCGTTGCCCGCCAGCGTCGCGGGAAGAATGACGTCCTCCGGGATCAATTGCAAATCCACGGGGATATTCGAGTTCGGCGTAAAGCCTTGGTCGATCAACGTTTTGATAATTTGCGCCTGATCGCGCCCGGCCGCGATCCATACTTTAATGGCGTTCTTATCCGTTCCGTCGGACAACATCGTTTCGTCCACGAAGAAGGTCGACAGAAACCTGACCAGACCGTAATACCCTCGAACGAGCGCATTCGGCATCGCGTCCGGCAGCCGGGCGGTCGGCGAGGATAGCGTAAAGCTGTCCAATTGGAGGGGCATCTCGGAGATCGTCGTGATCCAAGTGCCCAAGGAGGAAATATTATTTTCCATGGTGCCCAGCTCGGCGATGACCTCCTCGGGCCTCGCGGCGAGACGTTCCGCCTGCACCCGCATCTTTTCGATCATCGCCGTTTTCTCGCCTTTTTCCCCCGTGATTCTCACCAATTCGTCGACGACTTTCTTCAGACGATCGCTTTCCGTTCTTAAAATTTCCGTGTAGTTCGGTATTTTTTTCGTAATTTCGTAATCGATATACCGATCCGGAACGAGTCCGGTGATCTGCACGGTCTTGCGGTACAGATCGTTCAGCGCGAACACGCTCTTCTCCACTTCCGACAGCGGCATCGCGAACTCGCCCAGGACGACCTCGAGCGAGATCGTGTTTTCCCCTTGCTTCAGGGGAATGAGAAACTCGCCGTCGTCGTTCCCCGGCACATAATGGACGAACCCGGAATGAAAATCGAACGGGATGGCCATCGCTTCTCGGAACGGAACTACCCCGTTTACCTTCAATTCCCGATAGGACATGACGCCCCGGTTCGTGTTTTGCGCCCCGCGGAACGAAATCCGGTATAATCCTTCTTCCGGTACGTGGATCCTCCAGGTCAGGAAGTCGCCCGGCGTTCTCCAGCTCGATCCGCCGATCGTATTCAGCTTGATTTTATATGGATGATAGGGGACCGTATTCGGATTGCTGTAATCGGTGGAGAGCAATATATCCACGGACGATTTCTCGATGGCGATCGTACGGTCGTCCGTTCGCTCCGCCTGATACTCCAGATTGACGCCGTCGTACACCTTGTAGATCTGTTTCCAGGCTTCGATGACATCCGCGTACGGCTTAATGTCGGGCGCCGCTCTGAGCGTGATGTCTCTGATTTCCATCGGTTCCTTCACGGATTCCAAGGTCAACGCGTGCGTCCCCGCGCTGAAGTAAAACTTGTACGGTTCCAAACTTCTTCTTCGCGAATCGCTTATGTAAACCGTCATCGACTCCGGTTTCTCCACGGCGGTCGGGCGGATTTCGTTCCCATCCTTCTCCAGCATCTTGCCGCCGTTGTCCCACACTCTATGGAAGATCAATTGATTCATTCCGTTGAACAGGCTTTGGCCGTCGATATACAGCTTTCTTTCGATTTTCGAGTTCGTCCCTGCTGCGGGCTTGTAAGTCACCGCGATCTGATAGAACCCTGCTTCCCGCACCTGAACGTTCCACGTGATCGTTCCGCTTTCGCCCGTGAGGACCGCGCCGTCGTTCGCGTCGGCCTCCATGTCGGACGACGCCTGATAGGACAATACGTCTACTTTGATCTCCGAGGAAGAAATCGCTCCATCGAACGATTGGCTTTCCAGATATTTGCTATACGTTTCTTCGTAATATTCCTCGCGATCCGCGGACGCGGCCGCCGTCTCCGCATGTACGCCGCCTGCTCCGATCGCGGATATGAACATGACGAAAGCAAACATTGTCAGAACGGAGCAAACCAACATTCTCTTCATCATGTACATACCCCTAAACCCTCCATTAATAACTGCGAGGTGCTATGAATCGCTTCATAGCACCCACAGCTTGTAACGATGTACGGTACGAAACCTTCTTATTCGACGGCAACCGGAATCGTCAAGCTCGCTTGGTTTCCGGCGAAATCCGTAACGGTCAGCGTGACGTCGTAAGTGCCTGGCGTGGTCACGTCCAGACTTCCGATATCCGCGGTAATCTTGCTCTTCAAGTCGAATCCGTCCTTGTCGACCGCCTGTTCGACGAAATCGTTCGCCCAGTTGATCGCCGAAGCGTCTTCATCCACCTTGACCGCTCGATACTCCGCCTTCGCGGCAATCGTCGGCGCCGTCGCGTTGTTCGGATCGTATACGATGACGGCATGGGAGGCTTTGCCCTCGTTGCCGGCCGCATCCTTCACGGCGAGCGCCAAGCCGCCGTCGTATTTGCCGACGCTGTCGAACTTGACGGCGGACGTATCCACCGCGACGTTCGCGAACGGAATCTCTCCGTCGATGCCGTCCTGCGCCTTCACGAACGTATCCCATTGGACGGTTGCCGGGTCCGTGCCTGCGGCTACCGCGATCGGTACGCCGGTCGTCGAGAAGCTCGGCGGCATATTGTCTTTGGATACGCCGGAGCTGATCGTCTGTTCGATCGAGCTCATGGAGTCGACGATGACGTTCTTCTGCGCATCGATGGCGCCGGCGTACTTCGGCGATCCGTTCAGACCGTAAAGCGAGTTCCCTAGAATGGTGTCGGTCCACATGCCGCCCCACGGCATGATCGTCGCATACTCGTTCGGGCTGCTGCCCGAGATGCCGATGAACGCTTCCATCACCGCGTCGCCGAATTGCTCGTTCGTGACGTCGAAGCCATAGTTGATCGCCGTATTTTTCGCTTGCTTCTCGAAGAAATCCAGCGCCTTATCGCTGTTGGCCAATGTCTTGTACACAGTAGACCAATAGACCTTGTATGCTTTCAGCGCAAGCTCCGTCTTTTCTTTGGATAAACCTTTCAAGACAGCCATCTGGTTGCCCGGGAAGATCACTTGCTCAACCTTCGGATCGTCGGCCGCAAGGTCGTCCGGTCTCGGGAACGGCACGACGCCCATCGATTCCCCGCGCGCCGCAAGAGACTGACCTGCGCCGTTGGAAAGCCAAGGGACCATGTTCGTGAAGACGGTTTCGCCGTTGCCGAAGTCGCTTCCGTTCCACGTCCACCCCGGAACGGAGGTGTCTTCGCCGTAACGGACGGACATCATAAGGTTCTTCGACATCAGCTTGTCGATATATTCGACCGCTTTCTTCGCCTCGGGAGCGTCGGCCGTCAGCCCGTTGGCACCGTACACCGCTCCGCCGTTCGCGTGAATCGCTTGAAGCGCCGTATAACGATAGTCCGTTTGGAACGCCTTGATCGGCACGTCCGTACGGACCGGCGACATCTTGTTCGCGTAATATTCGTTGACCTTCGTCAGGTAGTCCTCGAACGCGGACCACGTCCATTTCCCTTGCTTCCACAGATCGTGAGGATACACCGTTCGGCCGTTTTCTTTCAGCGCATCGACCTTATCGAGGTACGAGACGTTGTAGACGAGCGGCCATGCGTTCACGAAATCCAGAATATAATTCAGGAAGTACTTGCCGCCGAACATCTCGTCGCCCAACATCCACGCGCTGTCTTCGTCGCTGAAGATCTCTTCGTATTCATCGAGCGGTTGGAAGATGTTTTGCCCGAGCAGCGTACCTTGCGACCCGCCCCACAGCAAGGCGATATCGACGATCGGCGCGTTCGCGAGAACCGACTTCAGGAGCGCTTCTCGGACGTCGCTCGGGTATTGTACCCATTGAATTTCGACGTTCAGCTCGTTCAGAACGGCTTCTTGCGCTTTTTGTCTCGCTAGCAGCTGCTCCGGCGGCATGCCCGGCTCGCCGGTGACGGGATCCTTCCAATTCGGGTCGTCTCCCGCCTGCCAGTGGGTGCCGAACACGATGACGGTCGGTTCTCCCGCCGCCCCCGCGCCGGTCGTCTGCGCAGCTCCTTCGCTCTCTGTCGCTTGCGTCTCTTGGTTTTCTTCGTCGGTTGCGGCGGTCTCGCTGCCGCTCGATTTTTCGCAGCCGATCACGAAGGTGACGCTTAAAGCAAGTACGATGAATGCTGCAAACAACCTTTTCCACTTCAGTGTGCTAGTCATTCTGATCCTCCCTTAGTTTTTGATATGTATACAGCCCCTGGCCTTACAGGAAGCTGAACGTACCTCCTCGAATCACGAACGTCGTAACCGACTCCGGCGGCAGTTCATAGTTCTCCAGTCGGTTCACCTCCTTCACCAAGGCAAGATCGGATTTCTCCGACGTCTCGTAGATTTCCGTTTTGCCGCCCTTTAGGTTTTCGAATGCGATCGGCTTCGCTCGTTTCGTCGCGTTGACGGCCACGATCACGGTTTCGTCTCGTTTCGGGCTGGCATATGCGGAGACGAGCACATCGTCGGCTTCGCTTGCCGCTTCGATCCGGCGATAGCCCGGCTTGATGAATTTGGAATAATTGCCGAAGCTCCACATCCGCTTGGCGGCTCCGAACTTTCGGGTTTCCGGGTCTACGTATACGAGGGCATCCCGGTAATCCCCTTTGGCGACCGCCAGCCATTGTTCCCAAGTAGACACCGATAAGATGGTCATATCCTCGTGGATCGTTCTCGCCAGCACAAGGGCGGCTTCCATGCTTGCGGCGTTGCCGTTCAGCATCTCGCACCATTCGGTCTGGTGCAGCGGGAGCAAGTCGTCGAATTGCGAAAAATATTCCGCCGCGATCTCCTTATCCTTCGCGCTCGACCAATACGAATGAACCGCATAAGCGTCAATGGCTTTCGAGAGTACGTCGTCGCTCATGATCCTCTTGTACATCGTGAGGGTGTATTCAGGATCGTTCCATGCGCCGGACTCGGCGATAAGCAGCTTTACGGGAAGCTTTCTTTTCTCGAGCTCCAGCGCTACTTTTCGAGACAGGCTGATCACTTGCTCCGGCTCGTAATGGCAGCCTTCCTGCCCGCTCTTCCATTCCCACTGCGGTTCGTTGATCGGACTTAGGTACTTGACCGGCAATCCTTCCTTCACGAACAACTCCGTAATATCCACGAGATACTTGGCGAACGCTTCTTCGTTCTCCGGCGGAAGGTTCGACTTTCCGTTCGGTTCTCCCGAGGTGTACCCCGACACCGTAAGCCTCGCCGGAGGGCTGTTGGCGAACAGCACGACGTCCGCGCCGCGCTTCGCCGCCTCTCTCATGGCATGGACCGCGTTCTTATCCCTGTTCAGGTCGTATACCCCTGGCGACACTTCGAGCGTCTCCGTCGTACGCCAAGGATCGCTCGCGATCGTCGGCTTGCCGGCCCCGATGTTGTATCGGTAAATATCGAGCCCGATCCCTTCCTGGTCGTCATACAACAAATCCATGATGTCGTCGAGGTTATCCCATCCGCCGACGTCTTGCGCCCACCAGGCGCCGGATGCCCCGAACCCGTCGATCTGTTGATGTACGTTGTCGTAATCCAACCTAATGTTTTCGCCCACGACTTGACTCCCTTCGCCGCTCTCTCCGGAATCGAATTTCGAGTTCGGGGTCGCCGCAAGGAAAGAGATTGCGGCGGTACACGCCGCCAAACCGACGATGCCTAGAGAAATAGCGGATCGTTTCCTCGAATATCTCACCCGGACGCCCCTTCCCAATGATGAAACCTATTTCATGTAATGGGTTACATAAAGCGCTTACATGAATTGACTTTACGATCCGCTCCCGGAAGCGTCCATTCGCGTTTTTCTCCGTCATTGCATTATTCCGTCTCGCCGTCTTACACAGGGATGAACGATAAGTCTTCTAGCCGGGAAGGCGTCTCACCATCCAGCGCCTCAAGCAGAACGGCCAACCGGGTCGCCTCGGCTCGCTCTTCCCGGAACCATGGACCCGGCAGATAGAACGATTCCTGATTCCCGCCCGTGAACGCGGGGCGCGCGCGGCTGCCTTGCAGCCATAAGCGGCCTACCAGATGACCGTTGAACCAAACCGACAATTTGAGATTCGCGCCCTTGGCTCGAACTCTCCACCCTTTCCCTCCGTTCGAATCTCCGATCTCGCCTAGCAGCCAGGCCGTCTCGCCCGCGTTCATGTCGATCGGAAGCTCCGTCCGCGCTTCGCCTCGAGCCGACCGAGCATTCGCCCAAAGCTGTCCCTCTCCGCAGGAGGAAATGCGCCACGCTTTGGCGGATACGCCTTCGTAGAGCGTCGCTTTGCCGGCCGACAAACCCGGATATCTCTCTACGAACACCGTGAGCTGCACCGACTCCCCCGGACGAACGAACGGACTGATGTCCACGTATGGATTCGAAGGGGCGGCTTCTCCCGCCTCTTCCCCGTTCACGAATACGCGGGCGAGCGCTTGCAGGTCTTCGAAGCGAAGCGTCCATGAATCCGCCCGACTCGCCGCCTGGAATTCGTTGCGATAATACTCGAGCGCCGGCCGGCGCTCCGATAACCAACCCCCGAACCCTACGACCGGCCATAGCGCGTCGTCCGCCGTCGGACTCGCTAGATCGTCTCGGACCGTTCGATCGGTTACGGATGTTACCCGCCAGTTTCGAGATAGGTCGGTGACTCCGATGACCGACACGAGTCCCGTCAACCCTTTCATCGCGTGCAGCCTGAGGGACGGGAGCCGAATATCGTCGAAATTGCTATGACCCCAGATTTCGACTCTTGCCGATATTTTTTCTCCCGCCTCGCTCGCCCCGATCGGAACGTATCGGCTCGCCCCGCCCGGTACGACCGTCGCTACATATTCCTTCCCTCGATACAAGGAGATGACGTCGCTTCCGTTCTGTACGAGAATTCCTTGAGGCGCCGCTTCGGGCGTCGGATCGAATGTCGTCTCGTACCAAGCGAACCCCCGGTAAATCCCGAAAGTTTCCAGGTAGTCCGCCTTGGAGGCCGTTACGACATCGCCGCCTGTCGGCGGTTCGTAGGCCGGTACGGGGGAGAGCGACCACGGGATCGATAGCTCGACGGCTTCCTTCGGATACTCGATGCGCTCTGCGAATCGGATCGCGCCGTCTTCGGCGAGCTCCTCCATCAGAAGCGCTTTCGCGCGATCCATGCCGACGATCTCGAGCGCTCGCCCTTCCGGCAGCTGAAGCTTGCAGAATGCGAGCTCGCCCGAGGCGAACGACAGCGTGATCGTTCCGCCGTCTTGGGTTACGGACGTATTCGCCGCGTCCAGCAACGTCGCTCCGTCGATTCGAAGACCGATCTCCCCTTCGCCTTCCGTATGGAACGCGAGCAAAATGTTCGAGTCGGTGCGCCGGCAGTGGAAGAGTTCGGCCGTTGCGTACAGGAGCGTGCCTTGGGCGCCCCAAGTTCGAAGCGGAACGCCGAACGGCAGCGCCAGGGAACGCCAACGGTTCATGATGAGCTTCGTTCTCCGCGGTACCCGAATGCCGTTCGCTTCGAACGACACCTCCGCCGCCGCCTCCCCGATATGGGAGACGAATCCGAGATAGCCTCCGTCCCGGAGCTTCAACGCATGACAGCCTGCGATCGCATCCTTCGGCGACGCGACGGACCGGACGGCGTCCTTCGCCGCAGGTTCGGCCTCCGCTAACGATGTGCCGTACGCCGTTATGATTCTGGCCAGCAGCTTACCCTCGTACGCTTCCGGGCGGATATGCCCTTCGGGGGAAATCATTCCGCCGAAATCGTAATCCGAGGTGAGGAACGCGAGCGGCTTCCCCCAGTTATTGGTCGCGTTCGTAAAACCGAAATCCGTACCGGACGCTTGCAGGTACGGCCCCAGCAGCTTCCCTCCGCAAGACAACAACCTTCTAAGCAAGAAGTGGGAACGATTCGTCTCCGTCACGAGCAACGGGAGCCCCATGCCTTCAAGCAGCTTCCGGTAACGGGACACCTTATCCTCGAACGCGGGGTCGCGATCGTTCGGGTAAAAATTGCACGTCGGCACGACGCCGTCCGCGAGACCCGAAGCTTCTACCAATCCGCCCTGCCCTGCGCAAGCGATCAGCGGCACCGCGATGCCGTGACGATGCGCCATATCCCGCAAAGCGGAGATATACCCGTTCGGATCGGCGCATCCATAGAAGTCTAATTCATTGTCGAGCTGCACGCAGACGATCGTGCCGTCCGCGCCGGCCTGGAACGTTCGCAACACGGGGAGCACTCGATCGAACCACTTCGACGTTGCGTTCAAGAATGCAGGGTTGTTGTCTCTTAGTTTCATGCCATCGATCGGATAGAGGTACGCCGGGATGCCTCCGCCGTCCCATTCCGAGCAAATATAGGGTCCGGGTCTGGCGACGACCCACAAGCCGACCTCCTTCGCCGTTCGCAAGAAAGCCGCAATGTCTTTCTCGCCGTCGAAGTCCCAGACTCCTTCTTGCGGCTCATGGTAGTTCCAAGGGAAGTACACGTCGATGCAGTTATAGCCGTACGACTTCAACTGCATCATTCGCTCGCGCCAGAGCGCCCTCGGAATCCGGAAGTAAAACAGCGACGCGCAAAGCAAGATTTCCGATTTCCCGTGAATGCGAAACGCGTTCGAAGCCAAACGTACGGGCGACAAGGCCGAAGCGGTCGATTCCATGCGATCCCCCTCCGTGTTGTGGAACCCGTTACATGTAACGGGTTTCATTCTGTGGCAAAAAAAAGAACGAGTGAAATGCAATCGCAAACCTTCGTCAAATGTAAGGGGTTTCATCGTCGTTAGGCATATTCTAAACCCCGTTTTCGGAATCTGTCAATATGCTCGTTGGGTATTTTTTCATATCGCGGTCATCGCTCGTATCCTCTCCCCCGCGCCTCGCTCGTATGTTACGATGGATATTGAATGTTCGAGTGACATCCTGCTGGCAAATGGGGGAGAGCATGAGGCCCGATACTCCGTTCGGCATTTACGGTTTCCGTTTCCACGAAGTCCCCCGACAACCGTTATGCGGCTTGTATGCGGTGGGACATGAATCGATCGACGATCCCTCTTACCATTGGGACGGTCAGGCGCGCACGGACGGACCTCTTTTGCTGTTTCAATATACGGTGCAAGGCGAAGGGCTGTTCGAAAACGGAACTGCCGCCTACCGAATCCACGACGGACGGGCGTTCCTAGCTGAAATCCCCGGCGACCACCGATACTATCATCCCGGCAACGGCGTACCGTGGGAGTTTTATTTCGTGTTGGTCCGCCCCGCGATGATCGCGCCGCTGTGGGAGGATATTGTCTCCTTGCTCGGCCCCGCGCCTTTCCTCGAAGCGGGAAGCGCTCCGGTTCAGGCGCTGAAGGAGTTGTTCCTTGCGGCTCATCGCGGTAAAATTACGGACCCTTATATCGCCTCTTCTTACGTCTATCGATTCGCGATGGAACTGCGACGCGCTTCGTCGGCGAGCGGCCAACCCCGAACGCAGCGGCCGGCGCTCGTACAAGACGCCGTTCGGTTTCTGGATGAGTCCTTCCACCGCATGGTCGGACAGGAGGAGCTCGCCGCGCGTCTCGGGGTATCCAAGTTTCACTTCTTGCGCATGTTTACGCGTCATGTCGGCCTCACCCCTAACGACTACGTCAACCGAAGGCGAATCGAGAAGTCTGTGGAGCTGCTGCGCACGACCGATTGGAGCGTCGATCGAATCGCATCCGAGGTCGGTTATTCCACGGGAAGCTATTATATCAAGGTGTTTAAGAAGCTTACCGGCCAAACCCCCGGCGAATTTCGCATCGCCGACAATCGTTTGCCATTCAGCAAGCTCTTTTTCGATTAACGGGAGACGGCAGCAATTTTGTGCTACGATCGCTCATTATTGTTGTGGAAAACAAGCCTGGAAATCTCCTATGATGGTTACATGGAACAGCAATTTTATCGTGCTTGAAGCAAGCGGGAAGGCACCATGCGTCTTCAACGCCGTCAGGAGGATTCGGATGTTATCGCTTGATGAGAATGATTTCGGTTATCTTTTGGTCCATTTTATCGGGGAACAGCCGGACGGAGAGCAGGTGTATTTCTCCTACAGCGAAGACGGCTTGCATTGGAAGGACTTGAACGCTGGCCTGCCGGTGCTGCGGTCGGAGCTGGGGGAGAGAGGCGTGCGGGATCCGTTCCTCGTCCGCTCGCCCAAGGAAGCCAAGTTTTATCTGATCGCCACGGATCTCCGCATCGCGAACGGCAAGGGCTGGGGCGCCGCCGTCGAGGCGGGAAGCCGCGACATCGTCGTATGGGAATCCGCCGACCTGGTGCATTGGTCTTCGCCCTGGGCCGTCACGGTCGGCGTACCGGGAGCCGGCTGCGTCTGGGCGCCGGAAGCGGTATACGACGAAGCGTCCGGCGACTTCTTGGTGTTCTGGGCTTCCTCGACGCGGGAGCCGCACGAACAAGAGCGGAAACATAAAATTTATAGCGCGCGCACGAAGGATTTCCGCAGCTTTACAGCGCCGGAGAAATATATCGAACGGGACAACCATATTATCGACACGACGATCATCGCTCATAACGGCGCTTACTACCGCTTCTCCAAGGATGAAACGACGAAAACGATCCGGGTCGAAAAAGGCGCCTCGCTGGCAAAAGATGCGTTCGCCCCTCTGCGCGTTCCGGCGTTGGAGCAATTGTTCGGCGTGGAAGGACCGCAAATTTACAAGCTTAACGGGCGCGAGGAATGGTGCCTCATCGTGGATCGGTTCGCGGAAGGCAAAGGTTATTTGCCCTTGCTCACCTCCGACCTTGACGGCGGCGAATTCCGAATGCTGCCGGACGAGGCCTTCGACTTAGGTCGAACGAAGAAACGACACGGCGGCGTCCTGCCGATCACGGCGGAGGAATGCGGCCGCCTCCTGGCGGCGTTCGGCGACGGTCATCAGGCGCTTCCCGGGCAATTCGCCGACCCGGATCTCGCGAAGTTCGGCGACCGCTACTACCTGTATCCCACGACGGACGGCTTCGAGGGCTGGTCGGGCACGCGATTCCGAGCGTTCTCTTCGGCGGACCTCCGCCATTGGAAGGACGAGGGCGTGATCTTGGATCTTGCGTCCGACGATGTGCCATGGGCCGTCGGCAGCGCATGGGCTCCGGCGATCGCCGCCAAAGACGGGAAGTACTTCTACTATTTCTGCGGCAAGCAGCCGAACGGCGAAAGCGCCATCGGCGTTGCGATCGCCGAGCGACCGGCGGGTCCGTTCCGCGCGATGCCGAAGCCGCTCATTACGATGGATCAGACGAGACGTCTCGGAATCGCCATGGGTCAGACCATCGATCCGTCCGTCTTTTTCGAGGAGGACGGCACGGCTTATTTGCTGTTCGGCAACGGACACGCCGCCATCGTACAGCTTGCCGAGGATATGTTGTGCGTTAAGGAAGAGACTATGAAAAACCTTGCCGGCCTGCACGACTTCCGAGAAGCGGTCGCCGTTCTGAAGCGCGGCGGTCTGTATCACTTCACTTGGTCCTGCGACGATACCGGCAGCGAGAATTATCACGTGAACTACGGCACAGCGGAACATCTATACGGTCCGGTCACGTACCTATACCCGATCCTTACGAAATGCGAGGAAAAGGATATGCTCGGTACCGGTCATCATTCGATTCTCCGCGAACCCGGCGCCGATACGTATTGGATCGCTTATCACCGATTCGTCACGCCGCTGACCCGGTTCCCGGAAGGTAAAGGCTATCACCGCGAAATTTGCGTGGACCCTCTCGCCTTCGGCGAGGACGGACTGTTGCAGCCGGTACGGCTGTAACTGTGTATACACGCAAGAAGCCTGTCGACCTACTCGGTCAACAGGCTTCTTCCATGTTACAACACTTCCTCCAGCTGCCTTCGGCTGTGCGAGTCGAGCGACCGCCAGTCGGTAATCTCGCAGCGCTTGCCGCCCAGATCGGTCAGCACGACCCGACCGTCGCCGGGATACTGCAGGTGCTCGTGAAGATTTCGCATCGCCATCCGGGTCGGCCCTAGATGCGTCTGCAGCTCCCATAACCAGAGATCGGACTTGAATTTCACGCTGTCGACGCGCGTCACCTTCGGCAGGAAGTACCGAAGCTGAAGCTCCTTCGTCAGCTCGGCGACGCTCTCCTCGTTCAACTCCGCGATATCGCGCACGATGCCGAGCTCCTCTCCCTTGGCATCGCGTACCGAAATATACTCCGTTGCGTACCGGAACGGGAACGCCCGGTAGACGACAAGCTCGTCAAACGGCTTGCCGTCAACGACGCCTTGGAGCACCCCGCCCTTGCCGCGGCTGAAATACGTGTCGTTCGGCCCTAAGATTCGGATGTCGAAGCTTTCCGCCATCAGCCCTCTACCCCCTTGATTTTGGACAGCTCCTTCTGCGCGTCGACCAGCTTGCGATAGACGCCGTTCTCCTTCTCGAGAAGCTGCTCGTGCGTACCGACCTCGACGATCTTCCCGCGTTCCAATACGACCAGACGGTCCGCGTTGCGGAGCGTGGACAGCCGATGCGCGATCGCGAACGTCGTTCTCCCTCGCACCAGCCTAGATATCGCCTCCTGAATTTGCCGCTCCGTCTCCGTGTCGACGGAAGCGGTCGCCTCGTCGAGAATCAGAATGCGCGGATCGTGGATAATGGCTCGAGCGATCGCCACGCGCTGCTTCTCGCCCCCGGACAGCTTATGTCCTCGCTCTCCGACGCGCGTGTCGTAGCCGTCGGGCAGCCTGACGATGAAATCATGCGCATTGGCGATCTTGGCCGCCCGCATAATATCCTCCGGCGTCGCGTCGGACTTGGAATAAGCGATATTGTCCGCGATCGAGCCGTCGAACAGGAACGTCTCCTGCAGGACGACGCCGATTTGCCTTCTGAGATCGGACTGGCCGATGCTGCGGATCGGGACGCCGTCGATGCGAATGTCCCCCTCGTCCGTGTCGTAAAATCTGCATATGAGATTAATGAAGGTCGACTTGCCGGCCCCCGAATGACCGACCAGACCGATCATCTCTCCGGCCTTTACCTGCAGATCGATATCTTTTAAAACCGGGTGGTGTTTCTCGTACCCGTAGGTCACATTTTCGAAGACGACATCGCCCTTAATCACGCCGAGCGGCATCGGCTCGCGCACGTCGGGCACTTCCGCCGGGGTATCCATAATTTCGAACACCCGATGCGCGGCGGCCATCGCATTGCTGGCCCAGTTGATCATCTGGCTGACCCATTGCAGCGGACCGAACAGCATGCCGAGATACGCGACAAGCGCCATCAGCACCCCCAGCTGCATCTCGCCGGCCAACACCTTGTTGCCCCCGCTGTACCAGATCAGGAGCGTACCGACGCCCGCGATCAGGTTGAACGCCGGAAACATGAATTGCCAAAGCCCTTCCATCCGGATGTTGTACCGAACGACATCGACGTTGGCGTCGGCATAACGGGACATCTCCTCCCTCTCCCGACCGAACGCCTTGACCACGCGAATGCCCTGCAGCGAATCGCCGACCAGCGTGTTGAGCCGGAAGATCGACCGCCATTGCTGATACCAGCGGCGCCCGATCTTCGGCCAGATCGTCATCGACACCGCCACCATGACCGGCATCGGCAGCAGCGCGAACAGGGACAGCTTCCAATCCAACGTGAACATAATGATGAAAATGGCGACGATCCGCATCGACTCGCCGCAGACGAAGACGACGCCGTCCGTCATGAATTGGCGCATCGATTCCGCATCGTTGTTGACGCGCCCGATGAACTGCGACGTCTGCCGGCGGTCGAAGAAGCCTAGCGACAGTCGCATCAGCGCCCCGTAAACGTCCTTGCGCAGATCGCCCATCAGCTTGGAGCCGACCCATACGCCGATGAAGCCTCTCACCGTCTGCATCGCGCTCATCAGCAGCATCGTAAGACCCAACCCGGAAATGACGAGAAGCAGGGTAGAACCCGGGCTGTTCGCCTGCAGCACATCGTCGATCATGATCTTCGTCAGATACGGCGGCACCAGTTCCACCAACGTCGTCCCTACCAGCATACAAGCCGCTAAGGCCAATTGGAGTTTGTATGGCTTGGCGTAACGCAGCATTCGGCCGGCGACCTTGCCGTTGTTCAAGCATTGATGGCACACCTGCGTGCCTTCGCCGAGCGGATTGCCGCAAGTCGGGCAATACCGCGGGAAGTCGCGCTCCGAGGCGACCGGCAGCTCCTCCTTCTTCGCGAGCGCTCCCAGCAGCTTCGCGGCGAAAGTGAAGACCGACGTCAGGGCGGCCGTGTAGCGGGCGATCACGACCGGGCCGTCTTCCGTGTCGGCGAGCAGCGTACCGCCGCCGATTCCGCCGACGGCTCTCGCGTCCTTCAGCTCCGCGATCGGCAATCGCATCGTTGCCGGACCTTCCTCCGGCCAGATCGCGATGTCGCTGCGGGTAACGGCGATCCACTGCAAGCCGAATCGTCCGTCGTGCAGAAGGTCCGTCTTGGCGCTGAACAGCGGTTCGCCTGTGAGTTGCTTCCGGAGATGCTCCGGTAGTTGATCCTGGATCGACACAGGTATCCCCCCAATCTGTTGAGCGTTTCTATCATTTGGCAATTTGGTATTTTGTTCCACAACAAAGAAAGTATAGCGCTTACTTTCCTCTGTGACAACCTATCATTTTATTGATAAATTGGGGAGCCGTTGCAGCCCTATTTCGCCTTCGCAAGAAGCCGCATATGCTTCCTAAATAAATAAAGCCCTTGTTTGTCAAGGACTTGTTCGGGGTAATGATTCCTATGTTGTATACGGGAGCAGTCGCGCACAACTGGAGTTTCCGTACCGCACCGTTTACTATGGGGATGTGAGGTACCATTTTTCAATCCGTGGAGGTTAGGACGTTGAAGAACCATCGCGAAGCCGCCGTCAATACGGCGACGATCCCAGTTCCCAAGCTGGAGGAAGATTGTTACGATTGGTGGAAGCGGCATGAAGACGTGCTTCGGAAGCAGGTAGAGATAAACCCCGAAATCGTCCTGATCGGTGATTCGATTACTCATTTCTGGGGAGGCGAACCTCGGACGGAAAGCATCCTAGGCGCTCCCGAAGCGTGGAACTCGGTATTCTCGTCCTATCGGGTGCTCAATATGGGCTTCGGTTGGGATCGGACCCAAAATGTGCTTTGGCGGCTTGATCATGGGGAGATGAACGGTCTTCAGCCAAGGACGGTTGTGATTCTGATTGGGACCAACAATACAAGCGAGACAGCGAACGCCCGGGCGAATCGACCGGAGGAAGTTGCGGAAGGCTTGCGTGCGATTTGCGACCGAGTCGAAGCTTTAGCGCCCCAAGCGAATATCATTATCATGGCTGTATTCCCCCGCGAGCAACACCCGGATCACCCGCGCCGTAAGCGAATTGCCGAGATGAATGCCCTTTACGCCGAGTTGGCCGCGGAACGTCGGTATGCGTTCGTGGATATAGGCCCGCAGCTCCTTGAGTCCGACGGAACGTTGTCCGAACAGACGGCACCTGATTTTTGTCATTTGACAGAACGCGGGTACCGCTGCTGGGCCAACGCATTGCGTCCGCTCCTGCGCCGGTGAACCGAGAAAATCGCAGAACCACTGTTTAGCGCCCAAGGGCATGATTCCCGGTCGTGGAAGGCAGGCCATGCCTTCCACGCTATAGGATCAGTTGCAGCGCGTCGATCGCATCGGCCGCCATACGCGCGACGGCCTCCGCGCCCCGTTCGTTGAGATGCGTGTTATCCTCGATCCCTTCCGGATAATTCGGATGCTCGCCCGGTCGCAGCCATGTCAACCACTCCCTCGATGCAGCGTCCCCCATCTCTTTAAAGGCGACGGCGGTTCTTCCGTGTAAATCGATGAAAGGAACCTTCTCTTGTGCGGCCAACGCTTCCATCGACCGAGGATATTCGCCATGCGTGTGGAGCAGCAAACCGTCGATGTCGAAATGCCTTCGGCAAATCGGTGAAATTAGGACGGGCCGAGCCCCCTTCCCTCTAGCTCCATCGATATATTGCCGCAAATACCGGGGGTACGTACTCCAAGGACTCGTATGCCTTGCCTCGTCTTCCTTGCCGTCGTTATGACCGAATTGAATGAATAAGAAGTCTCCGGGTTGAATCCGCTGCAAAATGCGTTCCAACCTGCCCTCTTCGATAAAGCTCTTAGAGCTCCTGCCGCATGTCGCTTCGTTGACGACCCGGACGTCGGCGGGAAGAAATCGATGGAGTCTGGCCCCCCACCCCTGCATCGGCGCCTGTTCCGGAGGATATGTCGCACAGGTGGAATCCCCCGCCAAATAAATGATTTGTTCCCTCATGTTCGTACACCGCCTATTATAGAGAACTGTCGAAAATGTACTTCTTCCCCTATTATACCTGTAAACTGGATGTCTGTGGCAAGCGCTGTCATCGCGACGGGCGTAAGGCTGTCCGATCGTAGGCATAGTAGATGCCTATCCTGCGAAATCCATGAAATACCGAGACGATCCAGCGGATATGGGCAAACATTCATCCGTTCAGTTACTGTGGCATCTTCAAATTTCCGGTGTTGCGGACGTCGACTTGTACGCGTATGTCGAAGTCCAACTTCGGGTAATACCGTTCTTCCCATTTCTCGATCTGATCGGGACTTAGCTTGTTTCGGAAAATAACCCCCGTCATTAAAATATCGGAACGGTTGCGCTGCAACTTCACCATTAGTTCCCGGAATCGTCGGTTCAGCATCCTCTCCAAATCCTTGCGGATTTTCTCCGTCGATTGCGCCGCCCCTTCGTTGGCCTCCATGACAATGGTCTTAAGGCGCAGGGTGCTTTCTAATTTCGGCGTGTCCCCCTTCCACGACGTCCGATTCGAGACGTTCGCACCGACGATTTGCAAGCTGGCGGAGTCCGTCACTTCGACAATCGCGCCTTTGAAGCGATTACGGTACAAGTTATACAGGAACGTCTCCTCCGGCGAAATGATCTCCGCGATGCGCCCGTCCCGGAACGCCGCGGAGCCGACGATGTGAAAGAGCGTGTTGTCACCAAGTTCTATTATCGGGAGCGCCATGTCCGCCGTATTGGAATGCGCGTCGCGGTACCCTTCCCATACGGACGTTAGCGCAACGTAGGGTGTCCAACCGCCATCCCTGCTGAACAGGTCGAGCATCTGCTTACCGCTCTCCTTGCGGACGTTCTTCTGACCGCCGATCATCTCGTAAGCGGTACCTTCGGTGATGACCAGAAACGCCTTGGATTTGATTTCCCGCGCTCGCATCGCGTATACTAACACGTCTGTCACCCCTTCCTCCGCGAGCTCTCGGCCCAGGAGGATAAGCGTAAGGTGCAGCACGTCGATGCTTCGTTCCTCGTTCATTCGGATCTGATCCAACGCTTCGCTGATTGTCTTCGCTTCGGCCCGAATGGCGTGGAACTCGCCGCTCTTCGGGTCGGGAATGCGCAAACTTACGATATAACCGTCTCGTCCCGGAATCCGATCCACTCCCATAATTACCGGCAGCAGCCGATTATCGATCGATTTCGAATCCCAGCAGCCACTCAAAATCAGCGCGAAAGCCGCAAGGATCGCCGCCGTTCGCAACCGAATCTTCAATTGATCGTCCTCCTCACGCGCTTGTTCGTGATCGCGACCGCGAACGCCAGCACAGGAATACAAGCGATCCCGTATAACCGTAACGGCGCATTCCAGTGCGACAAGACGTCGAACGTATACCAATCCGGTATCGCCAAACACGAAACGTACACCGCTGCGGCGATCCCGAACAGCAGCGGCTTCGGAGACCATGGCCAATACAACTTCGACACCAGCCTCGTCGAACACCAGAACAGCACCGCAGAGTACACGTATATTAATACGATCGTCGCGACGACGTAAAACATGGTGATCCGATCGAACATCAGCCATTCCAGATTGACGGTATCCAGCGCGGCCGGGAGCGGAAATTGAAACTGCGCCGCGTTGCCCGGGTCAAGTATGAGAATCGGAAGGTATGCGACGAGGAAATAGAACGGCAGTAACCCCCCCATCGCTAGGAACAATGCTCGACGCAGCGGGCGCGAAGCGAAATTACAGACGGTCCCCGTCATACCAAGGAACAGAAACCCCGAATGGGGGATCAATACAGAGAGAAATAATTCCTTCCGCCAGAACAACCCATCGGCCTGGAGCGGAAAGAGGTAATTCAAATTCGCATTCTGAAAACAAGACGCCAACGAGAAGGCGATTAAGGGTGCGACGAACAGCAGGATCGCGATCGCGCCTCGCTGCACCGAAGCGAAACCGACCGCCGCCGCCCGTAACGGAATGACGAGCATTAGCAGCTGCAGCGCCCAGATTGGCGTATTCGGCAGAAATAAAATCGCCGCAATCTCCGCATGGCTTCGGTTCAACAGTACCAGACTCGTAAAGAAATACGTCAGCAAAGGAAGCAGCAGCAGTCGAGCGGCCCAGACGCCCCAACGAGACAAAATGTCCGCCACGTCTTCCCTGGGAAACGCGGACAACCCCGATAAGTAGAAGAGGAGAAACACGAGCTCTATCGCATACCCCGCAAGGATCGGAGCCCATTGCCCGAAATGAGACATACCGATGACGTTCTCCGGGTACAAGTAGAAGAGCATGCTTAAGTGTACCGCGAAGAAGACGGATGCGAGTCGCGCCGCGCCGCTCATATCCGTTCCTCCCGGCGCGGGCGCAAGCCGAGATAAGGAACTTGGAACGAGTGAATCCCTCCGAAATATAGGAGCAGCCATGCGAGTCCCGAGATGAGGCCCATGACGCCGTAGATGGAACCGAGCAGGACACCCCCATACTTAAAGAGTCGCAGCATGTATGCATGCTGCAATCCGACCACGGTAAAATTCGCGATTATCGTCGCGGATAGCACGATGAGCAGCAGATTGCTGACGAGTTCCGCTTGGACGGCCGCCTGTCCCAAAATAATGCCGCCTACCATCGTGATCGTCGGACCGATGCTCTTGGGCAGTCTTACGCTGGCGGCGACGATCATCTCGCTGACGATGAGCATCATCAACATCTCGACGATCGCTGGGTAAGGTACGCCTTCCCGGCTCTTCGCCACCGAGAGCGCAATATCGATACGGAACAGCTCCGGATTGACGCTCACCAAAGCGACGTAAAGACCGGGTGCCAGTAGCGTTACCATGATGCCTAAAATGCGCATCCCGCGAACCGCGATCATGACGGACTTCGCGTAATTGCGATCGGAATAGATGTTCCACATATCGGTTACCAGCGATGGGACCACAACCGCGAACGGCAACTGATCGACGAGTAGGACGACGCGGCCTTCCAAGAGGAGTGCCGCGGCTTGTTCGGGCTGTTCCGTCGAGAGGCAGGGCGGCACCGGACTCCAGCTGCGTTGCCGCAAACGGGCGGTTAACGACTGTAAATGCTCGATTTCCAAACCTCCCGGCTCGTTCAGTTCGCGCTCGATCTCGCGAGCGATCGCCTCGCTGTCTTCTGTATACCGCAGGAAGCAGATTGCGACCGTTCGCTTGCGCCGCGTCCCCGTCTCTAACTGGCGGACGACGAGATCAGGCGACCGCGCATGGATTCGGAGCAGCCCGACATTCGCGTTCAGCGCCTCGGTGAACGCATCCGCCGCCCCCAACAGCGACGTTTCGCTCTGCGGCGTTCCGACGGTACGCTGCAACCGGCGCGCGCTCGGCGACAGAATGGCGATTCCGCTACGCTCCGCAAGAATCATCTTACCCGAGAGGAGAGCATCGACGGCGTCCGACACGGAGACGTCTTTGTCTTCCGCGGCTCCCGAGAGGTAGGCTTCTATAGTTTCAGACAGACTGGCCGGGTCTACAATACTATTCAGGTATAAGAGCTGCAACGGTCCCCGCGGCGACTGCCGAGCTTCGTTCGCATAATCGCCGCAGTCTGCGAATCGGCGCGAGACAGCGTCGATGAAGCGCTGTTGTTGTTCCGTGGTCATAGACAGTCCCTCGCGAAAAGATTTTTGCTTAGGATTGCCAATAGATGGATTTGTATTCTGGCCGCGCATGGTCTATCGCTAAGGAAGTCATATCAAGCATAAAGGCGCGCGAAGAACCTCAAGAAGCATGCGAGCGCCACTCCCGAGCCATAGCGAAAGTAAATAAGCGTCGTAAAACAAAAGAGACGAACGGATAGGATTCCGTCGTCTCGCGAGGTTACAACACCTTTTCAAACTCGCCGAACCAATTCCCCCAGCCGTACCTAGCGCCTTCGAGTCCTTGCGTATTCGAGAATCCAGTTTGTGCGAGATGAAGACGAACTTTTTCGTCCCCTATACATTCCTATAAAACGATCGGAAAATAACCGTCTTTCACATACTGAGCGAACGGAAGATGCCCCCCGGTTTTGTGATTCCCCACGGTCGGAACCCCCGCCTCTTTCATTTCGGTTTCCGTTTCGAAAAATCCGGAACATGCCTGGCACCCGCCCTTGATCAGTCCCGCTTGCAAGACTTGTTTGTATAACGGATGAAACGGGTGGTTCGCCTTGCTCAACTCATCAGGCCATTGCGTGCCGGCGCCATCGAACACGATTTCGACCTCGAACCCCTCGTCGTAGAGCTCCTTGCCGTAAAGCAGGCCGTGAACGGCTTTCCCTACATCCTGTTGATTCGCCTGAATAATAAAAACAAACTTGTTAGACACCGCCATAAAGTTTCATCCTCCTATATCCTTCAATAGTTAATTCAACGTCGGATTCGCCGGAGAAAACTCATCGAAATCCCATTGCCACGGGCTGCCGTTCTCGGTATATACGACTTCGTCGACCTCGAACCGAACCAGTCTTTCCGCCCCGGAAAACCGTGAAATCTCGATAGGGTCCCAAACGATATGCGACCGACCGGTGAGTTGAAGCGAGTGGCCGCTCTTGAAATCTAAAAATAATAGTCCGGAGTTAGGGTTGCTGTGTATATTTCCTAACGTATTAAACATGGAATTCCCGAAATAGTCAGGAAACAATAACGTCTTTACATCGACCACTTTTACGAATCCGGGATTCCCCCCTCGGTGAGAAGCGTCCGCTTTCCCTTCCGAACTGACGCTGCCGATGAAGAACGTGTCGCTCTTGCGAATCCATTCCTGTTGTTCTGAATCGAGGCTGTGCCTTCGGCGAGAGGAACTAAGAGATCTGTGGTAACCGCCGATCGGCTTCGGCGAACGCTTCTGTATGTACTTCGGGCAGTTCCCGTACACTTGCTCCGTCGTAACCCATAGTTTTCCCGTATCGTCGTATCTCCCCTTACCGTTTATCCGAAGACGGATTCTGCGCATGAAGTCGATCGCCAATAAACCGATTTGCGGGTTCATATCGACATTCTCCAACATCGGATCGTTCGCGGCGGGTTTGGACGAGATCGTTAACGTCGTTTCGGATACGGGCTCGATAAACCCCGGCGGTCCCGTAAGGAGAGAACTCCACACTCTTCCTTCCTTGTCGACGGATGAGGCCACAATAAGGGGTTGCGTTCGAAGAAAAGCGGACGCACCTTTTACGATGGTAGGTTTAACCGACGCGCCGTTTCGTTGGGCGACGATCCGTACGCCGGCCATCTCTTGAACCTTCAACTCCCCCGCATGATATACATCGTCCATTTAGTTTCACCCCCTTTTTAACCCCCATTCCTCCGATAAGGGTATTATACACTCGTTTATTTAATATGCAAACATTGTTTTTGGGTATTAATAAAAACAAAACAAAAAAAACCTGGATGATCATCCAGGGTGCAGCCAATTCTTATTCTCGTTGTTGTCTCCGCCGTTCCATGAAAGCCGCCACTTTCATCCGATTCCCGCAAGTTTTCTGACTGCACCAACGTCGCGTTGCGTTTCGGCTTTGATCGTAAAATCGAAGAACGCAATCCGGATTTTCGCATTTCTTCACCAATCCCGAATCGCATCGGCTAAAGAAATCGACCGCCGCTTCCGCGATCGGGACCAATAGCTCGAGGGGGGTTCGCATCAACGTCCGCCGTTCGGCGATAAAGCCGCCATCGCTCCGACGAAGGAGCCTTGTCGTTACGATCCTTTCCTTCAGCAATCGATTGACCGTTTCGATCCCATCGGAACCGTCGTGTCCCGCTTTGTCCGCTCCCAACAATTCCGCCAGTCCATTACGCAATGTTCGGGCGGTCTCCAGAACTTCCGTTTCCTCGCTCCCTCCTTCCCACTTACGGACGTAGTCCGCCGCTTCGTCTTTGCGCAGGAAGCCTGCTATTACCATCCAATCCAACAGTTCCGCAAGGCTTCCCAACAAATCGACAAGCTTTCCGTCTATCGGAATTACCGTATTTACAAAATCGATAACGGGATGATTCCCGATAAAATAAAAGGTCGGGGCTATTTTCTTTGGCATGTGTGCACAACTCCTTACTTGGCCGCTTCTCTGATGAATTCCTCGCTGCTCCTCTCCAAAACAAGCGGGAACAAGGAAACCTTGTCCGGCGCTAGAACCTTGAGTTCGTCGAATACCGCCGAGGATGCGAAAACCCGGTTTGACTCCCTTATAGCTTCCCAAAGTCCCTCTTTGTCATCGGTACCCGCAGCGGAAATATCGAAATGACGGATTCCGGCAGCCTCCACCCTTTCCGCCATCCACTGTCCCCCCCGCTTCCCCAGGCAAACGAAAGCGATCTTGCTTCCCGCCTCGATTTTTGCGATATCGAGCAGCACGGATATATCGGCCGTCGCTCCAATGGTCACAAGCCGCAGCGGTTTGTCGGAAAGCAACTTTCTTACCTCTTCGGCATGATTCAAAGTTGTAACGGCCAATTGCGCTTGCTTCGCAGCCTCCTCTAAGACCCGAGGGTTGCTTGCGATATCCTCTAAAAACACGCTTACGAGTTCCCCGCCCGAGCATTGCTCGACTTGACTTCGGTAGAACGGATAGTCGTGCTCGCGGCATTCGATAAAAAGGATTTTCTTTTTGTGCACGTCTTTGCGACGGAATAACTGAACGAAGGCAAACGACGCAACGATCAACTCGTTCAAGTCGTTGCCGTCAGCGGCCGCATCCTCGGCTATCCGATTCAACATTTCGTACATCGAACCTCGCGACTCCCGCAATCGGTCCGTCGCCGTTCCTTCTGCGACTTGCGTCCCCCGCCCCTTCTTGATCGATACGAGGCCTTCGTCGCGCAACTGCGTGTAAACAAGGGTTACTGTGTTGCGGTTCACGCCTAGCTGGTCCGCCAGCTGTTGCGCAGGAGGGAGCAGCTCGCCGGGTCCGATCGCTCCGACTCCGATGAGCCACTTTAGCTGCTCCTTGATTTGCAAATTCAAGCCATACGCAAATTCGGGGTCCGCTTGCAGAACATAGCCTTTTATCATCGAAATCCCCCAAAATTTTTGGTAGGAAAGTATATATAAATTATACCGCAGCCGTTAGGTCATGGAAACCGTGCCGGCTCGAATGCCTGCTTCGCCAAAATATAGGTTGACGTCGAATTACAAACCTAATAATATCTTAAATAACCAATTCATTAGCATTTCAATCATATTTATATGGTTATTTATAGGGGGGGGGGGAATGGGTTTCAACATGTTGGAGAACAAGGTTGCGAAGTATTTTTCTAAAATGAAGGGGAATGGGAGGAATCCGCTCTCCGTCGCTCCACGCACTGCCTTGATCGGCTTCTTGGGCGGTTTCACGGCGATCGGTCTTCTGGCGTGGCTCACCGATGCAACGCAATCCGCATGGATGATGGCGCCTTTCGGAGCCAGCTGCGTGTTAGCCTTCGGCGTGTGGGATGCACCGCTCTCCCAACCAAGGAACATCGTCGGAGGGCATTTGCTCTCCACCTTCGTCGGGTTAATTTTACTGAAGCTCTTCGGGAATGATCCCTGGGTTATCGCGTTGGCGGTTGGACTGTCCGTCGCGCTCATGCACTTGACTCGCACGACGCACCCGCCGGCGGGGGCGGATCCGATCGTCGTCATTATGGAGGGCAGCCCTTGGCTATTCTTATTGACTCCCGTTCTCGCCGGCTCCTTAGCGATCGTGCTGACAGCGTTGGTAATTAACAATTTGGATCAACGACGCAAATACCCTACCTTCTGGGCGTAAGGGAGAGCGTCTGCGAAGTGCGGAGCTGCGCACACCAGAGCAAAGACCGCGTGCCGGAACTACAATGTAGTCCGGCTTCTTCGGGGTTCGTTAGCCCCCCTCGGTATATCCCCTCGGGAACCACAGTCCACGGTAAGAATTAGGTTCCGGGATCGTCTCGCCAAGCTGCTCGGCTGCGGTCCGCGGCCAATACGGATCCCGCATCAGGGCTCGTCCGACGGCGATAAGGTCGGCACTGCCTTCGCGCAATATGTCCTCGGCTTGCTTCCCTGTCGTGATTAACCCCACCGCCGCGGTAGGCAGTTGCCCCTGCTGCCGGATTGCTTGTGCATATCTCACTTGATAGCCGGGAAACACTTCCGGCTTTCGATCGGTAACGCCGCCGCTGCTGGCGTCAATCAGGTCGACCCCCTGTTTTTTCATATAAGATGCGAAAATAAGATGATCCTCGATTCCGTTCCCGCCTTCTTCATACTCATTGGCCGATACCCTTACGAAGAGGGGCCCTTCCCATACTTCCCGCACGCTGTCAATGATTTCACCGAGGAACCGATACCGATTTTCATGGCTCCCTCCATAATGGTCTTCGCGTACGTTCGTTAGAGGCGAAAGGAAATCATTTATTAAATAGCCATGCGCGGCATGGAGTTCGATGACGTCGACGCCGGCTTGCTTCGCTCGATATGCCGCTCGACCGAACGCCTTTACGATTTCCAGAATACCTGCTACATTTAGAGCTTCCGTGCGCCTGCCCCTGAACGGCAGACCGGAGGAGGACAGCCCCAGTCCCGTCTCTTTCTTTCGGCCGGCGTGGCCGAGCTGAACGCCGACCTTGGCTCCTTGACGCTTGATGATGCGAATGAGTTCTGATAGTTTATCCATTTGACTGTCGTTCCAGAGTCCTAGCGAGCCGGGATCGGCGCCTCTCTCTTCGACCGCCGTCACCTCGATTATAATTAAACCCGCTTGACCTACCGCTCGGGCGCCGTAATGGATAAACTGCCACTCCGACAAACAGCCATGCTCGTCGGCCGCCACCGTTCCCATCGGCGACATCATAATCCGATTCTTTAACGTCATCCCGCGAATTGTGAACGGACTGAACAAGATTGACACCTGGTAGCCTCCTTCGTTGTTGTTTGTTGCTTCCGTTTCCATTTTATAAAATTAACCCTTATAGAAACATAACGAAATCGCGGTATTTTCTCATGTTTCCTTTTATTTCATTGTTTTATTTGGGGGAATGATTTAAAAATAAAGGAGGGTTCATTCACTTGCGGAGACTTCGGTTCCCGCACAGGTAATATACTCAAGTTGTCAACCAGGAGGGCTGCTTCGCCATTGTGGATAAGAGGGGCGCGTGATCGAGGCAGAAGGGTTGCGCTGGTATTCCCGTAAGTCCCTTCCTCTGGCTTCTGCCTGGATCCGCTTGTAAGAGTTTGTGTGATTTTTGTGACTCCTGCTTAAGAACCTCGAATTTCCGAGATGAGGGAGCTGAGAAATTTTTGCTGTTCCACGCTCGTCTTTTCGCATAACCCCCTTATCAATCGATCCTCATGCTCGGTCAGTTCCCGTTCAAGCGTTGAACTCATTCTTTGTTTTAATTCGAAATACACGCCTCTTTCTTCGACCGCACGAATATAGTGCCCATCCGGGTCATAAAAGGTGAAATAACCGAAATCATTAGTAAATACAGGTTCTTTATCGATATGCGCTCCAGCTTGTTGAATCCGTTCATGCAAAGCCAGCAAATCATTCGTTAACATCTCAACCATCGTCACGTGCCCCGTGCCGCTTGTGATAAAGAATGAACGAGGAAATACAAACTTCAATTGTGTGACATTTTCCGGTTTGGTTTCCATCAAAAAGATACCCGGGCCATTTCCGTTTTTCAATGCGACATGCGCTTCTCCAAACTGATAATCCGCCGAATTCAATTCGTAACCCAATCCATTGCAATAAAAATCTACCGATTTTTTCAAATCCGATACTGGAATTCTCATGCAACAGTAGCCGATAACATCGGCATTATTCGTTTTTTTGCTTAGCATATGCTCCATTCTCCTTTTCGCTGCTTTTCGTTGTGAACTGCTGAATCTTGCGTTATCCGCGCTTCCAGTCACGCTTCCTTGCCAAGATTCGTCGCGAATCGTCATACCATTCATCGTCACCTCCAATGTATTTGTACAATATAATTAAAACATTGGAACCCAAAATTATCCAAACTATTGTTTTGGTCTTTTACTCCTTCAACCCGGAGAAGGCACTGAGGGCAGGTGCTTCAAAACCACGATTTGCTACATTCTTGCGCTTCGCAGTCCGAAAGCAAGAAAAACTCCTGAGTTCCATGTTGGAAACAGAGGAGTTTTTCTGCAATCTGAAACGCCTGCGTATTGGCAAGCGTTTTTCCGTAGCCGAATTAGGCGTCCCTGATGTTCGGTTAATCAATAAATCCTACATATTCCATTACTCGTTTCAATATGACCGCGCATTCCGCCCGCGTCGTTTGCTCCTTCGGCGCGAACACCCCTTCGGCGGTCCCTCTCATCAGTCCGGCCGACCATGCTTGATCGACGGCGTCCGCCGCCCACTGCGCAATTTCCGTTCGATCGGCGAACGCGCCCAACGCGGTCGACTTCGCTTCGGGGAGACGTTGACCGGTAAATTCGACCGCACGCAAGATCATGACCGCCATCTGTTCGCGGGTGACATAAGCATGGGGCCGGAAGGAGCCGTCTTCATAGCCGGACACGATTCCGGCGCGGTAAGCCGCCGCAGCCGAACTCGCAAACCAATCGTCGGAGCCGACATCCGTGAAGGATGCCTGCCCTTCTTGCATCAGCCCAAGGGAGCGAACCAACATTCCGACAAACTCCCCGCGAGTAATTCGGACATCGGGGTTGTAGATGCCGTCGGCGGTGCCGTTCACGACCAGCTTATTGGCAAGGAGCTCCACCTCTTCTCGAGCCCAATGGTTTTCCATATCTTGAAAACGATTCTGCGACTCGACCACGGCGTAGACGCTGTTATGCGGCGAAAAAATCGTCACGACGGAAAGGCCGTCTTGGGTCGAAAATCGGGACGGAACAAAATGGGGCACTCCCCTCTCATCCAACCAAATCGCCGTCATTTCGTCCGGATTCGGTTCTTCCCGCAGCGATATGGTTCGTTCCACATACACACCGTTAAAGTCTGTCATCATCGCGCCCCCGACGCTTAGTTCAAACTCGACCGGTTCGGACGTAACTACCCGGAGCCCGCGTCCCTCGGCCGATTCATTCAGCTGTCTCGTTGCGCCTGGACTGCCTTGGGCGATGCGTACTGCGACCGGACCGCTCGCGTTCGTACCGGCCAACAAGCTTACCGGGACGCGATAGGCCGCTCCCCGCGCCTTGACCTCAATGACCGCATCGGGTTGAGCGGATGCAAGCTCCTTGAGTAACTCGCTCGGAAACTCCACTTGAATTACAGGTTCCGTTCCGGGGACCTCGACCGTCTTCAACCGGTTACCTGCGTTGATGAATATATCCCTGACCTGCTCCTCGCCGAACCGAAGACGCACGCCGTTCCGCCCGTCTTCGGTTTCAAACGCCTCCGGTTCGACTTGGATCGGAGGCTCCGGATCGGCTTGGGAAACCGCACCTCCCGGCGTACTCGGCGTACTCGGCGTCTCGTCTACCGGCGCGGCGGGCGGCGAAGAGGTGTCGGAACGGAGAGACCATTTGGCGTATATTTTTAGATTATCGGTCACCGGCGTGTGAAACTGATAGGCTGTTGTTCTCGCGCTGTCCGAAAACCACCCGTCGAACGTGTAACCCGATTTAATCGGCGTCGCCGGTTCGATAGCCGTTCCGTGATACGGCACCTGCTGGTTCTCTACCGTGCTGCCGCCGTCCGTATCGAAATCAATGGTATACTCGTTCACGGTCCACTTTGCGTACAGCGTCACGTTCCCCGTCACCGGCGTGGCGAAGTCATACGCCGCCGTTCTTCCGCTGTCGGTGTACCATCCATCGAACGTGTGCCCCGTTTTCGTCGGTGCGGGCGGTTCGCTCGCCGTTCCGTGATACGGCACCTGCTGGCTCTCTACCGTGCTGCCGCCGTCCGTATCGAAATCAATGGTGTACTCGTTCACGGTCCACTTTGCGTACAGCGTCACGTTCCCCGTCACCGGCGTGGCGAAGTCATACGCCGCCGTTCTTCCGCTGTCGGTGTACCATCCATCGAACGTGTGCCCCGTTTTCGTCGGTGCGGGCGGTTCGCTCGCCGTTCCGCGATACGGCACCTGCTGGCTCTCTACCGTGCTGCCGCCGTCCGTATCGAAATCAATGGTGTACTCGTTCACGGTCCACTTCGCGTACAGCGTCACGTTCCCGGTTACCGGCGCAGCGAAGTTATACGCCGTCGTTCTCGCGCTGTCCGTGTACCACCCGTCGAACGTGTGCCCCGTTTTCGTCGGTGCAGTCGGTTCGCTCGCCGTTCCGTGATACGGCACCTGGTGGCTCTCCACCGCGCTGCCGCCGTCCGTATTGAAATCTACGGTGTACTCGTTCACGGTCCACTTCGCGTACAGCGTCACGTTCCCGGTTACCGGCGCAGCGAAGTTATACGCCGTCGTTCTCGCGCTGTCGGTGTACCATCCATCGAACGTGTGCCCCGTTTTCGTCGGTGCGGGCGGTTCGCTCGCCGTTCCGTGATACGGCACCTGCTGGCTCTCTACCG
>NZ_JAPSKE010000059.1 GCF_031177825.1 Paenibacillus sp. | reverse complement strand
CCCGCCGCGCCGCCTAACGCCTTCTCCGTCTTCATGTCCGCGGGCGCCGTATGGAAGAAGCCGCCGTTGTACCAGGCGGTGTAGCGCAGCTTGACGCTGCCGACGCCGCGCGCGGCCAGCTCCTCCAGCATCGTTCCGGCTTCCTCGAACGAGGTGATCGCCATGCGGCTGACGACCGGGAAGCCCCACTTCCGCGTCATCGCCTCGACGGCGCCCATCGTCTCCAGATAAAAGGGGACCTGCGCCTCCGGCGCCGCCGGCTTCAAGACGCCCCGGTCGATCAGCGTGTCGCGGTACGCCTTCGCCATGCCGACGTAATCCGCGTCGTCGCCGGCGAGGAACACGTATCGCAGCGCAATGTCGCCGTCGTAGCCCGCTTTCTCGTAGACGATCCAGGGCGCTTGCTCGAAGGCGTTCTCGGCGATGTACGTATCCTTGTTCCGAATCGTGAAGGCGGCGTAGGCCGTGTTCCACGAATGGACGATGCCGCCCGCCATGCCATTGATTTCCGCGGTCGCGTCCCCTTCCTCGATGACGGCGAGCAGCGCGGCGTCGCCCTTCTTGATGCCGAACACCGGCGCGCGGAATTCCTGCTTGAAGCTGCCGCGAGGCGCCTGGGTGAGCGCGCGGTCCGGACCGTACAGCTTCCCCGTGGTTAGCAGCGTCGTCTTGCTGCCGTCGTTGTTGAAGCGCATCAAGGTGCCCGACCCGTCCGGGAGGAACAGGTACCCGTCCTCGCCCGTCTTGCCGGCGCCGAAATAATTGAGCAGCGACAGCCGCACGAGCTCGAACCGCTCCGTATCGTATTGGATGTCGCCGACCCGAAGCGTCGCGGTCAGCCCGTTCCCTTCGAGCGCGTAGTCGACGGCGAGCTTGAAGTACGGGAACGCGGCGTCGTCCCCGCTGTATCCGATCTTCTCGTACTCCGCTTCCAGCATTTCGTACGTGTATCCGGCCTCTTGAACGAGCCCCTCCAGCACGCGCTTGTCGCGGTCGTTGAGCGACGTCTTGAGCGAATACACGCCCGACCCTTCGTCGAGGATGTAATACGCCTGCGCCTGCCGCTTGCCCCGTTCGCTCCCGATCTTCTCCAAGATGAACGATTCGAAGCTCTCCTTCGTAATGCGCTGCGGCAGCAGCAGCCGCTGCTCCTCGCGGCCGAGCGTCATCTCCACCCGCATGCCGTTCGGAAGCTTCCCCCACTTCACCTGCCCGAGCAGCGCGGCATGCGCGTAGCTGTTCATCTCCGCTTCGCCTTCCTTGCCCTTCGCGCGGTACAGCAGTTCCACCTGCGACATCAGCTTCTGCTTGATGTCGTCGCTCGCCTTCGGATCTTCCGCCGCGTCGAGCGGATTCGAATAGAAGCGATGGCCCGACGCCTTATGCTCCACGGCGATGCCGCCCGTGCGGTTGTCGAAGAACAGGATCAAGTCGTCGTTCTCCGCGGCGGGCGCGAGTCCCGCTTCGGGGGAAGCGGGCTGCAGGGCGGGAGACGCTTCCGCGGACGCCTCCGCGGCGGGCGCCGACGCGGCCGGCTCCTCCTCCTCCGACTTCATGAGCGTCGGCTGCCATAGGAACAGGGCCGATCCCATTCCGATGGCGGTCAATATGGCAACGATCCCTCTGGCTTTCATGCGGCCAACCTCCGATTTTCCCGGCTATTCTACAGTCGGAACGTAATTTCGTCGACGATCGTCGCGAAGAACGTCTGCATTTTCTGCAAAATGTTAATGAACAATACGACGAGGAAGGCGACGAATCCCATGCCGACGACCGATACGGCGGACGTATAGAAATTCTTGAACGGCGCGTAATCGTTCGTCACCATGACCCCGACGAAGATGAGCGCGAACGCCCAGGCGTAGGCGATCGTCGACAGCACGTTGACGAACTGCACCTCCTGCAGCGTCAAGACGTTGCTGAACAGCGCGGCGGGCACCTGGATCAGCACGATCGGCGTGAGCGCGTAGGCGGAGGCGATGAAAATATCCTTCAAGCTCCCCTCGCCGTCCATCAGCGTCGTCAGCCCCCAGTTGGCGCAAACCCACAGGACGAACGGGATCAACACCCGCAGCGCCGTATCGTGCAGCTCGATGACGCGCCAGTCGGTCGGGAACAACACGTATCCCCCGACCATCGTTCGCCAGACGTCGACGGCCATCACCAACGCTACGATCGTGACGGCCGCGCGGAAGCTTCCCCGCCGTTCGTGCTTCAAATCCCAGAAACCGTCGAACGGGTGCACGATCAAGTGCAGCGCGTACAGCAGTTCTTCCTTGTACGTGCGCTTCCCCGCCTTCTTCCATCCGGCGGCGTTCACCTTCCGGGCGTACGCGAAGAACCGGGCCGCGAGCCAGACGAGCGCGGCCGCCGCGATCGGAATGAGCAGGATGATGTTCCGCGCGACCTCCTTGCGGTACGCCGCGAACGCCTTGAAATATTGGTCCCAGTCGTTCGCGAGCTTATAGTTTTCCATCGCCTCGCGGTATTCCGCCTTGCGCATATGGGACATCGCCACGCCGGAGTAGGCGAGTTCGAAGCTCGGATGCATCTTCAGCACCTCTCGCCAGGCGGCGATCGACGCGTCGTAATTGCGCTCCTTCCGGTGGCGGATCGCCTCGGCGATCGCGTCGCCGTACGCCGTCCGCGCGAACACGGTGACCCGCGCCGTATTCGCGTCGAGCGCAAGCAGCTTCTCGCCTTGGTACGCGATCGCGACCGCCGCGCGGAAGACGCCGTTCTGGCTGCCGGTGCCGCCGAACGCGTACAGCAGGTTGCCTTCGCCGTCGTAGGTGAACAGCTTGTTCTGCGTCGCGTCCAGCGCCGAGTAGACGCCGTCCGCCGTCAGCGCCGCGTCGATGAAGCGCGACACCGTCTCGGCCGTCTGCAGATCGCCGGCCGGCGGGTACGCCCCGTTGCGCTTCAACACGTCGATGCCCGTGTTGTTGAGCCGCTTGATCGGCGCGTACTGGCTGCTCCGATCCCGGTTGCGCATCGCTTGCAGCTGGTTTCTCGCGTCGAGCGCGCTGCTCGTCACATACGCGAAGCCGAGCTCGTCGATCGCGATGTTGTTGTATTCGGTCGGCACGTTCTTGGCCGATCGGCTTCGCTGCGCGTCGGTCGTCACGAGCTCCCAGAACAGGTCGAGCGCCTTCGGCTCGACCTTCTCGGCGCCGACGAAGCCGTCGAAGCGGCCGTCCGCGTTCAGGGCGATGACCCCCATGTTCGTGCTCTTGGAGATGACGTACATGCGGCCGGCCTGATCGACGCCGACGGCGCTCGGCTCGTAGATGAACCCCGCGGGCAGCACGTCCGCGTCCGGCGCCTCGAACACGTTCAGGAGGCTCCCGTCCGGACGGAGCGCCACGATTCTGGCGTTCTTCGAATCCGCGACGTACAGCGTCCCGTCGTCCGTCACGAAGAGGCCCGCCGGCGCGTTGAAGCCGTCCTCCGTTCCGTCCGCGCGCGCGAACGAGCGGATCTCCCGTTGGAATCGGTATTGTTCGTCCAGGACGACGATGCGGTGATGGCCCGTATCGGCGATGTACACCCGGCCGTCCGGGCCCGTCACGAGGTCCTGGGGCTGATTGAGCCCCGTCCCGTCGCCGATGCCCATGTCGATCGCGCCGACGACCCGGTCGGGTACGTACGCGTCGGGCGATACGACGTAATTCCCTTCGTAGTCGTACGTGTACGTCTTATACGGCACCATCGCGGAGGCGGAACCGGCGCCGGCGCCGAGGAGCAGGCAGACGGCCGCGCCGGCCAAGATGCGCGTTTTCCACGTTTTCCAAACCATCCGTTCTCCCTCCTTCCCCTCGGCCTATTCCTTCATCCCCGACGCGGACATCGTCTCGATGATTTTCGATTGCGAAATAATGAACACGATGATCGGTACGATCATCATCATGACCGCGGCGGCCGATCCCGTGCCCGTCCGGGCGATGCCGCCGGCGAGAATTTGCGACAGCGCGTAGTTCAGCGTCTTCAGCTCTTCGCTCTGGATGAATTGATTCGCGCCGATGCCCCACA
>NZ_JAPSKE010000048.1 GCF_031177825.1 Paenibacillus sp. | reverse complement strand
ACCCCGGGCCATCGCGGATCATATTGGCCCCCTTCGATGCAGGTGATGTCGAAGGGGCCGTATTTTTTTCCTATTTCTTCGAAATGCGAATCGTAGCCGCCATCTCCGCTGGTATAGAAACGTGTCGTTTTCCCAAGAATGACCCACCCGCCCCATAAGGTTGTATCCCGATTCAACATTCCTCTGCCGGAGAAATGCTTCGAAGGCGTTAGAGCGACCGTTATCCCCTGGAACGTAGCTTCGTCCCACCAATTGAGCTCTGTAATGATTTCTCGCGAGACTCCCCACCGTTCGAGGTGGACGCCTACTCCATGCGGGACGAAAAAATGACCGACCTTGTGTTTCAATCGGATGACAGAGGGGTAATCCAGGTGATCATAATGGTCGTGCGTGATCAGCACCGCGTCCAACGACGGCAAGTCATCGATCATCCGCAGCAGATCGTTCCCGTATCGCTTGCTGCCCGCGAAGGTTACCGGCGAGGCGACGCGTCCTAACATCGGATCTACGAATAGTTTTTTATTATCGATACTCAAGAGGAACGCAGAGTGCCCGAACCACGTGATACTATCCTCTTCGCTTTTGATTTTATCCCAATCCGGCGGTGCAACCGGAATCGGGCCGCTCGGTCTGCGATCCCTATTTCCGGTTAAAGAATCCTTAAGCATGGAAAGAAGCCCCTTAACGCTCATGTCCATCTCCGGTGGAGTCGGATTGACGAATTTGCCGTTGGCGAAGTTGTCGAATCCGCCGTATGCCTGCTTTTGCCGCTTATTCAGGCTTCCGCCGAACGCCGGGTGCAGGGTCATGAATAACGAAACGAACAGAATGAGCACCACTACGATTAGGATTAGATAAGCCATGATTTTCCCATCCCCTGCTTCACTTAAGGAAATTTTAACTTTGCCACACGCTCTTCCAAGATCGAACGCAGTTCAACAGGAATCCGCTCGAATTCGACCCCTCCCCCCAAAAACAAAAGCCAATCCGTATAATACGCCAATGCCTCGTCATCGGACACATCCAATTGAACATGAAACATCCCGCTCGACTGAAACATCCCGGTAAGCGACAAAACAATGCCCGGCGGGTGCAAACGCTTAAAGCGCCGAATCCCGGTCGCATCCAGCTTCACAACAAGATTGGACTCCCGCAAACGAAGCCGTTTTTTGTTTAAAATCTCTTCCTCAGACCATCGCATCTTCCGCTCGGAAATGGCCGAATCCCGCAGCATCTCGACAGGCAAATAACGAAATTCATTCATATCGAAATCGTAAACCTCGGCAAGCCACTGAGCGTTCGAGTTAAAAATATGCAGCAAATACACGTCCATCAACTGCGGCCAGCCTTGACTCAGCTCATAAGTCAAGCGCAAGTGCCTATCCCGAACAGCAAGCGAAATCAGCTGATTCAATTCCGGAGGCGCCGCATCGTCGAGCTCCAGCAGATTCGGATTGGCAGGATTCGTATTTTCAAATAGCAAGATATGATTCAGCTCGATCAGCTCGTCTTGCTGCGTTTGCGACGCGATGCCGATCAGTTTTTCAGTGATGGATCGGCGATTTTGCAGATAAGGCAGTTGCGAATTTTTTGAAGCGATAAAGCTGATAAAAATCGCCTTCAGCTCATCCGGCGTGAAGCGAACAGCGGGCAAATACTGGTTTTGCATGACGTAGTAGCCGCCTCCGCGCCCAAGCTCGGTCGTCAGCGGAAAACCCATCTCCTGAATCTCATTAATGTCGCGAATCGCCGTCGCGCGGGAAATCTTGAACTCCCGCTGAATCTCGGCAATCGTAAAATGCGCGCGGTTATTAATGTAGCGCATGATTAGATTAATTCGTTCCGTTTTCTTCATGATCTATAAAGAGTATCACTTTTTGATACATTTAGCCAATAGGATCGATCTTGTAAGAGAAACCTTAAAGGAGCGAATGAAAATGACGAACTACTCCATCCAAACCATCTCGGAAAACTTCAAAATGACGGCTCTCGGTGTTACACTTGAGGATTATAGCGATTGGGCAGGGAACGCGGCGAAAACGGCGGCGAAAAAAGTTGAAATCACGGAAAACGGTACGCTTGCCGAACTTCTGGCGCTCGCGGACGGGCAACAATATCAAATCAACTACGTCCTCGGCGGCAAGCCTTTCCGGGGCTTCGGCGTGAAGGGGGAGTTCGATCTGGAAGGCGCGATCGTCCTCGATTTCCTCGCCGGCGACTACATCGTCGTGCCCGGCACGGGCGCCGACAAAGACGCTCTCGCCGATGAAATCACGGGCAACGTGTTCGGCGGGATGTTGCAGCAAATCACAGACTACAAATACGTGGGTCCAGGTAACTACACCTTCGTCAAAGCAGCTGAAAATGGCGAGTTCTACGGCGAAATGTGGCTGCGCGCCAAAAAAGCCGAAGGCTAATCTCTCGGAGCAAGGAGCGCTCGCATGGCAGATTACACGATTGAACGCAAAAAATCATTCACATTAACCGCATATGGGTTCTCCATCCGGTCGAACTTCCAAGACATGACGGCTTTGCAGAAGGAAAAAGCCGAATTTTGGGGCAAACTCAAGGCCGATGGACGTTTCGACAAGCTCAAAAACGCCGCGAAAGACGATCGTGAATGGTCGGTCAACGAGGTGTATCAAGGCAAACCGTGGAATTATTTCGCGGTAGAGGCTGGGAAATCCGTGGTTGACGCAACGCGCATCATCGAGTTTCCGGAGAGCGAGTACATCGTGGTTGCAGGAACCGGGGAGAAAGAGGCTCTATTCGATCAGCTGACATATCTTGCTTTCGGCGGCGTCTTGCCCCGAATCACGGATTATGCCTACATCGGCGGTCCGAATGCAACGTATCGGATAGATCACGGTGACGATACTTACTACGGAGAGTTTTGGGTGCCTGTGGTGAAAAGATAGTCTCATCGTTGCGAGCGCCGTTCCCATGTGGAGCGGCGCTTAAGCTTATGTCTTACGATTACAGAGCAAGCCCGTTCAACCGGAGACGGGCGCTGGCCCAGCCGAGCCGTCCGAAGGAACGGGCTTGCGGGAACCGGGTTACGGTTCCGGAATGTACTTTTCCGTGCCGTCCTGCTGCTTCTCGTAGGAATGGTCCATGGACGCTTCCTGGATATAGCCGTATGCCCAGTGGGCTTGCGCGACGTCCGGCCACTGCTGCGGCGCTCCGATCAGCGGCCCGCGGCCCAGCAGCCTGTCGAGCATCGCGACCGCCTCGGCGCGGGTCAGCGTCGAATTCGGGCGGAACGTTCCGTCTTCATACCCGTATACGATACCTGCCGCATTCGCTTGCTCGATGACGGCCTTCGCCCAGCTTCGTTCCGTATCGGTAAATCCCGCGCTTGCGCCCGTCGCTTCGGGCAGCAACGGGGCGATCGCGCTCGCCATCTCCGCCCGCGTGATCGTCTCGTCCGGCTTGAAGCTGCCGTCGGGATATCCGATCATGAGGCTCATGCCGGAGGCGCGGTCGATGTACTCCCTAGCCCAATGTCCATCCCCCACGTCCGGGAACGCTCCAGGCGCCGTATCCTCATCCCGGTCGAAAACCCTAACCAGCATCGCGGCGACTTCCGCGCGGGTGACGTTCCGGTCCGGAACGAACGTCCCGTCGGCATAACCGAATAGGAACGCTTGATGCTCCGGATGCATCCAACGGATAACGGCAAACGTACCCGTCTTGCCGGCGGAGACGGGAAAGCGGATCCCAAGCCGATCACCGCCGTCATAGGGTACGATGCTTCCTCTCGTCAGCTCCTTCGTTCCGTCGTCATACAACGCGAAGACCGCGACTCTCTTCAGCTGTTCATCGCTGAGCGGCGCACCGGTCAGCGGCAGAATCGCCTCGTATGCATCGCCGGTCGCGTTCGATCCGATCGTCGTCGGATGGCCGACGGTTTCGACCTTGCCGCCTCTCGCAGCTTCGAGTACGAGCGGATCCGTCGTGGCCAGCCTTTCGATCGATGCGCGGTCCTCTTCCCAGACCGGTTCGATGCGGAAACGAAGTCCGTCCGTGACCCCTTCGAACATGGTATCCGGAATGACGACACGCGCCTGCTTCGCGGCGATCTCCATCCGGATCTCGCCTTCGGACAGCAGATCGGCCGAAGCCTTCGGGAACGTCACCGACAACTTGACGTTACCGTCGACGTCGTCTGGGATAATCATCTTCGCGAAAACGGATTCGATCGCCCCCAGCTTGTCGATCGCCCGAGCCGCCTGCTCTTTCGTCAGTACGATTGACGCTTGCCGGCGTCCGTCGACCGCAGTCGAGCGGATGATATCGGCGTTCGATACGAGGGAATCGTCGTTACCGTCGACGACTTGAATCGTAGGCCGCGCGAAACCGGAATCGGAGTCCGACGGCGACGGCGGCGGCGAAGACGGTTCGGGAGCTCGCGGCGTCGCGCTCGCTTCGTTCGAAAATCCGCTGGCTCCTGCGGCGTTGTGCGCCCTCACCGCGAAATAATACGTCGTATCGTTGACAAGCCCCGTCGCCGTATAGGTCGCTCCCGTCACCGTGGTCAGCGGCAAGGGGTCGTACGCACCGGATGCAGTGCCGATATAAAGACTGTAATAGACGGCTGACGTGACGCTGTCCCAAGCCAACGACGCTTGGCCGTTTCCGGGAGAAGCCCGGAGATTAGCGGGAGCATCGGGATTCTCGCTCCACTGGGCGTAGACGGTCACATCTCCGCTTACGACGGTCGTCGCGTCGAAGACGGTTCCGCCTCCGTTCGTCTGCGTGTTCCATCCCGCGAACGCAAAGCCGGAACGGGTCGGCGGAGCGGGAAGGGCATCCACCGTTTCGCCGTCCCTCACGTTCAAGGTGGCGGGGGTTGCCTCCGTATCCCCGCCGTTCTTGTCGAATGTGACCGTGTGGGTAACCGCTTCAAGCTTTTTGATCTTGTGGTTGCCGTAGTCCGAAACATATAGATTCCCGTCATCGTCCATATCGATCCCGAGGGGGACTTTCAGCTGCGCCGACGTCGCCGGCCCGCCGTCGCCGCTGTCCCCGGCGACGCCGGTCCCGGCAATCGTCGTGATGATGCCGGTCGGACTGATTTTCCGAACGGTATTACTGTTGCTCGCCACGACATACACCGTTCCGTCGTCGTCTACGGTAATTCCGGTCGGAAAAGCCAACCCGGCCGCCGTCGCCGGTCCGCCGTCGCCGGAATCGAAGTTGCCCCCCGTGCCGGCCACCGTACTGATCTTCCCGGACGTATCCACTTTTCGCACCCGATTGTTATTTCGGTCTGCGATATACATATTCCCGCTGCCGTCGAAGTCGATGGCATAAGGCGTATTCAATTGCGCCGATGCCGCCGGCCCGCCGTCTCCCGAGTAACCGGCGATTCCATTCCCGGCTACCGTGGTGATGATCCCGTTCTCTGTATCCACCTTCCGAATGACATTATTGAAGAGATCCGCAATATAAAGATTATCTTCGTGATCCACGGCTACATCCACCGGACGGTTTAGCAAGGCCGAAGTCGCAAGGCCGCCGTCGCCGGCATAGCCCAGTTGACCCGTGCTCGAACCGGCCACCGTTGTGATGGTGCCGTTCTTATCCACTTTGCGTACGCGCTCAAAGCCGATTTCCGTGATATACATATTCCCTTCGCTGTCGAAGGCCACGGACGTGGGGAATCGCAACGTAGCCGAAGTCGCCGGGCCGCCGTCTCCCGAAGGGACGAAAATACTCGCCTCGACTCCGGTGCCGACGACCGTCGTGATGTTGCCGGCCGTATCCACCTTCCGGATCACATGATTGAGGTAAATCGGAATATACAGATTGCCATCGCCGTCTACGGCAACATGGTAAGCCGTGTTGATTTGGGCGGAAGTCGCCGGGCCTCCGTCTCCTGTGTTGCCTAAAACTCCGGTCCCTGCGACCGTGTCGATCGTAAAGTTATCCGCCGCATAAGCGCGGCTCTCCCAGTCGTCCGGTAGCAGGGGAACCCATCCGATCGCCAACATCACCGCCAGCGCGACAAGCATCAACTTAGCTGCTCGTCCCTTCCTTGTTTGCTTTCTGGCTCTTCTCATCATTGTCCTCCGATCTTGGTTCGTATCCCAATAAATGTAAGTTCAATAACCATTCCATTATACGGAATCTGAATGAATTGAACATGATGCTTTCGAGGGATTGTTACCTAAAAAACTAGGACTGACCGCACTATTAAATGTTTCCGTCAGCCTAAATCCGTACTGGACGAGAGTGTTTTCGGACCATCCGCCGCGGAGTCGCAAATGTGTTCGTGATATAAATGAGGGGATGATCGGCTACCATCTAACGCACTGTAACCATTGTCGCAAGACGACAAAAAAACGCCGCTCTCATCGGAGCGACGCTTCCCGAAATCTCGACTTCTCGGCATGACCAAGCAAATACAGGAAGGCGAAGGCCGGAATTCTCATAATTGGCGCATGTTCCAGCATCCCGTAATCCTCGGCATTCTTGGTAATCAGCAGCGAAGCCGACGATCCGTTTTCCTTCCGGGACCATTCGACGATCGCTTCCGACTCCTTAATCTTCGGATTTTCGCGGTACTTGATTTCAAGGAGGATCTTCGACGTCGGCATCATCACGACAATGTCGATCTCCTTCTGCGAAGCCGAATCCCGGAAATACCCCACCTTCGGATTGAAATTGTAATAGAACGTGTGAATATGTTTGTAGACCGCTGATTCCACAATCATCCCCATTTGCTCAGGGTCATGCAGCACCTCTTCGCCCTGCAGCAGTACGGCATTCCGAATCGCCGCGTCGGCGAGATACACCTTCGGCTTCGCCTTCAGCGCCTTTTTCCCCGTCATGTCCATCGGATACCCCATATAGATGAGATTCGCAAGCTCCAGGAAGTTCAAGTATTTCAGCACCGTCGGCCGCGTAATGTCCATGTGGTTCGAGATCGTTGCCGCCTCGATGATATTCCCCGTCGTCATGCAGAGGTACAGAAAGATTCGCTCCAGCTCGTCGATATGCCGAACATTGAACAACGCCACCATGTCCCGCTTCAGCACCTTATCCACGACATCCTCGCGAATAATCCGCTGGGCATACGACACATCGTCCGACAACGCAATCTCCGGAAACCCTCCAATTAGAAGATACCGGTGAAAATGTCTCTCCAACGGCTGCAGCTTGCCCATTAGATCGTTCAGATCCCTTGCGCTCAGCTCGCTTAGAGCGGTTGGTTTGATCTTGTCGGGCAGAGTCGCGACCTCGATCCCGCGCAGTTCAAGATACTCATAGAACGAAAGCGTGGGAATCCGAATCTGCACCCAACGACCGACGCCGCTCTCCGGCATCTTGTCGCTTAGTGCCGGACTTGCCGAACCTGTGGCCATAACCCGGTAGCTCGGTTGATGATCGTAGATCGTCTTCAACCAGCTGTTCCAGTCCTGCGCATATTGAATCTCATCCAAGAACAGATAGATGTTCTCGTCGATGGCTACATTGTTAATGAAAATCTTGAGAATGCGGTCGATCTCCGAAATCTTCAGCATCGGGTGGTCGAACGACACGTATAGGATGTTCTTTGCAGGAACCTGTCTCTCCAACGCATCGTGGATCGTCTGATACATTATGGTCGATTTCCCGACGCGTCTCGGCCCGGTTAAGATGACGTGCCGCCGAATCGTAGGATGCTCGAAGCTCTGCTTCGCATCATAGTATGCGAACCGCTTCACGGGCTTGGCGAAATCATCAGGTACCATTCCGGTCTCCCACCACTTGTTGTATCCCCGCAGCACTTGAAGGACGCTTGCATCCGTTATGAGATCCCTCATGTTCCTAAACACCTCCCGTTTTGTGTTTATTATAAAGAATAACCCCGAAAAGTGAAAGTATACTTTCATTTTCTGGGGTTATTCCATTTATCTGATTTACGAAGGACTTATATGTTTAAGCAGTTTGTAACTTCCCTTTGATTCTAATTAGGGAACTGTCCGTAGCCTCGAATTACAATTGAGGCGAATTCCAGGCAGTCGCTCAAAACACTTGGTATTTCAATGCTTCTGATAGGTGTTCCAATATACTTGCCATTGCTTATGATACGGATCACAGTAACGGGTAAACAGCGAGTGATTACGATTGATTATCAAGCAGAACAAGGCGGATATATAGCATCTACAACACTATATGAGTATTATAAATTCCTCTCTGATTCAGATGGAACACTACGGAAATATTTATTTGAGTCAAATGTAAGGGATTACCAAAACAATACTGATGTGAATTTAGAGATTGGAGAGACAGTTACTGGGAAACCAGAGTTTGATTTCTGGTGGCTTAATAATGGTGTAACAATTATTGCTGAAAAAGGTACTTTGGCTGGAAAGACACTCCATCTAGATAACATTCAAATCGTCAATGGTCTACAAACTTCATACACTATTTTTAATGCACTGTCCAAAGGGTTGTTTGAAGAAGATAAAAGGTCACTCCTTCTTAAAATTGTAATAACAGGGAAGAAAGAAACATCTGATGCGATAATCAAGTCAACTAACTCTCAAAATTATGTTCCTCCCTCAACACTACGAGCAACTGATAGAGTGCAGAGGAATATTGAGGAATACTTACTTTCAAAAGGATTTTACTACGATAGAAGGAAAAACTTTTACAAGAATCAGGGGAAGCCAAGGAACAAAATTATATCAATAAAGTACTTATCTCAATGCTTAACCGCTCTTGTACAAAAAAATCCATCGAAAGCAAGATCCAATCCGACTACCCTTACGAAAAATGAAAAAGACTACAGACGTCTTTTTCCTGTAACCAGACAACCAGAAATCTATTTGAAGAGCATTGAGATTATGAAACATGTTGAACGGGCACTAAGAAGCATGGTTACAACGACTACACAAGAAGAACTGATTGCCACTAACTACCCTTTCCATGTAGGAAGAATCCTGATTTCAGTGTTGCTTAATAAAGCAGACTATAATGATCGCGACTTTGCAGGAATTGATACTAACAATGTCGATGAAGAAAAAATTAAAATTGCTTTTTCAATTTTAAAACTAGTCCTCTCTGAATATCAAAAGTCAACCTCGAAACAAGAGTTAATAAACATAGCAAAGAATATAGCTTTTAGTGACCATATGACTGAAGCTTTAGAAAAATATATACCAGAGCCAATTCCTACAAAAACTTAAGCGTAGTTATTCAACTACCAAGCTACTCCCACTGAAATAGTGGAAGCAGCTGGTTTTCGTATGAATTTGTGTCACTTGTAATACGGTTCACCGAAACAAAATCAAAGACAAGCGCCTCCCCAAGTGGGAACGACGCTCATCCTGTAATAATTTACAACGCCTTCTTGCCGATGTCCGTCCGGTACTGCTTGCCCTCGTAGCGGATGCGGTCGACGTCGGTGTACGCCTTGCGGCGGGCTTCGTCGATCGTCGCGCCCGTGGCGGTGACGCCGAGTAGGCGGCCGCCGTTCGTGACGATGCTGCCGTCCGCGCCAAGCGCCGTGCCCGCGTGGAACACGGTCGACTCCGTCACCGCGTCCAAGCCTTCGATCACATCGCCCTTCTTATACGAGCCTGGGTAGCCGCCGGCCGCGAGCACGACGCATACCGCGGAGTCATCGCTCCACTTCGGCTGCACCTCGGCGAGGCGGCCTTCGACCGTCGCGAGGAACAAGTCGAGCAAATCCGACTCGAGGCGGGACAACACGACTTGCGTCTCCGGATCGCCGAAACGGCAGTTGAACTCGATCGTCTTCGGCTTGCCCTCGGGCGTAATCATGAGCCCCGCGAACAGCACACCGCGGAACGTCCGACCTTCCGCGACCATCGCGCGGGCCGTCGGTTCGATGATCGTGCGCACCGCTTCGTCGTACACCGACTTCGGTAGATGCGGCACCGGCGAATACGTCCCCATGCCGCCCGTGTTCGGGCCCTTGTCGTTGTCGAAGATCGGCTTATGGTCCTGCGCTTCCGGCATCGGGCGAACGGTCTCGCCGTCGACGAAGCTCAGAATGCTCATTTCTTGTCCGAAAAGGCACTCCTCAATCACGACCTTATCCCCCGCCTGGCCGAACGCCTTGTCGAGCATGATCGTGCGGAGCGCCTCTTCGGCTTCCGGAAGCGTCTGCGCGACGGTGACGCCTTTGCCCGCCGCAAGCCCGTCGGCCTTGATGACGATCGGCGCACCCTGCGCGCGTACATATGCGAGCGCGTCGTCGAACGACGTGAACGTCTCGTACGCCGCCGTCGGGATGTTGTATTTCTTCATGAGGTCCTTCGTGAACGACTTAGACCCTTCGATGATCGCCGCCGCCTTGCTCGGACCGAACACCTTGATGCCCGCCGCCTCGAATGCGTCCGCGATGCCTTCGAACAGCGGGTCCTCCGGTCCGATGACCGCGAGGTCGATCGCGTTCGCCTTCGCCCACGCCGTCAGCTTGTCGAACTCGCCTTCGTTGATGGAGACGAGCTCCGCTACGCCCGCGATGCCGGCATTGCCCGGCGCGCAGTACAGCTTGCTCACCTTGGGGCTCTGGCTCAGCTTCCAGCAGATCGTATGCTCGCGGCCGCCTCGGCCTACTACGAGAATGTTCATGCGCGTGTCGTCCTCCTTGTTCAGGGAGGCGACGAGCATCGGTGCAGCGATGGACATAACTGCAAAAGTACATCAATCGCCCCGAAAATCCGCCCAATTCGGCCCTTTACCTGCAAAAGCGCAGCTAATTCGGCCCGCGGGTGCCATTTTCCGAACTAATAAGTGTACTTCCGCAGTTACTCCCCGCTCCGACGCCGCCGCCACCGGTAATTACTGCACAATTGCAGTTATGCTTAGTGCTTGAAGTGGCGTACGCCCGTGAACACCATCGCGATGCCGGCCGCGTTCGCCGCCGCGATCGACTCCTCGTCCTTGATCGAGCCGCCCGGCTGGATGATCGCCTTCACGCCGTACTTCGCCGCGAGCTCGACCGTGTCGCCCATCGGGAAGAACGCGTCGGACGCGAGCGCCGCACCTTGCGCCTTCTCGCCCGCTTGCTCAAGCGCAATTCGCGCGGAGCCGACGCGGTTCATCTGACCGGCGCCGATGCCGATCGTCATGTTGTCGTTCGCCAGCGCAATCGCGTTGGACTTCACGTGCTTGACGACCTTCCACGCGAAAAGCAGCTGCTTCAGCTCTTCGTCAGTCGGCGCGCGCTCCGTGACGACCTTCAGGTCCGCCGCGGTGATTTGCTTCGTGTCCGTCTCTTGGAACAACATGCCGCCCTCGACAGACGTGACCACGTACTTGTCCTCCGTCGGCACGAACGGGAGCTTGAGCAGACGGATGTTTTTCTTCTTCATGAGAATCTCGAGCGCTTCCGGCGCGTAATCCGGCGCGATGACGATCTCGAGGAAGATTTCGTTTAGCTTCGCCGCAGTCGCCGCGTCCACCGGACGGTTCAGCGCCACGATGCCGCCGAAAATCGATGTCGGGTCGGCTTCATAAGCCTTCGTATATGCGTTGAAAATGTCAGAGCCGATCCCCACGCCGCACGGGTTCATATGCTTGACCGCGACGGCGGCCGGTTCATCCGTGAACTCGCGAAGGATCTGCAACGCCGCGTTCGCGTCGTTGATGTTGTTGTAGCTCAGCTCCTTGCCGTGCAGCTGCTGCGCGTTCGCCAGGCTGCCCGCGCCCGCGAGCGGCTTCTTGTAGAAGGCGGCCGCTTGATGCGGGTTTTCGCCGTAGCGGAGGTCTTGCACCTTTTCGTAAGTAACGGTCACTCGCTCCGGCAGCGTCTCCCCGAGCTTCGTCGTCAGGTAGTCGCCGATGAGCGCGTCGTAGGCGGAGGTGTGGCGGAACGTCTTGGCAGCCAGCTTCTTCCGGGTGTCGAGCGTCGTGTCGCCGCTCGCCTTCAGCTCCTCGAGCACCTGCGGGTAATCCGTCGCGTCGACGACGACCGTCACGAACGCGTGGTTTTTCGCGGCGCTGCGCAGCATGGACGGGCCGCCGATGTCGATGTTTTCGATGGCGTCTTCGTAACTTACGTTCGGCTTCGAGATCGTCGCCTGGAACGGGTACAGGTTGACCGCCACGAGATCGATGTAGCCGAGGTTCAGCTCCTTCATTTGCTGCTGATGCTCCTCGCTGTCGCGTACGGAGAGAAGTCCGCTGTGGACCGCCGGGTGCAGCGTCTTCACGCGTCCGTCGAGAATTTCCGGGAAGCCCGTTACGTCGCTGATGCCGGTGACCGGAATGCCTTTGCTCTCGAACAGCGTCTTGGTCCCCCCGGTGCTGATGATTTCGAAGCCGAGCTTTACAAGCTCCGCCGCGAACGCGTCGATGCCGGTCTTGTCCGATACGCTGATGAGCGCTCTTCTGTTCGCCACAATAGTACCTCCTAGGAAAATGTATGGTTCCCCCGCTGCCTTCACGGGGTTTATCTTTCGCGGCGCGAATGATTCGCCCCGTTGATGATTCGCATCGTACCGCCGCCGTGGGTGTTCTGAGCTAAGGAAATCAGGTCGGAAAGAAGCTCGGAGAGACATCCCCGCTCCCGGCAGGAACACTTACAATCCTAACCCGCCTTCAACCGTGACGCGGCGGCCGTCGAGATGCACGCGATCCTCCGCGAAGGCGCGCACGACGGCCGGGTACAGTCGGTGCTCGACTTCCTGCACGCGCGGGAACAACGTCTCCGCCGTGTCGCTGGCTTGCACCGGGATCGCTTCCTGCGCGATGATCGCCCCGCTGTCCATGCCGCCGTCGACGAAATGCACCGTCACGCCAGCCACCTTAGCGCCGTACTCCAGCGCCTGCTCGACCGCATGCAGCCCCGGGAAGGCGGGCAGCAAGGAAGGATGAATGTTAAGAATCCGATTCGGGTAGGCGTCGAGCAAGGTGGCGGTGATCAACCGCATGTAGCCCGCCAGCACGACGAAGTCGATGCCGCGCGACCGCAGCTCGCGCACGACGTCCGCCTCGTACGCTTCGCGCGAGGGATATGACTTCGGGCGCACCGCGTAGACGGGCACGCCGAGACGCTCCGCGCGCCCGATCGCCGCGGCGCCGGGCTTGTCGCAGACGAGCAGCGACACTTCATAAGGAGAAGCGGCGTCCCCGGCGACCGCCGAGACCACCGCTTCGAAGTTCGAGCCGGAGCCCGAAGCGAAGACGGCTACGTGCTTGCGCGCCATTTACGCTTCGGTCCCTTCGAACGTGACTACGCCCGTGCCTTCGGTGACGACCCCGATTTCGTACGGCGTCTCCCCCGCCTCGCGCAGTGCGTTCAGCGCTGCGTCGCGCTCGTCCGCCGGCACGACGATCACGTAGCCGATGCCCATATTGAACGTGCGGTAGCAGTCGTCATGCGTCAAAGCGCCCTCGGCGCGGAGCAAGCCGAAGATCGGCGGCATCGGCCAAGAGCCGAGTCGGATGTGCGCATTGACGTTCGACGGCAGCACGCGCGGGATATTTTCGATGAAGCCGCCGCCCGTGATATGAGCCATGCCGCGGACCGCGACCTTCTCGATCAGCGCAAGCACCGGCTTCACGTAGATGCGCGTCGGCGCCAACAGCGCTTCGCCGAGCGTCACGCCGTCGCCGAGCGCCGGAACGACGTCGCCGACGCCGTACTTACCGCTGTCGAGCAGCAGTCTGCGCACGAGGGAGAATCCGTTGCTGTGCACGCCGCTCGACGCGAGTCCGATGATCGCGTCGCCCGGCCGAATGCCGCTGCCGTCGATCATCTTGGACTTCTCGACGACGCCGACGGTGAAGCCCGCGATGTCGTATTCGCCGTCTTGATACATGCTCGGCATCTCGGCCGTCTCGCCGCCGATCAAGGCGCAGCCCGCTTGAACGCAGCCTTCGGCCACGCCGGCGACGATTTGCTCGACCTTGCCCGGCTCCAGCACGCCGACGGCTAAGTAGTCGAGGAAGAACAACGGCTCCGCGCCTTGCACGACGATGTCGTTGACGCACATCGCCACGGCGTCGATGCCGACCGTATCGTGTTTGTCCGCCGCGAACGCGACCTTCAGCTTCGTGCCCACGCCGTCCGTACCCGAGACGAGGATCGGCTCCTTATACTTCTCGCGATCCATCGCGAACAGTCCGCCGAACCCGCCGAGACCTCCGATCACCTCGGGGCGCGTCGTACGAGCCACGTGGCGCTTCATCCGCTCTACCGCTTCGTTGCCGGCGGCGATGTTCACGCCGGCTTGCTTATACGCTTCTGACACGAGCCAAGTCACCTCACATAAGGTTGTACTGCCGGATAAGGAACATGAATGTTCTCTATTTCTCCGTATAGCAGCGAATAATGCCAAATAGAGAACATCAATGTTCGCTATTCATACGAAATCACGTAATCATCGATGAGATTGAGCCGAATAAGGAACATTCCTGTCCGCTATTCGCCTCTTTACGGCCGCAGCGGACAAAATAGGGAACATTGCTGTTCCCTATTTGCGCCGTAGATGCCGGTAATCAGCATTTCGCGACGGTCGCCTTCTCCGCTTCTTCCTCCGACAGCGTCGGGTAGCAGTTGTCGAAGCACGCCATGCAGAAGCCGGCGTCCGACGGAGCGCCCGAAGCGCCGATCGACTCCGTCAAGCCTTCCTTGCTCAGGAAGTACAGCGAGTCGGCGTTGATCAGCTGCCGAATCTCCTCCACCGACTTCGAGGAGGCGATCAGCTCGCCCCGCGTCGGCGTGTCGATGCCGTAGAAGCAAGGGTTCGCGAAAGGCGGCGACGTAATCCGCACATGCACCTCGACGGCGCCCGCCTCCCGGAGCAAGTTCACGATGCGCCGCGACGTCGTGCCGCGCACGATCGAGTCGTCGATCATGACGACGCGCTTGCCTTCGACGACCTTGCGCACCGCGGACAGCTTCATCTTCACGCCTTGCTCGCGCAGCTCCTGCGACGGTTGGATGAACGTCCGACCGGTGTAGCGGTTCTTGATCAAGCCGAGCTCGTACGGGATGCCCGTCTGCTCCGCGAAGCCGATCGCCGCGGAGATCGACGAGTCCGGCACGCCGGTGACGACGTCGGCGTCGACGAACGAATCCATGGCGAGCCGCTTCCCCATTTTCTTGCGCGCCGTGTGAATGTTCACCTCGTCGACGTCGCTGTCCGGGCGGGCGAAGTAGATGTACTCCATCGAGCACACGGCCCGCTTCGGCGCCGCTTCGGCGAACCGATCCTCGCGCACGCCTTCGGCGTCGAACACGAGCAGCTCGCCCGGGCGCACGTCCCGCACGTACTCCGCGCCGACCGCGTCGAACGCGCACGTCTCCGACGCGAACAGCCACGCGTCGCCGAGCCGCCCGAGCACGAACGGGCGCAAGCCGTGCTGGTCGCGCGCCGCGACCATCTTGTCGTTCGTGATGAACACGAACGCGAACGCGCCGTTCAGCCGCCGCAGCGACTCCTTCACCGCTTCCTCGATCGACGGCGCCTTGGAGCGCGCGATGAGATGCGCGACGACCTCCGTATCGCTCGTCGTCTGGAAGATCGAGCCGGCTTCCTCGAGCTCGCGCCGGATGTCCGGCGCGTTCACGATGTTGCCGTTGGTCGCGATCGCGAGATCGCCGTCGCGCCACTTGAACACGAGCGGCTGCGCGTTCGCGAGCTTGCTCTCGCCGGCCGTCGAGTACCGAACGTGGCCGATGCCGACCTTGCCCGGCAGCGATTCGAGACGAGGCTGGTCGAACACTTCCTTGACCAACCCCATGCCGCGATGGTAGTGGAACTCGCGACGATGCACCGTACAGATGCCGCCGCTCTCCTGGCCGCGGTGCTGCAGCGCGTGCAGCCCGTAGTAGCAGAGCGACGAAGCGTCCGGATGGTTCCATACGCCGAACACGCCGCATTCCTCGCGAAGCTTATCGAAAAACTCGCGGTCGTCGGCGCCCTCGTTGAAGTAGTCGCCCGTCCACAGCTGCAGGGTAGAATCCATATGCGGTTTCCGAGACGCTGACGACATTACTTCATCAGACACGGGATCGCGTCCTTCCATGTAATTTCCAAAGTCGACACGTCGACGTCGAGCACCGCGGATCCGTTCACCATCACGTTCAGCTTCGTTCCGCCGACCGTCCCGATCCGCGTCGCGCGCACGCCTTCTTCCACGAGGTGCATCTGCAGCGCGTCCGCTTGTTCCGGACGGCACGAGAGCAGCAGACGCGATTGCGATTCGCTGAACAGCGCCACGTCGTTCCGCAGTCCGCTGATCTTCCAGTCCACGTTCGCGCCGATGCCGCCGCTGATGCAGCTCTCGGCCAACGCGACGGCGAGGCCGCCTTCGGACAAGTCGTGCGCGGAGGAGACCAAGCCGCCTTGAATCGCGGACAAGACCGCCTTCTGCAGCTGCTTCTCCACCTGCAGGTCGATGACCGGAGGACGGCCTTCCGTCACGCCGTGCACGACCAGTTGGAATTCGCTGCCGCCGAGCTCCGCGTACGTCTCGCCGAGCAGGAAGATGACGTCGCCTTCGCTCTTGAACGCCTGCGTCGTTACATGCTCGACGTCGTGCACGAGACCGACCATGCCGATGACCGGCGTCGGGTAGATGGCGCCGCGCGCGTTTTCGTTATACAACGACACGTTGCCGCCGATGACCGGCGTATCCAACACGCGGCAAGCTTCGGACATGCCGTCCGTCGCCTTCTCGAGCTGCCAGAAAATTTCCGGCTTATCCGGAGAACCGAAGTTCAGGTTATCCGTCAACGCCAACGGCTCGCCGCCCGAGCAGACGACGTTGCGCGCCGCTTCCGCGACGGCGATGCGTCCGCCGACTTCCGGGTCGAGATAGACGTACCGGCCGTTGCAGTCCGTCGTCATGGCGAGACCCTTGCGCGTCCCGTCCACGCGAACGACCGCCGCGTCCGAGCCCGGCCGCACGACCGTCGCCGTACGCACCATATGGTCGTACTGCCCGTACACCCATTCCTTCGACGCGACCGTCGGCGACGCAAGCACCTTGAGCAGCGCGCCTTCGATATCCGTCACCTCTTCATACCGCAGCGTATCGACGGAAGCATTCGCTTCATAATAAGCAGGGACCGCCGATGGCTTGTGGTACATCGGGCAATCGTCGACGAGCGCCGTGACCGGCATGTCGCCGACGACCTCGCCGCGATGAATCAACGTCAATCGTCCCGTGTCCGTCACCTTGCCGACGATTTCGCAGAACAAGCCCCAGCGGTGGAACACTTCCTTGACCGCGGCTTCCTTGTCCGGCGTCGTGACGAACAGCATGCGCTCCTGCGATTCGGAGAGCATCATCTCGTACGCCGTCATGCCCGGCTCGCGCTGCGGCACCTTATCTAACCACAGCTCCATGCCGTTGCCCGCCTTCGACGCCATCTCCGCGGACGAGCACGTCAATCCCGCCGCGCCCATATCTTGAATGCCGAGCACGAGCCCGCGGTCGATCACCTCGAGGCAAGCTTCCATGACGAGCTTCTCCATGAACGGATCGCCGACCTGTACCGCCGGGCGCTTCGCCTCGGACTCCGCCGTCAGCTCCTCCGACGCGAACGTCGCGCCGTGGATGCCGTCGCGGCCGGTCGCCGGACCGACGTAGAATACCGGGTTGCCGATGCCCTGGGCGACGCCGCGTTGAATGTCGTCGTGGTCGATGAGGCCCACGCACATCGCGTTGACGAGTGGGTTGCCTTCGTACGACTCGTCGAACATGATCTCGCCGCCGACCGTCGGAATGCCGATGCAGTTGCCGTAGCCGGCGATGCCGGACACGACGTGCTCGAACAAGTACTTCACGCGTTCGTTCTCGAGCCGGCCGAAGCGAAGGGAATTCATCAACGCAACCGGACGAGCCCCCATCGAGAAAATGTCCCGAATAATTCCGCCCACGCCCGTCGCCGCGCCCTGGTAAGGCTCGATGGCGGACGGATGATTATGCGATTCGATCTTGAACACGACGGCTTGCTTGTCGCCGATGTCCACGATGCCCGCGCCTTCGCCGGGGCCCATTAATACGCGCGGTCCGGTGACCGGGAACTTTTTCAAAACGACCTTCGAATTCTTATAAGAGCAATGCTCCGACCACATGACGCTGAACACGCCGACTTCGGTGTAGTTCGGAAGACGTCCGCCGAGATGGCCGATGACCTTTTCGTATTCGACGTCCGTCATGCCCATCTGCTTATATAATTGCTGATCGCGAATTTGCTCCGCGGTCGGCTCCAAGTTAACGGCCTGCTGTTGCTGCGCCATGTGCGGTTCCCCTCCATGCTGTAAGGATTGACGTGAACATCCGCTTGCCGTCCTCCGAGCCGAGCAGCTTGTCGACCGCGCGCTCCGGATGCGGCATCATGCCGAGCACGTTGCCGCGCTCGTTCGTAATGCCCGCGATGCCTTGGACCGAACCGTTCGGGTTTTCTCCGCTGTAGCGGAACACGACTTGCCGATTCGCCTCGAGGCGCGCGAGCGTCTCGTCGTCGCAGTAGTAGTTGCCTTCGCCGTGCGCGATCGGGATCTGGATCTTCTCGCCCGCCGCGTAGTCGCGCGTGAACGCCGTGTCGTTGTTCGCGACGTCTAACGTCGTCGGCGCGCACTTGAACTTCAGCGAGTTATTACGGCGCATCGCGCCAGGGAGCAGACCGGATTCGAGCAAAATCTGGAAGCCGTTGCAGATGCCGAGCACGTACTTGCCGGCTTCCGCCGCCTTGCGCACTTCCTCCATGACCGGCGAGAACCGGGCGATCGCGCCCGACCGCAAGTAGTCGCCGTACGAGAAACCGCCCGGCACGAGGATCAAGTCGAACTTCGACAAGTCCGTCGCTTGGTGCCACACGTATTCGACCGGTTGCTTGATCGTATGCTCGACAGCCTTATAGCAGTCGATATCGCAGTTCGAGCCCGGGAAGACGAGCACCGCTACGTTCATTGCGTCCATAGCCGACATGCTTTACTCCCCTTTCAGTTCGAAGCGGTAGTCCTCGATGACCGTGTTCGCGAGCAGCTTCTCGCACATCGTGCGCACGCGTTCTTCGGCGACCTTCGCGTCGTTCGTATCGAGATTCAGCTCCATGTACTTGCCGATGCGCACTTCGCCGACTTCGTCGAAGCCCATCGAATGCAGCGCGCCTTGCACCGCCTTGCCTTGCGGGTCGAGCACGTTTTCCTTCACCGTTACGAATACCGTCGCTTTCATGGCTCTCGTCCAGCCTCCTCTAGAAAATGTTATCGCGTTACGCCGGTAATCCGGCGATAAATTTCTCTGTACCGCTTCGTCGTTTCGGCGACGACGTCGTCCGGCAGCGGGCCCGGCACGCTTTCCTTGTCCCAATCGGAGTTCGCGAGGTACGTGCGCACCGGCTCCTTGTCCATCGAGTCGATCTCGATGTCGAGCGCGTAATTTTCCTCCGCCCAGAAGCGCGAGGAATCCGGCGTGAACAGTTCGTCGATCAGAATGAGCTCGCCGTCCAGCAGGCCGAACTCGAACTTGCAGTCCGCTAAGAGGATGCCTCGTTCCTTCAGCCGGCCGTGCGCGTACTCGTACAGCCGGAGGCTGACGTCGCGCAGCTTCTCGGCGAGCTCGGTGCCGACCTGCCGCTGCATCTCCTCGAAGGAGATATCTTCATCGTGGCCGACGTCGTTTTTCGCCGCCGGCGTGAAGATCGGCTGCGGCAGCCGCGCGTTCTTGCGCGTGCCCGGCTCGAGCGGAATGCCGTTCACGGCTCCCGTCTTCTGGAACTGCCGCCAGCCGCCGCCGGTGAGGTAGCCGCGCACGACGCATTCGATGTCGATGCGGCGGGCCTTCTTCGTTACCATGACGCGGTCTCTCAATACTTCTTTATCGGTCGCGTAACCGCCGAGCTTGTCGACGTCCGCATGGACGAGGTGGTTGGCGACGATCCCCTTCGTCTCCTCGAACCAATGCACGCTCATGCGGTTCAGCACGTTGCCTTTATCCGGCACGGCCGGGGTTAAGATGTAGTCGAAGGCGGAGATGCGGTCGGTCACGACGATGAGGAAATGCTCCCCAAGATCGTACAGCTCGCGTACCTTCCCTTTATATACGAGCGGCGCCTGCACGTACGGAACCGCGGTGGAGATCGCTTCGGGCAGCTGGTTGGTCACGGTCGTCGCGCCCCCTTAGATCAGCTCGAGCCGACGGAAGATCGTGTCGACGTGCTTCAGATGCCAGCTCGGGTTAAATGCGTCGGCGATTTCGTCCGGGCTGAGCGCGGCCGTGATTTCCGGCGTGTTCTCGATAATGTCGCGGAACTGGCGCTGCGTCTCCCACGCCTGCATCGCGCGCGGCTGCACCGTGTCGTACGCCTGCTCGCGGCTCCAGCCCTTGTCGATCAGCTTCGTCATGACGCGGCCGGAGAACGG
>NZ_JAPSKE010000005.1 GCF_031177825.1 Paenibacillus sp. | reverse complement strand
TTTAATGAAGGCTTTTACTTGATCCTTGCTGAACTTCGGGGCCACTGTGCTCATCCTTCCAATCCAACCTTTCCTATTAGTCTAATAGATAGATCGGAGAGTTTACACAGTTAATTTTACAGACCCGTCTTTTTCATTAAACGGTCTAGAAAAGCTTGTCCATGACTCTCCGTTTTCGAAATATCTAAGCCGATAACTGGTTTCATATCCCTCTCCCTTTGCTTATTTGGCCGGCAGCCCCCAAACTTCCTTGTGTTCCATAGCATCGCTTGTTATACGGGATCTGAGTCCCAACCAGCCTCAAACATGGGAGTAACAAGTAGGGGGTGAACATTATAGCTGACGGGATCAGGTCCCACGGGCAGATACGTTCGACCCGGCCACCTGCAATCGTCGACCCTAAAATAAAAAAGGATCAACCAGTAATAACTGGCTGACCTCATAATACGAACTGGGCAGATTACACCAATACCTAGCAAATGCCATTCTTTGGAAAGTGGTGATCGAAAGCAGAGGTCCACTAATTTCACTTAAAAGCCTGTAATCCATCTTACCCCAGCTTGAGCTAACTTTCATATCTGCAGAAAATACTGGACTAATCGTTCCGGAAAAATATATACTGTACCTACGGAAACGGAGGGAGAACCATGGGACGCTACAAAGAGTTTGATAAAGAAGCGGTGCTTCATAAAGCGATGCTCGTTTTTTGGAAGAAGGGCTACGAAGCGACAAGCATTCCCGATTTGTTGGAAGCCATGGATCTTAGCAGATCAAGTCTGTACGAAACGTTCGGGGACAAACAAACGCTTTATATCGAGGCGATCAACTGGTACAAGAAGTGGAAGCAAGCCAAACGGGACATCCTTGTCAATGCGACATCCGCAAAATCGGGAATCCGGCAGTACTTCGAGCTGCACATCGATTCCGCCTTGGACGGCGAGTCGCCGAAGGGCTGTCTCATTACTAATGCAGCAGTCGGCATGGATTCGCCAGATGAGCAACTGAATGCGTTGATCAGGGAGCGGTTTGACGAGTTGGAGAAATCCTTCTACGAGCTGCTGCGCAAAGGTCAGGAGACGGGAGAAATCATGCCTGAGAAAGATATCAGGACTTTATCGTATCTGCTCTTAAACCTGAATCATAGTATAAATATCGTTGCGAAGGTGCAGGGTGACCGCAGCAAGATGCAGCAGATGATAGACACGGTGATGGAAATGCTATAAAACATATTTTTTTTGCACATTTCGGAACGATTGTTCCAGAAAAATTTCTGGTGAGCAAAGGGGACTTTCTATGCATTCAGCTTCCATTCCAACGGAAAAATCGGTTTCGCCCTCGCTGATTTTTATCCTGGCAGCCGCTTGCGGTATCATAGCGGCAAATCTTTATTATGCTCAACCATTGATAGGCTCGATCGGTTCGACCATCGGGCTCTCCTCCGGGGCGGCCGCACTCATCGTTACGTTGACTCAAGTCGGCTACGGGATCGGCTTGTTATTTATCGTACCGTTGGGAGACATCCTGGAAAATCGTAAGTTGATCCTTTCATTATTGCTCCTTACAGCCGCCGTTTTGACAATTGCCGCTGTAATCAAAAGCGCCATCCTGTTCCTCACCGCTTCACTCGTGATCGGAGTAGGTTCCGTAGCAGCACAAATCCTTGTGCCGTATGCGGCTCATCTTTCGCCTGAAGCCATGCGCGGTCGCAATGTGGGCAACGTCATGAGCGGGCTACTTCTGGGGATTATGCTCGCGCGTCCCATTTCAAGCTTGGTGGCGGAGTATATGGGCTGGCGCGCCATATATTTCATGTCCGCAGCATTGATTTTCGCGCTGGCTCTTGTATTGGCAAAGGCACTACCCTCAAGGAAGCCTTCGACCGCTACAGCTTACCCGGCGCTGCTGCACTCCATGCTGCATCTGCTGAAGGCGACACCGGCATTGCGCCGGAGGGCAATTTATCATGCTTGTGTATTCGGAACGTTCAGTTTGTTTTGGACTACAGTTCCGTTGGTATTGACAAGTCCGCCGTTCCATTTCACTCAGAAGGAGGTCGCTCTGTTCGCATTAGTCGGGGTAATGGGGGCAATTGTGGCGCCAGCGGCGGGCCGTATGGCAGACCGTGGATGGGTTCGCCCGGCTACGGGATGGGCATTGGCCATCGTCATCTTTTCCGGGCTGCTTCCCTTGCTGGTTCCATCAAGTTCTGCACTCGCAGTCCCCATCCTCGTAGTTGCGGCGATTTTACTTGACATGGGGGTTTCCGCCAACATGGTTCTCGGGCAGCGGGTGATTTTCTCTTTAGGAGCGGAATTTCGCAGTAGGCTTAACGGTTTGTATATGGCCATTTTCTTTTTAGGGGGCGCTATCGGCTCAGCGGCAGGGGGATGGGCTTACGCAACGGGGGGCTGGGAGGCGGCACTGCTGATCGGAATCGCCTTACCGGCCATCGCCATGGCGTATTATGCGACGGAGTTTTCGAGTTTAAGGAAGGAAAATCTCATTGATTGAGGAGCACAGTTGAGTAATCCACACGTTCTAACGGAGAACGTTAGTTGAACCCATAATGAAGCAGTTTGCCCGAGCGGCAGCTGCTTTTTTCATTAAGCTTGCACGAGCATCCGAACTATATGCATGTCGGCCGACGGCAGGGAAGCCGATGCGTGTCACGAAGGAATGTCTTGACCTCGGCATCGCGCAGGCACTTGACAAATTTGCAGGTCTATATAAGGAGGTTCACGCACCCATGTGCCCCGTACCAAAGAACAAAATGAGCTTATTCGCATGCAGCGCAGAGAACAGACCCTGTGCGAGCAGTGGCTCCGATTTGTAAACATGACGATCTTCAACCGTCGACAGCATCGCGTGCTGGGCGATCAACAGACTATAACAGATTACATCCGAAGCGGTAGTGTTCCCCCGAATACGGGGCATGTGGAGTGCGTGGCGTTGGTGGTCAGGAATGAAACAGAGGGTTAAAAAGCCTTGTAGATGTTGGATAAACAGGGTGACTAGAGCTTGTAATACAGTTCCCGAAAAATGCTGTTGATGTAAAAATGCTGTAAAAAATTTCAAGCCTTAGTCAAACAAAAAGACGCTGGGAACACACCCGAGCGTCTTTCATTATCCTTGTACTGTTTTTGCGGTGAAAAGCGATTCGAATTTGTCCGCGGCCGATTGATCGGCTAAACGGAGGGCATGGCCGTAAATGTTCATCGTCGTCGTAATATTTCCATATCCGAGTCGTTCCGAAGCCTAAACCATAAGTATGGTCGCTCGTGATAGTACGGTTGTCCATCGGGGTGGGAGAATAAGAAAAACCACTCTCGGGAGAGCAATTTTACGAACGGATTTCTTTGTTTTAGGTTGCTTTACGATTACTTCTCCCTTAAGTGCATGGATCGTCGTCTGTCTAACATCAATAACGCTGGCATTAAAGTCAACGTGTTTCCATTCGAGACCAAGAAGCTCACTGCGACGAAGACCGGTTGTGAGCGCGACTGTGATTAAAACTCTTCAGTGGTAGAGCTCCTTTTGAAGTGCATGGAGCATCTGGGCGACTTCGGCTTCATCATACGGGATAATCTCTTTCGTGGTCACCTTGGGCTTTTGAACATCGCTTGACTGTCAAGAACCATGAATTTTCGCCTCGCTTCTGGATATTAGCCAAATCCCACACCTACCTCGAAAGCTAGAGCGTTCGTCGAGGAGTGGCGTTCGAAGTATGCTGTAAAACACCTTGCATTTAAAACGCTAACCGGAATACGACTCCAACTTGAAAAGTCGGATTCTCCCTGGCATTGCGATTGACCGGCATCGCGGCCAACGTGCCCTCACCACATACGGTCAAGGCACGTTGCTGAGAAGATCCGCAAAGGACGGCGTCGGCGTCACGTAAAAAACAGTCCGCCGGGTACCTGGGCGGACTGTTTCCTTTCGCCTATTTATTTCAAGCTCCAGAGGGATTCCATCTCTTCAAGCGTCTTGCCTTTCGTCTCAGGGACGAGCTTCCAGGTGAAGAGGAGTGTAACCAACGACATGAAGCCGAATCCCCAGAACGTCACGCCGGGCCCTGCGAACGAGAGCAGAGGCGGGAACGATTGGGACACTACATAGTCGGCGAACCAGAGCGCCATGGAGGCAATGGCGGTCGCCCGTCCGCGGTACCGGTTCGGGAAAATTTCGGACAACATCACCCAGACGACCGGACCGAGCGACACGGCAAACGCTGCGACGTAGGTCAAGACGAAGAACAGGACGAGCGACCCTGACGTATGACCGGTGTAGAAGGCCGTCCCGATCGCCGCAAGACTGATGGTCATGACCGTCGAACCCACAAGCAGCAGCGCTTTGCGGCCGACCTTGTCGATGAGCCAGATGGATAAAATCGTAAACGCGAAATTGATGAAGCCGACAAGAATCGTCTGCACGAGCGAAGCGTTCGTGCCTGCGCCGGTCGCTTTAAAGATTTCCGGCGCGTAATACATGACGGCGTTGATGCCGGTGATCTGCTGCAGCACGGCGAGACCGATGCCGACGAACAGCGCGAGCCTAAGGCCCGGGCGAAGCAAGTCGCGCAGCGGTCCGGCGTCTTGACGGAACGATTCTTTAATTTCGAGCACTTCTTTCTTCGCGAGCTCTTCGCCGTGAATCTTGATCAGCACGGGAAGCGCTTCAGCCGCGCGGCCCTGCTTGATCAGCCAACGCGGGCTTTCCGGCACGAAGAACAGCAAGGCGAGGAAAAGAATGCCAGGAAGGACGCCCACCCCGAACATCCATCGCCAGCCGGTCGACACGTTCCATGCTTGGTCGCCGAGGCCGGCAATATAAGAGTTAATGAAATAAACGACGAAAATGCCTGTTACGACCGCCAACTGGTTCAGGGCGACGAGTCTGCCTCGGTACTTGGCCGGGGAGATTTCCGCGTTGTACAGCGGGCACAACGTGGAGGTGATGCCGATGCCGACGCCCCCGACCATGCGAGCAAGGATATACCAGGAAAAGGTTCCCGCGATGGCCGAGCCGAGCGAACCGACGATAAACAAGATCGCGGCCGCAATGATCGCCTTCTTCCGTCCGAACCGGTCGCTCAGGAGGCCGGCGGCCGCCGCGCCCCCGATACAGCCGACGATCAGAGAGGACACGGCCCAGCCGACTTGAAACTCATCTAAAGCGAACCGCTGCTGCATAAACCCGATAGCGCCGGAAACGACGGCCGTATCGAAACCGAACAACAACCCGCCGATCGCCGCGATGCCGGAGATCAGCGATACGAATTTGAGATTAGAATTTGTATGTTGCAGCTCTTTCGAAGCCGGTACAGAGGCTTGCATACCGTGTTCCACCTTCCTATGATTGATGCCTATGATGACTAGCCAAGCCATTATAGCACGGCGCATCGGCGTTCATCGGAAGGATCGTCTGCATTCCTTCGAGCACTTGCCGCATTTCTATGACGCTCCGCCGTCCAGAGCGGGTGGCGCAGGAGAAAGGTAGCACAATCGTAAGGTGCTTGCCGATAAAAATCCTTGTCGCATGGCAAAGACAAGGGGGATTACTGATTATTGGGGCGCGCTTCACGGTATTCCGTAGGCGTGAAGCCGGTCACTTTTTTGAACACTCTGCTGAAATAATTGGGATCCTTATACCCGACCTCGAAGCAAATTTCTTTCAAGCTGAACGATCCGGACGCGATGAGCGCCTTGGCTTTCTCGATCCGAAGCCGTGTCACGTAATCCGTGAAGCTTTCTCCCGTTTGCTGCTTGAACAATTTGCTGAAATACTGAGGATGCAAGTGAACGTGCCCCGCGGCTTCCTCTAACGAGATGTCGCTCGTAAACCGATCGGCGATATACTGCTTCGCCCGATCCAATACGGACACGGTTCGCCGCTCCCGTTCCTCCCGAATGCGCTGAAGCGCGGATACGACATAGCTTCGTTGTTCCACGCCGCCCGATCCCCCGAGCAGCGTAACGGATGGTTCGCCGGACCGGGCGATTTTCTCGAACAAGCTGACGCCGCCTTCGTTCCCGACAAACGTCGAAGCGAACACCGCTTCGAAGTACGACGTTCGAAAGCCGGCTGCACGCTCTTGCGTCGTACCAATGCCGATGGACACCGTCACCCCGAATTGTCGAAGGAGTAACGCGGCGAGCTTGTTTCCGAACGCTTCTATTTCTTCCTCCCGCGACCCGCCGTCCGATGGGACGGGGAGCCGAAAGAACACTGTCATATGACGGTCGATCAGCGAGCTGACGACGCTCTGGAAGGGGTGCGTCTTCGCGAAGCTTCGAACCGCAATGTACATATCTTTGCCGTAGTTCTCGTAAGATTGCTTCGGGAACGCCGCGATCAAGGCGCACCCGCGGTCGAGCGGGAAAGCGAGCCAATCGGACAGCGCCTCCGTGTCGGCCGCTTGCACTTGATCGACCATGAGGGATAACGCAAGTTCGTTCTCGACGATCGGCTCGAGCTGCGATACCCGGTGCATCAGGTCGAGCTCCGTCTCCCGCCGTCCGCGGTCTTGTTCCATCTGCGCGACGATGCGCCGCAGCGTCGCCTCGATCTGCTCGCGGGACGCGGGTTTCACGATATATTCTTTCACGCCGAGCGAGACGGCTTCTTGCGCGTACGCGAAATAATCGTACGCGGTCACGAGCACCATCTGCATGTCCGGAACGATCGACTTGATTTCCCGGAGCGCCGCCAACCCTTGAATGCCCGGCATGTTAATGTCCATAAAGACGATATGGGGCCGCCGCTCCTCGGCCAGCGCGATCGCCTGCCGGCCGTTCTCCGCATGATAAAACTCGAACGTATCGGGCAATGCGGCGCGCGCGATCCATTCTAAGCCTTCCCTCTCCAGCGGCTCGTCATCCGCGATCAATAAGCGGATCATCGGTTTCCCCCTTTCCGACCGGCAGCCTCAGCGTAATGGCCGTCCCTTGTCCGATCCGGCTTTCGATGTCGACCAGGTCGCCGCGACCGGCGAACAATTGCAATCGCTTGACGACGTTGCGAACTCCGATCCCGGACGATTCTTGTTCCGCAGGTACCGGTTCCAACCGCAGAAGCGCCTGGACCGTCTCCGGCTTCATGCCGACCCCGTTGTCCGTAACCGTAATTCGGACCTCGTCCCCTGCGGGGCGCACGATCAGTCGGACGACGGCCCCTTCCATACGGTCCTCGATGCCGTGAACGAACGCATTTTCCACAATCGGTTGAATGGTTAACGCGGGAAGGGGAACATCCAATACCGACTCGGCGATGTCGGTTTCGAAGCGAATCTTGTCCCGAAATCGTGCCTGCTGAATCGCTATGTATTGTTCGACATGGCGAAGCTCCTCGCGCAGTGTGGAGGGCCGATCCAGCCGGCGCAAATTGTAACGCATCAAGCCCGAGAGGGAGACGATCAGATCGCTCGTCTTCCCGGCTCCTTCCAACAAAGCCAGCTTGGAAATGACGTTTAACGTATTAAATAGGAAATGCGGGTGGATTTGGCTTTGCAGCGCCTGCAGCTCGAGCTCTTTGAGCATCCGATCCTTTTCGAGTCCGGCCTTTTCCCGTTCCATAGATGCCGTCACGTCGTCTTGCATGCGGTGGAAGGTGTCGATCAACAAGCCGAGTTCATCGTTCGACCGCTCCGGAAGCGCTTCGGGGGGAGTGCGTTTGCCTTCTGAAAAGTCCGTCGCCATGCGCACGAGCCGCGTGACCGGAGTCGTTACGCTTCGCGAAATCCAGAACGCGGTTGCAACGCTTAATAGCGTATTTAGGAGAAGCACGTAAACGCCGAAGGTATGCAGCTTCGCAACCTCCTGCGACAGGCGCGCAAAAATCGGAACGTACCCCGTCAGTTCCCTATCGATCAGCTGTGATCCGTCCTCGCGTATGAAGGACAACGTCCGCTCCGCCTGCTCATATTCCTGCAGCGCCTTCTCCGTCCGCAGCTCCCGGCCGGCAACGATCGCGCTTGCGGCTTGCTCCGATAACGTATCCAGCAGATGCATGAAGCCGATTCGGTCCCCGCCTTCGGATAAGCCCGCCGGTTCGCTCTCCCATGTTTTGCGCGCTGCTGCCGTCTCTGCCGTCATATCTTGTACCGCCCGCTCGCGTGTTTCGCTGGGGTTGACCAAATAATCGTAGACAGACTGTACGTACCGCTCCGCCTGTTTCACGGTTCGATTGTAAAGCAGGATGCGGTCCATCATCGACTCGTAGCTCGACTGCGTCATCTGGCCGGTACGGTAGAGGAACAACGCCGTTACGTTCGTGAATAGAAGAAGCAGCGGCAGCACCACCAATAACTTCGTGCGAATCGTCACGGAATGTCCTCCTCCGCCGATTCCAGTTCTTCCATCGTGAGCACATCGATGTCCGTATACGTATATTCGGGCACCGACATCCCATCCGCTCCTCGCATTGCCAGCTCCATCGCGAGCTGTCCCATGCGCGTCGGCTGCTGCACGATGGAAGCGGCGATGCCGCCTCCTCGAATGGCTTCGATCGTTTCCGGCAGATCGTCGAATGCGAAAATGAGAGGCTTCGGCATCCCTTCCCGCGTTGTCGATTCCAGAATGCCGATGCCGTCCAGCGAGCTGAGCCCGGCCATGACGTCGATGTCGGGATCGTCTCTTAACATGTGTTCCGCCGCAGAGGCTGCGCGCAGCCGGGAGATCGAGGAGGAGGCGACTTGTACGATCTGGACGTCCGGAGACCCGACGATCGCCTGGCGCAGTCCTTGCAGCCGCTGCGCTTGGTTCGGGGCCCGTTCGTCGCCGATCAGCACGCCGATCCGGAGGGGGGCTTGCATACCGCCCGTCGCAGCAAGTTCGCCGATCGCTCTGCCGGCCTCGACGTTGTTCGTACCGACATAGGCATGTCTGCCGCTGTTCGGTTCGTCGGCGTCGACGGTGACGACGAGTATCCCGGAGCGAACCGCCTCGTCGATGAGCCCGCGGTAACGCGGGTCCCCCGTGCCTTGCAGCAGGACGGCGTCCGCCCGGCTCGCGATAGCCTTCTCAAGCAGACGCCGTTGCTCTTCGGGGTCGATGCGTTGCGGCCCGACGTACTGCAAGCTCCAGCCGCCGCGCGCTGCGGCGTCCCTCGCCCCGTTTTCGACAGCTTTCCAATAAGGGTTGTTCACTTCCTGCGAAATCAGGACCGCTCTGCAGGTTTTAGGCGCCGTGTAACCAAGGCCTTCGCCTTCGGCCACCAGCGATCGAACGGTCTGGAGCGCGAGGAGGAGCCGGACAAGACAAATCGTTAATAAGAGAAGAAGGGTCAAAAGCGCGATGTTCCGCCTCGTATTCACGTCATACACGTCCTTTCCGTCCGATGATTCGGTGGGATTCTCTGTGTATTGTGTGCATAATTCGCAAATTACATTTCTTTCCCTTGCTTCTTGAAATAACGGGCGATTATGCCTTCCGCCCGCAACCGCATCCTCGGCGTTCAGCTTTACAAGTTTCGAGTGGCCGGATTTTTGCATTGGGGCTATAACTTCTGGAATACGCAATATTCGCTTCGGGCGATCGACCCGTATCGCGTGACGGATGCGGCAGCAGCTTCCCGTCCGGGGACGCGTTCCTGGTGTACCCGGGCGAAGAGGGACCGGTCGAGTCGATCCGGCTGGAAGTTCTGCAAGAAGCGATGCAGGATCTGCGGGCGCTGCAGCTGCTCGAGAGCCTCGTCGGACGCGAGCGAGTGCTGGAGCTGATCGAGGAGGGGCTCGAGGGCGTCGGTCAACTCGGCGATCAAGGCGGCTTTGGTCGGCGTCGGTTAAGCGGCGGAGGCGACTTATAGAGGCTTTTCAGGGGAAGATGTGTTAATTGACGACGAGACGCCGGGACGACTCTTGCGCGTCTCCTTTCATGATCGGGTAATCCATGCGACGTTGTTTCGCAATGGCATTACTAGTGGCGGCGATTTCAATGTGGATCCGGGGGTGGCCGATTGCATAGCGGAAGCGAATCATTTTGGAAGCAGGGGATTCGGGCATAAGACGGCAAGCGGTTTCTGAACTTGGCAGCCGGTCGAGAGTTTCTCGCGAATGCTCCGGGCGAGAAGATGGACCAAACGCCGACCCTGCTGGAGCTGAGCAGCGTGCTTGGAGATATGTATTACCGAGCGATGAAGCTGGCTGGTCGCTACGCCTACGCGGGCCGGGACTATGTCATTGGGCAAGTGCTGTCCATTCTGGGGACGCAGGCGGATCTTGAAGTTCATAATCACCACAACTATGCCTGGAAAGAGACGCATAACGGGAAGGACGTCGTTGTCGTTCGGAAAGGGGCGACACCGTCCACCAGGGCAGCCGTTCAGAACCAGTATAGAAAAGAAACCCGAGCGATCTTGAAATAGTTCCGCTCGGGTTTTACGCATGTAACGGACATAAAACATTCTTGCGTGTTGAAAAGTGAAAAACTTTCGGCGATGACGGAAGAAACTCAGTTGCTAGAAAAGGTGTTGGCGGAACTGGAGAAGAGATTGGATAAGTGATGTTCCAATGGACTAGCTGCAAGACAATTGCGGACGTACCCCCAATTTTTGCGGTACGACGCTAAAAGTTTGCGGTTTGCGCCTGAGCTCCATCACGTAAGATGAGTCATGCAAGGGAAACTGGATCGGAAGGAAGGGGAATTTCATGGGGAAGAGCCTGGTTTTCCCGTTTATCATGTTATTATCTAGAACAGTCTTATTTGGCTCGATGCAACTGTTAGCGATATTCATATTTGCTTTGTCTTGGGAAGAATCGGTCGCATGGTGGCCATTTTATGCCGTAGCGACCAATCTTACCGGTTTCATGCTATTAAGTCTTCTAGCTAGGAGAGACGGTACGACGTATTTAGAACGAATTCATTTTGACCGCACGAAATTATGGCGGGATATCAAGCAGGTGTGGTGGATTTTCCTCGCGGGGGGAATTGCGGGCGGGATTGGATTTAGTGGCTTTGGCTTTCTCATAAATGGAACTTTACAACCGCCGGATACGATGATTCAGTCTTTACCTGTATGGGCAGCGATTCTGGCATTGATCTTCTTTCCGTTAACGAATGCATTGGCGGAGCTTCCAACGTATATGGGTTATAGTTTTCCAAAGATAGAAAAGGCTATGAGATCAACGAGAATCGCTGTGTTTTTATGTGCCTCCTTTCTAGCGTTCCAGCATGTCACCTTGCCGGTTACCCTAATGGATTTTCGTTTTATGTTGTGGCATTTTGTATCAATGATCCCGCTAGCGTTAACCGTGGCTTTCATTTTTGTGAGAATCCGGAGGCTTCTTCCGATCATGATCGTTCATTATGCAATGGATGTGATGGCTGTGATAGGCGTATTTACGCTTTCATTAGGTTGGGGAGCCTAGATGGCAGCGTCGGGGAATCCAACGGCGACCCCCCATCCATTAGGAACCTATGGTAAACACGAATGGCCCTTCTTCGGAAGGGTCTTTCTTACAGCTGGATGATGTTCATTTGTGTTAGAATGGGAGAAAAGACGAGGTGCCGTTATGCTACCCTTACAAAGAAAACAAGCGTTGTTAGCCTATCTGGCCGACAAAGGCGCTGCTACATTAAAAGAGCTGAGCGATCGTTTCGGTGTCTCGGAGATGACCATTCGACGCGATTTGAACGCGCTGGAGCAAGAACATCGGATACGTCGTTCCCACGGCGGGGCAGTCTACCAAGAACAAACGCAGGGAATCGTCCTGGACGAGCCGGAAATTACTGTCAAGCAGGCCATCAATCGGGACGTCAAGGAACGGTTGGCCGCGTATGCTGCGCAGATGTTTGTGCATAGCGGGGATACCATCGTGTTGGAGAACGGTACGACGGTGTCGCGCATGGCGGAGCGGCTGTGCCATCTGGAGCAGCTAACGCTGCTCACGAACGGAATCGATACGCTGAATTGGTTCCGTCCCTACGCAACCGACAGGCGACAGATGATTTGTTGCGGGGGCATGTTCAGGGACGTATCCGGCACGTTCGTCGGCCCGGTGGCGGAGGAATTCTTCTCGCGCTTTCATGCCGATACGCTGTTCTTGTCCGCGCTCGGCTATTCGCCGGAAGCGGGTTTTACAGATCCGAATCTAATGGATACGCAAGTCAAAAAAATGATGATCCGCTCCGCGAATAAGGTCGTGATGCTGCTCGACTCCTCCAAAATCGGCAAGCGCTACTTCTCGCCGGTTGCGACCTTGGCGGACATCCATGTTTTCGTAACGGATAGCGGCTTACAACAAGGAGATCGGGAACGCATTGAGGAGAGCGGCGCGGAGCTCCACATCGTTTAGAGGCTGCGGCGTCTGTTTCCGAATCATTGGTGGTAAATATTGATGATGACTATGTTTATTTGTGTTAGTTTATGTTATCTTATGATAAACCAACACAAAGGAGTTGCACTGTTATCATGTCATCTCGCTATGATAAAGAACCCATTGTCGCCATTCGAGGACGGGAAGATGAGGCCTGGGAGGGGTACGAAGCGATCGGTCGCGAGCTCGCCGCCGCGGTCAAGCGTCTGGGGAAGAGAAAAACCGTGGTCGTTCTAGAATGTTACCCCGGCGTTCGGCAGGAGGAAATCATAGCGGGATGCCGACAGTCGCTCGAACCGGTAACGATCGTTCAAGCCGAGGAAGCGGCGCTGGCTCCCGATGAAGTGGATAGCAAAGTCGAACGTTATCTGACGGATGACCGCGTCTTCGGTTATATGGCGCCGTTCCAGATCGAAGAGTTCTATGATCCGGAGCGGATCGACGTCTTGCGAAGCCGGATCGATGCGGCGGGGGAAGGCATCGTGCTCGTCATCGGGTTCGGCGCTTCGCTGATCGCTCGGGGTGACTTGTTCCTCTATGCCGATCTGGCGCGTTGGGAGATCCAGCAGCGCTTCCGCTCGAAAGAAATCGGCAACTGGCGCGCGGGACGTCAGGAGGACGATATCCTGCGCTTGTACAAGCGGGGCTTCTTCTTCGAATGGCGCATGGCGGACCGGCTGAAGAAGAAGCGGCTCGGCGGAATCGACTACTATCTGGATACGAACGCTAAGGATTCGCCCAAGATGGTCACCCGTCAGGCGCTGTTCGAAGGGTTGGCCCAGGCGTCGAGGCGGCCGTTCCGGCTGGTTCCCTATTTCGATCCAGGCGTATGGGGGGGGACTTGGTTGGAAGAGCGGGTCGATCTGCCCAAGCGCGAACATCCCTATGCCTGGGGATTCGACGGCGTGCCGGAGGAGAACAGCCTATACTTTCAGTACGGCCCGATTCGCCTCGAGTTGCCGGCGATCAATCTGGTGTTCTTCCGATCGGTCGAGTTGCTCGGCGAGAAGGTCTACGCGCGTTTCGGCGCGGAGTTCCCGATCCGGTTCGATTTCCTGGACACGATCGGCGGTCAGCCTCTAAGCCTGCAAGTCCATCCGACGACGGAGTATATTCGCGACCGATTCGGCATGACCTACACCCAGGATGAGAGCTACTACATTCTGGATGCCGTTCCGGGGGCGCAAGTGTACCTTGGACTTAAGGAGAACGTCGCTCCCGAGGAGATGATGGCGGATCTGCGCAAGGCGCAGGAAGGCGGATATTCGTTCCCGGCGGAAAAGTATATCAATACGTACCCGGCGGCCAAGCACGACCACTTTCTCATTCCCGCCGGAACGGTGCATTGCTCCGCGGCAGGCTGTATGGTGCTGGAGATCAGCGCCACGCCGTACATTTTCACCTTTAAACTATGGGACTGGGATCGGTTGGGACTCGACGGCAAGCCCCGCCCCGTGCATCTGGAGCATGGCGAGCAGGTCATTCGCTGGGATCGGACGGCGCCATGGATCGAGTCGGAGTGCGTGAACCGCATCGAGCCGATCGGAGAAGGCGAGGGCTGGAAGGAAGAGCGGACGGGACTGCACGAGCTCGAGTTCATCGAGACGAAACGCCATTGGTTCTCCGAACCCGTCGTTCACACGCAGAACGGCAGCGTCCATATGCTAAATCTGATCGAAGGCGAAGAAGCGACCGTCGAGAGCCCGGACGGATCGTTCGAGCCGTTCGTCGTCCATTATGCCGAGACGTTCATTGTGCCGGCTTCCGTCGCCTCTTACACGATTCGACCGAGCGGACCGAGCGAAGGCAAAACGGTAGGAACGATCAAGGCCTATGTCCGAGCGTAGGGGGTGCAGCGCGTGACATCTTCTTTGATCGTCGCTTTCGATGTCGGAGGAACGCAGATTAAAGCTGCCGCGATAGTCGATGGGGCGATTGCGCAAGCAACCGTCAGTCACTACGCGTCGCAAGCCGATCTGGCGACCGGGCCGATGATTGCCCGTTTTACAGACATCTTTGCGGACATCCTCGCCAAAGTCGGGCCGGATGCTGCGGCGGACGGGCTGGGGGTCGCCTTTCCAGGACCGTTCGATTACGAGGAAGGCGTCAGCTATATTCGCGGGTTGGGCAAGTTCGACTCGCTCTACGGGCTGCCGGTCGGCCAACTGCTCGGGGAAGCGCTGCGCTCGGACGGGCGGACGAGAGGGAGACTTGCGCCCCATTTCCGCATCGCCTTCGAGAACGACGCGGCGCTGTTCGGCCTTGGCGAGTCTGGCCCCGGCGGCGCAGCGGAGGGCGCCGATCGCGCCGTCTGCTTGACGATCGGAACGGGGCTGGGCTCTTGCTTTCTGGATCGCGGACGACTGGTAAAGCAGCGCGACGATGTGCCGCCTGAAGGTTGGCTTTATACCGTTCCTTACCGGGAAGGGATCGCAGATGACTATATCTCCCGCAGGGGCGTGCTGCAGTTGGCCGGCAGGCATGGTCTGGACGCGAAACGTCTGGACGTTCTGGAGCTGGCCGGTTTGGCGGACGGAGGCGACAAGGAGGCGCAGCGGCTGTTCGAGGAATTTGGGCGGCAGATGGCGGACATCCTGATCCCTTCGCTGCTCCGCTTCCAGCCCGATCGCATCGTCCTCGGCGGCCAGATTTCCAAGAGCGCGCATCTGTTCGCCCCCGCTTTCCGGGAGGCGGCGGCGCCCGCCGGGTTGCATGCCGAAATTCGGGTCAGCCGCGATACGTTGTCCAGTACGCTTCTTGGCGTGTACGGGCTTATCAATACGGCCGTCCAATAACGAAAAAAACCGATACGAATCGAAAAAATGTGGTCTACCGATCCATTCCCCCCGACGATATACTGGTCGAAAGTATAGAAGTGAACATCTCACATTAGGGGAGCGAGTCCATGCAAACCGGCGGAAAAAAGTGGAAAATTTATATGATTCATCACTCTCACACCGATATCGGTTACACGGAAAGACAGGAAAAGATCGAGCAATACCACGTCGACTTCATCAGGCAAGCGGTGGACATCTGCGAAGCCTCGCATAAGGGAGAACGTCCGGAGTGGAAGGGCTTCAAGTGGACCTGCGAGACGTTCTGGGCCGTCGAGAAGTTTCTGGAGGAAGCTACGGACGAAGAAAAGGAAAAGTTCGTCGACGCCCTGCGCAGAGGCGATATCGAGCTGTCAGGCACGTACTTGAACATGACGGAGCTCATCCAATACGAGCTGCTTGCCGAGATGGTCGCGAGAGCCGGGAAATTCGCAGAGCCTTACGGACTTCGCGTCAGATCGGCGATGACCGCGGACATTAACGGCTACAGCTGGGGATACGCAGAGGCGTTGGCCGATGCCGGCATCGAGCATTTGCTGAGCTGCATTCATACCCATCACGGCATGTTCGCCATCGGTCGCAAGCAATTCCCGTTTTACTGGGAGGCGCCGAACGGCAAGCGTCTGCTCGTATGGAGCGGCGAACATTATATGATGGGCAACGACTTGGGGCTAAATCCGGACGGCACGTTGTCCTACACGATCCGGGACGAGACGCCGGTCTGGGGCATCGCCGAAGACCACTGGAAGCTCGCGGAGACGAGAGTCTCGCGTTATCTCGAGCAGCTGGACAAGGAAGGCTATCCGTACGATTTCGTATTGGTCAACGTCATGGGGCTGCTGCGGGATAACGCGGCTCCGAACGGACGGATCGCGAGCTTCGTTCGCGAATGGAACGCCAAGCACGGGGACCGCGTCGAGCTCGAGATGACCACGCTGAACCGTTATTTCGACCTCGTGAAGCAGCAAGACGTGGAGATCCCGGTGTACCGCGGCGACTGGCCCGATTGGTGGTCCGACGGCGTAGCCTCGACGGCGATGCATACGCAAATTTTCCGCAATGCGCAGCGAACGCTGTCCGTCGTCAAGCGGCTCGACCCGGAAGGCAAGAGCGTCCAAGCGAACGAGATGAAGGAAGCCGAGCAGCAATTAATCATGTACGCCGAACACACCTGGGGGTATCATTCCTCGATCTCCGAGCCGTGGCATCCGATGGTGCAGGAATTGGGGGTTCGCAAGGAGGCATACGCCGCCAATGCGAGCCGTCTGGCGTACCGCTCGCTGGATAAGGTGCTGCGTACCCAAGGTGATGCGCTGCTGCGGGCGAACCGGGCATTCACGTACAAGGTCGTCAATTCGTTCGACTACCCTGTGGAAGATCTCGCCTTCTTCTATCTGGAAGAGCAGTGGGAAGCGGATTACTTCCGGAATGGCTTAGAGGTCGTTGACGAACAAACCGGGGAGGTCGTCCCCCACCAGCAGGAGAAGGTGAGCCGAGGCTACCAGATCGCCATTATGGCCAAGCTGGGCGCGCGGGAAGAGAAGCGGTACGCGATCCGCAGCGCCGCGGCTCGCGCAGCGGGACGCACCACCAGCAGCACGCGCTTGATCGGCAACGACCGGATTCAAGACGTTCGGGATCTCCTCCCGCTGGCACAGGATCCGGATCGGATCAGGATCACGGAAAACAGCATCGAATCCGCCGACGTGCGCATCACTTGGCGGCGCGGAGCGGGGATCGTCTCGTGGGTCGATAAACGGACAGGCAAGGAGCTTATCGATTCCGAACAGGTCTGCGGCGCCTTCACGCCGGTCTACGAAGTGACCAACGGCGAGCACGGCGATCAGACGACTGTCAGAAGAATCATGGGCAGAAACCGCAAAGGGATGAACGTCCAGCGCGACTTCGGCCGACTCTGCGGCGTGAAGGCCATTACGAACGGCGCATTGTATGGTATCGTGGAGCTTACGTATCAAGTGGAAGGGATGAGTCACTACTCCCTCTTCCTGAAGGTGTACAAGGATCAGCCGCGAGTCGACGTATCCGTCCGAATGCACAAGACTAGCGTCTGGGAGCCCGAGAACGTGTACGTATCCTTGCCTTTCCTCCGGGAGGACAACGGCGAGCTGTGGTTCGAGAAGGCAGGGGCGGCGATCCGACCTGGAATCGATCAAATCCCGGGCACCTTGACTGACTTCTATTGCATTCAGGAAGGGCTGGCTCTGGTTGCGCCGACCGGCGGACTGGCTCTCGCGACGCCGGATACCCCGCTGATGCAGACCGGGCCGTTGGAATTCGGCGAGCGAAGAGTCCAGGGCCAGGCCCCGCAAGAAGAACGCAAATCGTTGTACGCCTGGGTGCTGACCAACTATTGGGAGACGAACTTCAAGGCGACGTTAGGCGGTTTCTACGAATTCCGCTATACGCTTCAGTGGGGCGAGCCGTTCCGCACAGTAGAGCAGGCCGTACGCGCCAACCACAGCGTCAACGCGGGAACCGTAGCATTCAGAAGCAAATAGTTCGGCAAGCATAAGAAGGGCGGATTCTCTCTCTGTAGAGAAGCCCTTTTTGTGCTTGTGCGAGCGGGAAGGAGCGCATCGATGTATCGCATACTGATTGTCGACGACGAGCGAATCGAACGGGAAGGCATTCGCAATCTGATCCGCAAGTTACAGCTGGAGCTGGACCCCATCACGGCGGAAAACGGCGAGGCCGCGCTCGAGATCGTGCGAAGCCAACGGGTGGATATTGTGATCACGGATATTAAGATGCCGTTCATGGACGGTCTGGAACTGTCGGAAAAAATCCGGGAAGAAAAACCGGACATAGAACTTATTATCTATAGCGCCTTCAACGAATTCGAATACGCACGGAGAGCGATGCGCACCAATGTCTCGAATTACTTGCTGAAGCCGATCCAGGTGCCTGAATTCGTCGCGGCGATTGGGCGGGCGACGGATGCTTGCCTCGAGAAGGAGGCCGGCAAAATCCGCGAGCTTCAGCTGCTGGAAGGCTACCGGCGGGGCATGGCCTACGAGAGAGAGAAAATGCTGCTGGACGCGATCAACGGGAGCAAACCGATCAAGCCGTCCGAGGTCGCTCTTCCGGACGGCGACGCCCCGGAACGGGAGTGGATCCATCTCCTGCTGGCAGACTGCCCGCGTCCGTTCTTCGACATGCAAAACGACGAGTTTCTCGCGATGCTCGGCGAACGGATCGACCTCCCGTTCGATTACTTGAACTTGAATGAAAAACAAAGCCTCCTGTTCGTCCGCAGCCCCGCTCCGTTGCCGAAGGAGACGCTTCGATCATTAGCTGAGACGATCGCCTCCAGTCCTGCGGAATGTTTCGAACAGCAAGTGAGCATTATCGTCGGCGCCGCCGCCGACGGATGGGAACGCGTGCATGACGCTTACTGCGGCGTGGAGCGCTTGCTGGAATATAAGTTTTTTATGAATGACCAAGCGATTCTGTTCGCCGGAGAGCCGTTCGCCGAAGCGTCCGTCGACGAGGTCGAATTGCAGTCGATCGAAAACAAAATTTACCAATGTTTGGACTATGGCGATATCCGAGGCGCGAAGTACGGGGTCGAGCTGTTGTTTTCGTTCTTGAAGACGAAAGGGCAGTTTTCCTCGCTATACACCAAATTCATATGTTCGGAAATCATGACTAAAGCAGTGGTCAAGGAACAAAAGAATAGTCTGACCGTTATTAACGAGTACTTGGACAAGATCACCCGATCGCCGTCCCTGCACGACTTGAAAGATCTCCTGTTCGACCTGTTCGACAGGCTCGAATCCGACGTCGGCACCAAGGGCAAAGGCGAATCCGCGAACAAAATCGTCGAGCAGATCAAACAGATGGTCGAGGCGCGTTACGACCAAGACCTCTCGCTCGAAGGGATCGCGGAGCAGGTGTACTTAACGCCAAGCTATGTAAGCTATCTCTTCAAGAAGGAAACCGGGCAAAGTCTGATTCGGTACATTACCCAAGTCCGCATGGACAAAGCGGTGGCGCTGCTGCGAGACACGAACATGAAGATCGTCGATATATGCCAGAAGCTGGGGTATCGCAACTCGAACTATTTTATTCAGTCGTTCCGCCAGCATTACGGCGTCACGCCGGCGAAATTCCGAGAGCAAACTCCGTAAAAAAACGATTGAAATCGAAAATATGTGAGATAGAAGGCGTTTCCATTGGACTGGTATGATGAACTCATTACCAAGTTCAATCATTGGAGGTTGGGGCATGAATAGAAAAAAATGGCTCGTCTTGCTCAGCGCTACGGCGCTCCTCGGCATGACGGCTTGCAGCGGCGCGAACAACGGTTCATCGTCCGGTGCGACGACAGAGACGCCGGAGACGGCGACTGAGACGACGGACAATGCGCAGCAGCCGGCTGCCGAATCGAACGAAGCCGCCGTCGAAGACGGACCGTTCGCCGCGTACGAGGACACCGTCACGATTACGTTGGGACGGCAAGGCGTATCCGGCAACAACTTGCCCGACGGGGACACGCTGGAGGATAACGAGTACCTCCGCTACGTCGAGGAGCGGCTCAACGTCGACATCAAGTACGAATTCTCCGTCGAGGATCTGGACGCGTACAATCAGAAGGTTACGCTCGCGATCGCCAGCAACAGCATTCCCGACGTCATGGTCGTCAACGAGCAGCAGTTCCATCAGCTGGCGAAAGCCGATATGCTGGCGGATCTCACCGAAGTGTACGAGAACTACGCATCGCCGTTGATTAAGGAGTACTACGATTCGTATTCCGGGGACCGCGCGCTCAACACCGGAAGAATCGACGGAAAGCTGTATGCGCTCCCGAATACGAATATCGACGGGAACTTCCAGCTGCTGTGGATTCGCCAAGACTGGCTGAACAAGCTGAATCTTCAGCTGCCGAAGACGGTAGACGATGTGAAGGGCATTATCCAAGCGTTCGTCGAGCAAGACCCTGACGGTAACGGCTCGAAGGATACCGTCGGTCTGCTCGGGGATCCGAGCATCGTCGGCGACGGCGGATTCTTCACGTTCGACCCGATCTTCAACGCATACCATTCGTATCCGAAGAGCTGGTTCAAGGATGACCAAGGCAACATCGTCTACGGCTCCACGACGCCGGAGACCAAGGAAGCGCTCGGCGTGCTGCGCCAGATGTATGCCGACGGTCTGATCGACATGGAATTCCTGACGCGGAAGTGGGAAGACAACGCCGGTCTCGTATCGAGCGGTCGCGCAGGCATCCTCTTCGCGCCGTGGTTCGCCGGCTGGGCGATGTCCGACGCGGTCAAGGCGAATCCGGAAGCCGACTGGGTGCCGGTGGCCGTACCGCTCGACGATGCGGGCAAGCGCAACTTCGTTCCGTCCGTCCCATCCGGTTCTTTCATGGTCGTAAAGAAAGGCGCGAAGAACCCGGAAGCGGTCCTGAAAGTGCTGAACGTGGAATACGAAGGCATCCGATTGATCGATCCCGCGGCCCAAGAGCTGTACAAAGGACAAGGCGTAGGCTGGCTGAACTACCCGCTGAACCTGCAGCTTGACTTCCAGGATGCGCTGGCCCGCGATATCCCGATCTACGACAAAGTGCTGAAAGACAAAGACACGACCGGTCTGCCGGCGCGTATTATGCCTCGCGTGGAGGCGATCTTGAAAAATCACGAGAATCCGAAGCAGGATATGGTCGCGTACGCGGATTCGTTGGCGTTCTATACCGCCGCCGCGGTCACCGGCGCCAAGGAAATGAATCGGATCGAGCCGATCTTCTACGGCAATACCGAGACGATGCTCAAGCGAGGCGCAAACCTGGAGAAGCTCGAGAAGGAGACGTTCCTGAAAATTATTTCCGGCACTTCTCCGCTAGACGAGTTCGATAAGTTCGTCTCTACCTGGAAATCCATCGGCGGGGACGATGTCGCCGAAGAGATCGCGGAAATCGTCAACAATCGGTAATCGTCAGGGGCTGCCCGCACGCGTGGCGGCCCCTTCCTTCTTCTTGAAACAAACTTACGCATGGGTGGCGATGCAATGAGAAACCAGACCTTTATCCGGAACTACCACATCATGTTGATGCCCGGCATCTTGCTGTTGATCGCTTTCAGCGTCATTCCGATGTTCGGCATCGTCATCGCGTTTCAAGATTTTCAGCCGACGCTCGGTATCTTCCGTTCGGAGTGGATCGGCTGGGAGAACTTCGAATACATGTTCGCCTTGCCGGACAGCCGATCGATATTCGTCAATACGCTGGTGATCGCTTCGCTGAAGATCGTCTTCGGCATGGCCGCTCCGTTCCTCTTCGCCTTGCTGCTTCATGAAGTCGTCAGCACGAAGTTTAAGCGGATCGTGCAGACGATCGTCTATTTGCCTCATTTTATGTCGTGGGTCATTCTCTCCGGCATTTTGATCAATCTGCTCAGCTTGGAAGGCGTCGTCAACCAAGTCGTGAAATTTTTCGGCGGAGACCCGATTCTCTTCCTGCAGAGCAACGTCTGGTTTCGGGTCGTGCTCGTCGCCAGCGACGTATGGAAGGAATTCGGCTTCAACACGATCATCTATATCGCCGCGCTGACCTCGATTAACACGAATTTATACGAAGCGGCCGCGATCGACGGAGCGAGCCGATTCCAACGCCTGCTCTATATTACGATTCCCGGGTTGCTGCCGACGGTCATCCTGCTCGCGACGCTCGGGCTGGGGAACGTGTTGAACGCAGGGTTCGAGCAAATCTTGAATTTGTATAACCCAATCGTCTACGAGACGGGAGATATTATCGATACGTACGTGTATCGCGCGGGGCTGCTGGAAATCCAGTACGGCTTGGCTACGGCCGTCGGCTTGCTGAAATCCGTCGTCAGCTTTCTCTTGATCGCGGTCTCTTACCTCCTTGCCGCCCGCTTCGCTAATTACCGCATCTTTTGACGGGAGTGACGATGTCTATGATTCGTGGAACGAACCGTTTCGTCGATCTGACGATCTATTTGATATTGAGCCTCATTGCGCTTCTGTCCATCGCTCCGATGCTCAATACGCTGGCGATCTCGTTCAGCGGGAAAATTCCGGCTATGTCCGGGCAAGTGTTCTTCTGGCCGGTCGAATTCAACTTGAACGCGTACGAGTCCATACTCAGAGACCGCAGCTTCTTCGTTTCCTTCGGCGTGTCGGTGCAGCGCGTGCTGCTCGGGGGAGCGATCAACTTTATCATTACGATCCTTATGGCGTATCCGCTGTCCAAGTCCGCCAAGCTGTTCCCCGGCCGGAACGTGTATATGTGGTTTGTCATTTTCTGTATGCTGTTCAACGGCGGTTTGATTCCTTGGTATATGACGATCTACTCGATGGGCTTGCTCAATACGCTCTGGGCGCTCGTGCTGCCGACCGCCGTTCCCGTGTTTAACGTCATCCTGCTCATGAATTTCTTCCGGGGCATTCCGAAAGAGCTGGAGGAAGCGGCGAATATGGACGGAGCGGGACCCTGGAAGACGCTCTTCGCCATCTTCGTCCCGACCTCGTTGCCGGCGCTCGCCACTGTGACGTTGTTTTCGATCGTCGGGCATTGGAACGCCTTCTTCGACGGCATGATTCTGATGAATTCGAAGGAGAACTGGCCGCTGCAAACCTACATTCAGCAGCTCATCATCAGCGTCAACTCGATCATGAATACGACGGACCCCGAAGAAATCAAACGGTTGACGAATATGTCGAGCCAACTGCTCAATTCCGCCAAGGTCATGGTGTCTATGGTGCCGATACTGCTCATCTATCCGTTCCTGCAGAAATACTTCGTGAGCGGCATCGTTCTCGGCGCGGTGAAGGAATAAAGAAAATGAAGGAATTCGACGCTGCGAGGGGAATTGGTTAAGGTCGGAATGCGACAGGAAAGGCGGAAAGGCGTTTGCTTGCGAACTGGATTCATTCGATGAAGCTGAGGCATAAACTGTTCGTTTCTTATCTGGCCGTGGTCTTAATTCCGCTCACGATTCTGGGCGTCTATTCCTATCAACAGTCCAAGAAGGTTCAGCTGGAGCAGGCTCATATCGTATTGCAAGATAATCTAAGGAAAATCGACGATAACCTGAGCTACAAACTGCAACGCTTTAATTCGGCGATCGAATTGATCAGTTATAACCCGAATTTCTCCCATATTTTCAACGTGGAATACACCAGCTACTATGCGATGTACGTCGATCTGCAGGAAACCGTCGACCCGCTGATCAATACCGCGACATTCCTCAACAGCGACATCCAGCGGATCATTATTTACACCGAAAATAACTTGACCCAGCGCATGAATTCGATCATGCCGATCGCTACCGTGGAGCATGAGGCGTGGTATAAAGACGCCATGCAGACGCTCGACACGCACTGGTATGTCGAGGGCGGCAAGGTGTTCGGCGTCAGGCGCATCTTCGGGGACGTGAATTACGAGAAAAAGAACCTAGTCTATGTCGAACTGGTTCCGAGCTTTCTGTCCAACTCCTTGGATCTCTCCGATCTCAAGGAAGCCGTTGCGGTCATTACCGATCCCCAAGGGAAGGTCGTATACGCGACGCAGCCGGACTCGGGCGCGACGTTCGACGCGGCCGAGCTGGTCGATCAGCGGCTTCAAGGAGGTGGCGGGGAGCTTCCGGGATACCTCTGGCTGCATCGCGAGCTGAGGGAGTCGAAGTGGTCCTTGTCCATGATCGTGCCCGCCGAGGCGTTGACGATCAGTCCATGGAGGATCATTCGGGCGACTATGATTATCGAAGGGATCAGCGTCGCCGTGTTATTGCTGATCATCTGGATTTTCTCCCGCGTATTCGTACGGAGAATTCAGCGCCTTAACCATAAGATGCAGTTGGTCGAGGAAGGCACGCTGACGATTAATTTGAAGGTTCATGCGGGCGACGAGATCGGAGAGCTGGAGTCCCGCTTCGGCAAGATGCTGGCGAGCATCAACCTGTTGATCGAGGAAGGTTACAAAAGCAAGATTACCCAACGAGAGGCCGAGCTGAGGGCGCTCCAAGCTCAAATTAATCCCCATTTTCTCTATAATTCTTTATCCGTCATCAATTGGAAGGCCATCGACGTCGGGGCGGAGGAGATCAGCCGGGTGGCCGGGATTCTGTCCACGTTCTATCGTACGACGCTGAATCAGGGCAAGGACCATATCCTCGTCAGAGAAGAATTGCTGAACACGAAGTCCTATCTCGAGATGCAATTGATTATGCACGATTACAATTTCGATGTCGTATACGAGGTCGACGAGGGGATCGCCGAGCGGCGCATGATTAAGCTCGTCCTGCAGCCGCTCGTGGAAAATGCGATCGAACACGGCATCGATCAGAAGCGATCCGGCAGGGGGGCGCTGCGAATCAGCGGACAAGTGGGCGAGAATCGGAATACGCTTGTCTTCGTTGTCGAGGATAACGGGCCGGGGATCCCGCCCGACGTCGTCGACGAAGTACTGGTCAAGCAGTCGAGAGGGTACGGTCTTCGCAACGTTCAGGAGCGGATTCGCATTCAGTACGGGAACGAGTACGGCATCACGGTCGCAAGCGAGCCCGGATGCTGGACTCGGGTCCGCGTTACGATCCCTATCGTAGAAATCTGATGTATATCGCAAAATATTGAGATTTACCTCCAACGTTCGGCTACTTACCATGAATGATAGATTGCAACGGTAGGGTAGGTTGCAGAATCGAAGGAGGTTATTTATGTATGGTCGAAAAAATCCGTTTCGTACTACCGCTTCTAGTAGTCTTCTCGATGCTTCCCTTGTCTCCGCCGAAAGCGTTCGCATCGAAAGTCTCCATCGTCGACGTCGTCCAAACCCCATGGATCGTCGACGACGGCGGCGTCCTGAAGTCGGAGACGAAGCTCTTCATCGAGAAGGGGAATGGCGCGAAAGCCGATGCTTGGGTGAAAATTACGGTGGAAGGCAAGGCGCCTTACATGCAAGAGATCCCGGCGCTTACCGAAGGAAGGAACGAAGTAAGCGTCTATGTCGTTGAGCTGGAGCGCGACGGCGACGAGGTCACGTTCGAGCTGTATTTTAATAGGCAAGGTCAAGGAGCGCCGATCGCCTCGCTTACGGTCGAACAGAGGAAAGTTCGACATTGGAAAGTGTACGTCGCGCACGATATGCATCTAGACATCGGGTATACCCACGGTCAGGAAGAGCTCTTGGAGGATGTCTGGCCGGGGTACCTCGACGATGCGCTAGGGTATATTGAAGAAACGGAGGGGCGAGAGCCGAACGATCGGTTTACATACCCGATCGAAGCGTCTTATATGCTTCACGATTCGGCATGGAGCGCGAAGGATGCCGACTGGATCGAGACGGCGAAAGCAAGATTGCGAGAAGGAACGCTGACCTATCCGTCCAACTATGTGCATTCCGTGTACGGGGGGCTCGGTACGGAAGAGCTTGCCCGCATGCAGTACTATTCGGAGAGGCATCTGCAAGACAAGCTGGGCGTCTCCTCCAACAAGGTGTTGTATATGACCGATAGTCCGGGCATGTCATGGGCGGCGATCGACGCCTTCGTCGCGTCGGGCGTTCGCTATGCGATGCTGCGGCAAAATCCTTACCCGCTCGAGCCCTATCCCGAGTTGTTTTACTATGAGGGTCAGAACCCGGACAACCGGATCTTAACGTACAACTACGGTCATTATGCCACCGACGCATTCGATTTCCGAAATTCGGATCCGAACGTTCCCGATAGGAAAATTACAGAACGCCTGATGAGCTACCATAGGGGCGATTACCCGTACGATGCGATCATTGCGGACTTCACGACGCCTTACGATAATCAAGGGATTACGGCGGCCGTGAAAGACAATATCGCGTTCCTGAATGCGAAGACGGATGCGCAAGGCCGAAATTACGTTTTCCCGCAAATTATAAGTTCGACGGTCGACGATTTCTTCTCCTATGTGTCGGAGCGATACAGCGACGAGATTCCCGTTTTCAAAGGTACGATGGAGGATTGGTGGAACTACGGCGTCTCCTCTACCGCTTACGAGACCGCGTTGAATAAACAAAACCATGACAAGCTGCCGGCCGCCGAGCTCTACGCAACGCTGGCGAACGCCCTCGTGGATGGCGCGAAGTACCCGTATCGGGAGCTGGCCGACGCCTATCGAAACATGATTTTGTACGACGAACATACATGGGGGAATGAAATTCCGCAGCCGGACGATCAATGGAGGTGGAAGCGGAATACCGCGATCGCGAGCGATACGTTGGCGAATCGCGTATTGGATCGGTCTCTAGAGTTGATTAGCACCCAGATCGCTGCTACGCGAAAATCCATTGCCGTCTATAACGCGCTTAGCTGGGAACGATCGGATGTGGTCGCCATGCCCGGCGACGGCTTCCCGGACCGATTCCAGCTCATTGATCAAGAAACGGGACAGCCGGTGAAGTACCAGAAGACGGACGACGGTTCGATTGTCTTCGTCGCTTCCGGCGTGCCGGGACTCGGGTACAAGACGTTCGCGATCGAAGAGAGCGCGAGCGAGCCGTCGTTCGCAAGCAGCATCGTTGCGACCGCCGATACGTTGGAGAACCGATTTTACAAAATCACGTTCGACGAAACGGGGGCGATTTCCAGCATTCTCGATAAGCAGAACGGCAATCGGGAAATGGTGGATCCCGCATCCCCGTATCAATTGAATGAGTTCGTCTATTTCACGACGAAGAAGATGAGCCACGATGTATACACCGAGCATACGGTGCCGAAGGCGGAGTTGACCGGCGAAATCGGTCCCGTGCTCGGTACGATGACCGCGGACGGCGCTTCCGTCGGCGTGAGGGATATGCGACGTCAGGTGATCCTGTACGAGGATTTGCCTCGTATCGATATCGTGAACGACGTCGTGAAGGAGGACGCGCCGTCGTACGCGACGCAGGACGAAGAAGGGTTCTTTACGTTCCCGCTTCGCATGCCGAACTTTATGCTTCGCCATGAAATGCCGAGCGGGGACATGAGGCCTTATGTGCGGACGGATATTACCCATCCGGAGAACGAGCAGTTTTTGTCTTCCAGCACGGCGTATTACACGGTCAATCGCTGGATCGACGCATCCGATCAGGAGGGGTACGGCATCACCTTCTCGCCGATTTCCAACCCGATCGTGCAGTACGGCGAGAGAAGGTCTGCGCTCGGACCTTGGGATTACAATACGGAGAAACCGTGGATCTATAGCTTCGTCTTCAACAACAAGTGGCACGTCAATTTCCAGAAGACGCAGCCGGGGCCGGTGACCTTCCGCTATTCGATCGCTTCTCACGAGGGAGGGGATTGGGAGTCGGGGCGCGCGGATCGATTCGGCATGCAGGCCAACCTTGCGCTGCGCGGCGTCATGATCAAGGAAGCGCAGCCGGAAGGATCCCTCCGTACGTCCGAGGGGCAATTTATCCCGATCGATCGGGACAACGTCGTCCTTACGACCGCGAAGCTGGCGGAGGCGAACGGGGAGGGGGTCATTCTACGTTTCAACGAAACGTTAGGCGAAGACACGACCGTGACCGTCGATCTGAACGCATTCGCCCCTTCCCATGCGATTCGAACCGATATGGTGGAGAACGATATCGGGCCGCTTGACCTTGCGGAAGGGCGGTTCGTCACGTTCGAGATCCAAGGTCACGACTGGGTGACGATCCGCATTCTTCACGGACAGCCGCCGGAACAGGTGCAAGGCGCATCCGCGGTGTCGAATGCAGTCGGGACGCATGTGACCTGGAACGATGTCGCCGATGAACGATTGTCGCATTACGAGGTGTTCCGGGGCACGAGCGCCGACTTCGTCCCCGGTCCGGGCCATTATGTCGCCTCGGTGACGACGAACGGATACTTCGATGAACAGGTCGTCTCCGAGATGGAGCACGACTATTATTACAGGGTGCGCGCGGTCAAGAGCGGAGCGAAAGGCGGTTACTCGGATGCCGCTGAGGCGTCGGAAGGCGTCATTACGGATACAGAGGCGCCTTCGGTTCCCGAAGCGCTGCAGGCGTTCGCGCAAAGTCATTCGAGAATATCGTTGTCCTGGGTCCCTTCCTCAGATAATGTACATCTGCAAGGTTACAAAATTTATCGGAACGGCGAACCGATCGCTGATCTGAAAGCGAATTTCACGAGTTACTTGGACACCGGTCTCCAAGGAGGACGGACGTATACTTATGCGGTCACGGCATATGACGTACTCGGCAACGAATCCGCGCCTGGCAATGCCGCATCCGTCGCCACGTTCCCGCTTGAAATATCGGGAAGCAACATCGCTCCGCTTGCCGTTGCGACCGCATCTTCCGAATTTAGCCCGGAATATGGAGCCGCAAAGACGATCGATGGGGTGACCGGCGTGCATGGAGCCGGCGAATGGGCGTCGAACGGCGAACTGAATCCATGGATTCGACTGGATTGGGAGTCGGACGTAACCATCCGTTCGATCAAGTTGTACGACCGGCAAAACTTGTACGACAATTCCGTGACTGCGTCCGTCTATTTCAGCGACGGTACCCAGATTCCGGTCGTGGGCATTCCTGCGGATGGGGCGTTCAAAGAGGTCAGCTTCGATCCGAAGACGGTACGCTGGTTGAAGGTGCAAGTCACCGGCGGTTCCGGCGCCAATGTGGGGCTCTCCGAAATCGAAGCGTTCCGGGAAGGAGGGAATACGGGCGAACTCGTAACCGCCTCGTCGGAATTTAACGAGGACTATGGCGCGGCCAAGGCGGCGGACGGCGTGATCGGCGTTCACGGCCGCGGTGAATGGGCGTCGAACGGGGAGGGACTCCCGTGGATCCGCCTGGATTGGCCGGGTCTGAAGCTCATCAACGAAGTCGTTATTTACGACCGGGTCAACCTGCAGGATCACGCAAGCGGCGGGACGTTCACGTTCAGCGACGGATCGGTTATCGACGTGTCGGACATCCCGAACGATGGGGCGGGCAAGGCAGTAACGTTTCCGAGCAAGGCGGTTTCCTGGATGAAGTTTCAGGTAACCGAGGGAAGCGGGACCCACGTCGGATTGTCGGAGCTTCGAATGGTCGAGGCCGCCAACCGCGCCAGGGAGGCGACGATCACGGCATCCTCGCAATACAACGATCACTACGGTTCGGCGAGAGCGGCCGACGGCGTGGTCGGATACCACGATAACGGGGAGTGGGCGTCGAGCGGCGAAGCGACCCCCTGGATTCAATTGAATTGGAACGAACTTGTAACGATCGACCGCATACGGTTGTACGACCGGATCAATTTGGCGGACAACGCGCTGTCCGGCGTGCTTCGCTTCAGCGACGGCAGCAGCATACCGGTCACCGGGATCCCGGAGGATGGAACCGTTAAAGAAATCATATTTGATCGTAAAACCGTCAAGTGGGTCAAATTTGAGGTGACTGGCGGAGCGGGAAGCAACGTCGGGTTGTCGGAAATCGAAAGCTTCTAAAATATGTCGAACACTCTCTTTTCCGTAAAGGGCTTCTCCTTTCGCAGCATCGGCTGCGCGGGGGGGAGCTTTTTTCGTAGACTGTCGGGAGGTTTCCGATTTGTTTATATAAAACAATAGTTGTCAAATGCAACTATTTATAATATCATGTATTCAGACGATGAAGCCGTTCTTTGGAGGTTCGACGGATGACGACGCAAGACATATGGACCGAATATCATGAGATATTACTGAAGTTCATTCGAAGCCGCGTTCGAAATGCTTATGATGCGGAAGACCTATTGCAGGAAGTTTTTCAGAAAATACATCATTCCATCCATCGCTTAGCGGACGAGAGGAAGCTGCAGAGTTGGGTGTTTCGAATTACGCGGAATGCAATAACGGACTATTACCGGCGGAATGCCAAGAAGCTGGAGCTCGAGACATCGGACCATGGGATGGGGGACGTTGTAGAAGAAATGCAACAAGACGGCAACCTGAATCATGTAGTGAGCCGCTGGATCAGATGTATTGTGCAGGATCTCGACGAAAAGTACAGAGAGGCTATTCTCCTGACGGAGTTCGAACAGATGACCCAAAAGGAACTTGCCCAAAGACTGGGGATTTCCATTTCCGGCGCAAAATCTCGGGTGCAGCGGGGACGCGAGAAAGTAAAGGAAAAGCTGCTCGAATGCTGTTATCTGGTACGGGACCGACTAGGCAATGTCATTGACTATGAGAGAAGGTCGGGACATTGCGGGTGCCAAAGTTGCCGATAAAATGTTACGGAGTTGCTTTTATTTCTGCATCCTTTCCGAAAGTCCATCGTCTTAACGGATGAGAAAACATGAGGAGGACGAAAAAGATGAGCGATTTGAAAACCAAGGATGCTTGCTGTACCGATGATTGCTGCGAGAAGGACGTTCAACCGAACGATTGCTGCGAACCGAGCTGCTGCCCGGAACAACCGAAAAAAACGGCAAGCTGCTGCTAAGAAGGAGGTAGAGGCATGGAACAAGCTTATGTCGCAGAGATGATGGTCACTGGAAAGATGAAACAGTTGGAACGATTCTACGTGAATCGCGAACAACGGAAGAAGGCTTCCGATAAGCAAATAAATATGCTCCTGCGCGTGCTTCATCCGCTTCACCGGCAAAAGAAGACACAGCCGGTTTGCTGCCCTTGCTGCTAACAATGGAAGCCACCTCCGAAGGTAAGGAGGTGGCTTCCTCTTATTTTCCTTCCTTCACGAACTGTTCCATGCGAGCCTGAATGGCATCCCGAACTTCCCGGAATTTCGCCATAATTTCTTCTTCGGTGCCTGTCGCTTTGGCCGGATCGTCAAACCCCCAATGCCAACGCTCGGCTTTATCGTTACGCACGACAGGGCAGTTATCGTTGGCGTGTCCGCAAAGCGTAATAATATAGTCCGCCTTGCTTAACGTTTCCGGGTCGATGACGTCGGAAGTGTGGTGCGAAATGTCGATGCCGGCTTCTTTCATCACTTGAACGGCGCGAGGGTTCAAGCCATGCGCCTCAAGGCCGGCGCTCTTGACTTCGTACTTGTCGCCGCCCAATGCTTTAAGAAAGCCATCGGCGATTTGGCTGCGGCAGGAGTTGCCCGTGCAAAGGAAGTAGACCAATTGTTTGTCCATCGTGATTCCTCCTGAAAGTTCGCGTTTAAGAGATAAGGGCTAGCCATAAGGAAAGCCCTGCAAGCGTGATAAAAAGCGTAGGAACCGTCAATAGGATCCCCACCTTGAAGTAATACCCCCACGTAATATTCACGCCTTTGCGGGAGAGGACATGCAGCCATAAGAGCGTAGCCAGCGAACCGATCGGCGTAATCTTCGGACCGAGGTCCGAACCGATGACGTTGGCATACACGAGGGACTCCCGGATGACGCCGGCTGTATCGGTCGCATCGATAGCTAAGGCATTGATCATGACCGTAGGCATGTTGTTCATGATAGAGGAGAGGATCGCGGCCAAGAACCCCATTCCTATGGTCGAAATAAACAACCCCTGCTCGGAAAACTGTCCGATGACATGACCCAACATATCTGTAAGTCCCACGTTCCGCAGGCCGTAAACCACTACATACATCCCAATGGAGAACACAACGACGGCCCAAGGCGCATCTTTGATGATGCGCATCGTCTCAATCGCCTTGCTCCGCTGGGCAATGATGATAAACAGGAGTGCCACTGCGCCGGCGACGATGGAAACGGGAATCTGAACAAACCCGCTGACGAGATAGGCGAGCAGCAGAATGCCAAGGATCATCCAAGACCATAAGAACAGCCCCCGGTCTTTGATCGCCTCGGAGGGCTTCTTGAGTTGGCTTACATCGTAATTCTCCGGGATGTCCTTGCGGAAGAACAGAAATAAAACGAGTAAGCTGGCGCCAAGGGAGAACAGGCTGGGAACAATCATCCGGCTTGCATATTCGAGAAAGGTAATCCCGAAGAAGTCAGCGGAAACGATGTTCACCAAGTTACTCACGATAAGCGGCAGGGAGGTAGTGTCCGCAATAAATCCGCTAGCCATAATGAAAGGCAAGATCATCTTGTCGGGAAAGCGCAAAGCCCGGACCATCGCTAGGACGATCGGAGTCAAGATCAGGGCCGCTCCATCGTTCGCGAAAAGGGCTGCGACAGCGGCGCCAAGAAGAATGACGTACACAAACATTCGTTTTCCGTTTCCTTTGGCTAACCGGGCCATGTGAAGGGCGGACCATTCAAAAAAACCGATGTCGTCAAGGATGAGGGAAATGAGGATGACGGCAACGAACGCTAACGTCGCATTCCAGACGATGCCGGTGACGGCGGCTACGTCGCCGAGACTTACGACTTGAAACAGAAGGGCAAGGATCGCCCCTGCGGAAGCGGACCATCCGATGTTGAGTCCTTTCGGCTGCCAAATGACGAACGTTAAGGTGACGATGAATATAAGCGATGCGATGATCATCATGACGGGGCCTCCGATTTAGCTGCAGGAATTCGTGTCGGTCAGTTGATGGAATTTCTCTTTTGCCGATGGAAGAATTGCCAGGATGGGTTCCAAATGGGGCTTATCCTTGGTATTCAGGGAATAATATACCCATTGCCCTTTCCTGGATTCATGTAGCAATCCCGCATCCTTCAATTTTCTTAGATGTTGACTAATGTTCGGTTGACTGGTTTGAAGAAGCTCTACCAGTTCGCAAACGCATAACTCTCGCTCTTTCAAAAGGGAAACGATGGTTAATCGGTTCTTATCGCCCAGGAGCTTAAACAACTCGGCGAATTCCTCCGTACTTGCGGGGAATGCGGCCGTGCCATGGTCGGCCTGCAGGACGTTCAGGTTCGAGAGGAGCTCCAGAACCTTCCGCTTAATGGCGTCTCGAGCTTTCCGAACTTCCGCGATGTCGCCGCTAGGGAGCGGGTCGGGAATGTCCCACTGGTAATTTTGAATCCCGAACGGGACGACCGGGCAGCGCTCTTTCAGTTGCTCGCAAAGCTTAACCACGACGTTTGCCGCCATAAACGTCTTCATATCGATCGTCTTCGCGGATTGGTTGCCTAGATCGATTCCTTCCTCCCGCATGACCTCGATCGTTAACGGGTGGATATCCTCGCCCTCCAAGCCGGCACTCTGGACGATGATGTTCGGACCGCCGAAATGCTTCGCATAAGCTTCGGCGATTTGGCTCCGGCAACGATTTTGCATACAGAGGAAGTAAATCCGTATTGGCTTTATCACCGGTTGGAACCTCCTTTGTTATTCGAATATCATTATATAATTAATTAATTATATTGTCATCTCGGAAAATGTTAAGATAATATTTACTTGCAAAATGCAAATAAATGCGATATAAAGGATCTAGAGGTGATTCTCATGGAAAACGTTCGCGAACTATTCCAAATTCTGACCCGCAGGTTTGGGTTTCTAAATAAAAACTGTTGTTCCGCCGGGGGGGTCGACATTTCCCTAGTCCAAAGCCAAATTCTTTACGAAATCGATCATCAGCATAACCCGTCTGTACAGCAGGTTGCGGAGGCGCTAGGTACCGACATTACGACTTTTAGCCGACAAGTTCAATCATTAATGAAGATGAATTTAGTGCAAAAAACCGCTGATCCCGACGATCGAAGGGTGTACGTTCTTTCGTTGACGACGGAAGGGAAGTTCGTGGCTGCGACGATCGATAAACAAATCAATGCCTATCTAGACGAAGTTTTTTCCCATATGAACGAATTTGAAAGAGAAACCGTCCTTCGTTCGCTGCGACTCCTGATGGGAGCCATGTCGAAAACAAGGTTATGCTGTTCCACCCAAGACGGGTGATTTATTTTAAATAATAGTTGCAAAATGCAAATGAAATGAGGTGGGTTGCGTATGCATACAGTTTATGATTGCATCGTCATTGGCGGTGGGCAAGCCGGGCTTGCCTCCGGGTATCATCTAAAGAAGAAAGGGCTCCGATTTTTGATTTTGGAAGCAGGAGAACAAGCCGCAGGGTCATGGCCGCGTTACTACGATAGTTTAAAGCTCTTCTCGCCGGCCCGCTTTTCGGCGCTCCCGGAGATGAAGTTTCCAGGGGAACCGAACGGCTATCCCACGAGAGACGAGGTCATTCGTTACTTACAGAAATACCGGGATAAATTCCAACTGCCGGTTCGAACCAACCAGCGTGTCGAATCCGTTGAGAAGGAAGGAACCGGGTTTTCCATCCGCACCGCGGCCGGCGATCGGTTCCTCTCCCGTACGATCATCAACGCAACCGGATCGTTCCACAATCCCTACAAGCCTTCGATCCCCGGGGAGGAGCTATTTCAAGGGAACATGATTCATTCGTCCGAGTATCGAAATCCGGAGCCTTTCCGCAACCGACGAATCGTAGTGGTTGGACGAGGAAACTCGGCTGTACAAATCGGAGTGGAATTGGCGGAGGTAAGTATAACGTCCTTAGCGGTTTTGCAGCCTGTTCAATTTGTGAAACAAAGGTTTTTGGGTCTGGATTTGCATGCTTGGGTTCGGCTTACCGGCTTCGATACCTTTCCATTCTGGCGATTCGGAATAATCGCGCCGGGTTCAAGCGCTGTCAATGATACAGGACAGTATGAAGCAAAAATTTCCGCCGGGAAACCGGATCAACAACCCATGTTTACAAGCTTCTATGAGGATGGTGTAGTTTGGCCAAATTCGCAAAGAGAAAAGGTGGATACAATTATCTATGCAACAGGGTACAGGCCTTATGTACCTTACCTTGAAGCGATCGGAGCACTCGATGAAAGCGGAAAACCGCTGCAGCGCGGGGGGATAAGCAGCGTACCGGGACTGTACTTCGTGGGGCTGGAAGGGCAGCGATCCTTTTCGTCCGCCACATTAAGGGGTGTAGGTCCGGATGCGGGTTTTGTCGTAAAGCAGCTAACAAAGTACTTAACACTGTCCTTGTGACCTGACCTAAGTATTCTTGCAACGAAAGGTATGGTTTTAACTATTATCGATGAAGCTTGTTCTAGCTAATGTTAGGTTAAATCGATATACTAAATTAAAGTTATTTATCGTCATATCCGCTTGGAAGAGATAGGCAGGTGAGCGTCGCATAGAACCGTTATATCAACGCATCCAACAAGAGATTAAGCGGAAAATTCGCGACGGCGCATTGCGTCCGGGAGATCGCGTCCCGTCGGAGAAGGAATTGGCCGCTCAATACGGAGTCAGCCAAATTACTTCCAAGAACGCCTTAGTCGGACTGGTGGAGGAAGGGTTGCTGGTTCGCTTCCAAGGCAAGGGGACATTCGTTCGAATGCCGGAGGGGGAGCCGGCGACGGCGTCGGATGACGTGCGGAGTACCATTGCGCTGATCTTGCCGACGATGAAGACCAAAGTGGATCAGCGTCTTCTCGACGGCATCGAACGGCACTGCTCGGAAGCGGGTTATGAGCTGCTGGTGCGTATTACACGGGAGTCTCAGGAAGAAGAAGCGAAAGCGGTCGAACGGTTCCGGGAACGAGGCGTAGACGGCTTTATCATTTTCCCGGTAGAAAATGAAAGTTATAACGATGCGATCCTTCGATTGTCGCTCGACCGGGTGCCGCTGGTCCTCATCGACCGCTTCCTGAGAGAAATCAAAACCTACAGCGTGAGCTCGGCGAACCTGGAAGGAACTTGCGCAGCGGTAACGGATTTGATCGGGAGAGGGCATCGTTCCATCGTATACTTGTCTCCGGAAATCACGAACTCCGTAACCGACGAAAGGGCGAAGGGATTCGAACAGGCGCTTGTCGACAGCGGCTTGCCGATCGACAAACAGTTGTGGTGCATGTTATCGCTGGAGAGCATCGCCAAACAGCGGGCGTACGACGAAATCCTGCGCTTTCTGGAAGGAAAGCCGGAGGCGACGGCCGTATTCGCGGTAAACTCCGAGTTGGCGCGTTACGCCTATACGGCATTGCGCAGCTTGCGGAAGCGGGTGCCGGCGGACGTCGAACTCGTCGCGTTCGATGCATATGAATTGGACGGAGTATCGGTTCTGTCGCAAAGGGAAGACGAGATGAGCCGGATGACGGTAGAGTTGCTGACCGAACAACTGCAGGGGATCTTTCAACCGCGTCGCCTCATGGTGCCCGTAGATTATCGGAAAGTATAGATGACAGATGGTATGGACTGCCTAGGGTCTCCGGACTTGGGCGGTCTTTTTTTGTTGTCGCTAACAAAATATGCCTAGACTTCAAACCCAATGTAATATACTATTTATCTTATAATAATATACTAACATATATTAAGTCCCGAAGGTTGTGATCTAGCGTATGAAGTCCATGCCTCTCTACAAGAAAATCCAACTGGAAATCAAACAACTGATCGGGAGCGGCGTGTTGAGGGAGGGCGACCGGATCCCCTCCGAGAAGGAGCTGGCCGACAAATATCACGTCAGTCAAATTACGAGTAAGAACGCCTTGAACGGATTGGTCGAGGAAGGACTGCTCGTCCGCGTCCAAGGCAAAGGGACATTCGTGCTTACCCGTCCCGAATACGCATCCGCGCTGGATCGCGTCGCCGACTCCGGAATGAAGCCGGGATCGGGCGGAACGATCGGCTTGATCGTACCGACGATGAAGACGAAGGTAGATCAAAGCTTCGTGGACGCCATCGAGAAATACGCCTCCGCGGCAGGCTTCGATCTGATGCTGCGCATTACCCGGGAATCGCAGGAAGAGGAAACGAAGATCATCGATTCTTTTCTTAAGCATGGGGTAGAAGGCATCATTATTTTTCCTGTGGAGAACGAAAATTACAACGACTCGATTCTTAGGTTATCGTTGGAACGATTCCCGTTGGTGCTTATCGATCGTTTTCTTAAAGAAATTAAGACCTACAGCGTAAGCTCCGACAATATCGCCGGAACTTGCGAGGCCGTCGAATATTTGATGGATAAAGGACATACCTCGATCGCCTTTATCTCGCCGGAAATCACCAACACGGTTACCGATGAACGCGCCCAAGGTTTTGAAAGGGCTTACCTCCATCGGCGGATTTCCATCGACAAGAGCTTATGGTGTCTGCTCCCGCTCGACGTCATCTCCAGCGGACGCGCGTACGAAACGGTAAGGGAGTTTCTGCAAGGGCACCCGGAATTGACGGCCGCGATTACCGTGAATACGGAACTTTGCCGTTATGTGTACGGGGCCGCGACGACCGTCGGGAAGCGGATCCCGGAAGGGATGGAGCTGATTACGTTCGACCCGCCGGGCATTCCGGACGTCTCGTATATTCGTCAGAACGAAGAAGAGATGTGCCGAATCACGATGGAGTTGCTGCTGGAGCAAATTCGGGGGAAGCTCGAGCCGCAAAGAGTCGTCGTTCCCGTGAAGTTGGTGCAATCCAATGCGGGAACGGTAAATTTATACTAAATAAGGTATATAAACATATATCAATATTTAATATAATGGGTTTCGTAAAGCGCTTACAGAGTGGAAGACGGGTCATTAATTCAATGAGAAGGAAGGGAAACAGATGAAAAACAATTTGAAATGGGTATCGCTAGTCCTAATGAGCTTCATGTTGGTGTCGTCCGCTTGCTCGGGCGGAAGCGGCAACGCGGGCGAAAGCGCCGAACCGACTCCGTCGAACTCGAACGAACCGAGCGGCGGCGGGGAGACGGCGGAACAACCGAAGAAAGAACCGGTCACGATCGAATTTATGGGACACGGCAATCCGAACGAAAAGAAAATTTTCGAGCAGCTGATCGCATCTTTCGAGAAGAAATACACGCATGTCAAAGTGAAGTATACTTCCGTCCCCCCCGGCGAGTACGGGCAGAAGCTCACGACGCTCGTCAGCTCCGGGAAAGCGCCGGACGTATTTTACGTCGGCGGTTCGGAATTTTATCGATTCGCGGAGTCCGGCATTCTCATGAATCTGCAAGCGCAGCTCGACCAGACCGATCTGTTCAATCCGGACAATGTGTGGAAGCAGGCGTTAGATCGTTATCGCTACGACGGTTCGGCGGTCGGAACGGGCGATATTTACGGACTTCCGAAGGACGTGGGTCCATGGGCGTTCGTCTATAACAAGGACCTCTTCGACAAAGCCGGCATCGCGTACCCCTCGGCCAAAGCGGGCGAGTGGACGTGGGACGACATGTTGGAAGCGGCGAAGACAATTACCGCGGACAACGACGGCGACGGCAAAACGGACGTATTCGGAGTCGGAGCATACAACCTGGAATCCGCGGTTTGGGGCAACGGGGGCGACTTCCTCGATTCCACGACGGGCACCGTCACGATCGATAAGCCGGAGTTTTACGAAGCGATGCAGTTTGCGGCGGACTTAAACCTTGTGCATAACGTAAGTCCGAATCAAGAAGCCGAGCAAGCGATGAATGCGTATACACGCTTCGTGAACGGTCAGATGGGCATGTTCGCTATGGGGCCTTGGGATCAACCGGCGTTCTGGGATCTTCCTTTCGGATGGGATATCGCCGCTTGGCCCGCAAGTCCGAACACGGGAAAGACGGCGACGTGGCTCGGGTCCATGGGCTTCGCCGTGTCGGCGAAGTCGAAACACGTCGAGGAAGCCTTCAACCTGGCGGCGTTCCTGTCGCTCGACGAAGAAGGCCAACGGCAAAATTATCAGCTCGGGCAGGCCGTACCGAACTTGATCGATATGGCGAACGGCGAGTTTATCGCCTACGAGAAGGCACCCGCCAATCGCCAAGTGTTCCTCGACATTATCCAAGATTACGGAAGAACGGATCTTCCCGCCCGTTCCAAGGATAATCAGTGGCTCGATACGTTCTGGCAGGAAGCCAGCAAGGTGTGGAACGGCGAGATGTCCGCGAAGGATTGGACGGCGATGATGCAGCCGAAGCTTCAAGAGCTCTACGATAAAGGGAACAAATAAGATCGCGATTGCTATCGAGATTGCCGGCGGCCCCGCGTACCGCCGGTTCTCTTCCTTTTCCCAAGTCGAACTACGGAAGCAAGGTGGGCTCCCTATGAAAAATAAGCTACCCGGATATCGAAAAAAAGAGCTTTGGTGGATTTACTTGTTCGTGCTGCCTCCGGTATTAGGGTTTCTGATCTTCGGACTCGTGCCGATCCTGTACTCGATCTATATGAGTTTCCATCATTGGGATATGCTTTCTCCCCCGGAACGGGTCGGCTTCGCCAACTACGTCGACCTGCTGAAGGACGAGAAATTTTATAAGTCGATTTTCAATACGTTCTACTTGTTGCTCGGCATCCCGATCGGTATGGTCGTTTCGCTCTTTCTTGCCATTCTCATGAATCGCAAGCTCAAGGGAATTTCCGTGATGCGGACGATGTATTATTTGCCGGTCATCTCGCCGATCATCGCGGTGTCCTTGCTCTGGCAGTGGATTCTGAACAAGGATTACGGGTTGCTCAACAACTTCCTCTGGCAGCTGTTCGGCGTCGAAGGTCCGAATTGGCTGGGCGAAGCCGATTGGGTGAAGCCTTCCCTCATTCTTATCGGTCTCTGGGGAGGCGTCGGAGGGACGATGGTGCTGTACCTCGCGGGACTCCAATCGATCTCGTCCACTTATTACGAAGCTGCGGAGATCGACGGGGCGGGCGGTTGGCAGAAGCTGAAGACCATTACGATTCCGCTGCTGACGCCGATTCATTTCTTCGTCGTCGTGATGGGCGTGATCGGTACGTTCCAATCGTTCAGCCAAATTTATGTATTGGCCGTCGACGGAGGCCCGGAATACAGCGGGGCGACGATCGTCTACTACATTTTCCAGAACGCCTTCGCTTACTTCAATATGGGCTACGCCAGCGCCGGAGCTTGGGTGCTCGGTCTCATCATCTTTCTGATCACCTTGGTTCAATTCAAGCTCTCCGACCGATGGGTGTATCAAGAATAGGGGGTACAAGGAATGCAATATAAAAAAACGGCGGATGCATGGGCGATGTTCCTTCTACTTCTGGGCTCCATCTTCATGATCGCTCCCTTCGTCTGGACCCTGTCGACCTCGTTGAAGCATCAGAAACATATATTCGACTTGCCGCCGAAGTGGATTCCGAGCCCGGCTACCTTCGACAACTTCAGAGCCGTATGGGAAGAGTCGCCGTTGTTGTTCGGCTTTCTGAACAGCATGACGATCGTGGTCGTCGTGTTGACGGTGGGGCTGTTCGTCTCGGCCATGTCGTCTTACGCGTTCGGCAAATTCGAGTTCCCCTATAAGGGCGTATTATTTATGGGCCTCCTCGGAACGATGATGATTCCGTATTCGGTCGTCATGATTCCGCAATACATCGGATTTTCGGCGCTTCAATGGGTCGACACGCTGCTGCCGCTCATCGTGCCCGGCTTATTCGGCAACATCGTCGTTATTTTTTTCTTGAAGCAATATTTAGCGGGTGCGCTGCCGAACGACTTGATCGAAGCGGCGAAAATCGACGGCAGCGGATTTTTCCGGATATTCTGGACGATCGCGCTTCCGATCATGAAGCCGGCCCTTGCGGCGCAAGCGGCGTTAGGCTTCATGGGCATCTGGAACGACTTCCTCGGACCGCTCATTTATTTGCATACGCCGGAAAAGCAGACGATCCAGGTGTTGATCGCTTCCATGCAATCCATGTATATCTCGGGATCGAACTACCCGATGATTATGGCCGCCGCCGTGATCGCCATGCTGCCGGTCATCCTCGTGTTCTTCTTCTGCCAACGATACTTCGTCGAGTCGCTCGCCATTAGCGGCATTAAGGGGTAACCCCTATGACGGGGGCGTTGAGATCCGCGAGAGCCGTATTGGCGGGGTGTCTCGCGTTCGCGGCCGTCGCCGCGACGGGCTGCGATGATTCCAGTACACCGGAGGCGTTCGATATGAAGAAGTTCGAAGAGCGATCCTATGCGAATCCGTTCCCGGCTCTCGAGGAGGAGTGGCCGGATTACGGGAACGGAGATCCGTTCGTCATGCGTCATGACGGACGTTACTACTTGTATGTCAGTACGAAGGATTTTCGAGTCGGCATCAAAGCATGGGTTTCCGACGATCTCGTGAAATGGACGTACGCGGGTTTGGTAACGGAGGACCCCGTCTCTACCGGCGCATACGCGCCGGAGGTCATCTATTGGAACGGGTTTTTCTATTTATATACCTCTCCCGCCGGGAAAGGACATTACGTCTTCCGAAGCGAATCGCCGATCGGGCCGTTCGAGAGAATTACGGAAAATGTAGGGATGAGCATCGACGGTTCCGTATTCGTCGACGACGACGGCACGATGCTATTCACGCATGCCGGCCGGGAAGGGATCGTCGGGGTTCCGATGACATCGCCCTCGACGTTCGATTACGGGAAGCCGATCCTCGGCGCCTTCCTCGGGCATTGGACCGAAGGTTCGATGATTATCAAGCGGGACGGACGTTATTATATGACGCTAACCGGAAATCATGTGTTTAGCAAAGGGTATCGCGTCAACTACGCCGTATCCGAGGAATCGCCGTCGGGGCCGTACCGCGTGCCGGATAACAACCCGATCCTCATCAGCACGCAGCCGGATTTCAACGGCATCGGTCACAGCTCCACCGTGATGGGACCGGATTTAGATTCTTACTACATCGTGTATCACAACTTGGTCGGACGTTCGGCCGAAGGCCCGCCCGTACGGCAGATGAACATCGACCGACTGGCGTTCAACGGCGCGAAGATGTCGGCGCTCGGTCCCACGAACTTCCGCCAACCGGCGCCGAAGCGGGCGGATTTCGAAGATCGGCTGGATGCCGGGATCGACGATCGGCGTTGGACGGAGGTCCGAGTCGGCGACGACGGCGGGTGGATCGTGAGCCAGGCGCGTACAAGTTCCGTGTTCACGGCCGAATACAACTTCCGACTCGACCGCGCGGCATCTCCGGAAAGCCGGATCGGCGCGGTGTTCGCCTACACGGATAAAGATCATTACAGCGAAGCCGTCATTCAACCGGAGAAGGGAACGATCTCTCTCGTTCGGACGGAAGGCGGAGCGTCGACGGTGCTTCATGAGCAGCCGATTCCGGACGGTACCGATCTCACGAAGCTCCATTCGATTCGAGTGGAGCGAACGGACGAGCTTGTGAGGGTATATCTCGATTCGATGCTGAAGCTGGAGTCGGATGCATCGGAGATCGGCGCGGGAAGCATCGGTTATCGATACGAGAAGGCGAAGCCGACGTTCTCTTATACGGCGTTCGCCGACGATGCCGGCGGGACGAGCGACTTCGAAACGGCGAAGCCGATTCCCGGCTCGATCGAGGCCGTCCATTACTTGAAGGGCGAGGGGCGCGGGTACCGACGCTCCGATGCGGCCGCGGCGTCCGATTGGCGGAAGGGTGACGGGATCGCGATCCGCAAGTCGGAGGACGGGAGCTATTCGGCCGCCCTAACCGGCGAAGGGGATTGGCTCCGGTATGCCGTCAACGTATCCAAGAGCGGGACCTACGGTGTGGATGTCCTGATGAAGAAGGCTGAGGCGTCCGCGGAGATCGAGCTTCTGATCGACGACGAACGGGTCGGCTCGTACGGCCTGCCGTCCTTCCCGTCTCCCGAGGGCGACGCATCGGAATGGGTTCGTACGCGGGTGGGGAAGGTCGAGCTCGCGGAAGGCTACCATACGCTCACCGTCAAATTAACGGAAGGGACCGCAGAGTGGCGAACGATCGAATTCTCGCCGTCCGTCTCCGGAGCGTTCGAGGAGCGCAACGTATTGGAACGGTCCGATTCGGATGCCGTCCACGGTTCGTGGGAGCTCGCGGACGGCGCTTACCGCAGCGTGGGAACGGAGGACGCCAAGATGTACGGCGGGAGCGAGCTGTGGGACGATTATGCCGTAGAGACGGACATTACGATCGAAGAGGAGGAGTTCGGCCAAGCTGGCGTGCTGCTCCGCGTCACGAACGAGTCGCATTTTCCCGACCAAGTGACCGATGCCATAATGGGGTACTATGTCGCCGTGAACGACCGGGAGATCGAGTTGTACAAGTTGAATTACGATTCGGAGCTGCTCGTATCGGCGGACGTCGCATTGGAGCTGAACAAGACGTACCGACTCCGAGTCGAAGCGGTCGGCGGCAGCATCGAAGCTTACCTCGATCAGGGGAAGGAACCCGTCTTCTCCTACTTCGACGACCGCGCGTTCTTGCGCGGCAAAGTCGGCATCCGCTCCAGCTTCGCGGAGCACACCGCGTTGGGCGATCTTACGGTTACGTCTTTAGAGAGAAAGTAAAATACGGATTGGAGCGGTGGAGAGATGACGCATACAGAACTTTACTCGCGGGGCGAATATCCGCGGCCGCAATTCGAGCGGACCGAATGGCTGAACCTTAACGGGATTTGGCAATTCGAGTTCGACGACGAAGGAGCCGGCGAGGGGGCGGGATGGCATACGAACCGTCCTTTCTCGAAGCGGATTCGAGTCCCCTTCTGTTATCAAAGCGAGCTTAGCGGGATCGGAGACACTGCTTTCCACGACTTGGTATGGTATCGCAGGGAATTCGATTTGACGACCGAATACGACGGCCGCCGGCTCCTGCTTCATTTCGGCGCGGTCGATTACGAATCGAAGGTATGGGTGAACGGGCAGCTCGTCGCTTGCCATGAAGGGGGGCACACGCCTTTCACGGCCGATATCACGGTCGCGGCGAAGCGCGGGTCGAACGAAATCGTCGTCCGGGCGAAAGATTACAGCCTGGACGTGACGCTGCCGCGAGGGAAACAATATTGGAAGGAGAAATCCGAGGGCATCTTCTATACTCGAACGACCGGCATCTGGCAAACCGTATGGTTGGAAGCCGTGTCGAGCTCGTATTTGCGCAGCGTGAAGCTGACGCCGGACATCGACCGCAACGAAATCCGGTTCGAAGGCTTCGTCGAGGGGTGGCGGCCCGGACTAGAGCTGGTCGCTTCGATTTCTTTCCAAGGGGAGCCCGTTGCGAGAGATCGCTGGCAGATGAGTTCCGCGGAAGAGAGCCGAACGATCCGCTTGCACGACTTCAACGATCACGGCTTGGGCCGTTGGTGGTCGCCGGAAACTCCGAATTTATACGACATCGAGTTCGAGTTGCTCGACCAAGGCGCAAGCGTCGATACGGTGAAGAGTTACTTCGGCATGCGGAAAATTTCCGTCGAGGACGGCGTGATTTGCCTCAATAACCGTCCTTATTACATGAAGCTCGTGCTGGACCAAGGCTATTTCCCCGGCGGCGTCCTGACGGCGCCTTCGGACGAGATGCTTCGCAGGGACGTCGAGCTTACGAAGGCGATGGGGTTTAACGGAGCGCGAAAGCATCAGAAGATCGAAGATCCGCGTTACTTATACTGGTGCGATACGCTGGGGCTTCTCGTCTGGGGCGAAATGGCGAACGCGTACCAATACTCGGCAACGTACGTGCGCCGCATTACGAAGGAATGGCAAGAAGCGATCGAGAGAGATTATAACCACCCCTCTATCGTCGTCTGGGTGCCGATTAACGAGAGCTGGGGCGTGCCCAACGTGCTGATCGACAAGAAGCAGCAGGAGCATGCCCTGACGATGTACCATCTGACGAAGTCGTTGGACGACACACGCTTGGTCCTGTCCAATGACGGGTGGGAGCATGTCAAATCGGATATCGCGACGATTCACGATTACGAATCGCGGCGAGAAGTGCTGCGCGAGCGGTATGCTACCGCCGACGAAGCGATCCGGAGCATCGCGCAGAACCGTTGGATTTACGTACCGGGTTTCCCGTACGAGGGCGAGCCGATCCATATGTCGGAATTCGGAGGCATCTCGTTTCGCAAAGGAGAAGCGGCGGGGTGGGGGTACTCGTCGGCCGCCGACGAAGAAGATTTCCTGAACCGCATCGTCGACGTCGTGCAGCCGATCATGCAGTCGAAGGCGATTCAAGGGTATTGTTATACGCAGTTGACCGACGTGGAACAGGAAATGAACGGCTTGCTTACCTTCGATCGGGAGCCGAAGCTGCCGCTCGAAGTCATCAAGCAAGTGATGGAAGGACATGCGCCTAGGCTGGAAAAATCGGCGGTTCATTCGTATGGAGAGAAATCTACATGACGCATCGATTCCTCGATCAACCGCCTCATCCCGAGACGGAATGGGCCGCCTGCACAGCCTTCTCCGAATCGGCAACCGTCGTACGGCCTATATTACATACGCCATTGAAGGATGCAAGTATTTGTGCAGGTCCGGATCGAACGTATGCGTTGACCGGAACGACGGACGGCCGGAGCATTCGGATGTGGACGTCCTCGGACTTGCAAACTTGGACGGGACCCGTCACGGTATGGAGCTTGGAGGGAGGTGGGACCTGGCAACGGGAGAACGACGGCCCTTGCGGCATCAGCGCTCCGAGAATACATTTTTCGAGAGGAACGTACTGGATCGCCTACGGACTACAACAAGGCGGCACCGGCTTGCTCCGGAGCTTGTCCGGAGGCGTCCGCGGCCCATATCAAGATATGGGGAGAATGACCGCCGACGGACGAGATGCCTCCCTCTTCGAGGATGATGACGGTGCGGTCTATTGGGTGTACGGCAACGGCAGGATCGCCCGAATGAACGAGGAGATGACAGGACTGTTGGAACAACCCCGGAGGGCGGAAGTGCAGCCTTGGCGCACGGCCGGACGGGTAGACCGGCCCGCGTATACCCGGAATCATCAGGCAGGGGCATATGGAGCGTTCGTCTGCAAGAGGGACGGCTATTACTTCCTGTTATGCGCTGAACCGTTCGAGCGGCTGGGAAGCGACGCGGTGGATACGTTCGCGGCGGTCAGCCGATCCGTCTACGGTCCATACAGCCGTAGATATTTGGCGCTGCCCCACGGCGGTCAAGCGTCCTTATTTACCGGACCGGACGAACAGCTGTATGCTTCCTTCTCCGGCTGCGGCAGCTATTCGCCGGTCGAGCATTACCCCGCCGTCGTACCGATGTCCCTAGCGGGCCCGGGATTCATAAGACCGAGCGAGAACGTCGTGCTCGAAAAGGGTGCCGTCGGAAGTCTTGCGCCCGCCGCGGATTTTCCGATTCGAGATCCTCATATTTGCTTAGGTCCGGACGGTACTTATTATTTGACGGGCACCTCCGATCGACCCCGTCAAGACTTCTGGAACGGGAACAACCAGCTTCACTTGTGGAGCTCCAAGGATCTTAAGGTATGGAGCCACGTAGGGAAAGTATGGGATCTCGCGGAAAACGGGACCTGGGAGAACCATATTTATGAAAACCCATGTCTCTGGGCGCCGGAGACGATTTATTTGTATGGTACCTTCTGGATTACGTATTCGCTGAAGGGCGGAGGCACCGGGCTGATTAAAAGCGTATCGGGAAAGCCGGAGGGACCCTATATCGACATGGGGCGGATGACGAATACGGATATCGACTCCAGCCTGTTCCTGGATGAAGACGGTCAGGTGTATTTCGTATGGCAGGACGGGAAGATCGCTCGCATGAAGGAAAATATGACGGGCTTCGCGGAAGAACCGCGCAAGCTGCTGTGCGAAGACGGGAGGCGCGTCGGGTACGAGGGGGCGTTCCTCGTCAAATATCGAAACAAGTACATTCTCGGGGCGGCGGAATGGAACGGCGACGAACGGGTAGACGGCACGTACGATTTAATGTACGCCGTATCCGATCATGTGTACGGACCTTACTCCCCGAGGCGGCTCGCGGTGCCTCACGGAGGACACGGTACGATGTTCGTCGATCGCGAAGGCAGACTCCGCTCGACCTTGTTCGGGAACGACCGTACCGCTCCGTTCCGGACGCGCGTCGGCATCGTCGCGCTCAAAGCCGAAGAAGACGAACATGGATTGCTCATCGAGCCCGAGGAAATATGACGTTCCTCTCCTTCAAGAAGCTGATTTCCCCCCACGGCGGACCGCTATGAAACTTTCAACAGCGTAGACTGTCCGGATGCCGTCGTCGGCGCAACGCATCCGGTTCCGTTTTCCAACGGGACGGTGACCTGTCGACTGAAGGCGGCTTCCGTTTATGCGCTTGAGATCGAAATATCGCGTTGAACCGATATCACTTGTTGAATCGAGGAGCTGATCTTATATGAAAAGATGGCTGACGGGACTCGTCGCCGCCGCCCTGACCGTGTCTTTCCCCGCATCAAGTTTAGCGTATAGCAATCCCCAACCGGTGACCGACTCGTGGCATTGGGATCATGGGGGCTTTTACGGCGAAGGGGACCCGTACATTCTGAAGTTTAACGGCGTTTATTACTTATATACCAGCACGGTAGACGATAAGCCCGGCGTGAAGGTGTGGTCTTCGGAGAACTTGGTGCATTGGGAATACCGCGGACTCTGCGCGGAGGAGCCGGTGACGAAGGGGGCTTACGCTCCTGAAGTGGTGTACTGGAACGGGGATTTTTACATGTATACGGCGCTGCTCAAAGACGATCCCGGCACTACTCAGCGCGGACACCGGGTGTTGAAGAGCTCCAGTCCGATCGGTCCGTTCACGGCGCAGACGGGGAATACGGTCGACGGGATCGACGGGCACGTCTTCATCGACGACGACGGGCAATGGTATTTCTATAGTACGGGAAGCGGAAATATCAACGTTCGGCCGATGAGCGATCCTTATACGTTCGGGGAGCCTGTGAATACCGGCGCCGCGATGGGGGGATGGACCGAAGGTCCGACGGTCATCAAGCGGGATGGGAAATATTTCATGACGTACACCGGAAATCATATTTGGAACGATGCCTATCGAGTGGATTATGCGACGAGCTCGAATCCGGTCTCGGGCTTCGAGCCGGCAGCCTCCCAGAACCCGATTCTTCTCGATTCAGAGGGAGAGCATGTCGGGCTAGGACACAACTCCATCGTTCGCGGTCCCGATCTGGATTCCGATTATATCGTATACCACAGCCATGCCAATCCCGGGCGGCATCTGAACCTGGACCGGATCGTATGGAACGGAGACAAAATGCTCGTTCTCGGCCCCACGACGACCGAACAGCCCGATCCGGCCATGCCGGATTTCAGCGACAGGTTTCAAAGAGGCGCAATAGGCGACGAATGGAACGCCGTCGGCGGGGGGACTTGGGGAATCCGGAACGGAACCTTGGTTCAAGAGGCGATAGGAGAGCCGGAGCAAGCTCGCATGCTGCTTTCGAAGAAGGCGACCGGCGACCAGTTCACCGCGGAGTTCAACATGAAGCAGGTTTCTCAGGGAGAAAGCGAAAGCCCATTGATGGGCGCCGTATTTTCCTATAAGAATGAGGATCATTACGGGACTGCCGTATTGAATCGTAATCGCAACCGTCTGGAGACGTTCTTTCGGATCGACGGCGAAGATGCGGAACGGGTCGTTACCCCGCTTCCGGAAGGTTACGATTATACGAAGTGGCATCAGATCCGGATCGAGAAGGAGGGTGCCGAATATCGAGTCTACGTAGACAATATGCTCAAACAGACCCGCACGATCGAAGGGCTGGGCCAAGGCAGCATCGGTTACACGACGACGGATGCGCATGCGGATTTCGGCTTCGCGGCGTTCAGCGACAAAGTCGGCGGGAACAGCGCTCATACCGCATCCATGCCGATTCCCGGCAAAATCCAAGCGGTCCATTATCATACGGGAGGGAACGGGGATTCGGATCGCGTTTCGAACCGAATTCGAACGGCCGAAGCCGCGGACGGGAGCCATTACCTTACGTCGTTCCGGAAAGGAAATCTGCAATATCGCGTCAATGTATCCGAAACGGGTACTTACGATGTGATGATCCGATATGCGGCGGAAGTCGATGCGCGCGTAAAGCTCGAGTTTGACGAGTCGACCGCACTGACGAGCGAAGTACGGCTCCCTTCCACCGGCGGCGCCGAGAAGTGGAGCAATGCGCTGATTCGGAACGTCGAGCTTCCGCAAGGATTGCAGACGCTCAAGGTCGTACCGGTCGGAGACGCGCCGTTCGAATTTTCTTCCATGACCTTCAATCGAACGGTTCCGACGACGCCGATCTTCGACGATTTCAACGACGGCGGCGATCCGGAGTGGAGGAAATTCGAACAGGGCTGGCGGGTCAATACCGGTGAAGAACCCGCGTTCGACGCATATAAGCCGGTGCCGGGAATCGTCGAGGCGCCTTTCTACAACACGGGCGGCGAAGGCGTCGCTTACCATGATACGACTCCTGAAAATATAGGGGGGGCTTATCGAGGCGACTCCGTCGACATTCGAACGAACACCAATGTTAACGGTTTGAACGTGGGCTGGAATCGTGCCGGAGAATGGCTCAAATACAATGTGGAAGTGAAGCGGGCAGGAACGTACAGCGTCGAGGTGACGGCGGCGACCACGTTCGCGGACAATGAGGCGCGTCTCTGGTTGAACGATACGACGGATTTGACCGGCGCGATCGACATCCCGACGACCGGGGCTTGGAACACTTGGAAGACGACGCTGTCCCCAAGCTTCTATTTACCGGAAGGCCGTCATACGATCACCTTCGAAACGGTGAAGGGGGAGTACGATTTTGCAAGGCTCAAATTCGTCTCGTACGACGTACCGGCATCGATCCCTGGCATTGTAGAGGCGGTCCATTATCGAACGGGCGGCGAGGGGATCGGTTATCATGACAATACTCCGGCGAATATCGGCGGCCAGTACCGCGACGACGGCGTCGACATTCGCGTTCATCCTCAGGGAGGCTGGAACGTCGGCTGGAACCAGACCGGCGAGTGGTTGAAGTATAACGTTACCGTCGCCGAGCCGGCGATCTACGACGTCAGCGCTAGAATCGCAACGGCGCTCGCCGGCGGGAAAATCCGGTTATGGTTGAACGACGCGGTCGATCTGACCGGCGTGGTCGACGTTCCCAATACGGGAGGTTGGAATGAGTGGACGAACGTCAAGCTGGGAGACATCGCGCTGCCGGAAGGCGATCATACCCTTACAGTCGAAATCGTGCAAGGCGAATACGATTTTGCCGGTCTCTCCTTCCGGACATCGGATGATCCGATCCGACTTCCCGGAACCGTTCTCGCCGTAGATTATATGAACGGCGGGGAGGGGGTCGGATATCACGACAATACGCCGGGTAATATCCGCGGTCTGTACCGGACCGACGATGTCGATATTCGGCTGCTCCCGGAAGGCTTCACGACGGGGTGGAACCAAACCGGCGAATGGTTGAAGTACGACGTAAGCGTCACGGAGACCACCTACAAACTCGATTTGAGATTCGCTACGGCCATGAACGGCAGCCAGGTTCGGTTCTGGCTCGACGATACGATCGATCTAACGGGCATCATCGACATTCCGAACACGGGCAATTTCCATGAGTGGATGACGATGACGAAAGAGGGCGTCGTCCTTCCCGCAGGCCGGCACACCGTCAAAGCGGAGATCGTTAAAGGCGAATTCGACTTTTACAGCTTCCGTTTCCATAACGACCCGGACGTCCCGAAACAAGGCGAGTTTCTATCCCAGCCGAATGGGTATCCGAAAGCGGTGATCGGCGACGACAGATGGTCGGATTATATCGTGGAGACGGATATTCGGTTGGGGCGAAATACGCGAGGAGGAGGTAACGCGGGGATTCTCTTCCGCGTCAACAACCCGGCCGACGGAACGGAATACGGACAGAACCGAGACGATTTCTTGCAGGGATATATGGCCTACTTGACCGCAGACGGCGTGCAATTGGGCAAATTCAATTACGGCTTCCAACACTTGGCCGGAAAGCCGCTGTCGGGAACGGTCGGGACATGGCAGCATCTGAAGGTAGTCGCGCAAGGAAATCGAATCCAGGTGTACGTCGGGGATATGGACACGCCGCTGATCGACTACACCGACCACAGCGAGACGGCTTTCACGCACGGGAAGGCAGGGGTCCGAAGCTTTAACAGCGAAAGCGCGATCGACAATTTCCAAGTCGCGCCGATTCCGGCGGCCGAGGGGAGCTGATTTTCCCTCGAATCCGGAAACGAAGCGCAGGAGAGGGGCCGCCCCTCAGTCGTCCTAGACGACTGAGGGACGGCCTTCTTTCCATGGCGTATGGTTCGCGAGGACACGGTCAACGGTCAATCGGCCAGCAAGGATCGTCCTGCAAGCTCTCCCAGCCGGAATGCGTTCATCAGCGATCTTTCCTCCTGGGCGGGATCGAACGGCATGCCTTCCAGCCAGCTGCCCGCCATCGCAAATCCCTGCAGCCTCAGGGGATCGCCAAGCATATTGCGTCGAATTTCGTAAGGAAGGCCTTCCGAATCTTCCACATGTCCCGCCGCTCGGGTGTCGATGGAACCGGTCCGGAAACGCAGACGGGGGGTTTGCCCTACATCGTCGGCGACGTATGTGAACGCACTGCCGCTCAGCGAAGGAAACGAACGCTTGAGCTCCGGGACGATGGACGGCAAATGAAGCATCCACTCCGATCGGGTTACGAATTTGTCCGCGCATAGGGACAATCGTCGCTCCCCGGGCCAGTAGGTCGGCCTGCAGGATGCCCTGATCTCGCCGAGTCCGACCGTGGTCCAGCTTTGTTCCGTTTCGCAATCTCCGTCCGCTCCGTTGAAGAGGACGTGCAGCACCGTCCTCGCGTCCGGATTCGCGCTCCCTTCGAACCAGCTTTGGGCGAGTTTGCCGTGGCTGGTCGCATCGACGACCTTCGTCGTCCGGATCGCCCGATATCCGGTTTTCGTCGCGAGGACGGCCCCTGCGATGCGCCCGCCTTCCGCGCAAACCTCCGATGGCCACACCTGAAACAGGACGTCAGCGCCGACCTGTTCCATCATGCTGTCGAATGCGACCGCCGCCGCAGCCGGATCCATCTCGCCGTCAAACCAGCCTCTGTGAAGCATAAGGCACCGGAAAAATTCCCGAACTGCGGAGGAAACTTCCGAATATCGGGGCAATCCGGCGAATTGGTTGCGGCCGCGCACGATTTCCCTCCCCAGCGTTCCCGTCGTTTCGCACAGGAGGACGCGCAAACCTTCTCTGGCTAAGACATACGCCGCCGCCGTACCGCTGATGCCGCCGCCGAACACCACGGCGTCGTAATCGTCCGCCAAAGCATTCGTACGAACGTCCAAAGGTCGTTTACCCACGGTTACCCTCTCCCTTTTGCGCCCTTCAACCGTTCCAGCAGGGTGCTGGCCGCCGTGCGGACGTACCCGCGCTCATCCCGGGCGTATCGCTCCAACAGACGGCAGCCGTCGCCGTCGGCCATTGCCAACAAATAGGCGGCTGTCGCGTCGAGGCTCCATTTAATCGATCGGGTATCGGCGGCGGCCGGAATCGATAGACCCGATCCGTGCAGCGCGTAGTCGTCGCCCAAATCGGCACCGGCAAGAACGGCTTGCGCGGCGGAACGCACGTCCGCCTTCCGTGCGTCCGCGAGTCGGTCGGATATGGCAATCAGGTAGTGCAGGTACAAGAGGAGCGTCGTGCTTTTGCGTTCGCTCCGTATTCGTTCCAACACATCGTCGATCACGCAATCGCTTCCCATGCGGCGCAGCAATACCAGAGCCGATTGCCAACGTTCCATCGTTCGGTCGAGGTCGTTCGGTTTGTCGGATTCCCGGTTCCGAAACGACGAAGCCAAACACGGAATGCTTTCCTCGCGCTTCAATAAACCTAGCGCAAACGCGATCCCGCGAAGCCGGCCGCCTTTCGCGTCCCGCATCGCTTCCAGCAGCGGGACTACGGAGGCTTCGCCGAAATGCCATAACCACCACAGCGCAGTGGATTCCTCTTCGGTGCCCAGATATGAAATGATGTCATGGACATCCTCCGGCGAGACGCCGTTTCGGATGACCCGCTGCCGATCCTCCGGCGTCTCTCCGGTAAAGGTAAGCCAAGGCGAGCTCTCCCTCGTTAGATCCGACTCGCGCAGCACTCCCCTTGTCACCAGCGCGCGTTGCAACGCCTTCACGTCGAGCTGCCGGGGAAGCGCGTTCGACCGGACGCACATCGCCGCGGCGACGCCGCTTACCTCGCCCAGCTTCTGCATATCCCGCTGCATGCGAAACAAATTTCCGCAATCATGGTCCTGAGACAACGCGCGGCATCCGACCAGCAGTCCTTCGATCCCGAGCGGGAGCAGGCAGCGGTACGGAACGTCCCCGCCGAACAAAAACTTCCATTTGCCGAGCACTCCGATCCAGATTTGCGCAAGATCGCTTTCGTTGGCGTAGTCGTAAGCGTGATTTTCGTGGTGGGCGAAACAACGCATCACCGCGTCGTCAAAGCGTCTATCCAGCAGCAAATCGTCCTGATGAAGCACAAACTCGCCGATGATTCTGCGGCCTTCCCGCACGCCCAGTTGGGGGCCGGCGACGAAATAGTGCGCGTTCTCCGGCGTTGCGCCCGCCCTCCAGACGACGCGGCGCCCGACCCGGTATGCTCTCGATACGTCGACGGGGTCCGTTACGTCCAGCCAGCCGACATCGTAGTTGATGTTCCGCACTACGTTGTTCTCGTCCACGAAGCGGGGAATCAACGAATACGCGTGCTGGCACCCGTCCCACTCCCGCCCCAACGTGTAGGGCGCCCCCGCCAAATAGGCGGCGTCGCCGTCGCCGGTCGCATCGACGGTCACGCGCGCTTCGATGCGAATCGCGTCCCGTTCGCTCTCCACGACCGCACCCTTGACCGTGCGGTCCTCCATGATCATCTCGGCAACCGTCGCTTCATAGACGACTCGGATGCCGAGCCGTTCGATCAGCCGGCTTATGGCCGCGGATTTCGCGTCAGGAAGCAGCCCAGACGCCTTGCTTTCCCATAGTTTCTGGAAAGAACGCGTCGACTTGTCCAGACGATTCTGGATGCCGCCCGTCAAACCATAGTAATAGTTCTGGATGCCCGCCCGAACGCCGACGCCGCCCAGCGCGCTGTCCCGCTCGACCAAGACGACGTCGACTCCTTCTTCCGCGGCCGCAATGGCGGCCATTACGCCGGCGGTACCTCCGCCCAACACCAACACATCGGTTCGCAATTGTTCGTTCAAGCGGCGTGTCCTCGCCTCGTCTATAGAATGAGTTTCCGTTCGCCCGGGGAACTTGCTCTCATTATACTTGCCGCCTTCGAGGAAACAATGTTCATCCGTCGCGTCCTTTTGTCATTTTGTCAGGTGTCGACGGCATGGTCTTGCGCCATTTGCCCGGGGAAACGCCGAAATGGCGTGTGAACGCATGCGTGAACGTGTAAGGATCCGTATAACCCAAGGAGTGGGAAATGACGCTGATCGTATACGATGTGTTTTGCAGCAATTCAAGCGATTTTTCCATTTTCAAATTTTCGAGGTATTTTTTCGGGGACATCCCGACGTGCTCGGTAAATATTTTCGAAAAGTAGGTCCGGTGCAACGTTGCGTTCGCGGCCACGTCCTTGACGTTGATTCCCTCGGAATAGTGGGCGTCCATAAACTTGAGGCTGCCTGCGATCAGCTGCGGAACTTGTTTGTTCGTCGACCGTTCATCGTCGGGCATCATGTGGCTGAAAATGCCGTATAAGGACGATTGGAGCCGAAGTTGGCCCTTAGGCCCGTCGGAGGCGGGATGGAATAGGTTTTTGATCGTAAGAAGAAGTTCTGTGGTCAGAACCTGCTTCAAATAGGAGGCCGACTCCCGAAAGCCGATTCGGGTCAGCATCGCCTCGGAGAGCGACCCGGTAAACGATATCCAGTACATGGACAACGGCTTTTCGCTCGGCACATACCGGTACTGGTAAACCGCCCCCGGAAACATGCAGAAAGCGTCCCCATGGGACAACACGATGCGGTTCGCCCCGTAATTTACCTCCACCTTACCTTCGATGACGAAATGGATGCTGCAATGCTCCAATGCGCGCGGTTTGGTCGAATAATTCGGCTTGGCGATGTTGCGGCCGACGCCGATCGGCCAAATTTCGAATTCTCTTGTGAAATCGTCGGGGGTAAAATACCGGGTTTCGATAAACTCGACAGCGGACTCTTGCACGAGGATTCCCCCACACCCATGAGTACTGGGAAAGTTAGTTTCAAACAGCTGCGAGGTTACTCGCTTCTCGGCGCCCACAGCATAATGGACACGCCCGCAATGCAAACGACGGCTCCCAGCCAGTCGTACAAATCGGGTGTTTTCTTGTCGACGATCCAGCCCCACAGCACAGCGAGAACCACGAACACGCCGCCGTATGCGGCGTAGACTCGTCCGAAAGACGGGAAGCTTTGAAGCGTGGGAAGGATGCCGTACAGAATCAGAATGACGCTCCCCAAAATCCCAAACCAAAGGGGCTTCGCTTCCCGCAGCCAAAGCCAAACCAAATACCCTCCGCCGATTTCGGCAAAACCGGCAAGCACAAAAATCAATATGGCCGTCAGCATAACTATCCCCTAACGCGAACCTGTATTTTCGATTTTCTCCAAGCATTCCGACCACGTCAGGCATTTGCAGGCGATCCCGTTATCCAGAATTCGGATCATGGAATTGATCTGCTTCTTTCGCTCCTCTAGTTCGGAACGTTTTTGCCTCGCCATTCGCTCCCAACGATCCGAAAGCGAGCTGCCGGCTTCGAAACCTTCTAACAAAACAGCGATTTCTTGAATGCTGAATCCGGTTTGCTGCGCGACTTTAATGAAATGGATGCGGTCCAGCGCCCCCTCGTCAAACCGCCGTTGACCGTTGATCCGCTCCGGAGGAGGCAATAGACCGACGGACTCGTAGAAACGCAATGTCGATGCATTCAAACCTGCCCTTGACGCCAATTGACCAATGCTCATTCCAGGCATAAAAACGCTCCTTGACTTAAAGTTAACTTTAAGTTTTATACTGCGAGTATAACTTGACATGGAAGGCGATGTAAATGAAATGAGAGGGGGCGGCTCGCTGTTTTTGGAGTAGCCGTAACTCCTGCGCAAAATGAAAGGGGCAAACGGACATGAGCAAAGAAATTCCGGTTGCTTGCTGCCATTCCGCATTTACGAATGAACAGCGGGCGGAGTACAAACACATCTGGACGGAAATCGAAAAGAGAAGGCTTGGTTTGACGGAGCTTGCGAACGGATTCCAATATCGATTCCCCGGCGACTCGGAAACGCTGCGGCTTATCCAAGATTGGATCGGCATGGAGCGGAAATGCTGTCCGTTTCTAACGTTTTCGGTTATCGCAAGCAATGAAGAGGAGCCGATTTTGCTTCAACTGACAGGATCCGAAGAAGCGAAAGCATTCTTGCGAACGGAGATTCAATCCAATATCGACATCATCACTAGGGTTCCGCCGTCGTCTTGATTCGGTAAAATCCGGCTGGCTTCCGCAAGGCGAAGACGTGATTTTCGATACGCATGCCTGCATCGGAATCGCTTGGAGCGGAAAGGGGCGCCTCGGCGCCCCCTTCCTCATGATTTTGCTTCCGGATGGTATGCATGAAAATCTACAGGCCTTCCGTTAATCGCAGGCAGGCTCCATGTTCGTCCGTCCGTCTTCAACGACAGGAGGTCGCCGGAGAGCGAACGGTATTCGACACCGCAGAGTCCGTCCGACAAGGAATTCCAAAGCGGCGCTCTTTGCTCCAAGACCGAGCCGAACGTTTCCAAATCGGAGATCCCCATTCGATTCGCTTCCCTGTCGTCGAGAGCCTCGACGACAACGCCGGCAGGCAACCCCCCAAGCGTTACCTCGAAACGGTCGGACGCTTCCGTTAGTTTGTACCCCGAAGACAGGAACACCGCAAAATACACTCCTTGCGTATACCCATACAATGCAGTAGGCCTTTGAATCCATTGTCCTTTCGGAAGCACGCCATGAAGGACATTGCGTTCTTCGATTGCGGCTTCGTCGGCATAATAAGCGATGACGGCGCTTCGGTGAAACAGCATGCCTCCGCTGTCGTTTTGGTGACGCGGATCGCCCGATTTATATCCCTCGCCCGGTTGAAAGAAATACAAACGATTGACAGACCGGCTGCCGGTTAGAGGCAGCGTCGCTTCCCATCGATGCTGCTCGTTATCAAACTCCTTGACGCGTTCCCACATGCCGCCGACGGCATAACGCTCCGCAATATACGCGTAATTGTGGAGCGGCTCCGCCCCCGACCCGATCGGATACACGGCGTGCCGTATTTCTTTCGGCTCCGCCCTTTGGACGGCCTTCCGGAATGCTTCCTGCGGAGCCTCATAATACAGCAATCCCGCATATTCGACGCGGGGTAACGATGCTGGGAGAGGAAAGTCGCCGAACTGAACATAATCGAAGCCGACGTTACCGTCCTTCGGAAGGTCGTGCGCCAACCCGCGGGAATGCGCTCCGACCCATGCGCCCGGCACATAATACGAAGCTCTTATGTCCCATAATCCATCGAGGATCCGTCGCAGCGGTTCAATCAAAGTTTCATCCGTCGCGCACTCCAGCGCGCATGTGAACCCTTGAACCCAGTGCCAAAACCACGGCAAAGCGCCGTATTCGGGCATCCCTCGCTCGGACAAGCGCTTCAGCGTGAGGTGCAGACTTTCCTTCCCTTCCTGCAGCAGAGCCTCGTCCTGAAAATGAGTCCCATATACAAGCTTGGCAGCCGTATATTTGGCTTCGTGATGATGATACCGGCGTAACGGAAGCCGGTAATATCCGCTGCGGTACAGGTGTAGACTCGCATCCTCGAAAGCCGCCTTCAAGTCTTCCGACATCCAAGCGGAGTATTTCCGGTAAAACCAAACCGCAAGAATCCCCATCAGCTCCGCCGGGAGCGCATTGGGTTTCGCTTCCTTCGGGTTGGGGTGCAAACCGAGCGGCCAGTGCCCGTACGTCGCACTGTTCGAATCTTTGTCCTGCAGCGATAGCGTGTTCATCAACACCGTTTCGGCTCTAAGCATCGCTTCCCGCTTGTCGAAGCCGATCTCCGTCGTTTCGTCGACGGAAGCCGCAAATAGATAGGAGGCGAAATAGAAGTTGTTTCGAATATCGTCGTGAAACCACAAACCGCTATCCAGCAGCGAACGATCGTACGCTTGCCGCGCCGTGAAGGCTAGAATCCGCTGCCGCCGCTCTTGAGCCGTAGACATGACCGAGTTTGCTCCTTTTCCATATGCGCTCATCGATAGTACTCTTTTCTATACTGTAACATGAAAGTCGGGTTCTGGCCCGGGAATGCAAGCTATAAAGAGGTAAGTAGTCAAAATAACAGCATGACAAGTAAAAAAATTGGATGAAGTAGGAGGTGGATATCCTTACCATAAAGTTGATTGCATGCGCTTTCATTTTGCTGAATCGGAAGGGGGGGCGCTTATGACGAAGGCACGGGGGTGAAGCGGAGCGAATACCGCATCGACGGCGGGGGATGGATGACCTAAGAAGTCAAAATAATTGCATATTGATCAAAATACCGTTACGGTCGTAGCGGTATTTTTTTTTACAATGTAGACACAGACATAGAACATAGACGAGGTGGTAATATGCATTCCGTTTCGGAGGTGCAGGCAAGCGTATCGCGGAAGAAGAAGCGGCGCGGCGGCCGCATGCAGCGGATGGAGTCGCTCGCCGGTTTCCTATTCGTAAGCCCGATGCTTCTCGGGGTCACCGTTATGGTGCTGCTGCCGATCCTGGCGGCGCTTTACCTTAGCTTCACGGAGTGGAGCATGATCACGGGCATCGAAGGCATCAAGTGGATCGGAATGGAAAATTTCGATAAGCTGTTTCACGATACCAAGTTTCTTAAAGGATTGCGGAATAATGCCATTTTCCTTCTCACCGTTCCGGTATACTTGGCCATCTCGCTGATCCTGGCGGTCCTGATCAATAAGTTCGTATATATGAAAGGTTTCTTTAAAGTCATTTACTTCTTGCCTTACATCTCGAGCGTCGTTGCGGTAGCGACGGTATGGCGCGTGCTGTTCCATCCGTCGATGGGGCCGGTGAACCAGTTTCTGATGTCCGTCGGCATCGACAATCCGCCCAAATGGATCGCCGACCCGCAATTCGCGCTCGTCTCCGTGATGATGATTTCGGTGTGGATCTCGATCGGCTATAACATGATCGTCTATATGGCCGGGCTGCAATCGATTCCTCGTGATTTGTACGAGGCGGCCGATATCGACGGCGCGAACGGCTTCGTACGCTTCTTCCGGATTACGCTGCCGATGCTGTCGCCCACGACCTTCTTCCTGCTCATAACCGGAATCATCTACACATTCAAGGTGTTCGACATCATTGCGGTACTGACGGCGGGCGGACCGGCGGGGTCTACGAATGTCATCGTTTATTACTTGTACGAAACCGCGTTCGTCAATTTGAAGATCGGGTACGCCTCTTCGCAAGCCATCTTCCTGTTCCTATGCGTGCTCGTCATCACGTTCGTACAATGGGTCGGACAGAAAAAGTGGGTGAACTACTGATGAGCCTAACGTTAGATGTAAAAAAGCTGCTTGTCACCGTCGCCTTGGCGTTCGTCGGCATAGTGTTCGTGCTTCCGTTCGCTTGGATGTTATCCGCCTCCTTCAAGCTGGAAGGGGAGGTGTTCACCTACCCGATCCGATGGATTCCGCAGGAGTGGATCGGCTTCTCGAACTATAAGGAAGTGTGGTTCGGAGACCACCCGTTCTGGAAGTATTACCTCAACAGCATCTTTGTAACCGTGGTGACGACCGTCGTCTCTTGCACCGTATCCGCGATGGCGGCGTACGGCTTTTCGAAGGTGCAATTCCCGGCGGGGAAATGGTTGTTCTTCATCGTCCTAGCCACGTTCATGGTGCCGCAGGAAGGCATTCTCGTGCCGCAGTTTATCCTATACCGGATGATCGGGTTGTTCGACAGCCATTGGGGATTAATATTATTAGGAAGCTTCAGCGTGCTGGGCACGTTCATGCTAAGACAGTTTTTCATGGGCGTGCACAACGAATTCATCGAATCGGCCAAGATCGACGGCGCCGGACACCTTCGCATCTTTGCGCAGATCGCATTCCCGCTGGTGAAACCGGCGATCGCCACGTATGCGATTCTTCGCTTCATCTGGACGTGGAACGACTATAAATATCCGTTGATTTTCCTTCGAACGGATTCGCTGTTCACGATTCAATTGGCGATGCAGAAGTTTACGTCGATCAACGGCGAGTTTTATTCCCTGATCATGGCGGCGGCCGTCTCCGCGATCTTGCCGCTGCTGATGATGTTCGTGATCGGACAAAAGAGAGTAATCGAAGGAATCGCGATGGGCGGAGTGAAAGGATAATAAAAAAGTAAAAATAGTTGTAAGAATAGTCAATTTAAGAGCATGGTTCCATCGCCTTCCCTTGATACAATCATCACGAAAAGGAAAATAAAACGGTTACACGGAGGGTCATACATGAAAAGGAACTTTGGAAAAAGCATGTTCGCGACCGGTCTTATTCTTAGCTTATTAGTAGGCTGCTCCAGCGGCGGCGGCACGACGCCGGCGCCGGAAACGGGCGGGAGCTCGGCGCCTGCCGGCGAACAGCCCGCGACGGAAACGCCTGCAGCCGAACCCGTGACGATCAAATTCCACACGCACGGTACGGAAGCGCAGTACAACTGGGAAGCGACGCTCGCCGCTTTCGAAGAAGCGTATCCGAACATCAAGGTGGAACTCGTCACCCTCAGCGAGAAGGGCGATACGAACGAAGCGACGCAGAAGCTCGACTTGGCGGCCGCTTCCGGCGAGCAGCTGGACGTCCTCATGTTCAGCGACCCGGCTTCCTATGCGCAGCGCGTAGGCCTCGGCATGGTTGCGCCGATCAACGCCTTCATCGAGGAAGAAGGCTTCAAGGTGTCGGAAGAGTACAAGGTCGACACGCTGATGCAAGGGCAATACTATGCATTGCCGGGCAAGTTCAACCCATGGTATGTGATGCTTAATAAAGATCATCTGGATGCGGCGGGGCTTGAAGTGCCGACGGATTGGACGTGGGACCAGTTCGCGGAGTACGCGAAGACGCTCACGACGGGCGAAGGCGCGACGAAGCGGTACGGCACGTACTTCCACGGTCCGCAGAACGGCGGTTGGATGGAGTTCTTGCGCCTCTCGCTCGCGAACAAAGCGGAAGATACCGATTTCCTCAAGGCGGACGGCTCGTCGAACTTGGACGATCCGATGTTCAAGCGGACGCTGGAGCTGCGCCTGAAGATGGAGCGGGAAGACGGATCGTCCACGCCGTATGCGGATATGCTGTCGCAGAAGCTGCATTACCGGACGCAGTTCTTCAACCAATCGGCCAGCATGGTGCTGATCGGCAGCTGGATGAACAGCGAGCTCGGCGGCACGGAGCAAAACCCGCTCAACTTCAACGTCGCGATCGCGCCTTATCCGAGAAACAGCGACACCGATGCGATCGGATATACGCCGGTGACGACGGACTTCATGGCCGTAGCGGAGAAGTCGCAGCATAAGAAAGAAGCGTATCAATTCATCCGTTGGTATACGACGGAAGGTCTTGCGAAGTACGGGCGCAACATTCCTTCTTGGAGCAAGGTGTCGGACGCAGACCTCGAGAAGATCGTCGATTCGATCCTCAGCGGAACGCAGAAGCCGGAGAACGTCGACAAGGCGTCGCTCATCAACGTGTTGGCGAATTCCAAGTCGGGCAAAATCATTCCTCCGGTCACATACCAAGCGGAAGTATATAAGGCGCTCAACGAGCAATACGAGCTGTTGATTCTCGGATCGCAAGACCTGGATACGACGCTTGCCAATATGAAAACCGCCGTGCAAGAAATTATCGACAATAACAAATAGGAAGCGATATGATGGGGGAAAGAGGCGGCGGTATCGCGCCTCTTTTCGTCGTAAGAACAAGAGGAGGCGGGGCGATTGGAGAAGGGAAAGCATTGGCTTCGGCCGTTTATCGGTTCGTTCCGGTATAAGCTGATCTTGACTTCGATCGCCTGCCTTCTGGTCCCCACGCTCATCACGTTGTCCGTCTCGAACGTGTTGACGCGGGATGCCGTTCAGGAACAAGCGGAGAAGAATGCGCAAGAGCAGCTGAAGCTGATCGAAGGGTACCTGACCGGATTGTTCGACAACATGCTGAATATCTCGAACTACATCATTGCGGATCCGGATATGAACGTGATCTTGAAGGAGCAGGCGGCCGGCAAGGAATATACGGGGGAAAACGCGGAGTACCGGGAATTCGCGGATCGCTACGAGATCACGAGCAAGATCGACAACATCTCCATCATCGGCGAAAGAACGTATGTGACGATCTTGCTGCCGAACGGCAGATTTTTCATCAATTATTTGCTCCACGAATACGACCCGCGGCTTTTATTCGAGGAGCCTTGGTTCCCGGACCTTGAGGGATTAACCGGCATGGCGGCGTATTGGGTGGAAGCGGAACCTTCGCCTTATTTATATGAGAAAGCCGCGGGAAGACAACAAATCTCGGTCGCTAGAACGCTGAGGCGCCCGAACCAAAGGGTGTACGCTTATGTCGTCGTTACGGTGCCGGACAATCAGATCGAATCGATCTTCGAGCGACTCGGCACGGGGCATGAGGTGATGCTCGTCGACGGGGAGAACCGGGTCATGTCGCATCTCGATGCCGGCCGGATCGGCGAACGGCTGACGTATTTGTCCGATGAACCCGAAGAATCGTCCATCGTCGAGCTGGATGGAGAGCGATACCTGGTCGCTCAGCATGCCGCGGGGATTAAGGATTGGAAGCTCGTGCTTCTGACCCCATATAAGGATGCGGTGCATCAAATCAATCACATTTTCCAAACCGTATTCGCGTTTCAAGTGATCGCCTTCACCGTGTTTCTAATCGTGTTGGTATTGCTGATTCGCGCATTTACGAAGCCCCTCGTCAGTCTAGGGAAGCTCGCGCTGACGGTAGAACGGGGCAATCTCGAGGTGCGCTCGCGGATGAAGGGGCGCGACGAAATCGGGCGTCTCGGCCGACAGTTCGATCAGATGTTGGACCGGATCAAGCAGATGATCGCGGAAATTACCGAAGAGCAATCGCGCAAGCGGAAGGCGGAGCTGAGGATGCTGCAGGCGCAAATCAACCCGCACTTCTTGTTCAATGTGCTCAATTCGATCCGGATGAAGGTGCTGCGCAAGGGCGATAAGGAAAGCGCGGAGATGCTCTCCTCGCTGTCGAGGCTGCTGCGCATGACGATCGACCGCGACGAAGAGACGATTACCCTGCACGAAGAGGTCAGCACGGCGATCGATTACGTGAACCTGATGAATATGCGCCAGAAGGAAAGCGTGACGCTGTCGGTTGCGATTTCGTCGGAGGCGATGCTGGCGCAGGTGCCGCGCTTCTTCCTGCAGCCCGTCATCGAGAACGCGCTCATTCACGGCTTCCAGCAGCGGTCCGGAACGATTCTCGTGTCGGCCGAAGTAGAGGGGAAGACGTTGCGGATCGCCGTTCGGGACGACGGCACGGGAATGCGTCCGGCGGCGGTAACGCATCTGCGGAACCGGCTGAAGCGCGAAGAGCTTCCGACAGGCGAAGGGGATCATCGTTCCGGGTTTTCCGGCATCGGATTGACCAACGTGAACGAGCGAATGCGCATCAGATTCGGAGACGCGTTCGAGATGCATATCGACAGCGAAGAGGGAAGCGGGACGACGGTGACGATGTTCGTTCCGTTCTAGGAGGGGCACGAGGGTATGTATAAAGTCATGTTGGTCGACGACGATTATCCGGTGCTGGAGCTGTTATCCGAAGCAATCGATTGGGAGCGGCTCGGACTTACGTTAGAAGGCGCATATGAAAACGGTCTCGAAGCGCTGGCGGCCGCCGATCGGGAGATGCCCGATATCCTCATTACCGATATCGGGATGCCGAAGATGGACGGCTTGGAACTCGTGCAACGGCTGAAGGAACGGAAGCCGGGCCTTCGAGTCGCGATTTTGTCCTGCCACAGCGAATTCCATTATGCCCAGCGCGCGATGAAGATGCAGGTACAGGATTACCTCGTGAAGGATACGCTGGACCCTAACGATTTAGAGCAAGTCCTCGTCCGGTTTTCCGCCAGCCTCGACGAGGAGCGCAAGCTCGACCTCGAGCGGCACAAGCTGCGTCATCTGGTGGACCGCTCGCGCGAAGCGATGAAGGAGAAGTGGATTCGGAACGCGATCCAACAGCCGCTGCTGCAAGCGAAGGCGTGGAACGAGGAGCTCGCTTCGTTCGGCTTGCCGGTCGAGGGAAGAGCGGTGCTGCCGACGATCGGAACGATCGACGATTCCCTTCAGGCCCAGCAACGGTTCATGTCGGACGATATTTTGCGGTTCGCCGTCACGAACGTGATCGAAGAGATCATTGCCGAATCCGGCGCGGAAGCCGTACTGTTCCCATATAGCGAGAAAGAATGGATGATTTTGCATTCCTTCCGTCCGACTTTGACGGTGAACGGCTTCGACGAAGCTCGGAAGCTGATCGAACGGATTCGGCAGTCGCTCGGCCGTTCGCTTAAGCTGTCGATGTCGTTCGTGATCGGGGAGATGTGCCGCGCGCCGGAGCAAACCAAGTTTGGGTTAACCAACCTGTTGACGGAAACCGGCCAGAGATTCTATATGGAGCGCGGAGAGATTGCGTCGTTCGCGCGGTTCGAGCCGACCGAGGGCGATTTATTCGCCTATTACGACGAAGCGAGCGAGCGATTCCGCGAAAGCATCGCGAAGCGGGATCCGGCAGAGGTGAAGGCGAAGGTCGGGGAATGGATAGAGTTCCTTAGGAAAGCCAAATACGCGCCTGAAACCGTAAAGGATTGGATGTTAAAGCTGCTGCTCGACATTCGCCTCAAACATCAGTCTTTACATTCTTTCCGTTCGTCGAAGTCCGCCGAGAGCTTGCATAAGGACATCGCGGAGATCGGGTCCCTTCGCGAGTTGGGGAATTGGCTGACCGAACATCTCCTCGCGGCGATGACGGCGGCCGAGAATTCCCGCGTGCGGACGCAGCGGAAGGAAGTGCTAGACGCGTACCAGTACGTGTCCCTACATCTGGATCGTAGGATCGGTCTGGACGACATCGCGGAGCATCTGCACTTAAACCCTAGCTATTTCAGCAGGTTGTTTAAGAAAGAGACGGGCGAGACGTTCATCGAATACGTCATTCGGACGAAGATGGAGCGCGCGAAGGAATTGCTCGACCAGACCGCCCAGCCCGTAGCGAAAATCTGCGAGCTGCTCGGCTACGACAATCAAAGCTACTTCATTAAATTATTCAAAGGGTACACCGGCGTCACCCCGATCGATTACCGGAACCGGGGCGCTTAAGAGGGGATGACTATGGATTACGTTGCTATCAAACGGGCCTTGCAGATCGGCGATCGTTCGGATCGGCGCACGATGTTGTTCGACGAGGCGAGAGACGCGGGCAAATGGGAGGAAATCCGGACGTCCCCCTTCTATCGGGAGATGGTGGAGGAGATCCGGGAAGAAGGGGAACGTCTGCTCTCCGAGCCGATCGTTACGCTTGCGTTCTCTTCCTTCAAGTCATTCGATACCCAGGGGTCGAGAATCGAATTCGAACGTTTGTTTTTCGCGAGGCGAAAGCGTTTATCGGTCCTTGCGTTTTTGGCTCTGCTCGACAAGGATTCCGACCTCTATGTTCATGCGCTGGAGGACGCGATATGGGCCATATGCGACGAGTATACTTGGTGCCTGCCGGCTCACTTGGGCGGGAATTCACTGAACCCGTCGCACCTGCGGCGAAATCGATACAGCATCGATTTGTTCGCCGCGGAGACCGGGTTCGCCCTTGCGGAAATCGTCTTTCTTCTTAAAGAGAGAATAAGTCCTGCGGTCGCGTCCCGAGCGGAAGCGGAAGTGAGAGAGAGGATTCTAGAAACCTACTGTACCCTCGGCTCCACCTATGAGTGGGAAACTTTGGGGAACAACTGGGCGAGCGTATGCGGCGGCTCCGTCGGCGCCGCCGCCTTGTATCTAATCCCAAGCGCCGAGGAGCTCGCGCCGATCGTTCATCGGTTGTTGGGGACGATGGAGAGCTACCTGCACGGCTTCGGAAACGACGGCGCCTCCACGGAGGGCGTAGGATACTGGAGTTACGGTTTCGGCTTTTACTCGTACTTCGCCTCGCTGCTCAAGCAAAGAACCGCGGGACGGATCGATTTGCTGGAAGGCGAGAAAATCAAGCAAATCGCGTTGTTTCATCAGAAGTGTTACCTGAGCGGGCCTTACACGGTGCCGTTCTCCGATTGCGAGCCGACGTCCCTGTTTTCCATGGGCTTGATTCATGCATTGAAACGTCGTTACCCCGAGATCCACGTTCCGAACGTAGAGAATAAGTGGAGCATCGTGAAGGATCCGATCGGGAGATGGGGCCCCTTCATTCGGGACTTCCTCTGGAGCCGCGCCGAGTGGACGGGCGAGGAGTGGCCGGACGGTGCGTACTTGCTGCCGGACGCGCAGTGGGCGGTCGTCAGACGGACGTTCGACGGCGTACGGTACGCGTTCGCCGCGAAAGGCGGCCATAACGACGAACCGCATAACCAGAACGATATCGGGAGCTTCGTGCTCCATGTCGACGGGGAAACGCTGCTGACCGATCTCGGCTCCGGCGAATATACGAAGGGCTATTTCGGGGCGGAGCGGTACTCGTATTTATGCAACAGCTCGGCGGGGCATTCCGTTCCGATCGTCGAGGGTGCCGATCAACAAGCCGGCGCAACGTATCGAGCGAAGGTGCTTCGGTTCGAAGAAAGCGAAGAGCAAGTAACCTATACCCTCGACATGACGGAAGCGTACGGAACGGCGAATCTGCGGTCGCTGGTCCGGCAGTTTACCTTTGCGCGACATGTTCTTGAGTTGAAAGACAGGTATTCGTTTCTTACGCCGCCATCATCCGCGATCAGTAGATTCATAACTTTACATGAACCGAAGGTTTCCGCGGACGGACGCGTCCGGGTCGAAGGGGCTGCGTCCGGCGTCGAAGCGGTGTTCGATCGACGGGCGGTGAGGCCGGTCATTCATACATTTGAATTTGTGAACAAAGACTCCAAGCGCATTCCGGTGTATGCAATCGATTTGGAGGCGGAGCATCCGGCCGAAGAAGTGCCGATTACGGTCCGTTTTGAAACCTATCGTCTTACTTAACATGGAGAGGGTGTCCCCGATGAACGTACGAACGGATTGGGCGCAGAGCGCTTGGAACGACGTGGTAGAGAAGGTGTCTCGAACGAGCGGCCGCATCGGACCCGCATTTCCTCACGCCAGCGTGAACGGTAAATACGCGTTGGAGCCGGCTCATTGGTGGACCGCGGGCTTCTGGCCCGGTCTGCTTTGGCTCGTGTACCGCGATACGAAGGACGAGGCGCTGCGGAACATCGCCGAGGCGTGCGAGGAGAAGCTGGATCCAGTCATTGCCGAGTATTATCGTCTGGATCACGATATCGGTTTTATGTGGACCTTAACCAGCGTTGCCCGGTATAAGCTGCTCGATAACGAAGATTCCAGGCGCCGCGCGCTGCTGGCGGCCAACCTTCTTGCGGCGCGCTTCAATATTCAAGGAAAGTTTATTCGGGCTTGGAATCCCTGGAAACCCGGGGAAAACAACGCGGGCTGGGCGATCATCGATTGTATGATGAATTTGCCGTTATTGCATTGGGCTTCCGAGGCGACCGGGGATCCGCGCTTCAAGCATATCGCCGTCGCGCACGCGGATACGGTGTTGGAGCATTTCATCCGACCCGACGGCTCGGTGTACCATATCGTCATCTTCGATCCCTTGACCGGCGAGAAGGTCGGAGCGAACGGAGGACAGGGCTACTCGGCCGAGTCGGCTTGGTCGCGCGGCACCGCATGGGCGTTGTACGGTATGGCGCTCAGCTATCGACATACGGGGGATGAGCGTTATTTACAGGCGGCGAAGCGCGTGGCGCATTTCTTCCTCGCCAATCTCCCGGAGGATCATGTCCCCCACTGGGATTTCCGTCTTCCCGCGGAGGTGCCCAAGTACCGCGATTCGTCGGCCGGGGCGTGCGCGGCTTGCGGACTCCTGCTGCTTGCGAAGCAGGTGGCCGTCGTGGAGTCCGACCTTTACCGCCATGCGGGCGAGCGCATCCTTCGTTCCTTGTATGAGCATTACGGCACCTTCGATAAGGAAGACGAAGAAGGGCTGATTTTACATGGAACGAGCCATTACCCGGAAGGCAGAAATATTGACGTCCCTCTGATCTACGGCGATTACTACTTCGTGGAAGGTCTCTCTCAATGGTTGGGACACGGCGAGCTATTTTGGTAAAGGGGGATCTCGCTCCATGCATTCCTTGACATTACCGATCCAACGTAATCCGTTAGCTACAAGAGAAGATCTGCAAGCCGCGGTGAACCAGCTGTGTCTGCCGTTGCTGCCTTACTACAGCGAAGGGAAAGCCCGCCTGCGGCTCGGAGCGACGGCCTCGGGTTGCACCGGCGCAACGGCCGAGTTGGAGGGCTTCTCCAGGGTGTTATGGGGGCTCGCGCCGTTAGCTGCCGGAGGCGGGAAGAGCGAGCTGTGGGAGACGGTTCGCGAAGGCATCCGGAACGGCACCGACCCTGCGCATCGAGAATATTGGGGCGAAGCGGCCGATTACGATCAGAAGCTGGTGGAGATGGCGGCGATCGGGCTGGCGCTAGCTTTAGCTCCCGACCAGATTTGGGAGCCGCTGCAGGAGCCGGAACGGCAACGGCTGTACCAGTGGCTTCAACAAATCAATCATCGAAAGCTTCATGATTGCAATTGGCTCCTTTTTCAAGTGGTCGTCAATTTGGGCTTTCGAGCGGTCGGTCTCCCGTACGATCAAGCGTTAATGCACCGAAATTTGGACAGAATCGACGCGTTTTCTTTGTCCGACGGGTGGTATTCCGACGGCCGCGACGCCCACTGCGACTATTACGGTCCTTTCGCCATCCATTATTGCTGCCTCATCTATGCCGTCTTCATGGAGAAGGAGGATCCGGAGCGATCCGCCTTATATAAGGAGAGAGCGGCCAGCTTCGCGAAGGACTTCATCCATTGGTTCGCCGGCGACGGGAGCGCCTTGCCGTTCGGGCGAAGCCTTGCCTATCGCTTTACGCAAGCTGCGTTCTGGAGCGCCATGGCGTACGCCGACGTAGAAGCCTACCCTATGGGCGTGATGAAAGGGATTATCCTTCGGAATTTGCGATGGTGGTTTCGGCAGCCGATCTTTCAAGCGGACGGCACCTTGACGATCGGGTATGCCTATCCGAATCTTATTATGGCGGAAAATTATAACGCTCCGGGTTCTCCGTATTGGGCGTTAAAAACGTTCCTGCCGTTGGCTTTGCAGGCGGATCACCCGTTCTGGCAAGCCGAGGAGCTGCCGCTGCCGAAGCTTGCCGCGTCCGCCGTTCAGGCGGAGTCGCGGCAGATCGTTCATCGGCAGGACGAAAGAAATCACGTAGTAGCGTTCAATGCGGGTCATAAGGCGACCAACGAGCACACGCATACGTCCGCGAAATACGAAAAGTTCGCTTACTCGAACGTCTTCGGTTTCAGCGTGCCCCGGGCGGAATGGGGTCTAGCGCAGGGGGCGTTCGATTCGATGCTGGCGCTCAGCGAGGAAGACAATCTTTATCGCGTGAAAAGAACCGCCGAAGAGTATTCCATCCAAGAGAACGTTATCTACATGAAGTGGAAGCCCTGGCGCGACGTCGAAGTGCGTACGTGGATCGTTTCGGGCGCTCCCTGGCATGTTCGCGTGCACTGCATTCGCTCGAACCGATCCTTGGTTGCGGCCGAGGGCGGGTTTGCGTTAGGCATCGAAAACCGGGACGTCGAAGCAGGGGATCGCTGGCATGCCGTTCCCGAAGAGTCCAAGCTTGTGGCTTCTTCTTATTTGGGAGCGAGCGGCGTGATTCGGCTTCTAGGAGGAGGCGGCGCCCATCTCGTTCATCCGAACGCGAACACGAATCTGATCCATCCTCGAACGGTCATCCCGACGATCGCGACGACGCTTGCCCCGGGAACGACTTGGCTCGCGACCGGCGTGTACGGGCAACCTGGAAAAGAGGATGGTCTGGGGCAATGGAGCCATCCGCCCTATCTTGAGCTTACGGCGGAGGAGTTGCTTGTCTATTTCGGGACATCGACGAAAGAAGCGGCTCGCATCGAACTGGGTTGATGCAACAGTTGGTTCTACGTATCCTAACCGATCTGCTTTGTTTTGGAGATGCGCATCGAGCGCGTCTCTTTTTATTTGGCGGGAGAAAGGTATTTACACCAAAATAACCCTATGCTAAGATTGGAGCAAATCCGAATAATTAGAGAACGATGTTCTCTAATTAAGAACAATTAGAAAAAGGGGGAGTTTTCTGTGCAACACATCCGCAGCGGCGTATGACCGACTATGGTGACACCCTTTTCGGGCGATCTGCAGGTGGTTGCGTCGGAGCATACGGCGCCGACCGGAGGGGCAGGTTCAGTCGATTCGCTGACCCCGATCATTCGGATGATTTTTTGGTCGATAAGATGGAAGCGCTTTTATCCATATCCCCTCCGTCCCTCTCGGTATTTACGAATGCCCGTAACCTTACAAGAGACTCTTTACGACGAAAGTGCTCCGTTTCGCCGGCGCCGGCCATTAAGCACCATTCAATAAAAATCATGAGGGAGGTTATCGTTGTATGAAACTGCAAAGAAATCGTATCGCCGTCTCGTCAGGTATGTCCGTCGTGTTGGCCTTCGGCGTCCTCGCCGGCTGTATGAACGACTCCAGCGAACCGCCGACCGGCGAGTCCGCTCCGCCGGCGGAACAGAACGAGGACACATCGGGGCTGGCGGACGGCGGGGTGACCCATCCGGAGGGGTACCCGATAACCAAGGAACCGATCACCATTAAAGCTGCAGTCATGTATAGCTCCTTACGCCCCGAGATGGATACGACGGCCATATGGGAGTACGTAGCCAAGAAGACAAACATCAATTTGGAGATCGAAGTGTTGAAGGATCGGGATAAAGCGGACCTTATGTTCGCGAGCGGCGACTTCCCCGATCTCCTGATGAACGTCGGGATCAACGCCAACCAGATGACGAATGCTGCGGAGGGAGGCAACTTCGTCGAGCTGAAGCCGCTGTTGGAACAATATGCGCCGACGTGGAACCGTTTTCTGGAAGAGAACAAGTTGGTGTACAACGCTTCTCTGGCAACGGACGGGAAGCTCTACAGTTTGCCTTATATCGACTTCGCTCCGTTCGACCGGAACTTGCGGGACCAATGGATCGTGATGGACTCATGGCTGAAGGAGCTGAATCTGCCGATTCCCAAAACAGCGGAGGAGTTTAAAAACGCGCTGAAGGCCATCAAGGCGAATGCGGGCCAAGGGACGATACCGGCTGACGTCATCCCATATTATTTCTACTTCGACGGCTATGTCGGCGGGCAGTTCGACATCTACGGCAGCTTCGGGGTCTACATTACCAGCGCCGATTATGTCGTCGTAGAGAACGGCGTCGTGAAGGATCAGTCCACGAATCCGGCGATCAAGGAACCGTTGAAATATTTAAGAGATCTGTATGCGGAAGGTCTGATTCCGCCCGAGGTGTTTACGGACGACTTTAACACCTATGCTTCGAAGATCAGTTCGATTCCTCCCATCGTCGGATCCTATCACTCTTATGCGAACCGGCAGCCCGATCTCGGCGCGCCCATGGGGCCGCTGGACACCGGAAACGGCCGGAAGCCGCTGATGCGAAGTCAAGCCTATGTTCCGGGCCCTGCCCATACCGCGATCATTACCAAGAACAACAAATATCCGGTCGCCACGGTTCGTCTGCTCGAAGCCATCGCGACCGATACGGAGCTAGGACTTACGATCAGCCGGGGAACGAAGGGAATCGTCTGGGATATCGATAACGAGGGGAAGGCATTCCAGCACTTCTGGGAGGAATCCCCGGACAAGATGGCGGAGCATGCAGGGGATTTAGGACTGCATAACTCGTTTGTCGCGCTGAAGGGTCAAACCTTTTATGAAGAAGTGTGGAAAGAGTTGTCATACGATACCGTAAATTCCAGAGCTTGGGCCTATGAAAATGTTTATAAGGACGTCGTTATGCCCAACGACATGGTGTACGTAGAAGGCGCGCTCGGGCCGGACGACATCGCAATGCTGAACCAATACCGTACGGATTTGACCAACTACCGCAAGGCGGTATTCGCGGATTTCATCACCGGGAAACAAGATATCGACGCCAATTGGGATGCTTACGTCGAGCAGATGAACAACCTCGGGTTGGAGCCGTTTATCGCATTAAGACAGAAGGCGTACGAAGTCATGGCGAAGTAACCGGAAGGGGGAGGCGAACGGGTGGTCACAACAGGCCTCGGCAAACCGCGGGAGAAGGAGAAGCCTTTACGCTTTCGAATCTGGCAAAGCCGCGAACTGTATCTCTTCCTTCTGCCCGCCGTCGTACTGGTCATTGTCTTTAGCTACTTGCCGATGTACGGCATCTTGGTAGCATTCAAGGACTTCAAGCCTCATCTCGGCATCCTCGACAGCGCATGGGCGGGGTGGAAGTATTTCGACCGATTCTTCTCTATGCCGATGTTCGACGTCATTCTTAAAAATACGCTGATTCTCAGCTTCTACATGTTGATTGCGGGCTTTCCTCTACCGATTCTATTGGCGCTGGCCTTGAACAGCACGCCGAATCAGAGGCTGAAGAAGTTGGTCCAGACGGTCACGTATGCTCCGCATTTCATATCCATCGTCATCATCGTCGGCATGATTAACATCTTCTTCTCCCCTTCCACAGGGATCGTCCGAAGCCTGCTTACCAACGTGGGACTGATGGAAGGCAACATCGACGTGCTCATGAGCGCGTCAAGTTTTCCGCATCTGTATGTGTGGAGCGGCGTATGGCAAACCCTCGGTTGGAGCAGCATCATCTATCTCGGCGCGTTGTCGGGCGTAGATCCTGCGCTGCACGAGGCCGCCATTATCGACGGAGCGACCAAGTTTCAGCGGGTGATACGCATCGATCTGCCGTTAATTCTGCCTACCATCGTCATTCTCCTGATTCTTGAATCCGGAACGATTATGAATGTGGGCTTCGAGAAAACGTTCTTGATGCAGAACGCGTTTAACCTAAGCACAAGCGAGGTCATCAACACGTACGTGTACAAAATCGGGATCCGGGAGGCGCAGTACAGCCTCTCCGCCGCCATCGGCTTGTTTAACTCCGGCATCAACTTTATTATGATTCTCCTGGTGAACCAGGTCAGCAGACGACTTGGCCAGGAATCGTTATGGTAGGAGGGAGGCCTATGCGACATGCGATGAAGCGGTCGAATCAGGATCGGCTGTATGACGCCTTCAACTATGCGATCTTGATTCTGCTGCTGCTCCTTGTGGCTTATCCGCTGTATTTCGTCGTCATCGCTTCGATCAGCGATCCGAAGCTGGTCGCCACCGGGCGCATTCTGCTTTGGCCTCAAAGCTTCAATTTAGATGGATACATGGAGGTCATTCAGTATTCGCCGATCTGGACGGGATACCGCAACACGCTGATCTATACCGTCTTGTTCACCTCTCTATCAGTAATGATCAGTCTGATGGCCGGATACGCGCTCTCACGGAAGCCATTCCCCGGGAAAACCGCCGTTATCGCCTTCCTGCTATTCACGATGTTCTTCAACGGCGGTCTCATCCCTACGTACCTGCTGATGAAGGAAATCGGTTTGTACGGCAGTCCGGCCATCATCGTCCTGATGGGCGCGGTCAACGTCACGAATATTATCATTAGCCGAACGTTCATGAAGTCGACGATTCCCGACGAATTGTACGAAGCCGCCTGCATCGACGGCTGCTCGCATACCTCGTTCTTCTTTCGTATCGTAATGCCGGTTTCCAAAGCCTTGATCGCCGTATTGGTGCTCTTCGCGGCTGTATCCCAGTGGAATTCCTGGTTTACCGCAATGATTTATTTAACGAAAGAAGAGCAGATGCCGCTTCAGATGGTGTTGCGGGATTTAATCGTCAACCAATCCGCCCTCAGCATGGCCAGCGATTCCGCCAGCATGGGAGGGGACGCCGCGGCGCAAATCTATTTGGTGGAGTCGATGCGTTACGCGGTCATTATCGTGTCCACGCTGCCGATTCTATGTTTCTACCCGTTCGTGCAAAAATATTTCGTCAAAGGCGTCATGATCGGGTCGGTGAAAGGGTAAGAAGTATGAATGGCTACAAAAGCAGAAATGTCGTCCGACGCGGAAATTCGTCGGACGACATGTACTTGATCCTTTTACATTACGATCCCTTCGTCTTTTCCGAATCTTCGGTCCATTCCCTTGCGGAGTTCTTAAATTCCTTAAGAGTGGTGCCGAAGGCCTTTCCCAATTCCGGCAGTTTACTCGGTCCGAACAAGATCAACGCCAGGATAAAGATCAGGATAAGTCCAGGAATTCCGATGCTGCTCAACATTCCAATTCCTCCTCACACCCCGTAGATTTGCTCGTAAAATTTCCCTCTTACTTTCAGAATTAAGCTGGCTGGACCGTTATTCTCCATGGGGAGATTCTGGGATAACGTCGTGGCCGGGCCCGAGCCGTTGCGCAGTTCGAGTTTTAATGCGCTGGAATACCCATTCATGCGGTAAGGTACGTTTTGCGTGGAAAACACCGCCGCCCTAACCCATAACTCCGGGTCGGCCGCTCGCGATTCGACGACGGAAACCTCGGCTTCTTGATAATCGGGATGGTTATCGATCGCCGCGCACGTAAACAAATTATACTTGGCAAGGAACGACTTCTCTCCAAGGAAGCAGCCCTTGGAATAATCGTCGCTCGCTCCGTTACCCGGAACGGGGGTGGCCGACCATGTCCGATAATTCCAACCGCCCGACTGGATCGCGTAACGAAACAGGGCTTCTACGTCCTTGGACGCGGCGCTGCTCTGGATGCCGTTGGCTTTGCCCATCCGATGCTCGATCACGCCGTTGTTGTTTCGAAGCTCGATCTTGAACTCGAACGTCCGAAGGTGGACATGTCCAAGTCTTCGGAACTCAGGGATGATTACAGCTCCGGGACAGTGTTCTATTTCCTGATAAGCCGGGTTGGTTCGATTGTACGGAAATTCGCAATTGATGAGGCGGGGCAGCAAGGTGTATTTGCTTGCCCGAATCGGGCCGCTCTCCGCGCGGCAGTTCACGAACGCAGGGCGAATCACGCGGTTTAACACAATGGAAGCGCTCTCCCGAGTTTGGAACGAACAGTTGACGAATCGCTGATGGTTCACGCGATAGGGGCTGCCGCTGCCGATGAAGCCGTCGATCATCAGAGGCGTACTATCCGGCGCGATTCGCTGCTGCCAACCGGAAGCGAACCCATTGGAATGGTGATCGGTTCCGGAGAAGAAGCAATCGGATACGAGGACATGGGAGATGCCGAACTGACCTTCCGACATCTCATCCGAGCCGACGGCAGGGGGGGAGAATCCGAATTCGTCGGGAGGATTTCCTTCGTCTCCGCCGAGGATGGCCACGCCGATTTTACCCTGGAAGAAGCAATCTTCGATCGTCGCATATTCGACGGCTCCGAACTCTCCGCCCTGGGAGAGACGGCCCGATGCGTCGATATACAACCCGGCCTTCTGCCAATACCCCACGACAGAGACTCTATTCAGCTTAATATGGTCGGCGTTGTCGATCCAAAGCCCTACATCGATCATCGCGTGTTGGTCTGTATCCGGCGTCGTGATCGCGCCGAAATCGTCGCGAATGCGGAAGTGGGACAGTATCTTGAGGTCGGATAGTTGAATGCCGTCTCCGTCGCGCTCGAACCTCACGGCGCAGGTGAAGTTCTGGAACTCGGATCGGTTGCTGGAGAAGCGGCTGGAGCCGCTGCCGATAAATTTAAGGATCGTTCCGTTTTCCATGTCTAAAATGCTGTCGGGCAGTTCGTTCCTCCGTTGGCCGAAGGTAAACCATGAAGAATTACCAGCGCCTCGAACGAATGTATTCCGCGGAATCGTGAGCGTGTCCGTAACCAAGTAGACGCCATGCGGAAGATACAACGATTTCCCGCGCGAAGCCTCGAGCGCTCTTCGAAGCGAGTCCGTATCGTCGGTAACGCCATCGGCCGCGGCGCCGAACCAACGGGCGTTCAGACTCCCCTCATAGATCCTCTTAAATCTTACGCCCTCGCCGGTTATGTATATCGTACCGCCATCCGCCGGAGAGGTAAGGTCTGTAACATCGTAGTAGAAATGCCCCTCCCTACCGGCATCCGTAACATAGTATATCTGATTGTTATTCCCGGGAGGCTGACTTAACCATTCGGCCAACGTACCTGCTTGGATGCCGTTCATGCTCTGCAGTTCCAACTGCGTGACCTTCTTCTGATCCTTGCCGCTGCCGTATACGTTCTCGGACACGGTCTCGCCTTGGGCCCTCGGCAATAATCCGCCGGGCAGCCCGGATGCGATGAAAGCTACGCCGGATACGCCAAGCGCGGCTAACAGTTTCCGGCGGCTGATCGTCGCCTTCTCCCACGATTGTTGCGAATTTCCATGCAAGTCGTCCGTCTTAGAACTTTCGTTCATTCTAACTTCTCCCTTCGTAGTTAATGGTTAAATAGAGAGCCATCATCCTCCTAAGGTGTTCCTTATAGAAGAACGTTGTTCTCCTAATGTGGATTGTAATTCATGGGATGTAGGGTGGGCAATACATTTTTTTTTGAAAATTCAGATCCAGTAGAGGGCTGTGGAATGATAGGCTGAGCTGTAGTACAATCATTGAGAACAGTGTTATTAAAATGATGCGAGGTGTCGTTCGTGGAGGAAGATGTTAAAGTCAAGTCCTTATTCAGGGCATTGAAGATCATGGATTGTTTTTCGTTGGAAAAACCGGAATGGGGAATTACCGAGCTCAGCCAACACCTCGGTTTCTATAAAAGCAATGTTTCGAATATCGTAACGACATTCGTCAAGGCGGGCTATTTGGAACAGAACGAGGACAACGGGAAGTACCGTCTCGGGTTCAAAATTTTGCAACTCGGTAACATTATCTCCAGCAACATTAGCTTCCGGAAGCTGATGATCCCTTACATGCAGGAAATCGCGGATAAAGTGAATGAAATCGTTTATTTGGCGGTTCCTTACGAAGGAGAAGTTATCTATTTGGATGCTTGCTTGCCGAAAAACCAGTTATCGACCAGATCCATGCTTGGAGTCAAGGCGCCGCTTCATTGCACGGGCACCGGCAAGGCGATGCTTTCGGTGTTGCCGGAAGAGACGGTGTCGGACGTAATTTCGAGAGGATTGAAGAAATTCACGGATAATACAATCACGAACGCGGAGCTCTTATTGCAAGAACTCGCCGAGACCCGGGAAAGAGGGTATTCGCTCGATAGAATGGAACATGAGTATGGGATCAAGTGCATCGGAATGCCGATTCTAAACAAGCGCAAGCAATTGATTGCGGCGATCAGCGTCTCGGGACCTTCCTTGCGCTTCGACGAAGAGAAAATTCGGGAGTTATCCTCTTTATTGAAACAGGCCGTAACCGAAATTGAAAACAAGTTGTAGAACGATCGGATAAATTTGTTGGAAAGGAATTTCTCGGAAAGTATTGTGACGGAAAAGTGCTCATGCTATACTAATTATAAAGAACGTCGTTCTCTAATTAAGAACATTAGGGAATCGGACGCACAGATGACTCACTAGGTTCTTTTTTTTTGAACTATTACAAGAACGACGTTCTCTATTTAGGAACAAGAAGTCATCGGAAGGGGAATGGGAGATGCGGAATAAGGACATCCGACCGCCGTGGCCGACGTGGAGTTTCCGAACCCAAAGCGCGCTTGGTGCGGCGGTTGGTTACGACGCGCTCAATGACATCCATATCGTCCGATTGGCCCCGGGGGACGGCATGCTGGAAGTAGACTTCGCGTACGAGGGGAAAGAAACCGATCTGCGGGGGTTGGAGTTTCGCGTAGAACTGTTCCGCCGCGGCAGTTCGGGACGGGTTGGCGCGTATCCGGCGGCCGAAGGGGAGACGTCGGTCGTCGTTCGCGGCTTAACCAACGGCGAGGATTATGAACTGAAGGTGACGGCCGGCGCGAAAGGGACGGAAGAGGTCGTTTCGGAAAGCGCCGTTAGATTGGCTAGGCCCGGAGTCGTCCCCGGCACTGTCGTGAACTATATCCATCCGGAGGACTACACATACGATTACTCGGGGAGATCGCCCGCGAGTCCGTCGATCACGACGTTGCCGAACGGCCGCATGTTAGTTTCGCATGACGTTTACTGGCAGAAGGGGGGGCAGAATCTAAGTAAGATTTTCGAATCCCTGGATGGCGGCCGAACCTGGAGCTTCTTATGCGACTTATATCCGTGCTTCTGGGGCAAGTTGTTCCAGCATCGCGGGAGCGTCTATATGTTGGCGACACGCACGGAATACGGGGACTTGATCATCGGTCGCTCCGACGACGAAGGGAAAACCTGGTCCGGACCCAGCGTGATTTTACCCGGTGGGGATCGGGATTCCGGCGGCCCTCATAAAGCGCCGATGCCGGTCGTCGAGCATCGCGGCCGTCTCTGGTCGGCGATCGAGTACGGCGCCTGGTCGTTAGGCGGTCACGATGCGGGGGTCGTCTCCGCGAGCGTCGATGGCGACTTGCTCGATCCTTCCAGTTGGATCTGTTCGCCGTTCCTGCCCTACGATCCGAGTTGGCCGGGATCGATACGCGGAGGAGCCGCGCCGAGCGTGCTTGAAGGGAACGTGGTCGTGACGCCCGACGGGAAGTTAGTCAATATTCTGCGTTATCATACGAAGGGCGGGGAGCCGGAACACGGCCGCGCGGTTATTCTTGAAATTGACGATCGGCATCCGGAACGTCCATTGTCCTTCGGGAAAGTAATAGATTTCTACGGAAATCTTTCGAAATTTTCGATCCAATACGATCCTGTAAGCGGACTCTACTGGTCGCTTGTAAACAGAGTCAATTCGTCGAACATCTTTCAACGCAACATACTGACATTGGTTTCCTCTCCCGACCTGGAGCATTGGACGATATGCCGAGACATTCTCAACTACCAAGATAATGGATGGCCGGAGGACGACAAGCAAGCTGGTTTTCAATACGTGGATTGGGAAATTCACGGGGACGATCTGGTGTTCCTCTCGCGTACGGCGCTGAACGGGGCGTTCAATTATCACAATGCGAACTACATCACTTACCATAGAATCACAGATTTCAGGAAGATATAGAGGGGGTGAGAATCACGCATGAAACCAGAAGTGCCTAACGGAATTTGGCCGACGATGGTAACGCCGTTTACGGCTTCGGGAAGCATCGATTACGATGCATTAGAGATGTTGATCGAATGGTATATCGCGCATGGCAGCGACGGGTTGTTCGCCGTCTGCCAGTCCAGCGAGATGTTCTATCTATCCCTGGAGGAGAGAGTCGCTCTAGCGAAGTTCGTCGTCGAGAAAGCGGACGGTCGGCTCCCCGTCATCGCTTCGGGGCATATTTCGGACCGATCGGACGATCAGGTCGAGGAGTTGGGCAGGATCGCATCGACGGGGGTGGACGCCGTCGTTCTCGTTAGCAATCGACTGGCTGCCCGCGAGGAGGACGATGAGATTTGGAAGCGAAATGCGGAGTATCTCTTAGAGCGGGTGCCGGAAGTGCAGTTCGGCATTTACGAATGTCCTTATCCTTACAAGAGACTGTTAAGTCCCGAGTTGCTCAGATGGTGCGCGGACACCGGGAGATTTTCCTTCCTTAAAGATACTTGTTGCGATGTCGAGCAAATGAGGGCGAAGCTCGAGGCGGTGAGAGGCAGCCGCTTGAAACTATTCAATGCCAACTCTTCTACATTACTAGAATCCTTAAAACTAGGGGCTGCTGGCTTCAGCGGCGTTATGGCGAATTTTCATTTAGATCTTTATGCGTACTTGGTGAAACGTTGGCGTACGGACCCCGCGATCGCGGATGCGATTCAGGCGTTCCTCGGGGTCGCGTCCCTAGTCGAATTGCAATACTATCCTGTGAATGCCAAGTATCATTTGCAGCTGAGCGGAGTTCCTCTGCAGCTTCGAAGCCGCGTAATCGACGAGACGTGTTTTAAACCGAATCAGAAGCTCGAGATCGAGCAGCTTCAAGTCTTAACTTCCTACGTAAGAGAACGGCTGAAGTCTAACGTCAGCAGTTGAATCGCAATGATTCTTACATAGACTAAGGGAGGTTTTACGATTGAAGAACAAAATGAAAGCGGTAGTCATGGGGATGTTCGCTGCAACGATGATCGTCGGGTGCTCGGGGGCCGGCGGCGCCGGCGAAGAGGCGCAGTCGCCGCCGGCTGAGACGCCGACGCCGACGCCGACGGAGAACGCGCCGGCGGAGTTCGATCCGTCCTCGGCGACGGGCGAAATCGTCATCTCGGTAAACTTCAGCGAAGCGGACTTCAAGAGGCGGTATATCGACATTATTACCAAGCAATTCCCGAACGTGACCGTCAAACAGCTCGTCACGTCGAAAGACTTCACCTTCGCGGATGTCGTCGCCTCCAACACGCAGATGGATATTATCGACCAAGGCATTACGAACTTGAAGAGCATTATCGATCTGAATCTCGCGCTTGATCTGGACCCGCTCGCGAAGGAACAAAATATCGATTTGAACCGCTTCGATCCTTTCATCGTCGACGATATCCGGTCGTACGCGGCGAATGGGGAGCTGTATTTGATTCCCTACACGATTCAGCCGTTCGTGCTGCATTACAACAAAGCGATCTTCGATAAGTTCGGGGTGGATTACCCGAAACCGAACAGCACATGGGAAGAGTTAATCGAATTGTCCAAGGAGCTCTCTAGAACGCAGGACGGCGTAAATTACCGCGGGCTGCATGCCGGCATAAACGTGAACCGACTGCAAATGCAGCTTTCGCTGCCGTACGTCGATGCGGCTTCAGGGAAATCGGTCGTCGGCTCCAACGAGGGCTGGAGCAAGCTGTTTCAAACCTACAAGGACATCTACGGCGTGCCTGGGAACTTCCCGGAAGGAGCGACGCTAGGCGACGGAAACAACGCATTTATCAAAGACCAGAACCTCGCGATGTTCCCGCATCTGATTTCCGTTCACAGCTCGGCTTGGGTTGAAGCGATTAACGCGGGCATGGATATCGGGGTAACGACCTATCCGGTGTTCAAGGACGCGCCGGGCATCGGTACGGGGTTGTTCGGAGGCGGCTTGGCGATCTCCACGACCTCGAAGCAACCGGAGCTGGCGCTGGAAATCATTAAGTATTATACGTCCGACGAAGTGCAATCGGAGTTGGCGACGCTTGGTTTGGCTACGCCGCTGGTAAATCCGGATGTTCGCAACAAATTGTACGAGGGCAATGCAGTGGCCGGCCTAGTGGATGTTAACGTCCTCTACGAAAATCAATTCGCGGCGCCATATGCGAAGTCGAAGTGGGACGCCGCCGCGGCCACCAAGGTGACGGAGGGCTTGACCCGCGTCGTCACGGAGAACGTCGACATCAACACCGTCTTGAGAGAAGTCGACGAGGCTGTCAACCAGGCGATCTCCGAAAATCCATAATCGACTGGATCCACATTGAGGGCAAAGGAGAGAAACGAATCCAATGGTTAGCGTAGAGACACAAACCGTTACACCGAGTAAAGGTTCTAAGCATATTAAGGTTGTGTTGGTTGGAGCGGGCGACCGAGGGATGGGTTATGCTACGCATGCGTTGCGTTATCCCGACGAGATGAAAATCGTTGGCGTCGTAGATCCCGATCCGGCGCGAAGACAACGGGCGGCGGAGGTTCACGGAATCGCCCAAGAGAACTGCTTCGACTCGGTGGAAGCGTTCGTACGGGTTCCTCGTTTCGCCGATGCCGCGATCAACGGGACAATGGATCCCCTGCATGTCCAAACCTCGATTCCCTTGCTCCGGGCAGGATACGATATCCTTCTGGAGAAGCCGATCGGGACATCCGCGGAAGAAATCGTGACCCTGGAAGAAGAAGCCAAAAAGCATGGCCGCAAGGTGATGATATGTCACGTGCTTCGATACGCCCCGTTCTACTCGGAAATCCGCAGGCGAATCGCCGACGGGGAAATCGGCGACATCATAAGCATGTACGCGTCCGAGCATATCCGATATCATCATATGGCCGTGTCGTATATTCGCGGAAAATGGAGCAATCAACAGCTTAGCAAGACGTCTATGCTTATCGCCAAATCATGCCATGATCTCGATATTCTCGCATGGATGAAATCGGGTATCGCGCCGAAGCGCGTCAGCAGCTTCGGGGGGTTAACGCATTTTACGAAGGAACAGGCGCCTGCCGGCTCCGGCGAACGCTGTCTGGTAGATTGTCAGATCGAAGCCTCCTGCCCGTATTCGGCTCAGAAGCATCACGTGGAGATGAACCTATGGGCGAAATACGTGTGGCCGGGGAAGCATGAATCGATGACGGAGGAAGAGAAGCGGGAGTCCTTAAAGACGGATAGCCCGTTCGGACGGTGCGTCTGGAGATGCGACAACACCGTAGCGGATCACCAGTCGGTATCGATCGAATTCGAGGATGGCTCCACGGCGGTATTCAATCTCGTGGGCAATTCCCCGATGAACCATCGCTCTCTTCATATCAACGGCACGAAGGGTGAAATTCAAGGCGCTTTGGAAGACGGGGCGTTCGTCATTCGGAAATACGACGCGCGCCAGGGTCGCGAATATACGGAAGAACGGGTGGAATTGAACGCCTCCAAGGGGATGCATGGGGGAGGGGATTCGATTCTGATTAAAGATTTCGTCCGGATCATCCAAGGCGGCGAGCCGTCCCCCAACACGACGAGCCTGGAAGATTCGATCACGAGTCATCTGGTCGGGTTCGCGGCGGACCGATCGATGGAGGAAGGACGATGGGTCTATCTGAATGAATATCGCGAATTGACGTAAGAAGAAGAGGCCCTCTCTATGTCCATTGGAACCTAGAGAGGGCCTCTTTTTTCATGCGCCTTCCATGTTTTTTATTGTAAAGGAAATCTTCACACGAAATTCACGCCGGTTCCATTACAGTGAATATAAGAGATTCAGACGGATAGGGAAAGGGGAGTTGCGGCTTGGCGCGAATTTTGTTTAATCACGTCTATAAGAAGTACGCGAAAGACTCGACCTACGCTGTGAAAGACTTCAATTTAGAAATCCAAGACCAGGAATTCGTCGTTTTTGTCGGTCCTTCGGGCTGCGGGAAATCGACGACGCTGCGAATGGTGGCGGGGCTGGAAGAGATCAGCGAAGGGGAAATGTATATTAACGACCGCTTAATCAACGATCTCCCCCCGAAGGATCGGGATATCGCGATGGTATTCCAAAACTATGCCCTATATCCGAACATGAGCGTGTACGAGAATATTGCGTTCGGCCTTCGACTGCGGAAGCTTCCGAAGCACGAAATCGACCTTCACGTGAAGCGAGCGGCTAGAGTGCTGGAGATCGAACAGTTTCTCAGCCGCAAGCCGAAGCAGCTTTCCGGCGGACAACGGCAGCGGGTCGCCTTAGGCCGGGCGATCGTAAGGAATCCGCAAGTGTTTCTCATGGACGAACCGTTATCCAACCTGGATGCGAAGCTGCGGGTGCAGATGCGCACGGAAATCATCCGGCTGCACAAGCAGCTTGGCGTGACCACGATTTACGTCACCCATGATCAGACGGAAGCGATGACGATGGGCAACCGGATCGTGGTGATGAAGGACGGCGTCATCCAACAAGTGGATACGCCGGAAGGAATCTATAACTTGCCGAACAATCTGTTCGTCGCCGGGTTTATCGGATCGCCGCCTATGAATTTCATAAGCGGTAAACTGCTAGAGAACGGAGACAAGCTGGAGTTTCATACCCGTCGATTCGCCTTGGAAATCCCCGTGAAGAAAGCGGCTGCCTTGCGCGCTCGCAATCTCGTCGAACGGACTGTCATTCTTGGAATCCGACCGGAAAATATTAGCAACGAACGATTCGAGTCAGGTACTTCCCCTCATGCGGAGCTTCAAGGGATGCACAAATCCAGCGAGCTGATGGGGGCGGATCGATTCCTCTTCCTGGATGCCGGGACGGAAAATGATCTCATCGTGCGCGTACATCCGAAGTATCGGTACGACATAGACGAGCCGCTGACGGTGACGATGGACATGAGCAAAGCGGTGTTTTTCGACCGGGATAGCCATGAACGGATTACGGAGTAAGGGAGGGGGAGCGACATGCAAGCGAGGAATACACGGAGGTCCCGTCCCGCGGTCAGGTTATGGATATCCGCGCTTTGCGCAATCCTATCGATGTCGCTCGTGCTGACTTCCGCCGTGTGGCATCCATCGCAGGCTGCAGCGGACGAACCTCGGGATCGACTCCAATCGATGCAAGAACAGTTCGGGCACATGTACCATGACGTCCTGCGGCAATGGCAGGCGGAAGGGTTGTCCGCAGGGACGGAATCGTTTCGTATTCAGGCGACCGATTACATCGCTGCATCGGATGAATCCGGACTTGCGAAGGGTAGCTACGCAGGTGCCGGAGATGTCCTCATCTGGCGTAACGACCGGGACAACTGGATCGAATACGAAGTGGAAGTGCCGGAGACCGGCCTGTACGAGATGACGGTACGCTACAACCATTACCGGGATGAAAGCGCTTCAGGGTCGAGTACCTATCGTCCGGCGACGTTTTCTATCGCGGTGGACGGCGCATTTCCTTTCCGAGAAGCTCGGTCGATTCGGTTCCCTCGGTATTTCCGCGACGCGATGCCGCTGAAAGTCGATCGCTTCGGGGATCATATGCGTCCGCAGCCCATCGAGGTAGAACGTTGGGCAGACTTGGCGGTCACCGATCGGGAGGATTCTTATGGCGTTCCGCTGTTGTGGAAACTAACGGAGGGGACGCACACGTTGCGGCTGCAGGGCTTCTCCTCAATCGTGCTAGACACGATCGCGTTCGGACCGCCGGAAGCGTTGCCGACCTACGGCGAGGTACTCGCCGGATACCCGGCGGCGAATCCTTCGGCCGGCAGCGAGCCGATCGTTATCGAAGCGGAACGGATGCACGAGAAAAACGAAGTTTCGATTCAGATCTTGAGCGATAAAGACGCTTTCATGACGCCGAAGTCCGACGGAGCCACCCTATTTAACGGAGTGGGGGGAAACCGGTGGAACGACGGAGGAGAGCAGATCACATGGGCGTTCACGGTTCCGGAAGCCGGCTTGTACGATATCGGTCTTCGCGTCTTGAATAACCTGCAGTCCAATGTGACTTCTTATAGAAAGCTATTGATCGATGGGAAGGTTCCTTTCCAAGAGATGCTCGCATTCGGAATCCCTTACGACAATAAGTGGCAGCGATACATCCTTAGTAACGAGGAACGACAGCCCTATGCGTTTTACTTGGAAGCGGGCGAACACACATTGTCCATGAGCGTCACTTATGCGCCGCATAAAGAAGTGCAAGTGCTTCTCGAACAAGCGATTCAGCAGCTCGGCAACGTAACGAGCGATGTGCAGATGCTGACAAGGGGCGAGGACGATCCGAACCGCACTTGGGACATCGAAGACAATTTTCCGGAAATCCCGGAGCAGCTGCGGCAAATTCAAGAGAAGCTGCACACGATGTCCGAGCTGTGGATCGCGAATAACGGGCGCAAGGATAATAACTACCAGTCGCTTCGTACAGCTATATCGGATATTCAAGATTTGGTCGATCGGCCGAATCAGATTCCGAACAAGAAGGACACGCTGGCGATCATTCAGTCCAAGGTAGCCTCGATTACGAATCAATTAACGAAACAGCCGCTTGCGCTCGACCAGATCGTTCTCGTCCCGCATGGAAGCGACTTTCCTAGAATGACGGCCAACCTCTGGGAGAAGGCGACGAGCGGGGTCATGAACTTCGCCCGGTCCTTCAGCGAGGAGAATCAGTTGTCCGATAACGAAGAGGGCGTACTAAACGTCTGGATGAATTATGGCCGGGACTATGTGAATTTGCTTCAGGAGCTGGCCGATCAGTATTTCACGCCGGAGACGGGCATTCCCGTAAAGATCGACTTGCTGCCGCGCGAGGAGCTGCTCGTACTGGCCAATGCGACGAACAAAGCTCCGGATGTGGCGCTCGGGATCAGCGAAGGCAAACCGTCGGAATTCGCCTTCCGCAACTCCGCCGTGGACTTGTCCGCATTCGAAGGATCCGAGGAATTCATCGAGAACTTCGCGCCGGGATCGATGCTCCCCTATTATTATGACGGCGGATATTATGCGGTACCGGAAACCTTGCAGCTCAAGATGCTGTTCTATAGGAAGGACATCTTAGACCAATTAGGTCTCGGGATCCCGAACACGTGGCATGACGTATACGAGATGCTGCCGACCTTGCAGCAGAATGGATACAACTTCTACATTCCTACGGGGGAATTTCTGATGTTCGTCTATCAGAACGGCGCCGACTTCTATAAGGAGGACGGAATGCGGACGGGGCTCGATACGCCGGAAGGATTCACTTCGTTCCAGCAAGCGACGGAGCTGTTTAGTCTCTACGGCATCGAGCAGCAAGTCCCGAGCTTTTACCAGCATTTCCGCGACGGCGATATGCCGATCGGAATCGCGGATTTGAATACGTATCTCCAATTATCGGTGGCCGCTCCCGAGTTGACCGGATGGTGGGGAATGGCGCCGATCCCGGGGTACGAAGGCGAGTTAGGCGAGGTGGAGCGTTGGGCGGGCGGCAATATCGGCATGCTGTCCCAAGGTCTCGGAGGTTTCGGAGCGGGGACGCCGGCATCGGGAGCCGCCGGTCAGAGCTCCGCGATGATTATGAAGAAATCTTCGAATCCGGAATGGGGCTGGGAATTTATCCGTTGGTGGATGTCTTCCCAAATTCAAGAGCAGTTCGGTTCCGAGTTGGAAGGCTTCTATGGGGCTGAATTCCGATGGAACACAGCGAATGCGGAGGCGTTCGTTAAGCTGCCTTGGACGCCGGATGAGTTGGATCCGCTGTTGGAGCAGTGGCGTTGGTACAAATCAATGGTTAATGTACCGGGCTCGTATTTCATTCCGAGAGAGCTAAATAACGCTTGGAACCGGACCGTCGTCGACGGCATGAATTACCGCAGCTCGCTGGAGAGAGCGGTGATGAACATCAACCGGGAGTTGATCCGGAAGCAGAGCGAATTCGGGTACCGCGACGAGGCCGGAAACATTCTCGAAACGTTCGGATTGCCCGAAGTGAATCGCCCATGGGAAGGGGTCGATCGATATGCCGATTAGGATGCGATGGTCTGCGGCAGCGCAGGAAATTTGGCGATACCGGTTGTCCTATCTCTTCATAGCGCCGTTCGTAATTTCATTCGGCATCTTTATCCTTATTCCGGTGCTTGCGGCCATGGGACTTAGCTTCACCGCCTTCAACGGGATGGAGGCGCCGCGCTGGGTCGGCTGGAAGCATTACGAATACTTGTTCTCTCAGGATTCGCTCTTCTTGCAATATGCGTTGCCCAATACGGTGAAATTCGCCGTTATCGTAGGGCCGGGCGGTTATATCGCCTCCTTCGCGCTGGCTTGGCTCCTGGCGCAGCTTCCCGATCGAGCGAGGCTGTGGTATGTGTTAGCGTTCTACGCTCCCTCCTTGGCGGGGGGAGTGGCGATGTCGATCATCTGGATCCCGTTGTTGTCGGGCGATAGAATCGGGTATTTAAACAGCTTTCTACTAGGTATTGGATTCATCGACGAACCGCGATTGTGGGTGTTGGATAAGAAGTATTTGATGAATTCGATGATTTCCGTGACGTTGTGGTCTTCGATGGGCATCGGCTTCCTTGCCATGTTGGCGGGCATCCTCAACGTGGATAAGACGTTGCACGAGGCAGGGCGGGTGGACGGCATCCGCAGCAGGCTTCAGGAGGTGTGGTTGATTACGATCCCGTCGATGAAACCCCAGATGCTGTTCGCGGCCGTCATGGCGATCGTCGGCGCGTTCAAAGCGGGGCATATCGGGGTGGAGCTTTCCGGACAAAATCCGACGCCGCAATATGCGGGGCATCTGCTTGTGAACCATGTAGAGGATTATGGGTTGATCCGGTTCGAGATGGGGTATGCCTCCGCCGTGTCGGTCGTCCTGTTGATTATTATATTCTTAGCCAATCGACTGAGCTGGAGGTTGTTCGGAGCGAAGGAGGATGAGGCATGAACCGGTTAGGTTGGAACGAGCGGGCAGCGGTTGCGCTGCGACGCCGAGCGTCCCTGCTCCTCGGATGGGACCGCGGGCAAATATGGATCGCGGTCGTACTGCTGCTGCTGGGGATTTTCATGCTTCTCCCGTTGATCTATATTTTCAACCACGCGCTGAAGCCGTACTCGGAGCTGTTCATATTTCCGCCGAATATTTTTGTGATGGATCCGACTTGGGCCAACTTTACGGAGTTGTTCGTCGTGACCCGGGACTCGGCCATCCCGGCGTCGCGGTACATGTTCAACAGCATCTCGATCGCCGTGATCGCGACGTTAGCCGTGACGATCGTCAGCGCCCTCTGCGCGTACCCGCTGGCGAAACACAAGTTTCCGGGCGCCAACGCACTGTTCTTCGTCATCATCGTGTCGTTGATGTTCGTTCCGGAGACGATGCAAATTCCCCGTTATGTCGTTGTATCGTCCCTAGGCATTACGAACACGTTTTGGGCCCATGTATTGCCGCACGTCGCGGCACCCGTCAGCGTCTTCCTCATGAAGCAATTCATGGACCAAGTGCCCAACGAACTGATCGAGGCGGCGAAGCTCGATGGAGCCCGGGAAGTGATGATTTTTCTGCGCATCGTGATGCCGGTGTGCATGCCGGCCGTCGCCACCGTCGCCATCTTGCAATTCCAGAACATCTGGGGGAATACGGAAACGTCCGTTTTGTTTACGACCGACGATTCGATGAAGACGTTCCCTTATTTCCTGCAGACGTTGACGCAAAATTTAGCGAATTCCGTAGCGCGGCAAGGGGCTGCGGCAGCCGCTTCGCTGGTGATGATCGTACCGACCTTATTCGTCTTCTTGGTCTTTCAACGCAAGGTGATCGCCACGATGGCCCACTCCGGTATCAAATAATCGCGCGGAAAGGAGGAGCGAAGCCATTGAAGTATTGGAGAAAAACCTTGCTCTCTGCGGTAGCCGCCGTGCTTCTGACCACTGTAGCGGGAGCCGGAGACCCTGCGGTCAAGGCCGATGTGATGTATCCGACGTTCACGAAAGACAGTTACGGCAACGTGATCTTCACGCAACCGGCATATACGCCGATCCGACTACTGGGCGACGATCTTGTCGTTCCGGACCCGGAGGAGCCGGAATCCGAACAGTCCTCGCCTCTGTCGGGACCGAAGGACGTGTTCGTCGATTCGAGAGATCATGTCTATATCGCGGACACCGGGAACAACAGAATCGTGCACTTCGATGAAAATCTACATTTTCTTCGGTATATTGAGTCGGAATCTTCCCCGTTCAAAGCCCCTGAAGGCGTATTCGTCGACCCAGAGGGCGACATCTACGTAGCCGACACGGGGAATCAACGGGTCGTGCACCTTGATTCGGAAGGAAACTTCGTACAGGAGATGGGGCGTCCGGATTCGCGGTTCATTCCTGAGGATTTCAAATACGATCCGATCAAGGTCGTAGCGGATCGGCGGGGGTACCTGTATGTCGTAACGCTCGGGGGTTACAGGGGCTTGCTGCAGATCGATCAAGAGGGGAATTTCCAAAGCTTCTATGGAGCCAATAAAACGGAGTTCTCCGTGCTGGACGCGGTGAAGCGAGCGCTGTATACCGAAGAGATGTACGCGAACGAAATCAGCAAGTTGCCGGGAGCGATCAGCAATGTGGCGATCGGACCGGACGGATTCATTTACACCTCGACTTCGGGAAATATCAGCAGCAGCCAGGTTAAGCGGTTAAACTACGAAGGGAAAAACCTGTTGGTGAATTCGACGGAACGGCTTGAAGGAGAATCGAAGTCGCTTTCTTTCGGAGAACGGTTGTGGACGCGGTATTCCGAGGAAGGGCGGAAGCTGCTTCCGCAAATCGCGGATCTTGCCGTAGATCAGTATGGCAACATCATCGCCATCGACCAACAATACCGATACGTCAACCAATACGATGCTTACGGCAATCTTCTGTTTTTCTGGGGCGGCCGATCGGCGCCGTCTTCGACGCAGCTCGGCTTGATTAAAAATCCGGTGGCCGTAGCGGTCAATTCGCGAAACGAGTTGTTCCTCCTGGACGATCAAGAGAATGTGCTCCAAGTGTTCCGGCTGTCGGAATTCGGTCAACTCGTCTATCATGCGAACGATTTGACGAATAAGGGGTTTTATGCGGAGAGCGAGCCTTATTGGCATCGAGTGCTCGAGCTGAACGCGCAATATACGCCCGCCATTCTTGGATTGGCCAAGACGGCCTACCAGAAGGAAGAGTACGACACGGCGAAGGAACTGTTTCGACGCGCCGGGGACCAAGTGGGGTACTCGGATTCGTTCTGGCAGCTGCGGCTAAGATGGTTCCAAGAACGATTTTCCTTCTTTGCGACGTTATTCGTAGCGTTTAGCGCCATATACCTCGCCTCCGGACGGTTCGTCCGGAAGCTGGCCGCTCGGTTCGCCGCCCGACGACCAACTCGAGGGCTCCATCCGGTATGGGAGCAGCTGAAGCATGCGTTCTACATGCTGAAGCATCCGATAGACGGGTTTACGGCGCTGCGGTTCGAAAATAAGGGCGGCTACCGGGGAGCTTTCCTCGTCTTGATCGGCATGTATGCCGCCTTGCTCGTGTATCGCATGTTAACGAGCTTCTCCTTCCTCAAGGCAGAGGAACACTCGGTCAATGCATTGACCGTATTCATTCAATTTTCGCTCGTGTGGCTCATATGGGTGATCTGCAATTATTTAATCAGCTCGATCTACCGCGGGGAGGGCCGCTTCAAGGACGTGTTCGTCGGCAGCGCATACGCTCTGATCCCGTTCGCGCTTTTCGCCATCCCGTTAACGTTGGTTTCCAACGCCTTGACGTTGTCCGAGGAAGCGATCTATCAGTATCTGTTTTACGGCTTGGTCGTCTGGGTCGGCGCCATGTTCTTCTGGAAGGTGCAGTCGTTGCAAAATTACGGCGTAGGAGAGACCGTCGTCAACATCTTGCTGTCCGTCTTCGCCATGCTGGTCACAGGAGTACTCGCCTTTATCGTGATCGGCTTGTCGAACGAGCTTAGATTGTTTATTTATGAAGTGTACCAGGAGGTGACGCTTCGATGAGTCGAATCGTTGGTACGATTCGCGCGCGAATCCCGCAGACGATCGTGATGTCGCTCTTCCTCGCTGTGTTGATCTATCTGGCGATGACGACGGACATCCGATGGAGCTCCGAAGGGGCAACGGCTCCGCCTCTCGCGGCGACGATCGAAGCCGTGCAGAACCCGATGTCGGGTCATGAGGAGCTGCCGTCGGAGGGGCAATTCGAACAAGTGGCGGAAACGCATACGCTCGTTTTGCGAGTCGATCCGGGGTCAGGTCACTTCATGGTTACGGATAAGCGGAGCGGGAATCTATGGCATTCCTACCCGAACCCCGAGCATTGGAAGGACGAGACGATCGGTGGCATCTGGAAAGATCATTTGCGATCCCCGGTTATGATCCAGACATTAGATTTTACGAGACATAATGCGCGTCCGGAATTAACGAACTGGATTTCCGCCAACGGCGCGATCCGCGATTACGAGCCGATCGAAGGCGGCGTTCGCCTCACGTACGCGTTCACCGACGTACAAGTATCCATTCCCGTAGAAATTCGGATTCAGGACGATTATATAGAGACGAAGATCGTGAACGAAGGAATTCAAGAGGCGAGGAACGGATTGTTATCGGTACGCTTGTTCCCCTTCTTCGGGGCCGAACACAGCATCGGTCAAGACGGGTATTTGTTCATCCCCGACGGCTCGGGGGCGATTATGAATTTTTCGAAATCCAGTCGGAATAAGATGAATCTTTACAAGGAACCGATCTACGGACCGGACTTCGCCTACCGCGCCGACGAGTCTTCGCGACATACGGTAAGAATGCCTGTCTTCGGCATGAAGTCGGGCGATAACGGATTCCTATCGGTCGTGGAAGGGGGAGAAGAGTACGCCGACATCATCGCCTCCCCGGCCGGCGTTTACAGTCTATATAATTGGATCGGCGCGGAGATGCGTTACCGCTCCCCGTACGAGCAGGTCACGAACCGCCACCGCGAAACCTCGTATCTGGCTTATGACGAGGAACGCCGTTTCGGGTCCGACCGCGTCGTCCGCTACTACGTATTGACCGGCGAGCAGAGCACGTATGCGGGAATGGCTTCTCGGTACCGTCAGTATTTGATGGAAGAACAAGGGTACGAACGCCTTGTGCCGGAGCAACGTTCGATTCCGCTCCAAGTGTCCCTCATCGGCGGGGATCGGGAAGAAGGCTTGTTCATGGATGCCTACGTTCCGATGACGACCTCCAGTCAAGCGATGGAAATCGTGAATACCCTCTACGGCATGGGAGTGGAGCGGATGAGCATTAACCTGCTCGGTTGGCAGAAAGACGGGTTCACGAGTTTCGGCGACGTTCTCCCGGTCGATTCCCGCTTGGGAGGGAATGAAGGCATCCGGCATTTCGTCGATTTCGCGCATTCGCTCGGGTTTCCGGTGTCCTACGGCGTCAATTATGTGTTGAACAACACGGGGGCGCACGGCTTCTCTAGCCGGCATTCAGCGATGCGCGATATGTCCGGCACGATCATGAATTTCGAAGATTGGTACGGGAACGACTTGCCCATGGCGAGCCTGCGGTTCGTCGAACGGTATTTCGACGAGGATCTGCAGGAGATTTCCAAGCTAGGGTTCGACGGAATGACATTCGGCCATGGATACGGTTACGGCGGGGGAGTGGGGCAATGGTTGATCAGCGACTTCAATACGCGGTACGGCAGCAGCCGAAGCGAGGCCAAGGCGCTGCAAGCGCAGTTCTACCGTCAGGCGGCGGAGCGATTCTCGACCGTTAATGCAAGCTATTCCGCGCAGTACGTGAACGCATATGCAGACCATATTTTCGGGATGGTCGACGATTACTCTTACGACCTGTTCTCGGATCGGGCGGTTCCGTTCATGCAGATCGCGCTGCACGGGCTGCTTACCTATTCTTCCCGATACGTGAACGATCGAGGGGAATATCAAGAGCAATTCTTGCGGGATTTGGAATACGGGGCGCTTCCGTCCTTCGCCTTCACGCATGAGCCGACGCATCGAATGAACGATTCATACAGCCTAAGAATGTTCAGCACGCAGTACGAGGATTGGGCGGAGAAGGCGGTTCAGCAATACCAAGCCTACAACGAGGCGCAACGCGATCTGCAGGATCGATTTATCGTGAACCACCGGGCGTTGGCGAACGATGTGTTCGAGACGACCTACGAGAACGGGACGCGGATCGTTGTGAATTATGGGAGCACTCCTTATTCGGTCGGTACTATGCATGTCGAGGCGAGAGGTTATTTCATCGTAAAGGAGAGCGAACAATGAAGCGTCTAAGCGCCAAGGCGGTGCGGAATATCGAAGGCTCGTTGTTCATCGCTCCTTGGGTCGTCGGATTTTTCGTCTTTATGGCGTTTCCGATTTTGTATTCGCTGTATATGAGTTTCCATCGGGTACAGGTGTTGGCAACGGGCATCGAGGCCAATTTCGTCGGATTCGACCTTTACAAATCAATCTTATTTGAAAACGGGAGCGTCCTTTACAACGACCTGATCCCATTTTTGAGCGAAGCCGTTATTATGTTGCCGATCATTATCATCTTCTCGTTACTGATCGCGATTATTTTAAACCAACGGTTTCCCGGTCGATTGGCGTTTCGGATGATCTTCTTCTTGCCGGTGATCTTTACGACGGGCAGAGTCATTCTCGAATTTATCGCGCAAGGGGAAGGCGGGCTGGATTTCCTGTCGCGATATAACGTGAACTCGTTCATCGCGACCCGCCTCCCGGAGCTATGGGCGAACGCCATCATAACGGTGTTGGAATCGTTCATTTTGATCCTTTGGTATTCCGGGGTTCAAATTTTGCTCTTCCTTGCCGGCCGCCAGACGATCCCGAGCTCGATCTACGAGGCGTCTCGCATCGATGGGGCGAACCCTTGGGAGACGTTTTGGAAAATTACGCTGCCGGGTATGATTCCTTTCATTTTCCTGAACTTGGTCTATACGGTGGTGGACTTGTTCACCTTCCCGACGAATCCGATCATCGCCAAGGTGAACTCGAGCAATTACGGGCTATCCAGCGCGCTGGCATGGATTTATTTCATGATTATTCTGGCGTTTTTGGGCGTAACGCTTCTCGTTTTCCATCGGATCACAAGATCTTACCGGGTCGTAAATTCGTAGAGGGGGAATGGGAGTGGGGAATACGGCGACGCATACGGATAAGAAAGCCATAAGGAGAAAATGGCAATGGATCCGAAACGGAACGGTATTGCGGAAAACGAAGTATGCCTTATTAGGGAAAGAAGCGGACCAAGGCCTTCTGTTTAAGCTATTTATTTACGTCATTCTTATCGACACCGCTTATATTTATTTAAATCCTTTGTTTTTCATGATCTCGACGATGGTGAAGGACGCCGCGGATCTGGTCGATCCTGCCGTCAATTGGGTACCGCGCGTTATATATCTAGGGACATTGCAGGAAGCTTGGGTTATGCTCGATTATGCGAAAGCGTTCTTGCTAAGCACAGGCCTTACGCTAGCCATCGCCGCGTCTCAGACGCTGCTGTGCGCCGTCGCGGGGTATGCTTTCGCCCGACTCGAATTTCCGCTCAAGACGTTCTGGATGTTTTGTTTGCTGTTAACGTTCATCGTTCCGCCCCAGCTTACGATATTGCCGATGCTGCTCGCCGCGAGCGAGCTGGGCTGGATCAACAAGCTGTATCCGCTATTGCTTCCGGCGCTATTCGGCCATGGGCTGAAAGGGGCGTTGTTCGTCATTATTTTCAGGCAATTCTTCAGCACCCAGCCGAAGGATCTGGAGGAAGCGGCGCGGATCGACGGAGCGAACGTGTTTAAGGTGTTTTACAAGGTCATGCTTCCGTTGGCCCGGCCTGCGATCATCGTTGTGTTCCTATTCTCGTTCGTGTGGAATTGGAACGATTCCTATTACCCTGCAATGTATCTAATCAACGCGCAGGACGTTCCGCTTTCGCTCGGCATGTCCAAGATTTCGGCGGGGATCGAAGCAAGAATCGCGGAGAATGGTCCGACGGTATTCGACGAGCCGATCAAGATGGCTACCTCTTTCTTGATGATCCTGCCGCCGTTAGTGCTTTACATGTTCACCCAGCGATATTTCGTAGAAGGCGTGGAACGCACGGGGCTGGTCGAATAGAGAGGAAATTCGAGACAGCCGGATGGCGGAATATCAGGTATAATACCTGTAAATACGTTGCGTAAGGGTGAGGCCGCGATGCACATATTGATCGTAGAGGACGAACCGAAGATTAGGGATGTGTTGAGGGCTTATCTAGAGATGGAAGGCTGGGCGGTCGACTTTACTTCCGACGGGCACGAGGCCGTAAGCAAATTCGATCTGCATCAACATGATCTTATTTTATTGGATCTTAAGTTAGAAGGGTTAAGCGGCGAAGACGTTTGCCGCCAAGTGCGGCAGAAGTCGAATGTGCCGATCATCATGATTACCTCGAAAAACCGGGAGAACGATACCATCCGCGGATTAAATCTGGGGGCGGACGATTATATCGTGAAACCGTTCCGGGTGAAAGAAGTCGTGGCGAGAATTAAAGCGCTGAGGCGTCGCTTTCATCTGCATGAAACCGACGATACGAACGAAGAGGGCCAACCGCTGGTATACGACAGAGGTCGGCTCGTCGTAAATCCGGCTAACAAAAGCGTGCTCGTAAACGGCAAAACGGTGCAGTTAACGGCAACCGAATTCAAGCTCCTGACCGTCTTGTGCGAAAATCAGAAGAAAGTGTTCAGTCGCAGCGAGCTTTCCTATATTGTCCAAGGTTATAGATTCCAAGGGGATAGTCGGACGATAGACGCCCATGTAAAAAATTTACGCAAGAAGATCGAGGAAGACAGTCAGCAGCCAAAGTATATTATGACTCGGATCGGCGCTGGGTATCAATTCGCCGCCGCGCCGGAGGGAGACTGATTTTGAAAGGGCTGCTCCGCTATTTACGCCGGATGAACGTTTTGCTATTCACGGCCTTTTTCTTCTTTTCGCTCGTATTTATTTTGCTCATTTCTTCCGCCCATCGGTTCCATTGGGACAGCTTGTTCTCGACCTACCAAAGAAGCTTGTTGGATGGCAATGCCTATCGATTGATGGACGATATGCGTCAGGCCGAGATTCGAGCGAGCGCGCCGGAAGAGGAAGAGATCGCATGGGTGAAGAGGAGAGCGAATCTTTACGGGATCTTAATCCAATATACGTCGCTGGACGGACGGTCGATCTGGATCGATACGATTCGGGACTTCGATGAAGCGTACTTGGAGGAAGCCAACGAATATCCGTATATTATCGACGGCCGTACGGTCGGAACCCTCAAGGCGGCGAATCTGGCCGCTCGGAACAAGTTGAATCCTACGATGATCGAATATCAGGAACAATTGGAGTTTCGTTCCAAGATCTTGTATGCCTCCATCATCGTCATCGCATTCCTGTTAAGCTTTTGGATCGCTCGCGTCTTGTCGAGACATCTCAAGCTGTTGGAGGAGCAAACGAATCAAATTCGGATGGGCCGCAGGGAATTGCGAATTTCCTCGAAGGGACCGGAGGAAGTTAGGATGCTGGCCGTTACGCTCGACGAGATGGTGAAGGAACTAAAGAAACAGGAAGATTGGCGGCAACACTTAATGGAGGATCTAACCCATGAGCTTCGAACGCCGTTGACTTCGATGCTCACGCAAATCGAAGCGATCCAAGACGGGGTATACGAGGCGGACGAGCAGCGCATGCAGGAGATCTTCGAAGAGTTGGAACGGCTCTCCCGTTTAATTAACGATTTGGAACGGCTGTCCGAAGCGGAGAGCGCCCGCTTCTCCATTCATATCGAAACGACGGACATGGTTCGCTTGGCGCGGAAGGTTCATGAAAATTTCCGCACGTTGGCGAGCTCGCAGGGCATTCAATTGACGTTCGAGAGCACGAACGTTCCTTGCTTCTGCGAAGTGGACCGCGATAAGATCGTTCGGGTCGTCTCCAATGTGTTATCTAATGCCATTAAATACAACCAACCCGGCGGTACCGTGAAACTAAGAATCGAATGCGAGCCCGAGCACACGGACATTATATGCGAGGACACGGGAATCGGAATCGGCGAAGAGGATTTGCCGTACATCTTCAACCGCTTGTATCGCGCGGACAAATCAAGGTCCCGGTTTAACTCGGGAGTGGGGCTGGGGCTTAGCATCGTCAAAGCGCTCGTCGACGCGCACAACGGAACGGTATGGGCCGAAAGCGAGCTTGGCGTCGGCTCCGTGTTCACCATCCGCATTCCGGCGAAGTACGTTACTGCCGAATCCGAATCCGGCTATGTTCCGATAAACTAATCAGAATAATGATCTCATCCAATCCAGGAATCAGCAAACTACAAGGGAGCTCGCAAATCCTTGTAGTTTGCTTTTTCTTTTTCGCAGGATTTGGGTAGCGACGGGAACGACTTGCGCCTCCCACGCAAATATTTGCGCGACGTCCTTCAACATTTGCGGAAGTGCGTTGCCCGGACTAGGTTACTATTCACTAAGCGGTATATGAACCGGACCCGCCGCATTCTAATTCGCGAGGTGTTGTATGATGTCGATTCCGTATCAAGCCCATTCCCCCAGTGTAAGGAGTCTATTTCGTAACCGGATCGTGCAGTCCATCCTATTGTCGGGGTTGCTATTACAGATGGGGATCTGGATTCGCAATTTTGCGATTTTGCTCTTCGTAACGGAGCAAACGAATAAAGACCCCGTAGCCATCGCGATGATCTCCGTGGCGGAGTTCGCGCCGATCTTTGTCTTTTCCTTCATCGGCGGAACGTTCGCCGACCGGTGGAGACCCAAACGAACGATGATGATTTGCGATTTACTAAGCGCTTTATCCATCTTCGTCGTGTTATTGGCACTAGTATACGGCGGGTGGGAAGCGATCTTCTTCGCCACGCTGGTTTCATCGGTGCTGTCTCAGTTTTCCCAACCGTCCGGAATGAAGTTGTTTAAGCTTCATGTACCGGAATCGCTGATGGGCATGGGGATGTCGATGTACCAAACGATGATGTCCGTCTTTATGGTCTTCGGACCGATTCTCGGCACGTTGATTTATTTCCGGTTCGGCATTCAAGTCGCTATCGCGATCATGGGAATTTGCTTCCTCTTGTCGGCGGCGGCGCTTACGTTGCTCCCTCCGGATCGGAATGAACGGAAAGGCGGGCCATCCTCGTCGGTGAACGTCTCCCGCGAGATGAAGCTGGGGATAAAATATGTAACCTCTAAAAAGATTTTTATGTATATGGGCGCATTCTTCTTGGCCGGCGGCATGGGCCTTGGATTGATCAGTCCGCTCGGGATTTTCTTGGTTACGGAGCAATTAGGATTATCGGCGGAAAGTCTGCAATGGTTTACTTCGCTGAACGGCATCGGCATGATTCTCGGCGGCATCCTTGCCATGGGACTCTCGAAGCATGTCCCGCCGCAGAAGCTGCTATTGATCGGTTTTATTGCGAATGCGCTGGCCGTGTCCGTACTGGGGACGGTTCCGGTCTTGGGCATCGCCCTTGCCGCTCAATTTCTCTCCGGACTCATGGTCCCGTTTATCCATATCGCATGCAATACGTTAATTCTGAATCAAGCGGAGGAAGCCTACGTCGGTAGAGTGAACGGCATCCTCAACCCTCTCTTTATGGGCGGGATGGTCCTCAACATGAGCTTCGTGGGGGTGATCAAGGAATACTTGCCTCTCGGCGCGATTTACCTGGCAGCGTCAGGAATTTTCTTGGCCGGCGTACTCGCCGTTCTGCCGCTCTTGAAGATGAAACTGGAACACCGGGTCCATGCGGTCGGTCCGCATCACCATCATTGATTTTTCGTTTTAATATTGCAATTACGTTCATGTTATATAATAGATAGACGTACCAGCACATCACGTTTCGGGGGTCAATAGACGATATGTATACGGTAGTAGTTGCCGAGAATGAACCTTGGGTACTTAAAGGTATCGTGGAAATGATTAAAGCGGCCGGGGAGGAATTCGAGGTCGTAGGTGCTTGCAGCAATGGGGAGGAAGCATGGAATTTGATCCATGAAGTATGGCCCATGCTGCTGATCACCGACATTATGATGCCCGACATGGACGGTTTATCGTTGATTAAAAAAATTAAAGAGCACCGCCTCCCCCTCGTATCTCTCATTATCAGCGGCTACGATAATTTCCAATACGCGCAGAAGGCAATGAGTTACGGCGTATCGGAGTACTTGTTGAAACCTGTGGAGTTTGCGGCTTTCGCGGAATCCTTGAACAGATCTAAAGAGAAGTTGGAGACATTACGCGACTTGAATCAATACGTGATCCGCTTTCAGAATTTGTTGGAAAATAAGCAGGGGTTGTCTCCCCGGATCGTCTTGCAAAAACATTCCGACTTATTGAAGTCTATCCTCCAACTCAATCAGATCAATAAAAGCGCTAGAGTAAGCTTGCTTCAGATCCTCGACAACAAGTTGAAGTCTATGTTACATGATTTCGGTATCGGCTTTTCGGACAAGCCTTTTCCAAATTCGGAAGCGGACTCAACCATAATGTCTTACTTCAATAACTTATTGGAAAAGTGGTATCTCGAATATCCGATCGCCGTCTCCGCAGGCAAACCTGAAGCGATCGAGCGTTCATGCCGGTACATTGTGGAAAATTACAAGAGAGATATTACGTTGATGGAAATGGCGGAGGTAACGAATTTCAGCATTTCGCATTTCAGCGTATTATTTAAAAAACATACCGGGAGATCATTGATCAGCTATGTGAACGACCTCCGCATCGAGGAAGCGAAAAAGTTGCTGCTTAAAACATCGTTTTCGGTATCGGAGATCGCCGAAACCGTCGGATTTTCAACCATGCCTTATTTTACCAGAGTATTCAAAGCCGCCGTGGGCGTATCGCCGCTTAAATATAGAAAGAAGCTGAGTCCGTGATGAGAAAGCACTGGCATTATCGTTTCTCCGTCAAGACCAAAATCCTCGCCATGGTGTTTTCCGTTAGCTTTCTGTCCATCGTTCTGATGGGAGCGATTTCTTCCTACTACTATACGGAATCGGCGAAAAAAGATTTTTATCTGATTGCACAAGACTCGACGGCGCGGATTAATCACCAGCTCGACCGCTACTTCAACCAACTTGCGCAATCGACCTATTCCTCCATCGCCGGTCCATTGCCCTCCAATCCGTTGCTCGGAAACAACCCGGAGAGCGGCATGATCCAAAAATGGCTCGCGGCCGGGCAGCATTTCAACCGAGAACAAGAAGCGCTTGTCGAAGACATTTTGACAAGATATATCGCCATGAATGACTCCGATATTCTGGGAGTCGTCCTCCGCTCGTCGGACCAGCGGCTGTTGTACTCGAAAGACAGCTCTTTACGGCGTTCCGCGTATTCCTCCGTACCCTGGATACACAGCCCCTTTTCCGAAACGCAGCGAGTGATCCCATCCTACTTTCACAAAGGAAAGGTCGCCGCTTACCCTTTTATTACGATCGTAGTTCCCATTCACAGTCCCGAAACGATGCAACTGATCGGCAACTTGAACATTGCCTTATCGATCACGGAAATTCAAAACATTCTTGGGCAGGTGCAGCTCGGGAAGACGGGGTACTTCTTTATCGTAGACGCTGCCGGAGAGATCGTCTACCACCCGGACGTGCAATACGTTGGACGTCCCTTAGAAGACACGGCTTTAGACGGAATCCAACTTACGGTATCGGATAGAACCATAAAACTTGACGGCGAGAAGATTTTATTAACTTATAACCGCTCCTGGCAGACAGGGTGGAATATTGTCGCTTATGTTCCGATGAATGAAATGGCCAGCGGGCTCGATGTCGCCAAGAAGTCGGTCTTGTATATCACTTTGTGTTTGATTTTGATTTCGTTGCTTTCCATCCCGCGCATGTTTCATTGGATCGTCCACCCGATTTTCCAGCTTAGGCATTTAATGAAAAGGGTCGAAAACGGCGACTTGTCCGTCAGCGCGGAAGTGATACCAGGGAAAGACGAAGTGCAGCAGCTGAACCGAAGCTTTAATCAGATGACGAGAAGGTTGAACGAACTCGTACATACCGTGCATGAATTGGAGATGAAAGAGATGCATCTGCAATTGAGGCAAAGAGATGCATTGATCCAAGCGTTGCAAAACCAAATCAACCCCCATCTTCTCTACAACACGCTGGAGATCATCAAGAGTATCGCTTTTATCGAGAAAGTGCCTGCCATCGAGAAGATGGCTACCAATTTAGCCGGCGTCTATCGTTACACCACCAAGATGGCTGGTTCGACGGTGCCGCTTAGAGAGGAACTTCGTAATCTGGAGCGCTATCTGGATATTGTCCATATTCGCTTCGGCGCGAAGTTTACGAGCGAGATCTCGGTGGACCCAAAGTTTATGGACTGTCTTATCATTAAGCTGTCTCTACAGCCCATCGTGGAAAACTGCGTAAAATACGCGATCGAACCCAAAATCGGGAATGCGAGCGTACGGGTTCGCGCCTATGAGGAGAACGGGGATCTATTGATCGACATTGCAGACAACGGGAGCGGGTTTCCGACGGACGTTCTGGAGTCTCTCTATGAAAAGATGAGATCGATCGAAGATCGGCCCGAGCCGTCCACGAGGGAAGAATCGATCGGCATTCTCAATGTTCACGCCAGAATGAGGTTGACCTACGGAAGCCCTTACGGCGTCGGCATTCGATCCGGCGAAGGGAAGGGGAGCATCGTTACGCTTCGATTCCCGAAAAAGGATAAAGGCAACTCCGAAATATTAGACAAAATGAGCGTAGAATCGTGAAAAAATACCCGCAACCGGAAACTTATAATGAAAAAGAAAGGGAAGTGAACATTCGCATTGGAGGTAAGCAGGGGATGAAGAAGGCGCTCTCGACGTTGGTTGCTTTACTCATGGTTACAGGCATAGCGGCAGGTTGCTCCTCGCAAGGCGGAAGCGTTCCGGAAACGACGGACGGTGCGCCGAACGTCGAGCCCGGGGACGCATCTGAGAAAATCAAGATCGAGATGATGGCGGCCTCTTGGGCAGGCGGCGGATGGGCGGATAACAATCATCCGACGATCCAGTACATCAACGAGAAGTTTAACGTCGATTTGCAGATGCAGTGGATCCCGAACGCCAATTTTTACGAGAAGCTGAATGTGATCGCAGCGTCCGGCCAGTTTCCCGACGTCATTCGGATCGACAGCCCCGGTGTATTTATGCAGTGGGCGGAGCAGGGTGCATTGTTGGATCTGAGCTCCGATTTATCCGATTACCCGACGCTCCAAGGCGTCGCGACGCCGGAGGAATGGCAGCTGTTGAACCCCGAAGGCCGGATTTTCGGAATCCCGATTTATAACACGGCCCAAAACACGATCTACGTTCGCGAAGATTGGATGAAGAAGCTAGGGATCGAGCTTCCGGGAGAAGACGAGTTTACGATCGAGAAGTTTTACGAGATTGCGAAGGCATTCACGGAGCAGGATCCGGACGGGAACGGCCAGCGAGACACCTTCGGATTTTCGGCGCTCGGCAATTCATCGAACTTGGGCATTCCGGAGCTTCTGGCGGCGTTCGGCATCGCGAACGGGTGGAAGGAACAAAACGGCGAGCTGATTCCGATGCAAGCCCAAGCCGAGGAATGGAAGAAGTTCCTTTCCTTCATGAATACCGCTTACAACGAGGGCGTACTTGATCAAGACTTCATCACGAACACGAACTTTAACGAAAAGTACGCGCAAGGCAAAGTCGGATTCGCCGATATGCATTTCCAATTCAGTCAAAACACGAATAAGCAGCTGCAGTCGTTCATACCCGGCGCCGCGTTCGTCGAGCTGTCGCCGCCGATCGGGGAGGACGGGTCGCGGGGCAATAACACGCCGACAAGCGGCATGATTAAGGTTGTATTAACCAAAAATGTGGACGAAAAGAAGCGCGAGCGGATCCTGCAGCTCTTCGATTGGTGGATGTCTCCCGAAGGCGAAGACATCATCAAGAATGGGATCGAAGGCGCGCATTACAAGAAAAATGCGGACGACTCCTATGAAATGACGGAAGCGTTACAGGCGGAAGGCGAAGGCCGCCAGAGTCTGCTGTGGAATTGGGTGCTTCGGAGCAATAGCAATCGATTCAATATTTACAAGTGGAGCGATCCCGAGTGGGCGGCGAAGATGGAGCAATCGATCGTCAATGCGAAGAAGTATCCCTACAAGAACGCAGCCGACGAATTTATCGTCTCGTCTCCTGCCTATACGGAAAAGGGCAGCGCCTTGAACCAAAAGTTTCAAAATACGGTGATCGAAATCATTGCGGGCAAGAAGCCCGTCGATACGATCGACGACGCGATTCAGGAATGGAAACAAGGCGGCGGAGATCAAATCATCGAAGAAATCAATGCAGCTTACAAAGCAAAATAAACGGTTCGATTCTCCCTGCGTCCCGCGCGGCTGCCGCCGCGCGGGACGGTTTACCTACATGAAGTCATCGCGCTGCTGCGGGAGGTAGCTATGTCTAGAGGGTATTGGTCGAGAGCGTTTCCTATCTACTTAATGATTTTACCCGGGCTGCTTTATTTCATCGTCTTTAAATATGTTCCGATGTTCGGCATCGCGATCGCCTTTATGGAGTATAGTCCATTCCAAGGCGTCATGAAGAGCGAATGGGTAGGTCTTCATCATTTTCGAAGATTGTTCGCGGAAGGCGACTTCCTGCTGCTTCTTAAAAATACGCTTTTACTGAACGTGTTGGACGTGTTCATTTTCTTCCCCACCACGATTCTCGTGGCATTGCTGCTGAACGAGGTGAAGCGGCGATGGGTGAAGGTGCCGGTACAAACGATTTTGTACGCCCCGAATTTTATTTCCTGGGTCGTTATCGTCGGCATTACCGTCCTATTGTTCGCCAGCGGGTCCGGGGGCCTGAATCAGATATTGGCGGACTGGGGCTTCGGCCCGGTCGAGTTGTTGACGGATCCGAAATATTTCCGTTGGGTATGGCTGTTCCAAAATATTTGGCAAGGCGCGGGGTGGGGGGCCATCATCTTCCTTGCGGCGTTGGCGGGCATCGATCCTACCTTGTACGAAGCGGCCGTCACGGACGGCGCCAACCGGCTGCGTCAATTGTGGCATATTACGATTCCTTCGTTGCGGAACGTTATCGTCATTATGTTGATTTTGCGGATCGGGCATATCATGGATCTGGGCTTCGAACATATTTTCCTGCTTCAAAATCCGTTGAATTACAAAGTTTCCGAAGTGTTCGAGACGTTCATCTATAAAGTCGGACTGCTCCAGGGGGATTACAGTTATTCGACCGCCGTCGGATTGTTTAAATCCGCCGTCGGATTGACGATGGTTCTCCTCGTCAACCGAATCGCCAAGCGGTTAGGGCAGGAGGGAGTATTCTGATGGGGATTCGCGAATCGTCGATTGACCGCGTATTCAACGTCTTCGTGTACGCGCTGGTGATTCTGGCCGCCGGATTGGCATTGTTCCCGTTGTTCTATGTATTTTCGATTTCCTTCTCGTCGGAGAAGGAATTCCTTACGCGAGGATTTTATTTGTTCCCTCAGGAATTCACCCTGGACGGGTATCGGTATTTAATGGCGCACCCGGGGTTTACCCAGGCGTTCCGAAATGCGGTCATTCTAGGCGTCGTAGGAACCCTAATCAATATCGTGTTTACTACCCTGATGGCGTATGGATTGTCAAAGCCCTGGTTAAAGCTGCGCGCCTCGATCAATTTTCTCGTCTTTTTCACCATCCTGTTTTCGGGCGGCATGATTCCTACCTATTTGGTGGCGAAATCCCTTCATTTGTTGGACAGCTTCTGGGCGATCTGGCTCAGCTCGGCGATCTCGGCCTTCAACACGATCGTCATGCGGGGGTTCTTCCAATCGATCCCGGTCGAGCTCGAGGAGTCCGCAAGAATAGACGGAAGCGGAGAATGGAGGCTGCTGGCCGCGATCATCCTGCCTTTGTCCTTGCCTGCGATCGCGACGTTTACGCTGTTTTATTTCGTTTCGAACTGGAATACGTATTTTTCCGCCATCTTGTATTTGAACGACAACCGACTCATGCCGCTGCAGGTGTTTCTCAGACAGATGATTGTCGAAGGGGGCGATACGACGCTCTCGAACGCTTCGAATCTGGAGTTTCAATATACGCCGGCGGCCAAGATGGCCGCGATCGTTCTGACCGCGCTGCCGCTTCTCGTCATCTATCCGTTCTTGCAGAAGCACTTTAACAAAGGAGTTCTGTTAGGCTCCGTGAAGGGTTGAGAACGCAATCTACATCATAAGGAGCGACTTGCCATGCCGACGACGAAGTATGTCGCACATCGCGGATTCAGTATGCGAGCGCCGGAAAATACGACGGCGGCTTTCGAATTAGCCGGCCGCTCGGGCTTCTGGGGCATCGAATGCGATACGTATTGCACGACCGACGGACATTGGATCGTACATCATGACCGTACGGTCGATCGAATGACGAACGGAAGCGGGAAGGCGAAAGATCACACATTCGAGGAAATCCGGAATTTACAGATCGTCGCGGGTCATGGCATTGAAGCCTACTCAGGGCTGAAAATTCCCACGCTGGAAGAAGTGTTGTACATCTGCAAGTCCTATAACATGCATGCATTCATTGAAATCGAAGAATATCATCGCGATACCGACTTGAATCGTCTCGTACGCCTCGTCGACGAGTGCGGCATGCGAGGGCAGAGCAGCTTCATCTGCTTCAACGCCGACGATTTGAGGAAGGTGCGGGCGATCGACAACGAAGTCCCGCTCGGATTTTTGTCCGCGAAGCCGCCGTCGCCCGAGGATATCGAGTTGGCGAAGCGGCTGATGCCGATGTTTCTTGACTACGACTACAAGGTAATGACGCCCGACGCGGTTCGAGCATGCAGAGAAGCCGGGATCGAAGTGTCGCTATGGACGATCAATCAACGCGAAGAGAGCTTGCGCTTTCTCGATGCCGGCGTCGATTACATCACGACGGATACTCTTTTAACAGAGGAATAAGGGGAAGCGCATAATAGTCAAACCTCCCGCCGCGATTGTTAACGGCGGGAGTCTTCGCAAATTGGAGGCTGCATGACTAGTCGCCGGCCCGTGCAAGCGACCCCTTCTTTACCTGCAACCATAGCTGGCTGGCGATGCAGACGGATGAATACATCCCGATGATCAAACCGACGGTCATGGCGATCGAAAATAAGCCGATGGACGGGCTCCCCCAAAGGAGCAATGCGATCGTTGCGAAGATGACGGTCGCGCCCGTATTGATGGATCTCAGCAAGGTTTGGCGAATACTCCGATTCACGATTTCCGCCAAGTCCTCGAAGGTTTTCACTTTCGCGAAGCGCAAGTTCTCCCGGATTCGGTCGAAAATTACGATCGTATCGTTAATGGAATACCCGATGATCGTTAGAATCGCAGCGATGAACGGCAGGTTGACTTCCAACCGAACGATCGAAAACAGGCTGACGACAAGGAACGCATTGTGAATTAACGCCGCGACCGCGGCGAGAGCGAAACGCCATTCGAAACGAACGGTCACATAAAGCACGATGCCGATGCTCGCAATCGATAGCGCAACAAGCGCTTTATGAACCAATTCGCGGGCGATCGCAGGGTCCACGGTGTTCTCTTCGTAGGAAATCTCGTCTCCGAAGCGCTGCTTGAACGCGGTAATCGTTTCGTCCACTTCGCCGGTATCGGCGTCAAGAACTCTGTCGAAACGGAGACCCACCCGATCTTGCGCTTCGCCGCCCACCGTAAACGAAGCAGGTTCCAAGCGAATGCCTTGGGTAATTGCTTGCACTTCGGCTCTCGTCGTCGTTTGTGGAAGCGCGATATCCAAGCTTGTGCCCGCTTTAAAATCCACTCCAAGGTGCAATCCCTGTAGCAGCAAGCTGCCTATTCCTAAGACGGAAACAACGACCGACACCCCGAAAAAGATCTTTCTCTTCCGTACGAAATCCCAACGTTCGTAAAACCGATTCAACGGGATGGGAGCTTCGTTCACCTTCGCGATTTCGGATTCCCGAACGCCGAACAAGGCGGGGCTCTTGACGAGGTTCGACGTAATGAGAAGCTGCAATAACCATTGGGAGTAAAACACGTTCGTCAGGACGCTTAGTCCTATGCTAAGCATCAAGGTCAGGGCAAAACCCTTGATGGCTCCGGTGCCGATGTAGAAAAGCACAAGGGCGGCAATGACGGTCGTCAAGTTGGCGTCGACGATCGTGCGAATCGAATGTTTGGAACCCGCGCGAAGCGAGGATAACAGGCTTTTCCCGCTTCGAATCTCGTCTTTCAGCCGTTCGTACGTGATGATGTTCGCGTCGACGGCCATCCCGATCCCTAGGATGAACGCCGCGATCCCGGGAAGGGTCAAGGTAGCATTCAGCCAGTAAAACACTAGCAACAGCGCCCACGTGTAGGTAATGAGCGTGATGCCGGCTACGATGCCGGGAATGCGGTAGAGCGTCAACATGAACAACAAAATAAAGATCGAAGCGATGATCCCCGCCTTCACGGTCTGTTCCAATGATTGTTGACCTAGGGAGGCGCCTACCGATTGAGTGTACTTTTCGGTTAGTTTGAGAGGAAGCGCACCGAGATTGATGGTGTCGGCAAGGTCTTTTGCTTCCTCGTAGCTATACGTTCCTGAGATTGTCGCGCGCCCGTCCGGCAGAATCGCTCTTACGACGGGGGCCGAAATCAACGTTTCGTCTAGGAAGATAGCCAACGGCTGTTGGAACAGCTCCTCCGAAACTTGCCTTAGTTTTTGTTTGTCCTTCACTTCGATTTGTATGATTGGCTGCTGGATTTCGTCGAAAGCGACGACGGCCGCGCCTTGGACGAAATCGTTCCCTTGCAACTTAACGGATCCATCGGGCCCGCGGAAGGTCAATACGGCAGGTTTCTTCAGGATTTCCCGAACCTTCGCTTCATCCTCTACGCCCGCGATCCGAACGCGGATCCGGTCCTCGCCTTCGGGTAACACTTCGGGTTCCGTCGTTCCGAGGGCATCCACGCGTTGTTCCAGACTTCTCGCCGTTTGAACAAGCGCTTCTTTCGTGACCTCCCCTCCAGAATTCAAGGGTTCGGCTTCGTATAGAATTTCGAATCCGCCCTTTAAATCAAGACCGAGACGAATGCTTTTGACGATGTCAGGGCCGGTCATCGCGAAACACCCGAAGGTAATGAGAACCGTCAGAACGAACGCAAGTATTCTTTTAGGGAATAGCAAATAAAATACCCCTTCCAAACTATAATTTTCGATTATAAGTCGGAAGTCAGGCGCACGTATTTGGACGTGAATTTGATCGGAAGGAGCAGTAAGATTTTACGGAGTAGAAAAATCGTGGGGTACAGGAATAGAAGCACCCGAGCAACGCCGAGTACCGCGATGAGGGAGACGATGACGAACAATAGCTGAAAACATGGAGTCGGCAGCAGCCTTAGTTGGGAGATCGCTTGTCGGATTCCCAAATGGGCTTGCTGTGCGCGATCGACCTCGAAGGAGGGTTCATCCTGAACCGATGCTTTCGGATGATCTTGCTGCAGCGCCGCAAGGGACAATGGAGAAACGAGAATGAAAATAGAAACCATTACAAGGATCAGGAACCGGTGAAAAGGAAGTTTCTTCGTAACGGTCATTCCAGTTCACCTCCATTCTCCACTACAATGACATAAGCAAAGCGTACCACAACGTCTCCGCAATGACCAATTCGTTCGTTGCGGCATCCGCAAGATAGGGGGTCGAGACGGTATAATTCATATCGCCCCCAGATGCGAGACCGCATCGACCGCCGGGAGGCTGGAGCGGCATAGCAGCAGCTGTCGCTCCAGCGTTGCACGGGTAAGGCTGCGCCGGTCCGGACGCATCGTTGCTTCGCGCAGCATCGAGCTTCCCCTTTCCGTTAATGGGAATGCGCTGCGGCGCGCGCTTCGAGCTCCGCCTTCGGATCGTGCTTCGCGCCGGTCATCCGCCATGCCGCCGCGACGGCCAGCACCGCGGGAATCAATCCCCAAGCGAAGATGTTCGCGATCGAATCGGCCAACCCCGTCGTAACGAGCGATAAGACATCGTCCGGGATCAGCGCGCGCGTCTCCGGCGCCATCAACAGATAAGGATCCTTCACGTCGAGTCCTTCCGGACCGGCTGCGCCGCCTTGCGTCAGCGATGCCGACAGCTTCTTCGCCATGCCGTGGCTCTGCAAGATACCGAAGATCGTAATGCCCAGCGTCATGCCGAGCGAGCGAAGGAAGTTCAGCGTCGCGTTGGCCGATCCGCGCTGCGCGGCGGGGAGCGAATGGATGGCGGCGTTCGTGGGAATGGAGAACGAAGCGCCGATGCCGAGTCCGACCATGATCATGTACAGCGTGATGGCAAGCCGCGGCGTCTCGGCGTGAATCGTCGTAAGCAAGGCGATGCCTGCGACCAGCAGCGTGAGCGTCGTGACAAGAATCGACCGGTAGGAGAACCGGTTCATGATGAAGCCGCTGGACGTCGCAGAGACGACCGTGCCGAGCATCATCGGCAGCAGCACGAGGCCGGAGTTCGTCGCCGTGCCGCCGAGCACGCCTTGCATGAAGATCGGAATGTAAACGGAAGCCGTAATGAACGCCGCGCCGCTCATGATGGCTACCAGATTGCTGGACGCGAACAGCCGGTCTTGGAACATGCGAAACGAAATGATCGGCTCGGATGCGCGCCGTTCCGCGGCGACGAACGCCGCCGCCAGTATGGCGAATCCGCCGAACAGGCTTAGGATGACGGCCGAATCCCACGCATACAGTTTGCCGCCGAATTCGAGCGCGAACATGAGGCAGACGACCGCCCCGGCGAGCGTCACGGCCCCCAGCCAATCGATGCGCTGCTTCTCGCGCCGTACCGTTTCCTTGTAGCAGGCGGCTATGAACAGGAAGGCGAGCAAGCCGAGCGGAATGTTCACGTAAAATATCCACTGCCAGCTGATGTAGTCGGTGATATAGGCGCCTAGCAGCGGTCCAAAGATGCTAGACAAGCCGAATACCGCACCGAACAGACCCATTAGCTTGCCCCGGTTCTCCGGCGACACCGTGTCGAACATGATTGTGAACGAGACCGGAATAAGCGCGCCTCCGCCGATTCCTTGAATCGCGCGGTACATGCTCAGTTCCGCGATCGAATCGGCGGTGCCGCACAGCGCGGAGCCGACGATGAACGTCACGATGCCGAACACGAAGAAACGTTTACGCCCGTACATATCGGACAGCTTGCCGAAGATCGGCATCCCCGCCATCTCCGCGATCATATAGGCGGACACGACCCACACGAATTGGTCCATGCCGCCGAGTTCCCCGACGATCGTCCCCATCGCTGTCGCCAGAATCGTGTTGTCCATCGAGGACATCAGGATCGAGAGCAGGAGGCCTGCGATCACCCATCCCGTTTTGTTCGTTTTGCTTGCCATCGTTTCTACACCCTTTCGCTTGGATTGATTCCATTCTATCGGGTGAAGTTTGACGGCATCGTGTCAGTGATTTAGACAACCAATTCTTTTTTTCGGCGGTCAAAAACCGAATCCAGACAGAAACGGCTGCCTTCGTAATGGCAGCCGTTTCTTGACACGGTTGACCTAATCGATCTTCAGCACGATTTTTCCGCGGCCGTGTCTGCTTTCGATCGCGCGGTGCGCATCGCCGGCCCGGTCCAGCGGGAAGATCTGCCTGATATGGAGATGCAGCTTGCCTTGCGTGTGGAGGTCTACAAGCTCGGCCAGACGCGCTGCCGAGCGTTCGCCGCGGACGACGCGAAGTCCAAGCTCCTCGATAAGGTCGTAGGCAAAGAAGGTACAAATTCGCTTCTTGTCCGCTACGAGTTCGACTGCCGCATGCAGACCCTCGCCTCCGGCGGTATCGAATGCGCAATCGATTCCCTCCGGCGCAATCTTCCGGAGCCGATCCGCCAATCCTTTCTCATACGTTATCGGTATAGCGCCTAGGGAACGGATAAAGTCGTGATTGGTTTCGCTCGCCGTACCGATCACCTTCTTCGCGCCCAACGCTTTCGCAAGCTGAACGGCGATTGAACCAAGCGACCCGGCCGCGCCATTAATGAATACGGTATCGCCCGGCTTCACACCGATCGCCGTCAAAGCGATGGAAGCCCCCTGACCGTTGCCGGTCAGGCCGCCGGCCTCCTCCCAGGTCATTGTCTTGGGTTTCACCACGATCTGATCGGCTCCGACGACGACGTATTCGGCATAACAGTTCAAGATTGCAAATCCAAGCACTTCGCTGCCGATCGAAAAACCGGTTACCCCGGCCCCCACTTCGTCGATCACGCCTGCAAACTCATTCCCTGGAATCTGCGGGAAGTTCACCGTTACGCCATAAGAAGGCGTCCAGCCTCCGCGGATCGCGCAATCATAATGCTGTACGCCGGCCGCCTTTACGCGTACCCGAACTTGGCCCGGGCCGGCGTGCGGATCCGGAACCTCCATGACCCGCATCACTTCCGGTCCCCCGAAAGATGTAAATACCGCTGCTTTCATTAGATTGTCCTCCTTAGGATCCGTACCGTTTTCTTCCGGCGTCGGTCTTACCGAATTGAACAAAGTAGAACGATAAAATCAATACGTGCAAGAGGGCTAGGATCAAATACAGATTGCTATAAGCGAACGCGGCCGAGTTCGTAACGACTCCGTTCCAGCTTGATACTGCGCCTCGGTCAAGGATTGCGCTATATACGCTTGCGGCTACCGCTCCGGAGATGAAGTTCAGCATCGACAGCAAGCCCATCCCGATCCCTGTCTGCTCTTGCGGCAACGCCTGGGAGAGCGTATTGGACAGGACGATCATCAAGAAGGATTGGCCCACATTGCCAAGGATCAGGAACAAAGCGATGTAGACCGAGGAGGCGCCCGCGAAAAACGACAACAAAAGGAAGCAAGTCTGCAGCAGGAAGGAGGCGATGTAAAAGACGTATGGATTCCCTTTTTCATCCGCCAGCTTCCCCGCCTTTCGGCTCAGCACGGCAGTCGCGACGGCGGCAGGGACGATCGCGAAGCCGACCGCATGCGGGGCTAAGCGCTGGACCTGGGTTAGCAGCAGCGGGCTCAGAAATGCGAGCGAGTATCCGATGCCTGAAGTCAGAAGCGCGATCCCGAGCACGAGCGAATAGCTTTTGTTCCGAATTAGCTCTAGGCGGATAAACGGGTTTGACGATAAACGGATGCGAAGGATCAACAAGATGAATAGGAGGATACACCCAACGCCCGGAAGCCACATCCGATTCGTGATGGCCAGAAGGAGCAGCGCGGCCGTTCCGGCGAGCAGTCCGCCGCCTAACCAATCGATCGGGCCGGCCATTCTGGCTTCGTCGTCTAGATTTTTGCGATAATAGGGGATTGCGATTAACGTCAGGAGCGGAATACAAAACAGCCATCTCCAATGGGAGAAACTTAATACCAAAGCGGCGATCAACGGGCCGATTGCGGCGCCGACGGCAAGGCCCGTCATCGACGCCCCCAGCGCCTTCCCTCTATGCTCCGGGGGGAAATACCGAACCGGTATCATGCCGGCCGCCGCCGGAATCACCGCGGCTCCCGCCGCCTGCAAAACTCTGGACAGCAAAACCATCCAAAAGGCTTGCGCCATCAGACCGATCATGGAACCGAAGGAAAAAAAGATCAAGCCGAATGTCAGCAAATTTTTAAGTTTGAAGCTGTCGGCAAGCTTCCCGTAAACGACCGTACCAATGGCATAGAGGAGCAGGTAGGCTGTCGTCACCCAGCTCACTTGAGCGAAAGTCAGCCGAAATTCAGCTCGAATTTCCGGCAGTACGATCGTAAACATTGTCGCACTCATCACGGAGACCATCAGCGTGAAGGCGAGGAATCGGAGTAAGAGGTTGTTTGTTTGCTGTCGGGCGCCGCGCTCCACGTCGTTCACCACGCTTTCATCAACCGAAGTTCAGACTCTAAGCAGCATTGGAGTGCGTCTTCCCGGGAAGGCTCGCATGCCCTTGCATAGGTTCATTGTATAGCGGATAATCAATATATAAAAATACATCTTTTTATATAATATTCATTCCCTTGAATATATAAGGAGGCCGTAGAAATGGAGTTGCTGCAGCTGCAATATTTCCGCACGGTTGCCAGATGGGAGCATATGACGAAAGCGGCGCAGGATTTACGCATCGCGCAGCCTGCGCTTAGCAAGACGATTTCCCGGCTGGAGAAGGATTTGGGTGTGCCGCTTTTCGATCGAGAAGGCCGGAAAATTCGGCTCAACGCATTCGGCAGGGCGTTCTTGAATAAAGTAGAGGCGGCGCTTACCCTTCTGGAGGAGGGGCAACGAGAAGTCGCCGATCTCGCGGGGGCGGAGCACGGGAGCATTCATCTGGCGACGCCGACGCTGGATCGGTTGTCGGAACCGTTGAACGCGTTCGTCGCGCTTCACCCGAATGTTCATTTTCGCATTACGCAAGCTTCTATGGGGGAGATGGCGCGGCTCATTGAATCCGGAGAAGTGGATCTTTGTTTTACCCCTTTGCCCATGGACAGGCCGGATTTCAGCTCGACGTCCGTCCTATACGAGGATGTTTATTTAGCCGTTCCTCCCGGGCACCGGTTGTCCGGGCGCCAGAGCGTCCAATTAAACGAAGCGGCTAACGAACCGTTTATCGGCTACAAAGAAGGGTTCCATTTTCAGATCATGAACGAAGATTTTCTGCGCGCCGCGGGAATCGCGCCAAACTTTGTCTGCAGAGTGGACGACGCGGCCTCCATCGCCAAACTTGTCTCCTCGGGATTGGGCGTTGCGCTTGTCGGCAATTGCGGCGGGCCTAATGCTGCGTTCCAACTGCTTCCCATCGAATACCCGGTTTGCAGACGGCATTTCAAAATCGCATGGCATAACAAGCGTTATCTATCCAAGGCTGCTCGCAATTTTATCGACTATGTCGGACGGTATTTTAGCGGAGACGACGCATGACGAAGCTGCCGGTATTGACCGGTGCTTGGAGACGGAGGGAAAATAGATATGTCCTTTAGTCATTACGGTGAACTTTGCACAGAGGTCTATGACCTAACCAAGAAAGTCGGTCAATCCCTCAACGGGGACGTAGAATATTATCGCGAAAAACTGAAACATTGCACGGGACGCATTCTAGAGGCCATGGTTGGCTCCGGACGCGTCATCATTCCTCTTCTTGAATCGGGATTAACCGTGGACGGAGCGGATTACTCCCCGCAAATGTTGGCATCCTGCCGAAAACGATGCGAGGAACGCGGCTTAACCCCTGTCTTGTATGAGGCAAACTTGCAGGAACTTTCTTTGCCTCATAAGTACGAAGCAATCATCATTCCCGGCGGATCGTTTTTGTTGATCGAACATCGAGAAGCGTCGTTGCGGGCTCTCCATCGACTTTATGAACATTTGGAACCAGGCGGACAATTGATTCTGGATCTGTTTTTGCCCGATAATAACGTTAACAGTTCCGAGTTCGGACGATGGAGCGGATCGGCAACCCACCGCTTGCCTAACGGCGACATCATTACGATGGAAAGCAAGACGGTGGAAGCCGACTTATTCTTTCATCAATATCGCGTCAGTCATTTGAAATACGAAAAGTGGCGTAACGGGGTATTGGTCCAAACGGAATTGCAACGCTTTGCATTGCGCTGGTACGGAGTCGAGGAATTTAAGTACATCCTGGAAAGCATCGGTTTTTCCGACATTGTCGTTTGCGCGGACTTTGAGGATGGCAAGAAACCGACGAGCGGCAATCAGACATTCGTTTACCGCGCTACAAAAGTATAAGACATGTAAGCCCCTCTCGTTTTAATAACGGAGGGGCTTTTTATCGCAAAAATCATTTCCCTAAAAATGCCATGAATACATGATAGTATATTAAAAAAATGAATATAAGTCTATTACTTTTCTTGTATGAATTGTATGTTATTTATGCGGCCGCGGCGCAATAGGATGAGGGGGAAGGGAGAATTCCTTATGATTACGCTCGAAAAAATCACGCTGGAAAACAGGCGTGCCATTTTCAACCTAGAGGTTTCAGAAGATCAACGGGGCTTCGTTGCATCCAATTTGTCAAGCGTAGCTTCGTGTTATGTCCTTGCAACCAATGGGGGGCGTCCATTTCCATTCGCCATCTATGCGGATGAGCAGCCGGTCGGTTTCGTTATGTTCACTTATGGAATCACCGGATACGAAGAACCGTCGATCGCAGAAGGAAACTATTGCATCCTGCGACTGATGATTGATAAGCAATATCAGAATCGGGGTTTCGGTCGGGAAGCCATGACGAAAATTTTGGAATTTATCCGCACCTTTCCGGCAGGTCCGGCGCATTGCTGTTGGATTCCTTATAAACCGGAAAACGTCGCTGCGAAAAAGCTTTACGAAAGCTTCGGCTTCCGCGACAACGGCGAAGTCTTCAACAACGAGTCCATAACCGTATTGCAACTCTGATTTTTGTTTATCATCCTCTGATCCGAACATCGCTCTCGCGCTGAGGATGAAGGCCGGCTGAACCGAAATGCGAGCGGCAAAAGAAAAGGCGCTTTTTGACCTAGGTCAAAAAGCGCCTTTTTCGTCGGTTCTAACAAATCTTAAGCCGGCATTAAGCCCGCATTCAGGAGAATATCAGCAAACCTCTTTATTATCAAACTCAGAGATACGACGCCAAGAGCGCAGGCCTTGGGCCTTGGACGTCTAAGCGCAATTCATACTTTTCGGAAGGATGGAACAAAACATGGGAAACAAAAAGATTGGAATGAAATCGTTACAGAGAGGCTTGATGGTGCTTTCAAGCGCCGCAGTCATCGCAGCTTCCGCCGTTATCGCGATCCCGGCGCAATCCGCCTTCGCCGCAACGGCGGACGAAGCGCTGCTCGCGGAAAACCAAGCGTCGGAGTCGACGGTCCACGCAAACGCGGCCGGTTCCGATTTCGTAAAACTGTTCATGCAGCGCCAACTTCAATCGATGCTGGCGAACGGGATAGCCGAATCGGACAACGAAATGGCGGATGTCCATGAGATGCTCCGATCCGGTCAGCCGCTAACGGAGGCGACCGGGTTAAGTGCGGAAACGCTGAGAACTGCGATGCTGGAGCATATTCGCTCTGTCTTGGATTTCAATGTCGCGAATGAAGCTATCAATCGTGCGCAAGCGGAGCAAGCGCTCCAAGGCGCAACGGACTTTGTCGACGAGGCGATTTCAGGTTCGTGGAGCGCCGTTGCGTCCGCTTTCGCATTACAGGACGCCGGGGAAGAGACGATAAGCGTTCGGATCGCGAACATCGTACAGGACGCCGCCAGATGGGCCGGCATGAGTACATATGACTTGCGTCTTGCGCTCCGCGACGGCCAAAGCTTGACGGAGGCAGCCATCCCGCAGGCTGAAGAGGAGAATACGGCCGAGGAGGACGATCTCAACGAGACCCCTGCTTTGTATGAAACAATGACGCTCCCCCAGTACCTCGCCGATCTGATGAGACGGGATCTCGATGCGGTCGTCGCGAGCGACCGCCTGACGGAGGCGCGAGCGGAATCGCTTCTGCAGGAAGGGGTAGACGCGATTTCCCAGGCGTTAACGACGCCCGGTTACGATCGGGAAACTACGGAGTGGATGGAGCGGTTCGGCGAAGACCTTGTGAACGATCGAATCGCCTCGATATCGGTGGACGCGGCGATCCTTTCGGGAGAAACGTTCGAGGACGCGATGACGTGGCTTGAACGAGGCGAAAGTCTTGCATCGGTTGCGGGCATGTCCGAAGGCGATTTGGAGGAAGCCCTGATCGCCAAGGCCGAGCAATCGATTGATGCAGCTTGGAAGGACGGCGCTCTTACGGTAGAACTGGCGGATCGGTTGAAGCAGGCAGCGGCGGAACGCTTGCAGTCGGCCGTGAAATCCAGGCCTGCCGCGGAGGAAGCGGAAATCGCCGAGGAAGGCGATGCCGCCATAGCCCAGGCCAGCATCCGAGGCATCGTCGAGCAAAGCGCGCTCTTCGCGGAGGAGGAGACGACGGCCGACGAGCTGCGCGATGCGTTAAAGTCGGGCGAGACGATCGCGGAGGCGATCGGCCTGGATAGCAGCTCAGCGGATGAGCTGATCTCCTCGCTGCAATGGTCCGCGGATCGGTATATCGATCTTCAGGTCACGGCCGGAAAATTGGATGCTGCGGCCGCAGAAGCGACGAAGGCCTTAGCGAGGGAAGGAATCGCCCATGCGGTGAACGCTCCGGGCTACATTCCCGAAGTGAATGCGGAAGCGTACGCGCAGGAGCGTCTCGATCAGGCCTTAGCCGATACTGCCGCTCTTGCGTCGAACGAGGACATGTCCGAGGACGAGCTTCTCCGGTCGCTGGCGCAAGGCGAGTCGCTGGCAAGCGCCGTCGGGCTGGACGCCGAAGACTTGCTCTTCCGGCTGGCGAGCGCGTTCAATCGAGAGCTGGTCGCATTCGTCGATAACGGCAGCATGACCGAAGGAGAGAGCGACGCAGCCTTAACGCTTTACATGAACGGCATCCGCGACAGGTTGACCGAATAACTGAGAGCGAACAGACCCCGCGCCGAATGGTTCGGGGTTTTTCTTGGCTGCAATCGAAACGTTTCTCCTTGTACATGATAGGTATATGATCTATAATTCCGGTAAACGGTTTCATTTGTAACTTATGTATTCCATTCCGACAGCAGAAAGAAGGTACGAGTATGTCCTCTACTTCAAGACGACCCAACATCCTATTTATTATGTCGGACGATCATGCCTCGCATGCGATCGGCGCGTACGGCAGCCGCATCAACGAGACGCCGAATCTGGACCGGTTGGCGCGCGAGGGGATGCGCTTCGACAACTGCTTCTGCACGAATTCGATTTGCGCGCCTAGCCGGGCGACGATCCTCACGGGGACTTACAACCATATTAACGGCGTCAAGACGTTGGGCGACGACTTGGACGGTCGACAGGTCACGTTCCCGAAGCTCCTCCAGGCGGCCGGCTATCAGACGGCGATGATCGGCAAGTGGCATCTGGGGCATGGCGGCAACTACGATCCTACAGGCTTCGATTACTGGAGCGTCCTGCCCGATCAGGGCGATTATCACGATCCTGATTTTATCGAGATGGGAACGAAGAAAAAATACAACGGCTATGTGACGGATATTATTACGGATCGATCGCTCGATTGGATCGCGCGCCGCGACGCGGAGCGCCCGTTCCTGTTGATGTGCCATCACAAGGCGCCGCATCGTCATTGGGAGCCGGACGAGAAGCACAAGCATCTCTACGAGGATATCGACATTCCGGAGCCGGAGACGTTTAACGACGACTACGCCACTCGCTCGCAAGCGGCCGTGCAAGCGAAGATGCGCATCGACGACCTCCACGACCTCGACACGAAAGGACCGCCGCCGGAAGGGTTGTCCCCCGAGGAGGTTCGGAAGTGGAAATATCAACGGTATATCAAAGATTATTTGCGCTGCATCGCTTCGATCGACGATAACGTGGGCCGCATGCTGGATTACCTCGACGAGAGCGGTCTGGCGGAAGACACGATCGTCATCTACACGTCCGACCAGGGCTTCTTCCTGGGCGACCATGGTTGGTTCGACAAGCGGTTCATGTACGAGGAGTCTCTTCGCATGCCGTTCTTGATTCGCTACCCGAGAGAGATCACGCCCGGGAGCGTGAGCGAGGCGATGATTCTGAACGTAGATTTCGCTCCGACGTTCTTGGAATATGCCGGGTTGCCGATGCACGTGCGCATGCAAGGCGTAAGCGTTCGCCCCCTGCTGAACGGCGTTACGCCGGTAGGCTGGCGGACCTCGATGTATTACCGATATTGGATGCATCTGGACGGCATCCATGAGGTGTATGCCCACTACGGCATCCGCACGCATCGGTATAAGCTCATTTATTATTACGCCCAAGCGCTGGGGACGACGGATTCGAGAGACGAAGACCGTCCGCCGGAATGGGAATGCTTCGACCTGGAGCGGGATCCTTACGAGTTGAACAATGTATACGGCGACCCGGACTACTCGGACACGATCGTAAATTTAAAGAAGCAGTTGGAAGGGTTAATGAAAGACGTTCAGGACGAATACATCCATTAATATACCGATAGTTAGAAAATGAAATGGATACGGTCGATGATAGAACCTATGGGAAGTGTTGCCTCCGGCATCACTTCTTTTTTGCCGCGCGATCGGCTAAAGCGGGTTGCCCGGGGGAATCTGTCATTGACGATCCTATTAGAATTGTTTATAATCCAGTAATCAATAGAAACGTTTCGATTGACAATATGACGACGCTTACATTCAGACTTTGCAAGCAGGAAGGCAGTGAAAAGCATGGAAGCAGGAATCGATCCGCGTAAGGCGATGGATGTGATCCGGATCAAAGCGGGAGAACTGACGTTTGATTTTCTGAGCAGCGGGGATCTGTCGAGAGCCGTTCATCAAGAGACGATGCTGAACCAAGTGGTGTCGAGTTCCGTGGAAGGATCGTTGAACAACCTTTATTTACGCCTGCATCGTGCGGAAGGCATTACTTATGAGCCGTTGCTCGGGATTCGTTCGGCGAGCCGCATGTCGGTCGGAAACGGGCGCTTGCGATGGGAGGGGACGGCGTTCGGCGGCATCGCCTACGCCGTCGTGTTCACCGCGACGGAGCATGGCGTCTGGTTCTGGGATATAACGGTGGATTCCCAAGGAAGCGAAGCATTAATCGACGTCGTGTACGGTCAAGATATCGGACTCGCCGACATCGGCGCGGTTCGGACGAACGAAGCCTACATGTCGCAGTATGTCGATCATAAAGCGTTTAAGGACGAGAAGCTAGGGTATGTGCTGTGCTTCCGTCAGAATCAGCCGATGAAGGGCGGCGCCTTCCCTTATATGCAACATGGCTCGCTTACGGGCGCGGCCGGCTATTCGACGGACGGGTTCCAATTTTTCGGCCTCGGCTACAAGGAAACGAATGTGCCTGAAGCGCTTGGCAAGCCTGAATTGGCGAATGAAATTTACCAATACGAATTCGGATATGCGGCGCTGCAATCGGAGCGTACCCGCCTCCAGGGGAAAGCACGCTTCGTATTTTACGGCTTGTTCAAGGCGAATCACCCTTCGGCCGTCGACTCGTTGGCGTTCGGCGCGGAGGTTCGGAACGCATGGGAACAGGCCGAGCGTACCAAAGAAGCCGATCTTGCGGCAACCTCCGAGCCTGTAGATAAAGTCGAAGTCGCTGCCGAGATCGGTTCCCCGGTGCGTACCGCATCGATGACGATGGAGGAAATTGAAGCCTATTTCCCGAACCGTCATCACGAGGAATGGCAGGACGGCAAGCTGCTTTCCTTCTTTACCGACAGCCACGAGCATGTCGTGTTGAAGGAGAAGGAACTGCTTGTAGAACGTCCTCACGGCCATATCCTCATGTCCGGCGGCAACGACAAGATGACAGAGAACGTAATGACGACGACTTCGTATATGTACGGCGTGTTCAACTCGCAGCTGCTCGTCGGCAATACGAACTTCCATAAGCTGCTCACGAATACTCGCAACGCTTTGAATACGCTGAAGACGTCGGGGCAGCGCATCTATGTAGAACTGGAAGGAACGTACCAGTTGCTCGCGATGCCTTCGCTGTTCGAGATCGGGTTCAACTATGCCCGTTGGTACTACAAGGTAACGGACGATACGCTTATTATTACGAATTATACGACAGTCGATACGCCCGAGGTACGCCTCCACTTGCGTTCGGCGAACGGGAACGCTTATCGGTATCTCGTGACGAACCAGGTGTCGATGAACAACAACGAATACGAGCTTCCTTACCATATAGAGAATGCGAATGGCATGCTTATTTTTAAAGCGGATCGCGAATCGCTTTGTTCCTCCGTATTCCCCGCTCTGCAATACCGGATGGCCGTGGACGGAGCGGAGATGACGGCTGGAGATGAAAGCCTGTTGGTCCAAGGAGTGAAGGCCGGGTCCGCTTCGTTAGCGGTGCTTTCGCTCGACGCGAGCGCGGAATGGACGATAACCGTGCAAGGACTGCTGCATGGCGAGGATTTGCCGCTCGCGGAACGGAAAGCGGAACTCGAGATCGAGCGCTACCGCACCTTTTTCCGGAACGTGATGAACGGCTTCCGCTTATCCGCGGAAGGAACGACAGAAGCCGCGGACGAACTGGAAAAGGTAAACGCATTGGCGTGGTGGTACACGCACAACATGCTCGTCCATTACTCCGTTCCGCACGGATTGGAACAATACGGCGGCGCGGCGTGGGGCACGCGCGACGTCTGCCAAGGGCCGACGGAATATTTCATGGCGATGCGCAAATACGAGCAGGTCGCGGAAATTCTGAAGATCGTCTACTCGCATCAATACGAGGATGACGGCAATTGGCCGCAATGGTTCATGTTCGACCGCTACTTCCGCATCCAGCAGGAGGAGAGTCACGGCGACATTATCGTCTGGCCGCTGAAGGTGTTGGGCGATTATTTGGCCGCAACGAACGATTACGGCATCCTGCAGGAACGCGTTCCATACACCGTGCGCCATAAGGGCGAATTTACGACGGAAACGGCAACGCTGCTGGAGCATGCATTGAAGCAAGTCGCTTATATTAAGGAGCATTTCCTGCATGACACGCATTTGTCCTCGTATGGCGACGGCGATTGGGACGATACGCTTCAACCGGCGAACCCGCAGTTGAAGCAATATATGATCAGCAGCTGGACCGTGGCGCTGACGTATCAGACGATCGCGAAGTTCGGCCGGGCGATGGAGTCCGTGGATAGAACGCAGTCATCCGCGCTGTTAGAGCTGGCGGCCGCGATCAAAGAAGATTTCAACCGCTATATGCTTCGGCATGAAGTGATCCCGGGCTTCGTCTATATGGAGAAGCCGGGAGAAGCGAAGCTGATGCTTCACCCGACGGATACGACGACGGGCATTCGGTACCGACTGCTTCCGATGACGCGCAGCATGATCGGCGAGCTGCTGACCAAGGAACAGGCGGAGGAGCATTACCGCATTATTAAAGAACGTCTGTATTGCCCGGACGGCGTACGGCTTATGGATCGCCCCGCGCCATATGCGGGCGGCGTAAGCGCGAACTTCAAGCGAGCGGAGCAGGCGGCGAATTTCGGCCGGGAGATCGGCTTGCAATACGTGCATGCGCATATCCGTTATGTAGAGGCAATGGCGAAGCTGGGCAAGACCGATGAAGTGTGGCAAAGTCTGCTCATGATTAATCCGGTCGGCCTGCGCGATGTCGTGCCGAATGCGGAGCTGCGCCAAAGCAACTCGTATTTCAGCAGCTCGGACGGCCGCTTCAATACCCGTTACGAGGCGCTGGAGCGATTCGACGAGCTTCGCGAAGGTACGGTGCCGGTGAAAGGCGGCTGGCGGATTTATTCAAGCGGTCCCGGGATTTACATGAACCAACTGATCGCGAATGCGCTGGGCATTCGCCAATCGGAAGGCGGAATGATCATCGATCCGATTTTGCCCGAGAAGCTGAACGGCATGCATTTCGAGTTCATGTGGGACGGCTTGCCGATCACCTTCGTCTATCGCATCGGCGATGCGAAACGGATCGCGAGAATCACGATCAACGGCGAGGAGATGCCGCTGATCCCGTCGGCCAACCCGTACCGTACGGGCGGCATGCGAATTCCGGACGAGCGATTGAAAGCGAGCTTGAATGCGGCCTCCAACCGGATCGAAATTTTTATGTAATGAACAAACTGGCGGTATCCAAACGCCGCCAGTTTCTATCATAATAGAGTTATATATATTCATAGAGAGGGGCTAGCGCTTTGGTTAGTATTAAGGATATCGCTAAACAAGCGGGGGTATCGATCTCGACGGTATCTTACGCTCTTAACGGCAGCCCCAAGGTAACCTATGAGACGACGTCGAGAATCCTTGCCATCGCCAAGGCATTGAATTATGTACCGAACGCGGCGGCAAGATCGCTTAAGACGAGAGAAACGAAAATTATCGGCGTCTTCCTAACCGACTTCAGCGGCGCGTTCTATGGCGATCTCCTGCAGGGAACGAGGGAGACGTTGACGCAAAAAGGGTATGACCTTATCGTATGCAGCGGCAAGCAGTCGCATCGGATGCTGCCGGAGCGCATGATCGACGGCGCCATTATTTTGGACCAGACGTTCGGCAGCGACGAGATGATCAGCTATGCCGATCGCGGGCATAAGCTCGTTGTGCTGGACCGAGAGCTTTCGCATCCGAACATCAACCAGGTATTGCTCGACAACAAGGCGGGAGCGATGCTGGCGACGGAATATTTGATCGAGCAAGGACACCGAACGCTTTACGCCGTAACGGGACCCAGCGGCTCGTATGATTCTAAACAGCGGCTGCAGGCCGTCATGCAAGTGGTCGAGCGGACAGCCGGCGTTACGCTTACCGTCATCGAAGGCGACTTCAACAAATCGGCGGGAGAGCGGGCGGCCGCGAACATTATGACGGACACGAACGGCGGCTCGGTTTCTTCGGCCGTGTTTTGCTTCAACGACGAGATGGCGATCGGCATGTTCAATTATTTGGCGGAGCACCACCCGCAAGTTCGGATCGGGGAACAAATTCATATCGTCGGGTTCGATAATATAGAGCTGGCTTCGTATACGCAGCCGCGCCTAACCACGATCGATTATTCGAAGCGCAAATGGGGCGCGTTCGCCGCGGAGCAGTTGATCAAGCTGATTAACGGCGATACGGTGGATCATGAGCGGATCTATGTAACGTTGCTGAAAGGAAATTCAGTCGGCACGGGGAAGTAAATCCATGCCGAACGAAACGTTTCTTTTTAACTTGTCCGGGGACGATAGAATGCAAGTTCGAAACGTTTCGAACTTGCGACATTTCCTGTATATTTTATACAAAAACGTGTATTATTAGTTGTTTGCAAGCGAATTCATAACAAAAATATGGTTGATTTTACGACGTCCATGATGTAATATTCGTGTTAAGAGAAACGTTTCAACAAAGGTTGGAGGAAGTCGAAGCCTTTTATTTTTTTTGAGAATCGAAACGTTTCGCAGAAAAAACCTTGAAATGTAAGCGCTAAACGACAGGGGAAGAAGAAGAAACATAACAGGAGTTGGGCCACATGGATGTCATAACAAAGGTTAAGCTTCATAGTGGAAGTATTTTTCAGGAAGTTTTAAAGAACAAGGTTTTGTTCCTGATGCTGTCGCCCGTGATCTTATACTTTATTATCTTTCACTATCTCGTCATGCCGGGGGCGTACGTCGCGTTCGTCGACTACAACATTAGCAAAGGCATTTTCGGAAGCGATTTTATAGGTTTGAAAAATTTCGAATTTCTGATTAAAAACGGCGATCTCTGGAACATTACGAAAAATACGTTCCTTTATAATTTTGTCTTTCTCGCGCTGGGGAACGTCATCCAAATCGTGTTCGCCATCATGCTTTCCGAAATCGCGGGCAAATGGTTCAAAAAGATTTCCCAATCCGTTCTCTTGCTTCCGCATTTCATCTCTATGGTTATCGTCGGCGTGTTCGCCTACAACCTGTTCAATTACAACACCGGCTTCATGAATACGATGCTTACCTCATTGGGTCTGGAGCGCTACGAATTTTACTCCGACCCCGAGATTTGGAAATACATCATCGTGGCTTTCAAAATATGGAGCGCGACCGGATACGGCATGATCGTCTATCTGGCGACGATTACAGGCATTAATCACGACCTCTATGAAGCGGCTTACATGGATGGGGCGAGCCGATGGCAAAGAATTCGCTACATGACGTTGCCGATGCTGAAGCCGACCTTCATCTTGCTGCTGCTGTTCGGTCTCGGCGGAATTCTCAAGGGCTCGTTCGATCTGTTCTATAATTTGATCGGCACGAACTCGGTGCTTTATCCGCAAACCGACATTATCGATACGTACGTCTTCCGCAGTCTGGTGGGGCAGTTCAACTTCTCCATGGGGGCGGCAGTAGGATTCTATCAATCTTTGTTCGGCTTACTTCTCGTGTTAACGGTCAACCTGATCGTACGGAAGATTGAACCGGACAGCGCCTTATTTTAAGGGAGGAGGGTGGATCGTATGGTTCAAGCCCATAAACAAAAAGAAGATTTCGGCAGTATTTTCATTAAGACAATCAGTTATTTCTGCATCACCTGCTTCGCCTTGGCTTGCCTGTTTCCTTTCGTATTGATGATCTCCTCCTCCTTCATGAATGAACAGGAAATCATTCGCGAAGGGTACAAGCTGATCCCGAACGAATTTTCCCTTAAAGCTTACGAAATGCTGATCAACAACTCGACCGCGTTATCCAAAGCCTATGGCGTAACGATTTTTATTACCGTCGTCGGCACCGCGTTAGGATTGTTTATGATGTCGATGGCCGGGTTCGTGTTGAACCGGAAAGATTTCAAGTATCGAAATTTTTTCGCCTTTCTGATTTATTTTACGACGCTGTTCGCCGGTGGCTTAATTCCAAGCTATATCCTGATGGTCAAATATTTGCACCTGAAGGACAGCTTGTTCGCGATGATCTTGCCCGGCGTCGTGGGCGCATGGTCGATTTTCCTGATGCGGAATTTCATGAAGGCGATTCCGGATTCCTTGTACGAATCGGCAACGATCGACGGCGCAGGCGATTTCCTGATCTATTGGAAAATTTTCATTCCGCTGGCGATTCCGTCGCTCGCCACCGTCGGCCTCTTTTCGGCGCTCGGGTTTTGGAACGAATGGTATAACGGCATGCTTTACATCCAGACGCCGGATAAATATCCTTTGCAATATTTCTTGCAGCGCATGATCAATCAAACCAATATTCAAGCGCTGATCAATCAAGGCGTGGTCATCGACGCGGCCGAGCTGCCGACGCAATCCATTAAGATGGCTACCGCCGTATTGGCTACGGGGCCGATCATCTTGTTGTATCCGTTTTTACAGCGCTATTTTATCACGGGTCTTACGATCGGCGCGGTCAAAGGGTAATACATACCCCTCGTTCAAGGGGTATCTATTATAGAAGAAAGATTTGGATCTGAAAAAGGGAGGCTAAAAACATGAAAGGCAAGAAATTTTCGATCGCTTTATTGACGGTTACGATGTTGACCACCCTATTGGCTGCCTGCAACGCTTCGAACGAAGGCAGCGGCAGCGCGCCGTCCGAACAGCCGTCGGCGCCTACGACCGACAACGGCGTAGACATTTCGAAAGAAGTGAATTTGGTTTATTATTTATGGGGCTCCGAAGGCGTCGCCAACAAAGACATTCTGGCAGAGATTAATAAATTGCTGAAGCGCGATATCAATGCGACGTTGGAAGTCAAGTATATCGACTGGCCGGATATCGCCACGAAATACCCGCTGTTGTTCGCTTCCGGCGAGCAGTTCGATATGTCGCATGCGTCGCCGGGCGCCGCGGTATCGTACTTTACGCTGGCCGGACAAGACGCCCTCGTCGATATTACGGACATGCTGGATAAGGTCGCTCCCAAGCTGAAGGCTGAAATTCCCGAGACCGTTTGGGCGGGTAACATGGTCGACGGCAAAATCTACGGCGTACCTTCCTTATACAGCGAGTTCACCCCGACCGGTTACGTATACCGTGCGGATCTGCTGAAGAAATACGGCATGGAGAAAATCAGCACGATCGAAGAACTGGAACAATATATGGACAACGTAGTGGCGAATGAATCTTTCCCGGCGATCAACGGCAATGCGAACGACGCTTTCAACATGTACAGAATGTTGGTCGATACGACGGAGAAGTGGATCAACGCGCCGGGCATCTCGTTCGCGGAGCTGAACCTCGTCACGAGCAGCCCGGAAGACTTTAAGAAGGTATTCCACCCGGCGTTCACGCAACAATTCGAAGACTGGGCCGTGAAGATGCGCGAATGGTCGGATAAAGGCTACTGGCCGAAGGATGTGTTGTCCTCGCAGGTCGCTGGCGACGTGAACTTCAGATCGGCGAACTCGGCCGGTTACCTGACGCATGCGCAGGACTGGATCGGCAAGTACGGCTCGGATGTGAAGGCGATGCCGGATGTGGAGACGGGATTCTATACGTTCGCGGAAGCAAACCAGAAAATTAAGCGGAAAATGGGCGTAGAGAACTCCACGGTCATCAGTACGAACTCTAAAAATCCGGAACGCGCGTTGATGGCGATCGAGAAGTTCATGACCGATCCGGAATATTACAACTTGATTCAGTACGGTATCGAAGGCCGTCAATATATCATTGAAGACGGAATGAAGAAGACGCCACCCGGATTCGACGATAAGAAAGACGGCGGCGGCTTCGCGGTTTGGTCCTTGCGGAACGATAAGTATAACTTGCCGATGGATACGGAAAACCCGATCCGCAGCAGCTTATATGAGGAATGGAACAAAGTCGCCATCAACGATCCGTACATGGGCTTCAGCTTCGATCCGAAGAACGTGACGACGGAAATCGCCGCGATTTCCAACGTGAATTCCCAATTAGGCATGCAGCTGATGCTCGGCAAGACGAGCAAAGATCCGAAGGAAGCGGTCGCCGAATACAGAGAGCAGCTGAAAGCGGCGGGCATCGACAAGGTGATCGCGGAAGTGGAAGCGCAGCTGGCCGAGTTCGAACCGGTACAATAATGTAAAATAAGACAGGGAAGGGAGCTATGTTCATAGCTCCCTTATCTATGAATCATACGAGTTTATAGTACATGTAAAGGAGAGATGTGACGTGAACGCACCAACCTTTCGAGTCGCTTTCATCGGCTGCGGCAGACGGGCGCATGAACACGCGATCGGCGTGCAGGCCGACGGCAGATGCGAGGTCGTCGGCTTGTCCGATATTTCGGAAGCGTCGGCGGAGACGCTGAAGGCCGAATTCGGATTCCAAGCGAACGTCTACACCGATCACAAGGACATGTTGGCGAAGGAGAAGCCCGATGTCGTACTCATCTGCTTGTGGACGCCGCTGCATCTGCCGGTATTTCGCGATTGCGCGGAAGCCGGCGTCAAAGCCGTATTGTGCGAGAAGCCGATGTCGGCGACTTGGGGAGAGTGTCAAGAGATGGGCCGGATCGCCGAAGCGACGGGCTGCCAGCTGACGTTCTCCCTTCAGCGCCGTTTCGCGGCGGGCAATCGGACCGTACGGCGCCTGATCCAGGAAGGGCACATCGGACAAGTGCTTCGGATGGATTTGTATTCCCCGCCGAATTTGCTCGATTGCGGCATTCACACGTTCGATCAGGCGATGAGCTTTATGGGCGAAACGCCGGCGAAGTGGGTGCTAGGCGGGGTTGATACGACCGAAACGTATAACTGGTTCAACGTGCCGTCGGAATGCGGCGCGTACGGGCATCTGGAGTTCGCGAACGGCGTTCATGCGAGTCTTTATTCGGGCCCGATCGATACATGGGAACCGGCGGAGGATAAGACGAAAATTTGGGCCGGCGTTCGCGTGATCGGCACCGAAGGCTTTATCGAAGTGATGTGGGACGGGCAGATCGTCGGAGGCGTCAAATACGCGGACCCGTCGTGGAAGCCGGAGATGGAGCTCTCCTCGATGCAAGATCAGATGAAAGGGTACGTCCGGCACTCGATCGACTGCTTAGCAGGCGGCGAAGAGCCGGAAGTATCGCATCGGAAAGCGCTTCGCGCCTCCGAAATCATCTTCGCCTTCTATGAGTCGGTACGCCGCAACGCGCGCGTGGAGCTGCCGATCGCCGGCTTCGCGGACAGCCCGTTTATTTCGATGCTCGAGAACGGCCAATTTACAAAATAAGGAGCGTGCGCCTTTACGATGTCGAGACCTAAGCTTGGTTTGATCGAAATCGTTCGAGAAGAAGCGAAGCAAGACTTCTGGGGGACGATGCAGCGCGTCGCGGAGATCGGGTACGAAGGGATCGAAGGCGCAGGGGAGCTGCTGAACGGAGACGTCGAGGCGAATGTCGAGCGGTTTCGCGGATTGGGACTCCAAGTCGCGACGCACAGCGTCAATAAGGAGCAGCTGCGCGACGAGAAGCAGCTCGATCAGGTCATCCGGGAGGCGCATGCGCTGCAGACGAAGGACGTCACCTTCTGGTGGGACGTCGTCGACAACCGGGAACAGTTGCTTCGAGATGCTGAATTGTATAACAAAGCTGGCGCTCGACTTACGTCGGAGGGGCTCCGATTTTGCTATCACAACCATGCCCATGAGTTCACATACACATTCAACGGCCTATATTCGTTGGATATTTTGGCGGAGCATACGGATCCGAAACATCTGTACTTCCGCATGGACGTCGCCTGGATTACGATCGGCGGCGCCGATCCGGCGCACATCCTTCGCAAGATGGCGGGCCGCGTTCCGGCCATCCACTTGAAGGACGTCTATACTTTGGACGAAGAAAGAAAGTGGACCGCGGTAGGCACCGGCGTCGTGAAAATCAAGGAATCGATCGAAGCGGCGAAGGACATCGGAGTCGAATGGATGACGGTCGAACAAGACGAACTCCGCAATCTTACGGGCATCGAGACGGCGACGGTCAGCTATCTGAACTTGAAAGAAATGGGCTTGCTTCGGTAATGGATAAGATCAAGATCGGACTGGCGGGAGCGAGTTGGTTCGCGGACTTGTGGTATGTCCCGGTCCTATTGAAGCATCCGCATGTCGAGCTATCCTCGATCTGCAGCGGAAGCGGGGACAGCGCCAGACGGATGGCGGAAACGTACGGAATTCCTTCGGTATACGAGTCGTACGACGACATGTTCGAGCGAGCCTGCCTTGACGGCGTATGCATCGTGACCCCCAACGACGTTCATGCCGCGATCGCGACGGCCGCAATGGAGCGAGGGATTCACGTCATTAGCGAAAAGCCGCTGGCCGCGACGTTGGAAGAGGCAGCCGCGATGCTGCGCACGGCGGAACGGACGGGCGTCGTTCACGGATTGAACTTCACGTATCGCGAACACCCCGGCGTTCGCCGGATGAAGGCGATGGTGCAACGCGGCGAAATCGGCCGCCTGCGCTCGGGGCATTTCGAGTATACCGGCGATTACGGCGTATCGGGTCCCCCCGGGTGGCGCGGCTCCGCCGCTAGAGGAGGAATCGGCGGCGTACTAGGCGACTTAGGCTCGCATCTCATCGATTTGGCCGCGTTCGCGACTGGAGAGCGATTGACCGAGGTGGCCGCCGATGCGCGGTTCGCCTATCGCGATCAGTGGCCGGATGCGGCGGCGGACGAAGTCGTGTTCCTCGGACGCCACGAACGGGGAGCCACCGGTACGTTCCGCACAAGCTGGTTGGAACACCAAGGCCGGAACGGGCAGACGATCCGGATGACGTTGATCGGCGATCTGGGGAAGTTGGAATTCGCCGCCAGCCATCTGGGAGCAAGCTTGTCGCTCGCGAAGGCGAAACAAGCGGCCGTTCCGATCGATTTGTCGTCGGAGGTCGGGGCATGGAACGAAAACAACGTCCCGACGGAGGAGCTCTTCCGGCCTTGGAGAGTCACGGAACGCAATGAGATTTGGAAATGGATCGACCGGATTCGCGATCGCAAGGCGGGGGGAGAAGCGACTGATGCGGATGCTCCTACGTTCTTGGACGGATACTACGTTCAGGCGGTCATGGATGCCGTGATGGAATCGGCGGAACGTAAATGTTGGAAGGCGGTATAATGCCGCCTTTTTTTATCGCAATGTTGCGTCGATATCATCCTAAGAACCAGGCGAATGTTCCCTCCGCTTTTTCCGCCAAGCGCTAGGGCTCTCCCCGACCTTTTGTTTAAACATGCGGCTGAAATAATGCAGATTGGCGAAGCCGGTCGTCTCCGCGATGTCTTGAATCGGCATATCGGTCGTACCGAGGTAACTGATGGCGGCCTTCAAGCGAAGCTCCTGCAAATATTGGATCGGCGTAGCGCCGAACGTCTGCTTGAACAGTCGAATGACGTAGGAGGGCGTTAGATGGCAAATACTCGCGAGTTCTTCGATCGTAATGTTGTTTTTAAACGATCGTTCCATATAGCGAAGCGCGGTATACAGCTGCTTGTCGATCGCCGGCGTCGGTCGGACGTTGTCCGCCGGCGCGGAGACGGTGAGCTCCACGAGGAACAGCAGCTTCTGAATGTCCCATTCGAGCAGCCGATGCGCGGACGACGCGTGCAGCTCGCCGCGTTCGTACGTCTCGACGATCGACGAGACGCCGGCGATGCAGGCGGACAACGGCTGCGGCCACGATCGACTCGCGTCGCTCCGCGACTGTCTCTGATTCCAGTTCAGTACGGCGTCGTATTCGAGGAACGGCGCCGATTCCATATCCGTCTCCAGGTACCACCCCAAGATTTCGGGCGTTCGCGGCGTCACCCAGTGCGGCGTATTCGCCGGAATGAGCATGAGGCAAGGCGCCGGCAGCCGGTAGCTCCGGTCCATCCACTGCAATTCGGAATCTCCGGAATCGATATATAAAATTTCATCATACGGATGAACGCCCCCCGCGCCGGAAGGCTGCATCTTCAATGTGCCGTATTCTCGAATCCGCATAGCCGATCCCTCCCCGAAAGATGACGGCGATTTCAGTTTTGTGCAAACGACCGACTTTCCCCCCAATCTTATCAAGGAAGCCGCGCCCTCACAACCGGGGGCAAATTTGCGATTTCTACTAAATACGGCAGGGCTCGAACGATGCTATGCTTTCTCCAAAGCTCTATCGGGGCGGAAATTTCAGGGAGGAGAACCGTATGACCACGCAATTACGCATCGCCGAGACGAAGGACCGGTTCGTGTCGGACGGCAGGCCGTTGTTCTATTTGGCGGATACGGTCTGGAACGTATTCACGAACGCGGCGGAGGAGGAGTGGGAGGAGTATCTCCGCTTCCGGTCGGCCCAAGGCTTCAACGCCGTGCAAATCAGCGTGCTGCCGATCGAACACGACATGTCGTCCGCCGCGGACCGCATCTACCCGTTCGCCCTGCGCGCGGACGGGAGCTGGGATTTCTTCCAACCGAACGACGTTTATTTCGAAAAGGCCGCCCGGATGACCCGTCGCGCTCGCGAGTACGGGCTGACCCCCGCGCTCGTCCTGCTCTGGGCCAGCTTCGTGCCGGACACGTGGGCGGCGGGGTTCCGCCCGGAGCTCGTCATGCCGGAGGATGCGATCGAGGGCTACGTGACGTCCGTCGTACGGGCGCTCGGCGATACGGACCCGGTCTATCTCGTCAGCGGCGACACGAACTTCCCGTCGGAGGCGACGTTCCGCGCGTATCGGAGGGCGATGGAGACGCTGAAGCGGCTGCGGCCGGACGCCCTGACCACTTATCATCCGGTGCCGAGTCTCGAGCTCGACGCGTCGATCGTGAACGACCCGCTGCTAGACTTCTACATGTACCAGCAGGGGCATTCGCCGGATGCGCCGGCCTCCCGGAGCGCGAAGTACCACTACGGGCTGTCCGTGAAGCGGCCGATCGTCAACGGCGAGCCGCACTACGAAGGGATCGGCTACTTCAAGCAATACGGCCGCTTCGTCGCGGCCGACATCCGCCGTGCGTTCTGGCAGAGCGTCCTCTCCGGCGCCAAGGCCGGGTTCACGTACGGCGCGCACGGCGTCTGGTCCTGGCACGCGGCGGGGCAGCCGTTCACGAGCGAGGACCTGTGGGGCGCGCCGTGCGATTGGCGCACCGCGATGCGGTTCCAGGGGGCGCAGGACGTCGCGTTCTGCAAGTGGCTGTTCGAGACGTACGACCTGTTCGACCTCGAGCCGGCGAACGACTTGCTGCTCCGGCACGCCGAGGACGTCGCGCTCGCGATGACGCCCGACCGCCGGACGGCGGCGATCTATATGCCCCATAACCTGGGGGCGAAGATCGCGTTCGACTTCGGCGGCTACGAGTTCGCGATGATCGAGTTCGGCGGACGCAACGTCGTTCGGCCGCGGCCGTCGGTGCGGGACGGCGTTACGGAGTTCGGCGTGCACGGCTACAACGGCGACGCGTTGATCGTCGCCCGCCGGAGGGGAGGAGCGTCATGACGCGAGGCGACGCGAGAGGCGAAGTCGTCAAGGCGACGTATTGGATCGAGACGCCGTACGAGCTGCGGCGGGCGGCCGAGACGATGGCCGGCGAACAATCGACCGGCACGTTCGTACCCGTGCCGGGCGAGACGCCGGAGGTGAAGGCGCGCAGCGGCGCGGATATCGTCCGCATCGAGGAGCTGGAGCCGGCGAAGGCGCCCAGTCTGCCGGGGGCGCAGCCGCCGAAGAACGCCGACGGCTTGTATCGTCGGGGCATCGTGGAGCTGGAATTCCCGATGCACAACTTCGGGCCGTCGATTCCGAACCTGATGGCGACAATCGCGGGCAATCTCTACGAGCTGCGAGAGTTTAGCGGCTTGCGTCTGCTCGACGTAGAGCTTCCGGAATCGTTCAAGCGCCGCTATCCCGGTCCGAAGTTCGGGGTCGAGGGGACGCGCCGGCTCGCCGGCGTCTATGGCCGGCCGATCATCGGCACGATCGTGAAGCCGAGCATCGGACTGACCGTGGAGGAGCTTCGGCTCGTCGTGCGCGAGTTGGTCGAGGCGGGGCTGGATTTCATTAAGGACGACGAATTGAACGCGAATCCGACGTTCGCGCCGCTGGAAGACAAGGTGCGCGTCGTTATGGAAGAAATCGAGCGCCACGCGGACAAGACGGGCAAGAAGGCGATGTACGCGTTCAACATTACGGGCGACATCGACGAGCTGCGGCGAAACCACGACACGGTCGTGCGGCACGGCGGCACATGCGTCATGGTCAGCATTCAGAGCGTCGGGCTCGCGGGTCTCGCCTATTTGAACTCATTCAGCGAGGTGCCGATTCACGGTCATCGCAATCAGTGGGGGATGATGACCCGCTGCCCGGCGCTCGGCATGGAGTTCGCGGCGTATCAGAAGCTGTGCCGTCTGGCCGGCGCCGACCATCTGCACGTGAATGCGCTGGACAGCAAGTTTTACGAGTCGAACGAGTCCGTCATCCGCTCCGTGGAAGGCGTACGGACTCCGCTCTTCGGCGGCTACGCCTGCATGCCGGTGCTGTCCTCCGGGCAGTCGGCCGCGACGGCGGAGTCGACGTACCGGCGGCTCGGCACGTACGACCTGATGAATATCGCGGGCGGCGGCATCATGGCGCATCCGGGGGGACCGGCGAGCGGCGTCCGCAGCATGCAGCTCGCTTGGGAAGCGGCGATCGGGGGACTCGACCGCGAGGCGTTCGCGGCGGAGCACCTAGAGCTGCGGCAGGCGTTGGATACATTTTCGAAATAGAAAGGGGTGTGCCGTCCATGACGACATCGCCCGTAAGGCGATTGATCTCCTTCTACGGGGACGACTTCACCGGATCGACCGATTCCATGGAAGCGCTGATGCTCGGCGGCGTGAAGACGGCGCTCTTCCTGGAGCCGCCGACGCGGGAGCTGCTCGATCGGCGCTTCCCGGATTTGCAAGCCTTCGGCGTCGCCGGCGTGAGCCGCTCCATGACGCCGGCGGAGATGAAGCGGGAGCTCGCGCCCGTCTTCGCTTCGCTGCGGGACGCCGGCACGCCGGTCGTGCACTATAAGATGTGCTCGACGTTCGACTCCTCGCCGGACATCGGCAGCATCGGGAAGGCGGCGGAGCTCGGTCGGGCGGCGTTCGGCGGGGAGCGGCCGATCCCGATCCTCGTCGGTGCGCCGGCGTTGAAGCGGTATACGGTGTTCGGGAACCACTTCGCGACGGTAGGGGACGATACGTTCCGGCTCGACCGGCATCCGACGATGTCGCGCCATCCCGTTACGCCGATGGACGAAGCGGATTTGCGGCTGCATCTCGGGAAGCAGACGACGATGTCGATCGCGCTGATGGACCTTCTCGATCTCGACGGCGAAGAGGACACTGTGCGGGAGCGCCTGCGCCTGCGGCTCGCGGACCGTCCCGATCTCGTGTTGTTCGACGTGCTCGACGAGGCGCGCCTCGAGCGGGCGGGGAGCTTGATTTGGGAAGGCGCGCTCGGGGGAGGGCGGTTCGTGATCGGTTCCTCCGGCGTGGAATACGCGCTTACGGCGCATTGGCGCAGACAAGGGCTCATCGCTCCGGACGTCTCGCCGTTCCGGCGCGTCGGGCCCGCGAAGCAAATGTTCGCGGTGTCGGGCAGCTGCTCGCCCGTCACCGAAGCGCAGATTCGATACGCGCTGCGGAACGGCTTCGTCGGCATTCCGGTGGACGCGAACGGCTTCGCGGCGCCGGACGAGGCAGAGGCGTATCGGCATCGGCTGCTCGAGCGTTCGCTCGCGGCGCTGGCGCAGGGCGGCAGCCCGTTGCTGTACACCGCGTTGGGGCCGAACGGCCTCGAGACGGAGGCGCTGAAGCGCCGCATGGAGGCCGCGGGGCGAACGTCGCTCGATACGGGCCGCATGATCGGGGAGCAGCTCGGCAAGCTGACGCGCGAGGCGATCGAGCGGACGGGGCTTCCGCGGTTTCTCGCGGCCGGCGGCGATACGTCGGGCTACGTCGCACGCGAACTGGGCATTTATGCGCTGAGCTGTCTTATGCCGATCGCGCCCGGCGGTCCGCTCTGTCTCAGCTATGCTTACGATCCGCGCTTCGACGGCAAGGAGCTGGCGCTCAAGGGCGGCCAGGTCGGGCGGGAGGATTATTTCGTGCGCGTGCTGGAAGGCCGATAGAGGCGGACTTTTATACTACAACTTGGGATGGGGGAGGAACGAATACCATGCGTACTCAAAGCGTTGCGTTACTCGGCGCCGGCGGCAAGATGGGCTGCAGAATCGCGGACAACCTGAAGAAAGGCGATCGGCGCGTACATTACGTGGAGATCGGGGAGCGGGGCATCGCCCGGCTCGCGGAGCGCGGACTCCGCACGACGCCGCTCGAAGAGGCCGTCGCCGAAGCGGATATCGTCGTGCTGGCCATCCCGGACGTCGCGATCGGCGACGTCTCGGCGGGAATCGTGCCTAAGATGAAGTCCGGCGCCATGCTCGTGGCGCTGGACCCGGCCGCCGCCTATCTGGGGAAGCTGCCCGAGCGGGCGGATGTCGCATACTTCGTGGCGCATCCGTGTCATCCGCCGGTTTTCAACGACGAGACGACGCCGGAGGCGAAGAGCGACTTGTTCGGCGGCGTCGCCGCCAAGCAGGCGATCGTGTGCGCGTTGATGCAGGGACCGGAATCGGATTACGAGGTCGGCGAGCGGCTCGCCGCCGAGATGTATGCGCCGGTCATGCGGTCGCATCGGATTACGGTGGAGCAGATGGCGATCCTCGAACCGACGATGGCGGAGACGATCGGGGCGATGATGGCTACGCTGCTGGGCGAAGCGATGGACGAGGCGGTGCGGCGCGGCGTTCCGTACGAAGCCGCCAAGGACTTCATGCTAGGCCATATCAATATCGAGCTCGCCGTCGTCTTTAACCGGGTCAATCCGTTCTCGGACGCGTGCCTCGTCGCCATCGACTACGGCCGTCGGGCGATGATCAAGGAAAATTGGAAGCAGCTGTTCCGGCCGGAGAGCATTCGCGAGCAGATCGACGTCATGCTCCACCCGGAGAAGATGCAGAAGCTTTAATAAGGTAACGCGCCGTCGGGAGGCGGCGCGCTTTGTTTCTATGGGCGCGTGCAAATGGGGAGGCGCTCCTCAATTTTCGAGGCGGCATGCCCTAAAAATTTAGGAGGAGCTCCTCATTTCGCGCGTCGGCGGCGTGCGACGTGGACGCAACTGACGATAGAGTACAGGAAAGTTCCCTATTTTCGCCGCGCAAGGCATAAAGGGGCAAATAGGGAACATCAAATTTCCCTATTCGTGCTAGAAACGGACCTTACCGGCGATTTCGCGCGAAATAGGGAAAGTCGCTGTTCGCTATTCGGGCAAAACGCGGGGAGGGAGCGGAAATAGGGAAGGTTGATGTTCTCTATTTTCTTCGTTGAATCCGTCACTAATATCCGGTCCGGCAAGGTCGTGTAAGGAAAGGAACGCATGACGTAATCGGCGCCGCCGCGGAATCGCAGCTCCCGCTATTCGGCCGAACGTTGAGGTAGGACCTCCATCCTACCTCTCGTTCGGCTTTCGCATTGTCGCAGCGAGCGTTTCCGGCTCTGGACTTTGACACGAAGGGGCGATTTGTGTATTTTAAGACTACACGTGTAATCTATTAAGGAAGCGAGTGGTAGAGCTGAGACGGTACACTCTGTTATTGTGGCTCTTCTCCCTTTGGGTTCTAGCGAGTTGCGAGCAGAAAGCGAAACCGGAAGAAGTGTTCGCCGAGTACGTCGAGGATTGGCGACAGGGGCGATACGAGCGTATGTACGAATTGCTGGCGGAACCCGTGCAAGCCGCGCTTTCGAAAGAACAATTCGTGACCAGATATCGTTCCATCTATGAAGGAATCGGAATGACCCGGTTGGAGATTACGCCTGCGCCTATCGACGAAACGAAGACGGATGGCGGTCCCCTGGACAAACGGACGTACCCTTACCGGGTGGAGATGGATACGGTCGCGGGTCCGATCGCTTTCGAAGGCGTTGTCCCGATCTCGAAAAGCAAGGAAACGAACCATAAGTGGAAGGTGGATTGGAGCCCCTCGCTGCTCTTCCCGTCGATGGAAGAAGGGGATCGAGTGTTCGTCCGCAAGCGAAAGGCGGAACGGGGAACGATCTACGACGGCTTCGATCGGGAATTGGCCGCGAACGGCACCGTCGAAGTGCTCGGAATCGTTCCGGGCCAACTGGGCGAGGACAGGGAGCGAACCATCGCCGCGCTTGCGGAGAAGTTAGCGATACCCGAATCCGTCATCGTGGACAAGCTGTCGGCCCCATGGGTCGAAGACGATCTCTTCGTCCCGATCGTCAATATGACCTTGGAACGGCTGAAACACGATTACAGCGATCTTGGGGGGGTAACGATCCGCGAGGAGTCCACAAGGGTCTACCCGTACGGCGAGGCTGCCGCTCACCTCACCGGGTATATCCGACCGGTTACGGCGGAGGATCTGGAGAAACATGCGGGACGGTACGAACCAAACGATATGATCGGGAAAGCCGGTTTGGAACTCCTATACGAGCAACGGCTCAGGGGAAGAGACGGCGTCCAAATTGCAATCGTTCAGGCGGACGGGCAGCTAAGAAAGACGCTTGCCGAAGTCGCGGCGATGCCGGGGGAGGACATCCGGCTCACGATCGACGCCGAGCTTCAGCAGTCGATTTATTACTCGTTCGAGGGCGATGCGGGGACGGCGGCGGCCGTTCATCCGAAGAGCGGCGAAGTGTTTGCTTTGGTCAGCAGTCCGGCTTACGACCCGAACCTCTTCATCACGGGACTTTCGGCCGAACAGTGGACGTCTTGGAACGAGGACCCGAAGAAACCGCTGCTGAATCGGTTTACAAGTTTATACGTGCCCGGATCCGTCTTTAAACCGATCACCGCCTCCATCGGATTGAAGCTCGGCGTCAGCGCCGTCGACGAGATGAAAGCGATCGACGGATTGCGATGGACGAAGGACGAAAGTTGGGGCAGCTATTACGTGAAACGGGTAAGGGACGTACCGGTGGAAAGTTTGACGGACGCTATCGTGAATTCGGATAACATATACCTGGCGCAGGAGGCGTTGGAGATCGGCGCGGAACGATTCAGCCGAGAGGCGGGGAGATTCGGCTTCGACCGTCCCCTTCCGATTCCGTACCCCTTCCCCGTAGCGAGTTTATCCAACGACGGCATCGACAACGAGATTTTGTTGGCCGACTCCGCGTACGGGCAAGGGGAAGTGTTGATGAGCTCGCTTCATGTGGCCCTGGCGTATACTCCGTTCGTCAATAACGGAATGATGGTGAAGCCGGTTCTGGAATATTCGGACGGCGGGCCGTCGTTGGGCGAAGCTTGGGGGGAACCGATATTCGATTCGGAGACGGCCGCCGCGATGAACCGCATGCTGCTCGAAGTCGTGGAAAACCCGGCGGGGACGGGGCATCGAGCTTCGATCGACGGGCGCCGGATCGCGGGGAAGACGGGAACGGCCGAGTTAAAGAAGAGCAAGGGGGAAGCCGGGCAGGAGAACGGATGGTTCGTAGCTTACGAGGCGGAACGGGGGGAGCTGCTGCTGGCTGCGATGATCGAAGACGTGGGGAGCCGCGGCGGGAGCACTCATGTCGTGCGGAAGACGGCGAAGGTGCTCAAGGAGTATTTCCATGGACGGGAGTAAGGAGCGGCGCGGGCAGCAATACCAGAGACGGGACCTCGTACGCCGCATCAATCTCTTTTTCTTCGTTGTGTTCGGAATGTTTTGCATCCTAGTCGTCAAGCTGGCTCACGTTCAATTGGTGCAAGGAGAACATATGCGGGAGGCGGAGCAGCGGACGACGACAAGAACGGTTCCCATTCCCCCGATTCGGGGAGGGATCTTCGATGCCGCCGGGAGTCCTATCGCATACTCGGTCCCGACGCAAGCGCTCTACTTCACCTTGCTCCCGGGAATGAAAGCGGAGGACGCGGAGGCGCTTGCCGAACGATTGGAGGACGTCTTCGCGACCTACGGGGAGGAAGACGGAATGCTTCGATCGGAAGCGATAATGGAACAGATGGACCTCGGATCCGACCGCAGTTACGGGTACATGCCCCGGAAAATCAAACACGACTTGACGAAACGCGAAGTCGCTTACTTCATGTCGCACGCGGCGGAATACCCGCAGCTCGAGGTCGCCGAAGAAAGTATTCGGGCCTACGATGCATCGTCGATCGCCGTACAGCTCGTCGGATACTTAAAGACGTACGAAGCGGCGGTGCAAAGTTTGGATTTCTACAAGGACAAACAAAAGACGAACGATCCCTACACCCGGTATTTGGGGCATGAGTTAGTCGGCAACGACGGTCTCGAGCTGTTGTTTCAGGATCTGCTGCGAGGGAAGAACGGCATGAAGTCGGTCGCCGTCGACGCAGCCGGGCATATCGCCGGTCCTGCCGTCACGGTCTACCCGGAGAAAGGGGCGGACCTCTATTTGACGATCCATAAGCAGGTGCAACTGGAAACGGAGAAAGCGATCGCCGAGCATCTGTCTTATCTTCGAACCGCGCCCTTCGAAAGCGGAGACCGGGCCCCGTTCGCGCGAGCCGGTTATGCGGTCGCCATGGAGGTGGATACCGGGAAGGTCGTCGCCATGGCGAGTATTCCGGACTACGATCCTAACGTATGGCGGGGAGGGCGCATCGCTCAGGACGAATGGAGCGCGATCCACTCGATCGTCGGCAACGGCGCGATTCGGGAGACGTATCAGCAGTGGGAGTCCCAAGAGGAAGCGAATAAACACGCTTCGTCGTTGGTATTCCTCGGATCGACGCAGAAGCCGTTAACCGTATTGATCGGATTGGCGGAAGGATTGATTACGACGAATACGCAATACCGGGACGCCGGATCGTTCGCCTTCGGGAAGAAGGGAACGCATCGCGTCAGCGTAAGAAACGACGGAGGCCGGAGCCTAGGCCTCCTGGAACCGGCGACGGCGCTGCAGAAGTCGTCCAATGCGTTCATGGCGGAGATGATCGGCAACGCGCTCTATCTCCGCGACGGGAAGGAAGGCGTCGAAATTTGGGACCGATATATGAAGAGCTTCGGGCTAGGGGTGACGACGGGCAGCGGGCTGCTCGGGGAGCAGGCGGGGGTGGCGGGATACTTGGCCGAAGCCGACAACGCCAGCGCGCAGTCCGCGTTGATCTACGCATCGTTCGGGCAACAAGGGAAGTATACCGCGCTTCAACTTGCCCAATATGCGGCCGTTCTGGCCAACCGCGGCAAGCGCATAAAGCCCCAATTCGCGGAGAAAGCCGTGAATGCCGAGGGGGAGACGCTCCAAACCTTCGAACCCGTCGTGCTGAATGAAGTTCGGTTCCCCGAATCGTTCTGGGAGGAGATCGAAGCGGGAATGAAGAGTAACGTGCAAGGTTTCGACGGCGTGACCTATACGTTCCGTCGCAAGACCGGTACGTCGGAGCAAGACGTTAGCGGCGGTCGAGTGGAAAATGCGGTGTTCATCGGATACGCGCCTGCGGACAATCCGAAAGTAGCCGTGGCCGTCGTCGTCCCCGAAGGCGGCTACGGCGGTCGGGGAGCGGCGCCTATCGCGCGTAAAATCTTCGATGCGTATCAAGCCGTCTACGGATTTTAGGACGTCACAGGAAGAGGATCTTGTGGTAAGATTACCTCTGTAATCGTATTTGAGCGTGACGCACGAGAGGGGAAGCATGCTTTGTTTTATCCGCAGCTATTCGTCGGTTTCGTCGTTTCATCGATCACCGTCGCCGGAATATTGCTCTTAAAACGTATATTTCGCAGACAGCTCACCGCATTATGGCATTATAAACTTTGGTTTTTGCTCCCGATCGCCCTGACTCTCCCTATGCTGCCGCTCGACATGCTTCGCCTCGGAATCGAATGGTCCCTCCCGAAAGCCGCGCGGTCTGCCGGTACCGGCGCCTCGATCGCGGGGCCTGTAGGCCCTCCGGCGGGAGACGGGAACTGGCTGCAAGATTTTACGGTGTCCGTCGGCCGTACCTCGTCGGCGTTCCTGGATAGCGCCGTCGCCGGAGTTTGGCTCGCGGGCGTGCTTGCGTTGGCGGTACCGCTCCTTGGTTCCTGGTTAAAAATCGAGAAGCTGAAGAGAACCTCCCGCCGGGTGAACGACGAAGAAACTTTACGTCTGCTGGAGCAGTGCAAGAAGCATCTCGGCTTGTCGAAGCATTTCATCGTCTTGGAGTCGGCACTCGTGGTTTCCCCGATGCTGGTCGGGGTGGGCAGGACGTATTTGGTGTTCCCGCAACGTTACTACGAATGGCTTTCGGCGGAGGAAATCAAATATATTATGCTGCACGAGCTCATTCACTATAAACATAAGGATAATCTAACCGGCGTTCTGCTCGTCGCGTTTCAACTGTTATACTGGTATAACCCGCTTGTATGGCTCGCGTTCCGAAACATGCGGTTAGATCGGGAAATCGCGTGCGATCATGCCGTGCTCCGAACGCTAGACGACCGTTCGCACGCGAAGTACGGACATACGATGATCAATTTCGCGGAAAAGATGTCGCGCCCCCTGGATCTCGCGTGGGGAAATCGGTTCGCGAGCTCCAAGAAGCAGCTGAAGCGGCGGATCGAGAGAATAGCCGCCTATACCTCCGAGTCCGGCCGCCTAAGAAGGAAGAGTATCGCGGTGTTTCTGATCGCATCGGCTTTCGTTGCCTGTCAAGTTCCTCTCGCTTCCGTATTGGCCGTCGACGAGAACCGGTTCTCGTTCGCGGACGAGAAGGCGACCTACGAAGATTTGCGCACTTACTTCGCCGATTACGAGGGCAGCTTCGTAATGTACGACGCGCAGACCGATCGTTATACAATTTACAACAAATCCGGAAGCGAGCGGAGAGTTTCGCCCGATTCGACCTTTAAAATATATGGCGCGTTATTCGGGCTGGATTCCGGAGCGGTCGAAGCGGACCGTTCCACGCTCCGCTGGGATGGCAAGCTGCATCCTTACGACGCTTGGAATCGAGATCAGGACTTGTTCACGGCGATGAATCGTTCGGTGAACTGGTATTTTCAAGAGATCGATGCGCGAATCGGGCGGGATCGCATGCAAGCGTATTTGGAGCGGATCGGCTACGGGAACGCCGACTTATCTGACGGCGCCTCGCCGTTCTGGTTGGAATCGTCCTTGAAGATTTCCCCCGTGGAGCAGGTGCTGTTGTTGGAATCGTTCTACAGCAATCGATTCGAGTTTCGGGACGAGCATATCGAAACGGTAAAGGATGCGATTCGCTTGGACGAGAAGGGCGGCGCGCTCTTGTCCGGGAAGACCGGCACCGGCGCGGTGAACGGCAAGGAAGAGAGCGGTTGGTTCGTCGGTTATGTAGAGAAGGAAGGAAATACGTATTTCTTCGCGACGCACGTCGGGAGCGAGAATCGGGCGAACGGAAGCGCCGCGGCGGAAATCACGTTATCCATCTTAAGGGATAAAGGCATCTACTAACGCCGCACCGTTCGACAGGAGGGAAGATCGAGTTGACAAGAAGCGTGCCGAATATTTCGGAAGCGGAATGGGAAGTCATGAACGTGCTGTGGGACAAGGCGCCGCTCACGGCGAACGAGGTCGTCCATGCGCTGCAGGAAAAGACGGATTGGAAACCGAAGACGATCCGAACGTTGCTTGATCGGTTAGTGAAGAAGCAAGTCGTCGGCGTCGATCAAGCGCCGAAGGTATATACCTTCTTCCCGCTTTATTCGCGAAGCGAATGTCAGCATGCCGAAGCGCAGTCCTTCGTGAAACGAATTTACAGCGGAACGCTGAAGTCGATGCTGGTTCAATTTATTGAAGAGCGAACCTTGTCGGACGAGGAAATTCGAGAGCTCCGTTCCATTCTGAGCGACAAACCGAAACCAAACTGACCCAAGCCTCTTGGGTCTTATTTGCGATGCTCAACCACGAATTTTATATATCAGGAGTGTGCAGGACATGAAAAGTAGTTTCAGAGAAAAGGCCGCAACGCGCCTGGCAGCCGTTACCCTTGCCGTATGCGCCGGACTATGCGGCTCGGCGACGGCCCTGGCGCAAACCGGGGGACCCCCGGAGCAACCGGTTACGATCTTACTGGACGATTATCCTCTTCCGCTTCCTCTAGCGCCAAGCATCGTGGACGGTACGACGATGGTCCCCTTCCGCGCGATCTCCGAAGCGCTTGGGATTACGGTGGAGTGGCAAGAGGAGACGCGGTCGATCGCAGCGGCCGACCCGGCGGACGGCAAATTCGTCGAGCTGACATTAGGGTCGAACGTCGCTCGCGTCGACGGGATCGATACGGAACTGCGAGTCGCCCCGATGTCCGTCGACGGAGCTGCGCTCATCCCGCTCAGTTTCTTTAGCCAGCAGTTCGGGGCGAACGTGTCTTGGGATGCCGCGACGCGTACCGTGTCGATCGATTCGCCGCCCCGCGATCTCCGTACGATGGCATTCTATGCCATCTCCTCCTTCCGGGAAGCGTCGCTCGCTTCCTCGTTCGACGCCGTCGCTTTCGGTTGGGGCCGGATCGACGAGTCATCGAATTTTACGTTGGAAGGAAAGGACTTCTATTGGCCGGAGCCCGCGGGGGAAGTTACGCCTCAATCGCTTGTGGACGGCGTCTCCGAAGAGGGGAGCGATCCTTATTTCATGGTGTTCGCTTCGGACGTCGCCGGCGAACTGACGGCGATCTTGGAAGACGAAACGCTCGCGGAAGGGACGGTCGAGCGGATCGTGGACACTGCGGCGGAGCGCCGATTCGCCGGCGTACTGATCGACTTCGAAGGGCTGGGGCTGACCGGCGACGCGGAGGCGGTGCAGGCATTATATAATTCTTTCGTCCGGAAGCTCGCGTCGGCCACCGAAGCGAGAGGACTGCGCTTAGCGGTCGCGGTTCATCCGCCCAACGGCGCATATCGCGGTTACGATTATAAGACGCTTGCGACGTTATCCGACGAGATGATCGTCATGGCATACGCATACGAGGGCGAGAAGGGACCGGAACCGATGAAGCGCGTGGACGAAGCCATTCGTCAGACGTTGAACGACGTTCCGGCGGAGAAGCTTCTCCTTGGGATTTCCATGGGTAGCGAGAATGCCGACTCGTTAGGCGCGAAGATCGGATTGGCCAAGCGATATGGGTTGAAGGGAATCGCCATGTGGCGTCTTGGCTTGATCGGAGAGGAAGCCTCGCAAGTCATCCGCGCGGAAGTAAGGGAGTAGAACGAGGAAGGACGGTCGGCAAGGCCGAGAAAAACCGGCGGAATCGGTCGAACGTTCGCGCTACGTCCAAGCGAATCGTCCATATGGACGAATCCAATCGTTTTCCGGCTGTAAACGGCTTTGAAGATTCTAACGATCGTTCTTATAATTAGTTCATATGAACTTATAATTCGAATCTCGTCAATAAGAGACGCGGAGGTGGGACGGACATGGACGATGAGCCTGGAGAAGAAGGCGATAGGAACGATGTACAAGGGAATCCGCGCAGCGCGACGAAGGTTTGCGGTTCCGAGTACTACAAGCGTGAATAAAGCCTCCCCTACAGTCGTTATCGAGCGATAATCAACGAATAGGGGATGGATTTATGGTAACCGCTTTGCTGGTGCTCGCGGTTTTAATTGTACTGAACGCTTTCTTTGCCGCCTCGGAAATCGCATTGATTTCTCTGAACGACAACAAGATCAAGGCGATGGCGGAGGAAGGTCATAAGAAGGCAGGGCTATTGCACAAACTCCTGAGCGAACCGAGCCGTTTCTTGGCCACCATTCAAATCGGCATTACGCTTGCAGGATTTATGGCGAGCGCGTTCGCCGCGGAAAGCTTCGCCGGCCGTCTGGCCGACGCGCTTTACGCGACGGGAATCCCGATCTCTATAGAAATTCTTGAGACCGTCTCCGTGGTATTGATTACCGTGTCGCTATCTTACTTTACCCTCGTTCTCGGCGAACTGGTGCCCAAGCGCATCGCCATGGAGAAGTCCGAAGCGATCGCGATGTTCGCGGTCATGCCGCTGACGGCGTTATCCAAGCTGACGGCGCCGTTCGTGAAGCTGCTCACCTTATCGACGAACGTATTGGTCCGCCTCTTCGGCGTCGATCCCAACGCGGACAAAGAGCAGGTCACGGAGGAAGAAATTCGCATGATGGTCGACGTCGGCAAGGAAAACGGGGCAATCGACGAAACCGAAAAGAGGATGATCAACAACATCTTCGAGTTCGACAATAAATCGGTTTCGGATATTATGACGCATCGCAGAAACGTAGTCAGTTTCCCTTTAAGCATTACGCTGCGGGAGGCGGCATCGCGGATTCACGAGGAGAAGTTCACCCGGTTCCCGGTGTATGACGAGCATATCGACAATATCGTCGGCATCCTGCATGTGAAGGACCTGCTTCCCTTTATCGCGGAGGGCCGGGAAGCGTCGACCTTCGATCTTCAAGCGATGATCCGCAAGCCTTACTTCGTCCCGGAATCGAAGAAAATCGACGAGCTGCTGAAGGAGCTTCAGTTGAACAAGGTGCATATGGCCGTGGCGATCGACGAATACGGGGGCACGGCCGGGGTCGTCACGATCGAGGATCTGATCGAAGAAATCGTCGGCAACATCTACGACGAGTACGACGAGGACGAGAAGCCTATCGAACAGGCGGACGACGGCACGTACATCGTGAACGGCGGCGTCCACATCCGCGAAATCAAGGCGCTGCTGAACATCGAGATCGAAGACGACGAATTCGATACGTTGAGCGGGTTCATTATCAGTCGGTTAGGCCGCATTCCGGAGGAACACGAACAGCCTTCGATCGACTTCGCCGGATTCCGGTTTCAAGTCGAAGAAATGAACGAGATGCGGTTGGGAACGGTGAAAATTTCGAAAACGGCGGCGGCGGCGTACCAGCTGTAATCGCCGACGCAGGGCGTGTCGCGATCCATTCGAGGATCGGGCACGCCCTTTTTTTACGACAGACCAATACACGTACATGGGGCGCCTCGTATTATTGCTCCCTACCAAGATGAAACTCGTGTTGTGCGGTCAATTGAGGAGGGGGTCCTCAATTTTCGAGGTGGGCTGCCCGAAAGGAGCATATTCACGATCGGCCGAATCCCTTATAATGGAACAGCTATCGAACATTCGTACATCTATTTTAAGCGGTATCTACGAAAGGGAGGTTTATGATGAAAAGGGCCAATGAGCGATCATGGAAGGGACGAGCCGTCGGAACGCTGCTTATCGCATTGGCGGTGATGTTGGCGAACGGAATGGTTCCCCTGCTGCCGGCGGAATGGGGGAGCCGCGCTTATGCGGCGGAAAACTATACGATCGACACCATCGCCGGAACCGGTGCGAGGGGTTTTTCCGGGGACGGAGGGCCGGCAGTTTCCGCCCAATTTGACTTAGCTTACCATATTGCAGTAGACGACAGCGGAAATTTGTTTATTCCGGATTACTACAGTCATGTGATTCGGAAAGTGGATACATCCGGCATCATCACGACGATAGCCGGAAGGCCCGGGTTGGACGGCCGTACGGGGGATGGCGGACCGGCAACGGCGGCGCGATTGCGGTTCCCGACATCCGTAGCCTTCGACGGCGACGGGAACATGTACATTGCGGAGCTCGGCAACGACATCGTGCGAAAAGTGGACGCTGACGGGATTATCAGCACGGTGGCCGGCAGCGGCTTTAAGGGCTATGACGGAGACGGCGGGCCCGCGACGGTAGCCAAGTTGGACGGTCCAATGGATGTTGCCGTGGACAGCGCGGGCAATTTGTATTTCTCGGAAATCTATAATAATGTCGTTCGGAAAGTGGATAAAACCGGGATCATCAGCACGGTAGCCGGGAATCGCACTTTAGGTCACGGATATTCGGGCGACGGCGGGCCGGCGACGCTGGCAATGCTGGGCACTCCGTATTCCATTGATTTTGACAGCAGCGGGAATCTGTACATCGCGGATCGGAATAACAATCGGATACGGAAAGTGGATACGCTCAGGATCATCAGTACGGTGGCCGGCACGGGAGCGGCACACTATTCAGGAGACGGCGGGCCGGCGACGGCAGCCGCGATGTCAGCCCCGTCGGGCATTACCGTCGACGACAGCGACACGCTGTACGTCGCGGAACTTGGCAATCATGTCATTCGGAAAATAAGTACGACCGGCATCATCACGACGATTGCCGGGACCGGCTCTTTGGGGGATGCCGGCGAAGGCGGGCCTGGCGAAGGCAGCGTTATTGCGAACCCCTATAGGGGTCGATTTCTATGACGGGAACTTGTATGTATCGGACTACGGCAATTACAAGATCAAAAAGTTCGAAGCGATGTCCCATACGGTCACGTTCGATAAGAACGGCGGGGATACGGAGGCGAGTTCTCGACCTTGATCGTGAAGGACGGCGAAACGGCGGCTGCCCTTCCTGCGGCGCCGACCCGGTCAGGCTATACGTTCGCGGGATGGAATACGATGCCGAACGGCGGCGGAACCGGCTTCGACGCGACGACCGTCGTAAGCGGCAATGTTACCGTATACGCCCAATGGAACGTGAATGCTCCCGGCGCGCCTGCCAATCTCAGGGCGTCTCCCGGCAACGGACAAGTGTCGTTGGCTTGGGACAGCGTCACGTCAGCCGTCTATTACAGCGTGCATATCGGCACCGCCTCCGGCGCATACGATCCCTTGCCGTTGACCACGGTAACGGAAGCTACCTATACGGCGACGGGTCTTGTCAACGGTACGCCGTATTACTTCGCGGTGAAGGCGCACAACGTCACGGGAGCCAGCGGCTTCTCGAACGAGGCGAGCGCGACGCCGCGCGCTCCGCAAGCGCCGCAAGCGCCGTCGACGTCGGACTCCGTTTCCCAATCCGAACGGCCTACCGTGAATGTAGTAGACGGCAACGGCGGTTCCCTTGTATCGAACGAATACATCCTGCGTGTATCCGGTACCGACGGGCGCCGGCAGGCGGAAGTCGAATTGACAAGGGATCAGGCGTTCCGAGCGGTCGACAAGCTCAAGGCGCTCGATTCCGACTTCGCGAAGATGCTCATTCCGAACGACAAGGACGGGGACGCGGCGTTGATCGTGAAGTTCCCGAAGGCTTCGGCCGATCTGCTGTCCGACGGCAACGTCAAGATGGAGATTACAGCGACGCATGCGCGTGTCGTCATTCCGGGCGCAACGTTCGAAGGGGGAACGGACGGGCTTCGTTTCCGCATCGAACCGGCCAAGGAAGAGGACCTCGAATCGATCGAAGCGCAGGCAACGACGGATCCGCTTGTACGCGAAGCCGCGAGAGGCGGCAAGGTCGAAACCGTCGGCCGTCCGACGACGATCGGATCGAACGCGACCGGCGGCGGATACGAAGCGATACTGCCGCTGACCGGGGCGCCGCTCGACGACGAACAGCTGAAGAGAGTCGCGGTCTTCGCGCAGTATGAAGACGGCACGAAGGAGCTGGGGAAAGGAACCATCGTCCCCTCTGACGGCGAAGATCGGCCGCCTGGGATCCGCTTCCCCGTCTCCGCCGGCAAGACGGGCACGTTTACCGTGATCCGTTGGACGAATCCGGAGCATAAAGCATTTCTGTTCGGCTATGACGACGGGACGTTCGGTCCCGATCGAACCGTGACCCGCGCGGAAATCGCCGCGATGCTGGATAGGGTCATCGACCGGGACGAGAGCGCAGCGCCCAAGGAATTCCCGGATGTTGCGGACGGGCACTGGGCGACGGCCTACATCGACCGCGTCTCCGGCATGAGCGTAATGATCGGGTATCCGGACGGCAGCTTCAAGCCCGACGCGACGATCACGCGGGCGGAGATGGCGAGCGCGATCGCCCCGTTGCTGCCGGATGGATTCATCGCTGACGCGGGATTTACCGACACCGACGGAAGTTGGGCGCAAGCCGTCATCGAGAAAGCGAAAACGGCGGGCATCGTTGACGGGTATGAGGACGGCACGTTCCGCCCGCATGTGACGCTGACCCGGGCCGAGGCGGTCGCGATGATCGACAGGCTGCTGGGCCGAGGACCGCTTAGCGGAGCGCCGAGGAAATGGCCGGACGTGACGCAAACGCACTGGGCATACGGCTATATCCAGGAATCATCTATAGATCATCATTACGAAAAACAACAGGACGGCAAGGAGACATACATTCCGGAACCGTAAACAAGTACCCGCAAGCCCGTTCATTCGACAGCTGGGCTAACGCCCCGCCTCCCGTCGAACGGGCTTGCTTCGTTATTCGAGGACGATGCGCACAGAAAGCTTGAATTTTCCCGCATAAAGATCCGGGGAGCATTGAATCCTAATCATGGAAACAACTTCACCGGAGAGGGGATGAGCCGAACCATGCCGAGGAACGCCAAAGCCATCGCAATCATCGTCATTCTCTCGTGCTGCGCGGCGCAGCTGTCGTCTTGCGCGAACCGGAACGACGTACGCCCCCGATCCGTCGAAGAGGGCGCGGGCATCGAAGAAGCGGTGGTGAACGATCCGGATTTGTATTTCGGGGACTTGGGCGTAGAGGACTTCCTGTACGATCGTCGGGAGAACCGCATCGCCTCCTGGGGCAAAGACGAAAAAACGCCTCGAATCGACCCGAACGGATTCCCGTTGAACATGCAATTTCCCAACCCGTCCGTTCGCCCGATTCGAGGAACGTATGTCGAGAACATCGTGAAGACCGCCAAATCGTACCTTGGCACCCCGTACGTATACGGCTCCGACCGGACGGAGCCGTCGACGTTCGACTGCTCCGACTTTACCCGATGGGTGTTCTTGGACGCCGTCGGCATGGACTTGCCGTGGGATTCGCGGGCCCAAGCCGCATACGTCAAGGCGTTCGCCGCGAAAACGTACACTTCGCTGCGCCAAGCGAAGCGCGGCGACCTGTTGTTCTTCACGAACTATCGGGGAGAGAAGGCATCGGACTACGAGGGGCTCCGACCGTCGGAGAAGCCGGTCACGCATACGGCCATCTATCTCGGGAACGGGAAGATCATTCACAGCGCGTCGAAGTTGAGCGGAGGCGTCCGCATCGACGAATGGAGCTGGAGGCAGTTGCATCGGCGCTTCTTGTTCGGAGGCGGAATACTTCCCGCCAAGCAACCCGCCAAGAAGGCGAAATAGCCGCATATGGTTCAACCGTTACGGGGCCGTAACGGTTTTTTCTTTTTCCGAAAACACCAGAAATCATAGAATCCCCCCTGCTCGCGCCTCCGCGTTTCCCGATATAATGAAGGCAAGCAACCAAACGGGGAGCGGGAAGCCTCATGTATAAACTGTTGATCGTAGACGACGAACCGACGGTCCGGCACGGCCTTCGGCATTATTTCGATTGGGCGGAATTCGGCATCGAAGCGGCGGCGGAGGCCGACGACGGCGACGCGGCGCTGGAAGCGGCCGAGCGCGTCCGTCCGGATCTCGTGTTGACCGACGTGCGCATGCCGAATATGAGCGGCATCGAGCTGTCGCGCGAGCTGCGGGAGATATACCCGGATACGAAGATCGTGTTCATCAGCGGACACGACGACGCGGATTATTTGAAGTCCGCCTTGCAGGTGAACGCGGTCGATTATATTTTCAAGCCGGTGAATTTGCAGGAGCTGCGCACAGTCATCGAGCGGGTGGCGGCGGAGCTGGCGAATCGGGACCGGGAGCGGCTGCTCGCCCGGGACATGCAGGAGAAGCTGCGGGAGAGCATGCCGCTGCTTCGGGAGAAGTTCCTGCTCTCGACGCTGCAGGGGCAGGCGGGGCTGCGTTCCGGCGCGGAGGAGCGCATTCGGTTCCTTGAATTGCGGCTGCCGCCGGATGCCGAGTACGAGGTGATCGTCCTCAGCCTCGACAATTACGCGGAGCTGAGAGACGCCAGATCGGAACGCGATCTGCAGCTGCTCGTCTACGCGGCGACGAACATCGCGCAGGAGCTGATCGACCGGTATGCGGGCGGGTATGCATTCGAATCGGGCGTCGGCGAGATCGCCGGGCTGCTGCGCTGGAGCGGCGAGGACGATCCGGAGGAGCGGCTGCTGACGCTGGCGGGGGACATTCGCGACAATCTGGAGCGGTGGTTGAAGATCGGGGCGACGATCGGGGTCGGCAGCCGAACGAGGGGGCTGTCGAAGGTGGGCGAATCGTATGCGCAGGCGCGGGAAGCGGCGAGCCGGAAGTGGTATTTGGGCAAAAATCGGATCATCACGATGGACAGCCTGGGCGTGGAAACGGAGGAGGGCCGCGAGGAGCGCATCGGCCACGCGCAGATCGAGAGGCTGACGACGCTGCTGCGGGCGGGGGACGCGGAAGCGCTGCGCGACGAGATGAACGCGCTGTTCGATCGGTTGACGGAACACCGCGCGAGCGGCTTCGCCTACGGCCGGAACGTAAGCTTGCAGATCGCGCTGCTCGCCGATCAGCTGCTGCTCGAATTCGGAATCGGACAGGCGGCGGGAGCTCCGCTCGTCTGGGAGTCGTTAATGAAGAAGGAGACGATCGAGGATCTCCGGGCGGCATTGGAAGCGTACGTGTCGAGCGTATGCGCCGCCATCCGGGAGCGCCGAGACAACCGTTCGAGCAACCTGGTCGAGCGGGTGCAGGCGGTGCTCGCGGCGCGATATGCGGAAAACTTGTCCGTCGCGGACGTCGGTAAAGAGGTGTACTTGTCGCCGACGTACGTCAGCTTGCTGTACAAGCAGGAAACCGGGCGAACGATCAACGAAGCGTTGACGGCGGTTCGGATCGAGAAAGCGAAGGAGCTGCTCCGCGATCCGAGGTATAAATTTTACGACGTTTGCTTCGCGGTCGGGTACGCGGACCCGAGTTATTTCACGAAGCTGTTCAAGAAGATGACCGGGCTGACGCCGAAGGCGTATCGAGATCAACTTTACTGAAGGTGGTGCCCCGCGTGCTGAATTCGTTGCGCAAGTGGCTTCTGTTGTATGTGCTCGCGATCGTGGCGCCGGCGTCGGTGTTGTTGTACAGCTACTATCAACGGTCGGCTTCCGTCTTGGAGGAGGAGTTGTCCCGCTCCGCCTTGCAGACGCTGGTGCAGGCCGGGATCAACCTCTCCTACCGGATTCGCCATATCGAGGACGCTTCCAACGCCTTGTTGATGAACCCGAATCTGTCCGAATATTTGGAGCAAGCGGGAGAGGATCCGTCCGAAGGGCGTCTGCTCGACAACGTGAAAGATTTGCGAAGCCTGGTCGAGCAGACGCAGGCCAACACGGACGTGTATCGCGTCCGTTTTTTCGTGGACGGGAAGAAGGTCATCGCGAGCGAGAGGGTTAACTTCTTCCCCATCGAACAATTGCAGTCGGATCCCTGGTACCCGAAGATCGTGGAAGGGAACGGGAAGATCGTATGGAGCGAGCTGTACGAAGAGACGTTCATCGACAACGGGCCGGCCCTGCTGTTCACGAACGCCAGAATCATTCGAGACCCGAAGCGCTACGATACGATCTACGGCATTCTGATGTTGGACGTGGCGGAGCGGACCTTTTCCGAAATCTTAACTCCTCTGGAGCTGCCGGGCGATTCCGAGCTATACCTCGCGAACGGAGACGGCGCCATCGTCTGGCATCGGGACCGCTCGCTCGTCGGAACGGCCGCGTCGCCCGCGGCGGACGGCCTGACGAAGAGCGGGGAGACGTACGCGATCTCGACGCGCGTCGAAGGCACCGACTGGCGTCTCGTCGCCGAAATCCCGGCTTCGGCGATCGCCAAGCGGGCGCTGGAGCAGGGAAGAACGTCGAGCTTCGTCACGATCCTAGGCATATCCGCGCTCTTCCTTGCGTTAATGTTTCTCCTGCTCGCCCTGATGATCCGGAGCATGAACCGGCGGCTGCAGCAGGTCATCTCGACGATTCGGAAGGAGGGCGTGGAGCGGATCGACGAGGCGACCGCCTCGGACGGCGACTTCGTCCTGCTCGAACGAAGCGTGGATCGACTGATTTACCGGGTGAAGTCGTTGATGGAGCAGACATACCGCGCGGAGGTGCAGCGGAGAGAGGCGGAATTGAAGGCGCTCCAGGCGCAGATCAATCCGCATTTCTTATATAACACGCTCGATACGATCAACTGGATCGCCATCGGGCGGAACGCGACCGACATCAGCCAGATGATCGACGGCCTCGCCAAATACTTCCGCCTGAGCTTAAACAAGGGACGCGATCTGACGAGCGTGGCCGACGAGATCCAACTTGCAGAGGTGTATTTGGATTTGCAAAAGACGAGGTTTCCCTCCAGCTTCGAATACGAGATCGAGCTGGAGGAGGAGGCCGCGAAGTACTACATTCCTAAGCTGACGCTGCAGCCGATCGTGGAGAACGCGCTGCTGCACGGGATTCGGAAGTCGAAGGCGAAGTCCGGCGTCATTCGCATCGGCGCGCGCAAGGAAGGGGACGCGCTGACGCTCGAGGTCCGGGACGACGGTATCGGCATGGACGAAGAGCGCGCGCGGCGGCTGCTCGTCGAGCCGACCCGCGCGTCGAAGCCGGACGAGGGGGGCGGCTCTTACGGATTGTACAACGTGAACGAGCGGATCAAGCTGTTCGCCGGACCGGATTACGGGTTGTCGATTCGGTCGCGTCCGAACGAGGGGACGACGGTCGCGATCCGATTGAAGGCGATCCCCGAGAATTTGTGGGATTCCACCAGAAATTGATGGATTGTCTTCTACCGAACGATTCGTCCCCTCTCTTATAATGAGGAGGCCAGCTAGAGAGATCGAGAGGAGCGGGGAAGATGGAACTGGGTACGACGACGAAGGCCGCGAAGCGAACCGGCGCCGCCGCGCGAAGGAGAGCCGAGGCATGGAGGCTCGTCCGCAACAACTTGGACATGTATGCGCTGCTGCTGCCCGGCCTGTTGTTCTTGCTGATCTTTAAATACGTCCCGATGTACGGCATTCTGATCGCGTTCCAAAACTTTAATATTTTCGACGGGATCTCGGGCAGCGAATGGGTCGGCGGGGAGCAGTTCGTCAAGCTGACGCAGTCGGAGGAGTTCGCGCAGGTGTTCCGGAACACGCTGCTGATCAGCTTCTATAAGATCGCGATTTTATTCCCGATCCCGATCGGCATCGCGTTGTTCTTGAACGAGGTTTCGAAAATGTGGTTTAAGCGTTCCGTGCAGACGATCATTTACTTGCCCCATTTTCTGTCGTGGGTCATTATCGCGGGGTTGTTCATCAACATCTTGTCCCCTTCGAGCGGACTCGTGAATCGAGCGATCGAGGCGTTCGGGGGCCAGCCGATCTCGTTCCTGCTCGACAACGATTGGTTCCGCAGCGTGGTCGTATTTACCGCAGGCTGGAAGGAGTCGGGGTGGAACGCCATTATCTTCATCGCGGCGATCGCGGGCATCGATCAGGAGCAGTACGAAGCGGCGGCGATCGACGGCGCGAGCCGGCTGCAGCAGATGTGGTACATCACGCTCCCGGGCATTATGGCGACGATCGTGCTCGTGTTCATTCTCCGGATCGGCTACTTGCTGGATGCGGGCACGGAGCAAATCCTGACGCTCTACAACGCGGTCGTTTACGAGACGGGCGACGTGATCGGAACGTACGTCTACCGCATCGGCCTCGGCAAGATGGATTACAGCTTCAGCACGGCCGTCGGCTTGTTCAATTCCGTCATCGGCTTTCTGCTCGTCGTCACAGGCAACTGGCTGTCCAGAAAATTCCTGCAGCGCAGCATCTGGTAAAGGGGGAAGGCGCATATGAGAAGAAAATCCGCAGGAGACGCCGCGTTGGATACGTTCATCTACGTCTCGCTTACGATCGCCGCGCTGGCCACGCTGCTTCCCTTCGCCAACGTGTTCTCGAAGGCGTTCAGCGCCGAATGGGCGGTTATGTCCGGCAAGGTCGGCCTCTGGCCGATCGATTTCCAAGTGGACACGATGAAGTACGTCGTCACGTCCGAATCGTTCCTTAAGGCGCTCGGCATCTCCGTCTTTCTGGCCGGCGTCGGCACGCTGCTATCCATTCTGTTGACCGCCGTGACCGCCTATCCGCTGTCGAAGCGTCATTTGCCGGGCACCGGCGCGATTCTCGTGTTGTTCGTCTTCACGATGCTGTTCAGCGGCGGCATCATTCCGAATTACTTGCTGATCCGGGAGCTGGGCCTGATGAACAATTTGTGGTCGCTCATCCTGCCGGCGATGATCAGCGTCTTCAATATGCTCGTCATTAAGAGCTACTACGAGAGCTTGCCGGAAAGTCTGGAGGAAGCGGCGAAGCTCGAGGGGGCGGGCAATCTGCGGGTGTTGTTCTTCATCGTGCTGCCGCTCAGCGGACCGGTGCTCGCTACGATCTCGCTGTTTTACGCGGTGTATTTTTGGAACGACTTCTTCCATCCGATGCTGTACATCAATAACCCCGGCTTGAGGCCGCTTCAGCTCTACTTGCGCGATATCGTCATGGAGGCCGACACGACGCAAGGCGGGGCGGAGAAGACGTTGGACGAACTGATGAACCTGACGCCGGAAGGCATCCGCGCGGCGACCGTCATCGCGTCGACGGTTCCGATCCTGCTCGTCTATCCGTACTTGCAAAAGTACTTTATCAAAGGCGTTCTGATCGGTTCGGTGAAGGGGTAGGAGCCGGAACGCAGCGCATTAATTCCGCCGAGGTACCCGGCGGATTAATGATATAGACGCAAGGCAAGACCATGGATCGTCAATTCAAGGAGGTAACGAAATATGAATCGATTGCGGCGGAAACAGACGGGGGTTCTGGCGATGACGGCGGTCCTGACGTTCGCGGCGGCGTGCAGCCAAACGTCGGGCGGGGATGCGGGAAGTCAGGGCGGCGCGGCCGCGACACCGGCGGGGACGGCGAAGGAAGAGACGAAGGAAGCCGCCAAGCCGGGGTTGAAGGCGCTTCACCATTGGATGAAGGACGATTACAACACGTATCCGGTCGCGAAGGTCATCGAAGAAGAGACGGGCTACAAGGTGCAATACGATATGCTTCCGCAGGATAAGGCGGAGGATAAGCTGAACCTGATCATGGCTTCGGGGGAAGCGTACGACTACATCTTCACCGTCGGCGGCTCCAGTTGGAAAGCGCTTTATTCCGACTATGCGAAGCGCGGCGCGCTCGTCGATCTCGGCCCGCTCATCGATGAGCACGGGCCGAACATCAAAGCGTCGTTATCCCAGAAGTCTTGGGACATGGTGACGGTCGACGGGAACATCTACGCGATTCCGTTCCCGTCGGTCGACTTCGTGGGCGCGAGCCTCGCGATTCGTCAGGATTGGCTGGATGCGTTGGGCCTTCCGATGCCGACGACGGTCGATGAATTCAAGAACGTGTTGGCGGCCTTCAAGGAGAAAGATCCCGGCGGCAACGGCGATCAGAACATTCCGATGACGATCAACGGGGACGCGCCGATGGTGACGAATGTGCTCGGCGCCTTCGGCATCGCGAACGGCTGGAACCCGAAGGACGGCTCGCTCGTCCCGCAGCCGATGGACCCGGGCTTCCCCGCCTACTTGACCTACATGAACGGACTGTTCGAGCAAGGGTTGTTGGAACAGGAGTTCGCCGTCAATAAAGACGCCACGATGAAGGAGAAATTCTCGAGCGGCCGGGCGGGCGTCATTCCGCTGCACTGGGCGGACGTTCCCGCCGTATCCGACGCGCTGCAGAAGAACGATCCGAACGCGAAGATCGTCTTCGTGCCGCCGCTGAAGGGGCCGGACGGCCAGGCGGCGCTCTCGAGCAACGGCGGAGGGTTGGACCGCATTACGTTCATTCCGAAATCGGCGAAGAATGCGGTCGAGACGATCAAATTTTTCAACGCGAAGCTGGAGACGGAGACGTTCAAGCGGATCGCCATCGGGGACGAGGGGACGCATCATACGTTCGAGAACGGCGCGTACAGCCCGATTCTGCCGATCTTCAACGACGAACGGAACCAGGCGAACAACTACTTGACGGGCGTCGACGAGAACAACTACGCGACGTATTGGCAAGCAAGGGTGCGCAAGGACCCTCGGCTGTTCGCGGCGTGGGAATCGATCAATCCGCTCTTGGACGATGCGCTGAAAGCGCCGGACGTCCTGTCTACGGCTCCGTACTTGCCGGAATTCGCAAGAAACAATCAGACGCTGGGCGCTCTGGTGTCGGAGTTCGCCGTGAAAATTATCGTCGGCAGCGAGACGCTGGACGGTCTGGAAGCGTTCCAACAGAAATTTAACGCTTCCGGCGGAGAAGCGACGGCCAAGGAAATCAACGACTGGTACGCGTCGAAATAAGGAGCCGAGCCGGCGGGCGCGTTGTACCGCTGTCGCCGGCGGCATGTCCTAAGGGAGGAAAGAATGCGCATGTTGGAAGCTAACGGCTTGACTGTAACGGTTCCGGAGCATCGGCTGCCGGTGTCGTACGCGCCCGACGTCGTCGTCGTCGGAGGAGGCGCCTCGGGGGTGGCGGCGGCGATCGCGGCCGCGCGCAACGGGGCGAAGACGCTCCTCCTCGAGCAGCGCGGATACTTGGGCGGCATGGGCACCTCCGCCTTGGTGCCGGCGTTCTGCCCGTTCACGGACGGCGAGAAGCCGGTCGTGCGCGGCATCGGCCTCGACCTGATGGAACGCATGAAGGCGGCCGCGGGCGACGAGTACCTCCGCATGCATCGGGATCGGCTCGATTGGGTCCCGATCGACGTCGAAATCTTGAAGCGCGTATATGACGACGCCGTGCTGGAGAGCGGAGCGGAGCTGCTGTTCCACAGCTTCGTCGATCAAGCGCTGCTCGCGGACGACGGACGGTCGATCGCCGGTCTCGTCGTCGGCAACAAGTCGGGCCGCTCCGTCGTACAGGCGAAGCTGTACATCGACGCGACCGGCGACGCGGACCTCGCGGCGCTCTCCGGCGTGCCGTTCCACATCGGCGGCGAGTCGGGCGAGCTGCAGCCCGGCACGATGTGTTATCTCGTCTGCAACGTCGATAAAGCGAGATACGACCGCTTCTTAGCGGAGACGGGGCAGGGCAATCAGATGCCGGACACGGTGCAGGAGGCGCAGCGCAACGGAGACCTGCCGGAGGGGCGCAAGCGCATCTCGGGCCTCGCGTGGCTGTCGAATTCGGTCGCCGGCTTCAACTTCGGGCATGTGTTCGGCATCGACGGCACGAAGGCCGAGGATCTGACGCGCGCGGCCGTCGAAGGGCGCCGCCTCATCGAGGTGCAGATGCGATTCCTCCGCAAGTACGTCCCCGGCTTCGAGAACGCGCATCTCGTGCACTCCGGCGATCAGATCGGCATTCGCGAGACGCGGCGCATCGTCGGGGATTATACGCTGGTCGTCGACGACTTCCTCTCGATGCGCACCTTCGAGGACGATATCGCCCGCAATTCGTACTTCATCGACATCCATCTGGCGAACGCGCAGAGCGCCATGGCGATCAAGCATCTGCCGAAGGGGGAGTCGCATGGGGTGCCGTACCGCTGCATGCTGCCGCAGGGCAAGTCGAACCTGATCGTCGCGGGACGGTCCGTCTCCTCCGATCGGCCGGTGCAAGGCTCGCTGCGCGTCATGCCGAACTGCTTCGCCATGGGGCAGGCGGCCGGCACGGCGGCGGCGATGGCCGCGGCGGAGGGGCGGGATTTCCGCGGCGTCGAGGTGAAGCGGCTGCAGCGGCTGCTCGCCGAGCAAGGCGCATGGCTGGGCGACGGGAAGCGCGCCGGCGATGTCGTCGCGAGCGGCGGCGGACCGCTCGTCTACGAAGAAGAGAACGACGATTAACCTCGCGCAGGGGCCGATGCGCTCTTTCGGAACCGAAGGAAAGCGATTGACACTTTCTTCCGGTGCGTGTACAGTAGATCATAGAATTCCACTAGGGGCGCCCGCGAGGGCTGAGATAAGGCGAAGCCTTGGTCCCTTAGAACCTGATCTGGGTCATGCCAGCGTAGGAAAGTGGACCAATGCGCGTGAACGAGCTGCCGCCGGGGCAGGCGTGCGGGCTTATGCCTGCCGTCGATGCGACCGGAGGAGTGCGGCGGGCTCCGGGGGAACGTCCCGGGAGGCCCGCGAAGCCTCCCGCAGCGCAAACACAACCGTTGGCCGCTCCGTACGGGGCGGCTTTTTTTTCCGTTCGTCGGGAATCGAGCCGCGCGACGGGGCGGTCCGAGAGCGCCGGCCGAACAGGTCCCCGGGGGATCGTACGGGACCTCCGGCGCCGGGGACGGCATCGCGCGATTGGCATCCTATTTTCGATACGGCTTGGGCCTCCTAGGGGAATTCGGAAGAATGACTCGAGGAGGTTTTTTGTTATGGGGATATTGACGACGCCGCTGCCGGGAAGTCGTAAGGTGTACGTCGAGGGCGAGGGCGGCCTTCGGGTGCCGATGCGGGAGATCGCGCTAGCGGACAGCCGAGCGGCGGACGGTTCCGCGCTGCCGAACGCGCCGCTGCTCGTCTACGACGCGAGCGGACCGTATACGGATGAACGCTACGAGGCGGACATCCGGCGCGGCTTGCCGCCGCTGCGGGCGGAGTGGATCGACGCCCGCGCGGACACCGCGCCGTATCCGGGCCGCGAGGCGAAGCCGCTGGACGACGGCTATGCAAGCGAAAATTCGGCGCGGGAGCGGGGCGAAGCCGTCTTCCCGGGACTGCGGCGCGAACCGCGCAAGGCGCTGCCGGGCCGCAACGTGACGCAGCTCCACTACGCGAGGCGGGGCATCGTGACGCCGGAGATGGCGTTCATCGCCGTTCGCGAAGGGATGACGCCCGAATTCGTGCGGGACGAGGTGGCGGCGGGGCGCGCGGTCATCCCGGCGAACGTCAACCATCCGGAGAGCGAGCCGATGATTATCGGCCGCCGGTTCCACGTGAAGATCAACGCCAACATCGGCAACTCCGCCGTCGCCTCTTCGATCGAGGAGGAGGTCGAGAAGATGACGTGGGCGACCCGCTGGGGCGCGGATACGATCATGGACCTGTCGACGGGCAAGAACATCCACACGACGCGGGAGTGGATTATTCGCAACAGTCCGGTGCCGGTCGGCACGGTGCCGATCTATCAGGCGCTCGAGAAGGTCGGCGGCCGCGCGGAGGCGCTGACGTGGGACATCTTCCGAGACACGCTCATCGAGCAGGCCGAGCAAGGCGTCGACTATTTCACGATTCACGCGGGCGTGCGGCTCCGCTACATACCGATGACGGCGAAGCGGGTGACGGGCATCGTATCGCGCGGCGGCTCGATCATGGCGGCGTGGTGCCTCGCGCATCATCGGGAAAATTTCTTGTACACGCACTTCGAGGACATCTGCGAAATCATGAAGGCGTACGACGTCACGTTCTCGCTCGGGGACGGGCTGCGCCCCGGGTCGATCGCGGACGCCAACGACGAGGCGCAGTTCGCGGAGCTGGAGACGCTCGGCGAGCTGACCGACATCGCCTGGAAGCACGACGTCCAGGTCATGATCGAAGGTCCGGGCCATGTGCCGATGCACCTGATCAAGGAGAACGTCGACCGTCAAATGGAAGTGTGCAAGGAGGCGCCCTTCTACACGCTCGGGCCGCTGACGACCGATATCGCGCCCGGCTACGATCACATCACGTCCGCGATCGGGGCGGCGATGATCGGCTGGTTCGGCACGGCGATGCTGTGCTACGTGACGCCGAAGGAGCATCTCGGCCTGCCGAACAAGGAGGACGTGAAGGACGGCGTCATCGCGTACAAGATCGCGGCCCACGCGGCCGATCTGGCGAAGGGGCATCCGCGCGCCCGACAGCGGGACGACGCCTTGTCCAAGGCGCGGTTCGAGTTCCGCTGGCGCGACCAATTCCATCTGTCGCTCGATCCGGAGCGAGCGATGGCGTATCACGACGAGACGCTGCCGGCGGACGCGGCCAAGTCGGCCCATTTCTGTTCGATGTGCGGGCCGAAGTTTTGCAGCATGCGCATCACGCACGATATTCGGGCCTATGCGGCGGAGCAGGGGGTCGATCCGGCGGAAGCGGTCGAAGCGGGCATGCGGGAGCGCTCGGCGTTGTTCAAGTCGGGAGGAGGCCGTCTCTATGTGTAGCGCCGGGGGGAGCGCGGACGCGGCGGTCGAGGTCGAGCTGTCGCGGTACGACCGGCAGATGCGCTTCGCCCCGATCGGCGAGAGCGGGCAGCGGAGGCTCGGGGCGTCGACCGTCCTCGTCGCGGGCGTCGGGGCGCTCGGCTCCTCGCTCGCGCAGCAGCTGGTCCGCGCAGGCGTCGGCCGACTGCGGCTCGTCGACCGCGACTTCGTGGAGCCGGACAACTTGCATCGCCAATCGCTGTACGACGAAGCCGCCGCCGCGGCTTCCGCGCCGAAGGCGGTCGCCGCCGCCGCTCGGCTGCGGGCGATCAACGGCGCGGCTCGCGTGGAACCTCGCGTGACGGACCTCTCGGCGGCGAACGCTTCCGAGCTGACGGAAGGCGTCGACCTCGTGCTGGACGGGACGGACAATGTGGAGACCCGCCTGCTGCTGAGCGACGCCTGCTTCCGCCGCGGCATCCCGTTCGCGTACGGCGGGGCGACGGGCTCGTCCGCGAGCGCCGCGCTGCTCGTTCCCGGCGAGACGTCCTGCCTTCGCTGCCTCATCGGCGGCGAGGCGGACGCCGCGCCGACGGCGAACTGCGACACGGCGGGCATTATCGGTCCGGCGGCGGATGTCGCGGCGGCGCTGCAGGCCGTGGAGGCGCTGAAGTGGCTGACGGGCAACCGAGAGGCGCTGCGGCGAACGTGGATATCGGCGGATGTGTGGCGGTTCGCGTTGAAGGAGATGCGTCTCCCGGGCGGCCGGTCCGGCTGCCGTTATTGCGCGCCGGACCGAGGAGCCGCCGAAGAGGCGCCGGAACGGCACGCGAGCGCGGCGCCGGACGCGGTCGTCCTGTGCGGGCGGGATACGATCCAGGTCGCTACCGGCCGGACCGTCGAGGCGGATCGGCTGAAGGAGCGGTTGATTCGCCGAGGCTGCGAGATCGAGGCCGCCAACCGGTACCTCGTGCGAGCGCGGACGCCCGAGGGCGCGTCGCTCGCGATCTTCGCGGACGGCCGCGTCCTCGTGCGCGGCGCGCCCGGGCCCGCGGACGCCCGGACGATCTGTCTGCGATACGTGTCGGAAGAAACGATGGAGGAGAAGGGGGAGAGAGTCCGTTGAAGCGGCTCGACGATTGCAAGCTGTATGTCATTACGGGAGAAGCGTATCACCCGGGCCGGGAGCTGCTCGAGGTGATGGAGGCGGCGATCCGAGGCGGCGCCGACATCGTGCAGCTCCGGGATAAGACGTCGACCGGCGCGGCGCTGCTCGCCAAGGCGAAGGCGCTGCGGGCGCTGACTCGCCGCTGGGGCGCGTTATTCATCGTCAACGACGATCTGGAGGTAGCGCTCGAGGCCGAAGCGGACGGGGTCCATCTCGGGCAGGACGATCTGGCGATCGGCGAAGCCCGGCGCTTGGCGGGAAGCCGCCTCTTGATCGGCATCTCGACGCATAACCTCGCTCAGGCGCTGGAGGCGGAGCGGGCGGGCGCGGACTATATCGGCGTAGGCCCGGTCTACCCGACGCCGACGAAGCCGGGCCGCGCGCCCGTGACGACGTCGTACGTGGCCGAAGCGGCCGCGCGGATTCGGATTCCGTTCTTCGCGATCGGCGGCATCTCGCCCGAGACGGCGGACGACGTGTTGGCCGCAGGCGCGCGGCGGCTGTGCGCCGTCTCCGCCGTAACCGGCAGCGCCGATCCGGCGGACGTATGCCGGGCGCTGAAACGGCGCATCGCCGAGTGGGAGGCGCGGGACGCCGGCGGGGAGCCGGGGGCGGAGGACGTGCGGGTGACCGTGAACGGCAGAGACGTCGCGACGCGGTCCGGCACGCTGCGAGAGCTGGCCGAGTCGCTCGGGCTCGCCTCCCTGCGCGTCATGGCGGAGCGGAACGGCGAGGCGGTGCCGCGCGCGGACTGGGCGCAGGTCGCGATCCGGGGCGGCGATCGGATCGAATTCGTGCATTTCGTCGGGGGAGGTTGAGCGGGATGAAGGAAGCGAACTGGAACGCGCCATTCACGATCGGCGGCGTAGCGCTGCGGTCGCGGCTGTTTCTCGGGACGGGGAGGTACCCGAGTCCGGCCGTGCTGCGGCGGGCGCTCGAAGCGTCGGGGGCGCACGTCGTCACCTTCGCCGTCCGGCGAATCGATCTGGAGGCGCCGCGGGAGGAGGACCCGACCTTGCGGCTGACCGAGGGCAAGGAGCTCGTGTACTTGCCGAATACGTCCGGGTCCTCGACGGCGGACGAAGCGATTCGCATCGCGCGGCTCGCCCGCGAAGCCGGTCTCGGCAGCTGGGTCAAGGTCGAGATCAGCGTTCATCCGCGGCTGCTGCTGCCCGATCCGGTCGAGACGCTGAAGGCGACGGAGCGGCTCGTACGGGAAGGCTTTACGGTGCTGCCGTATACGTCGGACGATCCGATGTTGTGCGCGCGGCTCGCGGAAGCGGGGGCGGCCGCCGTCATGCCCGGCGGCTCCCCGATCGGGACGGGGCTGGGCATTCTTAATCCGTACCATGTGAGCTGGATCGCGGAAGAATGCCCCGTCCCGGTCATCGTCGACGCCGGCTTAGGCTCTGCGGCGGACGCCGCGCAAGCGATGGAGCTCGGAGCGGACGGCATTCTCGTGAATACGCCCGTCGCGCAGGCCCGCGATCCGGTGGCGATGGCCGAGGCGATGCGGCTCGGCGTCGAGGCGGGGCTGCTGTCGAGGCGCGCGGGGCGCATCCCGCGGAAGCCGTACGCATCGGCCAGCAGCGCGACCGACGGCGGGCTGTTCCCCGGCGCGGCCGGAGGGGGCGCCGGATGAGCGGCCGCACGGTCGTCGTGCTCGGCGGCGGCATCGTCGGGCTGGCGTGCGCCTACGAGGCGCTCGAGCGGGGCTGGCGCGCGATCGTGATCGACGCCGGTCCGATCGGCGGCCAAGCGTCGAGCGCCGCCGCCGGCATGCTGGCGCCGTATTCGGAGAACGGCGAGGCGCCGGACGCCTTCTTCCGGTTTTGCCGCCGCAGCTTCGCGTTGTATCCGGCGTGGGTGCGCGACATCGAGGAGACGTCCCGCCGGCGCGTCGGATTCGTCCGTTCGGGCAGCCTGCAGGTCGCTCGCCGGGAAGCGGATCGGCTGCCGCTGCAAGGTCGCTTGCGATGGCAGACGGACCAAGGCGCTCGGCTGGAATGGGTGGAGGCGGAAGCGCTGCCCCGGCTGGAGCCGGCGCTGGCGCCCGGGCAAGCGGGGGCGCTCTATTGCCCCGAAGAGGCGCACGTGCAGGCGCGGCTCCTCGTGCAGGCGCTGGCCGAAGCGGTGCGGCGCCGGGGCGGGCGTCTCGTCCCGTCGGCCGGCCGCCTGCTGACGCTGGAGCGGTCCGGCGAATCGGGAGGCGGCGTTCGGGTCGAATACGCGAACGCCGGAACGTTCGTCGGCGACCGGCTATGCTGCTGCCTCGGCTCCTGGAGCGAGGAGCTCGAGTCGCGGATCGGACTGCGTCTTCCCGTGCATCCGATTCGGGGGCAGATTTGCGCTTACGCCCCGCGTCCCGTCGAGCTCCGGCACATCGTCTTCAGCCCGCTCGCGTATTGGGTGCCGAAGCCGGACGGTTCCCTCGTCTGCGGCGCGTCCGAGGACGAGGCGGGGTTCGACCGTTCGGTGACGCCGGCCGGCATCGGGCGGCTCGCGCGCGCCGGGGGACGAATGCTCCCCGGCCTGCAGGGAGCGGCCCCGTCCCGCAGCTGGGCCGGGCTGCGGCCCGCGACGCTGGACGGCCGCCCCTTGATCGGAGCCGTCCCCGGCCGGGACGGCTTGTATTTGGCCTGCGGGCATTACCGCAACGGCATTCTGCTGAGCCCGGCGACGGCGGCGGCGTTCGGGCGTTGGCTCGACGACGAAGAGGGGTCCGGCGGCGAGGGAAGCGTAAGCGGCGGGGGACCGCATGCCGACATGGCCGCCTTCCGCCCGGATCGATTCGGCGCCGGGGCGCACGCGCGAGGGGAAGGAGCCGCGTTATGACCGAAGGGAGCGGCGGACGCGCCGCCCCGCCGCGGGCGCTGACGATCGCGGGTTCGGATTCGGGCGGCGGCGCAGGCATGCAAGGCGATCTGAAGACATTCCAAGAGCTGGGGGTGTACGGCATGAGCGTCGTAACGGCGATCACCGCCCAGAACAGCCTCGGCGTCCAACGCATCGAGCCGGTGGCGCCGGAGCTGATCGAAGCGCAGCTCGACAGCGTGCTCGGGGATATCGGCGCGGACGCCGTCAAGACGGGCATGCTGCCGACGCCGGAGGCGGTCGCCGCGGCGGCGGCGGCGATTCGGCGGTACGGCTTGAGGCGGCTCGTCGTCGATCCGGTGCGGACGGCCAAGGACGGTCGCCGTCTTCTCTCGGGGGAAGCGTTCGAGGCGCTGGCCGAGCTGCTGCTTCCGCTCGCGGAGCTGGCGACGCCGAACGTTCCCGAGGCGGCGGCGCTGCTAGGGGTGACCGAACGGGACATCCGCACGCCAGAGGAGCGAATCGACGCGGCGAAGGCGCTGCTGTCGTTCGGCTCCCGCCACGTCCTGCTGAAAGGCGGGCACGCCGAGGGCGACGATTGTCTCGACATTCTCGTCGCCGCGGGCGACGGCGGCCGCCGTCCGGTGCTGCTAAGCGGACCCCGGCTGGCCCGACGGCATACGCACGGTACCGGCTGCGCGCTGTCGTCCGCCGTCTGCGCGGCGCTGGCCGGGGGGGCGACGACGGAAGCGGCGTGCCGCAGGGCGAAGGCGTTCGTCGCGGCGGCGATCGCGGGGAGCTATCCGACCGGCGCGGGCGTCGGCAGTTTGCGGCACGAGGCATGGCGAGCCGGCGCGCCCTGAGCGGCCGAAGGTAAGCGACGCGCAGCCAGACGATTCCAACGCAAAAGCCGCTTCCCCTCTCGCTAAAGAGGGAAGCGGCTTTATTTATAAAACGTATGATCTCCGATTTGCACCGTCTTCTTCGCCTTCGGATTCGGGTGATGGTCGGCGATCTCCATATTCGCGAAGTAAATCGCGCCCTTCGTCGGGTCTTTCCCGTTCAGCGCTTCTTCGGCCGCCCGATAGGCCGAATCGACAGGCTCTCGATGAATCGTACCGTTGCTGACCGGCTGGAATTGCCCCTTGGAATAAATGACCTCTTCGATCGTATCGCCGAAGCCTTCTTCTTCCACTCGGTTCAAGACGACCGCCGCAACGGCCACTTGCCCTTTATATGGTTCGTTCTTCGCCTCCGCGCTTACGATTCGCGCAAGCAATTCGACTTCTTCCGACGTTACGTACGATGGTTCGGACGACGCGTTCGGTTGTTCGGCAGAGACGCTCGCCGTAACCGGCTCCTCCGGCGACTCCGATGCCCCGACATCCTGACCGCTTTCCGTTCGAATCGTTTCAACACTCGTAACTGGATGCTGAACCGGATTCTCATACCCTGTAGATTGTTCATTATTCGCCACTACAAGGGCGTTGGAAAGGATCAAGGCGAGCAGGGTCAACACTGCTGCTTGGTTCACTTTCTCACCGTCCTATTCGTTTTGAAAAGACCTTCTCTAAGAGTAGGATTTACATTTCATCAACCCATTGTATCGAATCCGAAGCGGCATTTCCTTATGAAAATGGAGGCAGCGGCGGAAATATCCGGATCGTCCGCTTAGCGTCGTCGTTACCTTCGATTCAGCAATTGGTGGCGATCCGTCGAGAGAGGGGGCTGCTCGAGCCATCCCCGATCGACGACGATATCGAAGGTGTCTTTCGCGTACAACATGACCTCGCCGACGATTTTACTGTAATGGGCGATGAGATCGGCTCTCATGGATAAAGCCATCGCATGCGAAATCAATACGATGTCGACCGCGTTGAGCACATTGATCATCGCCATAATGAGCTTATCCGAGAAGGGGGAAGTCGTGGATGCGGTGACCTCCATGCCAACGGTGACCGTACCGAGCAGCTCTTCGTCCAATAACAATTTGTTGAACAGCTCCACTTGCTTTTCGCTGATTTTTTTCCCCCGAAGGATATGGCTCTGAAGCTCCTTGTCCTGCATCACCTGCGCGAAACCGAGCATCACGATGACCGCGAAGTAATTTCTTTCGATGTTGAAGAAGATTTCCGACAGCTCGATGGCGCTTAAAGGTCGAACATGTCCCATGAACCCGTCGAGAAACGTCGTTTTCTGTACGTACTCCACTTGATTCGGATAGTTCATTTTCGGCGGGCGATCGTATAGGCCTTTCTCCAGCTGCAGCTTCACGGCTTGCCCGAACAACTCGGTCGAGGTATGCAGGCATTCATTAAAGAAGTCCAGCACGTCGAGCCTTACGTTATTCGAGGAGGTGAACGCGTAATTAATCATGCCCATTCGGTTCGTCATGTAGATGAAACTAAGCGCGAACTCGTCATGGAACAGCGGAGGAGCAGACAAATTCACGTCTTTGTCCGTGAAGCCGTCGGGGATCGGGAAGTTTTCTTTCGAGAGCAGCGTCCGGATCCGTTCCAACCGTCCTTGCGAAATATGCAGCGCCTTCTGCGCCATGGGCAGGATATCGCCGTCCTGCAGATGGTGTACGAAATAAGTGAGGAAACAAACGGTCATGCTCTCTTGCATGTAAATGCTCCAGAGTCCGCCGATTTCCGTGCTGCTGAACTCGATGTTAGTCGGCTTTACTTGCGGCTGCGTCATTGCGTGATTCCTCCACGGGTCCGTCTCATACCTTCAGGTTTTCCATGATGGCCCGTTACGATTCCAACGGTTTGGTCCTTGGCCATAGCAAGCCCAGGACCGCCCCCGCGCAAGCCGGAAGCACCCAACCTAAGCCGATGTCGTACAAGGGAAGCGCTTGGGTAAACCAGACGTGAAGCCGTTCGATCCGGAGCGGCGTGCCGGCCAGTCCGCCGACCAAGCTGACGATGAACGTCAGCAGCAAACACCATCCGTACACGCTTCGTTTGCCCTGAAACCAATCATGCGCGAACGTCAAGAGGATGAGCGCGATGGCCAGCGGGTATAGGATCGTCAAGACCGGCACGGAGAACGAAATTAACTTCTCCAAGCCCGCGTTCGCGATCAGGGCGCTCGCCGCGGTCAGGATGACGCAGATCCGTCGGTAAGACATTTTCGGGAACAGGGTATGAAAGTAGCTGCTGCACGAGGTGGCGAGGCCGATGCTCGTCGTGAGGCAAGCGAGCAGCACGATAACGCCGAGCACCGCTCCGCCGAACGTGCCGAAATAATAATCGGCCGTTCGCTGCAGCACTTCGCCGCCGTTGCCCAAGCGGCCGAAGGCGGAGACGCTGCTTGCGCCGATATACGCGAGCGCCGTATAGATGAGGGCGAGAATCGCGGCCGATATCGCCGAAGCTTGGAAGCAGACGAGCAGCGTACGGCGTCGTCGATCGGCTCCCTTCGCGCGAATCGCGTCGATGACGAGAATGCCGAAGACGAGGGCCGCGAGCGTATCCATCGTTAAGTATCCCTCTTGAAAGCCGTTGAAGAAGGCGTGCGCGCTGTAATCGCCTACCGGTTGTTGCGGACGTCCGAGGGGAGCCGCGACGGCGGCGAACGCCAATAGGGCGATCAAAATCATGAGCGCCGGCGTCAATCCTTTGCCCACGATGTCGATGATTTTCGCCGGGCGTAAAGAGAACAGAAGGGTAACCCCGAAAAATACAATCGTAAACGCCGCCGCGAGAAGCGGTTCATGCTGCGCTCCGAGGAAGGGTTTCATTCCGATTTCATACGACACGCTGCCGGTTCTCGGCATGGCGAACAACGGTCCGATCGTGAGGTACAGCATCGTGGTGAAGCCGATGCCGAACCAAGGATGGACGCGGCTCGTTAAGGCAAGCAAGTCCTTGGAGCCGGAGAAGCCGAACGCCAAGGTGCCGAGGATCGGTAGACCGACCCCCGTAATCAGGAAGCCCAGATTGGCGAAGCCGTATTGATCGCCGGCTTGCTGCCCTAACATCGCCGGAAAGACGAGATTGCCCGCGCCGAAAAATAAAGCGAACAGCATAAAACCGATCGTGACCGTATCTTTAAAGCGAATGTTGTCGTTCATCTCGTGTCTCTCCCGTGTTTTAACATGATGAAAAGACAGTATATCATTAAGATGCCCATTTCCCTATGCGAATGATGTAAAATGGAGAAACGGACGAGCGAAACGAACCTCCATTAGAAGAGGAAGGGTAACGCTATGAATGTAGAAGCGGTTTGCTTTCCGATTACGTCGTCGCGGTCACGTTGGCAGAAGCCGACGTCGCGCAAGCCGAAGCCGACAAGTGGATCGCCAGCGGCGAAGAGCTGCGAAGATCGGCGGGCTGGAGCTGTTATTGTTGGCTGCTCGGAAGCCGGCCGGACCGCGAATTTTCCGAAAGCAAGCTCGCCGGGTTGCTGGACACGGTGGAGCGGACGATTCGCGATGCGCCCGAGCGGGCGAAATCCGCGATGAACAATTTCCTCTATACCGCAGCGATCTCTTATGTTCCGCTTCACGACAAGGCGGTCGCCGCGGCCGAGGCGGTCGGCCCGTTAGAAATGAAGCGGGACAAGAAACGAAGCAGGACGCTGCACGCTGCCGAAAGCATTCGCAAGGCCGTGGAAAAAGGGGATCTCGGCTTCAAACGCAAATATGTAAGGTGTTAATTCGCAGAAGGCATATCACTTCTTAGGAGCTGTCTCACGAACCATGAATAAGAAAGAAGTCGCGCACATTCGCAAGCAGTTTAAGCTGGATCATGATTTGCTTAAGGTTTTCGACATTCTGAACGTGTACATCATGAAGGAAAGCAGCGAGATTTATCATTACGAGTGTCAGCCGTTCGCTCTGGTGGACCGGGAAAAGCAAGAGCTGTATATGGGCAATTTCAAAAAGCTGTTGACCGGGGAATTAGGTCAGAAGCTGTTCGAAGTCAAATTTCAAGAAGACGCGGAGGAGCCGACCCGGGTGCTGCTCCATCAAGGGCTGGTGACCGGTCACACGGAAGACTGGCAAAACCTGATGCTCGTGTTGGTGGAGAAGATGCTGGCGGATACGAAGTATGAACGGGATACGGTGGTCACGTTCGTCCGAGGGGAATACTTCCGTCCGACCCGGGAGCGGAACGACGAAGCCGAGCAGAACGAGCGGGACGAGATGTTCGCGCATCCGTTCATTCTGTGCAGCGTCAACAGTACGGAACAGCAGAAGAAAACCTTGCTGTTCGATTATGTCGAACGAGAGTTCAAGTATAACGTCATCGTCGATCCGATCATTAAGTTAAGCGCGCCGGAACAAGGTTTCTTCTATCCTAGCGTAACGGACAACGCGTCCGACGTGAATCGCGTGCTGTATTGCTCGGGCAAAGCGAACGAACCGAATCACCATTTCATCGATCAGGTGTTGAACGCCGAGAAGACGGTGACGGCGCAGGAAGAGCGGGTCATCTTCGAGGAAATCGTGAAGGAAGTGGCGGGAGACCAGCTCGACGCGGCGACGTTGGCGCATGTGTACGAGGGCATCCACCAGGTCATCGAAACGAATCAGGAGGAAGAGCCGCCGAAGTTGGATTACCGAGACGTGGAGCGGCTGCTGACGGCGAGCGGCGTGGACGATTTGACGACGGAGAAGGTGGAGCGCGCGTTCCAGACGGTCGTCGACGACAAAAACTATGAGCTTAAAGCCAGCAGCGTCATCCCGAAGTTCACGTCGAAATCGATTAAGATCGATACGAAGGTAGCGACGATTACGGTCAGCCCGCAAGATTTAAAGTATGTGAAACAAGTCGACTATCACGGCAAGCGATGCATCTTGATCGAGGTGGACGAGGATGCCGTGATCGAAGGGTTTACGCTCGCCACGGAGACATTGTAATCATTCCGAAGCTCAAGAGCCGGGCTTTCCCCCGGTCCTTGAGCTTCTTTATCAGAGGAGGCTGTAATGGATTTCATCAGAGAACAACTGATAAGGTATGGCGCGTCGACGGAGCTGGCGGGACTGTTATCGAGTTGGATTCTGGTCGTTCTCATCGCGGGGCTCGGCATTGTCGCGAACGGCGTCGCGAAGAAGGTCGTGCACGGCGTCGTGGCCCGCTTCGTGAAGCGGAACCGGTTCAAGTGGGACGACATGCTGTTGGAACGGAAAGTGTTTCAGAAGCTCTCTCATATCGTGCCCGTCCTTATCATCTATTATTTTTCGCCGCTCTTTCCGAGTCATCAGGCGCTTCTAGAGAAAGCGGCGTTTTGCTACTTTACGATCGTCGGCATCGTCGTGCTGAACGCTTGTTTGAACGCCGCGGACGATATTTATCGAACGTACGAAGTGTCCAAGCTGAAGCCGATCAAGGGATATATTCAGGTCGTGAAAATGTTCATCTTCCTCGTCGGCGCCGTCGCCGTCATCGCGACGCTGATCGGGCAGAGTCCCATTATTTTGTTGAGCGGGCTGGGCGCGCTGTCGGCCGTGCTGATGTTAATTTTCAAGGATTCGATTCTAGGGTTGGTCGCGGGCGTGCAGCTCGCCTCGAACGATATGGTGCGCGTCGGCGACTGGATCGAGATGCCGAAGTATGATGCGGACGGGGACGTCATCGACATCTCGCTGAACACGGTCAAGGTTCGGAATTTCGATATGACGATCACCACGATCCCGAGTTATGCCCTCATCTCCGATTCGTTCCGGAACTGGAGAGGGATGCAGGCGTCCGGCGGCCGCAGAATCAAGCGTTCGATAACCATCGACGCGAGCAGCATCGCGTTCTGTTCGCCGGAGATGATCGAGCGGTTTCGAAGCATTCATTTTCTGACGGAGTACGTGACGGAGCGTCAGCGGGACATCGAGGCGTACAACGCCGAGCGCCGCGTCGATACGACGGTGAGGGCGAACGGCCGGCAGATGACGAATATCGGCGTATTCCGGGCGTATGTGTTGCATTACCTGCAGCAGCACCCGAACATTCATCAGGAGATGACCTTGCTCGTCCGGCAGCTGGCGCCGGGGGAATACGGGCTGCCGCTTGAAATTTACGCGTTCACGAATACGACCGCATGGGCGTCGTACGAGACGATTCAAGCCGATATTTTCGATCACGTCTTCGCCGTCGCTCCGGAGTTCGGGCTTCGCGTCTTCCAGAACCCTACCGGATATGACTTGCAGCAGGCGGGTCGAAGCGAAGCGCGAAGGGAAGGGCAAGTCGGGGTCGGTTAATTTTCGGGACATATGTCCTTTCCCGCCGGCCGCTTTCGTCTCTATGATAAGAGCAAGCGAATCGGAAGAAGGGAAGAGGGACTGGACATGGGTTGGTTATTCGGCGTGTTGGCCGGAGGCTTCATCGCGCTGCAAGGGGTGGCGAACGCGCGAATCGGCGCGGCGATCGGCACGTGGCAGGCGGCGACGCTGACGCAGTTCACCGGCTTTGTCGCGGCCGCGCTGCTGCTGACGGTGGCGCGGGACCGGCGAATAAACGCGCTGGCGCGCGTAAAGCCTTATTATTTGGCGGGAGGCGCGTTCGCCGCGATCATTATTTTCGGCAACGTAACGGCGATCCATCGGATCGGCATGACGCTCGCCGTATCGCTCGTACTGATCGCGCAGCTCGCATTGACGTTCCTCGCGGAATCGAACGGATGGTTCGGTGCGAAGAAGCGCCGGATGCGTTGGCCGCAGGCGGTCGGCATCGCGCTGATGGCGGTCGGCGCCGCGATCGTGAAAGGGTAAAGGAGATACCGAGTCATGTACAGGATCGAACATCGGGAGGCGGTGGACGCCTATATACAGTTCCACCGCTTGGAGCGAGTCCTTCCGGACCGGCTGCGTTCGCATGCGGCGGTATACGTCTTCGCGCAAGGGGAAAACATCTGCGTGCAAGGAGAGCCGGCTTCGACGCTATACGTGTTGGTGAAAGGGAAAATTAAAGTGTTCCACAATTCCCCGGAGGGAAAGACGCTCGTGCTTTCCTTCCGTACGCCGCTCGAGGTGATCGGCGATCTCGAATATATCGGCGGGGATGCGATTCACAATTACGTCGAGGCCGTTACCGAGGCGTCGATGATCGGCATCTCGTACCGCGCGCTGCGCGAGTCGGGCGAGGACCATGCGCCGCTGCTTCGTTTCCTGCTGGAGATGATGGTGAAGAAGCTCAATTACAGGACGAATCACAGCAGCTTGAATTTGATGTACCCCGTCGAAGCGCGATTTTCCAATTACTTGCTGTCGGTATGCTGCGATGAGACGGACGCGCGGTTTCGCGGCCGGTTGCCCGTCGCGAACGTGCAGGACACGGCCAACTTGCTCGGCACGAGCTACCGCCATCTTAACCGGGTCATAAGGAAGCTCTGCGACGAAGGGTTGATCGAGAGGAACAAGTCGTATATTCAAGTGTTGGAGCCAGAGCGGCTGAAGCGACTCGCCGGTTCACTCGGGAAGGAAGGATAACGATGATTCTAGGTATTCTATGGGCGGCGTTGTCCGGAGCGTTGGTCGGCGTGCAAAACTTGTTCAACAACCGAGTGAACGAGCACACGAGCGTATGGACGACGACGACGCTCGTGCTCGGACTCGGGTTCGCGGCGTCGCTCGCGATGGGGCTTGTCTTCGAAGGAGGCGAATTGCTGCGTCCGAAGCCGATGCAGACGTGGTTTTGGTTCAGCGGCTTGATCGGCGTCGGCGTCGTCGTCTGCATGGTGCAGGGGCTCCGACGGCTCGGCCCGACATCCGCGGTCCTGACCGCCATGACGTCGCAGCTCGGGTTCGCCATGATATGGGACGCCTTCGGCTGGTTCGGATTGGATCGAGTGCCGATTACGCCGACAAGACTGATCGGCGCGCTAGCGATTGCAGGAGGCCTCTTCTTATTCCAGCTAGGCGGCGTTCGAAATGCGGAAGCGGCGGTTCCGCCCGCGGCGGAAGCCGAAGCATGAACATCGAGAAGGTCCCGGAGGCTTCGCCGGGACCTTTTGCTACCCATGGATGGGTACAAATAAACCTGTGGACGGCAGGGGTTGTGGATATGTGGGTATTTATAAAAAAGGCAGCCTGGATCCACGAAAAGTTAAACACAGCCTGTTGGTATCCCTGTGGGCAACTGTGGTCAATGCGGATTCCCTATTTTCGTCGGTGGATAAACTCTTTCGCAATTTCGAACTATGCACAGGGGGGAAAGGTTGGCATTTCGATCTCTAAGGTTATACTAGTAACATAAGGAGGTCATGACGATGCCGATTTTGAAAGTTGGAGACCAATCGTTCGCGGTGGAGGAAGGCACGAAGCTGGTGCTCGCCCTCGAGGATCATGGGGTGGACATTCTGCACCGGTGCGGGGGCAACGCGAGATGTACGACGTGCCGCGTGGAGGTGCTGGAAGGCGACCTAGGCCCCATCGGCGAGGCGGAAGCGGGCATCCGGAACGCGAAGGGCATTACGGACGAGAATATTCGGCTGTCGTGCCAAGTTCGCGTCGTTGCCGACGTCGCCGTGAAGCCCCTGATGACGGTATCGGAAACCGGGATGGATCCGGGGCAGCGTCCGCAGCCGTAGCGAATTCCAAGGTCGAACGAAGGAAATCCTTCGTTCGATCTTTTTTCTATTTTCCGAAGGGCCGCTCAGGCAGGCTTGCGCAGCTTTTCACGCAATTCCGCGTTGCCACGATATAGGATGAGGAGCTATAGCTTGACTTTATGGAAAATTATTGGATTTACCTTGTGATCGTTGCATCCATATCGCATGCTCTTTGGAACATCATGTTAAAACAAAGCGAAAATAAAGCAGTCTTTTTATGGTCGCTGAGAATTTGGTCCGTCATTATTTTTTTACCGGTAAGTATTCTCTTTTGGCCGCAAGGGGTTACTATCACTTATGAATGGATATTTTGGGGCTTAGGGAGTATCGCATTGCATAGCGCTTATGCAATCATCCTTGCTAAAGCTTATGAAAAAAGCGATTTTTCGTTAGCCTATCCGATTTCGAGAGGCCTCGGACCGCTACTTGTCGTTGCAGCCGGTTCCATATGGTTAAGCGAGCCGGTTACATCTCTAAGTGTCCTTGGCAGCTTATTTATTTTTGTTGGGATTTACATGATGTATTCCGGTGTAAGTTTCTCAATGGGGGTAAGGTCGCTGAAGTCCATCCTAAAGTCGCCTTACCCATTCCTGGTTGGTCTATTCATCGCATGTTATACGATTTTTGACAAACTAGCGGTAGCTGTAATCCCCCCCATTACTTTAAACGTTATTGAAAATCTTGGACAGGTTTTGGTACTAGGTTCATTACAAGTCAGAAACATAGCCGTTGCAGCCACGCAATGGAAGACCGAATGGGTGAAGATGGCCGTTGCGGGCGGTCTAGCCGGATTGTCTTACATATTGGTATTAATCGTTCTTACGGAAGTGCCGGTCAGCTTCGTGGCACCCGTTAGGGAATCCAGCATTGTAATAGGTTCATTGCTTGGAGTTTATTTTTTAAAAGAAAAATACAATTTATATAAGATAATTGGTTCGGTCATTATATTCGCGGGAGTAGTCATGATCGTCTGGAAATAACAAAACGGAGTCACGATATCACGAAGCTTCGGTATTGTCGTACCGAGGCTTTTTCCCATGAAGAACGTAAAAATGCTCTTGACTGGACACTAAATGGTGTCCTATAATAAAAACGTCACCAAATGGTGTCCCATTAAGGATAAGACGTTTTGAAGGGATGAGGAGGAAGAAAATGAGTCAGATGATCGGTGCGGAATCAACCGCGAAAGTGCTAACCCAGCCCCGGGGAAAAGTGATTGCTTATTGGACAGTTACATTGCTGCTCGCAGGACCCATTATGTTAAGCGGTATCGGGCAACTGATGCGACTTGAAGGAAACGTCGAGCTAGTGGAACACCTTGGTTACCCTTTATACGTTTTAACGATTCTCGGGATATGCAAAGTACTTGGAGCCGCTGCTCTCGTCGTTCCGGGATTTCCTCGGCTTAAAGAATGGGCTCACGCCGGCATCTTCTTTTTAATGACCGGCGCGGCACTGTCTCATGCTTTTGCAGACGGCTTTGGCGGGAACGGGTTCAGCGTTATCCTTCCGCTTTCATACGCCGCGCTGAATATCGCCTCGTGGGCGCTGCGTCCGACGAGCCGCAAACTGTAACCTGCATTTTTCTAAACTCCGGGCGAAGCGCGGGGTTTTTGTTTTGTAGAGGAATGAATAAGTTCCTTCGTTATTGACTTATCCAATATGTGTATGGTACATATGATGTACAATACATATTTTATGGAGGAACTAAAGTTGAATCGTGAAGAATTGTTAGACCTGCGTCATAACGTTCAGAAATTTATTCGATTATTCGGGTTACTTGAACAAAATGTTACTCCTTGCGGTTTTCATTTATCGCCATCTCAAGTCTTTACCTTACAAGAACTGGAGAATGGGGCTTTGACGATCGGCGAATTGGCGGAACGGTTATTTTTGGAACGCAGTACAGTGAGTAGGTTAATCGATACCTTGGTTAAAGAAGGATTTGTAAATAGAAATGTAAATGAGGAGAATCGACGGGAGGTGCTAGTGTCGTTGACGGATAAAGGAGAACGTTCGCTAGAAAAAGTACGCGAGCAATCGATCCGCTATTTTCGATCGATTTTGGATGAATTGTTGGAAGAGGAGCGGGTTCAAATCTTGAATGGATTTAAGTTATTTACAAGTGCATTAGAAAAAGGAAGGAGGAACACGAATGAATCGTAATTTGAGCCAAACGACGGCTTCTATCCTTTCAGTCCTGTTTTCCATTCTAGCTTCTTCCCACCATTGGCTCCATATGGGCATACTCTTGTTGTTGGGCGGAAGCACAAACATGATGGCGGCAATGTCAGGGGTAATATGGGTTAGACGAACGATGATCTTGATGACTTTCGTAACAGCGCTTTTCTCCATCTACCGTCTTTTGAAACACAGATGTAGGGAATATTGGGTCATCGCTATTACTGTCGTATCCGTCCTCGTCTCTTTCTCATTTATTATTTATACGCTTGCGAATTTTGGATGGTGAGGTGTCGGTAGTCTATGGAATTTCATAAGAGGACGAGCCTTGGCCGTTCATCGGCCAAGGCTGTTTCTAACGGGTTTTAGCTTTTCCAGAGAACAGATTCCGCAAGTCCGCGCGACCGGAACGATGCCCTCCGCCGTTTTAGAACGTCAACGTTCCGGAAACCGGCGTTTCTTACTTCTGTCGCGTCTTCTTCATTTTGTACGAATAACTAACGGATTTCTTTGGTCCTGTCTTAACGAATTGGGGAAAGGCGGGTAGGTTCCCTTCGGCGCTAAACATGGGTCGATTAGAAATTTCTTCCCTGCATACTGAACCATGAGCGTCGCATTGCGAACGAGTTGTAACTTCATAGGAAATGGCTCCTTTTCTGAATTGGGATATAGTTTACTCAACGGCCGACAAGCCCCCCCTTCTCGACGTAGGGATAAGGTTTACCGTATCCTTACATGTTAAATAACTGCGTGAAATGATTCGATACTTCGGTGAAACACTTTCTTGTAAAATCATTTCACGGTGAAAGGATCGGGTCATGGTACGTGTAGAAACGATGTTGACATAACGCCATGAGGGATCTATAATTTAAAGTGACACCAAATGGTGTCCTGTTCGGTGTGGGGAAACCCTTGAGTTAGCGACGAATCTGGGTTACCCTTTATACGTCTTGACCAATTTTTGGGATAGGACCGGTGCGGCTGTATCGCATGCGTCAGCGTATCGATAATAACTTAAAGGCTGTCCCTGCAAATCACCAATAGATTTCAACAGAGATTGTAATTCTGGAGGGGGAGTTGTGAGCGAAAACAACCAGGTTCGGGATGTGTTTGACGCGATCGCAGATCCAACGAGGCGCCGACTGATTCGACTGTTAGCGGAGAAAGCGGAAACCCCGCTACATGAATTAACGGCACAGTTTTCAATGGGCCGTACAGCGGTATCCAAGCATTTGACAATTCTTAAAGAGGCCGGCCTGGTGCTTGACCGGAAAGTCGGCAGAGAAACGCGGTTTCGGCTGAACGCCTCTCCGCTCGTGGAAGTTCAAGATTGGGTGGCTTTCTACACCAAGTTCTGGAGTACGAATATGTTGCGCCTGGGCCAATTATTGGAGGAGGAAGAAGAGTGAGTTTAACGCTATCCTTGGATTTTCAATATAAGACATCGATCGAGAAACTTTGGTCCGCCTTAACCGATTCAAGCAAGCTTGCCAAGTGGGTGGCCAACATCCAGACGGGCGAACCGATGGATAACGACTTTAAGCCCGTCGTGGGACACCGTTTCCAATTCCGTACGCAACCGTCCGAATATTGGAATGGAATTATTGAAGGCGAAGTACTGATCGTGGAGAAACCCCACCGGTTGTCCTACACTTGGGCGAGCGGCGAGACGCACACGATCACCTGGACGCTGCAGGACCTAGGGGACGGGAAAGTAAACCTTCATCTGGAACAAACCGGAATCTCTAACGTTCAAGCGCTCAACGGGGCTAAGTATGGCTGGAGTACATGGTGCGGCGAGCTGGAAAAGGTATTGGCCTAGTCTCGATTTATCGGACAAAGCAGAAAGGGGGGCTTCATGAGTAAAGGTGAAAGAAACGCTAAGCTTGATCCCTATTTCAACAAACTTAAGAAGTGGAAAGAAGAATTCGAGTTATTGAGAGAGATCGTTCTCGACTGCGGGCTAACCGAGGATTTTAAGTGGATGCATCCTTGTTACACGTACGACGGTAAAAACATCGTGTTGATTCATGGCTTTAAGGATTACTGCGCGATTCTGTTTCACAAAGGCGCGTTGTTGAAAGATCCTCATGCGATCTTAATCCAACAAACGGAGAATGTACAGGCAGCGCGCCAGATTCGGTTCACCCATGTTCAAGAAATAGATGAAATGCAGCTGATCTTGAAAACTTATATTGATGAAGCCGTCGAAGTCGAGAAAGCCGGCTTGCAAGTAGACTATAAGAAGAACGCGGAATACACGATACCTGAGGAATTAGCCAATAAATTCGTTGAAATCCCCGACTTAAAAACGGCCTTCGAAGCATTGACGCCGGGACGGCAAAGAGCATACATTCTGCATTTCTCTTCGGCCAAGCAATCCAAAACTCGAGAGTCAAGGGTTGAAAAATATATGGCGCATATCCTCGATGGTAAGGGATTAGATGATTAGTTCCGCCAATGGAGCGCTTTCGCCGTATAGTACGTAAAAAACGGTCGCCAATCGCAGGCGACCGTTTTTATTGGGTTACGTGAATTGGAAGTGCTTTTCAATGCATGACAGCACCTCTTCTTTCGTTGTCGAAGCCTCTCTTACGAAGTATTGCACACCCTGTTGCTTTACCTTTAGGAAAGAGTGATTCGACCCCTTCGCAACGGTATCCAAGGTTTCGTTTCGAGCGCGTTGCGGGTCGGAGAGCGTCGGGAATAACTGTTCCATGCCGCTGACGTGCTCCCGAGTCAGATATTGCGAGCGGATTACATCGTCTTCGGCAAATAAATATACGATCCGGCGATGATCCGCGATCGTCTTGAGAAATTCGGGGTCCATAAACGTATCGACGACAATGGGCTTTTCTTTCCCCATTTGGAGTAAATCCAATAGGATAAATTCGACGGATTCATCGAACGCGTTGTTGAGCCATTGCCCACGATCATTCCCGCGACCAAGAAAATACCATTCCCAATCGACGAAATGTCTCAATATCGCCGGATGATCCTGAGGGTTAGCCTTCTTTTGGTACTCGAATGTGTGATCGTCCGAAGAATAGGGGATCATGTTCCACTTCGCTGCGATCGCGGTAGTCATCGTGCTCTTCCCGCCGCAAGGACCTCCGCAAATCCAGTACACATGCTCAAGATACTGCTTCAATACGCGGTCCGAAAATTTCATGTTCCATACCTCCAATAATAGGTTGTTGCCAATGAGATGGAGGCATGGAAAGGAACGCAAATCGCCCGAATCGGGGGATCCACGTGGTTTTATATTTGGGCACAAAAAAAGCCTCCATCTCATGGTTGGGTTCGAAAACGCCATTACAAATAAACCCTGCTGGGCCTATTTGTTTTTCGTTTTACTTCCTCAACTTCAAGAAATGGATGCCTGGGCACATACGTAAGCCTCTTTTCCGCTTAATGGATGTGTGTAACAATGCCAATATACACCGCCACAGTGCATTTGTCGATGCTAGGTCAAGGATAAACTATCGATGGAAGTTAGGTTGAAATAAATCCTCGTATGGGGAAATTCGGTAATGAGATAATGACGTAGGAGGGAACGACATGGAAGTTTTTGCGGAATTTTTAGCGAAAATCGATCATCCGCAGCATCGGGCGCGGACGGAAGAGGTTTTGGAATGGGTAACGAAGAGATTTCCGAATTTACAGCCGAAAGTCGCATGGAATCAGCCGATGTTTACCGATCACGGCACATTTATTATTGGATTTAGCGCAGCCAAAGCGCATTTGGCTGTCGCTCCCGAGAGGGCGGGGATGATTCGTTTCTCCGACGACATTAAGCAGGCTGGCTATGACCATAGCTCGGAGTTGGTACGGATCCGGTGGGATCGTCCGGTCGATTTTTCGCTGCTTGAGAAAATGATCGAGTATAATATTTTGGACAAGGCAGACTGTTCTACTTTTTGGAGAAAATAGAATCGGAGGGAAGGTAAAGTATGAGCGAATCGAATCAGGAGTATATCGTAATCTCGGGTGCGCGGGAAAACAACCTGAAGAACGTATCCTTGCGCATTCCCAAGCGGAAGATCACGATCTTCACCGGGGTTTCCGGATCCGGCAAGTCGTCGATCGTCTTCGATACGATCGCCACCGAGTCCCAGCGTCTGCTGAACGAAAACTTCAGCACGTTCGTCCGTAACTTCCTGCCGCGGTTTCCGCAGCCGGATGCGGATAGAATCGAAAACCTTAGCATGGCGGTCGTTGTGGATCAGAAGCGGCTGGGCGGCGGTTCCCATTCTACGATGGGCACGATTACCGATATCTCTCCCATCCTCCGTCTGCTCTATTCCAGATTCGGTCGGCCCTATGTCGGACAAGCGAATATGTTCTCGTTTAACGATCCGCAAGGGATGTGTCCCGAATGCAACGGGATCGGTCGCAGTCTGCGCGTCGACATGAGCAAGGCGCTGGACAAGTCCAAGTCGCTGAACGAAGGGGCGATCCTGCTGCCGGACTATGCGGTGAACGGGTGGGAATGGAACATGGTCGTGCAGGCAGGCTCCTTCGATCTCGACAAGAAGCTGAGCGATTATTCGGATGAGGAACTGGAGCGGCTGCTGAACGCCAAGGCGAGGAAAGTGGAAATGGATTTCGCCGGGAAGGCGATGAATATTACAGTGGAAGGCGTCATCGAGAAATTCACCAACAAGTACATCAAGCGGGATGTGAAGACGATGTCCGAGCGCACGCAGCGAGCGGTTGCGCCGTACATCTCCGAAGGTCCCTGCACCGGCTGCCGCGGCGCGAGACTCAGTCAGGCCGCGCTCGGTTGCAGGATCAATGGACTCAACATCGCCGATATGTCCTCCATGGAGGTCGGACGGCTCATTCGCGTCATTCGGGAGATGGACGATCCTGCCGCCGCGCCGATCGTTACGTCGCTGACGGAGCGATTGCAGCATCTGGTGGATATCGGACTAGACTATTTAACGTTGGACCGCGAGACGGATACATTGTCCGGCGGCGAGTCGCAGCGCGTCAAGATGGTAAAGCACTTGAGCGGCAGTCTGGTGGATGTCACTTACATTTTCGATGAGCCCAGCGTTGGCTTGCACCCCCGTGACGTACACCGGTTAAACGAGTTGCTTCGGAAGCTGCGCGACAAGGGCAATACCGTGATCGTCGTCGAGCATGATCCCGACGTGATCAAGGTTGCGGATCATATCGTCGATGTAGGGCCTCAAGCCGGCAGCCGCGGCGGTACTATCGTGTACGAAGGAAGTTTCCAAGGCTTGCTGGAGGCGGATACGCTGACAGGCACTCATATGAAGCGGCCGCTCCAGCTGAAGCGCGACGGCAGACAGCCGTCCGGCAAGCTGTCCATTAAGGATGCTACGCTACACAACTTGCAGAACGTAAGCGTAGATATTCCGACCGGCGTGCTGACCGTCGTTTCGGGAGTCGCCGGCTCGGGCAAGAGTACGCTGATCAATGAAGTATTCCTCGGCCAGCATCCGGATGCGATCGTCATCGACCAATCGGCGGTCGGCGTGTCGACGCGCTCGAATCCTGCAACTTACACGGGCATTATGGACGATGTGCGCAAGGCGTTCGCCTCCGCGAACAAGGTCAACCAAGGATTGTTCAGCTTCAACTCCAAGGGGGCTTGCGAGAACTGCCAAGGACTGGGCGTCGTGTACGCAGACCTTGCCTACCTCGACAGCGTGAAGCTGCCTTGCGAAGCGTGCGGAGGCAGACGATTTAAGGAAGAGGTGCTCGCGTACAAGCTGAACGGCAAGTCCATTGCAGAAGTGCTGGAGATGACGGTGGAGCAGGCATTGGATTTCTTCGAGCTGAAAGAGGTCGTGCGCAAGCTCCAGTCGTTGAGCGATGTGGGATTGAATTATGTTACGCTCGGCCAACCGCTCAGCACGCTCTCGGGCGGGGAATGCCAGCGCATCAAGCTGGCAAGCGAGCTGCATAAGAAGGGAAGCATCTACGTGATGGACGAGCCGACGACCGGCCTGCATATGTCGGATATCGGTCACCTGCTAGGGATCATGAACCGCCTCGTGGATGCCGGCAATACGGTCATCGTCATCGAGCACAACCTCGAGGTGATCAGCCAAGCGGATTGGATCATCGATATGGGACCGGACGGAGGCAGCAAAGGCGGCCAGGTGGTGTTCGAGGGCACGCCTTCGCAGATCATCCATGCGGAGCAGTCCATCACGGGAAAATACTTGATGTAATGTATCAAATTACAGGAACGCCGACAGCTCCTCTTGCAATGGCCGGCTAATCGGGGTAAGCGGTAGGCGTACCCCGTCGGAGGCGAGAATGCCGGATTGCGCGAGCATCCACTTGATCGGGGAAGGATTCGTCTCCCGGAAGAGCAGACGGGTAAGCGGGAGCAGCTTGACGAAGGCTGCCTCCGCCTCGTCGTACAACCCATTCGCTGCCAACCGATAGACTTCCAGAAAGGACTCCGTTCGGAACTGTGCCGACGCTAATAAGCCTCCGCTTGCACCGCGGCGGAGCATCCGTGCGAAGATGTCGTCGGAGCCGGCCATTATCGGCTTCGCCGTACGGCCTACCAACGCGTTCAACAAGTCGCAGCCGCCCGTAGCGTCTTTGAGGCCAATGACCCCGTCCAGCGTAAGGATTCGCTCCATCGTCTCAGCCGACAACCGAATCCCCGTCCTCTCCGGCACCTCATAAGCAATGAGGGGCATTCCGGTCTCGACTACAGTCTGAAAGTGTCGGAATGCACCCTCTTCGGACGGGCGGCTGTAATATGGAGTAACGACCAGAACCGCATCGGCGCCCCACTCGCCGGCCGCCTTCGTCCTCCTTACGGTTGTTCTTGTATCGTTGGTGCCGGTCCCGACGATGATCGGCATACGTACGCCAAGCCTCTGAACGACCGTCCGCGTAACCTCGAACAACGCTTCGACCTCTGCCCATTCTACCGTCGGCGCTTCGCCGGTCGTTCCGTTGATCACAATCCCATGTAACGGATGAAGCAACAATTGTCCAAGATAACGCTCGAAGGAAGGCAGGTCCAGCTCGCCGTCCTGGGTAAACGGGGTAACCACCGGGACGAAAATACCTTTGAGATCGTTCGATTGCAGCATGCGTTCTCCGCCTTTCGACAACTGGAATATTTTCGAATTACGTTCAGTCTAACATCGTATTTCGCATCACAGTTATCTATAATAGATGATGAGTAATATCAATAATTACGATGGTTGGTGTGGAGCATGGACCTGACCTATCTCAATACGTTCCGCGTCGTGGCACTCCAGAGGAGCTTTACCCGTGCCGCGGCGGAGCTCGGTTACGCGCAATCGAGCGTGACGATGCAGATGCAGAAGCTGGAACAGTACTACGAGGTGAAGCTGTTCGAACGATCGGGCAGGGGGGTGCGATTGACGAGCGCCGGCGAGGAATTGTTAAAGGTCGCGTTGCAAATGCTTGAACTCCACCAACAGTCGAGAGAGTCTCTGGCGCGGCAGAGCGGGGGGACGCTGACGATCGGGACGATCGATTCGATCGCCTCATACGTCCTGCCGGACGTCATCCAGCCGTTGAAGGCGCATGATCCCGAACTTTCCATCAGAATCGTGACCGGCCGCGAACAGGCAATGATCGACCGAGTGAAGGAAGGGGAATTGGATGTCTGTCTTCTACTGGAGAAGGGTCCTCCTGAACCCGACTTGCAATGGATTGCAATCAGGGAGGAGCCGCTCGTCTTTCTTGCGAACCCCGCCGACGCTCGGAAGGCGCAAGACACGCTTACGTTAGATAAATTGCAAGATACCGAATGGATCATGGCGGAGGAAAGCTGTAATTATCGCTCGATGCTGGAGCGTGTGCTTCGCACGGAGGGTATCCCATATCGGATCGCTTTGGAGCTCGGCAATCCGGAAGCGATCAAGCGGTGCTTGGCAGCCGGTTCCGGGGTCTCGCTGCTGCCGCGAATGGCGGCGGAAGAGGAGATCCGAAGCGGCAAGCTTGCCGTGTTGCCGATTCGCCATCCAGAAATTCGCCTGGACTTGCTTCTCGGCCTACGGCCCAAGAAGTGGATCTCGAAGCCGCTGCGAGCGTTTATGGAAATGATTCGAGTCTAGGGAGCTGTGCAACATATGATTTCCAGTTGCGTCTAAATATGGGGCGCGGTTACTGTGTGCCGAAATTATCCGTAAAAGGAGCGCATTTATGAAAAAGGCACTTTTTGGTTTGTTTCTTGCGATCTTTCTATTTGTCTCATCGTCATCGTCCTTTACCTATGCGGCAGATATGCAAATCAAAGTTGACGGCGTTGCGGTTTCATCCGATGTCAAGCCAGAAATCAAGAACAAACGGACAATGGTACCTTTACGCGTGATTAGCGAAAGTTTGGGAGCTACCGTCGAATGGTCCAATTCCGAAGAAGGTCGAAGCCCCTGAACATTATTCGTGGATGCATACGATAGACACGCTTGGGTCTTATTACAAAAATGCACAATTTGATTTTCTAGACCATGAAGGGAACAGCATCGTTCGGTATGATGTGTATTCCTTAATTCGTTCTTTCCCATCCGAACTTTTAACAGGGTACCCGGAGATCTTGATTCACGATGCAACTGCGGATGAGTGGTATTTGTTCAGCGATCATGCAAGGCAGTCCATCGAACGGTTCATTAGCGACGCAATGAGGTTCGGTTTCCTGACGGTGATAAGGGATACGGTGGTTTAAAGAAATGTGACTCTAAAGAGGTTCTCGGCTGCGGCCGGGAGCCTCTTTTTCTAGAATTTTAGATTGACAACCGACCGCGCAGGTAATATATACATGGATAGGATAAGCTTGGAACCAGGACGACTGCGGGGGAACTCCATGGATAGCAGAAGGAAGGGGCCGGGCAAGAAGCGGACGTCCGGCGGGGAGATCGGGTTTACGAACAGGCAATATAAGCAACTCGTCGAATTTTCCCCGGAACCGATTCTGGTGTACAGCAACGAAATCGTGGTGTATACGAATGCGGCGGGAGCCGAGATGATCGGAGCCCCGAACGCGGAAGCGGCGATCGGGAGACGGCTCGCGGATTTTCTCCGGTCGCCGGACGTCGGGCAATCGATCATGGAACCGGTCGGTCCTCCGTTCGAATTCGGAAAGCCTACGGACATTATGGAAAAGAAGTGGGTTCGCCGCGACGGAAGCGTCGTCACCGCGGAAGTCCGAGCCGTGCCGATCCAGTATAAAGGCGAGCAGGCCGTTCAATTGCTGTGCAGGGACATCACGGAGCGGAAGAAGGCGGAGGTATCGCTCCGGGAGAGCGAGCTGCGTTATCGCCAGCTGCTGAAGTCGGTTCCGGAGGCGATCTTCGTTCACAGCGAAGGCATCATCGTCTACGCGAACGATGCGGGGATCCGGTTGTTACGGGCCCGAGGACCGGAGCAAGTGGTCGGCAGGTCGATCCTCGACTTTATCCACCCGGATTTCCATCACAAGACGAGCGATCGGTTTATCGCTTCGGGGCAATCGATTCGCGGGTTGGAGCTGGTCACTCTGTCGTTCATTCGGTGCGACGGGGACGTGTTCGAAGGGGAAGCTTCGAGCGGGGAAACCTTTTCTTTACTGGATCGCAAGGTGTACCAAACGACGATTCGAGACATTACGGAACGAATTCGAAGGGAGCAGTCTTTGCGGAAGTCCGAGAAGCTGTCGGTCATCGGACAGATGGCGGCCGGCGTCGCCCACGAAATCCGGAATCCCTTGACCGCTCTCATCGGGTTCAATCAGCTGTTAAGGGAAAAGTTCGTCGGCAACCAAGCCTACTGCGCGATCATGGAGACGGAGCTGAAGCGGATCAACTACATCGTCAACGAATTTATGCAGCTGGCGAAGCCCGTGCCCTCGGAGTACAGACGGCATCGGCTGGAGACGTTGTTCGACGCCTTATTCCCGCTCGTACAGTCTCATGCCGCGTTGAACGACGTGACGCTTCATCTCGAATGGGACGACGACATCCCCGAAATTCGGTGCGACGACAATCAGTTGAAGCAGGTGTTCTTGAACGTGATGAAGAATGCGATCGAGGCGATGCCGAACGGCGGAAATCTGCGGGTCGCCGTCGGGAAGGAAGCAAGGCATGTCGCGATTCGGTTCGCGGACGAAGGCCCCGGCATCGACGAGCAAGCGCTGGGGAAGCTGGGCGATCCGTTCTATACGACTAAGGAGCAAGGGACGGGTCTCGGGCTCATGATCTGCCATAAAATCATACAGGAGCATGGGGGAGAGATGAAGTTCGAAAGCAAGATAGGAAACGGAACGATCGTCACGATCCGTCTCCCGTTTTGAACTTGGAACGATTAGCCGGCGTTGAATTGGATTCCCTGCGTCGGACACATGACGTTACGAATTCCCTCCTTCGCGGCTTCCGCGTTACCCTGGAAGAGGATGCCTCGGGAGGCGAGTTCCTTGCACACGGCCGAAATAAACTCTTCGTGAAACGCTCGTTCCCCCTTCGCGATGTAATGGTAGGCGTCCAACAACGCTTGGTTCGAAAGTTTTTGCACGACAACCATCCTTTCCCATAGAATACCTTCATCATACTGAGGATTCGGTAGAAGTGACAAGGAAGAAAAACCCCTAAGGTTCGACATCGTGTCGAATCGACTCGGGTTCCGTCAGAAGCAGCCTTCGTTCGGCATTCGCCGAAGGAGGCTGTTTTCTTTTTCTGCATGACCGGGTTTCGGATTGCGAAGTCTGCAAATGTCTATTAATATAGAAGGTGAATTAATGAATAAGTCATACGATTAATAACATTATTAATTCAATGAAGAGGAGAATGATTGCAATGACCAACCAAGTCGTGATCCACGCGGATCGGCCGAGAGGAACGATCGACCGCAATATTTACGGCCACTTCTCGGAGCATCTCGGGCGCTGTATCTATGAAGGGCTGTGGGTCGGGGAGGACTCGCCCATCCCGAATACGAATGGGATTCGCAACGACGTCCTGGACGCGCTGCGGCGGATGAAGATTCCCGTCCTGCGTTGGCCCGGCGGCTGCTTCGCCGACGAATACCATTGGAAGGACGGCATCGGGCCGCGGGAGCGGCGCAAGCGTATGATCAATACCCACTGGGGCGGCGTCGTCGAAAACAACCACTTCGGCACGCATGAGTTCATGATGCTGTGCGAGCTGCTCGGCTGCGAGCCGTACATTAACGGCAACGTCGGCAGCGGAACGGTGCAGGAGATGTCCGAATGGGTGGAATACTTGACGTTCGACGGCGTGTCGCCGATGGCGGAGCTGCGGAAGTCGAACGGCAGGGAGGCGCCCTGGAAGGTAAAATACTTCGGCGTCGGCAACGAAAACTGGGGCTGCGGCGGCAATATGCGGCCGGAATATTACGCGGACTTGTACCGTCAATTCCAGACGTACGTCCGGAATTACGGCGATAACCGCATTCATAAGATCGCGTGCGGTCCGAGCGAGGGCGACTATCATTGGATGGAGACGCTGATGAAGCAGGCGGGCCGGTTCATGGACTCGATCACGCTGCATTACTACACCCTTCCGGGCACCTGGGCGGAGAAGGGGCCGGCGACCGGCTTCGTCGAAGAGGAATGGAGCGTCACCTTGAAGAAGGCGATGCACATGGAGGAATTGATCTCGAGACATTCGGCGATCATGGATCAATACGATCCGGACAAGCGAATCGGCCTGATCGTGGACGAATGGGGGACGTGGTACGACGTGGAACCGGGCACCAATCCGGGATTCCTGTATCAGCAAAATACGATCCGCGACGCGCTCGTGGCGGGCATGACGCTGCACATCTTCCATCGGCATTGCGACCGCGTTCGGATGGCGAACATCGCGCAGCTGGTGAACGTTCTGCAGGCGGTTATCTTGACGGAAGGCGAGAAGATGCTGTTGACGCCGACGTATCATGTCTTCGAGATGTTCAAGGTGCATCAGGACGCGGAGCTGCTCGATACGCACGAGACGATCGGGACGATCGGCGGCGGCGCGAACGAGCTGCCCCACGTGTCCGTCTCCGCTTCGCGCGACGCGGAGGGGCGCATCCATGTGAGCCTGTGCAATCTGGATCATCGGGCGAGCGCAGGCGTCCGCATCGAACTTCGGGGCTTGGCGGAAGGGAAGGTAAGCGCGAGCGGCAGGACGCTGACCGCGGACCGGATCGACGGGCATAATACGTTCGATTCGCCGGAGCGAGTGGCGCCGAAGCCGTTCGTCGATTTCGCGATCGAGGGGAACGCGCTTGCAGCGACCGTAGCCCCGATGTCCGTTACGGTGCTGGAGCTGATCGCCGATCGATGAGGGCGGGGAACGAGGCGGATCGGGACTGCAAGGGGTGCCGGAGCGACTTCCGAGTGACCGAGGAGAGGGTCGATAAGATCCTCTCCTCGCCGATGTTTCGACCCGGGAGCGCCTATTGCGTGCCGGATGCGGTCTACGAGGAGCGGCTGGCGCGCTGCCGCGCTTGTCCGAAGCTGATCGACGGTCACACGTGCGTCGTGTGCGGATGCTTGGTCCGAATTACGGCGAAGCTGAAGGAGAAGCGCTGCCCGATGCCGGGCGGGGCAAAGTGGGAGCCGTACGCTTAGAGGCTTAGATCGACCGATAATACGTGCGGAAGACGATGTCTTGATTGTAATTGCCGAATCCGGCGCCGTACAGCGTCAGTCCGCCGACGTGCGCGGCGTCTTCCTTGACCTCCAGACGGAGCGTCCACTGATTGCGCTGCACGGCCAAGTCGCGCAGCCCGACCGACGACATGCGCTGCCCGTCCAGGTAGGTGCCGTCTTCGCGAATCTGGATGAGCTTGAGGAAGCCGTATTGATTGACTTGATCCGTCCACCAGGCCGGCGTCAACGCGCCTCGGCCTTCGCCGGAATCGCCCGGGCTCGTCCAGACGCCCAGCTCCTTCTGGTTCAGGGAGAAGGTGATGTCCGACGGCCAATCCCGGTTGACGCCGGGCGCCTCCGAACCGATCTCCAGCGAAATCTCGATTTCTTCGAGCCTCTGGGAGGAGAGCAGGAAGTTCGGCAGCCGATACTCCACGAACCCGCGGCCGAACCATAGAATGCTTGCCTGGACGCGCTCGGGATCGAGGAAGAAGCGCGGGTCGTCGAACTGGCCGATCATCTTGCCGGTCGTCGCGAGGCCGCAGGTCGGGTACACTTCGTGATCGTTGTAGTGGCCGACGGGAACGACGACTTCATGGAACGTCCTCGCTTCCTGCCGAACGTGCGGGAACAAGACTTCGACGCCGGGCACGGCGAGAGCGTTCATCTTGTGCGTGCCGCCGTCCTTGCGCACCATCACGGAGGTGACGATGCCGGCGGCCTGCAGCTTCTTGACGTGCATCGATACGATCGCGCCGCTCAGGCCCAAGCGTTCCGCGATATCTTTGTTATTCATCGATTGCTCGGACAGCATGCGGATGATGTGCAGCCGGACGTCGCTGGCCAACGCATCGTACAGCGGGAGCCATTGCGGGTCCGCGGAAGCTTTGATCATGGGATCCTCTCCTTCGAGAGATTTTGATCTTATTGTAGAGGATTGGGTTAATGGAAATCAAATGTATTTAAGCGACGCATTAATTCAATGAGCGCCGCCGCCCCTTGCCGAGCACGATTCGTCGGGGGGCGGCGGCGCTTTTCTACGAGGAGGCGTTCGCCCATTCGTCCGAGATGCTGCCGACGGTGGCAAGGTCGCTCGCGAAGTGATGCAGACGGGGAATCCTCCCGTTCAAATTTAAATCGTACGTCTTAAACGGTCATCGAACTGGAAATGGTCTCTTCTATTCCGCCCGTTCAGCGGATGCCGCCCCGATCAAGCCGATGAGAGGGAGGTTATCCTTTCCGCGATCCCGTAGAAGCCGCCAGACTGTTTCTTTGTACAATTTTCTAAAAACATTGTTTCAATATAACATACTTTTGTGTATTATAGTGTACATAAATGATAACGTATTTTTTTCCGTGATCGCGCACAAACACAAAGAACTATTTCACTGGGGGAATATCCATGACGAGTCGAACGTTCGCCGCTTTCCTGCAACGCAGTCTGGAAGAGCTGAAGGAGCAAGGGTTGTATAACTCTATCGAGCCGCTCGAGGGGCCGAACGGCCCGACGATCGCGATCCGCGGCCGCGAGCTCGTCAATTTGTCGTCGAACAATTATTTGGGCCTCGCGACCGACGAGCGGCTCGTGGAGGCGGCGGTTCGAGCCGCGCGGGCGTGGGGCGCCGGCAGCGGGGCGGTACGCACGATCAACGGCACGCTTCGGCTGCACGAGGAGCTGGAGGCGAAGCTCGCCGCGTTCAAGGGGACGGAGGCGGCCGTCAGCTTTCCGTCCGGTTTCGCCTGCAATATGGCGGCGATCTCGGCCGTCATGAGCCCCGGCGACGCGATCCTGTCGGATGAGCTGAATCATGCGTCCATCATCGACGGCATCCGGCTGACGAAGTCGACGACGATTCGATATCGGCATTCCGACATGGACGATCTTCGGGCCAAGGCGCGCGAGGCGCGGGACTCCGGCAAGTACGAGAAGATCATGGTCGTGACGGACGGGGTGTTCTCGATGGACGGCGATCTCGCGAAGCTCCCCGACATCGTCGAAATCGCGGAGGCGTGCGATCTGATCGTGTACGTGGACGACGCGCACGGTTCGGGCGTGCTCGGCGGAGGCGCGGGCACGGCGAAGCACTTCGGCTTGTCCGACAAGATCGACCTGCAGATCGGGACGCTGTCGAAGGCGGTCGGCGTCGTCGGCGGATACGTCGCGGGCTCGCGCGAGCTCGTCGACTGGCTGAAGGCGCGAAGCCGGCCGTTCCTGTTCTCGACCGCGCTGCCGCCGGCCGCCGTCGGCGCTTCGATCGCGGCGATCGAGCTGCTGCAGGAAAGCCGGGAGCTCCAAGAACGGCTGTGGCGCAATGCGGCGTATTTGCAGCAGGGGCTCCGGGCGCTCGGATTTTCCGTCGGCGCCACGGAGACGCCGATCACGCCGTGCATGATCGGAAGCGAGGAGACGACGCAGCTCTTCAGCAGACGACTGTATGAAGAAGGCGTCTATGCGAAAGCGATCGTCTTCCCTACCGTGCCGAGGGGGACCGGCCGCGTGCGGAACATGCCGTCCGCCGCGCATACGACGGAGCAACTCGACGCGGCCTTGGCGGCGTATGCGAAGGTCGGTCGGGAGCTGCGGTTGATTCCGTAAGGGGGGCTCGAGATGAGACGAATCATCATTACCGGCGCCTTGGGCCAGCTCGGGCAGGAGCTAACGCCGCGGCTGCGCGAGCTGTACGGAGACGAGGCCGTCCTTGCGACGGACATCCGGACGGACGGGAGCCGGGCCGCGCTCGGCGGTCCGTTCCGCACGCTGGACGCGACGGCGGAAGGCGCGATCTACGAAGCGGCCGCGGCGCATCGAGCGGATACGATCGTTCACCTGGCGGCGCTCTTGTCCGCGACGGCGGAGGCGCGGCCGCTGTTCGCCTGGCAGCTCAACATGGGGAGCCTCCTTCAAGCGCTGGAGGCGGCGAGGGCGCTCGGCTGCCGCTTGTTCTGTCCGAGTTCGATCGCGGCGTTCGGACCGGGAACCCCGAAGTTCGGCACGCCGCAGGATACGCTGCAGCGACCGACGACGATGTACGGCGTGAGCAAGGTGGCGGGGGAGCTGCTCTGCGATTATTACGCGCTTAAGTACGGCGTAGACGCGAGAGGGCTGCGGTTTTCGGGGCTCGTCTCCCATACGGCGCCGCCCGGGGGAGGGACGACCGACTACGCCGTCGAGATGTACGCGGAAGCCGTGCGCGCCGGCAAATACGAGTGCTATCTGCGCGCGGGCACTTTCCTGGACATGATGTATATGCCGGATGCGATCCAAGCGATCGTCGCGCTGATGGAAGCCGACGCGGCGAAGCTGAAGCATCGCAACGCCTTCAACGTCACGGCGATGAGCGTCGACCCGGAGCGCATCGCGGCGAGCATTCGAAGGCGCATCCCGGGCTTCGAGCTGACGTATCGGATCGATCCGCTTCGCCAATCGATCGCCGACGGCTGGCCGAGCGCGCTGGATGCGGAGGCCGCCGCCGCGGAGTGGGGATTCCGTCCGGCGTACGACCTGGACCGGATGACCGACGAGATGCTCGAGCGTCTGTACGAGAAGCTGGATCCGAATCGCGCGAAGCTCAGCGGGTAGCGGATTTATGGTATGATACGGAAGATATCGAAACTATGGCGATGAAGGGTGCAGCGAGCGGAATGGAACCGATTCATAAGAAGGTAGGCAGAAACCTGCAGGCGATTCGGAAATCGCGGGGACTGAGCCTGGATAACGTCGCCGAGCTGACGGGCGTCAGCAAGGCGATGCTCGGTCAGATCGAGCGGGGAGACTCGAACCCGACGATCTCGGTGTTATGGCGCATCGTCGGCGGACTCGGCATCTCCTTCACGACGTTGATCGAAGAAGCCGATGCGAACGTGACGGTGGTGTCGCCGGCCGAGGTCGAGCCGTTCGTCGAGGAGGACGGCGCGTACCGGGCGTATCCGCTCTTCCCCTATAACCTGCGAACGAAGTTCGAGTCGTACTTGGTCATGCTGGATCCCGGAAGCGAACATGGCGCCGAGCCTCATAACGAGGGGGTCGAGGAGTACATTTTCGTGCATAAGGGCGTATTGGAATTACGAATCGGGGACGACGTCTACCTGGCGCCGGCGGGCAGCTCCGTGCGGTTCTCCGCGAACCGGCCGCACCGGTACGTCAATCCGGGCGCGGAGACGGCGCAGTTTTATACGGTCATCTTCTACGCGGATGCCGCGGCCCGAGGCTAATCGTCTCCGACGAGCGGCAGCCGGATGTGGAATTCGGTGCCTTCGTCCGGCTTGCTGACGACGCGCAGCTCTCCGTTCATCGAATCGATGATTTTCATCGCGACCATCATGCCGAGGCCGGTGCCCTGATCGCCCTTCGTCGTGAAATACGGCTCCCCCAGGCGGGCCAGTTGCTCTTCCGTCATGCCCTTGCCGTTATCGACGATGGATAATCGCAATTCGTCGGATTGCCGAACGGTTTCGATCCGAAGCTTGCCTTGCGACGGCATCGCCTCGATGCAATTTTTCATGAGATTGATTAAGCAATGCTGAAGCGTCTTCTCCTCGCCCCTCACGAAATAATCGTCCACCCGCTTGTCGATCTCCACCGAATTCATGTTCGCGAGCGGCATCAGCAGCTGAAGCGAGCGATCGATTTCTTCCTTGATATTGAGAATTTCGATCTTGCCGGCGGTCGGCTTCGCGAACAGCAGGTAGCTTTGGATAATGTCGTTCGCCCGGTCGATCTCGTCGAGCGAAATGCGCACATACTCTTCCCGCTGCTCCTCCGACAGGTTCTTCCGCAGCATTAACTGCAAGAAGCCTCGCACCGCCGTCAGCGGATTCCGAACCTCGTGCGAGACGGAAGCCGCCAGATGGCTGACGATCTCCATCTTTTCCGCCTTCATCACTTGTTTGTGAATGAGCACGAATTCATGGAACAGCTCGTAAAAATAGAGGAGCAGCGCCGTAACGGATAACGTGACGGCGATGTATCCCATTACGAATCCTATGGAAAAGGTCGCCCCGAACAGCAGCGTCGAATTCAGCAGCGCGAGCGCTCCGGCGAACAGCGATACGGCGCTGCCGACGACGATTTTCTTCCGCTTCCCCGCTTGCGCATACGTCTTCCGAACCGCCAGCAGCACGATCAGCACGACCGATACGACCATCGCCGTCGCGAGCGCGCCGGATCCCCCGACGAGCAGGAAGCGGGAGAGAACGGTGGCGCCGGCCAGGAAGAAAATCGTAGGGGCGCTCCCGTACAGCCCTCCGAGCGTCAACGCCACCAGCCGCAAATCGAAGATGTACCCCTCCATAATTTCCACCGGGAAGGCGATGCAGAGGATGACGGCGAGCGCGGTGGACAGGCTGTATATCCAATGCTTCTGCCTATTGATCCGATATAGGTTTAATTCCAGCAGGATCGGAATGAACAGCAGGAACACGATTAAAAACAGAACGTTCAGCAATAACTGTTCCAGAAGATTCAAGGTATGCCTCCAGTGCTCTATGACTCGCTTAGCGTTAAATCCAATGGTTGTGACGGAACGCGGACGGGTTGACGCCGATCTTGTCCGTGAACGCCCGGCAAAAGTACGAGCCGCTCTCGTATCCGCAGCGGTAGGCGATCGACTCCAGCGTGTCGTTCGTCTCCACGAGCAGCCGCTTCGCCTCGTCGAGCCTTACCTTCGTCAAGTAGGCGGCGGGCGTCGTGCCGTAGACGGATTGGAATCTTCGGGTGAGCCGAGACGGATGGAGCCCGATGCGCTCGGCCACGTCTTGCAGCTTCACATCTCCGCTTAGCGCCTCCCGCTGGATGAGGTCCATCGCCCGCCGCATGAGCGGATCGGTCGGTCGCCGCGCCGCGTCGGTCTGCATCGACTCCAGCTCGCACAGCAGCAGCAGGTCGGCGACGAGCCGGTCGCGGGCTTCGCTGACCTCGGGCGAGTCCGCGAAGCGGCTGCGCTGCAGCTTCTTGAGGTACGAGAAGGTGGACTGCAGTCGGTTCGTATCCCGGATCTTCACATGCACGTCCGGGAGCGCCGGGGAACGAGCTTCGTCCGGATCGGGCGTAAGCTCGAATTGAATATGGTAAAAGCTGACGGCGGACAGGGCGCGGCGCTTAAAATTGACGCCCGTCGGGCAGAACACGAGGTCGCCGAACGCGGCGACGCCCGTCCGGTCGCCGATTTCGTATTCGAAGCTGCCCGTCTCCATCGTTAACAACGCGTTGTATTTGCTGATCTGCTCCGACATCATGAAGCCGGGCTGCGGACCGGCGAAGATGCAGTGATGCACGCGAACGCGGTCGGCGATCACGAGGCGCCCTCCCTCCGATGACTGGATTCTCCCTCATGCTACGTCCCCTCGCAACCATTGTCAACGAAAAACCGACGCCTCCCCTACGCAAGAAAGTGTAAATTTCGGCGCGAAAAGTGCATTTCGTTCACCCGGTTCTTTCTTGTAGTCTAGAGGTAAAACCTGTTTACGTCCTGTGCGCCCCCGCGGCGATAAGGACAAAAAACGGAAAGCGGGCCGAAACGCGTCCCGCATGCCCGGAGGGTCGGTTATACTGGGGACATCGGCGCGCCGCATGGCGGCCGGTTCATCGAGGGGGCGATCGGGTTGAAGCATCATGGCTATTACCGGAAGCTGCTCGTTTCTTACTTGCCCATCTTCTTTTCCGCGTTCACCGTGTTGGTCATCGCGCTGCTGTTAGGCTCGATGTACTTGTCCCGAGAAGCGATCAAGCGGGAGAGCCTCGTTATGGCGAAGTTCGTCAACGGCGCGATGGACCGGGAACTCGCTTGGATCGGGCGGCGCACGGCGTACCGCAAGGCCGCTATGTCATGATCGACGGCAAGCTGACGCCTTGGCTGCTCGCTCCGGGGTATCTGGACGCGGTGAAGTTTCTCAATCAGCTATATCGGCAAGGCTTGATCGATCCGGAATTCGCCACGGTGCCGACGCTGCAATCGTTCGAGAAGCTGTGGAACGGCAAGGTCGGGGCGTATAACTTCAACGCGGACGGAACGACGCAGAACTGGCTCACCCGCTACGTGGAGGAGCCGAAGCCGGTATTCGCGTACACGTACCTGAAGGGGCCGAACGGTCAAGGGGGCCATGTACGTCCCGTGATGGAGGACAGCGGCGCGTATACGGTCATCTCCAGCACCGCGAAAAACCCGGAAGCCGCGATGCAGGCGCTCGATTATCTCGTCTCGGTCGAAGGCGACCGACTCACCTGGGCCGGCGTGGAGAACGTGCACTACAAGTGGAATGCGAGCGGGCAATTCGAGTGGATCCCACCGTTCGACGACGCGGTGAAGCTGCGCGACGCAGGCGGATACATGTACTCCGTCATCATCAACCGCGGCAGCCAGGGCCTCCGCGAACAACTCTACAACGACATCACGCGGGAAGCGCGGCAGATGGTGTTGGACCGTACGCTCGAGGACGCCTATATTTTCGGCTTGCCCGAGGTGCAGAAGGAACGAGGGACGATTCTCGACGATATGGAAAAGGATAGTTCCGCACGATCGCCATTACGTCGAGCGGCGATCTCGACGCCCTGTATGAGGAGTTCAAGGCGAAATATTTGGCCGAGGGCGGCGCGGAATTGATCGAACAGGCGACCGAAATTTATAACGCCGAGCAAGCGGCGCGGGGCAACTGAAGTCCGGCCTTCGCTCGGGGGAGCAGCGTTGGCCGCGAGTAGGCTGACGCTGCTTTTTTTCTGTATAATACTCGGCATAACGGAACCATTGAACACTGGAGGAATCGAGTATGTTTTTACCATCGTTTCGGTTGGACGGGATGACGGCGGTCGTCACGGGCGCGGGGCGGGGCATCGGCCGGGCGCTAGCGGTCGGGCTCGCCGAAGCGGGAGCGGACGTAGCGATCTTGTCGCGCACGGCGGAACAATTGGCTCTCGTCGCGAAGGAGATTCGGGAAGCGACGGGGAAGGAGGCGCTCTGCCTTCCGTCCGACGTCACGCGGCGAGCGGACTTGGAAGCGGCCGTGGCCGAGACGATGCGGCGCTTCGGCAAGATCGACGTCCTCGTCAACAACGCGGGGATGAACATTCGGACGCCGGCCCTCGAGGTGACGGACGAGCAGTGGGAGCGCATCGTGCAGACGAATCTGAAGTCGGCGTTCCAGCTCTCGCAGCTGGTCGGCGAACGGATGAAGGAACGAGGGAGCGGGCGCATCGTCAACATCTCCTCCGTCGCCGGCCATACCGCGCTGAGAACGGGAGTCGTGTACGGGTCTACGAAGGCGGCTCTGATCCAGATGACGAAGATTCTCGCCTTGGAGTGGGGGAAGTACGGCATCCGGGTCAACTCGGTCGGGCCCTGGTACTTCAAGACGCCGCTCACGGAGAAGCTGCTCGCCGACGAGGCGTTCGTGCAGGAGGTGGAATCGCGGACGCCGCTTCGACGCATCGGCCGCCTGGAGGAGCTGGTCGGACCGGTCGTCTTCCTCGCCTCCGACGCCGCGAGCTACATTACGGGGCAAACCCTGTACGTGGACGGCGGTATGACGATTTACGGGTTTTAAGAGCGTCCCGGCATTACCGAGAGTCCGGGGACGCCTTGCCCAAATTACGGTACGCCTCATGGTGCTTCATATCCTCGTAGAGCCATACCATCCGGTCTAGAAACCAAAGCTTGCCGGCGTACACGAACGCCGCGCCGAGCATCGTCATCCACAGGTCGAGCCGGAAGACGCCGACGATCACAAGCGCCGCGCCGACGCCGGCCGCGGCGCTCAGCACATGGGGCAGCCGCGCATGACGGGAGGGTACGGGAATGCGGTCGCGATTCAACCAGACGCGTTCGCCGAGCACGCATTTGGACGCCCAATTGTCGAGAGAGGCCGGGCGCTTGAAGATGTGCGGATTGACCGCGGCCCAGAGGATGGCGATCGCGACGGGAACCGCCGCTCCGTACCCGAACCATTCCCTGCTCCAGAAGGCTGCGATCAAGACCGGCAGCACCGTGTTTCGGGTCCATACGCTCCAGGGGTTGGCGTGGCGCATCCATGCATGCTCGTCAAGCTTGTAGAGCTTGCTTAATTTTCGTTCGAAGGTCATCGCTTGCTTCCCTCCTTGTCCGTTGGCCGGTAAATCCCCGATTCGATCATCTCGAGATACATCCCGATTTGTTCGAGGAACGGCTCCAGCAGGTCCAAGCCTCTGTCGGGGCGTTCCCGATGCCGCTCGATGAAACGGATGCCGAGCAGGTTCACGACGCTCGTCACCAAGTCGAAAGCAAGGGAAGGGTCGACGCCCGCTCTTATTCTCGACATGTCGACGTTCTCGAACGAGACGGACATGTGAGCGGCCATCAGGCGTCTGCGCTCCGCGATCAAATCCGCCACTTCCTCCGGGATCGGAGCGGAGAATGCCCCGACAAGCAGCTTATACGTCGCGGGCTCGTGCAAGTAAAAGTTCATCTTCGCGCGGCTCATGCCGACGATGCATTCGAACAGATCGGACGGCAGCTCCGACAAGGCGTTCTTCATGAAAAAAGCGACGCGCTCCAGTCCATGATCGAGCACGGTGGCATACAATTGCTTCTTGCTTGAAAAATAGTGAAACAAGATGCCCTTGGAGATGCCGGCTTGTTGAATGATTTGATTCGTCGATGTTTTCTCGTAGCCGAATGCCGCGAAATGCTCCAGAGCAATGTCCAGGAGAAGCTTCTTCTTGTCCTCGACCAATGTCCTCCTCCTCTTCCCGCGCATGACTTGACCGGGTGGTCAATTCGATATAAACTCATTATACCTGTCACCGACCACGTGGTCAACATGGAAGTCGGTTACGTGCGAAGATGCGCCGGAACGTTAGCGTCACTCCTTCTATTTCTGATTCGCCAAATCTAGGAAGCTGTTCGAACGCAGCCCCTTCGGAGAGACGCCGCCCGCGTTATCCCCCGGAACGAAGGATTTGGGCGTCGACATAAGAAATGTACCTTGCGCCCGCGGAAGCTTCTCGTCTATTTTGGGGATAAATTGAAGCGCTGGGCGCTTGTTCGGCCTACGAAGTCCTGTTAAGGTGGGGGTATCGCGAGTACGCTTGAATCGGGGGCGTCTTATGAGACAGGGAACGAAGAAGCGGTTTGACGGGTTCTACAAGTTGTTGTTTTCCTATTTGCTCATCCTCCTCATTCCGATCGTCATCGGCGCATATGTGCATTTCCAAACCTTGAACGCGATCGAGGCAGAGGCGAAGCGAACCGGCCTTGCGATGCTGGATCAATCCGGCAAGATCGTCGACGAACAGCTCAATTTCATTCTCGGCATTACGAATCGGCTCACTGTCAACAGCGACGTGCTCCGATTCGCGAACGTGAACCTGCCGCTGACCGACCAGAATCATTACGAGCTAATGGAGCTTTCCAAGGAGTTGGCGAGCCACCAGTACTTGAACGTCTACGTTAAGGACATTCTGCTGCATTTCAAGAAGTCGGATACGGTGCTGACGACGCGGGGCATTTTCCACGGGGGCGAAGAATACGAGTATTTTCTGAAATACGGCAAGTTGTCCTACGAGGAATGGTCGGCGAAAATGACGGGACCGGGCTACAGCTTCCACGAGCCGGCGATCGTTCAAGGCGCCTCCGGGGTATACGAGACGGTCGCCTTCACGGCGCCGATTCACCTCGGCATGTCCTGGCAATCGAACGGCGCCGTCGTCGTCTATATCGACGAAGCGAAAATCCGGGAGCTGCTTCTGCCGCTGACGAACAACACGGGCGGCTGGGCGTTCGCGGTCAACGCGGAACGCGCGCTCATGGTTTCGACGGACGCCGGCGCCATGCCGCCGATCGAAGCGGTGCTCGCTTCGGAGCGGCGGAACGGCTACTTGACGTACGAGGGCGAGCGTTACTACGTCACCTCCACGGTATCGAGATATTCCAATTGGGCGTACTATTCGATCATTCCGGAAGAGGTGTTCCTCGAGAAGCTGAACTATATTCGGCAGACGATTCTGTCGATCACGGCGATCTCGTTGCTGGCCGGGGCGCTGACCGCCTTGTACATGTCCTATCGGTACCGCAAGCCGCTTACCCGGCTGCTGCGCGAGCTGACGGAGTCCGGCAAGGTGCAGCGCAAGCGCGAGGAAGACGAGTTCGAATACATCTTGAATACGTACAAGAACATTGCGAACCGCCATAACGACTTGAAGCGCGTGATGGAACGGCAGCTGCCCATGCTGCGGACAGTATGTATCGAGAAGGCGATGCGGGGGGAATTCAAGAGCGAAGAAGAGGCGAGGACGTTCGCCGAACGAGCGAAGCTGGCGCTTTCGGGCGACCGCTTCCTATGGGCCGTGGCGCGAATCGAGAAGTACGGGGGCGCGATTACGGACGAAATCTTGCAGGAGCTTCACTTCAATACGTTCGTGATCAAAAACTTGGCGAACGACGCGATCGGCTCCGTCTTCGCGCACGACTTGAGCGAGGATTCGATCGCGTTCCTGATTTGCTCCTCCGAGGCGGACGCGGCCCCCGGTTCGGCGCTGGCGGGCAAGCTGGAGCGGCTCGTCTATTTCGTCACGGAGAAGTTCCGCATGAACGTCCGGTTCGCCGTCGGCGCTCCGCAGCCGCGTCTCGCGGACAGCTGGAAGTCGTATACCGAGGCGATCGGCACGTTGGACTTCGCGGAGCCGAATCGCGTCGCGTGGGCCGAGCTGATGGAGCTGTCCGACGAATATTACTACCCGCTGGAAATCGAGAGCAAGCTCGTGCAAACCGTGAAGGCCGGGGAAGAGAACGCGTTGGACGCGCTGCTGGAGCACGTCTACGACGGGAACTTCCGGCAGCGGAAGCTGTCCGCGGAGAGCAAGCAGCAGCTCGTTCTGGAGATGAAGGGAACCGTGTATAAAGTCGCGGGGCAGCTGCAGAAGAACGACGCGGCGCTGCGAAGCGCCGTCGAGCAATCGATGGAGCGGCTCGGCCCGGAAGACGCGCCGCAGGCGTTCGGTTCGTTGTCCGGCTTGCTGCGCGAGCTGCACCGGTACGCGGCGCGGATGAAGAAGGACCAGGGCCATGAGCTCATTCACGAGATGCTGGCGTACGTGGAGCGTCATTTCGACGACGCGAATTTATCGTTGTCGACGTTGTCCACGCATTTCGAATTGACGGAAAACTATATCTCCTTCCTGTTCAAGGATCGGATACATCATAATTTCTCGACGTATTTAGAAAACCTGCGTATGGAGAAAGCCTGCGAATGGCTGGCGACGACGGAGGAACCCGTCCAACATATCGCGGGCCGCGTCGGGTACAACAACGACAAGTCGTTCCGAAGGGCGTTCAAGCGGGTCAAGGGGTTGCAGCCGACGGCGTATCGGGAACAGGCTCAAGCGTTTCGCGATTCCGCGAAAGCGTCCGGCGAATGAGCAAGAAACCTTAACTTTTCAGCAATATCGAATAGAGACCTCGTCTTGCGGGCGGGCGTATACTTTTCCTAATGTGAAGCGTTTCCAAAACGACGTTCGGACGGAGGAGAGAGGATGGGACTGGACGTAAAGCCGACGATCGGCGACAGCTCCTGGTTCACGCAAAGCCGCTTCGGCATGTTCATTCATTGGGGGCTGTATTCGCTCGGGGCGAGGCACGAATGGCTGCAGTCTCGCGAGTTTCTGAGCGCCGCGCAATATCGCGACAAGTACTTCCGGCGTTTCGATCCCGACCTGTACGATCCGGAGCTGTGGGCGGACTTGGCGCTGCAAGCGGGCATGAAGTATTTCGTCGTCACGACCAAGCATCATGAGGGCTTCTGCTTATGGGACTCGAAATATACGGACTATAAGGCGCCGAATACGCCCGCGGGGCGCGACGTGCTGAAGCCGATGGTCGAGGCGTTCCGCTCGCGCGGCATCCATCCGGGATTGTACTACTCCTTGCTCGACTGGCATCACCCGGACTATACGGCGGACGCGAAGCATCCGCTGCGATACGACAAGGCTTTTCTGGAAAAGGACGCCGAACGTCGCTTCGACCGCTACGTCGAATATATGTTCAACCAAACGCGGGAGCTGCTGACCGAGTTCGGCAAGATCGATCTCCTGTTTTTCGACTTTTCGATCCCGCCGTTGGAAGGCTTCCTCGGCAAGGGCAAGGACGAGTGGCGGAGCGAAGCGCTCGTCAGGCTCATTCGGGAGCTGCAGCCGAACATTCTGCTGAACGATCGGCTGCAGGTCGGCGGCGACATTACGACGCCGGAGCAGTACCAGCCGCGGAAGTGGATCGAGGTCGGCGGCCGGCGGGTCGTCTGGGAGGCGTGCCACACGTTCAGCGGGTCATGGGGCTACTACCGGGACGAAGAGACGTGGAAGAGCGTCGATCAGCTCGTGAAGATGCTGATCGACACGGTGGCCAAAGGGGGCAATCTGTTGCTGAACGTCGGCCCGACGGGCCGCGGCGAGTTCGACGAGCGGGCCGTCGATCGGCTGAAGGGCATCGGCGCATGGATGAGGCGGCATCGCCGCTCCATCTACGGCTGCACCGCCGCTCCCGACGAATTCGCGTGCCCGGCCGACTGCCGGCTCACGTACAACCCGGACGCCAACCGGTTGTACGTGCACGTCTTTAGCTGGCCGTTCAAGCACCTGCATCTGCCGGGCTTCTCCGGCCGCGTGGAATACGCGCAGCTGCTGAACGACGGCTCCGAAATTCGGATGACCGAAGGGAAGCAGGAGATGACGATGGAGGCGGGCGCCTTCAACGAGGGACGGTCGGAGGATACGCTGACGCTCGCCCTGCCGGTGAAGAAGCCGGACGTCGCGGTGCCGGTCATCGAACTGTTTTTGAAGGGGAGGTGACGGGAATGACGGATACGATCGCGCGGCCGACTCCGCCGACGCTCGGACTGCAAGGGCCCGTCGTCGCCTGGCACGATCCATGGGCGAAAGAGCGGTCGGATGAGATCATGCGCACCGGTACGGGCATCGTCTACCCGTCGCAGGACCCGGCGCCGACGCCCGGCGAGTTCGTCCGGGCGATGCAGGAGCTGGGCGCGGCGTTCTACGTGCATCATCTGATCCCGAGCCTCGCCGGGCAATCGGAGATGATCCGCGACCTGGCGCGTGCCGGGATGCGGCTGTGCCTCGGGAACGAGTACGGCAATATTAACGGACCGTACGTCGAGGGCACGAACCGGTACGACGTGCCGGACGAGATGCTGGCGGAGGCGGCGAGCGCCGGCATTCTGATGGGCGTGCTCTACGACGAGCCGGAGCATCTGCAGATCAACGCGGGGCAATATCGGAAGGACGCGTTCCTGCCGCATTGGGGCGCGACGGACGGACTATCGTTACCGGAAGCGTCCGACCGCGTGGCGTCGGCGGTCGCGAGTCGGGCGCTTGCGGTGCGGCGCATCCTGGAGGCCGAAGGGCTTCGCGCCGATGCGGCGCCGCTCGTCTCCGAGCAGGTATTCCCGGTGCTGTTCCACGTGCAGGCGCGCGGGGGCATGGCCGTCTGCCCGAAGGTGATGAAGGAGTCGTTCCAGCCGCTGCAGCTCGCGACGGCGCTCGGCGCCGCGAAGCAGTACGGCAGGGACCTCTGGATTTGCGCCGATCTGTGGGGGCCGGACGTTGGCCCTTGGTTCACGCGAACCTCAGGGTTCCCGGGCCACTCTCCGGAAGAGTTCGCGTCCGCGCTGCGGATGGGGTACCTGATGGGGCCGACCCATCTGTTCGCCGAAAATATCGACTGCCTGCTGCGGCACGAAGGCGGCGGTCGATTCCGGCGCACGGCGTTCGGCGACGCATGGGAGGAGTTCGCGCGAGGCTTCGTGCCGAGCCACCCGCTCGACTGGTCGCACCGCGACGCGGAGGCCGACATCGCGTTCGTTCACGCCGACGACAGCAATTACGGCCAGAACGCGAGGCTGTTCGGGAACCGGAGCCTCGAGGCGCCGGCCGAGACGCAGAGCGTGTTTCACGTCTGGCGCCTGCTCAGCCGCGGCGCGATCCCTGCGCACGGCAGCTGCATGCATATCCCCGGCTACGACTTCCCGCGGCACCGGCTGAAGAAGGAGACGCCGATCGGCGACTTCCCGCTGGAGCGCGGACGGGAGTGGGGACGCGGCCAAGGCGTGCATCCGCTCTTCCTGCCGTCTAATAACGTGCTCGTCTACGACGAGACCGTCTCGGAGAAGCGGCTCGGCTCGCCGCGGCTCATCGTTGCGGCCGGGACGCGGCTGTCGACAGGGACGCTGAACGCGATGCGCCGGAAGGCGAACGACGGCGCCTTAGTCGTTATCGCAAGCTGGTTGGCGCCGGAGGCGTGGCGGAGCAGCGGTCGGGTCGGGAACGGGCAATGGCTCGTTACCGACGATTTCCTCGGCGACGAGCGGGTGCGCGAGGCGATCGAGCCGTTCCTCGGCTCGCCCGATCGCTGGACGCAGCGGTTCGGCGGGACGGAGGTTCGGTTCGCGAAGGGCGACGCGGCGGGCTTTACGCTGGACTTCGAAATCGCGCGTCTTCGGACGCGGTAAGGGAGACGAAGGAGGAGTCGAACGTGTTGGATTGGAACGAGGTACTGCCTTACCGCGTCCCGGAGGCGAAGCGCCTCCGTTTGATCGTGAACACGGACGCCGCCAACGAGGCGGACGATCCATTCGCGATCGCGCATGCGCTGCTGACGCCGCGGTTCGACATCCGCGGCTTGATCGGCGCCCATTACGGCGCGAGGGACGCCGATTCGATGGAGCGCTCCTGCCGCGAGATCGAGAAGCTGCTGCGGCTGATGCGCATGGACGCGCGATACGCCGCGACGCCGGGCGCTCCGGCGGCGATGGAGCACGAGCGCGGGGCGGTCGTCTCGCCGGGGTCCGACCTCATCGTCCGGGAGGCGATGCGGGACGACGACGCGCGGCCGCTGTTCGTCGTCTTCCTCGGGCCGCTCACGGATCTCGCCGCGGCGTATTTGTCGGAGCCGCGCATCGCGGATCGGCTGACGGCGGTATGGATCGGCGGAGGGACGTACCCGGACGGCGGGGCGGAATTCAACGCCGGTAACGATATCGCCGCGGCGAACGTCGTCCTCGGCTCCGGCATTCCGCTCTGGCAGGTACCGAAGAACGTATATTCGATGATTCGCGTCAGTCTGGCGGAGCTGGCCGTGAAGGTGCGGCCGCACGGCGAGCTCGGACGTTACTTGTTCGAGCAATTGGTCGACTTCAACGAGCGGTGGGGCGATAAGCCGGCATGGCCGAAGGGCGAGATGTGGATGCTCGGCGATTCGCCGGCCGTCTCGCTGCTGCTGGACGATCATGCCTTCGAATACGACATGCGGCCCGCGCCGCGCATTCGCGCCGACGGCAAGTACGAGCATGCTTCCGAAGGAAGCGGGCGCTTGATCCGCGTCTACCGGTACGTAGATTCCCGATTTACGCTGGAAGACATGTACGCCAAGCTGGCGTTGTTCCACGAAGCGACGAAGGAAGGATGATCTGCCTCGCGCAGAGCTCTGAGTCGGTCCACGGGTGGAATTACCGCGGAGAGGAAGCCGGGGCGACCGTCATTCGCATCGGCTCCGGCGAGTATACGTTCGAAGGGACGCTGCAGGTCGCGGCGTCGGCGTCTTCCGCCGCTAGGTAACTAGGATCGCCAGGACAGCCGGTTCCATCCATTGGGACCGGCTGTCGCCCGTTTGGTCGGTCCGGCGAAGAGCAGAGTACCGCGGCTCCTTGGTCACCGATTTCCATTGGCTCAGGTATCCTTCGGCTGAACGAAGTGAGTTTGTGGGGAAGCGTCGACGAAAGAGAGTAGGGGCTGCAAAGGGATAGGGGGCGGTCGGCTGAACGAAGGGAATTCTAGGAGAAAGAGCGGTTAGGGGAGGGGAGTATGAATTCTTAAGCTGGGAAGTGTATCAATAATAAGCCGAAATACGAACCCGATTAGTGCAAAAAAGTATAAAAATTGTGGAATTAAGCACGAAACGATCAAGATATTAGCGCTTCCTTGAACTATACTGGCAGTGCTTATCGTACTTGATCAAGGGGGTTTCGCTATGACAACGTTCCGCAATCCGATCTTACCGGGCTTCTACCCGGATCCTTCCGCGATTCGCGTCGGAGAGGATTATTACCTCGCGACGTCGAGCTTCGAATTTTTCCCCGGCGTTCCGCTGTTCCACAGCCGCGATCTCGTGCATTGGCGCCAGATCGGGCACGCGCTCGACCGCCCGTCTCAGCTGAATCTGGACGGCATCGCGCCGTCCAGAGGCATCTGGGCGCCTACGATTCGCTATCATGACGGACGGTTCTACATGATCACCACGTTCGTGGACAACGAGAAGAATATGCATAATTTCTATGTTACCGCGGAAGATCCCGCGGGCGATTGGTCGGACCCGGTATGGCTCGAAGACGCGCCGGGCATCGATCCGTCTTTGTTCTTCGACGACGACGGGAAGGCGTATTACACCGGAAATCGCGTTCCGCCCGAGGGGCAGCGATATGCGAAGGAGATGGATATCTGGCTCCAAGAAATCGATCTGGAGAGCGGTCGTCTCATCGGGGAGAAGATCAGCTTATGGCGAGGCGCGCTTAAGGTCGCGCATGCGCAAGAAGGTCCGCATCTCTATAAGGTCGGAGGATGGTATTACCTCTTGATCGCGGAAGGCGGCACGGGCCACACGCATGCGATTACGGTCGCAAGAAGCGAGTCGGTCAAAGGACCGTACGAAGGGTATAAAGGGAACCCGCTCCTTACGCATCGCCATTTGGGTCGAGATTACGGCATCGTGAATGTCGGCCACGGCGAATGGGTGGAGACGCAAACCGGCGATTGGTGGATGGTTTGCCTCGGGTCCCGTCCTTACGGCGGATACTTCCGCAATTTGGGCCGCGAGACGTTCCTGACGCCGATGAAATGGGAGGACGGTTGGCCCGTCGTCAACCCGGGCAAGGGGATCGTGGAAGCGGAGGGCGAGGCGCCCGATTTGCCGCCGACGCCGTGGCCGTCCCGAGCGAGCCGGGACGATTTCGACGCGCCGCGACTCGCAGGCGAATGGAATTTTCTCCGTACGCCGCGCGGCGACTTCTGGAACTTGGAAGAACGGCCCGGTTGGCTTCGGTTGAAGCTAAAGCCGGATGTCGTCTCGGCGCTTGCCAATCCGTCCTTCGTCGGACGGAGGCAACAGCATATGTCGTTCGCGGCGACGACCAAGCTCGAGTTCTCCCCGGCGGCGGAAGGCGAAGCGGCCGGAATCGTGCTTCTTCAGAACGCGGACTACCATTATAGGCTTGAATACGGACGAGTCGAAAGCGTCGATGCGCTGCGATTGATAGAGCGCAGGGGCGGTATCGAACGTAACGTCGCGTCTCGACGGTACGACGGCGTGTCGATCGAGCTGAAGGTCGAAGCGGCGGGGCAAGCGTACAGCTTCTTCTACCGAATCGATGAGGAAGCGCCTTGGGAAGCGCTGGCGGAAGACGTGGACGGCAGGCTGCTCAGCACGGATGTCGCGGGCGGATTCACCGGGGCGTATCTGGGGATGTATGCCTCTTCGCACGGCGCCGTCTCCGCGAACGTCGCCGATTTCGATTGGTTCGAGTACGAGGGAGCGCAACAATGAGCGAACAAATTACGCCCGCCTACGCCGCGCCGGAACGTCCCCGTATTCCTCGGCATACGTATTCCATCCTCGATTACGGTGCGGTCGCCGGCGCAATGACGCCGCAAACCGCGGCGATTCAGGCAGCCCTCGACGCTTGCGCGGCGGCGGGAGGGGGGACGGTCGTCGTGCCGGCCGGCTTATGGCGAACCGGACCGCTGTCTTTGCGAAGCCGGATCAACCTTCACGTTACGGGAGGGGCTTTGGTGTTATTCGAACCCGACCCCGCATTGTACCCGATAATTCCATCCATGTACGAGGGATCGGCGGGCGCTCGCTGCAAGGCGCCTCTCGACGGAGAAGATCTGCAAGACGTCGCGATTACAGGCGCCGGCGTTCTGGACGGGGGCGGTCAAGCGTGGCGGCCCGTCAAGAAATGGAAAATGACGGAGAAAGCTTGGCTCGCGCTCTTGGCTTCCGGCGGCGCCCTGGACGAATGCGGCGAACTGTGGTGGCCGTCGCCGGCGGCGCTCGAGGGAGAGCGTATCGTCCGACGTCTTCGGTCGGATGGGGTCCGGGATCTCGAAGCGTACGAACCGGCCAGGGCGTATCTTCGGCCGACGATGCTCAGCTTGCGTTCCTGCAAGCGAGTATCGGTGTCGGGACCGACGTTCCAGAATTCTCCCGCGTGGTGCCTGCATCTATTCGATTGCGAGCACGTGACGTTGGAGGATACGAACGTAAGGAATCCGTGGTATTCCCAGAACGGCGACGGGTTGGACCTGGAGTCGTGTAGGCATGCACGCGTGGAACGTTGCACGTTCGACGTCGGCGACGACGCGATCTGCCTGAAATCGGGAAAGGATGAGGAAGGCAGAAGGCGGGGGCTTCCTTGCGAATACGTCACGATTCGCTCCTGCACCGTGTATCACGGTCACGGCGGCGTCGTGATCGGCAGCGAGATGTCCGGCGGCGTCCGCCGAGTGAGGGTGTCGGACTGTACGTTCGTCGGCACCGACATCGGTCTTCGCTTCAAGAGCGCAAGAGGGCGGGGCGGCGTCGTCGAGGATATCGTCATGGAACGCATTCGAATGGCCGACATCGTTCATGAAGCCGTATCGTTCCATATGTTTTACGCCGGCAAGGAAGGCTCCGAAGGGTATGACGAAGCGCCTCGTCCGGTAACGGAAGAGACGCCGATCTTCCGGAACATCGCGCTTAAGGATATCGAATGCCGCGGGGCGGCGACGGCGCTGCTCATCAACGGCCTGCCGGAGCAGCCGTTGACCGGGCTGACCGTCGACGGATTCGCGGCGGATACGGACCGCGGGATCGTCGGGCGGCATGCGCAAGATGTGACGTTGAAGAACGTCAGGCTTGCGGTCAGGCGGGGCGAACCGATCCTTCTGGATCACTGCCGCAACGTATCGTACGCCGGCGCGGACGAATGCGCGGGTTGAACGGCCGCTTTCCGATATTGCATCGGCGTCAACCCGGTCGCCTTCTTGAACGTCTTGTTGAAATGAGACAAATATTCGAAGCCGACGGCGTAGGCGATCTCCTGAACGCTGCATCGCGTCTCCGTCAGCAGCTTCTGCGCTTCCCGAATCCGAATGTGAATGAGGTATTCCCGAAAGTGAAAGCCCGTGAATCGATGGAAGATCCGGCTAAGGTAGGAGCTGCTGATATAGAATCGCTTGGCCGTTTCCTCTAAGGTAAGGCCTTCGCGGTAGCGCTGCCGGACGAACGTTGCGATTTCCGTAATTTTCTCGTGTACCGGGTTTCCGTTCCGATTCGCTTGCGTCTCGGGCTGCGCGCGCCTTAACAGCACGTTTAACTCGGTCAGCAGAGCGAGCGCCAACGTCTCGTAATGCTTGTCGGCGCGTTCGCACTCTTCCATTAAGCGCCGCAGCACGCGCTCGATCTCGAGCTGTTCGCGCAAGGAGAAGCGATATAAGCGGAACGACGGGCGCGCGCTTTCCGGTTCCGCCAGCGCCGCAGGCAAGAGCGACGGATCGTAATGGATCAAGACGCGCTCGAACTGTGCGCGCTGCGAGCTGGCGGTCGCGTGCGGCAAGCGAGGCGGAAGCAGGATCATCTCTCCCTTGCGCACGGTCACGATTCGATCGTCGACGAAATAAAGTCGCTCGCCGTGAAGCAAATAATACAGCTCCACCTCGTCGTGGCTGTGCGGCCTCGGCATCGCGGTCGCGCCGGTTTTCCGCATGTGTTGGATGCTGAAGCGCCGCTCGGCCAAGTAATGTTTCGGCAGAGCGAAGTCGTTGTCGTTCACGGGGAAACCACTCTCCCGGGCGTCTGTCGTTTCGTTTTCCCAATTATATAGAGTTCTCATTCGTTTCGAAAGGAGTTTTTCCGATGGCCATTACCGTGTCGGCGCAAGGAGCCGGCGATTTCCTCGCTTCAAGCCGCGGAGGGATAGTAAGCGCTTTGGAACAGGGAGGAGAAGATCGATGAGCGGTCCGATTGAGACGAAGGCATGGTCGCGTGCGATCGCGGATACGATTCTGCGTCAATGCGACGACAAAGGCAATCACGAATATATTTTGAAACGGTGGGCGTACGTCCCCGGCATGCTCCTGCGGGCGATGGCGAAAGCCGGCGAACGACTCGATCATCGAGCGTATCATGACTTTATGAAACGCCATATGGACGCTTTCGTGCAAGCGGACGGAAGCATCCGTACGTACCGCTTGGAAGAATACAATTTAGACCAAATCAACCAGGGGAAGAATGTATTGACGTTATATCGAGAGACGGGCGAATCGCGGTACGCCGAGGCGGCGAATCGGCTGGCCGCACAGCTCGAAGGGCATCCTCGAACGTCCGAAGGCGGGTTTTGGCATAAGAAGGTGTATCCGTTCCAGATGTGGCTCGACGGCCTGTACATGGCGACGCCGTTCTTGGCGGAATACGCCGCCTTGTTCGACCGGCCGGATTTGCTGGATGAAGCCGCGCACCAGCTGCTGCTGATCGAGCGAAAAACGAGAGACCCGCGAACGGGATTGTTGTATCACGGCTGGGACGAGTCGCGGGAGCAGGAATGGGCCGATTCGACGACCGGACGGTCCTCGCACTTTTGGAGCCGGGCGATGGGGTGGTACGCGATGGCGCTTGCCGACAGTCTGGAGCATTTCCCCGTAAACCATCCGAAGCGGGGCACGATCGTCGGCATTTTCCACCGGATGTGTTTGGCGTTGCTGCGCGTGCAAGATAAGGAATCCGGGTTGTGGTACCAGGTGCTGGACCAAGGGGACCGCAAGGGGAACTATCTCGAAGCGTCGGGAAGCTGCATGTTCGTCTACGCCATGGCGAAGGGGCTGCGGCTCGGGTATTTGGAACCGTCGTTTCGCGAGCCGATACGGAAGGGATACGAGGGGATCGTGAATCGCCTTGCGGACATCGACGCGAACGGAGACGTGCACTTGCACGGCATCTGTCACGGAGCGGGGCTTAGCGCCGATCGGAACGGATCGTTCGCGTATTATGTGTCGGAGCAGGTCGTATCGGATGCGCCGATGGGAATGGCCCCCTTCTTGCTGGCCTCGATCGAAGCGGAGGAGGAGCTGTGACGATGCCGTTGTCATTCAATTTTACGAATACCCCCAAGGACGGTTATGTTTTAGTCCCTTACGACGCGAAGCGCGGTGCGCCGTTATTCGACCCCTCTTTAGGGTACGGATTCGTGCGTCGAACCGGGACCATGCCGTCCAGAGACGTGCATACGGACGAGATCGTTGGAAGTTCCCCGAGATGATGAAGCGCGCAGGCCATGAAATGTCCATTCCGGTCATCGATCTGAATTCGGCAAGCGTCGAATACTACAACGAGATCGGGATAGAGGCGACGACCGCCGTCTTCATGTCGATCGAAGCGGGGGAAACGCCCGGCAAGTCGAATGACGGCAGTTTCGCGAACGGGCATCCGTCGAATAAAATCGACGGGACGCATTATAAAGAGGCATTGTCCAAACAATTCGCCCGGATGGTCGTCACGCGGATCGAGAGGCTGGGAGCGGAGGGGGACTCTTCGGCGGCCGAGGTTGCTTCCTACCTCAAAGCGGAAGTTCGGAAAGCGATCGCCTCGAACGATTGGTCGCAGGTGTATCCGGAAATCGCGAAGGATACGATGACGGGGGTTCATGCGCATTACCGAAATCAGATCGAGAAGCTACTGCAGCTTGGGATCATGAGCAAGGAGGAAGACGGAAACTTCCATCCGGAACGTCCCGCGACCGTCTCGGAATTCGTTATTGCCCTGTGCAAAGCGATGCGGTTGAATCCGACGAAGATCGCGGAGTATTCGGACGGCGATTTGTCCCGCGAAACGATGGGAGCCATCCTCTACGACGCGTATCATGCGAAATTCGTAACGAAGCCGAAGTACATGACCGACTATAACGGCACTGCCTTAACGCCGGACGATGCGGGGTACGATCCGAATTTGGATTCCGGCGCGAAGGGGGTTATGTTTTATCCCGTGGTGTCGTTCGACCAGCTGACCGACGTTCATCTCGTGTCTCCGGCAGTAGCGCGCAAATTAAGGGACGCGTACGAACTGGGCTTGCTCCGATCGGAAAAAGGGATCGCTCGGGGGTGGAACGGGAACGGGACGGAGCTGGAACCGAAAACGATCGTGACGCGCGCGAAGGCGGCCAAAACGTTATACTTTATGTGGGTCCTGACGCAGCCGGTCCTTGCGGAGAACGACGGCGTTTAGTATAAGGAAAAGACAAGACCATGCCGACCTCAAGCGTTCGCGTGGTCTTCGTTTTTCAGTCGAGGGGTGGGACGTAAGGCATATGCGTTTACATCAAAGATGGTTGCTCTTGCTTGCGAGCGCGGCCATGCTTTTCGCAACGGCGTGCGGCGAACGAAACGGGACGCCACGCCCCGCTTCCGAGGAAACGCCGTTCGAGATTAGCATCATGGCCGTGCTGCATACTTCGAAGCTGCCCGACGACGAGGTGATGAAGCTCGTCGAACGGAAGACCGGCGCGGAGCTGGACGTGAAGTGGATTTCGGGAGAGATTTATTACGAGAAACTCAAGGCGGCCATGGCGACCGACTCCCTGCCGATGGCCGTCTCTACGGGCAGCCAATCCTTCTACAAGGAGCTTAAGGACGCGATCCGACACGGAGAATTTTGGGAAATCGGTCCGTACCTGGAGAAATACGGAAACCTGCGGCGCCTTGACGAAGACGTGCTCCGAAGCGCGGCGGTCGACGGAAAAATTTACGGCTTGTACCAAGAGCGCCCACGCTCCCGGCAAGGCGTGATCTATCGAAAAGATTGGCTGGATCGCCTCGGCTTGGAACCGCCGACGACCGTGGACGAGCTGTTCGAGATGCTCGTCGCCTTCGCCGAGCGAGACCCCGACGGCGACGGCCTAAGAAACACCATCGGGTTAGCCGAACGCAACGACATGGTATACGGGGCGTTCAAGACCGTCTCCTCGTATTTCGGCGTTCCGAACCAATGGGGCGTCAAGGACGGAGGCCTGGAGCCTGAATTTATGTTCCCGGCCTACATAGAGACGATGAATTTTTTTCGTTCGCTTCGGGAGAGGGGGGCGGTGAACGCGGACTTTCCCGTCACGAGCAAGAGCGCGCAGCGCGACCTGTTCATTAACGGTACCGCCGGCGCGTACATCGGCTCGTTGAGCGATGCCGTCGGTCTGTATCGCGAAGCCGCAAAGCGGAATCCGAAGGCGGAAGTCGACGTCGCGAATCGAATCGAGGGCCCGAACGGCCCCGGCGTATGGTCGATTCCTGGGTACGGAGCCGCTTTTCTGTTTCCGAAATCTTCGATTTCGTCGGAGGCGGAGCTGGAGCGGGTGTTGTCCTTCTACGACGCCTTAATGGACCCTGAGGTTTACCACCTGCTGCAGTACGGGATCGAGGGGCGGCATTATGAGAAGACGGACGGGAAAGCGAACATGATCGCCGATCCGGAAGTCGTGGAACGGGAAGTAAAGCCGCTGATCCAACTCCAGATCGGGGGACCGAGCACCATCGACGCCATGCCTCCTTACGAGACCGACGCGTTGTCCGTCAAGGTCGGCGAACGGATTAAAGACAACGACAACATGCTTATCGACGACCCTACGCTCGGACTCGAATCGAGAACCTTCGACGAGCTCGGGGGACGGTTACAGCGACGGATCGCGGACGCCGCCTACCAATACATGCTGGGGCAAATCGACGACGACGGATTCCGGGAGGCGGTCGTCGAGTGGAGGGCGCAGGGAGGCGATAAGATGATCGCGGAATACAACGAGCAGTACCGGCGCAAGACGTCGACGCCATGAATAAATCGGATAATCATTTCTTCGCGTACCCCCGGGAAACCCGCATCTCATGCGGGTTTTCTAATGTCCGGATTATCGTCGTCCTCCGAAGTTCTGCGCTACGATGAGGGGGCAAGACCACTATCTCGGTTCACAGGAGGTCAAAAACGAATGATCGGAACCATTAGAAGGAGAAGGGGGCGGCGTTGGAGCGCGTTCGCGGTATCCCTTGCGCTGCTTGTCGTCTCTGCGGCATGCTCGTCCGCCGGCGGGGAGGAACCGGCGTCGTCGGCGGCGAACGGGTCCTCGGCCGACGCGCCGTTCGAGCTGAGCGTCATGACCGTACTGCATACGCCCGAACTGCCGAGCGACAAATTGCTGCGCGTCCTCGAGGAGAAGACGAATACGAAGCTGGAAATCAATTGGGTGCCGAACGCGTCCTACGAGGAAAAGGTGATATCCGCGCTGGCGACCGACGCCTTGCCTCAAGCGGTATACGTCGGGAATATCGCGATCTACAACAATTTCAAAAGCGCGCTGCGCGCGGGGCAATTTTGGGAAATCGGTCCCTATCTCAAGGAATTCCCTTATCTGAGCAACTTGGACCCTACCGTGTTAAAGAACAGCGCGGTCGACGGCAAAATGTACGGCGTGTATTCCGCGACTCCTTTATCCAGACAAGGGGTCATTTACCGAAAAGACTGGGCGGATCAACTGGGGTTGAAGGCGCCGGAGACGATCGACGATCTGTACGCCATGATGAAGGCGTTCAAGGAACAAGATCCCGACGGCGACGGCCAAGCGGACACGATCGGCCTAGCGGATCGGAGCGATCTCGTCTACGGCGCGTTCAAGACCGTCAGCTCGTATTTCGGCACGCCCAATAACTGGGGGGATCAAGGCGGCGAGCTTCGTCCGGAATTCATGTTTCCGGAATACGTCGAAACGATGAAATTCTTTAAGAAATTATTGGACGAAGGGTTGATCAATCACGATTTCCCGGTGACCAGCAAGCCCGATCACGAAGCGTTGTTTAAGTCCGGCAAGGCGGGCGTGTACATCGGCTGCATCTGTGCCGCTCCGGGCTATCAGCGGGACATGTCGGCCGCGATGCCGGAGACCGAGCTGGCCGTCGTCAACCGAATCAAGGGGCCTGCGGGACAATGGGGCGTATGGTCCGTTCCGGGGTTCGGAAACATGGTGTTGTTCCCGAAGTCTTCGGTAAAGAGCGAAGAGCAACTAAAGAAGGCGCTGGCTTTCTTCGACCACCTCATGAATCCCGAGATCTACAATTTGATCAGCTATGGCATCGAGGGCGAGCATTACGAAGTCGTCGACGGCCAAGCGAAGGTGTTCAGCGAGCCGGAGAAAACCGCGATCAAAGATCGCGAGGTGCGTCCGTTCTTAAGCTTGCGCGTCGGGGGACCGGAGACGATCGCAGGGTTGACCGCTTACGAGGCGACGGAGCTGGAGTCGCAAACGAACGATGCGATGGCCGATAACAACAATCTTCTGATCAACGATCCGGCGGCGGGCTTCGACTCGCCGACTCGAGACGAGAAGGGCGTTCAGCTGCAGCAGATCATTATCGACGCGACATACAAGTTCATAATGGGCGATATCGACGAAGCGGGGTTCCAAGCGGCGATCGACAAGTGGGTCAAGGACGGCGGCGGCAAGGTGATCGAGGAAATCAATGAGCACTATAAGCCAGGGAAGTAACGCAATCGAGCGCGGACGGATGTGTTCGTCCGCGCTCTCGTTCCGCCGATTTACTCCGGGCGGCAGGCTTCCTTGCGATACTGGCCCGGCGTCATTTGCTCCGCTTTCCGGAAGGCGCGAATGAAGTTTTGCGAATTGTTGTACTGCAGACGTTCCGCGATGTCTTTAATCGACATTTCGGTTTCGAGGAGCCACTTTTTCGCCATATGAAGGCGGTAGTTGGATAAGTATTCGCTGAAGGAGAGTCCGGCTTCCTTGCGGAACGCGCCACTCAAGTAACTAATGTTATAGTGCATCCGCTTCGCGCATTTCTCCAACGTCAGATCCGTGTCGAATTCATTATGAATCATAGCGATCATTTCTTCGGACAGATGTCGATACTGCGCTTGTTTGCGCTCCAGCAGCGTGTCGATCATCGGGGCGACGATGTCAGTCTTCAACCAAGCTTCGATCTCGGCGAGCGTCTTCAACTGAAACAAGCGATCGTAGGGGGATTCGTTGTCGCGAAATACGCTGCCGATACTTACGCCGAGCTCTTGCATCACGATAATTAATTGGTTCAAGAGTCTCGCCAGAGCGATCTGATATTCCTTCGGATGGCGTTCGACGGCGAAAATCTCGCGAAGCAGCCGGTCCAGCGCTTCATGCGCTTGCTCCGGTTCCGTCAGCCGAATGGAATCGGTGAGGGCGTCTTCCCACCGTTTCGGATAAGCGATGGCGAATTTTTGGTTGGGCGGCAAGCTGCTGTACCGGACGACGAGGCCGCCCCCGAGCCGCATCCGATGATGCAGAGCCTCCGCTCCCTCCTGGAAGGCGCGCGGCGCTTCCCTGAACGCTTGGAACGGCTGGCTGATCGCGACGCTGACGGACAGACCCAACAAGGAGGAGACCGTCGATTGAATCTGCAAGGCGTACTGCTCCAGGCCGCGCGCGAAATCCGCCTCGTCGGCGTTCGAATCGCCGACGAGCGCGATTTGCGTCTTGTCGATGATCGTCGGCGATAGCCGCCGGTGTTCCGGAATCAGTTCCTCTACGATATTGCCGACGGCAAACAATAGCAACGATCGGTCGGACTCCCGATACCGGGATTGTTCCAAGGCATCGAATTGGATGGACAGCACGGCCATTTGGCGCCATTGCGCCGCGTGCGCCGCGTAGCCGAACGTTCGCAGCTGTTCGTCGATTTCCTTGGGACGAATGTCGCCTTGGAGCAGCCGAAGCAAAAAGTAACTCTTCGCATGATTCATATGAGCGGACCGCTCTTGTTCAAGCTTCTCCTTCGACTGCCGTAAGCGCTGGAATTGTTGGCCGATCCACTGGAATTCGTTCTGCCGACCGGGAAGTTCGTCGGCGGCCGATTTCGGGAGAACGGAGCGGAGCAAAGCGCGAACCGGTCTATACATTCGAAGCGAGAACCAACAGACCATGCCGGCGCCGGCCAACAAAAAGGCTAAGCATAAATAAAACGTAAACCAACCGATTCGTTCGGATTCGCGGGTCAGTTCGCTCATCGGGGTCGCGGACAAGTACGTCCATCCGTTCGTCGAAGAGCGGTGGTAAGTTAGGACGTATGGTCGGCCGTCGATTTCGCTTTTAAAGAAGTCCTGCAAGTCGGCGACGTCCGTCGGTTCGTACGTCGTTACGTCCGTCAGAGAACGCCCCAATACTTCCGGGCGGTCGGCGACGATGACTCGCATCGATTCGTCCAATATGAAGTACTGTTTTTCGGATTGGGGGAAAAACCGCAGCATCTCGCACACCGGAATCCGCGTCAGGAGCAGGCCGGATTTTTCATACCGATCCACGGGAAGCTTTACGACGTATTCGAGGTGACGGTTGCATCTCGGATCCGAATCGATCGGCTGACCGGGGAAAGCGGAATGCGCTTGGAAGGCCCAATACGCATCCTCCGTTCGTTCGTCCGAATAACGGTCGAACGCGAGGTCGTCTCGCGTCGGGTCCCAACGCCGCAGGCCGTCGTTGCCGACCGTCCACCCTTGTCTCGCGTTGACGAACAGGATGTCTTGGATCCCGGTATCGAAGGTTTGCAAGTTACGAAGGCTCGCAGTCAGATCCTTGTATAACCGGAAGTCTTCTCCTTTGAAACTCGACTCGAGGCTCCGTTCCGTTACCGGAGAGCTTGCCGTCTGCGTTACGGAATGCGTCGCCGTCTTCAGCACTTGTTCCGTCGTCAGCCGCAATTGGATTAATAGCTGCATCGTTTCTCGATTCGTCCGCGCCTCCGTCATATCAAGCGTGGTTTTGTACGAATAAAAACCCAACGCGAGCAGAGGCAGCGTCGTAAGGAAGCAACCGAAAAAGACGAGCTTGGCGAAATAGCTGTTCGTCAGCGTCTTTAGAAAGCTCATTGTAATACCGCCTTGTCCTGATGTTGTAACGAGTATATCACGTAAACGAAAGCGGTTTCCCCTAAATTCCGCAAACATAAGGATTGTAAATTGTCGGGTTGTCCTTGCTCGTTAACGAGCGGGGCACCCCGGCGAAGGAGGCGCAGCTGCGAAAATACAGGTAAAAAGTGCGCTGATGGCCGAAAACGACCGAATAACTGCAAATGAATCGTTATTTGAGCTCCGCACCTTCCAAAAGGGGTGAAATAGCTGCATTATTGCAGGAGCGAAGCCGTGGCGGGGTACTCCGGAGTTAAATACCTGTAGTTTTGCAGGCCGGACAGGCCGGAGCAGGCTTGACGGACGAGCGAAGTAGCGAAGTAGCGAAGTAGCGAAGGAGCGAAGCGCCCTCACTCTCCATGCGCGCCCTGCCGTTTCCGGCATTGCGACGGAGAACATCGCTTGTAGTGCTTGAACATTTGGCTGAAGTAGTTGATGCTGCTGAAGCCGACGCGGTAAGCGATCTCCGTCACCGGCGTCGTCGTGTCGACGAGCAGCCGCTCGGCGGCGTTGATGCGGTGCAAGTTGACGTATTCGACGAACGTCTTGCCCGTAATTTTCTTGAAGGTGCGGCAGAAGTGGTATTCGCTCAAGTTGACGATGGAAGCGGCGAGCTGCACGGTCAGCTTGTCCGCGTAACGGTTCTCGATGTAGGCGATCAGCTCCTTAAACCGTCCGTACAGCTCCTCGTCGAAGCCGTGCACCCGGGTGCGGCCGCCGGACACGTCGTGGTGGCGGAGCAGATGAATGAGCAGCAGATGAAGCTTAGACCGAATGGCCAGCTCGTATCCCTTGGCTTTCGCGCCGTATTCGGCGATCAAGTCCTCCACGAGCGCGACCGCGGAAGGATGCTGAGGATGCTCCGCGCCGATATGAATGGGAAAGAAGCTCTTCCCGGAGGCGAACGGGCCGATGATTTGCAAATGATAGGCGTCCGCCAACGATCCGGCGACGAGAGACGGATGGAAGACGACGGCGGCGTAGCGCACCTTCCCGTCATCCTCCGCGAAGCCGGTATGGATGAGACCTCGGTTGACGAAGAGCAGATCGCCGGGCTGCGGGCGCACCCGCTCCGATCCGATATGGAAGACGGCGTTGCCCTGTCTGAAATAGACGATCTCCCAGTCGTCATGCCAGTGCAGATGCATGATTTGCTTCTCCGGCGGTACGATGTCGAACACGTTGAACGGGAACGCGGGATCCAGATGAGGAACGAGCTGCTTCAGTTGGTACGGATTCGTCATCGCGTTTTCGCCCCTCTCCCTTATCTATCCCTCAGTATAGCCTCCTCGATTTTCCTCGTCTAGGATCGCTTCCGGCAGCAAAATCGCTTAACTATTCCGCAACATCGGATAGAGACCCGTTCCTCCACCCTTCCTATAATGGGGATAGATTCATAGACGAGAGGATGAACGGATATGACAACGAAGCAAGGATATACGCTCGGCGTCGTCGGTTTAGGCGAAGGGCGCAGTATTATGTCCGCCGCGTTGCAGAGCGATCGGTGGGAGCTTCGCCGCGTATGCGACCTGAACCCCGACGTCTGCCGGGCGCGGGCCGACGAGTTCGGCTTCGATCGGTGGACGACGTCGTACGAGGAGCTGCTGCAGGACGACGCGATCGATGCGATCGCGATTTATACGCCGGATCAGCTGCATTACGCGCATGTGAAGCAGGCGCTCGAGGCCGGCAAGCACGCGATCTGCACGAAGCCGCTGCTGTTGTCGCTGGACGGCGCCCAGGAGCTCATCGAGCTCTCGGAGCGGACCGGCAAGCATGTGTTCGTCGGGCAGAGCTCGCGGTTTTTCGAGCCGATGCTGCGGCAGCGGGAGGACTTCGAAGCCGGCAAGCACGGCGAGCTCGAGACGGTCGAGGCGCATTACATCACCGACGGGCGCTGGTTTCTCGAGAAGGGGTGGAGCCGGCAAGCGGGCTTCAGCTGGATGTACAATTTCATGATTCACGCGGCGGACTTGGTCCGCTGGTACTTACCGGGAGTCGAGGAGGTCGTCGGGTACGGACGGTGCAGCGAGACGAGCCGAAGCTACGGACTCGACGTTTGGGACAGCATGAGGTTTTTGCTGCGGGACGGGGCGGGACGGATCGGCGTCGTCTCGGGCAGCTACACGCTTCCGACGCTCGGCCGGGATGCGGAGCCGACGATCCAGTGCACGCTGCGCGGGACGAGGGGGAGCTCGCGAGCGGAATATTTTCGACTGCATTATTATACGCACTTCGCCGGAGAGGGGAAGAACGTCCGCACGTTCGACGATCTTCACGGCTATTACTTCCGCTTCGAGGGAGAGAGTCACCACGCGGGCGAATACCAGAATTACATCGATTATTTCGCCGACGCGTTGGACCGTGGCGCGACACCGTACCCCGACGTCAAGGAGGGCGTGCGAACGATCGCCGTTCTCGAGGCGATGCGCCGAAGCGCTGCGAACGGAGGGGAACGCGTCCGGGTGCAGGATATCCTGGACGAGCGGGGCATCGAAGCTTAAGCCTTATCGAGTCCACGAATCCCGCGCAGGGCATGGACGATACCGGAAGGACATCGATCGTAAGATTCGGGTGCCGACCGGAAGAATGGAGTGTTTCTCCGTTCTTCCGAGGAGTTGGGTGCCGATCGAAGGGAATGTACCTTGCGGCATCGCGCCATGCCCTGCTACATTGGCATCGAGCGGCGGCGCCGGCGAGGCGGGCCGCGAAATCGGCGAAGGGGAGAAAGCGATGGATTTGCGGCAGCAGGTTACGATTCGTCCCGAGCAGGCCTCGATCGGAAAGTGGAGGCGGCTGAGGAGAGAGGTGGCGGTGCATCGTTTTCTATTGTTGATGCTCGTGCCGGGGTTCGTCTATTTCGTAGTGTTCCAATACTTGCCGATGTACGGCATTCTGGTCGCGTTCAAGGATTTCCGGCTGAACGCGAATGTCGGCTATATTGTAAACGTCTTCACCAGCTCCTGGGCAGGCCTCAAACACTTCATCGTCTTCGTGGAGAGCCCGAATTTCTGGAAGCTGCTGCGCAACACGATTCTGCTTAGCGTATACAACACGATCTTCGGGTTTCCCGCGCCGATTCTGTTCGCCATCCTGCTCAACGAGGTCCGACACTTGTTGTATAAGAAGGTCATTCAGACCGTCAGCTACTTGCCGTACTTCATCTCCACCGTCGCGGTCGTCGGGATGCTGAAGATGCTCCTCTCGCCCGAGTCCGGCGCGATCAACAACATCCTCGGCGCGCTGTTCGGCATCGAGCCGAAATATTACTTCGGGGACGCGGACTGGTTCCGGACGCTGTTCGTCACGTCGGACATCTGGCAGAAGCTCGGCTGGGGATCGATCATCTACTTGGCCGCCCTCTCCAAGGTGAATCCGGAGATGTACGAATCCGCCGTCATCGACGGCGCGAGACGCTCGCAGCAAATCTGGCACATTACGCTGCCGGCGCTGAAGACGACGATCGTCGTCATGCTGCTGCTGAGCTTGTCCGGCCTGCTCGACGTCGGCGTCGAAAAGGTGCTTCTCATGTACAGTCCGGCGACATACGAGACGGCGGACGTGCTGTCGACTTATATTTACCGGCGCGGCCTCGTCGATATGAGCTACAGCTTCGGCACGGCGGTCGAATTGTTCAACGGGGTCGTGAACCTGCTGATCTTGGTCGGCGCGAACTACGCATCCCGCAAACTGACGAGCGAAAGCTTATGGTAGGTGATACGCGATGGTAAGAGATCGATCCATATCCTCTAGGTTGTTGGACGTCGCGACGCACGTCACGATGGCGGTCGTCCTGCTGATCACGCTGCTGCCCTTCATCCATGTCGTTTCTATCTCGTTCAGCGGACCGAAGGACATCGTCGCCGGCAACGTGTTCCTGTGGCCCGTGAATTTCGACTTGACGGCGTATAAGCTCATCTTCAGCAATTTCCTTATTCCGAAGTCGTTCCTGAACTCCGTCGTCATTACGGCGCTCGGCACCGCCGTCAATATGGCGATGACGGTGTTGACGGCGTATCCGTTGTCGAAGAGCCGACTGCCTTTCCGTTCTTTCTTCCTGAAAATGTTCCTGCTCACCATGTTCTTCAGCGGCGGCTTGGTGCCGAAATTCCTCTTGGTCAACTCGTTGGGCATGTACGATTCGTTCTGGGCGTTGACCGTGCCGCTGGCGATCAACACGTACTTCATGATCATCATGCTGTCGTTCTTCAAAAATTTCCCGAAGGAAATCGAGGAGTCGGCGAAGATCGACGGATGTAACGACATGCAGGCGCTCGTCCGCATCGTGCTGCCGCTGTCGATGGCATCGGTCATGACGATCGGACTGTTCTACGCGGTGCAGCATTGGAACTCTTATTTCCAAGCGCTGCTCTACATCAACTCGAACGAGAAGTACCCGCTTCAGCTCATCCTGCGGCAGATCGTGCTTCAATCGCAAATTCAGAATCTGATGCAAGGCAGCCCGATCGACTATCAGACGCAGGCGAATTCGGAGAGCTTGAAATACGGCACGCTCGTCATTTCGATTCTGCCGATGCTCGCGTTGTACCCGTTCATCCAGAAATACTTCGTCCGGGGCGTCATGATCGGTTCGCTCAAGGGCTGACGCAATGGAAACAGGGAAAGGGGGTGCCGCCGGTCGCCTGCGGCCAACGGTCCGACGGACACCGAGAGGGGAGCCTGCAAGGGAGGATGCAACTCGACAGCTGAGGGGAAGAGATGGAACAGATCATGAGGAGGTTGGTAGCGATGCAAAAAAAGAGAACGTTCGCCGCATGGGTCAGCTTGATCGTCGCACTGTCTTTCGTCTTATCGGCCTGCAGCTCCGGCGATTCCGGGTCGACCGGCGCCGAAACGGGGACACCGGCCGAAACCCCGTCGGGCGATCCGGCGCCGGCGCCCGCGGACGCGGCGCCGAAGCTGCTGGAGTATGACGTTGTGGCCGAATATCAAAATTTGCCGGACGAAAATCCCACGATGAAGGACAAGTTGGTAATGGAGAAGTTCAACATCAAGACCGACACGAACTACATCACGCTGGGGGAAGGCTTGGAGAAGCTGAGCGTCTTGTTCGCCAGCGGCAACTATCCGGACTACATCCCGAATTTGAACCACGAGGCGGAAGTGAAGCGGTGGGGCGAGGCTGGCTTCCTGGTGCCGCTCTCCGACTATATGGACGCGCTGTCGGAATATCGGAAATGGTGGACGGACGAGGAATGGAACGTCGTCACCCAATTCGCGCAAAATCCGGACGGGAAGCTGTACTACTTGCCGGCGAAAAACTATCGCAGCCACTCGAAGGCGTGGATTTACCGCAAGGACGTGTTCGACGCGCTCGGTCTGAAATTCCCGGAGACGCTCGACGAGCTGTACGCGGCGCTGAAGGCGATCAAGGCCGCGTATCCGGACTCCGTGCCGATCTCGAACCGCGGCAAGGACGGCGTCATCGGCATCGCCGTGAACGCCTATCGTCTGCCGGGGGATATGTGGTACGGCTTCGAAGGCTTCTACCGCGATCCGGACGCGAACGGCGAAGTCATGTACGCGCAGGCGACGGACAAATTCCGCGAGTCGCTCAAGTTCATCAATAAGCTGTACAAGGAAGATTTGATCGAAAAAGAGTTTCCGACGATGACGACGGAACAATGGACGCAGCGCGGCGTGAGCGGCCGCTCCTTCCTTATGTACGATTACGCGACGCGCGCGGCGTATTTCCAAAATCTAATGCAGGATACGCCGTAAGCGCAATGGGATTGGGCGCCGGTCAACCTCTCGACGGGCGACAAGCCGGGCTTCGTCGACCGCGAGCTGCCGTTCTTTTCGTACGGTCCTATCATAACGAACAAGGTCGAAGGCGATCGTCTGGATCGACTGCTCGAATACTTCAACTGGGCCGCGTCGCCGGAAGGCGTGAAGTTCCACACGCTCGGCGTGGAAGGCGAGACGTACGAAGTCGTGGACGGCAAGCCGCAATACAGCAACGGCGCGGCGGATAAACACGAGATGTTCCAGAAGACCGGCTTCATCGAATTCCTCGTCACGGACCCGGAGTACGTCGCATCGAACGAAGATCGGCAGACGGACTTGGCGGTATCGGAAGCGTTCAAGGATAAGCCGTTCGTGCCGTTCACGGCGTTCGACCTGTCCGCCGAGGACCGCGAGACGGCGAACAGCCTGATCACGGGCGTGACGGATATCGCGGAGCAATTTTACGTGAAGGCGATCATGGGGCAGGTCGACGTGAACGACGACGCGGTATGGAATCAGTACGTGCAAGAGCTGAATCAAGCCGGACTGACGCAATTGCTCGAGCTGCATCGGAAGTCTGCGCAATAAGAACAAGGAACGTCGGAGGAGGCAAGGCATCGATGACGAAAGCGATGAAAGCGACGATAGCGGTACCCGCCGACGCGGCGCCGCGGCTGCGGTTCGGCGCCGGCTTGATCGAGAAGGCGCTGCGCGCGGCCGGATACGATGTCGAGGAGACGGCGGAGACGTGGTCGATCTCGGACTATCGGCGCATCGAAGGGCCGAAGATCGTCGTCGGCGATCGCCGGACGAACGAGCTCATTCGCGAGCTGGAGGAACGCGAGGTGCTGCTGTACCACACGGCGCCGCCGGAGGGCGAGGGGTTCTATCTGGCGCGGCTGCCGGGCGACTTATATGTGGTGGCCGGCGGCGGAGACACGGGCGCTTTGTACGGCTGCCAGGAGCTGGCCGCCGTCGTCGCGGCGCGCGGCGCCCTGCCCGACGAGCTCGCCTTCGGCGACGCGCCGGTCATGAAGCTGCGCGGGCCGGTCGTCCCCTTGCAGCTGACGAAGGTGGAGCCGCCGCGGCGCACGTACGAATACCCGATTACGCCGGGCCGGTTCCCGTGGTTTTACGACAAAGCGCTCTGGATCGATCACCTGGATCGGCTGCTGGACTACCGCTGCAACGTCGTGTACGTGTGGTCCGGGCATCCGTTCTCCTCGCTCGTTCGACTGCCGGAGTATCCGGAAGCGCTCGAGGTGACCGAGGACGAGTTTCGCCTGAACGCGGAGACGTTCCGGTGGCTGGCGGAGGAGTGCGACCGCCGCGGCATCTGGCTCGTGTTGAAATTTTACAACATTCATATCCCGCTGCCGTTCGCGGAGAAGCACGGGCTGGATTTGCACCAGCCGAAGCCGCTTCCGCTTACGAGCGACTATTACATTCGGTCGATCGCCGCCTTCATCCGATCGTTCCCGAACGTCGGCTTGATGGTTTGCCTCGGGGAAGCGCTGCAAGGCGCTCTGTACGGCGTCGAGTGGTTCAACGAGACGATTCTGACGGGCGTGAACGAGGGGCTGAAGGATCTCGATCGGAAGGAGCTGCCGCCGATCATCGTAAGGGCGCATGCGATTCCTTCGGAGAAGGTGATGGAAGCCGCGATCCCGAAATACGCGAATTTGTTCACGGAAGCCAAGTATAACGGCGAATCGCTGACGACGTACACGCCGCGCGGCCGTTGGCAGGACATTCATCGGCATCTGAGCTCGCTGCATTCCGTCCACCTTTTCAACGTGCATATCCTTGCGAATTTGGAGCCGTTCCGGTACGGATCGCCGAGCTTCATTCAGAAATGCGTGCAAGCGGCGAAGTACCGTCTGGAGGCGAACGGCATCCATCTGTATCCGCTGTTTTATTGGGATTGGCCGTACGCGCCTGACAAGGCGAGCCCCCGCCTGCTGCAGCTGGAGCGGGACTGGATCTGGTTCGCCGCGTGGTTCCGCTACGCCTGGAATCCGGACCTGGACCCGCGGACGGAGCGAGCCTACTGGATCGGGAAGATCGCGGAACGATACGGCTCGGCCGAGGCGGGCGAGGCGATCTTGGACGCGTACGAGGCGTCGGGGGAGAACGCGCCGCAGCTGCTGCGCCGATTCGGCATCACGGAGGGCAATCGCCAGACGATGAGCCTCGGCATGACGATGAGCCAGCTGACGAATCCGGAGCGCTACCGCCCTTGGGCGGAGCTGTGGGAATGCCAAGCGCCGGAGGGGGAGCGGCTCGACGTATTCGTGAAGCGCGAGTTGGCGGGAGAGCCGCATATCGGGGAGACGCCGCTCGACGTGATCGAGGCCGTCGAACGGCACGCCGAGAAGGCGGAGCGGGCGATCGTGCGGGCTCGCCCGTTCGTAGCGAGCGGTCGCGACGAGTTCGAGCGGCTCGCGGCCGATATCGAGGCGATCGGTTTAATGACGCGCGCTTATACGCATAAAGTCCGGGCGGCGATCGACATTTTGACGTACAAGGCGCTCGCCGCCGGCGATTACGCGTCGCAGGTGGAGCGATTGGAGGCGGCCGTGCCGCATTTCCGCGAGAGCCTCGCGCAGTACCGCAAGCTGACGGAGCTGACCGAGCGAACGTACTTGTACGCCAACAGCATGCAGACGCCGCAGCGGAAGGTGCCGTTCCCCGATGGTGAGGCGTACCGGCACTGGAAAGATTGCCTCCCGCTGTACGAGGCGGAGTTCGACGTCTTCCTGCAGCGGCTGGAGTCGCTCCGAGCCGGCCGGCTGCCGGCGCCGGTCGTCGAGTCCGTCCGGCCGATCGAACGGTACGCGCCGGCGGCGTTCGTCCTTCATTCGCCGGACGCGGAGACGTATGCGCTGCGCAAGCAAAGCAAGCTGTTCACCGACGCCGATCTGCTCGCGTCGAACGTGGCGGAGGAGGTGGACGGCGCGACCGCGATCCGGTTCAGCTGCGACGCGGCGATTCGGGACGGGGTCCATCTCGACATCGAATTGAAGGAGCCCGCCCGCATCCTCGTCGGGTATTTCAATTCCGCGGATCCGCAGTGGCTGAAGGTGCCGAATCTCGAGGAGAACACGCACGCGGACGATCGGGGAGGCTTGTCGCCGGTGCTGAAGAACGGGGTTAGCGTCTTTTTCCAACCGAGCGTGAATATTCATGCTTTCCTGTACGAGGCGGGGCGGCATCGGCTCGTCTTCGGGCAGGGGGCGTACTTGATCGCGGGCGTCGTGAAGGCGGATCCGCCGCTGCGCGCGCGGGACGTCGCGGGCGCCGGCAAGGCGGAGGACTTGGATTGGTTGTTCGAAGCGGCGGACGAAGCCGAGGTGTCCGTCCGATGAGACTGCGCGGCAAGACGGCGGTCGTCACCGGCGCGGGCTCCGGCATCGGCCGAAGCATCGCGCTGCGATTCGCGAAGGAGGGCGCCCGCGTCGTCGCGAACGACGTCGCTCCTACGGGCGAAGAGACCGTCGCGGCGATCGTCGCCCGGGGAGGAGACGCCCGCTTCGTCCGGGCGGATTTGCGAAGCGAAGCCGAGGCGCGCGCCGTCGTCGAGGAGGCGGTCGATGCGTACGGGGCGCTTCACGTCTTGGTGAACAACGCGGGCGTGACGGGCCATACGAACGTCTTGACCGCGACGGAGGACGACTGGGAACGCGTGATGAATACGAACTTGAAGGGCGCTTGGCATTGCTGCAAGCATGCCATTCCGCATATGGCGAACGCCGGCGGCGGGAGCATCGTCAACGTCTCCTCCACGCATGTGTATCGCACGCAGCAGCGCCACTTCCCGTATCACGCGGCGAAGGGCGGGCTGCATGCGATGACGCTCGGCCTCTGCGTCGAGTTCGGCGGGCAGGGCATCCGGGCGAACAATCTATGCCCGGGCTTCATCCTGACGCCGCTCGCGGAAGCGCATCTGCAGCTGTTCGAGGACCGCGAAGCGAAGGAGCGGACGATGCTGGCGTCGCATCCGCTGGGCCGCTTCGGCATGCCGGAGGACGTTGCGAACGCGGCGCTGTTCCTCGCCTCCGACGAGGCGCGCTTCGTCTCGGGGGCGTCCCTCGTCGTGGACGGAGGGCGGATGGCGTTCCAGAAGGCCGAGTAAGAGGAGGAGAGACGCGACGCATGCAGGAACAAGCGCAGGAACGATTCAGAGAACGTATTCGAGGGGTGAACGCGATCCCGGTCACGCCGTTCCGGCCCGACGGAGAGATCGAGGAAGACGCGCTGGTCGACGGGATCCGCTTCTTGATCGATCGCGGGCTGGACGCGTTATATCCGTGCGGAAACACGGGAGAATTTTATTCGCTCGACGTCGAGGAGGCGAAGCGCGTCGCGTCGCTTTCCGTCGAAGCCGCGGGGGGCCGCGGGCTGATCGTCGCCGGCGTCGGGCACGACGCGAAGACGGCCGCCGCGCTCGCGGCGCATGCGGAGCGGGCGGGGGCGGACGGGCTGATGATTCATCAGCCCGCGCATCCGTTCCAGCGCGAGGACGGCGTGCTCGACTATTACCGGCGGATCGCCGACGCGACGTCGCTGCCGATCGTGCTGTACGTTCGGAGCGAAGGGATTTCGGCGGCGACGCTTCGGGAGGCGGCGGCGATTCCGAACGTCGTCGGCGTCAAGTACGCGGTCAACCATCTGCCCGCGTTCGCGCAAGCGGCGCGGGAGATCGGGAGCGCGCTGGAGTGGATTTGCGGCACGGCGGAGACATGGGCGCCGTTCTTCTACGCCGCGGGCGCGGTCGGCTTTACGTCGGGGCTCGCCAACGTCGATCCGGGACGCTCGCTCGCCATGGCGGAGGCGCTCCGGCTCGGGCGGTTCGAGGAAGCGATGCGCCTGTGGGAAGAGACGCGCCCGTTCGAACGGCTTCGGGAGCAGCGCCTGAGCGGCGACAACGTCAGCGTCGTCAAGGAAGCGATGGCGCAGCTGGGCCGCGGGAACGGCGTCGTTCGGCCGCCGATCGCGCCGCTCGCCGCCGAGGAGAAGCGGGAGGTGTCCCGCATCCTGCGGACGTGGGGCTTGCTGCCGGAGGCATGAGACTTTGCGGCTTCGACAGATCGGAAGGAGGAGGGAGGCTCGGCATGGAGACGCGACTGAACTATATCGACGGCGCTTGGACGCCGCCGTCTTCCGGGACGTATGCGGAGAATGTCAATCCGGCGGACGTCCGGGAGACGGTCGGCCGCGTGCCGTTGTCGACGCCCGAAGACGCGGACGCCGCCGTCCGCGCCGCGCATCGGGCGCTGCCGGCTTGGCGCGCCGCGAGCGGCGCGGTTCGCGGCGCGATGCTGCTGCAAGCGGCGCTACTCCTCGAGGAGCGGGCCGAGGACGTTGCGCGTTCGATCGCGAAGGAGATGGGCAAGACGCTGGCGGAAGCGAGAGGCGAAGCGCAGCGCGGGGCCGCCATCTTGAAGTATTACGCTTCCGAAGGGCTGCGCGCGAACGGCGAGCATATTCCGGCGTCGGACGGGACGTCGCTGCTCTTCACGAAGCGGGTGCCGCTCGGGGTCGTGGCGCTGATTACGCCGTGGAACTTCCCGGTCGCGATTCCGATTTGGAAGTTGGCGCCGGCCTTGGCGTACGGGAACACCGTCGTGCTGAAGCCGGCGACGAATGCGGGTCTCACCGCCGCAAGACTCGCGGAACTCTTCGACGAGGCCGGATGTCCGCCGGGCGTCGTCAACGTGGTGCACGGCTCCGGCTCCGACATCGGCGGCGCGTTGACGGCGCATCCGCTCGTCGACGGCGTCAGCTTTACCGGCTCCAACGCGGTCGGAAGCCGGATCGCCCGCGTCGCGTCGGAGCGGGGGGCGAAGTACCAGCTCGAGATGGGCGGCAAGAACGCCGTCGTCGTCTGGGAAGACGCGGAGCTGGAACGCGCCGCGGATCTGGTCGTTTCCGGCGCGATGAAGAGCGCCGGGCAGAAATGCACCGCGACGAGCAAGGTCATCGTAGCCTTATCCGCGAAGGAGCGGTTCACGAGTCTGTTGCTGGAGCGCCTCCGCGCGATTCGCGTCGGGGACGGGATGGACCCGGACACGTATGTCGGGCCGGTCGCCACGCCGGCGCAGCGGGACGCCGTGCTGCAAGCCATCCGCCGCGGCGCGGAAGAGGGCGCCCGGCTGCTGTACGGCGGCGGCGCTCCGGATCGGCCCGAGCTGCAGGCCGGCTGCTACGTCGAGCCGACGCTGTTCGATCGGGTGACCCCCGAGATGTCGCTTGCGCGGGAAGAGATTTTCGGCCCGGTGCTTGCCCTCATGGAAGCGAACGACTTGGACGAGGCGATCGCGCTGGCGAACGGGACGGAGTACGGGCTCAGCGCGTCGATCTTCACGGGCTCGCTGAAGACGGCGATGACGTTCGCGAACCGCGTAGAAGCCGGCATGATCAAAGTCAACGGCGAGACCGCGGGCGTCGAATACCAGGCGCCGTTCGGCGGCCTGAAGAAGTCCAGCTCGCATTCGCGGGAGCAGGGGCGCGCGGCGATGGAATTTTTCACGCATACCCAGACGATTTCGATTTCGGTGTAGGCGTAACGGGAGGAGGGATTAAAGCCTATGAAAATTACGGACGTTCGGCTCGACGTCGTCTCGGTCCCGAGGCACACGGGCTTTGTATGCCAGCACGGGATCGTCCGTCTCGACACCGACGAAGGCATCGAGGGGGTCGGGGAGATGTCCGACTTCTCGCATCTGCCGAAGTATTCGATCGACGTCGAGGATTTGCGGGCGACCCTGCGGGCGCAGCTCGTCGGACGCGACCCGTTCGACCTCGTCTCGCTCCATCGCGAGCTGGCGGAGCTGTTTCCCGAGACGATGTATTATTACGAGAAGGGGACCTTCATCCGCTGCGGCGTCGACTTAGCGTTATACGATCTCGCGGGGAAGGCGCTCGGCGTCAACGTCGGCGCGCTGCTCGGAGGGAGGCTCCGCGACAAGCTGAAGGTATGCTACCCGATCTTCCGGAGCCGCACGCTCGAGGAGGTCGACGCCAATCTGGATGTCGTGCGGAAACGGTTCGCGCAGGGCTTCGACGCCTTCCGGCTGTATGCGGGCGTAAACCCGGACGCGGACGAGGCGTTCCTCGACGGCGTGCGCTCCGAATTCGGGCATCGCGTGACGATCAAGTCGCTCGATTACAGCCACTTGCTGGATTGGAAGTCGGCGCTGCGCGTCACGAAGCGGCTGCTGCCGTACGGCGTGCAGCTGGTCGAGAGCCCGGCGTTCCGGAACGACTTCGAGGGGCTTCGCCACTTCCGCATGGCCGTCGATCTGCCGGTCAGCGAGCATGTCTGGAGCTTCCGGCAGCTGCACGAGATGCTTCGGGGCGATTGCGTCGACGTGCTCAACATCGCGCTCGTCTTTATCGGCGGCTTCGAGGCCGCCCGCAAAGCCGCCGCGGCCGCCGAGGTCGCGGGCAAGGGCGTCTTGATCGGCACGACGCAGGAGCTCAGCCTCGGCACCGCGGCGCAGGCGATCTTCGGCGCGTCGCTCCCGAACTTGACCTCGATCTCCGATCCGACGGGGCCGGAGCTGTACGTCGACGACATCGCCGTCGAGCCGGTCCGGTACGAGAGCGGGTACCTGCACGTACCGGACGCGGCGAAGCCGGGCATCGGCGTCGAGCTGGACCCGGCGAAGGTGGAGCGGCTGCGGTCCGGCGGCTTCGCATGGGGCGCCCAGCGGCTCGCGCAGCTGCAGGACCGAACGAGCGGCGGCTAGCCGCCGGCGCAGGAAAGCCCGGGGATCGGCGGAATGTTCCGCTCGTCGCGGGGCTTTCGCTTGCGCCGCTTTAAGCGGAAATATCCGCTTAAGTGCAGGCTCCCGCTTGGGGATACTATTTTATGCTGCAACATCAAAAATGCCGCTCCCACCCGCCGCTCCATCGCGGCCTTCGGCGGGGAAGAACGGTCGCAGAGGAAACCGGCGTGAAACGGAAGCCGCAGCAGGGCAAACGGAAAGGCATGAGCGTGAGGAGCAAGGGACGGCGTTTCGTCGGAGACCAAGCAAAGAGTCTAAACGGCGGAAGTGTGTGAATGGGGCGGGCGGCATGCGCTCGGCGGTCGAGCGGGTTACGAAAATCGGAGCCGGACGTAAGGGCTAGCCAGTGAAGGAGCGTAAGGCCGTCTCACCGCAGCGCCTCGGGCAGGCTGTCGGCGATCTCTTGCATCGCGAACGCGAGGCAGGGCAGGCGCGGGGAGGCGACCGGTTCGTCCCCGGCGTATACGTTCGCCAATTCATATTTTCCGTCCGCACCCAATACATACTGGTCCAGCACGCAAGCGGCCGGGTCCACGATCCAATATTCCGGAATGCCGTATTTGGCGTATGCGTTCATCTTGCTAATCTTATCCCGTTTCGCAGTGGAGGGGGACAGGATTTCGGCGACGATATCCGGCGCTCCTTCGATGCCCCGTTTGGTGACGATGTGCATGTTCTGCCGCAGCACTACGACCAAATCGGGCTGACGCACTTCGCGCGGCGATAAGATCACGTCGAGCGGCGCGGATAATATGATGGCTTCGTTAGAACAGGTGTGAGCGATGCGTCTCTGAATTTCAAAGCTTATGAATTGATGCGCGGTATTCGGCCCTGGGCTCATCAACTCCAACCGGCCGTCGACGAGCTCATACCGGTTCCCGTCGTCCCAGCTCGCATAATCGTCGTAGGTCAGGTTATCCTCCCGCAGCAAATTCCTTCCCGCCGCACCCGGCTTGTACAAGAACTTGTCCATCCCGCCGTCCCCTCCTTGCGCATGAAGAGAATGTTTGTTCTCTCCATTGTAGCATGCGGCATGTACCGCATCCAGATCAATATCGTCCAACGAAAGACGTCAACGCGCTCCAACGCCCCGTTCGCCCCCCAGACAGGATTTCGACCCGCCGGCGACGAATACCATCAGACCGATACGACGGACCTGGAGGGCGACGCCGCATGTTTATGAGAACGAGCATCCGTTATCGCCTTATGCTGCTGATGATCTGCCTGACGACGATTCCCGTGCTGATCGTGACGTTAACGGCGACTCACAATACGCGCAGCTCCGTGGAGAAGGAAATCATCGAAGCGAATCGCTCTCGGATGCTGTGGGCGCAGCAATATTTGGACGAGCTGGTCGAGCGAATCGACGTGTTGTTTTACTCGCTGCAGATCAATGAGCCATTGATGGACGGGCTGAATCCGATAGGCAATCCGAGCGTTGGGGAGCAATTCCGAACGCAGCGGTATATCCAAGAGACGCTGACGTCCGCCTTCTACGCGAATTCGCGGAAGGTAGACGAGCTCTCGCTTTACACCCATCAGAACCAACGCCTCTACTCGGTCAACTTCTCGACGAGCGGGCTCATTCATTCTCTGCATATCGAAAACGGCGCCTGGGGCCGCATGACCGCCGGCCCGGTGAACTTATACTTTAAGCAGACGGGCGACAGCGTCTCCGCGTTCCATAGCGTCAATCGGTTCGAGGACCGCGCGCTGCTGGGCGGCTTGTCGGTCCGCATCAACGACGGCGTCTGGAAGCAGGTCGGCGACATTCTCCGCTCGGAGTCGGACAGCGCCGTCTTCCTGATGAACGACGAAGGAGAGCTGCTGACGGGGTCCTCGTCCGCGGCCGAATACGATGCCGTTCTCGATATCTACCGGCAGGCGAGCGCGGACGAGGCGGACGACGAAGCGGGCTACCGAAAGACGGAGCGGTACTTCCTGTTCGCCGAGCAGGTCGACGGCGGCGCGCTCACGTTGTTGAAAGCGGTTCCCATATCCGCGGTGACGGAAAGCGCGAGCGACACGGTGCGCGCCGGCGTCGCCCTGGGCCTCCTCTTCGCCGGACTGTCCGTGCTGGCGTCGATTCTGGTGTCGCTGCGCATCAGCCGCCCGATCGTCAGCCTGGCGAAGACGATGCGCACGGCGCCGATCCGCCACTTCGAGATGACGTCGGTGAACAGCCGGGACGAGATCGGTCTGCTCGAGCGCGGCTACAACTCGATGATCCAGCGCATCCGCGAGCTGATCGAACACGAATATCAGCGCGAGATCGAGGTCAAGAACGCGCAGCTGATGGCGCTGCAGGCGCAGATCAATCCGCATTTCCTCAATAACGCGCTGCTCATGATCGGCGGAATGGCGCTGTCGAAGGGCGCGCCGGACATCTACCGCGTCGCGAAAGGGATCGGCGATCTGCTGCGCTATTCGATCGGCTCGGGCTCCGAGACGGCGTCCCTGGAAGACGAGGTCAAGCATGCTCGCAACTACTTGCTGATCCAGGAACAGCGCTTCCTCGGGCGATGCCGAGTGTCGTTCGTCGTAGAGGCGCCGACGCCGAGGCTGCTCGTTCCGCGCTTCGCGCTGCAGCCGTTGATCGAGAACGCCTTCGAGCACGGACTACAGCCGAAGGAAGGCGCCTGGGAGATCGACATCCGGATCCGGACGGTCGGGAGACGCATCGCCGTGCTGATCCGGGACAACGGCGTCGGCATCGACGCTTTGCTGCTTCGCGCGCTGCGGGAGGAGCTGCGGACGAGCGTCTCGCTGCGGCCGCCGGCCCGGAGCGCCGAAGAACGCGGAGAGCCGCCGCGGCGTAAGGGGATCGGGCTGCGCAACGTGAACTCGCGGTTAAAGCTTCGTTTCGGCGCGGGGGCGGGCATTCGCATATTCAGCGCGCCGGGCGCAGGAACGGTGATCGCGTTGGCGCTGGCAATGAACGTCGAGGGGGAGGAGACGCACTCATGAGAACCGTACTGATTATTGACGACGAGCCGTGGGCGCGCGAGGCGGTGAAGGCGCTCGGCGAATGGAGCCGCCTCGGGCTGACGGTGGCGGGCGAAGCGGAGGACGGCACGCAGGGGCTGCGGTCGATCGAGCGGCTGAAGCCGGACATCGTCGTCACTGACATGCGAATGCCCGGCGTGGACGGCGTGAAGCTGCTGCAGGCGATGAACGAACGCGTTCCGAGCTTGAAAATTATCGTGATGAGCGGCTACGACGACTTCGCGTACCTCAAGCAAGCGATCCAGTCCCGCGCGGTCGAATATATGCTTAAGCCGATCGATCCGGCCGAGCTGAACGGCGCGTTGGAGCGCTGCGTCCGAGACTTGGAGCAGGCGGAGCAGACGGTAAGCACCTCTTGGCGGTCGCCGCTCGCGCTGCCGGACGCGGCGATGATGGAACGGTACCTGCTCCTTCGGCAGCGGCTGTACGCTTCGCTCTTCGAGCTGAATAAGCCCGCGGCGCTTCAGGCGCTCGACAAGCTTGAGGAGCTGCTTCGCGCGGCGTATCCCGGGGGGGCCGACGAGCCGATGCTGCGGCAGATGTACGCCGACGGGCTGCGGACGCTTCGGGAATTTATGGCGGAGCGGCGGGAAGCGTCGGCGCCGCCGGACGCGTCGTCCCGCGGGACGCCCAAGAGCGCGGGAGCGGTCGTGCGCGCGTTGGCCGACGCCTACGCCGAGGCGATCGACCGCATCGAGGCGAGCCGGCCGAGCAAGGCGAAGCTCGCGATCGCTCAAGTCGTCCGGTATATCGACGAGCATTACGCCGATCCGATTACGCTGGAGTCGATCGCCCTTCGCTTTTATGTGAGCAAGGAGCATCTCAGCCGTTCCTTCAAGTCGACGACGGGGGAGAACGTCTCGGAATACATCGTCCGGAGACGGATCGAGCGGGCGAAGGAGCTGCTCGTCGTCCCGGGGATGGCGACGAAAGACGTCGCCCGGACGGTCGGGTATTCCGAGCTCGCGTACTTCCACCGTATTTTCAAGAAACAGACCGGCCTGACGCCGGGGGAGTTCCGAGCGGAGCGCCGCCCCTAACGCGGATATCAATATCGTGCAACGAAAGTCGCTAATTCGCTGGAATGATCGGAATCGAGGGCTCTCTTATACTGGGGATGTACTTACTTTAAGGGGGTAACCTTCATGAAGAAAGCGCTTTATACGATGTTGATTTCGATTTTGCTGCTGTCGCTTCTGGCGGCGTGCAGCTCGGGCGGCACGCCGGGGAACGAGCCGCAGGACGAACCGGGCGCCGCGGATACGGGCGCGGCGAAGGAGGAGCAGCCGAAGCCGGCGGAGACGCCGCCGACGACGAAGGCGGAATTGAAGGTCATGCTCGGCCAGCCGCGATTCAAGGAGTATTTCGAGAAATACTTCGAGCAATTCAAAGCGAAGGAGCTCGCGGAGAAAAACATCGACGTGACGATCGAGCTGGAGATGCCGAATCCCGATCAGGCGAAGCAGGTGCTGCAGGCGAGGCTCGCCTCGAACGACGCCCCGGACTTGTTCGACGTCCATGCCAACGATCTGGCGACGTATCATGCTGCCGGTTATCTCGAGGATTTGTCCGCCGAGCCGTTCGTCGCGACGCTGTACGACGGCGTGAAGCAGCAAGTCACGTTGGACGGCAAGGTCGTCGCGCTTCCGATGGAAAGCTTGTCTTGGGGGTATCTGTACAATAAGAAAATTTTCGCCGACAACGGCCTTACGCCGCCGCAGACGTTAGACGAGATGAAGGCGGCCGTCGAGACGCTCAAGGCGAACGGCGTCGCACCGTTCCTGCTCGCGTTCCAAGAATCGTGGGTGCCGCAGCTGATGACGGCGCTGTCGCTCGGCGGCATCGTGTCGTCCCGGCAGCCGGATTGGATCGAGAAGATGAGCGCGGGGGAGGCGTCGTACGCGGACGTTCAGAGCATTTTCGATATCATCGATCTTATTATGGCGAACGGCACGGAGAAGCCGTTCGAGGTCGGCAACGAAGCGGGCTCGACGGACTTCGCGAACGGCAAGGCGGCGATGTGGGTGCAAGGGCCTTGGAACGCGGAGACGATTCTGAAGGTCAACCCGGATATGGAATTCGGCGTCGCGCCGCTGCCGGTCAGCAACGATCCGGCGGGGACGATGATCAATCTGTCTACGTCGACGACGCTCGCCGTATCGCCGACGAGCAAAAACAAGGAAGTCGCGCTCGACCTGCTCAACTACATTCTTGACGAGAAGGATTCGTCGGCGTTGTTTCAGGAGCTGAAGTTCAACCCCGTCTCGAGCGTCCATCGGTACGAGGTGTTCCCTTGGGTTAACGAAGCGTCCGAATACGTCGCTCAGGGCAAGGCGTATCAGGATCTGAAGCTGCCGAACGGCGTCACCGACGAGCAAGCGAAGCTGCTGCAAAGCTACTACGCGAAGGAAGTGACGAAGGAGCAGTTTATCGAGACGATGGACCGCACGTGGGCCGCGGCGGTGAAAGCGTCGCAATGACGAGGGGCGCGAAGCGGACGGCCGTCCTGCTCGCTTTCGTCCTTCCCGCCTTGCTCTTCTACCTCGTCTGTACGGTTCTCCCCGCCTTCGGGGGCTTCTGGTACAGTCTGACGGATTGGAACGGATTGAATCGCGAGTACGCGTGGGTGGGCGTATCCAATTACGTCGAAGCGCTTCGGGACGACCCGTATTTTCTGGATTCCATTCTCTTTACGCTCAAATACGTGATGTTCATGGTCGTGCTGCAGAACGTCGCCGCGCTGGGGCTGGCGGTGCTCGTGGAGTCTCGACGCCGAAGCAAGGCGCTGTTCCGCACGATCTTCTTTATGCCCAACATGCTCAGCATGATCGTCGGCGGCTTCATGTGGATGTTCATCTTTACGAAGGCGCTGCCGTTCTTCGCGGAGCGGACCGGCTTCGGCTGGCTCGACCGGTCGTGGATCGGCGACCCGTCGCTTTCGTTCTATTCCATCCTCGTGCTCTCGCTGTGGGGCGGGGTCGGCTACATTATGGTCATCTATATCGCGGGGCTGCAGGGCGTTCCGGTCCACCTGAAGGAAGCCGCGGCGATCGACGGCGCGAACGCGTGGCAGACCGTCCGGCACGTCACGCTGCCGATGATCTACCCGGCGATCACGATCGGCGTGTTCTTGACGCTCAGTACGTCCTTCAAGGTGTTCGACGCCGTGTACGCGCTAACGGGCGGCGGACCGGGCCGGTCGACGCAGGTGATCGCGATCAACATTATGGAGGAAGCGTTCCGGTTTCAGCAGCGGTACGGGTATGCGAGCGCCAAGGCGATGATTTTGTTCCTGATCGTTCTTCTGCTCACCTTGATTCAGCTGCGCATCATGAAGCGAAGGGAGGTGGAGGCATGAGGCGCTCCGGCCGTGCCGCGTCCCGCGCGGCGATTCTGCTCGCCTTGTCCCTGACGGCCGTCTTCACGTTGTTCCCGATCTATATGGCGCTGCTCAATTCCGTCAAGACCGAGGGCGAGATGCTGACGAACGTCTTGTCCTGGCCGAGCCGGTTGGAGCTGCTCAACTACGCGGACGCCTACGCGAAGATCGACTTTCCGCAAAGCTTCAAGAACACGATCGTCGTCACGGTCATCGGCGTCGCGGGCATCGTGCTGCTCGCTTCGCTCGCGGGGTATAAGATGTCCCGTACGCCGGGGCGGCTGAGCGGAGCGCTCTTCGGGCTGTTCGCCCTGTCTTCGCTCATCCCGTTCCATTCGATCATGATCAGCCTCGTCCGGATCGCCAGAGGGCTTCATCTGCAGGGGACGACGTACGGGTTAGGGCTCATTTACATCGGACTCGGCGTGGCGCTCGCGGTGTTTCTGTACCACGGCTTCGTGAAGTCGATCCCGCGGGATCTGGACGAAGCGGCGGTCATCGACGGCTGCGGCGAGCTGAGATTGTTTGCTTCGGTCATCTTCCCGCTGCTGCTGCCGATTTCCGCCACCGTCGCGATCTTGAACGCGCTGTGGATGTGGAACGACTTCCTGCTGCCGCTTCTGATGCTGACGGACAGCGACTATTACACGTTATTGATTGCAACGAACATGCTGTTCGGCGAATACAACAATGATTGGTCGGCGATCTTGGCGTCTCTCGTGCTCACGATGCTGCCGGTCGTCGCGGCGTATTTGCTGCTGCAGAAATATATCCTCAGCGGCGTCGCGGAAGGCGCGATCAAAGGCTGACGCGAGGGGCGAGGAGGTTCTATGGAACGAAATCGAACGACGGAGGTTTCGGGATTTCTGCGCGCTTCCGGCACGAAGCTGGTGAACGGCTCGGGCGAAGAAGTGCTGCTTCGAGGCGTCGGCTTCGGCAGCTGGCTGCTGCCGGAGGGGTATATGTGGCGGTTCCCGAACGGGGGGGACCGCCCGAGGAAGATCGAGCGCATGATCGAGGAGCTGATCGGCGCGGACAAGGCGGCGCGCTTCTGGGCGCTGTACTACGATCGTTATATATCCGAAGCGGACGTCCGGGCCGTCGCGGCCGAGGGCTTCAACTCGGTCCGCATCCCGATCAACGCAAGATTGCTTATCGAACAGGAGGAGCCGCTTCGATGCCGCGAGAAGTATCTGCAGCTGCTCGATCGCGTCATCGGCTGGTGCCGGGATCACGCCGTATACGCGATCTTGGATTTGCACGGCGCGCCCGGGGGCCAGACGGGAACGAACATCGACGATTCCGAGTTCGACCGGCCGGACTTGTTTACGAGCGAGCGGAACCGGCGGATGACGATCGAACTGTGGCGTTTGCTCGCGGCGCGGTATAAGGACGAATGGATCGTGGCCGGCTACGATTTGCTGAACGAACCGCTGCCGGAGTGGTTTTCTTCTTACAACGACCGGGTGATGCCGCTGTACAAGGATATCGTCCGCGCGATCCGCGAGGTCGACGAGAAGCATATGATCATCTTGGAAGGCGTCCATTGGGCGACGGATTGGTCGATCTTCGACGAGAAGCTCGACGACAATCTGATGCTGCAGTTCCATAAGTATTGGAATCACCCGGATACGGAGAGCCTTCGGCCGTTCCTCGAGAGGCGGGAGGCGTGGAACGTGCCGATCTTCATGGGCGAGGGCGGAGAGAACAATTGCGATTGGTACGTCGGCGCCTTCGGGTTATATGAGGATCATGGCATTTCGTGGAACTTCTGGACGTGGAAAAAGATGGACTGCGACAACTCGCCGTACTCGGTTCCGAAGCCGGACGGGTGGCCGCTGTTGGTCGCTTATTTGGAAGGCGGCGCCCGGCCGGCTGCCGAGACGGCGGAGCGCATCCTATGGGACTATGTGGACGCCTTGCCGCTGGAGCGATGCGCATATCGTCCGCAGGTCGCGAACGCGCTGCTTCGCCGGCCGCCGCTGCGGATTCCGGGCGCGTTCTACGGCTGCAAGGGCGAAGGCGTCAGCTACGGCTTCGGACCGGAAGCGCGGCCGCGCCCCCGGCCGAAGGCGACGGCGGGCTTTCGCGCCGGGGACCGGACGGACATCCGGTTCGTCGACAGCCGTCTGGACCGGCCGAACTTCCAGCACATGGGCGGCGAGCCGTGGCAGGCCGACGAATGGATGTACGTCCATCTGGAAGAGGGCGAGTGGCTGGCTTACGAGTTCGTCGTCCCTGTGGGCGGCGCGGACTCGTATACGCTGGAATCGATGGTTTCCTCCGACGGGTACGGGGAAGCCGAGGTCCGGTTGGACGGCGTTCCGGTCGCGTCGCTCGGCGTCGCGCGGCGCGAATGGCATACGCTGCGGACTTCGGGCTTCCCCGCGGGACCGGGAACCCGCCGGGTAACGATCCGGGCGGCGCGGGGATCGATCGGGCTGCAGTGGTTGTACGTTCATGCGTGATAGTTTCCTCCGAAACGGCGCATAAATAACGACAACCTACGGAAAAAGGAGGAGCACCCATGAGCGATCAAATTCGCCCGAACGGCTCGCAGCACGCCGCGCCGCCATCGGACGATCCGAAGAAGCAAGGCCGATCCGCCGCGAAGAAAAAATCGAAGTAGGTTTCCGGAAGACTGCCGCTAAGGCGGTCTTTCTTCGTTTTCCGCGGCGTCCGCGGACTTGTCGAATCGATCGGAAGATGAGATAGTAGAATAAGCTGTCTAACGATTGGATCGAACGTATCGCCAAATACAGAGACGCCGAAACCATAAAACTCGCGGCTAGCAAGAAAGGAAGTCGTTACCGTGCAACCGATCGAACTCGGCGAAATTCAGCGCCGCATCGATTCCTTACGGAATCAGGACTTATATCTTCATCTCGAGATGACGACCGGCGCGTATGCCGCCCATTGGGACAGCACCAAGCATCCGGCCGCGACGTTCGTCACGAACGCCGCCGTGCGGTATACGCACGGCTCGGTCTCCGGCGCCGGTCCGTACCGCGTCGGCTTGAAGACGGAGCATGGGTGGATTTATTCGGAAGGCTTGACGCATTACGAAGAGACGGAGACGGAACGGTTGCTCCTGGCCGGGCACGACAGCCAAGGCAAGCTGGTCGTCGCTCTTCAATTAAGCGCTCAGCCATTCTAAGCGGACAGAGGAGGCGTACGAGCCTATGGAATCAACGGAACGGAAAATTCTAGTCGTGCTGCCGCACCCGGACGACGAGTGCTTCGGGCTGTCGGGCACGCTTTCGAAGCATATACGCGAAGGGGGGTACGTGACTTACGCGTGCTTGACGCTTGGGGAGATGGGGCGCAACATGGGGGTTCCCCCGTTCGCGAATCGGGTGACGCTCCCGCGGATTCGCAAGGAAGAGCTGGAGCTGTCGTGCCGGACGATCGGCATTCAAGATCTCCGCTTGCTCGGGTTTCACGACAAGACGATCGAATTCGAGGACAAGGAGCTGCTGGACGGGAACATTCTCGAGCTTCTTCAGACGGTGCGCCCTTCCTTGGTATATACGTTCTATCCGGGGTTCAGCGTCCACCCGGACCATGACGCATGCGGCGCGGCGGTCATCCGCGCGGTCGAGCGGCTGCCCGAGGACGAGCGTCCGGTCGTGCACTGCATGGCGTTCTCGCGGGACCACGAGCAGTATATCGGCAAGCCGGACGTCGTCGTCGACGTGAAGCCGTTCCTGAAGCAGAAGATCGCGTCCATCCAAGCGCATCGGAGCCAATTTCAAGTGCCCGAGCTGCAGGGGAACAAGAAGCAGCCGACGAAGGAAGTCGAAGAGCGGTTCGGGACGGAGCGGTTTTGGACGTACCGCTTCTAACTAGCGGCCCGCCTCGCTTGTCGGCGGCGCGTAGAGAGTGTGTCGGCATAGGCGACCGGTCGGCGAGTAGGGAGGAAGTACGCACATAGCGAGTAACCCCTGCCCCGAATGCGGACACAAAGTACGCGGTCGGCGGCGTCTAAGGTGGAGCCAATCAATTTAGGCGGAAAACTCCGCTTATAAGCGCAGATGTGAGCTTAGCGCGCCGGTTTAGGCCGCCCCGCCGCCCCGGTGCGCGCCCGAGGCGCACAAAAAACCAGCGTCCCCAAGAAGAAGGGGGACGCTGGTTTTTTAGTTCGTGCTCTCCCGAATCGCCAAATAATGCGTTACGTTGGAGTGCGGCGGCACGCCGGTTTCGCCCTTTATCAGCTTCATCAAGTGGCGAGCGGCGGTCATGCCGACCTCCGTAGCGGAATATTCGACCGTCGTCAGCTTCGGACGGAAGATCGACGACACGAAGCTGCCGTCGAAGCCGAACACGGACACGTCCTCCGGGATTCGCACGCCTTGATCCAACAAGCAGTTCATCGCGCCGATCGCCATGAGGTCCGTCGCGCAAAACACCGCGGTGGGCAGCTCGCCCGTTCCGGCGATCGCGCGCATGGCGCGATACCCTTCCTCCACGGAAATCTCGCACTCCACCACCCAATCCTCCCGCACGGGCAGCTCCGCGTCGGCCATGGCCTGCCGGTACCCCTGCAGCCGATGCGTGCCGACCGCCATATTGCCGGTTCCGCAAATGATCGCGATGTCGCGATGCCCTCGCTGCACGAGGTACGTGACGGCTTCGTACGACGCCGTCACGTTGTCCACGTGCACGGAAGGCACCCCCGGAACGTTCGACTCTTGTCCCACAAGCACGCACGGAAGTTCGGACGACTTCGCGATCTCCGTATGCTCGGCGCCCCATTCGGAGCCGACGAAGATGAGGCCGTTCGGCCGCTCTTCGCTGAATCGGCGCAAATAGTCGAGCTCGGTGGCGGGCGTGCCGTCGGTCAGTCCGATGTCGATGACGTAGCCGTACAACTGCGCGACTCGATGGATGCCGACGATGAACTCGTTCAATACCGTATTGCTGTATTCGGGAATAATGACGGCGATGCGCAGCGACTCGCGATCCGCGGCTTCGCCCGCCCCGGGGATGTGCACGGCGCGATAGTTCGTCTGTCGCATCGCCTCGAGCACCCGGTTCCGCACGTCCTCGTTCACCGGCTTGCTGCCGTTGATGACGCGCGACACGGTAGAGATGGAGACGCCGGCCATGCTTGCGATATCTTTAATCGTTACCTTCATCGTGGTTCCTCTCGCGCTCCGACTTCGTTATCTCCATGATACCATGCGCCTAGAGCGGAATCTAGAATATTCGCCGTTGACCAGGAAAATAAAATGTCATATAATCACCAATGCGGGACAATAATTTTCCTAATACATAACAAATTTAGCGCTTTCAACAGGAAAATGAGTGATTTTTCGCTCACTTCTCTCCGCGTCAAATTCTAAATAGGAAAATATTTTCCCGCAGGAAAAATGTTAGCGCTTTCCAAAAGCCGAGCCCACCCGCACCGCCGAACCCGAAGTCGTTCCGGCGATCCGGACGCTATATATTCCAGATAAGGGGAGTACAAGAATGAAAATGTTCACGGCACGAACGAAGAAATACGCCCTCATCGTCTTATCCGCATTCATGGCGGTCGCATTAGCGGCATGCGGAGGCGGCGCGTCCGGCGGCGGTACGGCGGCGAGCGAGCCGGCTGCCAGCGAGCCTGCACCGGCGGCGGAGGCAAAAACGGAAGAGAAAGCGGCCGAGCCGGTCAACATCATCATCACGAACGGCAAGGGCGAAATTACGTCGCAATGGGAGCAAGCGGCGAAGGACTTCATGGCGGCGAACCCGGACATCACGGTCGAGACGCGTTCCGCGGCCGTCGGGGACGCGCTGAACGTATTCGACATGATGACGGCGTCCGGCAAGACGGTCACGATCGCCATGTTCGAGCCGAGCGCGGCGCTCAACAAATATAAAGACGTCTACAGCGATCTGTCGAACGAGCAGTGGGTGTCCGAAACGGACAGCGCGCTGAAGAACGAGCAAGGGCAAGTCGTCGGCTTCCCGTTCGCGATCGAAGGCTTCGGTCTCGTCTACAACAAGCAAGTCGTAGAAAAGGCGGTAGGCGGCGCGTTCGATCCGTTCTCCATCGATACGCGCGACAAGCTCGTCGAGCTGTTCGACAAGCTGCAGGCGTCGGGCGTAACGTATCCGGTCGCGTACCAGACGGAAAGCTGGTCGGTGTCGAACCATTACAGCACGCAGTTCATCAACCAAGCGGCGGACCCGACGGAAATCGTGAAGCAACTCGAAGCCGGCACCCTCGACCTCGCAAGCAATGCGACGTGGAACGGCTACTACGACACGATGGACCTGCTCGCGTCGAAGAAGTATAACAAGTACGGCGAGCGTCCGCTCGGAAGCTACTACGACGACGCGCACGTCTCCGTAGGCAAAGGCGAGTCCGCGGTATTGTTCAACGGCAACTGGGCGTACGATTCGTTGCAGGCGGTCGCGGGCGACGATTTCGGCTTCATCCCGGTTCCGGTCGACAACGATCCGGCGAACCCGCTGAACGGCAAGATCGCGGCGGGCGCGACGCAAGTGTTGGTCATCAACAAAGCGGCGAAGCCGGAAGAGCAAGAAGCGGCGAAGAAGTTCCTGAACTGGCTCGTGTACGACGCGGCCGGCCAAGACTTCATCGTCAACAAGTCGCAAGTGATCTCCGCGTTCAAGAACAACCCGAACAAGGTGACGAACCCGCTCGGCGCCGCGATCGGCGACGCCATCGCGAACAGCAGAACGATGCCGTTCAGCACGAACTACGTACTGGCCGAAGAATGGAACACGATCATCGGTCCGGAAGTGCAGAAGTACATCGCGGGCAAGAACGCGCGCGAAGACTTGGCGAAATTCATTCAGAATTACTACGCGAAATAATCGCGACAAGCATGAGACGATCAAACGGGCGAGGCTGCGACCTTGCCCGTTTGATCTTTCCTTATTTTCTAGATATGCAGGAGGAACCTAATGACAGGGAAGAGCAAAATTCATCGTCTCGCCGACCAAGCGTTCTTCATGGGACCGACAACGCTGTTTTTCGCGATGGCGATTTTGATCCCGTTCGCGTATGGCTTCTATTTGACGTTAACGAGCATTACGTCGCCGGTCAGTCCGGTCGAGTTCGCCGGGTTCGCCAACTATGCGAAGGCGTTCCAGGATCAGCAGTTCTGGGATTCGATGTGGCTAACGCTTAAATACGTGGGAGGAACGATCGCGTTCGTCAACGCGATCGGTTTCGCGCTGGCGTTCCTCGTGACGTCCGGCATGCGGGGCCAGAACTTTTTCCGGACCGCCTTCTTCACCCCGAACCTCATCGGCGGCCTGATGCTCGGGTACATCTGGCAGTTCATCTTCGTCCAGTCGCTCCCGTCCGTCGGCGAGAAGCTCGGCATCGAAGCGCTCCGGCTCGGCTGGCTGGGCGATGAAGCGCTGTCGTTCTGGGCGCTCGTCATCGTGACGATCTGGAAGTCGGCTGGCTATATGATGATCATCTTCATCGCAGGTCTCATCGCGGTGCCGCGCGACGTCATCGAGGCGTCCACGATCGACGGGGCGGGGCCGTGGCGCCGATTGACGAGAATCACGCTGCCGCTCATGGTGCCCGCCTTCGTCGTCACGGTGTTCCTGACGCTGAAGGACGCGTTCATGGTGTACGACCTGAACTACTCGCTCACCGAAGGCGGCCCGTACGGCAGCACGAAGATGGTGTCGATGCACGTCGTGCAGAAGGCGTTCGTCGAGACGAATTACGGCCTCGGACAGGCGGAAGCGATGCTTCTGTTCGTCATCGTCGCCGTCGTCACCGGTTTGCAGGTGTATTTCAGCAAGAAGTGGGAGGTGCAAGCCTAGATGCCCGTTCGGAAGATGTCCTCCGCCTCGCTGTCGCTCCTGCCGCTGCTCGCGGCGTTCGTCTTGTTCACGTTCCCGTTCTTCCTGTTGATCGTGAACTCGTTCAAGTCGAACGGCGAAATTTTGGAAAGCCCGTTCGCTCTGCCGCAGTCGATCGACCTCGGCCGCTTCGCGGACGTCGTCGCGAAGATGAACTTCTTGGTCACGTTCAAGAACACGCTCGTCATTACGTCGGTCAGCGTCTTCTTCATCCTGCTGTTCTCGGCGATGACGGCGCATTACCTCGTCCGCAACCCGTCGCGCTTCACGAACGGTTTCTTCGCGCTGATGGTCGCTTCGATGATCATTCCGTTCCAATCGATCATGATTCCGCTCGTATATATTTACGGCGCGAAGCTGCACCTGATCGACACCGCGCCGATCCCGCTCTTGATCGCCTTGTATATCGGCTTCGGCAGCGCGCTCTCCGTGTTCATCTACCACGGCTTCGTGAAGTCGATCCCGCTGGAGCTGGAGGAGGCGTCGTTCATCGACGGCTGCACCCCGAGGCAGAGCTTCTTCAAGATCGTGCTGCCGATGCTCATGCCGACGTCCGTCACGATCGCCATCTTGAACGTCCTATGGATTTGGAACGACTATCTGCTGCCTTCGCTCGTGCTCGTGAAGGAAGAAGTGTACACGATGCCGATTAAGATGAAGGTATTTAACGGAACCTATATGAATAACTGGGAATTATTGATTCCGGCGATCTTGCTGACGATTCTGCCGATTCTGATCGCGTACCTGTTCGGCCAGCGGTTCATTATTAAAGGCGTCATGCAAGGTGCCATCAAGTAAGCCAAGATAAAGAGAGGACTCGACGGATGAAACGGATTTGGTGGAAAGAAGCGGTAGCTTATCAAATTTACCCGAGAAGCTTTATGGACAGCGACGGGGACGGCATCGGCGACCTTCGCGGCATCGTCTCGAAACTTGATTACGTGAAGGGACTCGGCATCGACATCATCTGGATTTGCCCCGTGTTCGCTTCGCCCAACGACGATAACGGATACGATATTTCGGATTATCAGGACATTATGGCCGAATTCGGCACGATGGAACATTTCGACGCGCTGCTCGCCGAAGTGCACGCGCGAGGGATGAAGCTCATCTTGGACCTGGTCATCAACCACACGTCCGACGAGCATCCTTGGTTCATCGAGTCGCGGTCGAGCAAGGACCATCCGAAGCGCGATTACTATATATGGGCCGATCCGAAGGACGGCGCCGAGCCGAACAATTGGGAGAGCATCTTCGGCGGCTCGGCTTGGGAGTACGATGCGGGGACGGGGCAGTATTTCATGCACATTTTCTCGAAGAGACAACCGGACCTGAATTGGGAAAACGAAGCCGTTCGCCGCGACCTGTACGCGATGGTGAACTGGTGGCTCGACAAGGGCATCGACGGCTTCCGCGTCGACGCGATCTCGCATATTAAGAAGGTGCCGGGCTTCCCGGACCTGCCGAACCCGAAGAAGCTGCCGTACGTGCCTTCGTACGAAGGGCATATGAATCGGGAAGGGATTCACGAATACTTAGGCGAGCTGAGGCGGGAGACGTTCGCGAAATACGACATCGTCACCGTCGGCGAGGCGAACGGGGTGACCGTCGACGACGCGGAGCTGTGGGTCGGCGAGGAGCGCGGCGCGTTCGATATGATTTTCCAATTCGAGCATCTCGGACTCTGGGGCAAGAGCGCGGAGGGCGGGCTCGACCTGCCGGCGCTGAAGCAGACGCTCACCCATTGGCAGAAGGGGCTGGAAGGCATGGGCTGGAACGCGTTGTTCCTCGAAAATCACGACCAGCCGCGTTCCGTCTCCACCTGGGGCGACGACGAGGCGTATTGGGCGGCGTCCGCCAAGGCGCTCGCGACGATGTACTTCCTGATGCAGGGCACGCCGTTCATCTACCAGGGGCAAGAGATCGGCATGACGAACGTGCGGTTCGATTCGATCGAGGATTACAACGACGTCGCGATCAAGAACCTGTACCGGATCGAACGGGAACACGGGAAGACGCACGAAGAGATCATGCGGGTCATCTGGAAGAACGGACGCGACAATTCCCGCACGCCGATGCAGTGGAGCGATGCGCCGAACGCGGGCTTTACTTCCGGCAAGTCTTGGCTGAAGGTCAACCCGAATTACGAGGAGATTAACGTACAGGACGCGATCGAGGATCCGCACTCGATCTATCATTATTATAAGAAGCTGATCGAGCTGCGGAAGTCGCACCCGGTAGCCGTCTACGGCGCGTACGATCTGATCCTGCCGGAGCACGAGCACCTCTATGCGTACACGCGCACGCTCGGGGACGAGAAGCTGGTCGTCATCGCGAATCTGTTCCCGGTCGAGACGACGTTCGCGCTGCCGGAGTCGATTCGTTACAGCCATGGCGAGCTGCTGCTCGCGAACGGAGACGTCGACCGCGCGGAATCGCTGCGGAAGCTGTCGCTCCGCCCGTACGAGGCGCGCGTGTACCGATTGGTCGAATAGACGAGTAAGGCAAGTCATATGACCGCCGTAACTTCCCGCCTTGCGCCGGCACGTATACAATGCTGGGGAGGGGGCATTTCGGCTATGGCGAAGCGGAAGATAAACATTTATTTATGGTTATTATTAAGTCTCGCGGGCTATATCGCGGCGGGTTTCCTGACGCATTTCCCTACGGGGACGAACGAAGTAACGGAATGGATGCTTGAAGGTGCCGTAGGCGGGGCGTTCCAAGGGGCGATCGGCGGCATCTTGATCGGCGGCGCGCAATGGACCGCGCTGCGGCTGAGCGGGCATCGTTTCGGAGGGCGGTGGATGCTGGCCGCCGTCGTCGGCTTCGCGCTGACGCATGCGGTAGGGGATGCGAGGCCGTTATCGGTGCATTTCGTTTGGGTGGGGCTGTTTTGCGGCGTACTGGTAAGATTCCTCTTCTGGTTGGCGCAAAACAAAGCGGGCAACGTCCGGGTTTGGTTGGCGACAGGGACGGCGGTCGCTTGGATCGGATTCGCCGTCGGGCTGTACGTCGCGGACGCCGTCCTGCCGCCCGGCTGGACGCCTGTCACCGGTCAGCAGAGACATATGATGTACGGGTTGATCATCGGGGTGCTTCAGTCCGGAGCGACGCTGTTCTTGCTGAGGGGCAGCGTTAGCGGTCGTTGAAGGCTCCGTCGAAAAGAGGTGCGCAGCTGCGCGCCTTTTTTTTCTGCCGCTGTACAACGGGCGGGCGATATTGAGGCGCCGCTCCGCAATTTTTGTGGCATGCCACCCCAAACATTGAGGAAGTCCTCCCCAATTGAACGCACTACACGAGTATCGTCTCGATAGGGGGAATAAAATGAGGCGCTTCTCCGCAATTTTTAGGGCATGCCACCCCGAACATTGAGGAAGTCCTCCCCAATTGGCGCTTTCCGAAGGGGGGCATGGGGAAACTTTCCATGTCTGGAGGCGTATATAAAGTACTTCATACCGGTCGAGGAGGTTTATCATGAGACGCAAGTCGGTACTGCTGCTAGTTTTCTTACTGGCCTTACCAAGCTCGACCGCCGCGGCGCAAGACGTTCCGCCGACGTTGACGGTCGACGGGGAGACGATCCTGTCATCGCCGCCGCCCCTTGTTGTAGACGGTGTGATGCTGGTGCCCGTCAGAAAGCTGCTTGAGTCCATCGGCGCAACCGTCGAATGGGACCGGGAAGCCAGAGAGGTCGTCGGGACGAAACTCAATCGAAGCATCAGGATATTGCCCGACGCCGAGGTCTTGATCGCCGGAGGAGACGCGGAGGTCAGCTTAAAAAACCAGGTGAAAATCATCGACGGGACTTTGTATTCCTCTCTTAGAGCCTTATCCGCCGGTTTCGGAGCGGAAGTGACGTGGGACGAGGGGAGCCGGAGCGCAAGCGTGAAGACGTCGCTCACGTCCGTCGATGATGAAGACTTGACGTACATTATGGAACGTATCATCGATCAGATGGAAGAACTGCAAGACGAAAGCGGGTTCGTCCCCCTCTCCGGATGGAGCGTCGACGGCCAGGTCGAGATCGTGTTCCGAAAATACGGCGAACACGAAGCGCGGGTAAGTCCCGAACAACTGAACGAGATGCAGCGCTCGATCTTTCGGGTCGCGGGAGCGGCGTTTCCATTGAACCTGCATCAGTTCGCGATCCCCGAGGAGGCCGATATCGAAGGGGTCATTACGAAGATCGACGAACGGACGAATCGGATTCTCATCGAAAACCCGGACCGGACGGTCGGGGAAACGAATGATCCCGAAGCGGTTTGGATTTCGCTGACGGACGATGCCGTCGTGAACTATAATGGAGACACTACGCGTTTGGAAGTCGGCTTGAAGGTCAGGGCATGGTTCGTAGGATTGATGGCGACGTCGTACCCCGGCCAAACCCAATCGGTGAAGCTGGAAGTGTTGTAAGACCGGACGTCGGATCGGATAACGTTTAGGAGGATGAGAGATGAGCGCACTCGGCGCGGGACGTACCGCGGAAATGTTCGAGCATGGCGCGGGCCGCATCGTGAAGCTGTATCGCGTCGGATTTCCTCGAGACGCCGTCGAATACGAGTACGAGATGAATCGGATCGTCGCCGCCTTGGGGGTCCCCGCGCCGCGAGCGCTCGGCCGCGTAGAAATCGATGGGCGGGCCGGCATCGTATTCGAACGAGCGGAAGGCGCGACGCTGCTTCATAGGATGTTTCGTCGTCCCGGCGAAGGGAGCCGGTTCGCGAAGGAGTTCGCGGACCTCCATGTTGGAATTCACCGATTTCAAGTCGATGCCGGAACGCATCCGTCGATCCTTAACCGTAAGACGGCGCTCGCGCGCAACATTCGAAACGCGCCGCAGCTCTCGAACGAGGTAAAGACGACGCTTCTTCGGCATACGGAGCGACTGCCGGACGGGAACGCGCTCTGCCACGGCGATTATCACCCGGACAATGTCATCTCCGGCGAGCGGCCCTGGGTTATCGATTGGATGACAGCCGCGATCGGGGATCCGGCGGGAGACGTCGCGCGAACGCTGCTCTTATTTCGATACGGAACGCCGCCGGAGGGCGCCCCGCCCGATGCGGTAGAAGCGCTCCGGCGATCGAGGAACGAATGGAGCGACGCCTATTTGGAACGGTACCTCGATCGATCCGGGATGACGCCGAGCCGCATCGAGGAATGGACGCTGCCGGTAGCGGCCGCCCGATTGACGGAATGGATTCCGGAGGAAGAAAAAGCGCAGCTGCTTCGGCTGATCGAGAAAGCGATGAGGTGACCGAGCGGATGAAGGAAATCTTGAAGACGTATTTAACCCGTTACACGAGCCTCGACGAAGCGGCGCAGCAAGCGATCTTAGACGATCTTCGGGTCGAGGAATATAAGAAGGGAACGATCCTTCTGAACCAAGGGGACGTTCCCGACCGATGCTACTTCGTATTGAAGGGATGCGTCCGGCAATATACCGTGGACGAAGCGGGAAGAGAGATCACTTCCGACTTCTATACCGAAGAGCAAGCGATCGCGATGTTCCACCGCCATCGGGGGGACCCCGCGTCCGAGTATACGTATGCGTGTTTGGAAGACACGACGGCGGTCGTCGGCGCGCTCGACGTCGAACAGGACATGTACGACAAACACGCCCAGCTCGAAGGGATGACGCGCCGCATGATCGAACAAAGCTTCGGCCTGATGCAAGAGGACTTCGCCGCCTTCGTCGCTTCCAGCCCCGAAGAACGCTACAAGTCGCTGCTGCGGAAGCGGCCGAACTTGATCGACCGCGTTCCCCAACATCAACTGGCGAGCTACCTGGGCGTCACTCCGGAATCGTTAAGCCGGATTAAGCGGCGGATCCATCCATAGGCGGCGTCTGCGCCGGGACGGACGGTTTCCCTCCCTTGAACAACAGCCACAAGCCGAAGCCCAGCTCGCCCGCGATCATCGGGACCATGAACGCCGCCTCGACGACGGCGACGATCCGGTCCAACGAAGGAAGGAACGCGTTCCCGAAGTGAACGAACGCGTACCCGACGGAGGCCAGCAGCAGCAAGACGCTCCACAGCTTCGGGATGCGGTCCGATCGGTAAGCGAGCCAGCCCGTCACCCACAGATGCGCGCCGAACACGATCAATCCCATCGACCAGATCGATTCGAAAGCTTCCAAGCTTAAATTCGTTAGCGCATGAAGCTGTTCCGGCGGGAAGGCCGACGGTTCGACGGCGCCGTTCGCGAGAAGCGACGTTACGAACAGACAGGCGATCGCGACGCTTAGGATCGCGGCATACATGAGGCGAAGCCAAGCTCCCAGCAGGGCGAGACGAGGCCGAATCGGTTTCAGAAACACGTAGAACGCCCAAGCGACCGCGATGTCGAGCATCAGGACGACGAACCATCCGAAGAGAGCGGCGGCGAACAGCGGAGCCGACGACGCGATGTTTTCGTATGTCGCTCCGGCATCTCCCGGAACCACTAGGTTTCCATGGACGTAGCCGTACGAGAAGCCGGCCGCGATCGTCATCCCCAGCAGCGAAATCCCCGCAACGAGCGCGGAAGCTCGAAGTCCCGAATTCATCGGTATTCCCCCTATGTTTCAACATGCATTCATTGTAGTCGGAACCCGCGGACCTTTCATTGACTTAAGTCAAGAGCGGGAGAAAACAGGAGAAGCGAAGGCGCGCAGAGAATAGTGTAATACGGACTGAACCGAAAAGTAGGTGAACGGAGCTCATGCGCTCGTATTGGGCTTGGTTGGCATGGCTGGGCGCCATGTGGGCGGCGGCGCTGCTGCAGGGCGGGGCGGCCGCGACGCCGCGAGGCGCGCTGGGCTGCGCGCTGTTTTTCGCGTGTTATTTCGCGTCGCCGCTGGTTTTTCGCCGGCCGGCGGCGTTGTTCGCGCTGTTGACAGGCGCGCTGCTGGCCTCTAGCGCCGCGCTGCACGGCATCGGCGCCGCGGGAGCGCTCTACGCGCTGCTCCTCGCGGCGTACTTGGCCGGGGAAGCCGCGTACCGGCTTCCCGGCCGCTGGGCGGCGGCGTTCGGCGCGCTCGCCGCCGCGTCGGCGATCGCGTCGGCGTCGCTTGACGCAAGCGATTCGGCGCGGGCGCTTCCCGCCGCCTTCGCGCTGTTGTTCGCGGCCGCGGCCGCCGCCGCGCTAACGCTGTACCGCCGGGAGCGGTCGGCGAACGAGGAGGGCGGCGCCCGGTTCGAGGCGCTGCTGAGCGAGTACCGCAAGCTCAAGCGGCAAGCGAAGAGCGGCGAAGACGCGGCGCGCGCGGAGGAGCGGACGAACGTCGCCCGGCAAATCCACGATTCGGTCGGGCATAAGCTTACCTCGCTGCTGATGCAGATCGAGATGTTCCGCATGAACGCGGCCGGCGAGCATCTCGCCGCCGCGGAACAGATGAAGCGGCTCGCGCAAGACAGCCTCGAGGAAACGCGTCGCGCCGTCAAGACGCTGCAGGAGCAGGAGCAAGGCGGTATTCCGGCGCTGCTGCGCCTGATCCGCAACCTCGAGGCGGAGAGCTACCTGCAGGTCGAATTTACGGTTCGGCACGGCGCGCTCTCCGTTCCGCTCGGGAACGAGCCGTCCATCGCCGTCTACCGCGCGATCCAAGAGGCGATGACGAACGCGATGCGTCACGGCGCGTCGCGTAGGATCGGCATCCTGCTCGAATCGCCGGGCGGACGCGTCTTCCGGTTCGAGGTGTCGAACGACGCGGGCGGCGGGCCGGAGCAGCCGATACGCGAAGGGTTCGGGCTGACCGCGATGCGGTCGCGAATCGAGAAGGCCGGAGGCGAGCTTACGCTCGTTCGCGCGGGCGGACAATTTCTAGTGCGCGGCACGTTCAAGCTGGAGCAAGGGGAGGAGCGGGGCCGATGATTCGCATATTGATCGCGGAAGACCAGACGTTAGTGCGCCACGGCTTGAAAATGATGATCGAAACCGACCCCGAGCTGCGCGTCGCCGGCGAAGCGTCGAACGGCCGCGAGGCGGTTGCGTTGAACGAACGCCAAGCGTTCGATCTCATCGTGCTGGACATTCGGATGCCGGAGATGGACGGCTTGGAGGCGGCCCGGCATATCTTATCCCGTTGGCCGGATCGCAAGGTGATGATGCTGACGACGTTCAACGACGATGAATACGCGCTCGAAGCGCTCAAGATCGGGGCGAGCGGGTACATGCTGAAGAACGCCGATCCGGCGGCGCTCATCCGATCGATCCGAAGCTGCTTGTCGGGCGGCTTGTCGCTGGAGGAGCATGTGGCGGCCAAGGTCATGCCCCGTCTGCTGGGGAAGACAGAGACGAAGCCGGTCGATCCGTCTTTGACGCCGAGGGAGCTCGACATTATTCGAAGGGTCGGCGAAGGGCGCAGCAATAAGGAGATCGCCGACGAGCTGGCATTGTCCGTGGGCACGGTGAAAAACCATATCAGCTTCGTTTTGGATAAGCTGGAGCTGCGGGATCGCACGCAGCTGGCGATTTACGCCATCCGGCACGATTTGATTTAAAAGTGACTGAAGTCATGGTCGCGCCGATAACGAATGACCGAAGGCAGTGGGAGCACTGTCTTTTTCTATGTATATTGAACTCAATAGCTGTTTAGGAGGAACGTAACGATGCTGGAAACGGTCGATCTGCGCAAAACCTATAAAACCAATGTTGCGGTAGACAATGTCAATCTGTATCTCGACGCGGGCGAGTCGGTCGGTCTGCTCGGTCCGAACGGGGCGGGCAAATCGACGACGATCTCGATGATCTCCACCTTGCTTCGCCCGACGTCGGGGGACGTCAAGCTGGACGGGCGGAGCGTGGTTCAGGACCCGAAGCACATTCGAGGCGTCCTCGGCGTCGTGCCGCAGGAGATCGCCTTATACGAGGAACTGAGCGCGCTCGAAAATTTGCAGTTTTTCGGGCGTATCTACGGGCTTCGAGGCAAGGCGCTCGACCGCGCCGTAGAGGAATCGCTAGAGCTGGTGGGCCTGAGCGAGCGGAAGAAGGAGCGCATTAAGACGTATTCGGGCGGGATGAAGCGCCGGATTAACATCGCCGCCGCGCTTTTGCATCAGCCGAAGATCGTCATCATGGACGAACCGACGGTCGGCATCGACCCGCAGTCGCGGAATTACATTTTGGAGACGGTACGGCTGCTGAATCGGGAAAAGCGGATGACGGTGCTCTATACCAGTCATTACATGGAAGAGGTCGAGCAGCTGTGCGACCGCGTGTACATCATGGATCACGGCAAGGTGATCGCTTCCGGGCGCAAAGACGAGCTGAAGAGCATCTTGTCTTCGGAGGATACTATCTTCCTGCAGCTGGAGGAGCCGTGCCCCGCGCTGGCGGAGGAGCTTCGAAGCGCCGAGGGCATTCGGCAGGTCGCGGAGGCGGACCAAGGGCTGAAGCTGATCGTGCCGAAGCAAAGCAAGCTGCTGGGCCGCCTGTTCCAGGCGGCGGAGAAACACGGCGCGCAGATCGTGAACTTGAACGTGCAAAAGCCGAGCCTCGAAGATGTGTTCCTGCATCTGACCGGCCGGAAATTGAGAGATTAGGGGGGAGGACGATTGGCACCGTTCCTGAAAAAAGACGTGCTGTTGATCCTTCGCGACCGGAAGGAGCTTGCGATCCTCCTCCTGATGCCGTTCGTGTTGATCGCCATCCTGGGCTTCGCGCTCGGCGACATGATCAACGCGACGGCGCCGACCTTGGATATGGGCGTCGTCGTCGTCGACGAGGAGGACGAAGCGGAAGGCTTGGCGCGATTCCGGGAGGAGGTTCGGGCCGCTCCGCTTCCGGAAGACGCCAAGGCCGCGCTGCTCGCCGCGTCCGAAGAGGTGCGGCCGCAGCGGCTGCTGCGGGACGTGCTGGAGAGCGAACGACTGTCCGAGCTGCTGACCGTATCGGAGATGGAGCTGGAAGCCGCTCGGACGGCGTTGGAGCGGGACGAGGCGAACGCGATCGTACGCATCCCGCCGAATTTCACGTACGATTCGCTGAATAAGATGCTGCTCGAGCGCGGCGAAGGCGCGACGCTGGAGCTGGAAGCGTCCGAATCGTCGCCGCTGCGGGCGGGCGTCGTCCGCGATATCGTAGACGGGTTCGTCCGTACGGTGAATTTCCAGACGGCGTTGGGACAGACGGCCGGCGCCGCTCCCGGCGCGGCGGACGCGCCGGCGGCCGCCGGGGCCGCGGGCGGCGTCGAGTCGGTCTCGCGCTACAAGCCGGTCAACTCGCTGCAATATTACACGATCGGGATGGCCGTCATGTTCGTGCTGTACATCGCTTCGTCGACGGCCGGACGCGCCTTCCAAGAGAAGCGGCAGTACACGTTCGACCGGATGATGATCGCCGGCGCGCATCCGCTGCGGTTTCTCGGCGGGAAGATCGCGTCGGGCGCGATGCTCGCCTTCCTGCAGCTGGCGGTGCTCTTCCTGCTGTCGAGTCTTATTTTCCAATCGTTCGCGGGACAGCCGCCGCGCTTTTGGGCGGGGCTCGCCTTCATCAGCGCGGCGGTGGCCGTCTGCGTCGGCGGACTGGCCGCGCTGCTGACGGCGATGAATTACCGGATGCAGACGGGAACGGCGACGGATTTATTTTCCGGCATGATGGTGTCCTTGTTGGCCTTCCTCGGCGGCAGCTTCTTCCCGACCGCGCAAATGTCGGATTGGCTGAACGCGCTCGGCGGCTGGACGCCGAACGGCGCCGCGCTGTCCTCGTACCTGCAGATGCTGCAAGGGGCCGATTCCGCCCGCTGGATGGACGACGTGTACCGGCTGCTCGGGATGGCCGTCGTCTTCGCGGCGGCCGCCGTATGGATGTTTCCGAAGAGGAGGGACGGCTGAGCGATGCTTGCCATATTGAAGGTGCAGCTTCAGCAGATGAAGCGAAATCCCGCTACGATGCTGTTGATGATCGTCATGACCGTTCTGTTTACGGTAGCGATGGGGGCGAACGCGGTCACCAGCGTGCCCGTGTATGCGTTCCCTGATCCGGCGCTGTCGGCCGACGACGCCGAAGCTTGGCTCGAGCGGTTGAATCGGTCGGAGACGTTCGAGTTCGTGCTCGAGGCAGAGTCCGAAGCGAAAGAGCGCGTCACCGAGGGGAAGGCCGAATTCGCTCTGCGGCTGCTGCCGGACGATTATCGGATCGTGGCGGCCGTCGACAATAGCGCGAATCTCCAGGCGTTAGCTCATTACGTTCGGACGGTGTACGAGGAGGAGCTGACGATCCGCGCGGCGGAGGCGTCGTCGGGCGGATCGTCGATACGCGTCGAGCTCGAGGAGCGCTTGGCCGCGCCGGCGCTGCGCGTCGCGTCGTCGGAGGTGGCGACGGAGGAGGACTTCAAGTACGACGCGAGGGTGCAGGCGCTGTTCGGATTCGCCTTGTTCTTCTCGATTTTCACGGTGGCCTACTCGGTTAACGCGCTGCTCGAAGAGAAAAGGAGCGGCGTCTGGGACCGCGTCATCCTGTCGCCGGTGACGAAGATATCGATGTACGTCGGCCATCTCGTCAACAGCTTCATCGCCGGGTACGTGCAGATCGCCGTCGTGTTCGTCTTGTTCCGCTACGTCTTCGACTTCCCGGTCGGAGACAGCTTCGCCACGCTGCTTGTCTTGATCGGCGTCTACACGTTCGCGGTCGTGGCGCTCGGCCTGCTGCTCGCGGGCCTCGTGCAGACGCCGCAGCAGATGTCGGTGCTCATCCCGATCGTCGCGGTGAGCTCCGCGATGATCGGCGGCGCGTATTGGCCGATCGAGATCGTGACCAACCCGGCGCTGCTCGCCTTGGCCAAGGTCATCCCGGTCACGTACGGGATGGAGGCGCTCAAGGGCGTCGCCTACTACGGCTACACGTGGTCGGAGCTGCTGCGGCCGGTGTCGTATATGCTGCTGATCGGCGTCGCATGCATGGGCGTCGGCATTAACTTGATCGAGCGCCGCAGGCGCGGATGAACGTCCCGGAACTCTTTACTGAGGTGGAGAGTTCCGGGATTTTTTCGTTATTTACGAGGGGCGTTTTACCCGCCCGCCGCACTAGAAATCGGGAATGAACTTCCCGCTTTCGCGGAACAAACTACCTTTTTGCTGCCTTGCTGCCTACATTACTCCGAACCGCCACTCTACTCTACGCGCCTACCATGTCGGAGTGGAACGTCACCCCCCACTTCCGCGGAACATACAACCTGAAATGTAGTAGCTTGCTTCCCACCCGGCCCCGTTTGACTCAGCGGTTGCATGTGATAAGCGCAAATGTGAGCCTTGGGCGGGGGTTTAAGCGGAAACTTCCGGTTATAAGCGCAAATGTGAGCTTAGCATGCGGTCCGCGCCGCTGCGGCGCGGCTTTGCGCGCACCCCGCAAAAGTTTGCGCCCGGGCGCGCATCGTTTGCGCGTTCGCCGGCCGGCCGCCGGTTTATGATAGGTTCATCCTAAACAAACGGAGGAACTAGAGATGAAAGAAGTCATATTGAACGTCCGCGGCATGAGCTGCAACCACTGCGTCCACTCGATTCTGAATGGGCTCGGGAAGCTCGGCGCGTCGGCGATCGTCGATCTGGAGGCGGGCACGGTAACGGTAACCCATGACGAGGAGCGACAGCCGCTGGAGGCGATCGTCGCGACGATCGTGGAACAAGGCTACTCCGTCGAAGCGTAAGGTGACCCCATTGAGCCACATGCAGCAGCTGTCCGGACAGGCACAACGGCAAGTGACGTTAGACATTATCGGCATGACCTGCGCCGCCTGCGCGACCCGCATCGAGAAGGGGCTCAATCGTATCGACGGGGTGCAGGCGACGGTCAACCTGACGCTGGAAACCGCGCGAATCGAATTCGTACCCGCGAAGACGACGGTCGGCGAAGTCATCGGGCCGTCGAAAAGATCGGCTATAAAGCGGCGCCGCGCGCCGAAACGTCGGACGACGGCGCGCGCCGGAGGCGGGACATCCGCATCCAGCAAGCGACGCTGCTGCTCTCGACGCTGTTAACGCTGCCGCTGCTCTGGGCTATGGTCGGCCACTTCGAGTTTACGTCGTGGATTTGGGTGCCCGCGAAGCTGATGGACCCGTGGGTGCAATGGTGGCTCGCGACGCCGGTCCAGTTCTTGATCGGCGGGCGCTTCTACGTCGGGGCGTTCAAGGCGCTTCGGGGCGGAGGCGCGAACATGGATGTGCTCGTCGCGCTCGGCACGTCGGCTGCGTATTTCTACAGCCTGTACGTGACTATGGCCGGGCGGCCGTCGGAGCTGTATTACGAAACCGGCTCCGTGCTCATTACCTTCATCCTGCTCGGGAAACTGTTCGAGACGGCGGCGAAAGGCCGCTCCTCCGACGCGATTAAGAAGCTGATAGGGCTGCAAGCGAAGGAGGCGATCGTCCTGCTCGGCGGGGAGGAAGTTCGCGTCCCCGCCGACCGCGTGGAAGCCGGACACCTCGTGCTCGTCCGCCCCGGAGAGAAGGTGCCGGTCGACGGCGTCGTCGAAGCGGGCGCTTCGGCGGTGGACGAGTCGATGCTGACGGGAGAAAGCTTGCCGGTCGGGAAAACCGTTGGCGACCCTGTCTACGGGGCGACGATCAACAAGAACGGGGCGCTTCAAGTGCGCGCGACGAAGGTCGGCAAGGACACGGCGCTCGCGCACATTATCCGCGTCGTGGCGGAGGCGCAAAGCTCCAAAGCGCCGATTCAGCGGGTCGCCGACGCGATCTCGGGCATCTTCGTGCCGATCGTGCTCGCGATCGCCGCCGCGACATTTCTGATTTGGTGGTTCGTCGCCGACCCCGGAAACACCGCAGGAGCTTTGGAAAAGGCTATCGCCGTTCTCGTCATCGCCTGTCCATGCGCGCTCGGTCTCGCGACGCCGACCTCCATCATGGCAGGCTCGGGCCGAGCGGCCGAGCTCGGCATCCTGTTCAAGGGCGGCGAGCATCTCGAAAACGCGCACCGCGCGACGACGGTCGTTCTGGACAAGACCGGCACGATCACGAACGGCAAGCCGGTCTTGACGGACGTTCGGGCGGAGCCCGAATTTCTAGAGGCGCAGCTGCTCGCCTGGGTCGGAGCGGCCGAGAAGCGATCGGAGCATCCGCTGGCCGAGGCGATCGTGGAGGGCATCCAAGGAAGAGGGATTGCCGCCGCAGCCGAGGCGACGTCGTTCCAAGCGGTGCCTGGACACGGCGTCGAAGCGATCGTAGAAGGCAGAAGCATCGTCGTCGGAACGCGGAGGCTGCTGGGCGCGAACGATGTACGAATCAAGCCCGAAGCCGAAGAACAGATGAGCCGGCTGGAAGCGATGGGCCGAACGGCGATGCCGATCGCCGTCGACGGCGCCTATGCCGGCTTCCTCGCCGTGGCCGATACGCTCAAGGAAACGTCGAAGGAGGCGGTGGCGGAGCTGAAGCGGCTCGGACTCGACGTGCTGATGCTGACCGGCGACAACCCGCGCACCGCGCAAGCGATCGCGGCGCAAGCCGGCATCGACCGCGTGCTGGCGGAGGTGCTGCCGGAAGGGAAGGCGCAGGAAGTGAGGAAGCTGCAGGCGGCCGGCGCCGTCGTCGCGATGGCGGGCGACGGGATCAACGACGCGCCGGCGCTCGCCACGGCCGACGTCGGCATCGCGATCGGCACGGGCGCGGACGCCGCGATCGAAGCGGCCGACGTGACGCTGCTTCGCGGCGACCTGAACGGCATCCCCGTTGCGATCGAGATGAGCCGCAAGACGATGGCCAACATTAAGCAAAACTTGGTCTGGGCGCTCGGATACAACGCACTCGGCATTCCGATCGCCGCTATGGGCTACTTGGAGCCGTGGGTCGCCGGCGCCGCCATGGCGCTCAGCTCGGTGTCCGTCGTGCTCAACGCGCTCCGGCTGCAAGAGGCGAACAAGGCGAAAGACGAGGGAGTGGAAGGAATGAACGGAAAGATGCAATTCGCGGTGGTCGTCTTGCTCGCCGGCATGTCGTTCTTCGCGGGATACGGGTTCGGCAGACAGGACGCACCGACAGCCCCGACCGCGGCGATCGCGGTATCCGCGGCGGCCGCGGCGGAAGCGCCGCAAGCCGGTCATGGCCATGGTAACGCAGGCGCGGCCGCGACCGAAATCGTCACGACAGCGATGTGGACCGCGGACAACGCCGTCGCCGGCGAGAGGACCGGACTTCGAATCGAAATCAAGGACGAAGCCGGCGAACCCGTCGAGGCGTTCGACGTCAGGCATGAGAAGCTGATGCACCTGATCGTCGTGAGCAAGGATTTATCCTACTTCGATCACATCCATCCGGAGTACCGCGGCGAAGGCGTCTTCGAAATCGCGACATCGTTCCCGGCCGGGGGAGAATACAAGCTCATCGCGGATTACGTACCGAGCGGCGGCTCGACGACGACGGCGACCGAGCGGATCCGCGTGGACGGGCCCGACAAGGACGACGTACCTCTGACGCCGGGCGGCGGACACGCGAAGACGGCGGGGAGCATCCAAGTGACGCTGGAGGACGATCATCCCGTCTCCGGGCAACATTTCGAGCTGGCGTTCCGGATCGCGGACAGCAAGACGAAGCAGCCCGTTACCGACCTGGAGCCGTACCTCGGAGCCGTCGGACATGTCGTCATTCTAAGCGAGGATACGGAGGAATACCTCCACGTCCACCCGATCGACGAGTCGGCGTCGGGCCCGGAGGCAAGATTTGCCACAAGCTTCCCTGAACCCGGCGTCTATAAGCTGTGGGCGCAATTTCAACGGGACGGACGCGTGATCACTGTGCCGTTCGTCGTAGAAGCGGAATGACGAACGCGCGAACGGAGCCGCTCCTCCTCCGATTAAGGGAGATCGAGCAGCGCATCCGCGACTTGAAGAACGGCGTCGGGAACGATCGCTCCTGCGACGAGACGCTCGTTCGCATCGCCGCGATTCAAGCGACCTTGAACGAGGTAAGCGGACAACTGTTCGAAGACCACTGGCGCCGCTGCGTCGCCCGGGACATCCAAGCCGGCGACGCGGACGCCGTCGATCGGTTCATGGCCAGCGTTGCCAAAATGCTAAAGTAAAGCGGGAAATTAAAAAAAGAAAGGATGCACTATCTATGCAACTGACCTTCGACATCCTTCGCTGGAGCCACATCTTCTTCGGATTTCTTGCGCTCGCCGTGTTTTGGATCCCGATCGTAACGAAGAAAGGCGGGCGCGCGCACAATCGAGCGGGCTGGATCTACGCCACCGCGATGGGGGTCGTCTCGGCGTCCGCGTTCCTTATGGGAATGTATCGGCTGACGTGGGATGCAGGCCCCGACGCGGATGCGATCCCGTTCGCCTGGTTTCTGACGTTCGTCTCGATTTTGAGCGCCGCGACGGCATGGTACGGCATTCGCGTGCTTCGTCACAAACGGCGGAAGACGCCGCATCGGGTGACGCTCGATTTGTTGTTCCCGTTCTTGTTGTTTGCTTCCGGGATCGGCATATCGGCGTACGGGTGGGTCATTCATTTCCCGTTGCTGCAGTACTTTCCGTTCCTCGGGGTGTTCCTGGGCGGCACGCAGCTGCTCTACTGGCTGACCGTACCGGCGAAACCGTCGCATTGGGCGGTAGAGCACATCGTCGGTATGCTTTCCTGTTGCATCGCGACCGTTACCGCGTTCTTGGTGTTCGGCGCCCCGAGATTGCTCGGGGTCGATTCGGGCAGCCTGCTCGTCTGGTTTTCGCCGACGGTCGCGCTCGTGCCGCTCATCATCGGCTTTACGAACGTCTACCGAAGAAAATTCGATGGACCGCGGCGGTAGAGCCGGGAGAAGCGCAGCGCAACGCCGCCGCTTCCCCGGCTCTTTCTTTTGCGCGAGGGACGCAAGCTTTTGCGGGCGGCGGTTCAATGTTTGCGCGTTGCGGCCCGCCGCTCCGCGCTATCATTTTCCTAACGACATAGAAGCGTAAGGAGAAGAAACCATGCGAAGCGGGAAATGGATGGATCGGCTCGGGGTCGCGAGCCAAATCGGATTGTTGATCAGTTTTTGCGGAGCGCTCTGCGTCGAGGCGACGGGCGTCGACGAATGGAGGCGCTGGGTGGGCGTATGCGCGGCGGCTTCCTTGTCGGCGGCGGCGCTCGCGGCCGCCGCCTGCGTGCGGCAAATCGCCAAGAACAAGCGAGCCGCCCGGCTGCGTCGGCGGCAAGGAGCGTAACCGATGAACGTCTATCAACGATTCAAGCCGTACGCGCGGAGGCAGCGCAGCCTCTATGTCCTTGGGTTTATCGGCAGTCTCTTCCGCTTCCTCATTCCGCTGTCCGTGCCGATCGTCATCAAGTATTTGTTCGACGAGCTGCTCCAGAACGACGGGATTGCGTACGCCGACAAGCTGCAGCAGCTGTTCTTCATCACGGCGGTCGTGCTGGCGGCGTTCTTCTTCGTGCGGGGGCCGATGGAATACGTTAGGCAGTTTTTCCTGCACAAGGCGAACAACAATGTCATTAAAGAGCTGCGCACGGACGCGTTCCGCAAGGTGCATACGCTGGACGCGAAATACTTCGCGGATCGGAAGAGCGGGGAGATCGGCACCCGGTTTTTCGACGACATCGAGAAAATCCGAGGCTACATGACCGCGATGTTTTCGAACGTGTGGATCGAGCTGACCGTCCTCGTCTTCGTCGTCGGCATTATGTTCTCGCTGAACGCAAGGCTTACGCTGCTGGCCGCGCTGCTCGTCGGCGTTCAGTTCGCGCTGGCGCATCTGTTCGCGAAGCGGCTGAAGCGTACGACGCAGCAGATGATGAGCTATCGGTCGGTGCTCAGCGGGTTCATTTTCGAAAAAATACAGGGGGCCTTCCTCGCGAAGCTGTTCCAAGCCGAACAGAAGGATAAAGAAGAGTTGAATCGGCATCTGACCCGGTACGAGACGATGACGGACGCCCAAGCGCGCGTGAACGCCGTGTCGCTCGCCGCGGTGAACGTCTTAAGCGACGCGACGCCGTTCCTCGTCGTGCTGGCCGGAAGCTTGCTCGTCCTTGACGGCACCTTGACGCTCGGCGCCTTGATCGCGTTCTTCGCTTACGTCGATCGGATGCGGGGGCCGGTGTCCGCGCTCGTCGGAGCGTTCCCCGCCATTACGGAAGGCCGCGTCGCCATGACGCGCGTCTTCGAATTTCTGGACACGGACGCGTCGATTCGGGAACAGGCGGCTCCCCTCGAGATTCGAGAGTTCTCGGACTCCATCACGTTCCGCGACGTATCCTTCGGTTATCTCCCGGAGCGTCGCAATCTCGATCGCGTATCGTTCACGCTGCGGAAAGGGAGGACGTACGCGTTCGTCGGGGAGAGCGGGGGCGGCAAGAGTACGATTCTGCAGCTGCTTACCCGGATGTATGACGCGGAGCGCGGAGAGGTGCTCATCGACGGAGTAAACATCAAACGTCTGTCGCTATCGAGCGTGAGGCGCCAGATGGGGATCGTCACGCAGGACAGCTTTCTCTACAGCACGTCGATCATGGACAACATTCGAATCGGGAAGCTCGAGGCGACCGACGAGGAAGCGATCGCGGCGGCGAAGCTGGCGTACGCGCATGAGTTTATCGCCGCCTTGCCGAACGGATACGACACCGAGGTCGGCGAGCGGGGCGTGAAGCTGTCCGGCGGACAGAAGCAGCGGATCGCGCTGGCGCGGGTGTTTTTGAAGAACGCGCCCATCTTGCTCCTGGACGAAGCGACGAGCGCGCTGGACAACGAGAGCGAGAAGCTCGTCCAACGGTCGGTGCGGGAGATCGGCCGGCAATCGACCGTCATCATGGTCGCGCATCGGCTGTCGACCGTGCTCCATGCGGATACGATCTTCGTCGTCAAGGGCGGCCGCATCGTCGAAAGCGGGAGCCACGACGAGTTAATGGAAAAAGGCGGGTATTACCGAGAGTTGTATGCGGAGCAGCATCCTGCGGCGGATCTCCCGGCCGCGCCGGCCGGAATCGAGCTTCGCGCCGCCGCCGAGGCCGTCCGCGCATAGCGAAAGGCCGATCCCGAGATCGATCCCGGACGTCGGCCTTCGCATATTAATAACGCGCCGTCGCCTCGAACGCGTCGAGCCATCGGCGTTCGCGGTGGCACAGCAGGCGCAGCACCGCTCGGTCTTCGTACACGTCTACCCACCGAGACTGCGGATGCTCCTCGTACATGCAGCCGCCGCCGACGAAGACGTTGCCGCCCCTCCGGACGAGCTGATCGTCGCGGTCCATGCGGCAGTGGGTATGGCCGCTGAACAGCAGCGCGTTCTTGCGGCGGTCCAGCAGCGACCGCACCCGCTCGGACGCGAGGCACGTCCCTTCCGAGCCGGCCACGGTGTCGTTCAGCGGATGATGCATGAACACGAACGTCGGAGCGCCCGCATGAGCGCGCAGCCGATCCTCGAGCCACGTCAACTGCGCTTCGCGCAGCCACCCGGCTTCGTTGCTGTCCGGCGTATAGTGCTCCGTGGACAAGAACAGGAAAGGGAATCCTTCGTGGATCCGTTCGTAATAAATCCCGGGCATGCGCGTCATCGCAAGGAAGCGGGCTTGCGCCCGTTCGGACGTACACTCGGGTTCCTCGTACCGTCCGTAATATTCGTGATTGCCCATCGTAAAATAGACAGGCATCTCGCAGGGACGGAAAGCGCCCATCGCGAGCCGGTAATCCCGGAGCTTCCCGTTCGTCAGGTCGCCGTTGCAGACGACGAAGCGGGGTTCGAGAGAAGCTAAGTAAGCGATCTCCTCCGTTAGGAAGGGAACCCAGTCGACAGGCGTTTCCCCAGGGTCCGCGTAAGCCATGAAGTGAAGATCCGATACGACGGAAAAGGAAAATAAAGGCCGATCCGCGCTCATGCTTGCCGATGCCCTCCTTACGCGCCCGCTTCGGTGTGCGGATCCCAACTCTCCGCGGCGGGCGGATGGGGCTTCTGCACGTCGACTCGCGTGCCGTCGTCCAGGCGCAGCCAGCTTCCCAACCGGAGCTCGTCCTCGATGCGGCGGAGTTGGATAACGCGAGCGCCTCTCGGGAATCCCTCGCGGCCGTACGTGTTATACCCCGTCGCGCGACCGTAATAGAGCCCTACGCCGTGCAGCTCTCCCCAATAGTCGTTCACGTGATCGTGCCCGGCGAAGACGCCGCGAACGGTGCCGTCTTCGACGAAGGCGGAGAACAGCCCGCTGTTGACCTTCGGGCAGCAGACCGCTTCGTATTTAGAGCCGTAGCAGACGCGGTGATTCCAGACGTCGTTATATTCCGGGAACGGGATATGGAGGAAGGCTAGAGACGGCGACGCGTCCGACCGCCGCGCGCGTCGGGCAATCGCTTGCGCCCGGAACCACTCGACCTGATCCGGTCGGACCCAGTCGTAACCGCCGACCGGATGCGGGGCGTTCATGCCCGAGTCGAAGAAGTACAGACTGGCGGCCTCCGCCCCGTCGGCCGGGTCGACGACGTCGAGCACATAGTTCCCGATGCCGTGAATGTCTTCGGGCCCTCGTTCCATGTGGCAATAGTCGCCCTCTTGCAGAGCGCCGAGCAGCTCGAGCCGCGTGGCCGAGCCTTCGGGGTCGTGGTTGCCGAAGACGGCCGCCCAAGGGATGCGGCTCTCCTCGGCGGCGCGGACCGCGGACCGAATGGCCGCAAGCGGGTCGAGGCAATGCTCGGCTTGAATCAAGTCGCCCGTATACACGACCAGATCGGGCGCCTCCGCCGCGAGTACGTTCCGCATCAGCGCTTCGCTGCGGAGGTCCTTCTCATCTCCGTTCTTCCAATGTACATCCGTAAATTGCACGATCGTAAAGCTGCCGTCCGGGCGTAACATAAGTCCGTCGCTCATCGTAGCGCTGCCTCCAGTAGAAGACGATTTGGCTTGCTCCTCTCATCATAGCAAAAAAGAAAACCATGGCAACAGAAAAAGCAACAAAATGCAAAATAATGGTGTATACTTTGGGTAAGAAAGGGGAGGGTCCGGGTATGCTTCAGGAGGAACGACTCGCCGAAGTGTTGCGTCTGCTTCGCGAGAAGGGGACGGTGAAAATTCAGGAGTTGACCGAACGGTTCGGCGTCACCCGGGAGACGGTTCGCAGAGATCTCTACGAACTGGAACGGCTCGGCCACGTTCGGAAGGTGCACGGCGGCGCGACGCTGCACAAGACGGGCGTCGAACCGGCGTACTCCGAACGGGCGGACTCCTTGGTCGCGCAGAAGCAGGCGATCGCGAAGCGAAGCGCCGACTTGGTCGAGACGGGGGATTCGCTGTTTATCGATGTGGGCACGACGGCCCTTCTGTTCGCAAGGCAATTGCACGCGCACCGCGATCTTCGGATCATTACGAATTCGGTGCCCGTCGCGATGGAATTGGCGCATCATCCCTCCGCCAAGGTTCTCTTGTGCGGCGGCTTCATCCGTCCGGGGGATTTGTCCGTCTCCGGCGCGCCGGCCCGCCAAGTGCTGGAGACGTTCTTCGCCGATAAGGCGTTCATCGGGGTGGGGGGGCTTTCCGCGAACGGACTTACCGATTATCATGTGGAAGAGGCCGATCTTCGCCGCCTGATGATGCAGCGGGCGAAGGAGACGATCGCCATGGCCGATTCCACGAAACTGGGCGTTACGGCGTTCCATTACGTCGCGTCGGCGGAGGCGATCTCCGTTCTCGTGACGGACCGCGAAGCAGACCCCGCCGCGCTGCTTGCTCTCGTCGAGTCCGGCGTACAGGTCATCGTGGCCGACGGAGAAGCGGAAGGAGGCCTCTCGAAGCTCAATTCGCCGAGAAAGCGGGATGGTTCGATTGAATAGGAAGCGCCCCTATTTTTTGAACAATATTTCGTTTCGACATAAGCTTCTCTATTATTCTTTGCTCTTGAGCATCGTGCCCATATTAATATTAGGGGCGGTATCCTCGTATATCGCCTCTATGAGCATGCAGAAAGAAGTCGACCGCCATCATCGGATTTTATTGCAGCATCTGCAGCGGCAGATCGACGAATTTTACAGAGAGGCCGATCGCGTCTCCGTCCAGCTCGCTACGCAGGAGTCGGTCGTACGGGCGATGCGGCTCGGTCCGTCGATGGCGCATTACGAGGAGACGCGGGCGGCGATCGACGAAGTGGCGCGAATGCGAGCGTCCGCGCCGTTCCCGTACGACGTATCGCTCGTATTCACGAGCTTCGACATGGTGTATTCGAATTTGTACGGCTTGGTGCCGTTGCCGGATTTCCCGTTATCCGGCGAGAGCGGCGTAATCGACCCGGACCCGATCGGCTCGACGCTGTTGTACCCCGAACGCGCCGCGGAGCGGAACGAAATCGTCTTGGTGCGGCCGGTGCCGGTGTTCACGACGCCGTCGTACGGGTCGATCGTGCTGCATGTGCCGATCGACGCTTTGATTCGGCAGCTGGAGCAATTCCAAACGGGCTCGGGTCGAGAGCTGTACATCGTCGATCGTCACGGAAGGGTCGTCGCGGACAACGTCGTCGACGCGTCGAAGCGCGCTGCGTACTTCCCGCCGGACGCGTTCGAACGGAGCGCGTACGCGGCGGCGGACGGCACGGCCTATCGGCTGAGCTCGCTCGATTCCGCATTGTCGGATTGGTCGTTCGTCGCCTTGACGCCGGAGAGCCAGCTGACCGATAAGTCGAAGCGAATCCAAATCGTGACGGCCTGGATGGTGCTCGCGCTAACGCTCGTGTGGGGGGCGATCGCGTTCCTCGGCTCGCGGCAGCTGTACTCGCCGATCAAGCGGCTGTTCCAACGCGTCCCGCAGCAATCGCAGACGCAGGCGCAGGCGCCGTCGACGAAGGAGCTGGTCGCGGTGGAAGCCTACATCCAGCGCATGGAGAAGCAAAACAAAGATTTGCAGCACCAATGGAACAGCAATCTGCCGCATATTCAGGAAAACTTGCTCTTAGGCCTTCTATGGGGCGTAACGTCCGAGGAGGAGTTCCTGAAGCATCCGGGAGCCGGCGGTCTGCTGCAGCGCCGCAAGTATTGCGTCAGCGTCGTGGAGTGGGACGACGCGTCGTCGTTCCGCAGCAGGTTCGGCGAGCGCGATCGAGCGCTGTTCATGTTCGCGTTCCGGAAAATCGTAGAGGAGTTGTGCGTCGAATATTCGACGCCGGACATCGCGATCACGATCGTGTCCCCGAACCCCGAGCAGATCGCGCTGATCGTCGGGACGGACGGCGAACCGGAACGGGTGGCGGCCTCGTTCGAGCCGCTCGCGAAGCAGATGCGGGAGATCGTGCAGACCTATTTAAAGAATACGATCACGGTCACGTTCAGCGCGACGCGCGGCGGCATCGGCGCCATCCCAGGCTTGTATCAGGAGGCGCGGTCGCTGCTCGAGTTCCGTATGCTGCTCGGACCGAATCTGACGATTTCGCATCGCGACATCGAACGGTCGGCGCCGCTGCTCGAACGGCAATGGATTCGCGAGCTGAAGAACATCGCCGCATCCGCCGCGCTCGCGCAGACGGAGCGCGCCCGAGACGAGCTGGACGCCTTCGTCGAAGCGCTGCCGGCCCGGATAACGGACGTGCAGACCGCGAGGGGGCTGCTGTCGTATTTCATCGGGGAGCTCGCGCATCAGCTGCACGAGATCGGGGCGGACGCGAACGACATTTTCGAAGAAAACTTGTATCAACGCATCTCGCGCTTTCACACCGTGTACGAAGCGGCCGCTTGGCTGCGGGAAGAGGTGTTTCCGGCGATTGCGGCGCGGCTTCGCGAGGAGCAGGACGAGAAGTTCCGCATCGATCAAGTGCTGCAGTACATCCACGCGCACTTCGAGACCGACTTGTCGCTGCAGCAGCTCGCGGACATCGCCAAGCTGAGTCCCACGCAGCTCAGCCGCATGTTCAAGGAAGTTACGGGCGTCCCTTATGCGGATTACTTGATCGCTTACCGGATGGAGAAGGCGAAGTATTGGCTCGAGCATTCCGATTTGCCGATCAAGACGATCGCGGAACGGCTCCGGTATACGACGGTTCAAAACTTCACCCGCATCTTCAAGCAGGTGGTCGGCGTGCCGCCTGCGCAGTATCGCAGAACGCTTCGAGGCGCGTGAACGGCGGCGGCCCCCCCTTGCGGGGAGCCGCTTTTTTCTTTTTATACGCCCTTTTATCCGTTGTTGCGGAGGCGGAATGAACGGATAAATGCAGGTAAATCGGGGCTGTATTACAGTGATGGCAGGGTCAAGCGAGGTCGACCATTCAACGACGACAAGGAGGCGCCGGGATGCAATTCTGGCTGAAGCGGTTGTATCGGGATCGGTTTTTGATCCTGTTGATGTTGCCGGGACTGGCATACTTTCTCATTTACAAGTATCTACCCTTGCTGGGCTCGATCATTGCGTTTCAAGATTTCAGTCCTTTTTTAGGCTTCCTGGAGAGCCCGTGGGTCGGCATGAAGCATTTCGCCGTCATCTTCAAGGATTACGAAATCGTGCAAGTGTTATGGAACACCTTAAACATCTCGTTCCTGCAAATCGTCTTCGCTTTCCCCGCGCCGATCGTTCTGGCGATTATGTTGAACGAGCTGCGCGGCGGCGGCTGGTTCAAAGGGGTGCTCCAATCGATCGTGTACCTGCCGCACTTCATGTCGTGGGTCATCGTCGTCGGCATCTGCGTTATTTTCCTGCGCGGCAGCGGCGTCATCAACTCCTTCTTGGGCACGTACTTCGGCATCGACCCGATCCCGTTCCTGTCGGATCCCGCATTCTTCAAGCCGTTGATCGTCCTGCAAGTCATCTGGAAGGAAGCGGGGTGGGGGACGGTCATCTTCCTCGCCGCTTTGGCGGGCGTCGACCCGCAGCTGTACGAAGCCGCCGTCATGGACGGAGCGGGGCGCTTCCGAAAAATATGGCATATTACGCTGCCGGCGCTGCGCAGCACGATCATCATCCTGCTCATCCTGCGCCTGGGCACGGTGCTCGACACCGGCTTCGAGCAGATCTTCCTCATGCTCAACCCGTTCGTGATGGAGACAGGGAACGTGCTCGATACGTACGTCTACTTCAAGGGCATCGTGCAGTCGGATTACAGCTTCGCCACGGCCGTCGGATTGTTCAAGGGCGTCGTCGGATTCGGTCTCGTCTGGGGCGCGAACCGGCTGGCCAAGCGATTCGGTCAGGACGGCGTCTATTAAACCGCGAGGAGGATCGATATGAAAGAAAGCGCAAGCGGGAAGACGTTCCACGTCGTCAACGCGACGCTCCTTACGTTGATCGGGGCGTTCATGCTGTTCCCGTTCCTCTATGTGTTCGCCGTGTCGTTCTCTTCGTATAAGGAATTTATCCAGGCCGACTTCTTGATTTGGCCGAAGGAGTGGGTGTTCGACGCGTACGACTATATCTTTAAGTCGGACGCGTTCATCCGGTCGATCTTCTTTACGATCTACGTGACGATCCTCGGGACGATGGTGAACCTGCTGTTCACGTCATCGATGGGATACGCGTTGTCCCGGCCCGTCGTCGGGCGGAAGCCGGTTCTCGTTCTCGTTTTGTTCGCGCTGTTATTCCCGGCGGGGCTGATCCCGACGTACATCGTCGTGAAGGAGACGGGACTCATCAACAGCATCTGGGCGCTCATTCTTCCGGTCGCCATCAGCCCGTTCAACCTGATCGTCATGCGGCAATTTTTCCTGAGCATCCCCGGGGAAGTCGTCGAATCGGCCGTCATGGACGGCGCGACCGACCTCGGCATCTTCGCCCGGATCGTGCTGCCGCTGTCCAAGCCCGCGCTCGCGGCGTTCGGCTTGTTCTACGCGGTAGGCCACTGGAACAATTACTTCGGCGGCTTGCTGTACATGAATTCGCCGGAGAAGTGGCCCGTGCAAGTGGTACTGCGCCAGCTCGTCGTCGTGAACGAGACGAACACGCTTCGCGTCGCGACCGAGACGGTCGAGCAGATGCCGCCGCCCGAGACGATTCAGATGGCGGCGCTGCTGGTCGCGACGGTGCCGATTCTGATCGTGTACCCGTTCCTGCAAAAGCACTTCGCGAAGGGAGTGATGCTTGGCGCGGTGAAGGGGTAAGTTGCAAGGGGCATCCGCTATTGAATTTTTTCCATAATGACCGAAAAAGGGAGAGGTTCGCATGAAACAACGGTTGAATACGACTTTGCAATTGGCCCTCGTCGCGGCGCTATGCGCGGGGCTCGCGGCATGCAGCGGCGGAAACGGCGGCGCGGCGGAGCAGGAGACCGCAGCGCCGGCGCCGGCGCCCGCATCGAGCGAGACGAAGGAGCAGCCGGCCGCGGCCGAGACGAAGAGCGAGGAGAAGTTCACGATCACGATGCTCGACTTCCGCTACGGCAAGCTGCCGCCGGCGGGAGGCACCGGCATTCAGATGATCAACGAACGGTTCAACGTCGATTGGCAGCCGACCTACGTCAGCCGCGACGATTACGATCAGAAGCTGTCCGTGACGGTCGCCGGCGGCGATATGCCGGACATTCTTATCATGGAAAACCCGATGGAGCCGAACTTCTATAAATGGGCGGCGCAAGGCGCGTTCCTGCCGCTTGACGAGTACATCGACGATTACGAGACGTTCAAGCTGCTGCCGGACTTCGCGATCAACGCGGCGACCGTGAACGGGCACATCTATGAGCTTCCGGGCTACTACGTCTCGCAATTTTCCAATACGCCGATGATCCGTCAAGACTGGCTCGACAATCTCGGCCTCAAGATGCCGACCAACTACGAGGAGCTGCGCGAAGTGGCGCTCGCCTTCACGAACGACGACCCGGACGGCAACGGGAAGAAGGACACGTACGGCATGGTCATGGCGGAAAACATTAACCCGCAGTACCACTTCGGCGCATATTGGGACTTCCTCGCCTGGTACCACAAGGACAAGGACGGCAATTTCGTTCCGGGCATCATCTCCGACGTCCGCAAGGAGCATCTGAAGTTCCTCGCGGACCTGTACAAGGAAGGCGCCATCACGCCGGACTTCGGTCTCATTAACTGGGGGCAGGCGTACAAGGAGTTTTATTCCGGCAAGGGCGGCATGTTCATCGGCTACCCGGGCGGCGTCGGTCCGGAAAACATTACGGCGCTGAAAGACATCAACCCGAACGCGAAGCTGGCGCCGATTCCGCCGTTCGCGGCTCCGGACGGCACGCTCGGCTTCACCTCGAACTCCGGCATGTATCGCGCCGTCATGCTGAACGCGAAGCTGAAGGATCAGCCCGAGAAGGTGAAACGAATTCTCGAAATCGTAGACTTCGGCCGCCGGTTTTACCCCGCCGAGCAGCGGAATCCGAGCAACGCGGATTTCGATTGGTTCCGCGGCAAAGAAGGCTCCGGGTACAAGATGCAGGACGGCGTCGCCGTGCTGGAGCTCGAAGAGAAGGGCCTCAAGCCGTCCGACTACTTCCCGGACACGAACGCATGGGCGCCGAACGACGCGGCGAACCAATTCGCGGAACAGTACAAGAGCGAACCGCTCCACTACGACACGCTGAAGGCGTTCGAAAAGATGCACATGGAGAGCAAGCACTACTACGGTCCGGAGAAGGGGCTGTACTCCGAGCCGAAGAACAAGTACGAGCTCGATCTGTACTTCAAGATGTACGCGGAGCAAACGAAGATGATCGTCGGCCAGACGCCGATCGACGAAGGCTGGGACGCGATGCTGCAGAAGTACATGAACGAGGGAGGCGCCGAGATGATCAAGGACGTGAACGAAAAGATCAAAGCGGCGGGCACCTCCGGACATTGGGAGTAAGCATGTAGAACGTAAGGGGGTGGGATCGTATCCATCCCCTTCTTCATTACCTAAAGGAGGAATGATGATGAACCGTCTACACACGGCTCACCGGTCCGCGCTGGCGGCTTTGATGGCTGCGTCCTTGCTCCCGGCCGCGGCGACGGGCGCCGGCGCGAACGAAAACGAATTCACGAACGTAGCCCTCCAACGCCCTTATACCGTTACCGCGCACGTTCCCGATTCGGATCTCGCTCCCTACGACGTACGCACCGCAGGGGATACGGATACGCCCGGGCGGGAGCTGACGAACGGCCGGATCGCCGCCTCGAAGGTCGGCGACGCATATTTCGCCAATACGGAGTGGAACGGATTTTCCCGGCAGGTAGCCAGGGATATCGTCATTGACCTCGGCTCGGCGAAATACGTCGACAGCGTCGGCGGCGGCTTCCTCCGCGAGCGACACGCCGCCGTCGATCTCCCGCGGTACGTCAAGCTGTTCCTCTCGGATAACGGAACGGACTGGTACGCAGCCGGCGGGCGAACGAAGGACCATTCGACCTCGCAGACCGTCGAACGCGTCGAGCTGGGCTTCGCCGGCGTCGATGCGACAGCGCGCTACGTCAAGCTCGAGGTCGAGGTCGGCATGTTTACGTTCATGGACGAAATCGTCGTGAACGGGAGGGATCCGGCGGCGGGCGACCGCCCCGCGTCCGCGCTGCCGCCGGCGCCGGCGATCGTCGACCGGCCGCCTCCGACGCTCGAGGAAAGCGGCGGCGTTCATCATCTCTATCTCTCTTATTATTACCCGGGCCGACCGGAGCTCGGCGACTGGAGCAAGGAAGAGTTCAAGTCGGTCGTCGCGCATACGGACGCGGCGGGCGACCGGACCGGATGGATGTTCGACTCCGTGCTCTCGATTCCGATCGGCGGCTCGTACTTCGACTTCGACAAGAAGCCGGCCTGGGACGCGTATCTGGATAGCCTCTTCTCGGCGCATCTGCACTTCGACGCGCTCGATCAGGCGACCGGCGAAGCGAAGGCGGAGCTCGGCGACCCGGACCGCAAGACGAAGGTCGTCGTCTCCATTCCGTACTTGGCGCCCGACCCATCCGCCGCCTCCGGCAGCTGGGGCGAGCTGAACGGCGAACCGCTCAACGTCCTGCTCGACGAGGCGACCCCGGAGCAGTCGTTCGATGCGCGGAAGAAAATCATCGATTGGTACACCGGTGAAGTCGAGCGGCGCTTCGCCGAGCAAGGCTTCGAGCATTTGGATCTGGCCGGCTTCTATTGGTATCACGAAGAGATCGGCTTCGCGACGGTGTACGAGGAAGCGATCGTGCGCCATACGGCCGACCGGGTGCACGCGCTCGGCAAGAAGCTGTTCTGGATCCCGTTCTATCAGGCGAACGGTTCGACGTATTGGGAGGAGCTCGGCTTCGACGCGGTCATGATGCAGCCGAACTACATGTTCAAGTCGCATTTCGCGCCGAACCAAACTTCCGCGGCGGTCGACTTGTCCCGATTGCAAAACACGGTGGCGACGGCGAAGCGATTCGGTCTCGGGGTCGAGGTGGAAGGCGACTACCACATGAGCTGGCCGGGATGGGGCACCGATTACGACGGCCAGCTGTACAACGACGAGTACGCGCGGCGGAAGTATTACGCCTACTTGAACGAATACGCGAAGGCGGCGTTGAATCAGACCGTGACGGGGTACTACCTCGGCGCGAAGACGGTGCTGCAAGGGTTCTACAATTCGACGGACCCGAGGGTGCGTGAAATTTACGACGAGACCGCTGCGTTCACGGCGGGGACCTATACGCCGCGAGCGATCGAGGAGACGGTCATTCCGCTTCCGGCCGGCGATTCGTGGAGCAACATGGTGCAGCTCGAAGCGAAGGAAGGCGACGTCTATTCCTCCCGCGTGTCGATTACGGCCTCGCAATGGCTGAAGTTCCCGATGGCGGCGGGCGAAGACTGGGTCGTTACCGTTACGCCGCTCGAAGGGAAGGTCGGCTTCGAGACGCGGCTGTGGGGCGAGACGCAGACGAAGCACAGCGGCTTCTCGTACGGGAAGTCCGACAGCATCCAGTCGCTCGTCGTCAGCAACCCGACGGGCGCCGCCACGCAAGGCGTGCTGCGCGTCTTCCCGGAGACGCCGAGCGCGAAATATAAGATCACGCTCGCTAAACCCGCGGAGGACGGGACGACGCAGATGAACGCCATGCGGCTGCCGAACCAGCAACCGACGACTGGGGCCGCTTCGGCGGGGCAAGTCGTGTGGTATAAGCTGACGGGCAAGCCTTCGTATGCGCTGACGCTCGTTCCGGACGGGACGGCGGCGGATTTCGATCTGGCGCTGTACCGCGACGCGAACAGCGGCGTACCGGAGAAGGCGTCGGCGAACGGGGCGGGCGCGTACGAGACGATCCAATATACGAACGTCTATGCGGACAGCTTCGTGTATTACCTCAAGGTGACGGCGAAGACGAACGGGACCTATACGATCTACAACGGGGTGCAGCCGCCGGGCGACCGGCCGGAGCGTCCGGGCGACAGCTGGGAGACGGCGATGACGCTTTCGGCGAAGGAAGGCGTCGTCTATAGCGGAGAGATCGCCGGCAACGGGCAGCATTGGTTCAAATTTCCGATTGTCTCCGGGGAAGACTGGATCGTCCGTCTGCGTCCGCTCGGGGCGGCGAACACGGTCGGCGGTCTAGAGACGCGGTATTTCCACGAGGCGCCGTCCGCGGTTCGCCCGCATGGCGGATTTTCGTACAACAACGAATGGTCCGTCCTGCCGGAGCATCGCCTGCTCGTCAGTCAGCGAGAACCGAACGATTCGTTCATCGTCGTCCGCGTAACGGGCATGACGACGGGCGGCGCCTACGAGCTGTCGCTCGAGCGTCCCGCCGAAGACGGCGCGACGAAATTATCGGCGCTGCCGCTCGGGAACGCGTACGCGGCGTTGGGCGAAGCGACCGCGGCTGGACAGGAAATTTGGTATAAGGCATCAGGCTTAAGCCGATACGCGGTCGAAGCGCTGCCGCTCGGAGGCGCCGACGTCGACGTCGCGATGTACTGGAACGGCGCGTACACGAACGTATTGGCCTCCTCCGCGAAGCCCGGCGACGCGGCGGAGTCGTTCGCCTACGCGAATCCGTACGATCCGAAGTTCGTCTATTTCCTGAAAGTGACGGCGAAGACGCCGGGACGGTTCGTCCTCGGCACGACGCCCGGGTTGCCCGTCTACGACGCGGAGGCGCCTGCGAAGCCTTCGGGCTTCGCGGCGGCGGACGTCTCGAAAACCGACGTCGCGCTCGTATGGGAGGCGGCCGCGGACAACGTCGGCACGGTCGCCTACGACTTGTACCGCGACGACGCGTTGATCGCTACCGTAACGGGAACGTCCTACGCCGATTCCGGACTCGAACGGTTCGTCACGTACCGTTACAAGCTGGTCGCGCGGGACGCGGCGGGCAACGCGTCCGAAGCGGCCGTCGTCGAAGCGTTCGCCTTCCCCGGCGACGGGAACGCGAACGGCCTGAAGAAGAACGAAGAACGCAAAGGCGAGTAATCGAGCCGATGTGTCAATGAGGTTTGCCCCGCCGCGCCGCATCGGCGGGGCGCCATGCCGGGCGCGGGCGGAACGCGAAACGAACGCAGGAGGTTATGGGGATGAAGCTGGCGCTGAGCATGTGGAGCGTGCATCAATATTGGTACGACGGGGAATGGGACGTCTTCGACTTCCTCGAATTCGCCGCGGCGACGAAGGCGGAAGGGGTGGAGCTGCTGAGCATCTTCTGGAAAGATCGGGAGACGGAGCTTCCCTTGGCGAAGGAGCGGCTCGCGGCCCTCGGCCTGCGAACGGCTTGCTACGCCGCCTGCAACAACTTCGTCTCCGCCGACGCGGCCGAACGCGAAGCGCAGCTGAAGGAAGTGACGGACGCGGTCGACGCGGCGGCGTACCTCGGCGCCTTCGTCGTGCGCGTCTTCTCCGGCGACCTGCCGCGAGACGACTCGCTCGGCTTCGAGCAAGGGCTGGAATACGTCATCGACGGGCTGCGCCGGGCTGCGCGATACGCGGAGTCGAAGGGTATCGTCCTCTGTTTGGAAAATCACGGCTTGTTCGCGGGCAAGAGCGGACAGGTGCGGCGCATCCTCCGCGAGGTCGGATCGCCGGCGCTGAAGAGCGCATTCGATACGGGCAACTTCCTGCTCGTGGACCAGCAGCCGACCGAGGCGCTGGAGGAATTGATCGCCGAAGTGAAGCATGTGCATGTGAAGGACTTCGCGCTCGTCGGACCGGACGTCTCGGCGTGCGTGCTCCCCTCCTTGGAAGGCAAGCGATACCAAGGGAAGATCGCCGGGCAAGGCGAGGTCGATCTTCAGGGACTGTTGACGAGTCTCCGGCGTTCCGGGTACGACGGCTGGTATACGGTCGAGTTCGAGGGCGTCGAAGAGCAGCGCTTCGGCTCGGAGCAAGCGCTGGCGTACGTTCGCGAACTCTTAAGCGCCATCGAAGTAAACAACTAGGAGGCCCCCATTCATGAGTAAGGTGAAGGTCGGAATCGTCGGCGTCGGATCGATCGCCCATATGTGCCATCTTCCGGGATATCGGAACAACCCGCACGCGGACATCGTCGCGATCGCGGATACGGACGTAGAACGCGCGAAGCGCGTGGCGTCGGAGTTCGGGAACCCGGCGGTGTACGAATCGGCGGAGCGCATGTATCGGGAAGCGGGGGTAGACGCCGTAAGCATATGCACGTTCAACGACACCCATGTATCGCTCGTGCTGTCCGCGTTGAAATACGGCATCGACGTATTGGTCGAGAAGCCGATGGCCGTCAGTATCGAAGAGGCGCTGCGGCTGAAGGAAGCGGCGGCGGCATCGCGCAATGTCGTCATGGTCGGCATGAGCCACCGCTATCGCGCGGACGCGCAAGCGCTGCAAGGGCTGGCCGCCGACGGGGAGCTGGGAGAAATTTATTACGCCAAGGCGAAAATCTTGCGCCGGCGCGGCGTGCCGCTCGGCTGGTTCACGCAGCGTCTCTACTCCGGCGGCGGTCCGATGATGGACATCGGCGTGCATGCGCTCGACCTTGCGTGGTGGATGATGGGAGCGCCGGCGCCGAAGCAGGTGCTCGGCAAGCAGTTCCGGAAGGTGGCGCCGTACGACACGAAATACGCTTCCTTCTACGAAGCCCATTCCGACGTCAACAAGGTCGATCCTGTGTACGACGTAGAGGATTTGGGTACGGCGTTCATCACGTTCGACAACGGCGCCGCTCTTACGATCGAGGCGAGCTGGGCGGTGAACGGCAGCCAAGACGACGCGTTGAAGGTGGAACTGTTCGGCACGAAGGGCGGGGCGAGCCTCGACCCGCTGACCCTCTTCAAAGAAACGAACCGCATTCCGACGGAATACGCGCTGAAGGTGCCCGCGGCCGATCTATACCAAGCGGAGATCGACGCGTTCGTTCGCTGCGTGCGGGAGCGGGAGCGGCCGCTCTGCGACGCAAGCCAAGGGTACGAGGTCGTGAAAATGCTGGAAGCCATTCGCGTCTCCTCCGATACGGACGATTTGGTGAGATTTGTATGAAGATCGCCGAATCCTTTACGATTCCCGCGCCGAAGTCTGCGGTGTGGGACGTGTTCATGAACGTCGAGAAGCTGGCGAGCTGCGTACCGGGCTGCAGGGACATGACGGCGCTCAGCGACACGGAGTACGAAGCGGAGATGGAAGTGAAGACGAAATTCATGACGATCGCTTTCAAGGCGAATGGACAGCTGAAGGGATTCGCCGAGTTGAAGAGCTGATCGTCGAGATGACCGGGAAGCCCATGAAGCTGGCCGGCATGTTCCGGACGAAGCTGAAGGTGCGGCTGCGGGAGCGCGCGGCGGCGGAGACGGAGGTCGCGTACGATATGGACCTGCAGATGTCCGGCCGGCTCGCGTCGCTCGGCGACGTCATGATGAAGGGCACGGTTACGGAATCGTCCCGGGAATTCGCGAGGAACGTGCAACGGCTGTTCGCGGGGGCGCCCGGAGGGACGCCGGGATGAAGATCGTACTCGTCGAATTCCACCAGGAATCCAACAGCTTCAATCCGCTGCCCAGCGGGATCGAGTTTTTCGAACGAAGCGGGATGTACGAAGGGGAGGCCATACGGACGTTCTATGGAGATAAGCCGTGCGCCTTGGCCGGCATGCTGCGAGCGATCGACGAGTCGGGGGCGACGGCGATTCCCGGGTATTCCATGTTCGCTTCGAGCGGCGGGCCGGTGGAGCACGGGGTCGCGGAGCATTTTCTGGAGAAGTGTAGAAGCATTCTTATGGAAAACAGCCCCGTCGACGGCGTGTTCGTCTCGCTTCACGGAGCGACCCGAACGACGCTGGAGGAGGACGGCTCGGGGTATATGCTGGAGGCGATTCGAGCCGCGGCGGGGGAATCCGCGGTCGTCGCCGTCTCGACCGATCTGCACGCCAACATTACGGATCGCATGATGGAGCATGCGGACGTGATTTGCGGGTATCGTACGTATCCGCATCAGGATCATTACGAAACCGGGTACCGCGCCGCGAAGCTTGGATTCGCTTGCCTGACGGACGGCGTCAAATTCCGAATGGTGAAAGCGAAGGTGCCGATGATCGTTCCGGCGAGCGGGTACTCGACGATGAGCGGGCCGTTCGCCGAACTGATCCGATACGGAGAAGCGCTCGAGCGGTCCGGACGCCTGACGGATTTTTCGATTTATCAGATGCAGCCCTGGTTGGACGTGGGGGACGGCGCTTCGGCCGTGCTCGCGATCGACCGGGATCCGAAGCGAGCGGAATCTTATGCGCTGGAACTGGGGCAGCGCTTGTTCGACCTGCGCAAGAGCTTCCGACCCGATCTGCTGTCCGTCGACGACGTGATCGAGCGGGCCGAGCGGAATCGGTCCGGAAAGCCCGTCGTGCTCGTCGACGCGGCCGATTCGTCGAACGCGGGCGCGACCGGGGACAGCGTCGCCGTCGTTCGCCGGCTGCTTGCGCGCGGCTCGCCGCTTCGAACGGCGATCGCCGTGAACGACTCGCCGGCCGCGGACCGCGCGTTCGCGCTCGGGGTCGGCCGAACGGCCGACTTCACGGTCGGGGGCTCGAGATATCCCGAGACGAATCCGCCGCTGCAGGTCGAGGCGTATGTGAAATCGCTGCATGACGGCGTCTTCGTTCAGGAAGGGCCGGCCGGACGCGGAACGGTGCAGCGCATCGGTCCCTCCGCCGTACTGCAGGTCGGGAACATCAGCATTCTGGTGTGCCGTCAGATGGCGGGGAACGGGGACCCTCAGCTGTTTCGGGCGTTCGGCATCGAGCCGACGCTGCAGGAGCTGGTGGTGGTCAAAGCGTGCGGATCGTACAAAGCGGCGTACTCGCGGATGACGGATCTTATATATGACGCCGATACGCCGGGAGCGGCCGCCGTCGACCTGCGGTCGCTGCCGTTCCGGCGGCTGCCGCGGGAGACGTACCCGCTCTCCGAGCTCGACGGGTACCGCGTTCATGAGATCGTTCATGCACGACGGGGGCGTTAACTCATCAGGAGGGGGAGAGATGCATATGAGAGACGACGTCTACGATGTAGTCGTCATCGGCGGCGGCATCGTGGGAGCCTCCATCCTGCGCAAGCTGTCCGAATTTCGGCTGAAGCTGCTGCTGATCGAGAAACAGCCGGACGTCTGCGAAGGCGCGAGCAAGGCGAACAGCGGCATCGTGCATACCGGCTTCGACGCGAAGCCGGGAACGGTGGAAGCGGAATGCCTGCGGCTGTCGCGCGGCTTGTGGCCGACGCTGATCGAACGGCTTAAGATTCCCTACGTCGAATGCGGTGCCGTCATGGTCGCCGTCTCCGACGAAGACCGAGGCATCATCGAAGAGACGTATGCGCCGTCGGCCGCGGCGAACGGCGTCGCTTGCGAGTGGATCGGCCGGGAGGAGCTGCTGGAGCGGAATCCGGCCGTCACGCCAAGCGCGATCGGGGGGTTGTCGATCCCGGGGGAAGCGCTGATCGATCCGTTCTGGGCGACGCGGTCGTTCGCCGAGATCGCCGCGATGAACGGCGCCGAGGTGTCGCTCGGTTCGGGGGTCGCTCGAATCGAAGCGAACGACGAGACGCTGCTTATCGCGCTGGAGGACGGCCGCGAGGTCGAGGCCCGTTACGCGGTGAATGCGGCGGGCCTATGGGCCGACGACGTCGCGAGAATGATCGGCGACGACAGCTTTACCTTAACGCCGCGGAAGGGGCAGTTCCTCTTGACGGAGGAGGCGGTGCCGGTCAGCCAGATCGTTCTGCCGGTGCCGACGAAGACGTCGAAGGGCATCCTGCTGTCGCCCGTCGTGTTCGGGGGCTTCCTGCTCGGCCCGACCGCGGAGGATCAGGAAGAGAAGTGGGATCGCTCCACGACGGCGGGAGGCATGGAAGCCGTCCTCTCCGGCTGCGAGAAGCTCGTTCCGTCGGCTCGAAGCTACGCCAGCGTACGCCAATTCGCCGGCGTTCGCGCCGTCTGCAGCGAAGGGGACTTCGTCATCCGCCCGTCGGCGGTCGATGCCCGGATGGTGCATGCGGCGGGCATTCGCTCCACGGGCGTATCCGCCTCCCCGGGCATCGCGGAGACGGTGTCCGCGCAGCTCGAGCGGGCGGGCTTGACGCTTACGCCGAAGCCGGAGGCGGAGCTTCGGACGGACATCCCGGAGCTGTTCGGCGAGGAGCATGCGACGGAGGCGGGGGAGATCGTCTGCCTCTGCCGTTCGATCACGCGGGGGGAGATCGTGAACGCGCTTCGCCGCCCGGTCGCAGCGGCTACCATGGACGCCGTGAAGCGCCGAACGGGAGCGCTGCTCGGCGAATGCCAAGGCAACGGCTGCATTCCGAAAGTGATGGACCTCGTCGCGGAACACACGGGCGCCCGCGTCGCGCAGCCGCTCAAGGGGCTGCAGGGCTCCTATCTGGCGTTCGATTGCGATTCCGAGGGAGGGGTGCTCCATGAAGGTTGAGCTCGCGATTATCGGTGCAGGCATCTCCGGAGCGGCCGCGGCGCTCGCGGCGAAGGAGAGCGGGCTGCAGCGCGTGCTGGCGACCGATTACGAGGACGGCATCGGCGGACTGCTGCGAGGCTTGTACGCGGGCCGCGGCTTCGCCGAAGAAGCGGAGCTGGCGCGGCGGGCCGCGGAGCTGCCCTACGAGTTCAGGCTTCGCACGACGGCGACGAGCTTATACTTCGACGAAGACCGGGGTACGCATCTGATCGGCCTGCAGGGCCCTGAAGGCTACGTAGACGTCGAGGCGGAGCGGGTGCTGCTGTGCTCGGGCGCGTTCGAAAAGCCGCGCGAAGCCCGGCGCATACCGGGAAGCCGACCGGCCGGGGTCATGACGCCTATGATGAGCGTCGGCTTGTTGGATCGGGGGTACGTCCCGGGCAGGCGCGTGCTTCTCGCCGGCCGCGGCCGCGTCGTCGACGGCGCGGAGCGGCGGCTGAAGGATCGCGGCGCGGCGGTCGAACGGCTCGATCCCGCCGTGTGGGACATTGCCGGCGTGCAAGGCCGCGAACGGGTCGACGGGGTGCTCGCGAGGCACGTCGAATCGGGCGAGGAACGGCTGTGGCCGTGCGACGCTTTCGTCTACGCCGAAGGCCGTATCCCGTGCACGTTCTACTTGAAGGGATCGGACATCGAACGGGACGGGGGACATGCCGTCGTCGTCGACGAGGCGGGGCGGACGAACGCGTACCGCGTCTCGGCGGCGGGAAGCTGCTGCGCGGCCGGAGACGACGAGCATCTCCGGTCGGCGGAGCTGGCGCGGCGGGCGTTGGCGTCGCTGCTGCGTTGGGACGAATGAGTCTTGGAAATACGGAAGACCCTAGGCTGCCTGTTGGCGGTATAGGGTCTTTTTTTCGTCAAGGGAGCAGTGGCGCGTTCCGATTAGGGAACACGAAAGTTCCTTATTCTCGACGAACATGGCAAAAAGTGCGGAATAGGGAACATGAATGTTCCTTATTCGCGACGGAAACGGTCCGATACGGCGACTTCGACCGAAATAGGGAAATCTCATGTTCGCTATTCGGGCAAATTCGGGGAAGAGGCGCAAATAGAGAACATTGGCGTTCGCTAACGTGGAACGAGCTGTGCCGGGAAGGAAGAATGCGAGTACGAAGTTCGCAGTTTGGCGGCATCGAAGGCGAGGGCTTCGATTCTCGCGTTCAGAAATTGCGGAGATGCCCCGTTTTTTTGCGCGGTAAGCGGAGGCGCTTTCTTATATAATGAAGCTATGGCGGAGAGAGGACGAGGAGTTGAACAATGACAGCAATCTACGACGATGTCTTGCGAGGCGCCCGGCAATGGTTGACGCATGTGCCGGAGCCGGTTTATATAGAAGACTTAGAGGGACGCGAGCTCTGGGGGAACCCGGCGTACGAAGCGCTCGCGGCGCCGTCCAAGCGGCTCGCCGCGGCGGGGCGTCGCGTGCCCGTCGTTCGGGACGACGGCCGAACGATCGCTTACGCGGTGTACGCGCAGCCGGAGCCGGACCCGCGGGCGGAAGTGTACCGCATCGTCGCGGAGCATACGTCGGACACGATCGTGCTCGTCGATCGCGAGGCGTACGTGCGGTACGTATCTCCGTCGTTCGAGACGTTAAGCGGGTACCGCATCGAGCAATACGAGGGCATCGGAGCGTTCGACGTCATTCATAAGGACGACCGAGCCCAGGTGAACGACGTCTTCCGCCGGGTGCTCGCGACGAAGGCGGAAGACGAGACGGAATACCGCGTCGTGCGCGCCGACGGCCGCATTCTCCAGGCCGAAGCCCGCGTAAAGCCGGTGCTCGATCCGGAGGGGGAGGTCCGGTTCGTCGTCGCGGTCGTGCGGGACGTGTCGGAGCGGAAGGAAGCCGAGCGATTGCTCGAGAATATTTTGGAAAACGTCGGCGCCGGCGTCTGGTCGACGGACCGCGACTTTACGAGACATACGTTCATGTCCAAGAGCATGGAGAAGCTGTGCGGACTGCCGCGGGAAGAAGTCATGAACCGTCCCATGCGAATGCACGATCATATTCATCCCGACGACAACGAGCGCATGATGCGCGTGCTGAAGCCGAAGCTGGACCAAGGGATCCCTGTCGACATCCCGATCCGGTTCATTCATGTGGAGGGCGAGACGCGGTGGGCGCGCATGATCGTAACGCCGGTGCTGGATCGGCACGGCGAGACGGTGCGGCTGGACAGCATCGTCGTGGACATTACGGAGCAGAAGCGTTCCGAGCTTGCGCTGGAAGAGAGCAGACAGCGGTACATGTCGTTATTCGAAAATAATCTCGACGGCGTCTTCTCCGTCGAGCTCGACGGGTACTATCTCGTGAACGCGAATCCGGCGTTCGAGGCGATTACCGGAATCGAGAAATCCCGACTCGCGAACCGCTGCTTCCTGGGCGTCATCCACGACGAGGACCATGCGGACGTCTGCGACGCGCTTCTGCGCGTCAGGCGGGAAGGACGGCCGAGAGACATCGAATGCCGGTTGGCGCCGGGGAAGGACGGGCAGCGGATCGTTCACATTACGTTCGTGCCGATCTTCCTCCATGGAAGCTTGAACGGCATTCACGGCATCGCGAAGGACATTACCAAGCGGAAGCGGGAGGAGCGCGAGCTCGTCGAAAGCGAGAAACGATACAAGGCGCTTCAACAAAGCCTCAACCGCTTCTCCAACGATCTCGCGAACGTCATGAAGGTGTCCGATTTGGAACGGCGGCTGCTCGACGAGGTCCGCGACGTGCTGCATGCGGCCCGCGCGGCGATCGAGGAAGTGCCGATCGGGGAAGAAGCGTCCCGCATGACGGGCGAAGACACCTGGATCCGCATCGGCGAGAAGGGGCATCCGACGTACCTTCGCATCGGTCTGCATCATGAGCTGCTTCCGATCGAACGGGAGTGGCTGGAGACGGCCGTTCATTACGTCACGATTCTGTACGACAACCTGCACTTGATCGAAGACTTGATGAAGCGGATGGAGGAGCTGGCGTTAGATCGCGAAGCCCCCAGGTGGATGCTGAGGCTGTTGTTCAAGCTGTCGGAGAAGGAACGGGCGACGCTGTCCAGCGACCTGCACGATTCGGTGCTGCAGGATTTGATCATCTGGTACCGCAAGCTCGAATCGCTTCGGTCGCTCCGATCGTTCGAGCCGGAGGCGAAGCGGGAGCTGATGCGCATCGAGGAAGGGCTGCTGGACGCCATTCATCAGATTCGGATTACGTGCAACGAATTGCGGCCTCCTTTTCTATTGAAAATGGGGTTGGTCGAATCGCTGAAGAGCCTCTTCGAATATACGCGCATGTTCGCGAATTACGAAATCGAATTTACGGCGGCCGAAGCGTCCGCGGCAAGCTACGGGGAAGAGCATATTCTCGGCGTCTATCGCATCGTGCAGGAGCTGCTGAACAACGCGAACAAGCACTCCCAAGCGACGAAGATCGGCATCTCGCTGACGGAAACGGAAGACGGGTTGATCTTCTCGTACGCCGACGACGGCGTAGGCATGGAATGGACGTCGTACGAGGATTCGTTCCAACATATGGGCCTCGCCGGCATCGAGAAGCGGGTGCTGAGCCTCGGGGGCCGGGTCGCGTTCCGGTCCGCTCCGCGGGAAGGGTTCCACGTTGATATCCGGTTTCCGAAATCATAACGCACGAAGGAGTTAGAGCTATGGAAATCTTGTTGGTGGACGATCATCGTTCGGTGGTCGAGGGGACGAAGATGCTGATCGAATCCGAGCCGGACATGAACGTTACGATCGAGACGGACGTCTACTGCGTGCCCGACCTGGTCCGTCTGAAGAAATTCGACGTCATGCTGCTCGACTTGTACATGCCGAATATTAACGGAGCCGATCTGACGCGCAAGCTGCTCGAATACGTGCCGGACGCCGTCATCCTTATCTATTCGGGCTTCGAGATCGCGCCGCATTTCAATCTGTTGATGGAGTCGGGCGTCTCCGGCTTCATCGCGAAGACGTCGACGCGGGAGCAGCTCATTCAGGCCATACGGTGCGCCGCGCGGAAGGAAGCGATCGTGCCGATGGCGCTGCTGAGGCAGCTGCGCCGACAGGAAATCGTCGTCTCGGGCGAGCCGGGGCGCGAAGAGACGACGATTACGCAAGAAGAGGATAAGCTGCTCCGCGAGCTGGCGAAAGGGAAGAGCAACAAGGAAATCTCGAAGACGCTCATGATCAGCCAGCGGTCGCTCGAGTACAGCTTGACCGAGCTGTTCCAGAAGCTTCACGCGACCTCCCGCGTAGAGGTCATCAAGAAGGCGAAGCAATTGGGCATCCTGCCGACGGAGGACCTGTACTCGTGATCGTCGGACTGGTTCGGCATTACCCCGTCGATTTGCCTTACCCGCGCAAGCGGCTCGTCTCCGGCGACGAGGCGGCGGCCTGGTTCGCCGCATACGACGAGGCCCCGATCGTACCGGGCCGTACGGACCTGCGCGGGATCGCATGGGAGCGGTGCGTATCGAGCGACCTGCCGCGGGCGGTGCGCACGGCGGAGCTGCTCTTCCCGGAACCGGGACGCATCGAGACGCGCGCGGAGCTGCGGGAAATCCCGCTGCCGGGACTGTCCGGCAAGCTGCGGCTGCCGTTCTGGTGGTGGGCGGTCTGGGCGCGGCTGACGTGGAAGCTCGACCGCGCCGCCCGGGAGGAGATGGCGTCCGCCGAGCGCCGCGTCCGGGCCGTACTGGACGAAGCGATGAGCCGTCCCGAGCGGAGCGTGCTGATCGTCAGTCACGGCGCGCTCATGTACGAAATGAAAAAGGAGCTGGCGAAGCGCGGCTTTCTAGGTCCGCGCTTCGCCTACCCCCGGAACGGCGAATTGTATGTGTTTACCCTTTGATCGCGCCGATCATAACGCCCTTCACGAAATACTTCTGCAAGAACGGATACAAGCACAGCACCGGAATCGTGGATACGATGATCGTCGCGTACTTGATCGTCTCCCCGACGGGCATGCGGTCGCCGCCGCCGACGGCGGTCATCATCGAATCCGTGCTGTTGGTAATGAGAATTTCTCTTAGGATCAGCTGGAGCGGGTACAGCTCTCTCGTTCGGATGTAAATCATCGCGTTAAACCAGGAATTCCAATGGGCGACGCCGTAAAACAAGATCATGACGGCGATGACCGGCATGGACAGCGGGATGAAGATGCGGAACAGTACGGTGAAATCGTTGGCCCCGTCCAGCTTGGCGGATTCCTCGAGGCTGACGGGGACGCCTTGGAACGCCGTCCGCATAATGACCAAGTTATAGGCGCTCATCGCCACCGGTAAAATCAAAGCCCATCGCGAATCCAGCAGGCCGATGTCGTTCACGAGCAGGAAGGTCGGTATCAAGCCTCCGTTAAAGAACATCGTGAAGACGATCCCGAACATGATCGGATTTTTCCACATGACGTTCTGTCGGGACAGCGCATACGCCCCGAAGGCGGTCATGACCAGGTTCAAGGCGGTTCCGATGACTACGATGAACAAGGTGTTCGCGTAGCCCGTCAGGATCGAAGGATTCATGAATACGAGCTTGTAGGCTTCGAAGCTGAAGCCCTTCGGATATAACAACAGTCCGCGCGTTTGCACGACCGCTTGGGCGTCGCTTACGGACGCGAACAACACGTACAGGAACGGATATGCCGTAACTAATGTCAGCAGAGACAGGGCCAGAACATTGCCGACGTCGAATAGCCGTTCGCCAAAGCTTCTTTTTAACGTCATGGTCGCCTGCTCCTTTACCACAGATTGTTTCCGGATTTCTTGCTGGCGGCATTGGCCAGAACCAGTAACGCGAAGTTGATGACGGAGTTGAACAAGCCGACCGCCGCGCTGTAGCTGTAATCCGCCTCCAAGATCCCCTTCCGGTACAGGAACGTCCCGATGACGTCGGCGGTTTCGTACGTCGTCGGATTGTAGAGGAGAAGAATTTTCTCCGTTCCGACCGTCATGAAGCTTCCGATCTGCAGAATGAGCAGGATGACGATCGTCGGCATGATGCCGGGAATCGTCACGTGAAGCGTCTGCTTCCACCGGTTCGCTCCGTCCACTCGGGCCGCTTCGTAGAGCGAAGGATCGATGCTCGACATGGCGGACAAGTAAATGATGGACCCCCAGCCGACGCTCTGCCAGATGTTCGAGGAAATATAGATCGAGCGGAACCACCCGGCTTCGCCGAGGAAGGCCGTTCGTTCGAAGCCGAACATGGCGATGACGTTATTGATCAATCCGTCGCGCGACAAGAAGTCGACCAGCATGCCGGAGATGACGACGATGGAGATGAAATGGGGCATGTACGTCACCGTCTGCACCATTCGCTTAAATCGATTGCTCCGCAGCTCGTTCAATAGTAGCGCAAGAATAATGGACGCGGGGAAAGCGAAGACGAGCTCGTAGAGGCTCAGCAGCACCGTATTCCGCAGCAGACGCCAGAAATAATAGCTTTCGAAGAAGCTTTCGAAATGTTTGAAGCCGACCCAGGGGCTGTTCCACATGCCCGCTCCGGCCGAATAATCCTTGAAAGCGATCTGCAAGCCGTACATCGGTCCGTATAGGAAGACGACGTAATACGCGATGACCGGAACCAGCATGACGTAAATGTATTTATTTAATTTCAGGTCGCGGAACGCGCGGTACGAGAACGCGTTCTTATCGACCCCCGTCACAGGGGGACCTGATTTTCTTCTCGGCATCAAGGACATGGTAGATCCCTCCTGTGTTGGGGTGATGGATGCGGATACCGCTTCGGGCGATTACTTCCGAGCGTTATACCTCTCGAGCGCGGCTTGGCGCGCGGCGATCGCTTCCTGAATGCCCATGCTTTCGATCGTCGAAACGAATTTGTCGAAGTTGTCGATCGGCTCCGCGCCCATAATGAATCGATTGATCATTTCGTCGCGGTACGTCTTGACGTCGTTCATGATGGAAGCCGTCTTCGAGCTTTCGTCGGCCGTCAGCGTAAGCGGCGGCAGCTGCTTCGAGTGATCGGCTTGGGACCAGTTTTTGTTCGCTTGCTTCTGTTGGTCCAGCTGGTAGTACTGCTCCATATACCGCTTATCCTGAATGAACGGGCCGCTCCAGTTCGCCGTGAAATATTTCGCCATCGCTTGCGTAATCGGGAGTCCGTCCGGATTTTTCAAGATCGCATCCGTATATGTCGGGTATCCGTCGACCATCGTGTAGCTTTCGCCTTCGATGCCGAAGTTGAACAGGAAATGGCCTTCTTCGCTGTATTTATAATCGAGCCACTTCACGATTTGCTCCGGATTGTCCGCCGTAGCCGATACCGCCGCGCCGATGCCGGAGAACGGATACGAATAGTTGCCCATTGCGTAACCGCTCTCTTCCAGCGCCGGGTACGTCGGACCGACCAAGGAAAATTCCGGGTTTTCCTTCATGAGATCGATGTAACGGCCGATGCTGCTGCCCGGATAACCGGTGAAGGCGCCCAATTGATTGCCCGTCACCTTCGCGTCCTTCAGCTTGCCGTCCGTCGTCGCGAAGTCCGGATCGATCAGTCCTTCGCCGAACCACTTCGCCAAGGTAGCTAAGTATTCTTTAAATTCCGGTTGAATCGGACCGTATTTCACCGTGCCGTTCTCTTGATAGAAATCCTGCGTAATGCCCCAAGCGCCTACGAACAGATGGTCTAAGTCGATGTCGTTGATGCTGAAGAGGAACGGGATTTCGTCCTTCTGGCCGTTGCCGTTCGGGTCGCCGTCCCGGAACGCGGTCAGCATCGCTTCCCATTCCGCGATCGTCGTCGGCTGCTCGAGACCGAGCTTCTTCAGCCAATCCTCCCGAACGATCGGCCCGTGGACGACCGACAAGGACGGATCGCCCATGATGAACGGCATGACGTAAATATTGCCCTCGTCCGTCGTTACCATCTTCCGGTACTCCGGATTTTCGTCCAGCACTTTCGTTAAATTCGGCGCGTGCTCGGCGATCAGCTCGTTCAAGCGAAGGATGCGGCCTTCCTTAATTAAGCTGTCGGCTCCCTTAGGAGCGGTCGCCCAAGGATATTCGATGACGTCGGGAAGCTCGCCGGAAGCGATCATCAGGTTGAACTGATCCTTCTCCTGACCTACCGGCGGGTGTTGGAACGTGACCTTGGTGCCCGTTATTTCGGCTACCTTCTTATAAGCGGCGATTTCGCCGTAATCTTTCATCGTCGCGGCCACGTTCGGGTTTAACTGCACCCAATACGTAATTTCGCTCGGGTAACCGACTTCCTCGGCCGCATCGCCTTGATTCGCGTCCGTCTGTCCGGCCCCGCCGGTTCCCGCGTTCTCCGCGGCCGGCTCCTCCGGCGCGGTGCCCGAGGTGTTGCAGCCGACCACAAGTAAAGCCGTAATCATGATGCCGACCGATGTGCGCGACAGCGACTTCCAATTGTTCATGTCCATGTTCCGCAGACCCTCCTAATCATAAATCATCGTTTTTTTTAATTTGCGGCGAACCGTTCTTTCCGCGTCCGCCTCTTGAGTATAGTAGCGGGAGAGAGGCGTGCCCATAGCCTGATCCGCGGCGGCACTGTCCGATCTTCATTTTCGAACAATCCGATTTTCACATCAACTATCTTTTCGACGGAAGCCCCGGTTTCCGGCCGTTCCCAAGCAGGAAGTTCGTTGAGCGAGGGTGCAACTTGTGGTAGCATGAACGAAAAGCAAGATGAGGGGGCGGTGGGATGAGACGACGGAAGAACGTCTTCTGGACATTGTGGTTATCTTACCTTCTCATTTTATTGATCCCGGTAACGATCTCCGTGTTTCTCTATTCGAACATTAAGAGCACGATGGTGGAGAACGCGAACCGATCCAATCTGGCGATGCTGGAGCAGGTCAGGCAAGTCGTCGACGGCCAGATGCAGGATATCGACCGGTTGACGATCCAAATCGCGTCGCATCCGAAGCTCCAAGCGTTATGGAATTTGAACGACGGCGAGCGGTATTTGGAGTATTCCGAAGCGGTCGCGGCCCTGAAAACCCTCCGTTTCGGCACCGGCTTGATCGGCGAATTTTATATCCATTACCGAAACCGGGACATGATCCTCTCCCCTACGCTCAAGACGGATACGCAAACGTATTTCGATAAGATTTCCCCCTATGGCGGCTACACGGCGGAAGAAGTGAAGGAGAAGCTGCTCACGGGCTACCACTTCAAGACGTTCTGGCCTTCCGAGTCCGCGGTATCGAGCACGATGTCCCAAAGAAATGTAATCGCTACCGCGACGACGCTGCCTCTCGGAGAAATCAACAATGTCCGGGCCACGCTGGTGATGCTGATCGAGGAACAGCACATCTTCGCGCTCCTGAAGCAGATCGAATGGGCGAATAGCGCGTCCATGTATATCGTGGACGAATCCGGGCGGGTCATCTTATCGACGACGGGGCAGCGCGCGCTGCCGGACGGACTTCCGACCGGCGCGCCTGCGTCCGGTTACCTCTCGTTCCAGCATAGCGGACAAGACATGATGCTGTCGTACACCCACGGGGTGAACGGTTGGAAATATATCTCGCTCATCCCGAAGGAAGTCGTGCTGCAGCGCATTAACGAGATCACGAACTGGGTCGTGACGATGTTGATCGTCGTGCTGCTGATCGGCACCGCGGCGGCCTACTGGATGGCTTACCGCAGCTACGGTCCGATTCGGGATATGGTCAGCGCGTTGTTGAGCGGGAACGCCGAACGTTCCCCGCCGGTTTCCAACGAATACGAGTTCATTAAATCTTCGATCGCGCGCAACCTGGCGGAGCGGGAAGAAATGATGCACCGGCTCGCGGACCATGCGCCCGTCGTTCGCGCGCATTTCCTCACCCGGCTGCTGAACGGGCAGACGGAGCCGAGCCAAATCGAACAAAGCTCCATAGATTTCATGGGGCTCCACCTTCCCCATAAGCTGAACTGCGTCGTCCTCGTCACCTGCGACGATTCCAGCGAGTTTCGAAGAGAGGACAGCGAAGAAGAATGGGCGCTCGTCCGGTTCGTGCTCGTCAATCTCAGCAGCGGCCTGATCGACGGGAACGGGTACGTCGTGGAGACGGAACGCAATCAGCTGGCGCTGCTGCTGAATTTAGCGGATTCGGAGGAAGAGGCAAGACGCCTCCGAGACGGGATGATCGCCGATCTGAAGGAAATCACGACCGAACGGTTCCGGATGCAAATCTCGATCGCTTCCAGCTCGATTCATCCGGGGATTCAAGGCTTCGAACGGGGATATCGCGAAGCGTTAAGCGCGCTCGACTATCGGATCATTCACGGCGTCGGCTCCATTATCTATTACGATCAAACGAAGGAAATCAAGGACGGCTACTATCAATATCCGTTGGAAGCCGAAATTCGGCTCGCGAACTTCTTGAAGGGCGGGGAATCCGAGCAAGCGGAACGCCTGTTGGACGAACTGTACGAGCTTAACGTCGTATCCGGCGAGCTGACGTCGGAGATGGGCAAGTTTCTGGCGATCGACTTGCTCAGCACGGTAATCAAGGTGTTGAACGCCTTGAAGCTGGACGGCAAGGAGCTGCTGCAAGGCATCGATCCGATTCGTTATATTATGGACAATACTTCGGTGCAAGAGATGCTGCAGAAGACGAAAGAGCTTTGCCGATTGATATGCAGCAACGTCAACGGCGCGCGAACCGATCAAGGCGACCTGCTGAACGAGCGGATCAAGCGGTATATCGGCGAGCGCGTCCTGGACAACAATCTTAGCTTAACCTCGATCGCGGATCACTTCGGCATGGCGCCGCAATACATCTCCGGCTTCTTCAAGAAGCAAAACCGGGTGAATCTGAACGAATTCATCGTAGACAGCCGGATGCAGGTGGCGAAGAAGCTGCTCGCCGAGACGAATCTCACGATGATGCAAATCGCGCAGCACATCGGGTACGCGAACGATATCGGCTTCATCCGCGTATTTAAGAAGCTGGAAGGCATTACGCCGGGGAAATATCGGGAGATGATCCGCGGGGCCGAGAGCAAGAACGCGTAAACCTTGGCAATGGATAGCCGAGGATAAGGATAGATAGTGTTCCGTGCGCTTCCTTTTCCTTTATAGTGTGGGTGTTGAAAGCACATTCACGCGAGAGGGAGGATGGACGGATGAGCGCAGCAGCGTTACGAGCCTTGAGGAAGAGTGTAGCCTTGTGGCTGTCGATTTGCTTGGCGATCCCGAGCCTGTCGGCGGCCGTCGGTTCGGCAGAGTACGCGCAAGCGGCGGAGGGAGGGAATTTATTCGCCAACGGCGGCTTCGAGACCGCGCACGAGAACGGGAGCGCGCCGGGCTGGGATGCGATCCGGTATTCGGGGACGCCCGCGTTCAGCGTGACCGACTCGGTCTACAAGGAAGGGACGAGATCGTTCCGGATCAGCGCCGATGCCGTCAGCCGCGGCTCGGCGAAGCAAGTCGTGGATCTTGCGCCCGGGCAGGAAGGGAAGTCGTTCGTTCTCCAGTTTTGGCAGAAGACCGAAGGGCTGATCGAGAACGGGCAAGCGTACGGCCGCTACCAATTTCTCAATGGCTCCGGGTCCAGGATCGGGGCACTGAACTACACGACGTCGCTTCGAGGAACGAACGATTGGACGTCGATCCGGAAGGAGTTTACGATTCCGGCAGGCGCCGTCAAGTTCAGCTTCGAGGGCTTCCTGGAGAACACTACCGGCTCCGTCTGGTACGACGACCTGAAGCTGTTCGAGGTCGTTCCGGATGAAGCGCCGACTGGCAATCTGCTGCCGAACGGCGGCTTCGAGGCGGTGCAGGCTTCGAGCGGATGGACGAACGGGATCGGTCCCGCTCATGCTTCCGCTTGGAAGGCGAGCGGCAATCCGGCGTTCGCCGTCGATTCGGAGACGTACCGAAGCGGTTCGAGGTCGGTACGCATCGACGGCGCGCCGCCGACCGTCAGCCGCGGCGCCGTCGTGCAGGAGATTCGCACGATGAAGATCGGCCAGCCGTACTTGATCAGCGGCTGGGTGAAGACGGAGAACGTCTCCAATACGGCCTACGTGCGTTTCCAATATAAACGGGACGGCGGGCAAAGCGCGATCGTCGAGCTGGCGAACAACCTCCGCGGCACGACGGACTGGACGTATTTCAGCCGGGTCGTCGGTCTGCCGGATACGACGGACAACCCTTCCGCTCCGGTCACGAAGGTGGAGGCGTTCCTGGAAAATTCCACGGGGACCGTATGGTTCGACGACTTCTCCATCCAGGAGCACATCCCGGTCGAGAGCTTTACGCTGGCCCCCGACTATGTCGAGCTAGGCGCAGGCGGCACGGCACAGCTCTCGGCGATCGTTACGCCGGAGAACGCTACGAATCGGAACGTGCGCTGGAGTTCTTCCGATCCGGCGGCCGTCTCCGTGGATGCGAACGGCCTCGTCACCGCGCACGCGGCAGGGTATTCGATCGTCTCCGCGACGGCGCTCGAGACGAACGAAACCCGAAACGCGGTCGTGACGATCGATCCGTCCCCGTCGTTGACCGTGGAGCCTTATTCAGGGACGGTGGTCGAGAACGGGGAGCTAACCGGGAGATTGACGGCGAGGGACGACGGCGGCGCGCCGATCGTCTTCGAGAAGGCGATCGATCCGCGGCACGGCACGGTGACGGTCGAGCCGGACGGCAGCTTCCGGTATTATCCGACGCGCAATTATACCGGTCCCGACGAATTCGTATTTAAGGTCGGCGGGGTTGCGGGCGGCGGTCCGAAATTCGGGAAAGCGTCGATCGCGGTCGAGCCGATCCTTGCGCCGCCGACATTGGATTTGCAGTGGTATTCGACGCCGAAGGGCGCGACTTTGACCGGCAAGCTCGGGAAGGTCGTTCGCCCGTCGGCGGAAGCCGTGGTCTGGACGAAATCCGGATCGTCGGAAACCCAGGGCGAGCTTGTCGTTCAACCGGACGGCACCTTCGTCTATACGCCTGCGCCGGGCTTTACCGGATACGATACGCTTCATGTGACGGCGACGGCTGCGAACGGTCTGTCGACGGAAGCGAAGGCGAAGGTGTTCGTCGTTCCGGAGGCGGCCGACTTCGCCGCCGACTTGAACGACGCCGCCTTGGGCAACGTCCACCCGCGCGTCGTCGCCGACGCCGAGGATTTCGCCTATGCGCGCAGTCTGATCGGGACGGACCCGTATATGACCGAATGGTTCGAACGACTCGTGCGGGGTACCGCTCCTTTCCTCGAAGCGGAGGACAACGGCTTTAACACGAACCAACTGCTGAACGCCGCCCTGCTGTTCCAGTTGACCGGGGACAAGACCTACGCGGACAGGGCGATCGAGCACCTTCAGTATATGGCCACGATCCCGGAGAGCGCTTGGCCGGGGCGGACGAACAGCATGCTGTCGCTGACGTACATCGCCTATACGACCGGTCTGGCGTACGATTGGCTTTATCACGAGATGACCCCGGAGCAACGCCGGGTCGTGGAAGAGACCGTCAGCGAACACATTTTCAGCCATGCGCTAGGTTGGTACCGCGGACAATTCAACATTACGGATACCAACAATATTAACCTCGTCAATAACGGCAGCTACGGCGTATTGGCGTTGGCCTTGCTGAACGAGGACGGAGAACAAATCCGGGCGGAAGCGAACGAAGCGCTGCAAGGCGCCTATCGCAAGCTTCAGATCGTGCTGCGCCACTTGACGGAGGACGGCTCGTGGCCGGAGGGGCCGAGCTATTTCCAGTACGGGACGATGCCGCTGTTCCTCTTCATGTCGGCGATGCATTCGTCGCTCGGTACGGACTACGGACTGAGCGAGCTGGAAGGCATGGAGGCGTTCGGCGCGTACCCCGTGTATTTGCGGGGGCCGGAAGGCACGTTCAACTTCGGCGACGGGGACATCCTCGAGACGTACCCGCAGTCTTTGTGGTTGGCCGACTTCTATGGGAAACCCGAATACGCGTCGCTGGCGGGCGAGCTGTATCGGGATCAAGGCTTGTACTCGCCGCTGTACCTGCTGTTTTATAAACCCGGCATGTTCGACGTCTGGCCTTCTTCGCCGGATCGGACGTTCAGCGGCATCGAAGCGATCGCCATGCGCAGCGGCTGGAACGACCCGAACGCCGCGTACGCCGCTATGAGAGGCTTGAACGAGACGATGCTCAGCCACAACGACCTGGACGCCGGGACGTTCGTGTTCGACGCGCTCGGCGAACGGTGGGCGCTCGATCTCGGCAACGAAAACTACAACCTGCCGGGCTTCTGGCAATATGCGGAAGGGACGCGATGGACGTATTACCGGAAGGGCACCCAAGGCCATAACACGGTCGTCATCAATCCGCTGAGCAACCCGGTTCATATGCAGGATTACGACGCCCCGGCCTTGCTCGTGCGCAGCGAATCCAAACCGCGCGGCGCATACGGCGTCTTGGACCTAACGGAACGGTATCCGAACGATGCCGTGTCCTTCAAGCGGGGCATGATGCTGACCGCGGACCGCTCGCAGCTGATTTTGCAGGACGAGATCAGGCTGAAGGGACCGTCGGACATCTATTGGTTCATGCACACGGGGGCCACGATTTCGATACTCGAAGGCGGCCGGGCCGCGATCCTGACGAAGAACGATAAGAAGCTCTATGTGAAAATGGTAGAAGCTCCCGCGGGAGCGGTCTTCTCGGAGATGAAGGCCGAGCCGCTGCCCGGAACGCCGAACCCGGAAGGACAGTCGGCCAATCGCGGCGTTCGGAAGCTGGCCGTTCATATGACGAACGCCAGCGAAGCGAATTTATCCGTCTGGATGGCGCCGCTCTACGAAGAGGACCCGCTGCCGTTATCGGCGCCCGGGTTTACGCCGCTGGACGCGTGGTCGATTCCGGACGGCGAGCTGCCGGTACGGCCGGCGCTGCCGACGGCGAGCTCGATCTCCGCGAACGGCGTTCCGATCGAGGGCTTCGATCCGCGGCGAACGTATTACGAGGTCGTGTTCCCGTTCGAGGAGACGGTCGTCCCTCGCGTCGAAGCGGCATCCGCTTCCGATCTGACCGTCGTCGAAGCGACCGAGCTTCCGGGACGGACGTTCGTGTACGTCACGGATCCGGCCAATCCTTCGTTGAAGAACCGATATACGGTGGCGTTCGTGCGCGGCCCGATCGTCGGCGACCCGCCGGACGTCAATCGCTGGCCGGTCGTCGGCGCGACGGCCAGCTCCGCGCCGCAAGCGAACCTGGGGTATACGCCGGAGAAGACGCTGGACGGCGACCTGTTCACGCGTTGGACATCGGAAGGCGAGCATTGGATTCAATACGACCTCGGGGAGGCGCGGGAAGTCGGAGCCGTTTCGATCGCGTTCTTCAGCGGCGACGTCCGCAAGGCGTACTTTTCCATATCGACCTCGCTCGACGGCATCCAGTGGAACGCCGCGTACGCCGACGGGGTCAGCTCGGGCGTAACGGCGGAGCCCGAGGTATTTCATTTCGACGGTACGGAGGCTCGGTACGTGCGGATTACCGGATACGGCAATTCGACGAGCCGGTGGAACAACATCACGGAGGTCGGCATCTTCCGGCCGACGCCGATCTCGGTTCGAGCGGACGTTCCCGCGGTTTGGAAGCCGGGCGAGCAGCACGCGCTGTCCGCGCTGCTTCGGTACGCCGACGGAAGCCTGACGGTTGCGGAGAACGCGACGTTCGCGAGCAGCGACGAGACCGTGTTATCCGTGAAGGACGGGGACAAGGCGCTCGGGAAGAAGCCGGGAACCGCCGAATTGACGGTGACGGACCATGAATACGGCCTGACCCGCACGATGACGATCGAAGTAAGGACCCCGAAGCCGTAAGGCATCATGAAGGAGGAATTACGCATGTGGCAGCGCGCCATCGAAGACGCCGTACAGAAGACGAAACGAAACATCGAAACCTTCCCGATGCAGTTCCCGCACATTACGACGGAGCGACGATACGATTGGGGAATCAATCGGGATTGGATCGAGGGGTTCTATACCGGGATGATCTGGCTTTGTTACGAATACACGGGCGATCCTTTGTTTAAGGAAACCGGCTTGCGCCACGTGGAGGATTACCGGGAACGGCTTACGGCGAAGCGAAATCTGGATCATCACGACATCGGGTTTCTATATCTCCCATCGGCGTTGGCGTCCTGGATCGTAGATCGCAACGAAGCCGGCCGTCGGCTGGCGCTCGACGCGGCCGAGCATCTGATGACCCGCTGGCGGGAAGACGGCCGCTACCTCCAAGCGTGGGGGCCGGAGGGAGATCCGCAGAACGGCGGCCGCATCATCGTCGATTGCATGATGAACCTCCCGCTGCTCTATTGGGCGCATGCGCAGACGAACGACGATCGGTATCGGGAGCGGGCCGTCCTTCACGCGGAGAAGAGCCGACGTTACCTGATGCGAGGGGACGATTCGTCGTACCATACGTTTTATTTCGATCCGGCGGACGGGAAGCCGATACGAGGGGGGACGCACCAAGGCTTCCACGACGGCTCCACGTGGACCCGCGGGCAGGCATGGGCGATTTACGGCTTCGCGCTGTCGTACCGGTACACGGGCGATCCCGCGTATTTGGAGACGGCCAAGCGGGCGGCGCGGTACTTCGTCGACCATCTGCCGGAGGACTTCGTCGCGTATTGGGATTTCGACGCGCCGGTCGAGCCGGGCACCCCGCGCGACAGCTCGGCGTCCGCCATCGCGGCCTGCGGCATGCTGGAAATCGTCGGCCACCTGGATGCGGACGACGCCGACCGAGATTGGCTGAACGAAGCCGTCGAGCGGTCGATGAAGTCGTTGGTAGCCAACTACGCCTCCATCGGCGAGCCGGAGGAAGAGGGCTTGATCAAGCACGGCTCCTACCATGTTCGCGGCGGCTTAGGCCCGGACGATTATATGATCTGGGGAGACTATTATTATCTCGAAGCGCTGCTTCGGTTGACGAAGGGTATTCCCGGCTATTGGTACGAAAGGTAGATATGAGCTGCCCCGCAAGCGCGGGGCGGCTTTTTTTTATGCGTTGGCAGTCAGGGGGAGGCGGGCGGCGGGGGTGCGGCGGATGTGGCGGGATTCCTCAATATATGGTGCGGCGTGGTGCGAAAATTGGGGAGTCCCTCCCCAATTGACGCAGTAAAGTGTCTTGGTGGTCGGCGGGAGTGCGGCGAATGTGCGGCGGATGTGGCGGGATTCCTCAATATATGGTGCGTCGTGGTGCAAAAATTGGGGAGTTCCTCCCCAATTGACGCAGTAATGTGTCTCGGCGGTCGGCGGGGGTGCGGCGGATGTGGCGGGAGACGGATAGATTTTGCGCGTCGACCGCAAATTGTTGCGGGCGGCGCCGCATCGTTTGCGCGTTCGGCGGTCGCCTCCGGGTTTATGATGAGTTCAGACCGAAAGCGTATCGGATGAACTTATTCAGAGGAGGAAGACAAAGCAATGATTCGCGTAGAAAAAGTATCCAAGGAGTTCGCGCTCGAGGCCGGCAACTTTGCGGCGCTGCGGGATGCGGACGTAACGATCGGGAAAGGCGAGTTCATCGCCGTCATGGGGCCGAGCGGCTCGGGGAAGAGCACGCTGCTGCAAATTCTCGGCGGGCTCGACCTGCCGACGTCAGGCAGCGTCGAGATCGACGGAGTTCGGCTGGAGCGGCTGGACGAGAAAGGGCGAACGCTGTTCCGACGGACGAAGGTCGGCTTCGTGTTCCAAAATTATCAGCTGCTCCCGATGATGACGGTCGCGGAGAACATCGCGCTTGCGCTCGCCGCGAATCACACGCCGAAGGCGGAGATCGACCGGACGGTCGCCCGACTGATTCGCGAAGTGAATCTGGAAGGGAAGGCGTCGAGCTACCCGTCCCAGCTTAGCGGCGGCCAGCAGCAGCGCGTAGCGATCGCCCGAGCGCTCGCGATGAAGCCGGCGCTTATTTTGGCGGACGAACCGACGGGCAACCTCGATCGACAGAACGGGGAAGATATCTTGAAGCTGCTGTCGCGGCTGAATCAGGAAGAAGGCATCACCGTCGTCATGGTGACCCACGATCGGCACGCGGCGGAGACGGCGGACCGCATCATTACGCTTCGAGACGGGGCGGTCGTGGAAGACGCCATGGAAGGGGCGGGTCGCAAGTGAATCTCTGGCAGATCGCATGGCGCAATTTGATGCGCCGGAAGCTGCGCACGCTGCTCACGGTCGTCTCGATCGTCATCGGGGTCGCTTCGACGTTCGGGGTCATCGCCTCGGTCGACACCGCGAAGAAGGCGTTCCCGCTGTATATGAAGGCGGCGTTCGGCAAGGCGGACTTCTCGATCAACGGAACCGAACCGTACTTCTCCGAGGACGTGCTTCAGGACGTTCAACAGATCGAAGGCGCGGTATCCATCGCGACGATGAAACAGGCGTCCAACCTCGTTTTGGAAAACGAAGACATCGCCGCGATCCAAAAACGCGTCGATCTCAAAGGCTACAGCCGCCTGGATACGCCGCTGACGGGATACAAGGTTCTCGACGGCACGCTGACCGAGGACGGCGCGGTCATTACCGACCGGACGGCCGGCGTCTGGAACGCGAAGGTGGGCGACCCGATCGCGATCGAGACGGATGCAGGCGTCCAGGAGATCCGCATCGACGCGATCGTGCGGTATACGGCGGACCTGATGGGGCCGTCGAACTGGATGATGGCGAAGTATCACCCTTGGACGGTGGCCGTACCGCTCGATCTCGTCCAGGAATGGTTCGACAGAACCGGAGAGATCGAGAGCGTGCAGATCAAGCTGCTGCCGGGAGCGGATGCGGCGCAGACGGAAGCGAGGCTCGACGAGCGGGTCAAGAAGGACGACAGCGTCTACCTGCAGCCGATCCTTCTCAATACGGAAGCGCAGTTCAAAGACGCGGACACGTTCTTCCTAGTGCTGTACATCGCCGGGTGTCTCGGGATCGCGCTGAGCGCGTTCGTCATTTTCAACAGCTTGTACGTCAGCATTCAAGAGCGCAAGAACGAGTTCGCCGCGCTGAAGACGATCGGGTATACGCCCGGGCAGCTCCGCAGATTCGTGTTGTACGAGGTGCTGCTGTTGTCGGCGGCGGGGACGACCGCTGGAGCGATCATCGGCTATGGGCTGGCGCTGCTGCTGAAGTCCGTCATCTTCATGATCTTCGGCGTATACGACGAAAGCGGCATGGAGCTTACGAAGGGATTGCTCGTCTCGATCGCGGCGGGTATCGTCGTGCCGATCGCGGCGTCGCTGGCGCCGATTCGGCAGGCCGGCAAGGTGAGCGTGATCGCGGCGTTGAAGGAAACCGCGGCTTCGAGCTCGACGCTGCCGCGCTGGCGGGGCGCGGTCGGCGGGCTGCTGATCGTCTCCGCGTTGTTCATTAAGCACCTGCTGTTGGTCGTGCCGCTGCTGCTCGGCGTCGCCCTCGTGTTCCCGTACCTGTTCAAGGCGTTCGCCGCGCTGCTCAAGCCGGCGTACCGGGCGCTGTTCGGATTCGGCGGCGTCGTGGCGTCTCGCAACCTCGAACGCAACCTTGGCCGCACCTCGATGACGTCGGTCGTCCTGTGTCTCGGAATCGCGATGATCTTGTTGATGAGCTCGCTCAATTCCGCTTTGATCCAGACGTATGAGCGAGTCATCTATTCCTCCTACGGCGGCAACCTGGACGTGATGCTGCATCATATCGAGCCGACCGACCTCGAGGAGCTGCGGGCGACGGAAGGCGTCGCGGACGCGCAGACGTATCCGCTGCATCTCGCGGTCTGGGAGCTGGACGGTCAGAAGCGCAACCTGCCCGTGTACGGCGTCGGGGCGGAATGGATCGACCGGTTCCCGCTGTTTACGGCGGGCGGGGAAGCGCAGAGCGCGTTAGTCGGGAAGTTAGGCGCCGACGAGCTGCTCATGGATCGCGTCGCGCTCGAGGTATGGGGCGGCAAGATCGGGGAGACGATCATGCTCGATACGCTCAAGGGGCCGCGATCGTTCACGGTCGTCGCCGTCGTCGAGACGATGAAGAACAGCGGGTTCGGCGCGTTCATGGGGGACGAGGCGTTCCGCGATCATTTCGGGTTAAAGTACGAACGGAACGCGCTCGTGTTGAAGGACGACCGGATCTCTCCGCTGCAGCTGCGGGAAAACGTGTTCGACCGCTTCGGCTCTCGCATCGAATCGATGTTCGGACCGGAGGACTGGGTGTCGGTCGTCGGCGCGACCTACACGGGATCGTTCAGCGTCGTCAACTTCCTGATCGTGCTCTCGATCGTCATCTCGGGCATCGGCATTACGAATACGATGCTAATGAACATTATGGAGCGCGTGCGCGAGCTCGGCATGATGCGAGCCGTCGGCGTGACGCGCGGCCAGCTGATCCGCATGGTCATGCTGGAAGGCTTCGGCATCGGTCTCTCCGCGACCGTCATCGGCTGCGCGTTCGGGATCCTGCTCATCTACATGACGTCGACGTTCTTGTCCATTAACACGTTGACGTACCGCTTCGGCATCTCTTGGATGATTCTGTCCGCCGTCTGCGCGTTCGGGCTGCTCGTCAGTCTGCTGTCCAGCTTCACCCCGGCGTCCCGCGCCGCGAAAACTCCGTTAAGCGAGGCATTGCGATATGAATAAATTAGGAATGGGAATTGCGGCGGCGGCCATCTCGTTTGCGCTGACCGGCTGCGGCGGCGCCCAGTCGTCTTGGGAAACCGAGGAAGTGGCCGTGGCGAGCGACCGATTGATGGCGGATTCCGTAGAAGCGGCGTGGTCCGTGGATGGGGAGGCAGGCGAAGACGCGTCGATTCGACTCCAGCTTGCGACGAAGGAAGGGACGCCGGTCGAAGCGTTCGACCTGAATCACGAGAAGCTGCTGCACTTGATCGTCGTCAGCAAGGACTTATCGTATTTCAATCACATCCATCCGGAGTATAGGGGAGAAGGCGTCTTCGAAATTTCGAACGTCTTTCCTGCCGGCGGGGCGTACCGGCTCATCGCCGACTTCAAGCCGACCGACGGCGACGCGATGACGAAGCTGACATGGGCGGAGGTCGGCGGCGCGCCGGCCGCCTCCGAAGCCGTCGTTCCCGACGAAAGTCTGAACAAGATCGTCGCGGGGAAGCGGGTCGCGCTTGCGGCGGAAGGACTGGTCGCAGGGGAGGAGGCGACGCTGACGTTCTCCCTGGCGGACGAGGCGACCGGCGAGCCGATCTCGGACCTCGAGCCGTACCTCGGCGCGATCGGGCATGTCGTCGTGCTGTCGGAGGAAGGCGAACGGTACGTGCATGTCCACGCCGAGGCGGACCAGGGGACCGGGCCGGAGGCGAAGTTCGAGACGACGTTCCCGAAGGCCGGGATCTATAAGATTTGGGGACAGTTCCAGCATCGCGGCGAAGTGTTTACGGCGTCTTACGTCGTGAACGTCGAGAAGCGGTCGTAACGCGGAACAGGGGCGATGCCGAATTGCGGCGTCGCCCCTGTTTTCTCATCGGAGGATCAATCCGATAATCATCATGACGAGTCCGAAGATAGCGGCCCCTCGTTTCACGGCCCGGTTCTCCCTAGGTTTGAGGAACAAGCTGACCGCGAAGCCGAGCGGAAGCACCAGGCCGTTCAAATTGAAATGGAAGCTTCCTAAGAAGTAATACCCCACAAGTTTTAATACCAACCAATCTTCCTTCTGGTCCCGGTTCTGATATAGAAAATAGATCCCGACGACCAGCACGAGCGTCCAAAATAAAAAGTACATCTAATCCCTCCATTCCCGAGGCGAGTCGGAGCATTACGTAAGTATACGCCGCCGGGGGGATAGGGTTTCCCGGATCTGGAAAATTCCGGACGCGGAAGGGATGTCAGCCGCGTTGACGAGCGCCCGCCGTCAGGAATCGGCGTTGCACTCCGCGCCGTACGACTGCGCCAATCGCCGCGCCTCGCTTCGATCCGACACCTGCAGCTTGTTCAGGATGTTCGCGACATGGTTCGCGACCGTCTTTACGCTCAGGTGAAGCCGCACGGCGATAGCGGCGTTGCCGTCGCCGGCCGCGAGGCAGCGAAGCACCTCTCGCTCCCGGCCGGTCAGCAAGCCGGCGAACGGCTCCGGCTTCCGCTCGAACAAGCCGGCGAGCCGGGTCGCCACCTCGGCGCCGAACACGGCGTGGCCGCTTCCGACCATGCGGATCGATTGGAGCAGTTCGGCGCCGTCGACCTCCTTCAGCATATACCCGCGCGCTCCCGCCTTCATCGCCGCGAGAATCGCTTGTCGTCCTTGTGCATCGACAGAATCAGAATGCGCAGGTCGGGCAGTTGTGCCGTCAGCCGTTCGGCGACTTCGATGCCGTTCACATCCGGAAGACGCAGGTCGAGCACCAAGACGTCCGGGCGCACCGTCTCCGCGAGGCGGATCGCCTCGGCGCCGGTGCCGGCCTCGCCGACGACGACGAGATCGTCCGTCGCCTCCAGCAGGGTGCGGACGCCGCCGCGAAATAATGGATGATCGTCTGCGATCGCGATGTTCATCTCTACGATCGATCTCCCTTGCGTTCAAGTGGGATGGGGATGACGGCATATACTCTCGTTCCCCCGTCGGGGCGCCGCTCTACGGCGCAGTGCCCGCCGAGCTCGGCGGCGCGTTCGCGCATCGACTCGATGCCGATGCCGCCGCGACCCGTCGCGCGCGGCCGACGGTCGACGCCGACGCCGTCGTCGGCCACCTCGAGCGTCAGCCGCCCGCTTTCGTCGAGCGAGAGCCGGACGGTGCAGGCGGTCGCGCGGCTGTGCCGCACGACGTTGGCGAGCGCTTCCGTCGCGATGCGGAACGCGGCGACCTCCGCGGCCGCCGGCATGGCGGGAAGCGCGTCGGGCGCGTCGAGCGCGATGCGGAGCCCGGGCGCCGCCGCCCCCCCGCGGTCGACGCCGCCGCCCTCGGGCCGCGCCGCGCTAAGCTCGCGAATCCGCTCCCGCAGCGCCCCGACGAGCCCCCATTCCTCGAGCGCGGCGGGGCGCATGTCGTGAACGAGGGAGCGGATATCCTCGACCGTGGAGCGGATGACGCGCCGAAGGTCCGAAAGCAGCGCCTCGGCTCGTTCCGGGTCGCGCTTCACGTACATCTCCGCGGCCGTCGCGCTCAGGCCGAGAGCCGCGAGCCGAGGCGCCAGCTCGTCGTGCAGATTGCGGCGAAGCTGACGCCGCTCCTCCTCCCGCGCCACGACGAGCTTCTCCCGAGACCGCTGCAAATCTTCCGCCAGTAGCCTCATGCCGATCGTCATCGTATAGTTGTCGACGATCGGACCCGCATGCCCCAACAGGACGTCGAGCAGCTTCCGATCCTCCGCGGTGAACGTCTCTCCCGGCCGCGGGATGGCCAGCAGGACGCCGGACTTCTTGCCGCCGTGCCATATATCGAACAGCCGCACGTCCGCCGAGGGCGTTCCGCTGGAAGCGACGACGCGCTCCGTCCCGCCGACGTCGATGCCGATTGCGGCATACGGGATGCGCAGCGCCTTCCGCAAGAACGTCGTCAACGCGTCCGGCATCGCCTCCGGCGGCATCGGACGAACGAGCAAGCTTCGCAGCTCGGCGAGCGTTCCGTACGGGTCGTCGTGCCGTCCCTTCAGCAGGCGCTTCACGACGCGCTGCAGCCGTTCCCGGAGCGGGGCGAAGACGACGGCGACGATCGCGGTCGAGAGCAGAGAAGGAAAGAGACCGTCTTCCGAAGCGAACCATTGCCCGAAGTAGAAAATCGAGAAACCGTATATCGCTAAGACGCAGGCGGTCAACGACGCGTAGACGACCGTTCGGTACGCGACGGGGTCCACGTCCCACAGCCGTCGGCGCAGCACGGCGAGCGCAAGCGTCACCGGAATGACGAGGAGGAACAGATGCAGGAGCGCGTTCAGAATGACGAAAGACATCGGGGTGCGGAACAGCCCGCTCGCGAACAGCAAGCTGATCGCGAGGAAAGCGCCGAAGCCGACGGTCAAGCCGTACAGCACCCACTTGGACTGCTGCCGCTGCTCCGGGGCGGATCGCCGCCGATAACGGTAGATTTGCGTTCCGAGCACCGAGGCGATCGGCAGCAGGAACAACGTTACTTGCCAGACGAGCGGCCAAGTCGAATGGTCCAAGGCGGTTCCCGGCCAGAACGCCTTCAGGGGCTTGACGGCGGCGAACCACGCGACGGGCGCGGCGAGCCGATAGGAGACGATGTGGCCGTCGGGGAACAGCGTGAAGAAGGCGAAGAGCGAAATCCACCCGACCGCGTCGAGCGCCGCCACCGCGAACGATCCGCTTGCGGCGACGTAGAGCAGCGACGGGAACGTCGCGCCGAGCGCGACCAGCATGGCCGCCGCGAGGCAGGCCATCGGCTCGCGGCGGGCTTGGGCGAGCAGCGTCAACGCCGCGGCGACGAACGACAGCGTAAAGCCGACGTCGATCGCGACATAGAGGAGCGCATACGATTCGATCGTCATGCCGTTCGATCGGAGGGCCGCCGCCGATGTCGGCGGCGCGGGGGCGGCATCCTCGCAGCCGAAGACGAGGCATTCGGAAACCAGGCGGTCGTAATAATCGGGCACGAAGGAGAGGTACGTGATCGCAACGCCGAGACAGAAGAGCAGAACGAGAGCTTGAGACGCGCCGCGCAGCACTTCGGCGACGCTTCCTCGGGATCGATGGCGAGATATAGGTATGAACACGGCCGCGCTTCCCCTTCCTGAGCCGGACTGATGCTCTTATTGTAGCAACTCGGCGAAGGTCTGAATAGAAAGCGAACCGCTTTTCCCGACCGCCCCGGGACGTTCCCGGAATGACCTAGCCGCGATTCCCGGCGAAAACAGGGGTTCGGGGCTCTGTTCGCCGGGATTCGGACCGCGATACACTATTCCCGACGAAACGATATCGATAAGGGAGAGTGGAAGAGGCATGCATACGCAGCATTGGGAGAGGATCGTTCGAGGATTAGGGCTGGGCTGCGCGATCGCGGGCGTCGCGCGGATGGGGATGACGCCGACGAGCATGATTTGGGGCTTCAACAGCGTACCGGAGCTCGCCTGCGGATTAGCGGCGTGCATGTTGATGGCCTTCTTCAGCTTCGGGCTGTACTTCGCGCAGTCGAGGGAGACCGGCGTCTTGGGCGGGATTACGATCGGGGCGATCATGCTCGGAAACCTGCTTACCGCTTGCGTCTTATGGGGTTATCTCGTGTACGGCGGGTTCGGGGACGAGAACCATGCGTTGAACAACGCGAGCGGCATGGTCTCTTCGGCGGGCGTGTTAGGCGGGACGCTCGCGCTGGCGATTCTGACATGGCGGGCGAAGGTGTTCCCGCGCGCGGCGGTGTTCGGCTTGCTCGGCATGCTGGCGTCGATGGCGCTGCCGTGGACGGAATGGTTCGCCTTCTTCTGGGGGTTGTCCTACGTCATTATGGGGTATTGCATGTGGAGCGGCAAGCTGGCGAAGCGGCCGGCGTCTCCGAGCGCGGGGATCTCCGCGTAAGGAGGCGGTTTTACAACAACTTCTCCTCCGACGCCTTCCTGAGGGCCGATGCCCGATTATGTACGTTCAGCTTGGAATAAATGCTGGAAATATAGTTCTTAACGGTGCCTTCCGAGAGGAAGAGCTTCTCCGCGATGTCGCGGTTGGAAAGTCCGTGAGAGATGCAGGTCAACACCTGCGTCTCTCGCTCCGTCAATCCGTATTCCGATTGTTTGGAGGCGGTCGGCGCCGCGAGCGATCGGGCGAAGAGCGCCTTGGCGACTTCCCGGGAAATCATCGTTTCGCCGCGGCTGACGAGCCGGATCGCCGACGCAAGGTCGATCGGGTCGATCGCCTTCAGAATATACCCTTCCGCTCCCGCCTGCAGCGCGTCGGACACGACCTCCGTGTCTTGGAAGGTCGTAAGCATGATGACCTTAGCGTTCGGCTGCGCCTTCTTAATCAGCTCCGTCGCGCGCACGCCGTCCATCACCGGCATCCGGACGTCCATCAGAATGACCGACGGGTCGAAGCGGGCCGCTAACGAGACCGCCTCCTCGCCGTTCGCCGCCAACGCGACGACCTCGAGATCGGGTTGAAGGTTAAGAACGATGCCCAAGCTTTTTCGAATGATTTCCTGATCCTCGACGATCATGACGGTCACCTTTTCCATCGTGAGACCTCCTCTATATCGCGATTTTCCCTTCGATCACGGTTCCTCGGCGCGGGCTCGATTCGATGGATAACGTCCCGTTTACGCTAGCGAGCCGCTCCGTCATCGAATTGATGCCGAACCCCTTCACGAGCTTCTTCGCCCCGACTCCGTTGTCTTCCACCTTCAGTACGACTTCTCCCTCCAGAAAATGCAGCGCCACCCCCACCTCCGAAGCCCGACCGTGTCTGACCGCATTGGTCATGGCTTCTTGCAGCAGGCGAATGAGCGTCACTCGGACTGGTTCCGACAGCGGCACTTCCCGGCCTTGCGCGTCGAATCGGATGTTCACGGACGTATGTTCGGCGAACTGCCCGGAAATTTGCCTTAACGTCAAGCCGAGAGGTTGTTTCAGCTCCTCCGGAGCCAACTGGTGGATTTGCGATCGGACGTCGTCGAGCCCCTTGCTTGCGAAGCGGCGCAGTTCCGCCAGGTTGTTCTTGGCTTCTGTCGGAGAGACGTCGATTAAACATCGAACGGCGTCCATCCCCGCGATGACGGCGGTGAACGTGTGCCCCACGGTGTCGTGCAGCTCGCGGGACAGCCGGTTTCGCTCCTCGGCGATCGTCAGCCGCTCGATTTGTTTCGCGTTCAGCTCCAACGTCTGATTTTGCAGTTGAATGACGCTCATCATGTCCCGAATGCGGCGAAGCGTAAGGAGCAGCTTGCAGAAGCTGAACCCGATCGCGAAGACGACCGCCAGATCGATCATCCGATCGGCGATGACGGCGTAGGCATGTCCCCAGACGGCCCCCGACAACAGAGGGAGGGCCGCGACGGTCAAGGGGGCCGTCCAGAAGGGCGTCCTGCCGACGCTTAGAAATCCGACGATGAACACCGGGAAGTTGTAGAAGGCCATTCCGCCTGCCCAGTCCTGCGAAAGAAAGAGGAAGAGGCTACCGCCGCAAATCAATTCCAAGCTTAGCGGCAGCGGGTGAGGACCGCCCTTAAGCAGGAAGGCGATTAATGGCGCCGCATAAGCGATCGTGTACCAGAGCACCGCGATCCAGACGACGCCGACGGCGAAGAACACGTCATGCTGCGCGAGGAACCGTTCCGGATGCTGCTGGATGTCGTACACGCCGTATATAAACCACACGGTTCGAATGCCGATGACGAACGATTGCGCCCCGAGCGACTTGATTCGTTCTATCATATTTCCATCGTCTCGCTTCCCATGACGGATTCGTCAAACAATAGATTAGTATAGCACGGGATATGACTTTTTTTCACCGAAAGTCACTACGGAGGCATGACTTTTCTGCAGTATAGTCAATTCGTTGAGTCAATGGGAAGAAGAGAGGCAATGCGCATGAACATTTTCGGTAAAGTAACGCAGGTGTGTCTGGCTCTGGTTATGGCCGCGCTCCCGGCCGCGAACGCGTATGCGGATCGCGAGGGCGATCCTCTCGATGCGAGCACGCTGGATAAGATCGAAACCTACGTGAAGGAGCAATTCGTCATCGCCGGAATTCCGGGAGGGTCGTACGCCATCGTCGACCGCGGAAATATCGTACGGTCCGCAGGGATCGGGTATGCGGACCTCGAGACTCGGCGAGAGGCAACCCCGGAGACGGTGTACGCAACGGCTTCCGTGACGAAGCCGTTCACGGCGGCTGCCGTCTTGCGGTTGGCCGAACAACGCGTCGTCGATTTAGACGCCCCGGTCGTCTCGTACCTGCCGTGGTTCCGTTACGAAGATCGATCGGCGTCTTCGCGGGTGACCGTACGGCATCTGCTGACGCATTCCGCGGGCGTAAGCAGATATTCGGCCGACGGCGCGATCTACCAAGACGTCGAGAACAACAGAAATTCGATGGAGGGAGCGGCAAGAGCGTTGCGCACGGTGAAGATGAACGCGGCGCCCGGGGCCAGGGGGCAATATTGCAACACATGCTTTAACGTGCTCGGATTGATCGTCGAGGAAGTGACCGGTAAGCCTTACGAAGAATATATGCGGGAGAGCTTGTTCGAGCCGCTCGGGATGGACGATGCCTCCTTCCGCCCGTCGGAAGCTGCGAATGCCGACGTGGCGAAGGAATATGGGTATATGTTCGGCTTCGCGACGGAGGTAACGCCCTACTGGAAGGAATTCGGGAGCAGCCAGGCGCCCGAAGGCGGGGCTTACGGCAGCGCGACGGACCTTGCGCGGTTCGCAGCTGCGGCGCTCGGGTACGGGGCGGATCCGTTCTTTGCGTCGGGCACCCTCGACGCCTACCACAATGCGGGCGTACCGGCGTCGGATCTGTTGAACGCGGTGTACACGGAGAGCGGATTCGAAGCCTCGGAGCTGCACGGGACTCGGGTGCTCGCCAAATCCGGGGACGGAATGGGATCCAGCTCGGAGATCATCCTGATTCCGAGGATGGGGGCAGGCCTGGTCCTATTCGTCGGCGAAGCGGATGGGGAAGCTTGCGGCCGGATCGCGAAGGGGATCGCGAGTCTAATGCTCGGCCGCCCCCCGGCGTCGGTAGACGGCATGCCGAACGCGCTTCAGGTCGTTGGGCAAGTTTCGCTTGGGATTCTAATCCTAAGCGGCATCCTCGCGATCTGGTTGGTCGGGAGCGTGATACGCCATCGCCGACGCGGGTACGCAGCGAGACGACGTTGGGCGGTTGCGCTTCGCGCCGCCATCTATGCAATCTTCAGCGTTCCGGTGTGGTATCTGTTATTGGCGTTTCGCCCGACGGAGGCCGGATTCTATGGATACCCCTACGACTTCGCGATCGCGATGATCGCGATCGTCGTCCCGCTCACCTTATGGGCGGCGTACAGCGCGGCGTTATTGGCCTTCGGGCGGCAAGAACACCTAGTGAAAGAGGCGGAGCGACAATGAAAAAATCATGGATCGGTTTCATGGCGGCAATGGCGGCAGGAAGCATGGTTCGCCTTCGATTCGTCAAACCCGTAACGTCCTTCGGAACGCAGGCGTTCGACGTGCGAAAGACGTTCGACTCGGCCGAGCTTCGGGCGAGCGACGTCGGGGGCCGGAGCATAAATGTAGCGCTGACGCGCGGCGATACGGAGCAAGTCGTCGTTTCGTTCGCCGGCAGGGCGAACGCGAAAGCCGCGGAGCGATTAGACGTCAGTGCGAACGTGCAGGACGGGAAGCTCATGGTCGAACCGGCGATTCCCGATTCCGGGTTCGACGGGTTCACGTTCAATGCCGAGCTTCGGTCGTGAGCGTGGACACCGGCAGCGGGAACGCATCGAGTTGGTTCCGAGAAAATAACTTCAGGGGTGGGGAAAGTCACTACCGAATCATGACCTTTCTTCAGTAAGGTAAGAGGGAAGAGATTACGAAACGAGATGAAATCGAGGAGAGTTCCAAGAGATGAAGAATGTAGGCAATGGCAGCAAAGCGGGCATGTTCTCGATCGCCGTGATGATGATTGCTTCGGTGATGGGGTTATTAAAGCTTCCGGGGCAGTTGTATATGTTCGCGCCGGTCCTCGCCATGTTGGTCGTGTTGCTCGTCACCGGGGACCTATTTAAGCGGAAAAGCTGGGCGGAGCTCGGCTTGAACAAGGCGGGATTCAAATATTGGGGCTTCGCGCTGCTCGCGCCGGTCGTCGTGCTGGCGGCGGCGTATTTAATCCTGTGGTCGACGCCGTATGCATCCTTCTTCGTACCGGAGGGAACGACGGCCGCGACGTGGTTCATAATCCCGGTGAAGTTGTTCGTCGCGATCGTCTTGTATACCGCGACCAGCTCCCTTGGGGAAGAGCTCGGGTGGAGAGGCTATCTGCTGCCGAAGCTGGCGGGGTTCGGTCGGAAGAAAGCAATGGCGCTTGTCGGATTGCTTCACGGCGCGTTCCACTTCCCGATCATGCTCGCCGGCGATTATCATAGCGCCGGTAATCCTTGGATCGTTATTCCTATGTTCTTAACGACGACAGTATTGATTAGCTTTGTATTCGGCGCGATGCGCATCGCCGCGGGAAGCGTCTGGCCGGCTGCGATCATGCATGCGGTGCACAACATCTTCTGGGCGACCTTCGGCGAATTTACGCAGACCCATTCCACAGCGGCGGAATACCTCGGCGGGGAAAGCGGGTTCGTCGCGATCGCGTTGTACGGCCTCTTGGCAGTATGGATCATGAAGAAAGAGAAGATAAAATAGACGCAATTTCAACGCGCGCCACGTCTTCATCGCCGCGAGGATCGAGTCGGGCAGCCGCGCCGTCAACCGTTCGGCGACCTCAATGCCGCTCAAGTCCGGAAGCCGCAGATCGAGCACCAGGACGACCAGGCGCAGCGTCGTTGGCGAAGCCGGTGGCGCATCGCCATACCGCGAAAGCCGCAGAAGTCCGCTTGTGGATGTTGGATTATGAGGGTTTAATGAAATAAATTATTCAAAACCCCTCGAACATAGGATATACTGTTGGTGAACCATGCAACTAAGAACCCTTGAGAGGAAGAGCGAACCGATGCCGGCGAACAATCAAGTGCAGCTCATTACATATCCCGACTCGCTCGGGGGCGATTTGAAGTCTTTGAACAGCGTGTTGACGACGCATTTTTCGGATATTTTCAAGGGCGGGGTTCATATTTTGCCGCCGTTCCCGTCCTCCGGGGACCGGGGCTTCGCGCCGCTGACGTACCTCGAGATCGAGCCGACGTTCGGCACGTGGGACGACGTGAAGGCGATCGGGGAGAAGTTCGACATTCTCGTCGATCTGATGGTGAACCATATTTCGAGGAAATCCACGTATTTCCAAGACTTTTTGAAGCGCGGCCGCGAATCGGAGCATGCCGATCTGTTTATCACGCTCGACAAGGTGTGGAAGGACGGCCGGCCGGTGCAGGAGGATATCGATAAAATCTTCCTTCGGCGGCCGCTGCCTTACTCGACGTTCACGATCGAGAGCACAGGCGAGGCCGTATCGGTCTGGACGACGTTCGGCAGAGAAAATCCGTCCGAGCAAATCGACCTCGACATCAAATCCGAGAAAGTCCGTCAGCTGCTGAGCGACTTCTTCGCGAACTTCAGCAAGAACAAGATCAAGATCGTTCGCTTGGACGCGGTCGGCTTCGTCATTAAGAAGCTGGGGACGAGCTGCTTCTTTGTGGAACCCGAAATTTTCGATTTCCTCGACGAGATGAAGCGGCTCGCGAATTCGCACGGCATCGAGCTGCTTCCGGAGGTGCACGCGCACTACGATATTCAGAAGAAGCTTTCGGACCGCGGCTACTGGATTTACGACTTCATCCTGCCTTATACGGTGCTGGATACGCTGTTGAACCGCTCGAGCGAGCAGCTGACCGAATATTTGAAGGTGCGTCCGCACCGCCAGTTCACGATGCTCGACTGCCACGACGGCATTCCGGTGCTGCCCGATCTACGGGGCTTCATCGACGTCGCGGACGCCCGCAAGGTAGTGAATACGTGCGTATCCCGCGGCTCGACGCTCAGCTTGATCGTCTCCGACGAGCATAAAGGCGAAGGCGGCTTCGACGTTCACCAGATCGGCGGCACGTACTACTCGGTGCTCGGCAAGGATGACGACGCGTATATGGCGGGGCGGGCGATTCAGTTTTTCGCGCCGGGCATCCCGCAAGTGTACTATGTCGGCCTGCTCGCGGGGGAGAACGATTACGAAGCCGTGAAGGCGACTGGGGAACATCGCGCGATGAACCGCCATAATTATACGCTCGAGGAGATCCGATCGTCGCTGGGGAAGGATGTCGTGCAGCGGCTGCTGGAGCTGATCCGGTTCCGCAACGAATATCCTGCGTTCGACGGCGAGTTCCGCGTGCTCGATTCCGCGAAGGACGAAGTGCGACTGAGTTGGGAAAAGGGCGCCTCCCGCTGCACCTTGTTCGTCGACCTAGCGTCGATGAAGACGACGATCGACTACATCGACGACGAGGGCAAGCTGGCGTCGTATCGAGTGTGACAAAGACCATGCGTGATCGCCGGAAACGGCGGAGCGCATGGTTTTTTGTTTTCGGCCGTTCGCGAACGGGAAAAGCTCCCGCTTATTGCGGCGAAATCCTCCGTTTTCGGCGGATGGGAGGGAAAACCTCCACCTTAATGTGTCTCCGGGAGGCGGATTTCGCAATTTCGACCGAATAAGACGGAGGATTTCCCGTTCGGTTCCCTTTCCGCATCAACAAAAAAAGAAAACTCCAAAATTTCCGGTGTAAATAAAAAATAATTCTTTTATTTTCTCCGACGAGCGATTATGATGGGTTCATGAACCCACGGAGAGGCGGAGGAACGATGAAAACCGAAATCATGGAACGCCTAAAGAACGGATGCGTCGTCTCGTGTCAGGCGCTCGAAGACGAGCCGTTGTTCGGCGCGCATCATATGGCGGCGATGGCCCGGGCGGCGGAGGCGGGCGGAGCGGTCGGCATTCGGGCGAACACCCCGGTCGACGTTCGGGCGATCAAGGAGGCGTGCGCGCTGCCGGTCATCGGCTTGTATAAGAAGGAATACCCCGGGTCGGACGTATACATTACGCCTACCATCCAAGAGGTGCGGGAGATCGCCGCGGCGGGGGCGGAGATCGTAGCGATCGACGCGACGGACCGGCCTCGCCCCGACGGCGCGACGCTCGCCGAGCTGGTCGAACGCATTCGGACCGAGCTGCCCGAGATCGGGATTCTCGCGGACGTGTCCACCTACGAGGAAGGCGTGCGCGCGATGGAGCTCGGCGTCGAATTCGTATCTTCGACGATGTCGGGATACACGCCGTACAGTCCGAAGCTGGAAGGGCCGGACGTGGAGCTCGTCGCTCGGTTGTCCGCGCTGAAGAGAACCCCGGTGCTGGCCGAAGGGCGTATTTGGACGGTGGAGGACTGCCGCGCGTGCTTCCGGGCGGGCGCGTTCGCGGTCGTCATCGGTACGGCGATTACCCGCCCGCAGGAAATCACGAAGCGGTTCGTCGCCGCGTCTCGTCCATGATCAAACCGAAGGCGCCCACTTCGCAAAACGTGCTGCTCTCGATCTCCAGCATCTACGCCTCCATGACGAAAGCGGAGAAGAAGGTCGCCGATGCGGTACAGGCGAACCCGGAGGAGGCCGTGCTGTACACGATTACCGACTTATCGGAGAAAGCCGGCGTCGGGGAGACGACCGTCATTCGATTTTGCCGAAAGCTGGGCTTCGGCGGATATCACGAATTTAAGCTGGCGATCGCGCAGCATGTCGTGAGCGAGCCGAGGCATTTCGGCGGGGAGATTCAAGAGGGGGATGAACCCGACGCGGTCGTGCAGAAGCTGACGTCGCGGAACGCGCAGATGATCCAGGACGCGGGCTCGCTCGTCTCCCCCGCCGCGCTGGAGGAAGCCGTGCGCGCGCTCCTGTCGGGCAAGCGGATCCGCATCTACGGCGTAGGGGCGTCGGGCATGACGGCGATGGACGCTTATTATAGCTTCATGCGCGTCGGGCTGCCGGTCGAGGCGCAGCGCGACGGCCACATTATCGCGATGTCGGCGGCGCTCGCGAACGAAGACGACGTCGTCTTCGGCATCTCCACGTCGGGCAGCACGAAGGATCTGGTCGACACGATGAAGATGGCGAAGCGGAACGGAGCGACGACGATTTGCCTGACGAGCCAAGGCCGGTCGCCGATTACGCAATACGCGGACGTCGTGCTGCTCGTGCCGGCGAAGGAGTCGCCCTTCCAGGGCGGCAGCCTCTCGACGAAGATCGCGCAGATGCATGTGCTCGACCTGCTGTCGAGCCTCGTCATCGTGTCCCGGAAGCAGCCGTCGATCGAATCGATTACGAAGACGGCCAACGCGGTAGCGGAGAAGCTCTACTAACGGAAGAGGGGGAGGATCGCCATGGTAGCGGAAGCGGCTATCGGCGTAGATATCGGGGGGACGTCGCTGAAGTTCGCCGCCGTCGACCGCGAGGGGCGCGTGCTGCGCCACTGGACGAGACCGACGCCGGCGACGAATCCGGCCGAAGGCATTTTGCGGGAATTGCTGACCGGCATCGAGAAGCTGCTCGCCGAGCTTGGGGAAGAAGCGCCGGAGCTGCGCGTCGCCGGCATCGGCATCGGGAGCGCCGGTCAAATCGATAAGCGGGACGGCAGCGTCGCGTTCGCGGTCGATACGATTCCGGGCTACACCGGCACGCCGATCAAGGCGAGGGTGGAGGAGCGGTTCCCGGAGCTGCCGACGTTCGTGGATAACGACGTGAACGTGCTGGCGCTCGCCGAGAAGCATTACGGCGCGGGTCGGGAGCTGCAGGACTTCGTCTGCGTCGCGCTCGGAACGGGCATCGGCGGGGCGATCGTACAGAGCGGAAAGCTCGTGCATGGCGTCTACGGCGGCGCGGGCGAGCTCGGGCATCTGTCGGTCGACTTCAACGGGCCGCGCTGCAGCTGCGGGAATTACGGCTGCATCGAGCTGTACGCGTCCGGCACCGGCATCGAGCGGCTGCTCAAGGAGCGATTCGAAGACGCGGCGAAGCCCGCGTGGGAGCTGAACGCCGCGGGGCTGCTGACCGCCTGGCAGAGCGGAGATTCTCTTGCGGGCGAAGCGATGGACGTCGTGCTCGGCGCGCTCGGCACCGCGCTCGCCGGGATCGTCCATGCGCTCAATCCCGAAGCGATCGTGCTCGGCGGCGGCATCGTCGAGAAGGCGCCGGCCCTGCTGGCGGCGGTCGAGGAGGCGACGCGTCTCCGGACGTCGCCGGTCATGTGGAAGCACGTGCGATTGCTTCCCGCCATCGCCGGCAATCGAGCCGGCGTCATCGGAGCGGCCGCGCAAGTGTGGCAGGATACATAAAAATTTTCCGAAAAGGCGAAGGTGAACGACATGCAACAGTCCACGCTGCTGACGAGCGTCGAAAAATGCTTGACGTGGCTCGAAACCCAAATGCTCACGTTCGACAACGGCTACAACGGCGTCTACGAACGCATCCGCATCGACGAGAACATTCGAGTGAACTGGGTGCGCCCGGATTGCAACACGGAAATCGCCAGAGTGTTGACGCTCTACAAGGATGTTGCCGGCGAAGACCGGTACGAAGCGTTGAACGAAAACATCAAAAATTGGCTGACGCGCGCGCAGGACAACGACGAGTTGTCCGCTTGGTACGGAGCGTTCCCGTTTTACCTGATCGACGGCTACGACACGCAATCCAGATCGGGCTACTACGTGTATCAGAACGACAACGGAAGAGTATTGCTCGGTCTGCTGCATATGCACGAGCGGGCGCCGGACGAGCGGCTGCTCCGAAGCGCGGCGAAGCTCGCCGATTACTGGGTGTCGATCCAACGTCCGGAAGGGTACTTCTACCGGAACGACGGCAAGACCCAGCCGTACTATCTCGGGCCGGACTTCGTCGGCTGGATGGCCGCCGCGCTGCTGAAGTGCGCCAAGGTTACCGGTAACGAGACGTACCGCGCGTCCGCGTTGAAGGCTTACGATTACTACCTGAGCTTGCAGCTGGAAGACGGTCGCATGCGCACGTCGTACGAGCTGATGAAGACGGAGGACTGGCGTCCGGTGTCGTCGGAGACGTCGAAGGCGGTCTACGCGTTCAGCGTCGCGTACCAGGAGACCGGCGATCCGAAATTCGCCGCCGCGCTCGAGAAGGCGGGCCGTTACGTGCTTCGCCTGCAGCATCCGGACGGAGGCATCCTGAACAACGATGCGCAGACGAAGGACGCCGCGCTCCAAAACAACGAGCAGCTGTGCGACCTGGTGTATACGCAGGGCTTCGCGCTGATGGCGTTGTACGAAGCATGGAAGGCGTCCGGCGATCGGGCGTATTGGGAAGCGGCGGAAAGATTGGCCGAGTTTCTGGCCGCCATTCAATGCAGCGGCGAATCGCCGCTGTGGGACGGCGCGTGGAGAGGGTCCTATAACGCGGTGACGCGGCAGTGGGACGGGCGCGCGAATCAGAACAATCACATCGACGAAGGCGGCATGTATTCGGTGTACACCGGATGGTGCGCGTCGACGATCATGTACGGCATGCTGCTGCTGCTCGAGGAACGGAAGCGGTCGGCAGAAGGAAATTAACCGCCGGAATCCGTTGGGGCGCGAGGGAACTCGCGCCTCTTCTTTGCGTCCGAATCGGGAAATCGTACGCCGCCGCCCCGAATTGTCCCCTGGAATTCCGACGAAGATGTACCCAAAATCACCCGATTGTACGTATCCCCGGGCAGCGCCGATCCGATATACTCACTCTTGGTAAGCGCTGTCAATTTTACTCGGAGGAGAGGGATTTCGTGTTGAATCGGGTTACGTTACGCGTCCGGAGACTACGGATCGCGCTGCTGCTGACGTTCGTCGTGTCGGTCGCGCAAGTCGCCGCGAGTCTGCCGGCGCTGCCGGGGGCGGGCACCGCGCTCGCGGCGGACAACGGGTTGGCGGAGAGGCCGTATATGGGCTGGAGCAGCTACAGCATGCAGGTGTACTCCGGCAACGGACAGTGGATTACGGCGGAGCAAATTATGGCGCAATCCGACGCCATGCACGAGAAGCTGCAGCCGTACGGCTACGAGTATATTAATATCGACGCCGCTTGGAACGGCGGGATGGACGAGTACGGCAGGCCGATCCCGAGTACGACGCTGTATCCGAACGGCCTCGACGAGGTCATCGATCACGTGCACGGGAACGGACAGAAGATCGGCCTCTACGCGATTCCGGGTTTGTCGAAGGAGGCGTACGCGTTGGATCTGCCGATCTACGGCGCCGAAGGCTGCTCGATGCGGGACATCGCCGCGCAGCCGCTGCGGACGGGCGATTACTGGGATATCGGCTACAAGATCGACTTCAGCAATCCTTGCGCCCAGAAGTACATTAATTCGGTCGCCGACGTGTTCGGCGAATGGGGCATCGACTTCTTGAAGTTCGACAGCGTCACGCCGGGCTCGGGCCACAACAACACGAGCATCGATGCGCGGGACGACGTCAAAGCGTGGTCGCAGGCGTTGAGGCGGCACGGCATCTGGCTCGAGCTGTCGTGGGCGCTCGACCATAATTACGCCGATTACTGGAAGGAATACGCCAACGGCTGGCGAATCGACTGGGACATCGAGTGTTATTGCGAAGGCGTCGCCCTGACGAAATGGGAAAATATCGAGCGATTGTTCCCGCTCGCCGCGAAGTGGTGGAGAGAAGCCGGGCCGGGCGGCTGGAACGACTTCGACTCGCTCAACATCGGCAACGGCGCCATGGACGGACTGACGCCGGTCGAACGGCAGACGGCCATGACGTTCTGGTCCATCTCGTCGGCGCAGCTGTATACGGGCAACGACATGACGAACCTGGACGAATACGGACTTGAGCTGCTCACGAACGAAGAGGCGATCGCGGTCAATCAGGCCGGGCGCCCCGGGCATCCGGTGTCGCTCGATACCGAGCAGCAGGTATGGTACGCGAACAACGGGGACGGCACGTACTCCGTCGCCTTGTTCAACCTAGGGGATGCCCCGGCGACCGTTCGCGCGGATTGGGGCGATCTCGGCATCGAAGGCGCCGCTTCCGTGCGCGACTTATGGAGCCGCACGGAGCTAGGCACGTTCGAAGACGGCTACGTCGCGGCGGACTTGCCGGCGCACGGCTCGCGTCTGCTGAAGGTGACCGTGTCGGACGGCGGCGCCGCGACGGCGAACGACGACGATACGGGCATGCGGTACGCGGGCGATTGGGTGCGCAACGGCGGCAACGAGCTGAGCGCCGCCTCCCAGAACGTCAGCGTCGTCGTCAGCGACGGCGAAGCGGCGAACAGCGCGATCGAACCGAATACCGCAACCTTCGATAAGAATTCGGGCCATGCGACCGACGTCGCGACGACGATCGATTTCCGGGGCAATACGCTTACGGGGATTACGTACGGCGGCGCGACTCTGATCGAAGGGACCGATTATACGCTCGAGGGCGGCACGCTCACGATTAAGAAAGAGTATTTGGCTGCGCGTTCCGTCGGGACGGTCAATCTGACGTTGACGTTCAGCGCGGGCAAGCCGCAGACGTTCTCCATTCAGGTGACGGATTCGACGACGCAGAACAGCTCCGCGAATCCGGGCGCGATTCGCTTCGATAAACATCCGGAGGCTCAGGCCGACGCGACGACGACGCTTACGCTGCGCGGCAATGCGCTCGAGCGGATCGAAATCGGCGGGGCGGCGTTGACGCCGGACGTCGATTACACGGTTTCCGGCGGCACGGTGACGTTCAAAAAGGCGTACCTGGCGACGCTGCCGACCGGTACGCATGACGTCGCGTTCGCGTTCAGCGCCGGCGCGCCGCAGACGATCGACCTGATCGTCAAGGATTCGTCGCAGGGCGGAACGTACGCGATCAACGACGATCATCCTTCGATCGCGTATCACGGGCCGTGGAATTACAGCTACAACCGGAACCTGGGCGACTACAATAACGACGTTCACTTCTTGGAAGCGGACGGGGAGTATTTCGAGTATACGTTCGAGGGCACCGGCGTGGAAATGATCACCGAGCTGGATCCTTCCCAAGGCGTCATCGACTTCTACGTCGACGGCGAATATAAGCAGACGGTCAACGCCGTAAACGCGGGCCGCTTGTCGCAGCAATCGGTATTCCATATCGCGGGCTTGCCGAACGGCTCGCATACGCTGAGCGCGGTGAAGCGCTCCGGCTGGTTCATGCTGCTCGACCGGCTGCGCGTCACGCTGCCCGACCTGATCGCGCCGAACGCCGCGAGCTTCGACAAGGCGGCCGCGCAACAGGCCGATCTTCAGGTGCGGCTGACGCGCCCGGGCTTCGCCGGCGTCGCCGATACCGTCACGTCGTTGGTGTACGGGACGGATTATACGGCGGCCTACGACGTCGTTACGATTAGGAAAGAGTACCTGGCCGCGCAGCCGGTCGGGACGTCGAAGCTGACGTTCTCGTTCGAAGGCGGGGCGACGCAGGACCTTCGGATCGAGATCGCCGACAGCGAGGCGCCGAACAGCGTCATCGCGCCGACGGCGGCGACCTTCGACAAGAACGAAGCGGTCCGCGCCGACGTTAGGACGACGTTGACGGCGAACGGCAATACGCTCGCCGGCATCCGGAACGGCGGCGGCGCCTTGACGGCGGGAGTCGACTATGTCGTCGAGGGCGACGCGATTCGCGTCATGAAGGAGTACTTGGCGACGCTGCCCGTCGGGGAGGCGAACCTGACGCTGACGTTCAGCGCCGGGGCGCCGCAGACGCTGACCGTCACCGTCGCCGATACGACGCCGCCGAACAGCGCGATTCGTCCGGCGTCGGCGAGCTTCGACAAGCGCGCGGATCGTCAGGCGGACGTCGAAACGACGATCGAGCCGAACGGCAATACGCTCGTCGGCATTCGTCACGGCGATGCGATGTTAACGCAAGGCGAAGCGTACCGGGTATCCGGCAATCTGGTGACGATCGTTCGAGACTACTTGGCGGCCCAGCCGACGGGCATGATCAATTTGGAGCTCGTCTTCGACGCGGGCCGGCCGCAGACGCTCTCGATCGCCGTGCACGACACCGCATTAGGGCGCTACGTCTCGCTGAACGACGACGCGTCGGGCATCGTCTACACGGGCTCCTGGCAGTCGAGCCGCAGCCGCGGGTTGGGCGATTACCAAGACGACGTCCACTACACGGAGAAGGACGGCGATTCGTTCGAATTTACGTTCGAAGGCACGGGCGTCGAGATCGTAACGGAGAAGGAAGGCGCGCAGGGCGATATCGATATTTATATCGACGGCGAATTCCGTCAGACGGTCAGCACGTGGAGCCAAAACCGCCAGCTGCAGCAAACCGTATTCGCGATCTCCGGACTTCCGGAAGGCGCGCACACGCTGAAAGCCGTGAAGAAGAACGGGTACTACATGCTGCTCGATCGGCTGCGCGTCCGCGTCTCCGATCTGGTCGAACCGGATCAGGTCGCCTTCGACAAGCGGGCGGCGGAGCCGGCCGACGTCACGATCGAGACGACGGTCGACGAGAGCGGACTGCTGTCCGTCTCGAACGGCGAGACGATCCTTAGTCCGGGCACCGACTATACAGTGTCGGACGACGCGGTGACGATCAAGAAGGAATATCTGGCTTCGCTTCCGGAAGGCGCGTCGTATTTGACGTTCGCGTTCCGCGGCGACTACGGGAACGACGTTCATGCGACGCGGACGAACGGGGATGCGGTCGAATACCGGTTCTCGGGCTCCGGCTTCGACTGGATCGGACCGAAGGGGCCGGATGCAGGCGAATTCGATCTTTACGTCGACGGCGCGCATCAGGCGACGGTGAATGCGCATCACGACAGCCGCCAAGCGGGACAGACGCTGTTCAGCCTCTCCGGGCTGCCGGACGGCGAGCACGTCGTCAAGGCGGTGAAGCGATCGGGCGAGCGGATGCTGGTCGACCGGATCGTCTTCCGTATCGGAGCCGCCGAGCTGACCCTGGGCGGGACCGAGCTGCCGGGCGGAACCGTAGGCGAGCCGTACCAAGCGAAGATTCCCGCGACCGGGGGCGTCGGTTCTCACGCGTTCGCGCTGACGGACAAGGATGTACCGAAGGGGCTTGCCTTGGGCGCCGACGGGGTCGTATCGGGCTCGCCGACGAAGCCGGGCATGAACAAATTTACGGTGACGTTGACGGACGAAGCGGGCGCGACGATCAGCCAACGCTTCTCCATACAGATCAATAACCCGCGGAGCGGAAAATAACGACGAGCAGGCCGGAAAATGAAAAAGCCGGACGCATCCATGCGCAGCATGGGACGCGTCCGGCTTTTCGCCCGCCGCGGGAATGTTCTTCCCGCCGCTTACTTGCCTTGCATGCCCCTCGTGGGACTTGCGATCGCGTCGAACGGCATTCATTTGTTGGGAGCGGCGTTGTGGGCGGGGGGCTTTTCGCGGAGGACGCGGGAGGCGGGGGCTTCTATCGCGCCGAAGGACCGTATCCGCCGTTCCCCGGAAGGTGGATTCGGATTTTGGATGCGAACGACGACGAAACCGTGTTCGAGAAGCGGTGGACCACTTATTCATGAAGGAGCTGTCAACGAATGAAAAAAGAATGAGTTTCGCGGTCGTCTTCCTCTTGTCGATCGATTTGTTCAGCGGCATCGCGAGCGCGCATGTCACGGTATGGCCGAAAGAGGTCGAACAAGGGGCGTACGAGAAGTTCGCGGTTCGCGTGCCGAGCGAGGAGGAAGCGACCCCGACGGTGAAGGTGGAGGTCCGAATACCGGAGGAGGCGACCGTCACCCGCGTGGAGCCGAAGCCGGGCTGGACGTACGAGCTGGCGACGGGTTGTCTCCGACGGAATTCACGGAATTCTATATGTCAGCTCGCGAGGACCTACACTCTCGTCCACTCGGGCGTATCGCATTTTCCATATAATGGACGATACGATGGGAGGGGAACGGCGTGAGTATATTTCTTACGGAAGCGGACGAGGGGCGCATCCGGCGATGGGTCGAAGCTTTGGAATCGGATCGGATCGGGTCGAGCTCGGACGAGGAGACGGCCGCTCGCATCGGCTTGCCTTACCCGATCGCAGGCGTCGGCAAGCACCGGGTCGTCTTCGATGCGGGCGAAGGACTCGTCTTGAAGGTCGCGAAAGTGCAAGAGGGCGTCGAACGCAATGGAACCGAGGTGTGGCTCTACGATCGATCCCCTCCGGAGCTGCGCCGCCATCTGTGTCCGATCGTCGATTTCGGGTACGGTTGGATCGTCATGAAGAAGATGGCGGCGAGGGTGCCTTCCAGGGACAGGTACGTCGAGCAGCTGGACCGAATATGCGAGGGGTTCCTTGCGGCCGGCCTCGTCATTATGGATTTATACGCGCGTCGGCTGAATCGGCCGAAGCAGGGGAATGTGCGGTTCGACGAGAAGCGAGACAAGGTCGTGCTGATCGACTATGCCGACGTTCGCATCGTAAGCGGCAGCCCGGGGGAAGCGTAGCGCCCGCGGCTGTCTTTTTTTATTTCGGCCGTTCGCCGGACAGCCCCTTACCGACGAACGGGAAACTGGTATAATTATGAAGAACTACCGTTTTGGGGGAGGGTGAACGGACATGGGAATCGGAGCGGCGTTGCCGCGGAGCGCGCCGGAGGCGCAAGGCATTCGGTCCGGCGCGATCGAGGCGTTCTTGGACGAGGTGCGGGAGCGGAAGTCGGAGCTGCACAGCTTCATGCTGGTGCGGCACGGAAGCGTCGTCGCGGAGGGCTGGTGGTCGCCGTACCGGGCGGCGGATCGGCATATGTTGTTTTCGCTTAGCAAGAGCTTTACGTCGACGGCGGTCGGCTTCGCGCTGTCGGAAGGGTTGTTGTCGCTGGAGGACCGGGTGGTCGGGTTTTTCGACGAGGAGGATGTGCCGGCTACCGTATCCCCGCTTCTGGCGGAGATGCGCGTCCGGGATCTGCTCATGATGGGGACGGGACATGCCGCCGAGCCGACGCTGCGCGCGGCGACCGACGGCAATTGGGCGAAGGCGTTCCTGGCGGCGCCGGTGGAGTTCGCGCCCGGGACGAAATTCGTGTACAACAGCGGCGCGACGTACATGCTGTCCGCGATTTTGCGCCGCGTGACGGGCCAGCCGCTGCTGGAGTACTTGGACAGCCGGCTGCTGGCGCCGCTCGGCATCGTAGGCGCCACGTGGGAGACGTGCCCGCGCGGCGTCGCCGTCGGCGGCTGGGGGCTCAGCGTGACGACGGAGGATATCGCCAAGTTCGGCCAGCTGTACTTGCAGCGCGGCGTCTGGAACGGGAGGCAGCTGCTGCCGTACGGCTGGGCGGAGGAAGCGAGCCGCAAGCATATCTCGAACGGAGACGGCGGGGACAGCGACTGGGCGCAAGGCTACGGCTACCAGTTCTGGCGATGCCGGCACGGCGCGTATCGAGGGGACGGGGCGTTCGGGCAGTTTTGCGTCGTGCTGCCGGAGCAAGACGCCGTGCTCGCGATCACGAGCGGGACGAACGATATGCAAGCCGTCCTGAACGCGGCTTGGGACACGCTGTTGCCTGCGATGTCGGCGGAGGCGCTCCCGGCGGACGCCGCCGCGGCCGACGCGTTGGCGTCGCGCCTCGAGGCGCTGCGGCTGGACCCGCCGCCGGCGGCGTCGTCCTCGAGCGTCGAGCGGCTGCTCGACGGGCGAACGTACGCGCTCGAGTCGAACTGGGCGGAGCTCGCCTCGATCGGCTTCGAGTTTCCCGCCGGCGGGCAAGCGGCCGTCGTCGTCGGCACGCGCCGCGGCGACGGACGGCTCTCGATCGGGCGCGGCGCATGGAGCGAGGGCGAGACGCGCTTTCACTCGGACGCGCCGGAGCGCGTCGTCGGCGCGTACGCATGGGCGGACGAGCGGACGCTCGAGATCGCGATCCGCTTCGTCGAGACGCCGTTCGCGCACACGCTCGCGTGCCGCGTGAAGGGCGACGACGCCGAGGAGCTTGAGCTCGAGCTTACGCCGAACGTGTCGTTCGGGAAGCGGGAGGCGGCTCCGATTCGCGGGACGCGCAAGTAAGGCGGGGAGGCGGCTGCGGCCGCCTCTTTTTTTTCTACCGCTAACCAACAGTCTCGATAAGCAGCAATAAATCGAGGCGCCACTCCACAATATTCATGGCATGCCACCCCGAAAATTGAGGAACTCCTCCCCAATTGGCCGCACGACACGAGTTTCGCCTCGGTAAGTAGCAGTGATCGAGGCGCCACTCCACAATTTCTATGGCATCCACCCCAAAAATTGAGGAACTTGTCCCCAATTGGCCGCACGGTCGCTGGTGGCCGAGCGCCTTGCAAAAAATAGAGCGGAGGTTTTCCGTTCCAAGGCGGCCGCGCATAGGGGCGTCTAAGCGGTGGGCGGGAAGTTTTCCCGTTCAAAGATCCGAGCCCCCTTGGCGAACATCAAGTAACATCAAACAACAACAAACAATTAAAAACGATTGACTTCCTCCCCGTCTCATTCGATAATAATGGAGAATGCTCTCATCCTTCATCAGAAAAGGGGCCACTTCATGTCCACCTTATCCTATTATCGTCCCGTCGACGGAAAGCGGTACCTCGACGAGGTTCAGGACGAAGCATACGCAAGCTCCTCGCTGCACGGGGACGCGCTCATCGAGGCGGAGAGCCGCATTCCGCGCCGGCCGGCGATCGTCGAGCCGGCGAGCGGCGCCATGCCGACGCACCGAGCGGAGCGGCTCTGTCTGTCCGGCGCTTGGCGCATGATCGACTGCGATCCGGCCGATCCGGGCGATCCCGCGCCGAACACGGGGTGGTTCGGTCGAAGAGCGAAGGCGAGTCCCGGTATGATCGAGAAGTGGTATGCGCCGGGGTTCGACCGCAGCGCGTGGCATGAGGTCCGGGTGCCGACGACGGTGCAGAAGGCGCTCGTCGATCTCGGGCTGCTCGACGACCCGCTGTGGAACGCGAATACGATCGACGAGCTCGAGTCGCATGGCGAACCGAAGGAGCGGCCGCTCTGGTTCCGCCGCACGCGCGTCGAACGCCGGGACTGGTGGTTCGCGAAGACGTTCGAGGCGCCGTCCGCGTGGCAGGGCAAGCGGCTGACGCTGCGCTTCGACGGGCTCGACTATTCCGGAACCGTCTTCTTCAACGGCGCGTCGCTCGGCCACCACAAGGGGATGTTCGGCGGGCCGGACCTCGACGTTACCGGCTTGGTCCGTTACGACGCGCCGAACGAGCTCGTCGTGCGCATCGACCAGGCGCCGGAGACGTGGAACGGCTTGCTGAAGGGCAGCCCCGGCTTCGGCTGGCACTACGGGCACTTGATCTCCATGGGCATCTGGAGAGACGTGTGGGTGCAGGCGGAGCCGGACGTCGCGATCGTCGATCCGTACGTCGCTACGACGTCGATCGAAGGCGGCGCCGCGAAGCTGCGGATCGCGTTCGCGGCGGTCAGCCGCTCGGCCGACCGCGCGACGGTCGTCGTCGAAGGCGACATCCGCCGCAAGGGAGTGCCGGCGGACGCCGCGCCGGCGCTGCGGTTCCGCAGCAGGGTCGAGGCGAGCTACGGCCGGAACGAGTTCGAGGCCGAGGTCGAGCTGCCGGAGCCGGCGCTCTGGTGGCCGGTCGGCTACGGCGACCCGGCGTTATATACGTTGACGCTGGCCGGGCGCGCCGCCGATGACGCGGCGGAGGCGATCGACGCGATCGCCGTCGACTTCGGCGTGCGCACGATCGAGCTGCGCCCCTTCGAAGACACGGCCCCGGAGACCGAATACCGTTGGCAGTTCGTCGTGAACGGCGTCCCTATCTTCGTCAAGGGCGCGAACTGGTGCTGGCCGGACCCGATGCTGGAGCAGAACGAAGCGTTGTACGAGCGGCTCCTCGAGCTGGCTCGCCGCGGCAACGTGCAGATGCTCCGCGCTTGGGGCGGAGGGCTCGTGGAAGGGGACTTCTTCTACCGGATGTGCGACGAGAAGGGCATCATGGTGTATCAAGAGTTCCCGTTATGCTGGGGCCCACCCGATTCGCCGCACACGGATCTCGGCGTCGTGGACCGTCAGGTGACGCGCTCGGTGAAGCGGCTGCGCAGCCATCCGTCGCTCGTCATGTGGGGCGGCGGCAACGAGAACGGCCCGCACGGCGGCGCCGACGAAGGCTTGTTCCTGGTCGGCCGCCGCTGCCGCCAGTTCGATCCGTCGCGCCCGTATCATCGCACCGATCCGTGGGGCGGCAGCGCGCACAACTGGCACGTCTACCATTTCGGCGAGCCGATGGACGCGGCGACGCTCGCCATGCCGTCGGTCATGTACGGCGAGTACGGCATTCCGAGCATGCCGAACCGAGACAGCTGCCTTCGGTACGTACCGGAGGAAGCGATGGCGTCCTGGCCGCCGACGGAAGACAGCCGGGGGCTGCTGGCGCATTCTCACCAGTTCAGCTTGAAAGACGTCATCAAGGTAATGCGCTACGGCGCGTACGGGCCGATCCGCGATTGGGACGACTACATCGCCTACTCGCAGACGGCGCAGGGGGAGACGCTGCGGTTTACCGCGGAAATCCAACGCGCCGGGGCGGGCGCGACGAAATCGGGATTTTGGTATTATAAATTCACGGATCTGTTCCCGGGGCATTCTTGGGGGATCATCGATTACTACGGAACGCCGAAGCTGTCGTATTACCGGGCGATGCAGGCATGCCGACCGCGTTCCGCCTTCGCGACGTACGAGAAGATGAACGGCTGGTCGGCGGGGGAGACGTTCGAAGCCGGCGTCCATGCGGCCAACGAGACGCGGGAGTCGCTGGACGGCGCATCCGTAAGCGCGACGCTGTACGGCAGCGATCTGACCGAGCTGCGGTCGAACCGATACGAAGGGCTGACGCTTGCGCCGAATGCGGTCGCCTTGATCGATCGCATCGCCGTGACGCTGCCCGGGGACGAACGGATCCGGCCGTTCCTGTTGGCGGTGGCGCTGCGCGCCGCGGACGGCTCGCTCGTCGCCGATCAATGGTATTGGTTCAACGCGCAGGCGAAGACGGAGGAACTGCTCGCGTTCGAACGGCGTCACACCGGCAACTCGGAAAACGAATACCCCGGCGAACAAGCCGCCGAAGCGTTCGCCTTGTACGCGAGCCTGCCGGACGCGCCGATGCGGCGCTTGCCCGAAACGCGGCTGGAGTGGTCGCTCGGGCGCGGGGCCGCCGGAACCGCGGGCGAAATCCGCGTCCGCAACGTCGGCGCGGTCCCGGCGGTGCGGGTAACGATCCAGGGCTTCCCCGACGACGACTGGGGCAGCTACCTCGGCGACAACGACTTCGGCCTGTACCCGGGCGAAGCGCGAGCGATCCCGTTCGCGACGAGCCGCGAATGCCCGTTGGACGGCATCTCCGTCGGGGCGTGGAACGCGCCGCGGATCTAAATATAACGAAACTCCCCTCGGGCGGACCGAAGGGAGTTTCATTTTCCGCATTCTCATTCTTCTTCGATGGCGGGGATGAGCGGCTTCGGCTCGATCGGCGTGGACATGACGATCATCGTCAGCGAATCGCCGTATTTGTTCGAGGCGTTGTTGAACGATTCCAGCGACGCCATCGACTCGGTCACCACTTTCACGAGGTAATTGTACTGCCCGCTGATGCGGTGGCACTCGACGACGTCGGGCGACGCATCGCAGAACGCAAGGAAACTGTCGCAGTCCTTCGTATGAAACAGCAGAAACGCGGACGTCGTCTTGTCGATTTTGGCCGGAGGGACGACGGCGCGGTACCGTCCGAGGATTCCCTTGTCCTCTAGGCGGCGCACGCGTTCCGTAACGGCCGGCTGCGAGAGACCGACCGCCTTCCCGAGCTCCGTGAACGACATCCGCCCTTGCTCTTGAAGCAGGGTGATAATGCTTTTGTCGACGCGATCCATCGATCGACGCTCCTTTTCGAAAATCATCGAGAAACGCCGAGTATCCCGTCGTTTTTCGGCATTCTCCGCGATTCCATCTTATAAAAGAAGAGCAAATTTTGTAAAGCGAAAGCGAGACGTACCGGCCGCGGCGGCGGAATACGCCGGACGGCCTACGTCCGCTGCTCCCGGAATTGCTGAGGAGTCAGCCCCTCGAGTTCCTTGAACCGCTTAATGAAGTAACTGCTTTGCGAAAACCCGGTCGCCGCCGCGATGTCTCCGACGCTCAGGCGGCCGGTGATGAGCAGGCGCTTGGCTCGGACGATCCGGCTCTCCAATAGGAATCGCATCGGGGTCTTCCCGATGTAGCCGCGGAACATGCGGTCGAAATGATAGACGCTGTATTTCGCCGTATCCGCCATTCGCGGGAGCGTCCAAGGCTCGTCGCAGCGCGAACGAATCGCGTCGGCGGCGGCCAGGATCCGTTCGCGGCTGTCGGGCGGCGCTCCCGCGGCCTTCGGCCGCGACGCGCCCAACGTGGCGAGCAGCAGCTCGTACAGCTTCGCCGAGAGACGCTGCTCCGCGGACGAGTCCGGAGTTTCGGAAAATCGGAGCAGCTCGTCGGCGAGCGTTAGACAACGCGAGACATCGCCCAACGCGAACACCCAGGGCTCGCCGATCCCTTTATCCCCGAGCAGGGCGGCGGCGCCTTCCCCGAAGAAATGCACCCACCGCACGTCCCAAGGCTCGTCCGGCACGGCGCCGTACCGCTGCTCCTGATCGGGAGCGTACAGAAACCCTTGCCCGGCGGCGAGCTCGTACCGTCTGTTCTTCCAAACCAACTCGCCTCTGCCCCCGAAGACGAAATGCAAATTATAGTACGGCAGCTGCCCGGGCAGGCGATGCTCGCGATGCTCCGGCTCCTCGCGATACCACCCGTAAGACTCCGGGTACACCAAATATCCCGGAAACACGGGCCTTGAGACGTAATGATGTATTCGCATCGCCTATCTCCAATCGAATCGCAATATCGTGTTATCGAAGCAAAACCCTGCGATTTATTTCTCCGTTATTCCGTATTATGATGGCACTACATCGAGGTTGAATCAGCAATATCATTATATCAGAGGACGAGGTGCATGCGGATGCCGAAATCCGTATCCAGAGATCGCGTATGGCTTGGAGTTTGCTATTATCCGGAGCAGTGGCCCCGGGAGATGTGGGAGGACGATTTCCGACGGATGCGCGAGCTCGGCTTCGGCGTCGTCCGGATGGCCGAATTCGCTTGGTCGGTCTTGGAGCCGGAAGAGGGGGTGTTCCGATTCGGCTTGTTCGACGAGGCGCTCGACCTCGCGCACCGATACGGGCTGAAGGCGATTCTAGGAACGCCGACGGCGACGCCGCCCGCCTGGTTGACCGAACGCTATCCCGAAGTGTTGAACGCGACGCAGTCGGGCGTGCCGTACCGGCACGGCCAGCGGAGACACTACAACTATAACAGCCACGTATACCGTTCGTTCAGCGAGCGGATCGTGCGGCGGATGGTAGCCCGGTATAAGGACCATCCGGCGGTCGTCGCGTGGCAGATCGACAACGAGCTGAACTGCGAGACGAACGCGTTTTATTCGGAGAGCGATCACCGCGCGTTCCGCGCTTGGCTGATCGGGAAGTACGGCACGTTGGATCGGTTGAACGAGGCGTGGGGCGCGGTGTTCTGGAACCAAACCTACTCGTCCTGGGAGCAAGTGTACTTGACCCGGCCGAGCGTCTCCGATTCCCCGAATCCGCATCAGGCGCTCGACGAGAAGCGGTTCATCTCCGACAGCGCGATCTCCTACGCCAAGCTGCAGGCGGACATCATCCGAGAGCTGGCGCCGCGGCATGAGGTGACGACGAACGGCTTGTTCGGCCACTTGAACAGCCACCGGCTGACGGACGAACTGCTCGACTATTTCTCCTACGATTCTTACCCGCAGTTCGGCTCGATCTACCCCGACGGGGGCGATCGTCCGCTGCGCGACCGGAAGTGGAGCTGGAACTTGAGCAAGGCGAGGTCCGTGTCGCCGCAATTTTGCGTGATGGAGCAGCAGTCGGGGGCGGGCGGCTGGGTGAACCGAATGGAGATGCCGGCGCCGAAGCCCGGACAGATGAGGCTATGGACGTACCAATCGATCCTGCATGGCGCCGACATGGTGCTGTATTTCCGCTGGCGGACGGCGGCGTTCGGCACGGAGATGTATTGGCACGGCATCAACGACACCCATAACCGGCCGAACCGCCGGGCGGAGGAGGCCGGTCGGATCGGAGAGGAGCTGCAGCGCGCGGGCGCCGCCATCGCGGGCAAATCGTATCGGGCGGACGTCGCCGTTCTAGGCAGCTACGACAACGAGTGGGACGGCGAGCTCGACCGCTGGTACGGACCGTTAACCGGGTACAGCGTATCGTCTTGGATCAAGACGCTGCAATACGCTCACATTCCCGTCGACTATATCAACGTGGAGCATGCGTCGGCGGAGACGCTCGCCAAGTATCGCGTCGTCGTTTATCCGCATGCCGCGATCCTGTCGGAGGATACGGCGCGTAGACTGACGGAATTCGCGGAGCGGGGCGGGATCGTCGTGTTCGGCTGCCGAACGGGAGTAAAGGACGAGAACGGTCAAATGAGAATGCAGCCGTTCCCGGGCCCGGTCGCCTCGTTATGCGGGGTCGAGGTGGAGGATTTCACCTACGTGCTCGAAGGCGACGCGCCGAAGGTGCGATGGACGGCCGAGCGGCTGCAAGGGGCGCCGGACGCCGATGCGCCGAAGTTCGTCGACGTGCTGCGGATCGTCGCCGACGACGCGGAGGTGCTCGCGCGGTACGCCTCGGATTATTTCGAGGGCAAGCCTGCGCTGACTCGTCGTCCCGTCGGAGCGGGCGCCGCTTATTATTACGGCTCCGCCTTCGAAGAGAGCGTCGCGCAAGCGTTGCTCGCCGAGCTGGGGCTGCAGAGTCCGCTGCTCGATTGGTTCGAGGAGCTGCCGGAGAAGGTGGAGGCCGGGATCCGCGAGGACGACGGCGGACGCGTCGCGTTCCTGTTGAACTACGGCTCGACGCCGGCCGCGGTTCGGACGAAGCGCGAGGTGCGAGAGCTGCTGTCGGATCGCAGGACGGAGGCGGCGGGCGCGTTCGAGCTCGAACCGTACGGCGTCGCCATTTTCAACCTATAATCTAGAAAAAGGAAGAGCCTGTTCCGAGGAAACGCGGAGCAGGCTTCTTTGTCGTCGAACTTCCGTCCGAGGGCCGGCCCCTGCTTAGGGAGGCGGTCCAAGTTACGCCCATCGGCCCTTTCTAACCTGACGCCGCAAGAAAAAGAAGGAGTCCATGTAGCGCTCCTGCAACAAATTTACTTTTTTAGAGTCTAAAAGACAGGAGGTGTTACGGGGTGAAAACGCCGCGTCGGTGGATGGCATGGCTCCTCGGTTTGGGGATGGTCGTTACGTTGTTTCCGGGAAGTACATACGCCGCAGCAAGCTCCATAACTCTAGAAGTGAACGGGCTGGCCGTGCGAACGGATGTGCCGCCAGCGATGAAAGACGGGCGCGTCATGGTGCCGCTGCGTTGGGTAGCGGAAGCGCTGGAAGCGAAGGTTCATTGGGATCGCGAAAAGCGAGCGGTGCTGATCGATACGGACGCCGGACTTGTTCCGGCGACGCAAGGGCGCGCAATCGGGTTGTGGGTCGACGGGCGAAAGCTGGAGCCGGACGTAGCGCCCCTTCTGTCGAAGGGGAGGACGCTCGTCTCCGTCCGCGTCATCGCGGAGGCGGTCGGCGCCAAGGTGGAATGGAACGCGAAGGAGCGAACCGTTAAGATTTCTCGTCCGCAGGCGGCGTTAATTCTACGGCGCAGGCGCGGACGCATCGGGCTCCGTGCTGATCGGAGGACGCGTCAAAGACGGCGCTCCTTATCTGGCGACGGCCGGCGCGGACGCGACCGTCTGGACGGAACGGAAGCTGCCGTTCCTTGCGGATCGGATCGCGATCGACCCGGACGCGCCCGACACGCTCGCCGCGATCGGCCGGCGGCTTGGAGAAGCTTCGCGCGAGGCGGAGCTGTTCTTATCGTTCGACCGCGGAGCGACGTGGACGTCGGCCGGGTCGGCCGGCGGCGTCGTCGAACATGTCGATGCTAAAGCCAGGCTGCTGTTCGTACGCGACGTTTACGAGATGGAAGCGTACCGCTACTAGTTCGCTTCCCGCGGGTCATCGTGCCGGCGGGAGCGTCATGCAACCGAGGCGGCCGCCGAACGAGTTCGCCCTCCGTCCGAAACATTTCCGGCATGCCGACGTAAATAAGGAGACACAATTCGAACCGAGGTGAATGGTTATGCCGGGTGGTTTCGGCGGATCCCCGTTCGGCGGGGGCTTCGACTTTATGTTTACGCTCGTCCCCATTATTATCGGGATCGGCTTCGTAGTCGTGATCGGGGGCATCGTGTTCAACGGAGCGCGATATATGAAAAATGCAAGCGCTCCGAAGGAGAGCGTCTACGCGCGGGTGGTCGCCAAGCGGATGGACGTCCGCACCCATACGCATCATCAACCGCATGGCGCGGGGGACCACGTGCATACCTCGCGCTCCTCCCGCACGCATTACTTCATCACGTTGGAGTTCGAGAACGGCGAACGTCGGGAGTATTTGGACGTGAAAGGGTTGTACGGGCTCGTCGTGGAAGGCGACGAAGGCTACGCCGCCGTGCAGGGCGATTGGATCGTCGCCTTCGAGCGGGGGGCGGCGCGGCCTATTTGAACGACGCGCCGGGCGAAGTCGCTGTCCGGCGAGAGCGATACCCGTTAATGGAAGCACCAGCTCGCCAAATAATAGCCTGCCTTCGGGGAGCGCTGATCGCCGGCGACTGGCTGCGTCTGACGCGACATACCGGTGACGACCGGTGGCGCGCGCGAGCCGTCGTCGCTTGGAACAACGCGACGCTCGGCGTCTCCGACGGGAGTCTGGTCGTCCACGGCATGACGCGGCCGGCCGGGTCGCAGAACGAGGCGTATTTCCAATGCCGATGGAACTTCGCGACGGACGCCGCGCGCGGCTCGGGAAGCATGAACGACTGGCTGGTCGCTTGGCCGACCGCCTTCCGGCTCCATACGCTCCTTAGGGAGCCGTCGTGGGCAGGCTTGTTCGAGGAAACGAAATAGGGCCGCCGATTCGGCGACAAATATGGTAGTATGCAAGAAAACAGTTTCGCGGAAGCGGGGGTCCGATCGTGAAGGAAATCATGGAACGTATTCGGGGGATGGCGGAGGAGATGGGCGAGTCGATCGAGGGGGTGGCTTTCCCCGAACCGATCGTGCTGGCGCCCGGCGCCGTCGACGCGGCGGCCGACTGGTTGACGGCGTCCGGATACGCACGCATTCAAGTCGTCGCCGATGCGAACACGTACGAAGCGGCGGGGAAGCGATTGGTCGACGGCTTGACCACGCGCGGGGCGTCGGCGGCGCCGACGATCGTATTGCCGAACGCGCTCGGCGACGTCGCCGCGGACGAAGCGTCCGTCGTGCAGGTGCTGCTCGACGCGCAGCGCACGGGCGCCGAGGCGCTCGTCGTCGTCGGCGCGGGAACGCTGCACGACATCGCGAGGTACGCCGCGTTCACGTGCGGCCGGCCGTTCGTCTCCGTGCCGACGGCGCCCTCCGTCGACGGCTTCACTTCCGTCGGAGCCCCCTTGATCGTGCGCGGCGATAAAATTACGATTCCGGCCGTCGGCCCCGCCGCCATCTTCGCCGACGTCGATCTAGCGACGGCGGCGCCCCGCGCGTTGATCGCGGCCGGCTTCGGCGACATGCTCGGCAAGTATACGTCGCTGTTCGATTGGCGGTTCGGCGCGGCGACCGCAGACGAGCCGTATTCGCCGCTCGCCGCCGCGATCACCGAGCGCGCCCTTGCCCGATGCGTCGCTCAGGCCGCCGCGATCGGACGCGGCGAGCCGGCGGCGGTCGTCGCGCTCATGGAGGCGCTCATCGAGTCCGGGCTCGCGATGCTCATTTTCGGCCAGTCGCATCCGGCGTCCGGCGCGGAGCATCACGTCTCCCACTACTGGGAGATGGAATACATTCGCGGGCAGCGGAGGCAGCTGCTGCACGGCGCCAAGGTCGGCGTCGCCTGCGCGCTCGTGTCCGAGCGGTACCGCCGCATCGCGGAGGAGGGCGCGGCCGCGTTCGAGGGCGTCCCGGACCTGCGCGCCATGCTGCAGGCGGTGCCCGAGCCGGCCGCGCTGCGGGCGCTGCTGTCCGAAGCGGGCGGCCCCGCGACGCCGGAGGAGCTCGGCGTCGAACCGGCGCTCGTCCGGGAGAGCCTCGATCGCGCGCATCGCGTTCGGCCGAACCGCGCTACCCTGCTAAGACGGTACAACGAGCTGTCGCAGCTTAACAGGTAGGCGAGCGCGGCGCGGCGGGCCCGCCCTCGGCCAGCTCGACGAGCAAGTCCAGATGCCGGATGCCCCGCATGCGCCTCCGAAGCGCATCGTGCAAAGCCCGAAGCGCATCCCGGGCCACGCGGCGCGCCTGCTCCAAGTCGTTGCGGTCGAGCTCGCGGACGACGCGCTTGATCGTCTCGAGCGACCAGACGGACGTCCGCAGCGTCCCGATAATCCGGATGTGCCGCACCTCCGCCGGGCCGTAGAGCCGGTACCCGTTCTCTTCGTGTCGCGGCGGGTCGATGAGGCCCATCTTCTCCCAGTGACGAATGGCGGACGCCGGCTGGGCGGTCAGCTTCGACACTTCGCCGATCGTCATCCACTTCCGCTTCCCCTTCGATGCGAGCTCGGGCGGTTCGATCGCCTCGAGCGCGCGAATCGTCTGCTCCGCCATTCGCTTCTCCTGCTGCAGCTCGCTTAACGCTTCGTTGACGATCCACAGGGCGCCGTCGAGATCCCCTCGCAGGACGCGCTTCAGCGCGTCGGAAGTCAGCGGCAGGCCGAAGCCGGCGCTCATCGCGCGGACGCATTCGAAATAAGCGAGATGCACCTCCGTATACATCCGATACCCGTTCGCTCCCCGCTCCACGGGCGGCACAATCCCCCAATCCTCGTAATGGCGCAGCGCGCTGGCGCTGACCCCGATCCGTCTGGCGATGTCGATCGGCCGGTATGCCATAGAACGTCCCCCTTCCGCATGTCTCTTCTCCCCGCATGTGTTTTTCCGTATGCCGCTCCGTTCTCGTCGTACCCGATTAAACCAATCTTCGCTCCGCTTGTAAAGCGTTCGACTCAACATTCAAGTGAAACCTTAAAGCCCCAGTGGAAGGTCGAAGGTCGACGAACGGCGAGGGGATGGCACTCGTTCGACCCAACCCTTAGGCTTGCATTCATGTTGTACGATGGTTTTATCCTGGAGACGAAGGAGGAAATCATGATACCTGTCCGCTTCTTTTCACCAGCAACGTCTTCGTGGATACGTCCACGATGCCGAATTGGCTCGGGCCGATCGTCGCGTACAACCCGATCAGGCTGACGTCGACCGCCGCCCGGGGGCTCATGCACGGGGAGACGAACTTCGTCGAGCTGGCGAAGGCGCTCGCCGTCATGGCCGCCGCGCCGCTCGCGTTCGCGCCGCCGACCTTCCGCTCGTATCGGCGGAAGGCGACGTAATGACCATTTCCGAAAGGGGCATCGCTCTTGCAAGATTTCATTCATATTCAAGGCGCTCGGGAAAACAATCTGAAGAACGTGACGCTGAACATTCCGAAATCCAAGCTGGTCGTCCTCACGGGCCCGTCCGGCTCCGGGAAGTCGACGCTCGCGCTCGACACGCTGCAGCGGGAATGCCAACGCCAGTACATGGAGTCGATGGGGATGACCGGGGAGACGGTGGCGAAGCCGAAGGTCGACGCCATCGTCGGCTTATCGCCGTCGATCAGCGTCGGCCAGCATGTGACGAATCGGAATCCGCGGTCGACGGTCGGCACGGCGACGGACATTCATACGTACCTGCGCGTCATCTACGAGAAGCTCGGGGAACGTCCGTGTCCCCGGTGCGGGACGCGGTTCGCGCCTGGGCCGGACGAGGCGTCCGCATCGCTCGGCGTCGGCGAAGAGGAGGAAGGGGGCCGGTCCGCCGGTTCGGTGCGCTGCCCCGCTTGCTCGGAGTCGATGGAGCGGTATACGCGGCGGCACTTCTCGTTTAATACGCCGGAAGGCGCGTGCGAGGGGTGCGACGGGCTCGGGCACACGGTCAGCTTAGATCCGGAGGCCGTCTTCGATCCGGAGAAAAGCGCTCGCGACGGAGGCGTGCGGATCTGGTTCGACATGCTGTCGAAGTACCATTCCGCGACGCTGGAAGCCGCGGCGAAGCATTACGGGTTCGCGTTCGATCCGGATCAGCCGCTGAAGGAGTACGGCGAGGTGCAACGGGATTTGCTGTACTACGGGGTGGAAAGCGAGGAGTTCGCTCGTCACTTCCCGAGCGCGAAGCCGCCGAAGTCGGTGAACGCCGGCAAGTTCGAAGGCGTCCTGACCGGCATCTGGCGGCGGTACAAGGCGAACGGCGGCGAGTCCGGCGAAGCGGCGCTGTTCCGCGAGACGCCGTGCGAAGCGTGCCGCGGCGCCAAGCTGAAGGCGGAGGTGCGGCAGGTGACGGTCGGCGGCGCGTCGATCTCGGACATCTCAGGATGGTCGCTGCAGGACGCGCAAGCGTGGCTGGAGCGGCTGCTCGGCGAGCTGACCGAGGACGCGCGGGAGCAGGCGGAGTCGATGCTGCACGACCTCGCGCTTCGCGCGAAGCGTATCGTCGACGTCGGTCTCGGGTACTTGTCGCTCAATCGCCAATCGGTGACGTTGTCCGGCGGGGAAGCGCAGCGGCTTCGGCTCGCCTCCGTTCTCGGCTCGGGCCTCACCGGCGTGCTGTACATCCTCGACGAGCCGACGGCGGGGCTGCACCCGCGCGATACGGCGGGGCTCATCCGCGTGCTGCAGCAGCTGCGGGATCTCGGCAACACCGTGCTCGTCATCGAGCACGACGTCGAGATGATGCGCGCGGCCGATCATGTCATCGACATGGGGCCGGGCGCGGGCGCCTACGGCGGCCGCGTCGTCGGCGAAGGCACGCTGGAGCAGTTGATCCGCAGCGGAGATTCGGTGACGGGCGCGTTCCTCCGCGAGGCGGAAGCCGCGGCAGGACCGCGGGTCCGGCGCCCCGGCAACGGTCGCTTCCTGCAGGTGCGCGACGCCTACGCGCGGAACTTGAAGCATATCGACGTCTCGCTGCCGCTCGGCTGTCTGGTCGCGGTGACGGGCGTGTCCGGCTCCGGCAAGTCGACGCTGCTGTTCGACCTCGTGGCCGCCGGCGGACGCGACGATCAGCGACGGGAAGGCTGCGCGGGCATCGCCGGTTTCGACGCCGTGGACGGCATCGTCACGGTCGACCAGTCGCCGCTCGGCCGCATGAGCCGCTCCAACGTAGCGACGTATACCGACGTCTTCACCGGCATCCGCAACCTGTTCGCCGCGCTGCCGGAGGCGAAAGCCGCGGGGCTGACGTCGAAGCATTTCTCGTTCAATACGCCGGGCGGCCGATGCGAGCATTGCCAAGGGCTCGGCGTCGTGCCGGTGGATATGTTCTTCTTGCCCGGCCTCGAAGTGCGTTGCCCGGCGTGCCGCGGACGGAGGTTCAAGGAGGAGGTGCTGCGCGTCAAGTATCGAGGCGTCGACATCTCGAGCTTGCTCGATATGACCGTCGAGGAAAGCATGCCGATTCTCGAAGGACAAGGCAAGATGGACGCGCAGATCGCGCTGCTGCACGAAGTCGGCCTCGGCTATCTGCATTGGGGGCAGTCGCTGCGCACGCTCTCCGGCGGGGAGGGGCAGCGCATCCGTCTCGCGAAGGAGCTGAGCGGGAAGGCGAAGCGGCATACGCTGTATTTGCTCGACGAGCCGTCGACCGGGCTGCATCCGCGCGATACGAAGCAGCTGACGCTGCTGCTGAACAAGCTCGTCGACGCGGGGCATACGGTCATCGTCGTAGAGCATAACCTCGACGTAATCCGGGAATGCGACTGGGTGGTCGACATCGGCCCCGAAGGCGGGCACGAGGGCGGACAAGTCGTCGCGGCGGGAACGCCGGAGTCCGTCGCCGAGGTCGAAGCTTCGCACACGGGACGCTACCTGCGCGAGGCGTTGGCGGGGCGGTAAGGCACAGGGGTTTGTCCTGGGAAGCTTGACTACCCGGGGGCAGGCCTCTTTTCCGTTGGACGAGGACGTGCGAATTGCACCGCGATGGTGCGGATTCCGTTGCGGCGGGGCGCGGTATACGCTGGTGCCGTATTACGCTTGGGATAATCGCGAGCCCGGCTTCATGCGGGTGTGGATGAAGGAACGGGAGCGCGGCGGGCTGTATCGGGATTGAGAATGGGACGGATATCGAGGCCGGAGGGTCGGTGACGCCTTCCAGGTCTTTTTTATGGCGCCGCACCTGGCGAGGGCTTCTTCCGGGCGTATCGCGTTTATCGCCATTCACGGATGGAAATAATGTGGAGTGACATTCCATCCAGAAAGTAGCGTAGCGTATGAAGCGAAAGACGTCCGAAAGTTCCCATCCCCCTGACGTGGATCGGCTGTGGCGGGAGTACCAAGCGACGCCCGTCGACCCGAAGGTTGAACGCAACATAGAGCGGGCGGTACGAGACCTGGGCGCGAGCGACGACGTCGTGATTCGACCGGTTCGGTACGAGCAGTCCGAAGAAGCGGCGGCTGCGGTCGTCTACATCGACGGGTTGTCGGACGCCGACGTCGTGAATTCCTACATCTTCGATATGCTGAACCGCTCCCTATACGACGTGTTTCGGCATGAAGAGGCGGAGGAGCGAAAGATCGATATGGCCAGGCTGGCGAGAGAGCTTCTCGTCGGCATCGGATCGATCCGTTCCGCGACCGATATGGGAAGTGTGTACCGGCATTTGCTGTCCGGAGAAGCCATTATTTTCATCGACGGCATGGATTGCGCTTACCGTGCGGATATCCGGCAGTGGAAGGGCCGCGACATCACGGAATCGTCGAACCAAACCTCCGTCCGGGGACCGAGGGAGAGCTTTACGGAGACGCTTCGTACGAATACTTCTCTGATCCGCAGGAGAATCAAGGATCCTCGCATGCGTCTGGAGACGACGGCGATCGGACGCAGGACTCGAACGGACGTCACCCTTGTTTATCTCGACGGCATCGCCAAGCCTTCCGTCGTCGCCGAGACGCGCAAGCGGCTTCGATCCATCGACATCGATAGCGTGTTGGACAGCGGCTACATCGAGGAGCTGATCGAGGACGGACGCTATTCGCTGTTTCCGACGATCTACAATACCGAGAAGCCGGACGGCGTGGCGTCCCAGCTGCTCGAGGGGAAGGTCGCGATCCTGGTGGACGGGACCCCGAGCGTGTTGTTGGTTCCGGCCCAGTTTACGACCTTCCTTCAATCGACAGAGGACTACTACCAACGTGCGTTCTACGCGAGTCTGCTTCGCATTCTACGATTCGGAAGCTTGTTTATTTCGCTGTTGCTCCCGTCGCTATACATTGCCATTACGACATTCCATCGGGATATGCTGCCGGCCACGCTCTTGTTCAGTCTTGCCGCGCAGCGCGAAGGCGTGCCGTTCCCGGCATTCGTAGAAGCGCTTGTGATGGAGGTCACATTCGAAATATTGCGAGAAGCGGGACTTCGAATGCCGAAGGCGATCGGACAGGCGGTATCCGTCGTCGGAACGCTAGTCATCGGCCAAGCGGCCGTGGAAGCCGGGATCGTCTCCGCCGCGATGGTAATCGTCGTGTCCGTAACAGCGATTTCAACGTTCACGATTCCCTCCTATAGCGCCTCGATTCCAATTCGAATTTTGCGTTTCGCATTCATGGGCGCGGCCGCAAGCTTCGGTCTGTTCGGCATCGCCATGGGGATGTTCGCGCTTCTGCTGCATCTGTGCGCCCTCCGCTCGTTCGGAGAGCCGTATATGTCTCCGTTGTCGCCTTTCCGCGCGAGTGAGATGGAGGATACGCTCATCCGCATGCCGAGATGGTTGAGGTTTAAGCGCCCCGGGTTGTCGCAGGGCGGCGGAAGCGTGCGGTTGCGCATCCGGCGCTAAGGAGGGAACGGCCATGAAGCTATATCGAATCGCGATGATCGCTTTATGCTTGCTTCTACTCTCCGGGTGCTGGAGCAGGCGGGAGCTCAACGATATTCTAATCGTGCTCGGCGTCGGCCTTGACCGGGAGGACGGCGAATATTTGGTCTCCTTCCAAGTCGTCAATCCGAGCGAGATTTCGTCGCAAAAACAAACCGGACGGCGGTCCCCCGGCACGCTCTATCAAGGACGAGGCAAGACGATCTTCGAAGCGGCCCGGTCGGTTACGACGGAAGCACCGCGGAAAATGTATTTCGGCCATCTTCAGTTGTACGTGGTCGGCGAATCGGTCGCGAAGGAAGGATTGAGCTCCTTTATCGACAACGTACTCCGGGACAACGAACTGCGGATGGACTTTAATTTAGTCGTTGCCAGAGGCACGAAAGCGGGAAACGTGTTGAAGCTGTACACGCCGGTCGAGGAGCTCCCTACCAACAGTATGCTTCAGTCGCTGCGGACGTCCGAGAAAGCTTGGGCGCCCAGCGTATCCATTACGATGGACGAGGTGCTGGACCGGTTGTCCGGGGACGGGCATGAACTGGCGTTAACCGGCATTCAGCTGATCGGCGAATCGGAGTCGGGCGATTCGCCGAAAAACGTGGAATCGTTCCGAACTCCGAGCAGATACCGTTATAGAGGGATAGCGGTCTTCAGAGAGGATCGGTTGGTCGGTTGGCTGAACGAAGAGGAGAGCAAGGGGTATACAGACATCACGGACCGATTGGACAGCACGTCCATTGAATTGGCTTGCGGCGATAATCGGTATATCGGCATCGAAGTTTTGAACTCGAAGTCGAAGATGAAGTCCGAAATCAAAAACGGTCTTCCGGTAATGACCGTAACGCTGCGGACGGAGGCCGCGATCGTAGACAACCAATGTCAGGACGTCGACGTCGCGGATCCCGAGACGATTCGCAAGCTGGAAGCGAGAGCGGCGAGAGTCATGCAATCCAATGCCGAAGCGGCCGTCAAACGTGCGAAAGAGCTGAAGTCGGACGTGCTCGGATTCGGCGACCAGATTGCAAAGGAGCATCCCGCCTTCTGGAAGCGCGCGAAAAAAGGATGGAACGAGGAATACTTTCCTGTTGTCGATGTTCGATACGAGATTCGGCTGTACATTCGCAGGACAGGTACGACGGGCAATTCCACGTTGGATCAATGACAGTAGGAATGGAGAGGATCCTAGGTGGCATCCGTAATCGGCGTGCTGGCGCTGGCGGCGGGCGTCTTTTGGCTGGAGGCTCCGGGACTGATTCGGAGAAAGCGGATTCGGGAATTGATCTGGTTACTCGCATTCCTCGGCGCCGGGACAGCCTTATATGCCGCGCTGACGCTTGAAGTCCGCTTACCCAATCCGTTCGAGATCATTCCGTGGATGTTCGGCTGGCTGAGGTAGACGTTTCGAGGCAGAAAAAGGAGTGGCCCGAATGAAATCCGCGGACGAGAAAATAACCGTTCGGCAATTTCAAATCTTGATCATTCTCGGCGTGATCGGCGATTCCATCTTGATCATGCCGATGATCATGGCCTCCTACGCCAAACAAGACGCCTGGCTGTCCATGCTGATCGCAACCGGTGCGGGACTGGCGCTGGGGGGCTTGTTCGCCGCCGCCGCCAATAAGCTGCGAAGGGCCGACAGCCTGATCGAGGCTTCCCGGAAAACGTTGGGCGGCTGGCTCGGAAGCCTCGTCGGACTGTTGTTTCTGTTTAATTTCTTTATGTGCTCGCTAACGCTGTTGAGCGAGATGAGCCAGTTCATGACGACGCAGCTGATGCCGGAGACGCCGATCAATGCGATCATTCTCATCTTCTTGCTTGTGGTTATTCTCGCGTATCGTTACGGCATCGAAGCCTTCTCCCGAATGAGCGAACTTCTGTTCCCTGCGTTCGTGGCTTTGTTTTTATTTCTTGTCGTATTATTGCTTCCGCAAGCCGAGTTTCCCAACCTGCAGCCGATCGCCGCGAATGGATTCATACCGGTGTTCGAAGCTGCTTTCCAGGCGACTACGGTTTCGTTCGCGGAGATGGTCGTACTGCTCTCCCTTGCGCCTCATGTGTCCGGCGACCGAAAGCTGACGAAACCGATCATAACCTCTTTCCTGATCGGGGGAGTTTTTTTATTTACTTCCGTTTCGCTATGCGTTCTCGTGCTGGGACCGAATTTGATGGAGACCAAGTATTATCCGACCTTCGTACTGGCGCAAAAACTAACGATCGGCAACTTCCTGGAACGCATGGAGGCGATCATCGCTTTCCTGTGGATGATTACGGTGTTCTACAAGACTTTGCTGTTGTTTTATGCCGTCACCGCAGGGATCGCGCACCTGTTCAAGCTTCGAGAGAGCCGCATGCTGACCGTTCCGCTCGGCATGATCATGCTGGTCCTGACCGTAGTCGGGACGCCGAATATTGCCGTTTACAACCAGATTATCAAACGATATTATCCCTTTTTCGACGTCGCGTTTTGCATCCTTCTGCCCGGGCTGCTGCTGGTCGGGTTGGCATTCGAGCGAAGGAAAGGCTGACGTACGCTCACACCACGTCCGGGATGAGTTCGCGCGCCGTCTCCTTCTTATACGCCAACGCTTCCTCCCACATGTCCAGCAGCTCTTCGCCGTCGATCAGCTCGATGTCGACCGCCTTTGCGTAGTCCTTGGCGGCTTCGGTGAACGAGCTCGTCGTGACGACGCAGCCCCCGTCCGCCCCGTCCTTGACGATCCGCGAATGAAGAATGGCGATCGGCTCGAAGCCGACGGGCTTCTCGTAACACTTGACCTGGTATAGGAACAACCCGTCGTCCCGCCGCTCCTCGATGTCGACGCCGAAGTCGCCGGTCGACTTCGTCACGTACACGTCGCTTTCGTTGACGACCGTCAACAGATCGGCGACGAAGTATTCGAAGTCGAACGGATCTTCCTTTGCCGAATCGTCGCTTCTCTTGAATCGTTGATATAAGCCATGCCGAAGCGTCTCTCGCTGCTCCGCCGCGATGTCCGTCAACAGGGCGCTGCCTTCCCGGGTGGACTGGAGCTGCTTCTTGGTTCTCAGCCATAGAAATCCGAAAGCGACGATGACGAACGCCAATAACGCCAACTCGAAACTCACGGTACATTCCTCCGATACTCTCGTAATTTACGCTATTACTAGGATGGACGAGAGAGAAGCGAAACATACGGGGTTCGAGCGGAAAAGTGGAGATATTTTCCGAGCGAGAAACTATAATAGAAGGAAGACTTTACTAGGCAGAGGAGGACGCAGGCATGTCTTATTGCGTCGGAGTGGATATCGGAGGAACGAATACGGCGATCGGCTTGCTCGACGGGGAGCGCGTCGCGGCGAAAGAGAGCATCCCTACGCTGGCGGGGGAAGGGCCCGACTCGCTGTTCGATCGGATCGAGGCGACGGTGCGCGGCTTGCTTCGTCGATGCGGCGTGCCCGAGGACGCGATTACGGTCGGCATGGGCGTGCCCGGCTTTATCGACCAGGAGGCCGGCGTCGCGCTCAACAGCACGAACTTGCAATGGCGCGACGTGCCGGTCGTCGCTCGGATGCGGGAGCGGCTCGGCGTTCCGGTCGCGATCGACAACGACGTCCGGCTGTACGTGTACGGCGAAGCGCTGCTCGGCGCGGGCCGCGGCGTTCGGCACGTGCTGGGCGTAACCGTCGGGACGGGGCTCGCCGCGGCGCTCGTGTCGGACGGGCGTCTGTTTTACGGCGGCGGCAGCATGGCGGGGGAGCTCGGGCACATTCCGCTCGAGAGCATTCCGTACCGGTGCGGGTGCGGCTTGACCGGCTGCCTCGAGACGGTCGCGTCGGCGACCGGTATCGCCCGCCAAGCGCGGGACCTTGTCGAGCGGGACGGTCGAGCCTCGGTGCTGCGGGACTGGTTTCCCGGCGAAGGCTTGCCCGGCTTGACGGCGCGGGACGTATCCCGGGCGTACGACGAGGGCGACGCGGTCGCGATCGAGGTGCTGCGGCGGACGGGCGAGCAGCTCGGTCGCGGGCTGGCGTACGCGGTGACGATGTACAGCCCGGACGTCGTTCTCGTCGGGGGCGGCGCGGCGGCGGCCGGCGAGCGGCTGCTCGCGCCCGTTCGCGAGTCGATGCAGCGGCTGTTGATCGCCGACTATTGGGAGCGAATCTCGGTCGTGCCGGCGGCGCTCGGCGACGAAGCCGGCATTATCGGCAGCGCGCTCTACGGGAGAGACGCGGCGGCCCGCTAGTGCTTAGAGTTACAGATGAATGAATCGATTGGATCGTGGACGCCTAACGGCGTCCCTCTTTATTTTCCGGCGAACATGTCAACATTTGAGCCGTTTGGAGGCGCGGTCGCGGTTGGCTGTCGAGGGGGCGGACGGAGCGTTGCCGCATTGCCCAGGAAACCCCCTTGCCCCTGCCTTACGTCGTCGGCTCGAACGCGCGCACGCGGTTGCGGCCCGCCCGCTTGGCGGCGTACAGCGCCGCGTCCGCGTCGCGCAGCAGCGACTCCAGCGTGTCGCCGTTCCCCCGCGCCTCGGCCGCGCCGAAGCTCGACGTCACGGGAATCGTCTCCCCGCCCGTGCGGAGCGGCTCGGCCTCGAACGCCGCCCGGACGCGCTCCGCCAGCTCGAGCGCCTCGCGCCCGGTCGCGGACGGCAGCGCGATCGCGAACTCCTCGCCGCCGTAGCGGGCGAACAGCGCGTCCGGCGGAAGCAGCCGCTTCGCGATCGAGACGACGTGCACGATCGCTTGGTCGCCGACGTCGTGTCCGTACGTGTCGTTGATCCGCTTGAACGAGTCGATGTCGAACAAGACGAACGACACCGGCAAGCCGAACCGCTGCGCCGAAGACAACAGCTCCCGGCTTCGCTGCACGAACCGGGCCCGGTTGAGCAGCTTCGTCAGTCCGTCGAAGTACGCCATCTGCGTCAGCTTGTCCTGCAGCCGCTTCTGCTCCGTTACGTCGATCAGCATGAGCAGGCGGCCGATCGTCTCGCCCGTCCGGTCGCGCACGAGCGACGAACGCACTTGGTAGGAGACGTCCTCGCCTTTCACCGTCCAGACCATCACTTCTTGCATCCCGTCCCCGATCCCGCCCCCGGTTCCGCCGACGGGCAGCGGGGAGCCGGTCAGCCGCGGCCACTCGTCGCGCAGGAACGTCCCGATCGACGAAGCGGTCAACCCCGGCATCATGCGGGCGACCGACGCGTTGAAGTCGACGATGCGCTCCGTCGCGTCCAGCACGATGACGCCTTCCCGCAAGCTCTCGAACAGCCGCTCCTTCGCGATCGGCACGATCGTCAGGACGCGGGAGGATACCATCGCCCAGATGTACATGCCCGACGTCAGGCACAGCACCATCGGCACGGGATCCATCCCGTACGGCGTAACGCCCATCAAATACAAGAACGCGCCGACCATCGGCAGAAACTGCCCGATCGTGAGCGTCGCGAGCTGCAGGCGGAACGCCCGGTTCGTCCGAAACCACTGGCGGACGAGCAGGACGACGGACGCCAGCATGCAGCCGAACGTGTACGCGCCGTGCACGATGTACATCTCCCCGATCGCGACGTCGGCGAGGGGGGAGGGAGCATTTTCGCGTAAGAAGATGGACTTATAAAACAAATGATGCCAGTCGTTCGTGGCCACCGACAAAAACGTAACGGCGGGCACGACGAACATGAGCGCCGCGACCTTGCGCGGGACCGACTTGCCGATATATTGCAGCACGAGCAGCAGACCGAGCGGCGGCGCGAAAGCGATGCCGAGATATTCGACGACGGTCCAGCGCATAATCTCGTCCACCGTATCGCTCGTCCACTCGAAGGCCACCGCGAAGATGTAGATCGTCATGGAGGCCGTATACCAAATGAACGTGCGCGCGCCGGGAATTTCCTTCCGTTTGACGTACGCATACAGGCACAGAAACAGCGTGAATACGCCCGAAGTGGCGACCAACGTAATGAGCATCGTTATGATATTCGTTTCCATGATCCGCACGCACGCTCCTGAGTTTCAAAGCTTAACGCCATAAATTTATTTCTATCCTACCATACGGGCCGGGGAAAAAGGGGACGATTATTGATGCATTTTATTTAGGTTAGCTATATAATGCAATTATGTGGAAAAGGGGGCGGCACGATGGATGCGAACCTGGAACAATTTTTGGCGTCGCTACAAGCCGTGAATCGGCATCTGCGCTCGTCGACGTGGGACGCGCAGCGGCAGCAGCCGCTTACGAAGGTGCAGTGGCTGCTGCTGAGACAGCTGCAGCGGCGGGGCGCCGCGACGATCGGACAGCTGGCGGAGCATCTCGACGTGCGGGCCAGCACGATGTCGCAGATGCTCGACCGCTTGGAGCGGTCCGGCATCGTCACGCGCGAGCAGGACGCGACGGACGCCCGCGTGAAGAACATCGCCTTGACGGAGGCGGGGCTGGAGACGATCCGCCGGACGGAGGACGCTTGGAGAGCGTCGCTCGCGGGGCCGTTCGAGAGGCTCGACGAAGCGGATCGCGAGGAGCTCGTGCGCATCATGAAGAAGCTGTCCGACCAATTGCGGGGATCTGGGGAGGCGTAGCGGATGCCAAGCGGAAAATATATTAAAAAATATTGGAAGGGCTTTCTTCTGGCGATCTTCTTCCTGACGCTCGAGGCGGCGGCGGACCTCATGATGCCGACGCTGCTGGCCGACATCATCGACCGCGGCATCGCGAACGGGGATATGGACTACGTGCTCCGCATCGGCGGGCTGATGCTGCTCATCACGGCGGGCGGCGCGATCGCGGCCAGCCTTCGGAACGTGCTCGCCGTGCACGTGTCGCAGAAGTTCGGCATGGAGCTGCGGAGCGATTTGTTTCGGAAAATTCAATCGCTGTCGTTCGCGAACATCGACAAGTTCGAGCGCGCGTCGCTCATTACCCGCATGACGAACGACATCACGCTCGTCCAGAACTTCGTCGGCGGCTTGATGCGCATCTTCGTCAAGGCGCCGCTGCTCGGCATCGGGGCGCTCATCCTCGCGATCCGGCTCAACCCGGAGCTGTCGACTATCTTCGCGGTCGTCGTGCCGATCGTCGCCGCGCTCGTCGCTTTCAACATGAAGGTCGGCTTCTCCAGGTTCTTGAAGGTGCAGCAGTCGCTCGACCGCGTGAACGCGGCGGTGCGCGAGTACCTCGCCGGGGTGCGGGTCGTCAAGGCGTTCAATCGCTTCGGCTTCGAGGTCGAGAAATTCGGTGCGACGAACGAGGAGCAGCGGCAGCGCTCGACGAGCGCGATGCGGGCGATGGCCGTCTTCAACCCGGCGATCATGCTGACGGTCAACCTCGGCGTCGTCGCGATTCTTTGGATCGGCGGCCGGTGGATGGAGTCGGGCGCCATGCAGAGCGGCGAAGTGGGCGAGCTCGTCGCGTTCATTAACTATATGACGCAGATGCTCTTTTCGCTCATGATGGTGTCGATGGTGTTCGCCATGTTCGTGCGGGCTCGGGCTTCCGCGATCCGGATCGGCGAAGTGTTCGCGCAGACGAACGACATGACGTGGAAGACGGACGCGGCGCCGAAGAGCAAGGAAGGGAGAATCGAATTTCAAGGCGTCGACTTCGCCTACGGCGAGGCGCCGAGCTCTCCCGTGCTGAGGAACGTCAGCTTCGCATGCGAGCCGGGGGAAACCGTCGGCATCATCGGCTCCACCGGGTCGGGGAAGAGCACTTTGGTCGGGCTCATCCCGCGCTTCTACGACGCGACCGGCGGGCGCGTGCTCGTCGACGGCGCGGACGCGAAGGACGTCGATCCGGCGGCGCTGCGGGAGCGGATCGCGATCGTGCCGCAGAAGAGCGTGTTGTTTTCCGGCACGATTCTCGACAACATCCGTTGGGGCGACGAAAATGCTCTAGAGGCCGACGTCGAACGCGCGGCGAAGATGGCGGAAGCGCACGAGTTCATCGCGCGCTTGCCGGAGGGCTACCGTTCGCGGCTCGGGCAGCGCGGCGTCAATCTGTCCGGCGGCCAGAAGCAGCGCGTCTCGATCGCGCGGGCGCTCGTGAAGAAGCCGCGCATCTTAATCTTGGACGATTGCACGAGCGCGGTGGACACCGCCACCGAATCGCGAATCAAGGAATCGCTGAAGGCGTACGCGAAGGGGATGACGTGCCTCCTGATCGCGCAGCGCATCAGCTCGGTCATGGACGCCGACAAGATCGTCGTGATGGACCTCGGCGAGGTCGTCGGCGTCGGCACGCACGACGAGCTTATGCAGACTTGCCGCGTCTATCAAGAAATCTATCGGTCCCAAGTCGGAAAGGAGCTGCGGAGCCATGTCTGAGTCGGATCGCAAGGAACGCGAGAGCGCCGGAGGCGCGGGCGGGCCGCCGCCGGGGCCGCCCATGCCGGGCCGTCCGGGCGGCTTCGGCCCTCCGGGCCGGGGGCCGGTCGCGAAGCCGAAGCAGTTCCAAGCGACGATGAAGCGGCTGTGGTCGTACTTCGGCAAGGAACGCGCCGGGCTTGCGCTCATCGCGACGTTCGTCGCGTTGAGCGCGGCGATCGGCGTCGCCGGTCCGTTCTTGATCGGCGTCGGCGTCGACGCGATCGCGGGCGGCGATATGGGCCTGCTGCCGGTCGTCATCGTCGCCTTGACCGCGGCTTACGTCGGCGAAGGCGCGCTGTCGTTCCTGCAAGGCTGGATGATGGCGGGCTTGTCGCAGCGCGTCGTCGCGGGGCTGCGGGCGTCGCTGTTCGCGAAGCTGCAGAAGCTGCCGCTCGGCTTCTTCGACTCCCGCTCGCACGGCGAGGTGATGAGCCGGCTGACGAACGACCTCGACAACGTCAGCACGACGATCTCGCAGTCGACGGTGCAGCTCATGTCGGGCTCGCTCGCGATCGTCGGCTCGCTCGTCATGATGCTCGTGCTCAGCCCGCTCCTGACGCTGGCCGCCCTCGTGACGGTGCCGCTCGTCTACTTGCTGGCGCGTACGATCACGAAACGCACGAGCGTGCTGTTCAAGGACCAGCAGGCGCATCTCGGCGCGCTCAACGGCCATATCGAAGAGACGATCACCGGACAGCAGATCGTGAAGGCGTTCAATCACGAGGAGAAGTCGATCGAGCAGTTCGAGACCGTAAACGTCAAGCTGTACGACGCCGCCGTCAAGGCGCAGGTATGGTCCGGCTTCATGATGCCGCTGCTGAGCGTCATCAACAACATCGGCTTCGCCGCGATCGCGCTGACGGGCGGATTGCTGGCGGTGAAGGGTTCGATCACCGTCGGCGTCATCGCCAGCTTCGTCGGCTACTCGCGGCAGTTCGTCCGCCCGCTGAACGAGCTGGCGCAGACGTACAACGTGCTGCAGGCGGGCGTCGCCGGCGCGGAGCGGGCGTTCGAGGTGCTCGACGAGAAGGAGGAAGCCCCGGACGCGCCCGACGCGGTCGAGCTGCGGAGGCCGGAAGGGAAAGTCGTCTTCGAGAACGTCAGCTTCGGGTATCGCGCCGACGTTCCGATTTTGCGGAACGTCAGCTTCGAAGCGCCGGAGCGAAGCGCCACGGCGCTCGTCGGGCCGACCGGCGCGGGCAAGACGACGATCGTCAACCTGGTCACCCGGTTCTACGACCCGACCGGCGGGCGCATTCTGCTCGACGGCCGGGACATCCGGGAATATACCCGCGACAGCTTGCGTCGCGCGTTCGGCATCGTGCTGCAGGACACGTATTTGTTTTCCGGCACCGTCAAGGACAATATCAAATACGGCAAGCCGGACGCGACGGACGACGAAGTCGTCGCGGCGGCGCGGGCGGCGAACGCGGACGTGTTCATCCGCCGGCTGCCGCAAGGCTACGACACCGTCTTGACCGAGAACGGAGGCAACATCAGCCAAGGGCAGCGACAGCTGCTCGCGATCGCGCGGGTCGTGCTGGCGCAGCCGTCGATCCTGATTCTCGACGAGGCGACGAGCAGCATCGACACGCGCACGGAGCTGCATATTCAAGAGGCGCTGCTGAACGTCATGCGCGATCGGACCAGCTTCGTCATCGCGCATCGGCTGAACACGATCCGCGACGCGGACACGATCATGGTCATCGACCGCGGCGAGGTGGCGGAGCGAGGCGACCACGAAGCGTTGATGCGGCGGGAAGGCACGTATTACCGGATGTTCTACAACCAATTCCGCAACTTGCAAAATGCCGGAGAAGAAGGGTGACGGATGCCGTCGCCTTTCTTTTCTGCGAGAAGCGCCCGATTCGCTGATGCCAACCGCGACGGAACTTTTGTTGAGTGCCGGATTGGGGATGAGTTCCTCAATTTTTGGTGCGGAGTGCCGTGAAAATTGCGGAGATACGCCCCGATTGATTGCCACAATACAAAGTGGACCTCGTGTGGTCCCCTCGCTCGGCTCCCTACAAAATGAAGGTATACAGGTGATGGCGGTCCCCCTCCCACGGCGCTTCTGGTGCCGAAACGTGTACGGAGGAATAGCGAGGGGAGGGGGCGTTTGGTAGAATGGATGGAAAAAGATTTCCCCTCGCATAATCCATGCTCATTAGCGATCGGAGGAAGCGGATATATGGAGAAGTATCGGGCGTTCGCAGCTCGCAAGTCGGCGGACGGCTTCGAGGCGGGGTTCGAGGAACGGATCGCGGAGGAGCTGCCGGAGGGCGAGGTGACGGTTCGCGTCGCGTACTCAAGCGTGAATTATAAGGACGGGCTGGCGGCCACGCCGAACGGCAAGGTCGTGGCGGCGTATCCGCGGACGCTCGGCATCGACCTCGCGGGCGTCGTCGTGCAATCCAGCGCGCCGCGCTTCCGCGAAGGCGACCGCGTCGTCGCGACCGGCTACGGGCTCGGCGTCTCGCACGACGGCGGCTTCGCGGAGCTGGCCCGGCTGCCGGCCGACTGGCTCGTGCCGCTGCCGGAGGGCCTGTCGCCGAAGGAGGCGATGGCGCTCGGCACGGCCGGCTTTACGGCGGCGCTGTCGATCCGGCGGCTCGAGGACAACGGGCTGCGGCCCGAGCGCGGCTCGGTGCTCGTGACCGGGGCGGCGGGCGGCGTCGGCAGCCTCGCCGTCGCGATGCTCGCGCGGGCGGGATACGCGGTAACGGCGAGCACGGGCAGGGCTTCGGCGGAACGAGCCTACTTGACTCGCCTCGGGGCGACCGACGTCATCGACCGCGCCGAGCTCGCGCCGGAGAAGCCGTCCCCGCTGCTGAAACAGCGGTTCGCCGCGGCGATCGATCCGGTCGGCGGCGAAGGGCTGCGCCATGTACTAGGTTCGCTGCAGTACGGCGGTTCGGCCGCCGTCAGCGGCATGGCCGGCGGCGGCGAGTGGCAGGCGTCCGTATTCCCGTTCATACTGCGCGGCGTCAATCTGCTCGGCATCGACTCGGTCGTCTGCCCGATGAAGACGCGGGCCGAGCTGTGGCAAGCGATGGCGAACGAATGGAAGCCGGCCGGGCAACTCGAGGAGATCGCCGACGAAATCGGCTTCGACGAGCTGCCGCAGCGACTCTCGGACATTCTCCGAGGCGCGGTTCGCGGACGGACCGTCGTGCGGATCGGCGGGGACGCGTAAGCGTCGCCCGCCAAGCCGCGCGGGCCGACGTGATCGTTTGGTTGTCGCATCGGTTGACAGCGGTCGCTGCCTTCCATTATATTAGTTGTACATACAAACGAAGAAAGGCATTGGAAGGAGGCAACGGCGGCATGAAGCCTGCTTTTTTGAACGAATGCTTGTTTTTCACGACGAACCGACTCGGCCGCGCGATTACGAGAATAGCGGAGGAAGAATTCGCGGAGACCGGCCTGTCGCCTATGTACGGATATTTGCTGCGTCTCGCGATCGAGACGCCCGGCGCTTCGCAGAAGACGTTGGCCGAGGAGCTGGCGATCGCTCCCTCCACGCTGACTCGATTCGTCGACAAGCTGGAGGCGAAGCGGCTCGTCGAGCGGAGGGTGCAAGGCAAGACCGTTCTCGTGTACCCGACGGAGAAGGGAAAACAGATGCACGGAACGCTGCGGGAGGCGTCCAAGCGGTTCCGCTTCAAATACGAGGAACTGCTAGGGAAGACGTTCGCCGAGGGGCTCGCGACGACGATGAACGAAGCGAGCGCGAAGCTGGACTCCTAGAGGAAGACAGCTTTCGTTTCTTATTTATTTTGTATGTACAAGCAAAATAGGGAGAAGGAAACCGTTATGATGAAAGCGATAGGGAATCGAATTCACTATGGATGGGTCGTCGTCGGAGTCACTTTCGTCACGCTGCTCGTATCCGCCGCGATCCGCGCCTTGCCGGGCCTGTTCATTCTTCCGTTCGAGCGGGAGTTCGGGTGGGATCGCGGGGCGATCTCGTCCGTTCTCTCGATCGGGATCTTGTTGTACGGCGCCGTCGGTCCGTTCTCGGCCGCGATTCTCGAGAAATACGGCATCCGCCGCGTCGTGCTGATCTCCCTCGGCGTGTTGGCGTCCGCGCTCGCATTGACGCCGTTGATGACGTCGCTCTGGCAATACTTGCTGCTCTGGGGCGTGGTCGCCGGGCTCGCGACCGGCATGATGGCGAATGTGCTCGGCGTGACGGTCGCGAATCGGTGGTTTTCGAAGCGCAGAGGGTTGGTGCTCGGCTTGCTGACGGCCAGCGCGGCGACGGGGCAGCTCGTGTTCCTGCCGATTCTGGCGTCGATTACGGCGGAGGCGAGCTGGCGGACGGCGACGTACGCCGCGGTCGGCGCCGCGGTCGTCCTGTTCGCCGCGGCGGCGCTGTTCATGCGGAACCATCCCTCCGACGCGGGCCTCGCGATGTACGGCGAGGCCGAGCCGACGACGCCCGCGCCGTTCCGGGGCAGCGTCTTCGTCGAGCCGATTCGCGCGTTGCGGGAAGGGTTTCGAAGCCGCACGTTTTGGCTGTTGTCCGGCACGTTCTTCTTCTGCGGGCTGTCGACGAACGGTCTGATCGGCACGCATCTGATCGCCGCTTGCGGCGATCTGGGCATGCCGGAGGTGACGGCGGCCGGCTTCTTGGCGCTCATGGGCCTGTTCGATCTGATCGGAACGACGCTGTCGGGCTGGCTGTCGGACCGATTCGACAGTAGGAAGCTGCTGTTTTGGTATTACGGTCTGAGGGGCGTGTCGCTCTTGTTTTTGCCGTACGCGTTGCAGGCCGGCGATGCGGCGATGCTCGCGTTCACGGTATTTTACGGACTCGACTGGATCGCGACGGTGCCGCCGACGGCGAAGCTCGCGACGCTGCGGTTCGGGCGCGGGGCCGCCGGCATGATGTTCGGGTGGATCGTCGTCGCCCACCAGGTCGGCGCCTCCGTCGCGGCGTACGGCGGCGGGGCGATGCGCGAGTGGCTCGGCTCGTATACGGTTCCTTTTCTCTTGGCAGGGTTCTTATGCTTCTACGCGGCGCTGATGTCCCTGAAGGTGACGAAGCGGGCTCCCGCCGCAACGGCGGTTTAGGCGATATCGGCGGGATCGGCTATAATAGAGGCGACACTTCCGATCCGAAAGCGAGGAATCTTGCCTTATGCCGCCAGTCCAAGCCGTTATTCTACTCGTTATCGTCGTCCTGTTCCTAATCGCCTTCTACGCGCTTAGGCCGACCTGGTACGCCGGGCGGGGCAATGCGGAATTTATGAAAGGAAACCTCGACCGGGCGCTCCGCCTTTTCGAAACATCGACGAGCTTCCGGAACGCCAAGCCGCCGCAAGCGATCGGCTACGCGTACCTGCTCATGAAGGCCGGCGACCCGGCCAAGGCGGAGCGCGTGCTGGAAGAGGCGCTGCCGAAGACGAAGCCCGGCATCCCGCGCATGCAGGGGCAGCTGAACCTGGCGACCGCGCAGTGGCTGCAGGGCAAGCGGAACGAAGCCGTCGCGCTGCTGGAAGAAGTACATAAGGAATACAAGAATACGACCGTGTACGCGAATCTCGGCTATTTCAAGCTGCTGCGGGGAGATTTGGAGGAAGCGCTCGCGATCAATCGAGAGGCGCAGGAGTACAACGACAGCGACGTCTCGATTCTGGACAACCTTGCGCAGACGTACTACATGCTCGGACGGTACGAGGAAGCCGCCGCGTGGTACGAGAAGACGGTCGAGAAGAAGCCGAAGCATGCCGAATCCTACTATTATTACGCGTTGACGCTGCAGAAGCTCGGCAAGCCGGAGGAAGCGCTGGAGCAGGCGCGCGCCGCCGTCGGCAAGCCGCTGTCGCTCGTCACGCCGTGTACGAGGGAAGCGGTGGACGGACTGGCGGTTGACATGGAAAAATCGAGTATGTTATATAAAAAGGAGAATTAGCACTCAGTTCAATAGAGTGCTAATCACTACGCGGCAGAATCGATGTGGAGGGAACCGAACGCATGGCTAAGAAGCAGTTTAAGGCGGAATCCAAGCGTCTGTTGGAGATGATGATCAACTCCATCTATACGCAGAAAGAGATTTTCCTAAGAGAATTGATCTCCAACGCCAGCGACGCGATCGACAAGATTTACTACAAAGCTCTTACGGACGACTCGCTGACGTTCAACCAAGAGGATTACTACATTAAGATAACGCCCGACAAGGACAATCGCACGCTAACGATTTCGGATACCGGCATCGGCATGACGAAGGAAGATCTCGAAAACAACCTCGGCGTCATCGCGAAGAGCGGCTCGTTGGCCTTCAAGCAGGAGAACGAACTCAAAGACGGCCATAACATTATCGGCCAATTCGGCGTAGGCTTCTACTCGGCTTTCATGGTCGCGGACGAGGTGACGGTGACGAGCCGCGCCCTCGGCAACGACGAGGCGTATGTTTGGAACTCCAAAGGGGCCGACGGCTACACGGTCGAACCCGGAACGAAGGCGACGGTCGGCACGGACATCGTGCTGAAGATCAAGCCGAACACGGAGGACGACAACTACGACGAGTTCCTCGAGACGTACCGTTTGCAAAACATCGTTAAGAAGTACTCCGACTTCATCCGTTACCCGATCAAGATGGACGTCACGCGCAGCAAGAAGAAAGAAGGCGCGGAGAACGAATGGGAAGACGTTACGGAGGAGCAGACCGTCAACAGCCAAGTGCCGATCTGGCGCAAGAACAAGAACGAGCTGAAGGACGAGGACTACGAGAACTTCTACTTCGAGAAGCGCTACGGCTTCGACAAGCCGATCAAGCATCTGCACGTCAGCGCCGACGGCGCGGTCGTGTATAACGCGATTCTGTTCATCCCGGGCCAGACGCCGTTCGATTACTACACCAAGGAATACGAAAAGGGGCTTGAGCTCTACTCCAACGGCGTGCTCATCATGAACAAGTGCGGCGACCTGCTCCCGGACTACTTCAGCTTCGTGAAGGGCATGGTCGATTCGGAGGACTTGTCGCTCAACATCTCCCGCGAGATGCTGCAGCATGACCGCCAGCTGAAGCTGATCGCGAAAAACATCAAGAACAAAATCAAGAGCGCGCTCCTCTCCCTCTTGAAGGACGAGCGCGAGAAGTACGAGGAGTTCTACAAGGCGTTCGGCCGTCAGCTGAAGTTCGGCGCGTACAGCGACTACGGCGCGCATAAGGACGACCTGCAGGATCTGCTGATGTTCCACTCCTCCAAGGAGAAAAGACAAGTCACGCTCGACGAATACGTCTCCCGCATGCCGGAAGATCAGAAGTTCATCTATTACGCGACGGGCGATTCCATCGAGCGCATCGAGAAGCTGCCGCAGGCGGAGCTCGTGACGGACAAAGGCTACGAGCTGCTGTACTTCACGGAGGAAATCGACGAGTTCGCGATCAAGATGCTTCAGAAGTACAAGGACAAGGAGTTCAAGTCGGTGTCGAGCGGCGATCTCGGCATCGAGGCGGACGCGAGCGAGGATGCGGCGAAGGAAACGGACGAAGCGAAAGAGCTGTTCGAGTACATGCAGAGCCTCTTGTCCGACAAGGTCAAGAAGGTGAAGGCGTCGAAGCGGCTGAAGTCCCACCCGGTGTGCCTCTCCACGGAAGGCGAAATCACGATCGAGATGGAGAAAGTGCTGAACGCGATGCCGAACGGCGGACAGAACGTCCAAGCCGAGAAGGTGCTCGAAATCAATTTGAACCATCCCGTGTACGCTTCGTTGAAAGCCGCGCACGCGAACGACAAGGAGAAGCTGAACCTATACACGAACCTGCTCTACAACCAGGCGCTCCTGATCGAAGGGCTGCCGGTGCAGGATCCGGTCGCGTTCACGAACGATATTTGCAAAGTCATGGTCTAAGCGGGGAAAAGGAAGGCCGATGGGGCGAAAGTCGCCCCGTCGGTCTTTTTTTCGCTAAGACCATCGCTCTATAGCGACTCCTTCTTTGGTCTTCTATGACTACAGTCGTGACAAACCGTCACGATTGTCATAGGGGAGCACTCGTTAGAATGAACGTAGTTTACGGTTTCTTACGAAGAACGAGGAACGAGGAGGCGCTTGCCACGTGATGCGAAGCATACGCAAGACGATATGGACCGCGGTCATCGCGTCCGTGCTGGCGACGTCGACGGCGCCCGCCGTACCGATCCGGGCGGCCGACGAACAACCGGCGCCGCTCGAGACGGTCGCGCAGCTGCTCGGCGAGATCGAGTCGCCGTCGCTCGCGGACCCGACGCTGTCCGCGCCGGCGCTCGAGCCGATGCCGGCTGCGGTCGCGTTTTCCGAAGTCGAGATTCGGGGGACGGCGCCGCTGGAGTCGACGGTCCGCATCTACTACCGCAAGGACGGCGCCGTTCAAGAGAGCGGCAGCGTCTATGTCACCGAAGCGGTATACGGCGATATCGGCTCGTTCGAAACGGGAGCGGCGTTATGGAGCGGGACCGGGGTGTACGAATTCTATGCGACGGCGGAGAAGGACGGTCTGACGAGTCCGGCGTCCGCGTCGCAGTTCGTGGAGTTCGACGAGACGAAGCCGATGGAGCCGGAATCCAAGGGGTGGACCAACCCCGCCTACGATCAGATTTTGCTGCAGTGGGATCCGCCGTACCAACGGGAACCGAATCCGGACGGCTCGTATTCGCGGGATTCGACCGTGGATCGGTACGAGGTGTTCCGGGACGGCGCGAAGCTCGGGGAGACCCGGGATTTATTTTACTTGGACGCCGGCCTGCCGGAGAGCGGACTGTTCCAGTACGAGATTTATGCGCTCGACCGGGCCGGCAATCGAAGCGAGCAGGCTTTGTGGATTCGGGCCGGGTCGTTCCATCGCTATTCGGCCGAGGCGGCGGCCGTACCGGAGAACGCGGGGTACAACCAGGGCATCTATTCGCCGACGCTAAGCAAGGACGGCACGGTGGCGGCGTTCATCGCGCGGCTGTACTCGCTACCGGGTTCGACGACGTCGAACAGCTTGTATAACGTGTATACGTACGACGTGCTGGAGGAAGATCCGGCGAAGCGCTACAAGCGGATCGGGAGCCTGCCTCAACATTTATCCGATCCGCGTCAGTATATCCAAGACGGACTGTACGCGATGTCCGGCAACGGGAAGTTCCTGGCGTATACGACCCGAGTGACGTTGGTCACGAGTCCGGATCTGTATATTTACGACGACACGACCGGGTACTCCGATCCGGTCCTTCCGGTGTGGGCGGTCGATCCGAAGCATCTGGCGATGAGCGACGACGGGGAATGGCTCGTTTTCGCGAGCGATTCAAATAAAGTCGTGGAAGGCGACGACAACGAGCATACCGACATCTTCTTATATCATCGTCCGACGAAGACGGTGAAGCTGCTCAGCAGGACGAACGAAGGGGAAATCGCGAACGATTTCAGCTCGTCGCCCGCAATCAGCGGGGACGGCCGCTATGCGGCGTTCCTGACGTCGGCGACGAATATGCCGGGGTGGCAGGACGATGCGGTTCGGCGCTTGTACGTGTACGATACCCGCACGAATACGGTGGAGCACGTTCCGGTGCCGTTCGGGGACGATGGGCTCGTCAGCGCATTGCGCGTCTCGTTGTCCCGGGACGGGCAAACGATCGCGTTGCAAGGGGTCGTCGGATACCGAGATATTCGCGTCTATGTCCACGATCGGCGATCGGGACAGACGGAATCGATCGCCTCCCATCTGGGTCAAGGATTGAATCTGGGACTCGGAGAGCCGCGGATCAGCGCGGACGGACGGTATGTCGCCTTCTCGTATTACAATCGAACGCCGGGAAGTCCGAGCACGCAGCCTTTCGATTCGGACCGCGGTTCCATTCGGTACGATCGAGTCGCGGGCGAATGGACGCATATCGGCAATCGAGCGAAATCGGTGACCGCTCCGTTCCTGAGCGGCGACGGCAGCCGCGCGGCGTTCTTGACGGGCGAAGGCGAAGGCAGCAGCATTCATATCGCCTGCTTCGAAGGGCCGTGCACCGACGCGGAGCAGCCGGAATCGCAGCTGTCGACGGTGACTTGGTCGCATCCGAACCGCATCGGCGGGCAGCTCCCGCTGGGCGCCAGCGTCGCGATTCAGGCGTTCGGCACGTCCGGCATCGAAGCGCAGGCCGTCGTTCGGTATGGGTCGGAAGGCGAAAAGACGGCGACGCTGCCGATGACGGAGGACGCGTCGCAGACGGGCGTCTACCGCGCGGCGTTCGTGCCGCCGGAAGGCGCGACAGACGTCTTGGGCATCCGCGCCGAGCAGGTCGGAGCGCCCGACGTATCGGCCGAGGCGGATCCGTCCGCCTTCCCGCTGAAGATCGCGGGGGAGGCGACGGTGAAGCTGACGGGCGACTACGCCGGGCACATGCGGGGAGGCTGGGTGCGGTTCAAGAGTCGAAGCGAAACCCTTCGATACGAAGGCGGGGTCCGCCTCGGCGATGTCCCGGAAGCGACGGTCCCGCTGCCGGGACCGGCTGTCTACGCGATCGAATTGATCGACGCTCGGGGCGTGACGCTCCGCGAGCGGGCGGAGCTCGAGGTGAAGAGCGGCGGACGCGCCGAGGCGGCCTTGTCGCCGAAGCCTTCCGCGTCGCTCGCGGTAAAGCTGACGACGGCGGGAGGCGAAGACATTCGGGGCGCTTCGGTTCGGTTTTACGATGCCGGGGGCAGGCTTCTCGAGACGGCTCGATGGGAAGCGGACTACGGCTACCGGATGCGCGCCGCGCGTTACGTCGAGGAGGAGATCGTCGTTCGATTCGACGTTCCGGCCGCTTACGAGACGCCGGAGGACCGGCGCGCGACGTTGGCGCCCGGGGCGAACGAGCTCGCCGTATCGGCGGCGCTGCGGCCGGACGGCGCCGTTCGCGGCGTCGTCACCGACCAGAGAGGGCAGCCCGTCCCGGGAGCGACGGTATTTCTGGTATGGAGCGGCCGCATCGAAAATAAAACCGTAACCGACGCTTCCGGCGCCTATACGCTTCGGGGACCGACCGGGGATTACACGCTTCGGGCCGAGAAGAAGGGTCCGCCGTCGTACCAGATGATGACGCAGCCCGTGTCGGTCCGTATCGAGGTCGGATCGGATCTCGAGCGGATTCTGCGGGTGACGGACCGCGGAAGAGGGTATCTTACCGTGCATTTGCAGTATTCGCCGCTGGACGAGGAATCCAAGCGGCTGCCGGTGGACGACTGGCGGCAAGCCGTCGACTACGGCATTACGGTGACGGGCGGGAAGGACGGCGTCTACGCCGACGCGTGGAAGGGCGGGAACAATCGCATTCCGATGGAGGCGTCGCCGGGTGACGCTGTCGAAGTATGCTCCAGAGGGCTGCTCGACGACAATCACCGCGTATGCGCGAAGGTGACGCTGGACGACCAACGCAACGCGACGGCAAGACTGGAGCTGACGGAACGAGGGCGGATCGTCGGGCGGGTCGACGGCGTGACCGACTATGCGACCCTCGGCGGCGCGGTGTCCCGACGGGAAGGGAACGCTTGGAGGCATGTCGGTTCCATGACATTGCAATCCGGCGGAACGTATTCCTTCCGGCTCTCGCAAGCGGGGGAATACCGTTTGGAATTCACGGAGCGGAGCCGGACCGGCGGCTATAAGCGAGTAGCCCGCGAGGTCGCGGTCGAAGAAGGCAAGATCGTCGAAATTCCGCCGTTTACGATGCCCGCGCAAGCCTTCGCGTTCTTCGGGAGGGAAGGCAACGCGCTTCACGCGAAGAACGAGGTGTCGCCGGGCGAGATCGTCACGCTGCGCGGCAGCTACCGGCTCGAGGCGAGCCAGAACGCCGCCGAAGCGAGCCTCGTCCTCGATATCCCGGCCGGCGCGACGCTGGAGGAGGGCAGCGTCGTCTTGAACGGCGCCGTCGTCTCGCCGACGAAGCAGTCCGACGGGCGGTACCTCGTCCCGATCGGAGCGGTCGAGCGGTTGCGACCGGGTTCCGTAACGTACCGGCTGAAGCTGGCGGCGTCGTTCGCCGCGCGGGCGGAGGCGCGGCTTGGCATGAGCTTCCGGCTTGCGAACGAGACCGAGCCTCGGGAGGAGACGGTCGGCAGCGTCTATCTAACGCCCGTATCCGTCACGTTGGAAGCGCCGCGTCTGTCCGCTTCGCAGAACATCTACGTCAGCGGACGGGCGCCCGCCGGCAGCCAAGTGACGATCTTCGCCGACCGGGAGACGGTGGGCGTCGCGGAGGCGTCCCCGGGCGGCTTCTGGGGGGCGACGGTGTCGCTGCCGTCGAAGCCGGAGTCGGCGATCTGGCGGGAGAGCCCGGTCTACGGGCTTCAGGCGAAGGTCGCCGCGGAAGGCGGCACGCTGCAATCCGAGACCGTCCGGGTGTCCGTCGACGAAACGCATGCGGTCATCGAGAGCGTGACGATGCAGCAATCCGACGGGCGGGTGGTGACGCTCGATCCGTCGAAGGGCGTCTCGAAGTTCCCGTACGTGATCGTGCCGGGCATGCCGTTGTTCTTGGACGCGGAAATCAATGAAGCCGACCGCGTCTCCAACGTGACCTTCTGGGTCGGCGACACGCCGATTCCGGCGACGCGGACGGGGCAGACGAACGAATTCAGCGGTTACCTCATCCCGAATCACTCGCTGAAGACGGGGATTTACGTTACGTACGACGTCGCGCCGAAGCCGGTCGAGGCGAGAATGCCGCCGACGGCGGAGCAGTGGAGCCAATACAGCAGGAGCGAGATGACGGGCGGCTTCGCGGACACGACGTTCGCCCGGGCGAACGAGGCGGAGACGGCGGAGGCATTCGGAACGGGCGCGGCCGACGGCTTCTTCCATTCCCCTGCGTTCAAGATGACGTTCCCGGACGGGAAGGTCGCCTATGCGCGCCTCTCGCTCAAGGGCATCGAAGGACCGACTTCGTCTTATACGAATTTCGCCGTGGCGAAAAACCCGGCCGCGGGAGCGGTGACCTTCTCCAGCATCGTCCCGACGAGCGCAATGACGAGGGAGGCGCAGCTCGCCTTCCAAGCGTTCGCCGCGGAAGCGCAGCTCGCGGGAGACCAGATCAACACGGACCATGTCATGAACGTAATGAGCTTCGTTTCGCCGGAGAGCAAGCTGACAGGCGTCCTAGGTCACCTGAACGCGGCCAAAGGGTACGTCGAGGATGCCCTCGACTTCACCGATTACGCGGACCAGCTGCTCGACTTCCAGAACCAAGTTATTAACAGCGAATGTCATGCGCCTTCGGTCAACCATTATATTAAGGAGACCGAGCGCATTTTCGAACGGGCGCATGAGATGCTGGTCCTGAAACAAATTACCGCCGGGATCGGCTTGGTGGCGGGCGTCGTTACGGGCGGCGTCGGAGGACTCGTCTTCGCGACCGCGCTGACGATTCTGGGCGACTCCGCGAAGGCGACGTGGCAGCAAGAGCTGGATTTGCTGAAGAAGGACTTCGAGGAAAATAAAAAATGGCGCGACGACATGGCCGCGGCGGGCGCGATCGATCGCTGCAAGGAGCCGCCGGAGGACGACGAGAAGGACGATCAGCCGAAGAACGAGGATAAAGTGGCCGATCCGGTCTGGATTTGGGACCCGAGCGGGTACGTGTACGAAGCCGTCGCGTCGAATCGTCTGGAAGGCGTGAAAGCTACGATCTTCTATCAGGATCCGCAGGACGGTTCGTGGAGCCCGTGGGACGCGGATTGGTACGGTCAATCGAACCCGCTCTATACGGACGCGAACGGCAAGTACGGCTGGGATGTGCCCGAAGGCAAGTGGAAGGTGTCGTACGAAAAGAACGGCTACCTCCCGGCGGAGAGCGTGGAGTTGACGGTGCTGCCGCCGCACTTCGACGTTAACATTCCGATGACGTCGCTCGAGCCGCCGCGAATCGACGAGCTGCTCGCTTATGTGGACGGCGCCCTGCTGACGTTCAGCAAGCCGATGCTGGTCGATTCGTTCGGGCCGGAGGACGTCGCTCTCGCCAGGGGCGGAGAGAACGTTCCCGGGGTTCTGGCCGCGGTAGACGCCGCGGAGACGGCTGACGGCCGGGGCGTCGCCCGGACGTTCCGCTTCCAAGCGGCGTTGGAGGTCGGCGCCGCTTATACGATCCGGGTGTCCACGGAACCGACGAGTTACGCCTCCGTCCCGATGGAGCAGGCATACGAGGGTACGGCGACCGCGACGGGCCCGCTAACCGTACAGTCCCCGGGAATCGTCTCCGGCCGCAAGGAGCTGCTCGTGCGATGGAAAGAGACGGGGGTCGCGGAGACGGATCGCATCCGGGTATATTGGAGAGCCGTCCCGGACGCCCTGTATACGCAGCAGCAGAGCGTAGAAGTGCCGGTCGGCGCCCGGTTCGCCGCGATCTCCGGCTTGCTGCCGGGCGCGGAATACGAGGTGAAGATCGCAGTCAATCCGACCGACGAACGCTCGGAAGGCGCGATCGTCCGCGGCGCGACGGTCGACGAGCCGGCGCTCGCGATGGACGCGACGCCGCCGGCGCAGGCCGGATCCCCGCGCGCGACGAACGTGGGCGTCGATCGGGCGGACCTCGTCTGGACGGATCCGGCGGATGCCGACTTCCGAAGTATGATCGTCGCCTGGCGCAAGGTCGGCGATGCCGCGTATTCGCAGTCGACGTATGTCGAGAAAGGCGTCGGCAAGGCGGAGATTCGATCGCTGCAGCCGTCGACGGACTACGAGGCGACGCTCTTGTCGGCGGATACGTATTGGAACGTCTCGGAGGAAGCGGTCGTGCGGTTTCGGACCGCGGCTCCCAGCGGAGACGGGGACGGCTCTTCCGGTAATTCGCCGCCACCGCCGCCACCGCCGGTCGACCTGGTCGACGAAGAGGAAGCGACGTTCGGTCCGGCGACGACGGCGTGGAGCGGCTTCGGCGGAAGCGTCGTGCTTAGGTTCCCCGCAGGGACGTTCGACGCGGAACGGAAGCTGAAGGCGGGCCGCCTTGCGCTCGAGTCGCTGGCTTTGCCCAAGCGCGTTGCGGGCTACAGCGACGCTTACCGGCTTGAGGTCGGCTCGATGTCCGCGACGGGGCAGCCGTTCCGGTTGACCCTGAAGTACGACGCTGAAGCGGCCGCGGGCATCGATCCGCGGAAGCTAGGCATCTACCGCTTGGAGGGCGGCGCATGGCGGTACGTCGGCGGCGTACTCGATTCGAAGAAGTCGACGCTCTCGGTGGAGCTGACGACGTTCGGCGTCTACGCGGTGCTTTCGACCGAGAAGACGTTCGCCGACCTGTCCGGCCATTGGTCGCGGGGGGATGTCGAGGCGCTCGCCTCGCGCTTCGTCGTCGACGGCTTCGAGGACGGTTCGTTCCGGCCGGAGCAGCCGCTGACGCGGGCGCAGTTCAGCAAGCTGCTCGTGGAAGTGTTGGTCCGGCGCGAAGACGGGGACGCCGAGCCGGACGCCGTCCCGACGTTCGTGGACGTCTCCGTCGGGGCGTGGCACTACGACGCCATCGCCCGCGCCGCCGCGCTCGGGCTCGTGCAGGGCAGCGACGGCTACTTCCGGCCGGACGATGCGGTAACGCGCGAGGAGATGGCCGTGCTCATCGTCCGGGCGCTCGGGTTGGAATCGCAAGCGAAGGCGACAGCCGATCAGCTCGCGCGCGAGGGCAGCGTCGGCGCGTTCCGCGACGGAGCGGACATCGCCGGTTGGGCGATCGGAGCGGTTGAACTTGCCCGCGAGCTCGGCTTGATGAACGGTATGGGCGACGGCGCGTTCTCCCCTGCGTCGGCGTCGACGCGGGCGCAGGGCGCCGCGATGATTTTGAGGTTGATGGAGCGGCGCGGCGACATCGGGCAATAATTGAAGGCTGTGGGCTGCTTCCGAAGCGGATCGTTCGCTTCGGGGGCGGCCCGTTTCACATCCTGGGCCTAAGTTTGGTGGAAGTATTTTAGCGCTTGTGACGAGCTGTCCGCGGTGTTATATTATGAATCCGCCGCAAGCGCGGGGGCGACATCGAGACTGTAATGAATTACCAGTTGAAATGTATCGTACGAATGTGGTACATTAGTCTTCCGGCCGCGAGAGCGAGTCGGACAAGCAACACCGAGTAAGACAAGCTTGCTCCTTGAAAACTGAACATGAGTCGGAGTTTTTTCGCAGGCGAGGCACTCGCCGAGAAAAAATCTCCAAAGCATATGCTTTTTAAAGAAGTAAAGCTAGCTTGTAATGAGCGCAGCAGTTTGAACTACCCTTTTTGGAGAGTTTGATCCTGGCTCAGGACGAACGCTGGCGGCGTGCCTAATACATGCAAGTCGAGCGGATCTTGTCCTTCGGGGCAAGGTTAGCGGCGGACGGGTGAGTAAC